>NZ_RBLC01000001.1:1189926-1691812 GCF_003634455.1 Flavobacterium endophyticum | reverse complement strand
CAGCCTTTGTTTATGGAACTTCGGATACTTTCAGCAATCTTGCGGCCGGAACTTATACCATAAATGTAAGGGACGCGATAGGATGCGAAATCGTATTATCGAACATCACCGTAACACAGCCAGCTTCAGCGCTTTCTGCAACGGTAAACGGAACGCCAGAAACCTGCCTTGGAAATAATGACGGAACAATAACCATTACGCCTTCTGGAGGAACGGCTCCATATTTTACTAGCCTCAATTCCAACAACGCTGCAGATTTTGTACAGGATCTTTTCGTCTACCAGAATTTGAACGGAGGACAGACCTACACTGTATATGTGAAGGATGCCAACGGATGTTCTATAACACCGCTGACTTTTACCATAAATCGAGGTGTAGACATTCGACCTACAGCAACCGTAGTAACGAACTGTACGAATAATGTCCCTGGAAACACGGTAACCATAAACGTAAATCCAGCGGTCGCAGGACAGGTACAATATTCACTAGACGGAATAACCTATGGCACTTCAAATACCTTTACCAACCTGGCGCCTGGAAACTATACCGCTTACGTTCAGCATCAGAATACCTGTACGAAAACGGCTCCTTTCACAATCAATACTATAGTGCCTGTTACAGCAACTGCTAATGTGACGGCTAACGTTCTATGCTTCGGACAATCGACAGGAAGTATTCAAGTTACAGCATCAGGAGGAACAGGAATATTCCAATATGCAATTTCTCCGGCTTATACCTATATTTCATCAAGCACTTTCAACAATCTTGCTGCTGGAACTTATTCGATAAAAGTAAAAGACCAAAACGGTTGCGAAGTTACGCTTACGAATATTACAGTAACACAGCCTGCCGCTGCACTTACGGCTATCGTAAACGGAACACCAGAAACCTGCGACGGATCGGATGATGGAACAATAACGATAATCCCTTCTGGAGGAACGGCTCCGTATTTCACGAGTCTTAATTCAAACAATCCTGCCAACTTCACGCCGACGTTGACCTATACCGGATTGATTGGAGGAAGACAGTATACTGTGTATGTAAAAGATGCCAACGGATGTCTAATGGCTCCTGCAGTATTCCGCATAAACGAAGGCTTAAACTTACAGCCGACTGTAGCTGTAACGACGAATTGTGACAACAATATACCTGGAAATACCGTAACTGTTTCAGTAAATCCGGCGGTTGTAAACGACGTACAGTATTCATTAGACGGAATTACATATGTGACATCAAACACCTTCAGCAATTTGGCACCTGGAAACCATACTGTTTATGTCAAGCATACCAACGGATGTACTAAAACTGCCTCTTTCAGAATCAACCCAGTGGTGCCAATTACGGCAACGGCAACAGCAGTTAATGCAACCTGCAACGGACTTGCGAACGGAAGAATTACCATAACAGCTTCTGGCGGAACAGGACCTTTACAATATGGAATTTCTCCTGACTTTGTCCTTTCTTCTAGCAACGTATTCCAGAATATTGCGGCAGGAAATTATTTTGTAAGAGCTGTTGATTCTAAAGGATGTTACAGAGAAGTCGCTATTGCAGTAACCGAGCCAAATGCTTTGCAGGCAACAGCAATAGATGTACTTCAAGAAATCTGCGTAGATGACAATAATGGCGCTATTGAGATTTCGGTAAGCGGAGGAACAGCACCTTATTCTACGAGTCTTACAGAAAACGGTACTTATGTACGAGGTGAATTTTTATACGAGAACTTAGACGGAGGACAGACCTATACCATCTATGTAAAAGATGCAAAAGGCTGTACTACTTCTGTTCAAGTGACCTTAGATGCTCCAGTTGACATTGATGCTGACGAAACTATCGTTTACAACTGCGGCGAAAACACAGTTACAATCCTAATCAACCCAAGTGTGGCCAACGCAGTAACTTATTCGTTGGATGGAGGAACACCTCAGACTGGAAACATCTTTACAAATCTTCCTAATGGAAGCCATACTGTGGAGGTAGTTCATGCTTCTGCGTGTACAGATACCGTTTCTTTTAGCATCAACAATGGAATACCGCTGACAGTAACATTAGCAGAAACAGGGCTTAACCAAATTACCGCGACAGCTTCTGGAGGAACAGGGAATTATACCTATACTTTCAACGGCTATGACAACGGAAGGAATAATGTATATGTATTCTTCCAATCGGGTACTTATGAAGTTGTAGTGACCGACAGCAGCGGCTGCGAAGCCAGAGCTGTTATCAATGTAATATTTACAGATATTACGATTCCAAACGTAACCACTCCGAATGACGACGGCGACAACGACACTTGGTCGCCAGGCAATACTCAAAACTATCCGAACATTACGACCGATATCTTTGACCGATACGGAAGGAAACTCGCATCGTTGCGACAAGGCCAATCGTGGGACGGAAGATACAACGGAACCGAAATGCCTTCTGGAGATTACTGGTACCTCATCAAGCTCGGAAATCCGAATGATAACAGAGAATTTGTCGGAAACTTCACTATTTACAGATAAAAAAAGAAAAGTCGTTTCTGCTACTATTTGGCAGAAACGGCTTCAATTAAAGTGCCCCAAAAACAAACACAAAATGAAAAAAATATACTATCTTCTGCTGATTTTCTTGTCTATGCACAGCCTGCATTCTCAAGAATTGTCGATACCTACCTTCACTCAATATTTGGCAGATAATCCATTTGTGATTTCTCCTGCTTATGCCGGAATCGGAGACAATGTGAAGATTAGGATGAACGGACTGACCCAATGGGTCGGAATCAAAGATGCGCCAGACATGCAGTCTTTGGCTGGCGACATGAGAATCTCGGACAATTCAGGAATCGGAGTATTTCTTTATAATGACAAAAACGGAAACACAAGGCAATATGGAGGCAAATTTTCTTTTGCCCATCACCTTATCTTGGACAAATATTACGACCAGTTCTTATCCTTCGGTATTTCGTACAACTTGAACCAATTCCGACTTGAAATCGAAAATTTTAATGTCCCAGATATGGCTGTCCGTGATGATCGTTCCGTTGTCAACCATAACTTTGATGTGGCCGTATTGTACCGATTCCAAGATTTTTACTTCAGTTTTAATGCCAGCAATATCTTGGATAAAAATCTAGATAAATTCAACATCAATGAACCTGGAAAACTTCGAAATTATCAATTTTATACCGGTTACATTTTTAGAGAAAACAGAAACAGCGACTTCGAAGTAGAGCCTTCTGCCTATGTCCAATATTTTGAAAGCGACGGACGTTCTTCCACAGACTTGAACGTAAAACTGCGCTGGAAAGACAGCGAAGACTACTATTGGGCTGGGATAAGCTACCGTTTCCTAAACGACCAGATGTTAGAGCCTGTCAACATAGGACCTATGGCAGGATTGAAAAAATCTAATTTTTATTTCGCCTATTCCTATCAGCTTACCACAAATGAGCTATTGGCCTATAACAGCGGTACTCACATGATTACTTTGGGTCTTGATATTTTCCAAGGTGTCAGCAATTGTGCTTGTACTTTCTAAAAATCTTATAACTTTTTACAGAACGCGGGCAATTGACCCGCGTTTCTTTTTTGATTATCTTAGCTAATCACAGTAATCGCCAGTTCTTAAATTTAGTATCCGCCTTCAAAAACTAACGCCACTAATAGTTTTTAGAAATGGATGTTTTCTCAAAAGAAAAACGAAGCAAGATAATGCGGGCCATAAAAGGCAAAGACACCAAAGAAGAAAGACTTTTGGCGAAAGCACTTTGGCACCGCGGGCACCGATATAGGAAACACGACAAAACTATTTTTGGAACTCCTGACCTTTCTTTCAAAAAGTATAAAATCGCAATATTTGTCGATGGAGAATTCTTTCATGGCAAAGACTGGGAAACCATAAAACATCGGCTCGACACCAACAAAGAATATTGGGTGGCAAAAATTGAAAAAAATAGAGACCGTGATAAAATCGTTAATGAATACCTAGCTTCTAAAGGCTGGCTTGTGCTTCGGTTTTGGAGCAAGGACGTAAAAAGAAAGATTTATACAACCGTCCGGACCATAGAAAAAGAAATAGAAAGCGTCCACAAAAAAATTCATTATCGCGATTTTTAAATTATTTCAAACTTAAAATTATAACGTTTTCGTAAATTATACCTATGTTTTTATAGGGCATAATTTTATATTTTAATATAATTTTATACTTTTACCTATATAAAAATAGGGTATAACTATAAAATAATAGAAATGAAAATAGAAAAACGTTGGATTGCTTCTTTTATCATTATCACCGTTGTTGCCCTCATCGGATTAGTCTATGAACCCAAAACTGACTTTCCTGCTTCCGATTTCGGAAGTACAAACGCTATAATCCCTGCTGATGTAGCATGGCTTCTGACAGCTTCCTGTCTTGTCCTTCTGATGACTCCAGGGCTTTCCTTTTTCTATGGAGGAATGGTAGGCAAGAAAAACGTAATCTCAACAATGCTAAAAAGCTTTATCTGCCTAGGAGTCATTAGCCTATTATGGGTAGTCGTTGGATTTAGCCTTTCTTTCGGAGACTCTATTGGCTTTGTAATTGATGGAAAACACTATGGGATTATAGGAAATCCTGCTACTTTTTCTTTTTTCGACAATGTCGGAGAACATCCCCATCTCAAAATGGCCTCCACTATTCCCTTTATACTGTTTGCCCTTTTCCAAATGAAATTTGCAGTAATCACGCCCGCTATAATTACAGGATCTCTTGCGGAACGAATCCGTTTTATCTCCTTTCTCATGTTTATTTGTTTGTTTACTTTGTTTATCTACACGCCGCTCTGCCACATGGTCTGGCATCCGAACGGCCTGCTAGGAAGTTATTTCGGAGTTAAGGATTTCGCAGGAGGCACTGTAGTTCATATGAGCGCTGGTTTTGCTGCCATAGCAGGAGTACTTGTTTTAGGGAAACGCAAGAATAGCGAACACATTCCCGCCAATATTCCGTTTGTCCTTTTAGGAACAGGAATGCTATGGTTCGGATGGTTTGGCTTCAACGCAGGATCGGCTCTTGCCGCAAATGCAACCGCGGCCATGGCCTTCGCAACAACAACAATTGCCTCAGCCTCAGCCATGCTTACTTGGGTGTTTTTCGACAGAATCAATGGAAGAAAAGTTTCAGCCATGGGAGCCTGCATCGGAGCAGTAGTCGGACTGGTCGCTATTACGCCAGCAGCGGGGTACATCTCTATTCCGAAAAGTATCTTCTTCGGATTCTTGGCCGCAATTATATCCAACAAAATGCTTTATTGGAAAAAGCTAAAACAGATTGACGATACCCTCGATGTTTTCGCCTGTCATGGAGTTGGCGGCATAACCGGAATGGTGCTCACGGCTATATTTGCACAGGGAGAAAATGCAAGCCTGCTTCACGGCGGATGGAATGTCTTTGCCCACCACATCATGGCATTGGTATTGGTTTCTAGCTTTACCTTTTTTGGGTCTTATTTCCTGTTTCGATTCACCAATTTATTTATCCCGCTTCGCGTATCCGAAGAATCGGAAATTATAGGATTGGATCTTTCCCAACATGATGAACAGCTAGGACACTCGTGACCTATTAGTAATTTTGTTATCTTTAAAGAAAAAATTACAGATGAAAAAAATTACGCTTATCATTATCCTGACGCTAACTGTAGCAACTTACGGCCAAAAGAAAGCTGATGCTGAAAAAGAAAAAATCACAAAAATGCTAGACAACTGGCATGCCGCAGCAGCCAATGCAGACTACAAAAACTATTTTGACCAACTGACCGAGAATTCGATTTTTATCGGGACAGATGCTACAGAAAACTGGAACAAAAAAGAATTCGAAGCGTTCTCCAAACCTTATTTTGACAAAGGTCAGGCATGGAATTTCAAAGCTTTAGAAAGAAACATTTATTTCAGCGACGATAAAAAACTGGCTTGGTTTGACGAACTTTTGGACACCGAGATGAAAATCTGTCGTGGCTCTGGAGTTGTGGTAAAAGTCAATGGCGAATGGAAAATTAGACATTATGTGCTCTCGATGACCATTCCAAATGACATTTCAAATGAAGTAATCAAAATTAAAGAACCGATAGAAAATCCGCTTATCGATAAATTAAAAAAGCAATAAGCCTTTTTTAATTAAACTTAAAAAAGAAACCCGAGAACAAATAGCTCTCGGGTTTCTTTTTATTCTGATAAATGTTCCAGCATATCTTTAGTCATACTTTCCAAGTCAAATTCATGCTTCCAGCCCCAATCTTTTCTGGCATACGAATCATCAATGCTTGATGGCCAGCTGTCGGCAATCTTCTGCCTGAAATCAGGCGCATACGAAATCGAAAATTCTGGAATATGTTTTTTGATCTCGGCAGCAATCTCTTCTGGGGTAAAGCTGATTCCTGCTAAATTATACGAAGAACGGATCTTGATACTTTCTTTCGGAGCTTCCATAATGCTTATCGTGGCACGGATTGCATCGTCCATATACATCATCGGAAGCTTAGTTTCTTCAGACAAAAAGCATTCGTATTTTCCGTCGCTCAAAGCTTTGTGATAGATATCCACAGCATAATCAGTAGTACCGCCGCCTGGAGGAGTCGACCAGCTGATCAAGCCTGGATAACGGATGCTTCGGATGTCCACGCCAAAAATGTTGTGATAGTATTCGCACCATCTTTCACCTGACTGCTTGCTGATGCCATATACTGTTGAAGGCTCCATAATCGTATATTGAGGCGTATCTTCTTTTGGCGTCGTCGGTCCGAAAACGGCAATACTCGATGGCCAGAATATTTTTTTGATCTTTCCGGCTTTAGCCAGATTCAATACGTGGAAAAGCGAATTCATATTCAAGTCCCACGCAAAAGCAGGATTTTTTTCAGCTGTAGCAGAAAGTAATGCTGCCATCAAATACACATCTTCAATTTCATATTTCTCAATTATAGTCTCAATTTGGTTGAAATCTAAAGCATTTACAACTTCAAACGGACCAGAGTTTACAAATTCAGGACTTCCTTTTCGAACGTCCGAAGCGATTACTGCATCCTTGCCATATTGGCTTCGAAGTTTTTTTGTCAATTCAGTTCCTATTTGGCCACAAGCCCCTATAATTAAGATTTTTGCATGCATTCTTCCAGATTTTTGTTGGACAAAGATAACGATTTCGAAAAACAAAATTTACTTTGGCTCGTTGGATTTAGGAAGAGAATCTGAAAGATTTGTGATTTTTCCGTTGGATAAATTCAGATTTCATAATTTATTCTTTATAATCGCCTCATTCACTAACAATTATTCAGTTGCCAATAAGGACAAATTTTAATGAACTTTTATGAATATCAGCCTTATTGCCTTCGTTTTCTTATGCAATTGTTTGCTAACTTTGCATTTCAAAAATATTTCGATGAAGATTTATTCCTATATCATATTGGTGCTTTTTTGCTTTCTTGTTTCCTGCAAAGATGACGAGGCCGCTAGACTTGAAGCCAATGCAAAAGACTCCAAAAAAAATGAGCAGATTTTTGCCTCTATAGACAAATCGTGGAATTTCAATACTCCGTCGATGAATCCTTCTGTTGCAAACATCATCGAGAATTGGGATGAATGGCGTCTTTTCATGACCGAGCTGAACCAAAAGCCAAAAAGCTCTATTGGAGCGTTCCAACAAAAGGCAAAAACATTATCGAAAAGAGTCATAGACCTCAACAATCACATTCCTGCTGTCTTTGACAAACCAGAAGTAAGAAGCCGTATCATGACGCTGGCTACAAAAGTAAGATCGTTAGATTTATACATAAACCTGAGCCATATTCAAGAACAAAAAGTAATAAAGCTCATTCCTGAAATCAATGAAGAACTTGCCTCGCTTACATCACAGATGGATGAAATCGTAAAGAAAAGCCAGATCCGTCTTGAAGAAGGGGAAGCAGAAATGCTTCAATCGCTAGGAAAAGATTCATTAAAAACACCCCAGCCGCCTTCCGAACAGCCAAAGCCAAGCAACACCACACAACAAGGAGGAATTATCCCGCACCATAATCCAAAACAAAAAAGTCAATAGCACATTTGAAACCGCACATTCTAAAAATATACGCTAGCACTCCAAAAATCAAGCAGATTTCTGAAAGTCTTGCTGTTCGAGATACTAAAATACAGTTAAAGGGCCTTATCGGTTCTTCGCTGTCTTTTGTCGTGGCCTCATTGTTTGAAAAAAGCGACCAGCCTTACCTTGTTATTCTTCAAGACAAGGAAGAAGCCGCGTATTACTTGAATGATTTGGAACAATTGGTAGGCGAAGAAGACGTGCTCTTTTACCCAGGTTCTTACCGACGCCCGTATCAAATTGAAGAAACCGACAATGCCAGTGTTCTTCTTCGTGCCGAAGTTTTAAACAGAATCAATTCGCGAAAAAAACCGGCCGTCATCGTAACGTATCCCGAGGCGCTTTTTGAAAAAGTTGTCACTCGAAAAGAACTCGATAAAAACACTTTAAAGGTTGCTGTAGGCGACCAAATCTCAATAGATTTTATCAACGAAGTATTATTTGAATACGAATTCAAGCGTGTTGATTTTATAACGGAGCCGGGAGAATTTTCGGTACGAGGCGGTATTCTCGACGTCTTTTCGTTTTCGAATGAAAACCCTTTCCGTATTGAATTCTTTGGAAACGAAGTCGACAGCATTCGAACTTTTGATGTAGAAACGCAGCTTTCGATCGAAAAGCAGAAAAAGATCACGATTATTCCAAACGTAGAAAATAAATTCTTTCAAGAAAACCGTGAAAGCTTTTTAAATTATATCAACGAAAGGACAGTTCTTTTTATCCAAAATACAGAATTGCTTTTTTCAAAATTGGACCAGCTTTTTGGAAAAGCAAAAGAGATTTTCGGTTCTATGCAATCGACCGTCAATCATATCGCTCCCGAAGAATTATTCCTGAATCAAGAAGCATTCATCAAAAAAGCATTGGATTTTACGATTGCAGAAGTCAGTTCCAAGCCTATTTTTAAGACACAGAAGACTTTCGAGTTTCATATTCTGCCGCAGCCTTCTTTCAATAAACAATTTGATTTGTTGCTGAACAACCTTAACGACAATCATTTCAACGGATATAAAAATTTTATTTTCTGTTCTAACGAACAGCAAGCCAAACGCTTTCACGATATTTTTGAATCTCTAGACGAGGCCAATAGCGAAAACATCAGAAAGCAATACCATACGATCGTCTTCCCTTTATATCAAGGATTTATCGACGAAGAAAACCAGATTGCCTGTTATACGGACCATCAGATTTTTGAACGTTACCACAAATTCAGCATCAAAAACGGTTATTCTAAAAAACAGACCATCACGCTAAAAGAGCTGAATACGCTTTCTGTAGGCGATTATGTGACGCATATCGACCACGGAATTGGAAGGTTTGGCGGTTTGCAGAAAATTCAAGTCGAAGGAAAAACGCAGGAAGCCATCAAGCTGGTGTATGCGGATAATGACATTGTGTATGTAAGCATTCACTCTTTGCACAAAATTTCCAAATTCAACGGAAAAGACGGCACTCCGCCAAAAATATACAAGCTCGGTTCGAACGCATGGAAAGTCCTTAAGCAGAAGACCAAAGCAAGAGTCAAGCACATCGCTTTCAACCTGATTCAATTGTATGCCAAGCGAAGATTGGAAAAAGGATTCAAATACGATCCGGACAGTTATCTTCAGGCCGAATTGGAATCTTCTTTTATATATGAAGACACGCCAGATCAGTTCAAGGCAACCCAAGAAGTAAAAGCCGACATGGAGAACGAACGCCCAATGGACCGTTTGGTTTGCGGCGATGTAGGCTTCGGAAAAACAGAAGTCGCTATTCGTGCGGCATTCAAGGCGGTAGACAACGGAAAGCAAGTTGCTGTTTTGGTCCCGACAACTATTTTGGCCTTCCAACATCATAAGACTTTTTCGGAAAGGCTAAAAGACATGCCTGTTTCTGTGGGCTATCTGAATCGTTTCCGAACTGCAAAACAGAAAACAGAAACCCTAAAACAGTTGGCCGAAGGAAAATTGGACATTATCATCGGAACGCACCAATTAGTCAATAAAAATGTGGTTTTCAAAGACCTTGGATTGCTGATTGTTGATGAAGAGCAAAAATTCGGCGTTAACGTAAAAGATAAGCTAAAGACGATTGCCCACAATATTGATACCTTGACATTGACCGCAACGCCAATACCGAGAACGTTACAGTTTTCGTTGATGGCCGCACGAGATTTGTCGGTTATTACGACGCCTCCGCCAAATCGTTATCCGATTGAAACGCAGGTAGTAGGTTTCAATGAAGAATTGATTCGTGATGCGATTTCTTATGAAATACAACGAAACGGACAGGTTTTCTTTATCAACAACCGAATTGAAAACATAAAAGAAATTGCCGGAATGATCCAGCGTCTTGTTCCAGGAGCAAGAGTCGGAATTGGCCACGGTCAGATGGACGGCAAAAAGCTAGAAGAATTGATGCTTGCCTTTATGAGCGGCGAATTTGACGTATTGGTAGCGACTACCATTATTGAAAGCGGACTTGATGTGCCAAATGCCAATACGATTTTCATCAACAATGCCAACAATTTCGGACTGTCGGATCTTCACCAGATGCGTGGTCGCGTAGGACGAAGCAATAAAAAAGCATTCTGTTATTTTATCACGCCTCCGTATTCTGCCATGACAGATGATGCCCGAAAAAGAATCCAAGCTTTGGAACAATTTAGTGAACTGGGAAGCGGTTTCAATATCGCCATGAAAGATTTGGAGATCAGGGGTGCTGGAGATTTATTAGGTGGAGAGCAAAGCGGCTTCATTAACGAGATTGGTTTTGAAACCTACCAAAAAATCATGAACGAAGCCATCGAAGAGCTGAAAGAAAATGAGTTCAAAGATTTATATGAAGATGAAGACAAAGGCGGCGAGAAAGAATATGTAAAAGAAATACAGATTGATTCTGATTTCGAATTATTGTTCCCCGATGAATATATCAATAATGTTTCCGAAAGGCTAAATCTCTATAATGAACTGAGCAATGTGAAGAACGAAGAAGAACTCATCGCTTATGAAAAGAAACTGATTGACCGATTTGGCGCATTACCAAAACAAGCTATCGCTTTGCTAAACAGCATCCGTATCAAGTGGATTGCTACCCGTTTAGGAATCGAAAAATTAGTCTTAAAGCAAGGCAAGATGGTCGCTTATTTTGTTTCGGACCAGCAGTCGGAATATTACACATCAAACCAATTCCACAAAGTATTACAGTTTGTGCAAAAGAATGGCAACTTGTGCAAGATGAAAGAAAAGGAAACAAAAAATGGCTTACGACTTCTCTTGACTTTCGAGAATGTAAAGTCGGTCAAAAAAGCATTAGAGCTTATCGAAATGATGTAACAATAAAAAAGCCGTTTAAATTAAACGGCTTTTTTATTTATAGACTTTTCAAGTCTTTGATTACTTTGAAAGCGACATCTACTTCTTCTTCGCTGACAAGAATCGTGAATTCATAAGAAGTCGAAATTACTTCGTTTACGATAATTCCTTCCCAAGCCAGTCGCTGGAAAATAAAGTAATATACTCCAGGAGTCGAAACGTTGTCTTTTGGAAGTTTTACCGTAATCGAAGCCAAATTTTCCCATTTGTGGAGCAATTTCTCGCCCACAAAATGTTTGTCAACTAAATGGCTTACGCTTTCGCTGACCACAATATTGGTTTCGCTGACACCTCTCGAGGAAGTATAGAAAATATCAGAATAAGTATTGATTTCAGAAATCAAGCTGGCTTGCTTGTCTAAAATCTTATCTGATACTGCGAATGTAAAATCGGTAAGCGATGAACGCACTGTAATCTCTCCAATACTTTTCAGTACTTTTAAAATTTTGTGATTCAATCTAAAATCAAGGTCTTCAGAAAGGCGTTTTAAGGCCATGACGACAGCTCCTTGTTTAACCTCTTTTCCTAACTCTTGTTTTAAATCAGGAAGCATATTTCTGGACAGCGAGGTCAGATTGATGATTCCTTGCGACAAAGCACTCAAGAGGAAAGGCTTTGTTTTGATGTAGTGCTCTACAACAGAAGAAATTGTTTTCATAATGGTTATGTTGGTGGTAATAGTTTTACAAACATACAATTTAAAAACAATTTGTTAAAAGCATAACCACTTAAAAATGTAAAAAAGCATCAATCAGATGGTTAATTGTGAAATTTTTGCCGTTTTTATGAATTGATATGATATCGAAGCGTACATCGACATCTAAATTTTTAACAATTACATATTCATTTACAGCTTTTACTAAAAGTTGTATTTTTTTAGGCTTTACAAATTCTTGCGGCAGTCCGAACTCAATACTTGATCTCGTCTTAACTTCAATGATAGCAAGGGTTTCCGCTTTCCTAGCAATAATATCGACTTCTGCCTTTTGAAAAATCCAATTGGTTTCCAGAATTTCATACCCTTCCTTCTGAAGATAGTCTACAGCTAGTTCTTCTCCTAATTTTCCAAGCTCATTGTGGACGGCCATGGTTATTCAAACTTCAAGATTGTTTCTTTGTCATTGATTTCAAACGTCACATTTTTTCCTAAAATCAAGGCACGATTGTCTTTGATATGCCCGGCTGGAAAATTATAAGCAACTGGTATTTTAAGGTCTTTTACGATATCTTGGATGATTTCCAAAGCATCTTTGCCCCAAGGAATATCGTTGTCATTCATGGAAGTCATTCCGCCAATAATAATTCCCTTAACACCTTCCAGCGAACCGTTTCTTTTGAGGTTCATCATCATCCTGTCGATGTGATAGAGATATTCGTCCAAATCTTCTAGAAAAAGAATCTTGCCTTTCATATCTACTGCTGATTTGGAACCTTGGATGCTATACAACACCGAAAGATTTCCTCCAACCAGTTCGCCTTGCGCCTTTCCGTTTTTGTTAAACGGATGAGCCGGAATATGATATTCTAATTTTTCGCCAAATAATGCTTTCCTAAAAGATTCGATGGCTTCTGGTGTAGCTGTTTTCGCGCTGATGGCCATGATAGCATGAAGCGTACCGATATCCATATTATTGATATGACTATGCAAGACCGTGACATCGCTGAAACCTACAATCCATTTCGGTTTCTTCTTGAAATTAGTAAAATCAATCCTGTCGACGATTCTCACGGTTCCATAACCGCCTTTTGCAGCCCAGATCGCCTTGATATTCGGATTGTCCAACATTTCCTGAAAGTCGGTAGCACGCTGCCAATCAGCACCAGCCAATTGGTTTTGTTCTTTGCCGATAGTTTTTCCTATGATAACTTTTAGCCCCCAGCTTTCCAGCAATTTAATCCCTGGTTCCAATGTGGCTAAGTCAATTTTTCTGGCTGTAGCTAAAATGCCTACAGTATCTCCTTTTTTTAAATATTCTGGCATGATGACTTTGTTTTGCGCATGAAAGGTTACGAAATTTAATAATGATACTATTATGAAGAATAATTTTAATCGGTTTGGCCTTTGCATAATGTCTATTTTCTGTTAAACAAATAAACGAATAAACGGCTTACTATGCAAGTTGGGCATTGCTTCAAGGCTTGAAGAAATCATGTTTTCTTAATCCTTAGAATTATAGGACGGTTTTAGGTATTTCAGCGCTAATAGATTATTTTTGCATACTTATTATAGAAAATCCATGATACAAGATCCAAAAAGATATACGATTACAGCGGCTTTGCCATATACTAACGGACCGATACACATCGGGCATTTGGCAGGAGTGTATGTTCCTTCCGATATTTATGCGCGTTTCTTGCGTTTGCAGAACCGCGATGTGGCTTTTATTTGCGGAAGCGACGAACATGGCGTGGCCATTTCTATGAAAGCAAAAAAAGAAGGAATCACCCCGCAGGAAGTCATCGATAAATACCATGCGATAATCAAAAAATCATTTGAGGATTTCGGAATTTCTTTTGACAATTATTCAAGGACCTCTGCAAAAATACATCACGATACTGCTTCTGAATTCTTCAGGACTTTATATGAAAAAGGCGATTTTATCGAAGAAGTAACAGAGCAATTATATGATGCGAAAGCCAATCAGTTTTTAGCTGACCGTTTTGTGATTGGAACTTGTCCAAAATGTGGCAATGACGAAGCATATGGCGACCAATGCGAAAGATGTGGTTCGTCGTTAAATGCAACTGATTTGATCAATCCAAAATCAACTATTACAGGTGAAACTCCTATTTTGAAATCAACAAAACATTGGTTTTTACCTTTGGACAGATATGATGCTTTTTTGAGAGAGTGGATTTTAGTCGGACATAAAAACGACTGGAAACCTAACGTATTCGGACAAGTAAAATCTTGGCTAGACGACGGCCTAAAGCCTCGCGCCGTAACAAGAGATTTAGATTGGGGAATCCCAGTTCCTGTGGAAGGTGCAGAAGGAAAAGTGTTGTATGTATGGTTTGACGCACCTATTGGCTACATTTCTTCTACAAAAGAATGGGCGCAACGCGAAGGAAAAGACTGGGAACCGTATTGGAAATCAGACGACACAAAACTTGTACATTTTATCGGAAAAGACAATATCGTTTTCCACTGTGTGATTTTTCCAGCAATGCTGAAGGCCGAAGGAAGTTATATTCTTCCGGACAATGTTCCTGCAAACGAGTTCTTGAATTTGGAAGGCAACAAGCTTTCTACTTCTAAAAACTGGGCGGTATGGTTGCACGAATACCTGGAAGATTTTCCAGACAAGCAAGATGTATTGCGTTATGCCTTGACATCAAATGCGCCTGAGACAAAAGACAATGATTTTACATGGAAAGATTTCCAAGCCAGAAATAATAATGAATTAGTAGCAATTTTTGGGAATTTCATTAACCGTGTGGTTGTCCTGACCAACAAATATTATGACGGAATCGTGCCGCAGCCAAATGATTTTTCTGAAATCGACGAAGCGACCTTAGCTGAATTAAAAGCCTATCCTGCCGTAATCGCAAGCTCGGTAGAGCGTTATAGATTTAGAGAAGCCTTAGGAGAATTGATGAATGTAGCCCGTTTAGGAAATAAATATTTGGCAGACGAAGAACCTTGGAAGGTTATTAAAGACAATCCGGAAAGAGTTCATACACAGATGTATGTGGCATTACAGATTGCTGGAGCTTTGAGCGTTTTAGCGGAACCATTTTTGCCTTTTACAGCACAAAAATTAGCACGTATTCTGAAAACAGAAAACAATTTTTCTTGGGATACAATTTCCGAAGATTCAGACCTAATTCCAGCCGGACATAAAATTGGAGAAGCTGAATTGCTTTTCGCTAAAATAGAGGACGAAGAAATTCAAAAACAAATCGATAAGTTGGAAGCTACAAAAACAGCCAATAAGGCCGAAAATAAAAAAGCAGAACCGCAAAAAGACTTAATCCAGTATGAAGACTTTGCAAAAATGGATTTGCGTGTCGGAACTATTTTGGAAGCTGAAAAAATGCCAAAAGCAAACAAGCTTTTAGTATTAAAAATTGATACGGGAATTGACGTAAGAACCATCGTTTCTGGAATTGCAGAAAGCTTTTCTCCTGAAGAAATTATCGGAAAAAAAGTTACTGTTTTGGCCAACTTAGCGCCAAGAAATCTTCGAGGCGTAGAAAGCCAAGGAATGATTCTGATGACTACAAACGCAGAAGGAAAATTAGTTTTCGTCAACCCAGATGCAGAAGCCGGAAACGGAGAAACTATAAATTAATATAATTCAACCAACCCTATCAGCGCTTAAACGCTGACAGGGTTATACGATATAAAATGAATATAAAAGTAATTGCTTTCGACGCAGACGACACTTTATTCGTAAACGAGCCGTATTTTCAAGAAACAGAAGAAAAATTCTGCGCCTTGATGCAAGATTATCTGTCACATCAAGGACTGTCGCAAGAGTTGTTCCGGGTAGAAATACAAAATCTTTCCTTATACGGTTATGGCATCAAGGGATATATCCTCTCGATGATCGAAGCCGCGATGAAGATTTCTAACAAGACAATCAGCGTCGATGTTATCGAAAAAATAATCCAATACGGGAAAGAATTGCTCCAAAGACCAATCGAATTATTAGATGGTGTAGAAGAAACTTTGGAAGCCTTGCACGGAAAATATAAATTAGTCGTTGCTACAAAAGGTGACTTGCTAGACCAACGTCGTAAACTGCATAATTCAGGATTAGGACATTTTTTCCACCATATCGAAGTTATGTCAGACAAACAGGAAAAAGATTATCATGATCTGTTAAGCCGACTGGAAATCAAACCAGAAGAATTTTTCATGATCGGAAATTCTTTAAAATCAGATGTCTTGCCTGTCTTGGGAATCGGAGGCCATGCTGTACATATTCCTTTTCATACGACTTGGGCACACGAAAAAATAGACCATAAAGTAGAACACAAAAACTTTAAAGCATTAGAAAAGATTACTGATGTTTTGCCAATTTTAGCATAAGTGAAAACCAAACTGGATTTAAATAACTGGCCGAGAAAAGAGCACTTTGAATTTTTCAGTAAATTCGAAGAACCATTTTTTGGATTAACCGCCACAATAGATTGTACAAAAGCATATGAAACTTCTAAGAAAAAAGGTGTTTCGTTTTTTTTGTATTACCTGCACAAGACATTAGCTGCCGTAAATGCTGTTGAAAATTTTCATTACAGGATTTCCGAAGGAGAAGTGTATCGCTATGACAAAGTCAATGCCTCGCCTACATTAACTCGAGAAGACAATACTTTTGGGTTTTCGTTGGTCGAATTTTTTCCTGATTTTGAAACTTTTGAGGCAAAAGCTTTAGAAGAAATAGAAAGAGTCAGAAATACGCCAGGTCTTTTTACAAGAAGCTTCGAAGTTGATAATCTGATTCACTTTTCAGCAATTCCTTGGGTGGATTTTACCTCTTTGTCCCATGCGAGAAGTTTCACTTTTCCCGACAGCTGTCCAAAAATTTCTATAGGAAAGATGGTCCTTCATGAAAATGGAAAAAGAACCATGTCCGTTTCTGTCCATGTGCATCACGGTCTTATGGATGGCTTCCATGTCGGAGAGTTTATAAATAAGTTTCAAGAATTTATGGATTCCTAAAAAACTACTGGTATTGTTTTTGAGCAGGAAGAAATAAAAAATAAACAGGCTATGAAAAAATTACTTTTTACGCTTCTTGCTTTTTACGGTTTTGCGACTTCTTCTTTTGGGCAGACACTGCTTGCCTCGCAACCTTTAGAATTGAAAAAAACGGCCAGCAGCCACCAGATTCTAAACGCTGTAAATAACCAAAACCAAGTTTTTGCATTTGCAGCCGACAAAGAAAGCTTGAGAGCGCTGAAATATAATAACGCCTTGTTTTTTAAAGATAGTATTTCTGCTGCTCGTCCGGATAAGAGTTATGAATTTATGGCTGGCTTTAGTTTTGAAGATAATGGAAACCCATATCTATATTGGGCTTCTGGCGATTATTTCAAAATCCAATCGATTTACTTTGATTTTGAAAATAAAACGGCAACCACTACCGAATTCCGAATTCCTTATAAGGATGAAGCAATTATTTCGGTCTTTAGCGAAAACAATTCCTTCTATATTCTTACCCAATTCAAAAAAGAAGACAAGCTGAAATTTTATTGTTTCAATAAAGGAAAACTAGAAGAAAAAATAATTGACTTTTCTTCTTATAAATTTATAGACGAGAATGGGAAATCTTCTACGTTTAATAAATTGATGGCAGAGAATTCTATTGAAAAAATAGACACGAGATCTCTCAATCCTTTATTTCAAAGTATCTCAAAAGTAAAGTTTTATATTTTGAAAAATCGCATGATTCTGACTTTTGATTCTTTGAGCAGAACGCAGTTATTTGATATTGACTTGAATACTTTTAGCATAACAGAGAAAACAATTCCGTCTCTAACATTAGCGACAAGCATTGGCAAATCAAATTCCTATTTTCACCAAGACAAACTCTACCAAATCAAAGCAAATGATGAAGAATTGATGATTGCCGCTGTTGACATTGCTTCTGGAGAGACGTTAAAAAGTTATGCTGTTGGTCAAAAAGATACCATCTCATTTAAAAATTCACCGCTTTATTCGCAGACAGGAAATGAAAGAGGTCAGGAATTAAAAAACACCAAAAAGTTTATCCAAAAATTAAGAAATTGCGAAGTCGGAATTTCTGTCTACAAAACACCTAATGCAATTATGGTTACGGCTGGCGGCATTAGGGATGTAAGTTCAACAGGAGGGCTTCTTTTAGGAATTTCAGCCAGCTTTGCTATGATTACAGCGGGAAGTTATTATCCTATTGACGGACTACTTGACACTCAAAACCTGCAATCTATCTATTTTGAAGGATTGTTCGATGAAAAATTCCAGCACAAAAATATCCAACAACAAGGACTTGCGGTAGATTATATTTCCCAGTTTCAGCATGAAAATAATGTCTCGCTGGTATCCGTTTTTCCTTATCACGATTATTTCATTATGGGCTATTACGACTCGAAAAAGAAAGAATATGCATTGCGAAAATTTGAAGATTCTAATGACTAATCTCCAAGTTTAATGCTTCCGATTGCGTTTCATCCGATTTACAAACATCCTTTACCCGAGGGCCATCGTTTTCCGATGCTGAAATACGAATTGCTTCCACAGCAATTGCTTCATGAAGGGATTGTCACAGAAAATGATTTTTTCACACCTGATATTCCAGACCTAAAGCACATCTTGGCAGTTCATGATAAAGATTATGTTGAAGAATTGCTTACTCTGACATTGGATGCGAGAGCAGCACGAAAAATAGGTTTCCCGCTTTCAGCCGAATTAATCGAACGCGAATTACGAATAGCGGAAGGCACAATTTCAGGCTGTGAAAAAGCATTACAGACAGGAATAGCATTTAATATTGCCGGCGGTACGCATCATGCTTATAGCAACCGAGGAGAAGCTTTTTGTTTATTGAATGACCAGGCCATTGGCGCTCAATATCTTTTAGACAAAAAGTTAGCTTCAAAAATCCTAATCATCGATTTGGACGTCCATCAAGGAAATGGAACTGCTGAAATCTTCCAGAATAATCCCGATGTTTTTACTTTTTCAATACACGGGAAATCGAATTATCCTTTCAAGAAAGAAACTTCCGATTTAGATATTGCGTTGCCTGACAAAACAAGCGATGAAGAATATCTTCGTATCGTAAATGAAATTGTCCCGAAATTGATTGCACAAGAAAAGCCCGATTTTATATTTTATCTAAGCGGCGTAGACATCTTAGATTCTGATAAACTAGGAAAACTGGGCTGTTCTATCCAAGGTTGCAAAAAGAGGGATGAAATTATTTTATCGTTTTGCAAGAAATTCGAAATTCCTGTACAATGTAGCATGGGTGGCGGTTATTCCCCAGAAATAAAAACGATTATCGAAGCTCATGCCAATACGTATCGCATAGCAAAAAGTCTTTTTACATAAAAGACCATCCCAAATAGGGATGGTCAAAATAATAACAGTTTCTGAAGTGGCGTTTAACATAATTTATCTTCCTATATCAAATTCAAACAACTGTTACTAATCTTTGTAATCGAGTCTACTTATTTCCCAATAGCATAATTTCAGCAATCACGATTTCAGTGACATACCGTTTTTCTCCGTTCTTATCGTCATAGCTTCTGTGTGTCAGTTTGCCTTCAATCGCAATCTGGTCGCCCTTAGTGACATACTTTTCTATGATTTCGGCCGTCTTCCCCCAAGCCACAAGAGAATGCCACTGGGTATCGGTAACTTTCTCACCTTTGTCATTAGTAAAAGACTCATTTGTAGCGATAGTCAGCGTTGCTAATTTTTTCCCACCATCAAAATTCTTGATCTCAGGATCTTTGCCAGTATTCCCAATCAGCTGTACTCTGTTTCTTAATGCATTCATGGCGTTTAAATTTAAGTTATTATATTTATATCAAATCCGCATAATACGATGCCTCGTTTTAACCAACATTGCAAAGATGTGATAGTTAAGTGAAATTATTCGGTAGTAATCCGTTTACTTTCGATTATAAGTGTTTATAATCGTTTGCAAACGGAAAATATTATGTTTAACTTTCGGAAAATGAATTTTTTATGCAGGCGGAAATTAATAAAGTAGAATTACGAAACTTACAGATAGAAGACTACAAGCAGCTCAAAACTTCAATGCTTCATGCTTATGATGAATTTGATGAGCCTTATTGGGAAGAAGAAGAAATAGAACGATTGCTTTCTTTATTTCCAGAAGGACAGCTGGTTATTCTTGTAGATGACAAAGTTGTCGGCTCAGCACTTTCTATTCTCGTAAATTATAAAAAAGCCAGCTCAAATCATACGTATCAAAAGATTACCGGAAATTCTTCCTTCTCAACACATGATCCCGAGGGTGAAGTCTTATATGGAATTGATGTCTTTATTGACCCGGAATATCGCGGACTCCGCTTAGGACGAAGATTATACGATGCCCGTAAAGAACTCTGCGAAACATTAAATCTGAAATCGATAATTTTTGCAGGAAGGATTCCAAAGTATTCTAAGTATTCGGAAGAAATGACGCCTAAGGAATATATCGACAAGGTGCGGTTGAAGGAATTCTACGACCCCGTTCTCTCTTTTCAGCTGAGCAATGATTTCCATGTTATGAAAATCATGAAAAATTACCTTGAAGGCGATGTCAGCTCGCAAGAATATGCCGTCTTGCTGGAATGGAACAACATATATTACGAAAAAAGTCCAAAGCTGATCAATGCCAGAAAAAGTGTCATCCGTCTTGGGTTAGTACAATGGCAGATGCGTCCACTTGCTAATCTGGAAGCACTTTTTGAACAGTCAGAATTTTTTATCGATGTCGTTTCTGGCTATAGTAGCGATTTTGTGCTTTTCCCAGAATTGTTTATCGCTCCATTAATGGCCGATTATAACCATCTTTCTGAGGCCGATGCTATCCGAGAGATTTCGCATTTCTGCGAGCCCATTCGCAAAAAATTCCAAGAATTTGCGATTGCTTACAATATCAACATCATTACCGGAAGCATGCCGTATACAGAGGATGGAAACTTATACAACGTAGGATTCCTCTGCAAACGAGATGGTACTTCTGAAATGTATACGAAAATCCACATCACGCCTAACGAAGTACAATATTGGGGAATGAAAGGCGGTTCTGAAATCAAGACTTTTGATACAGATTGCGGCAAAATTGGAATCATGATCTGCTACGACGTAGAATTTCCAGAATTGTCAAGGCTAATGGCCGATGAAGGGATGGAAATCTTATTTGTGCCTTTTCTTACCGATACGCAAAATGCTTATACGCGCGTAAAGCTTTGCGCTCAGGCCCGAGCCATTGAAAACGAATGTTATGTTGCAATTGCGGGTTGTGTTGGAAATCTTCCAAAAGTGAATAACATGGACATTCAATATGCCCAAGCAGCAGTCTTCACTCCTTCAGATTTTGCCTTTCCGTCTAATGGAATCAAGGCTGAAGCGACTCCGAATACCGAAATGACCCTCATTGCAGATGTAGATCTTGATATGTTGAAAAAACTGCATGAACAGGGAAGTGTCAGGATATTAAAAGATAGACGTGATGATTTATATAAAATTAAAAAGCTGAAATAGAAAAAAATTTCTGATGTTTGTGTAAGAAAAAAGAACAATGATTTGTTTTTATTTTTATTTTAGCCAAAACACCCTCCAAGTTCACATGAAGTTTGTTAAATATTTACACCAAAAAAAGAAAGATTATGCCAAAAACATGTTTAGAGTGCGGAGCGGTCATAATAGGCCGCGAGGACAAAAAGTTTTGCAATGACGGATGCAGAAATGCATATAATAACAAAATTAATAAAGATTTGAATAATTTAATGCGGGACATTAACAACAAGTTACGCAAAAATTATAGAATTTTATCCGAAATGAATGTCGAGGGTAAGACGAAGGTCACCAAGTCGAAACTTTTAAGCAAAGGCTTTGACTTTGAATTCTTTACGAACATCCTGCATACACAAGCTGGAAGTACCTACTACTTCCTTTATAATCAAGGTTATTTGCTGTTGGATAATGATTTTTACGTGCTCGTCAAAAAAAATTAACACCACCTAAATACTCACGAACTGAATGAAAAAAAGATATAGTTCCCTTATTTCTGCTTTGCTTGTTGCAGGAATTATTTATGGAATTTTCTTTGCAATGATGCCCCAAACCGTTGCCAAAGAGGAAGTTCCATTGACGGAATTTTCTACAAAAAGAGCTCTTGAACAAGTAGCCTCGATATCCAAGCTGCCCCATTATGTTGGTTCTGAAAATCACAAGACCGTAGCCTCTCTTCTTGAAAAAGAACTTCAAAAACTAGGATTAGAAACGACTACTCAAGAAGGCTATACCTTGACCGAATGGGGAAATCTCGCTAAATCAAAAAATATTCTTGCCCGAATAAAAGGATCAAATAGCTCCAAAGCACTTATGCTTTTGTCCCATTACGATAGCGCTCCGCACTCTTCTTCTTTAGGTGCTGGTGATGATGCTTCGGGAATTGCTACAATTTTAGAAAGTGTACGTGCCTTTTTGGCCAATAAGACGGCCAATAAAAATGATATTATCATCTTATTTTCAGACGCAGAAGAATTGGGCCTTAATGGCGCTGCGCTTTTTGTGACGGAACATCCTTGGGCAAAAGAGGTAGGTTTGGTACTCAATCTGGAAGCAAGAGGAAGTGCCGGACCTTCTTATATGCTGATGGAAACTAATGAAGGCAACGCTTCCATGGTTAGAGAATTTACAAAAGCAAATCCTAGCTATCCTGTCTCAAACTCATTAATGTACAGCATCTACAAAATGCTGCCTAATGATACCGATCTGACCGTTTTTAGAGAAGAAGGAAAAATCCAAGGATTCAATTTTGCCTTTATCGATGATCATTTCAATTATCATACGCAGCAAGACGACATTCAGCATTTGAGTCAGACAACGCTAGCGCACCAAGGCACTTACATCATGCCATTGCTGAACTATTTTGCCAATGCCGACTTGAAGACGCTCAGTAGCACAGAAGATTACGTCTATTTCAATACTCCTTTTTACTTTGTAAGCTATCCTTTTTCTTGGAATTATATCTTGGTAATTATTGCAGGAGCGCTCTTTATCTTTCTCGTATTCATCGGTATCGGAAAGAGAACATTGTCCATTAAAGAAATCGGACGCGGTTTTGTTCCGTTTTTTGCTTCTCTCTTAGTATCTGGAGCAGCGGCTTTTTTAGGATGGAAAATCATAAACGAATTTTATCCTCAATACAAAGACATCTTACACGGATTTACATACAACGGCCATTATTATATAGGATTCTTCGTGTTCATCAGCTTGGCCATAAGCTTTGGTTTCTATAAAAAATACTACTTCGAGAATCAGGCCATGAATTTTTCTATCGCGCCTTTATTTATTTGGATTCTCATCAATATAGCTTTGGCTGTTTATCTTCCTGGAGCCGGATTTTTTATCATTCCTGTTTTTTGCTCCTTGATCATGTTGGCTTATTTTGTGATTACGCAGAAGAAAAGCTGGATTTTAAATCTTATCCTGAGCATTCCTGCTTTTATAATTTTTGTTCCTTTTATTACCACTTTCCCGATTGGCTTAGGACTAAAACTTTTAGGAGCGAGCGCCGCACTAACTGTTTTAGTTTTCACCTTGCTTATGCCTGTTTTTGGCTATTATCCAAAGAAAGGAATTTGGGCAATGGCAATGGTCACAATAGCGATAGGCTTTTTTATAAAAGCACATCTGGAATCTGGTTATGAACCCGGAAAAGCAAAACAAAATAGTCTTTTATATGTCTACGACAGCGACACAAATAAGGCGCTATGGGTCACGTATGACCAAAATCTTGATTCTTGGACAAAAGGTTATCTTGGTGAAAAACCTTCGGATGCCAAACAATTAGAACCTTATAACTTGTTCAGCAAATACAATTCAAAATTCACATATTCTCATACTGCTCCTGCCAAAGATCTGGACGGCCCTACGATTCGTTTCTTGAGAGATACCGTAATAGGAACACAAAGGCATTTGAAGATTCAAATCAGTCCTAATAGAAAAGTTAATCGCTATGATATTTTTGCTCATGAAAATCTGACTTTTCATAACCTGAGAACAAATGGCGTGAAACATATCAACCAAGAAGGCTCGGCCTTTAAGAGAAAAGGTAGAAAGATTTTAAGTTATTATGTAACCGACAATGAGCCATTGGAATTGCAATTCAGCGTCGCTTCCAAAGCCGTTCTTGATATGGAATTAATGGAATCTTCTTTCGATTTGCTGTCCAACAAGATGTTCAGCATTGCCAAACGTGAAGACTGGATGATGCCGACGCCTTTTGTATTAAACGATGCCGTTGTTATAAAACAAAAAATCAAGCCGAACTTTAAACAAGAAATTGTTCCTGCTCAAATCTTGGACAGCATACAGCAACAGCCCGCAACTCTAGAAATCAATGCCGGAAATTAGTATTTTAGGCTGCGGCTGGCTCGGACTTCCTTTGGCAAAAGTTTTAATCGAAAAAGGATTTTCGGTGAAAGGCTCGACGACTTCAGAAAGCAAACTTTCCATTCTAGAAAATGCGGAAATAAAGCCTTTTTTGATTTCTGTTGGCACTCAAGAAATATCAGGAGATATCAATAGTTTTTTAGGAAATTCCGAAATACTTATCATTGATATTCCGCCTAAACTGAAAAGCGATCCATCCGAAAATTTTGCTTTAAAAATCCAAAAACTGATTGTTGAAATTGAAAAATCCTCAATCAAAAAAGTAGTATTTATTAGCTCTACGTCTGTGTATAACGACACAGAAAGTATTTCTATTATTACAGAGAAAGATATTCCAAATCCAGATACCGAAAGCGGAAAGCAGCTTTTCGAAGCAGAAAATCTCTTATTAAGCAATTCTAAATTCGATACTACAATTGTGCGATTTGGAGGATTGATTGGCGAAGACCGACATCCTATAAAATTTCTCTCGGGACGTAAAAATATTGAGAATCCAGATGGTCCGATAAACCTTATCCATCAAAAAGATTGTATTGGAATCATTTCAACAATTCTTGAAAAAGGGATTTGGAATGAAACTTTTAATGCTGCTGCGCCATCTCATCCTACAAGAAAAGACTATTACACTAAAAAAGCCAAAAGCTTAAACTTAGATTTGCCAAGTTTCAACTCTGAAAAGAAATCGGTTGGAAAAATTATTGACAGCCGTAAGTTGGAAACTATTTTAGATTATAAATTTCAGATAGAAACCTTATAAAATGAAAAATCCCAAGCTCACACTTGGGATTTCTTATAAATCTTATTACCAGATCTTAACTCTCTTTTCTGGCTCTACGTACATTCCGTCACCTTTTTTGATTCCGAAAGCTTGGTAGAAGGCATCCACATTTTGTAGCGGCACATACGCTCTGTACATTCCTGGCGAATGCGGATCAGTTTTTACCTGATTCTTGATTGCTTCATCACGAGCTTTTGTTCTCCAAATGGTCGCCCAAGAAATAAAGAAACGTTGCTCTGGAGTATAACCGTCAATTAATCCTGGGTTTCCGTTTTCTTTTAAGTACAATTGCAATCCATCGTAAGCTGCATTTACGCCACCTAAGTCTCCGATATTTTCACCTAAAGTAAATTTTCCGTCCACATAAATTCCTGGCAATGGCTGTAAAGCACTGTATTGATCTGCCAATGAACCTCCCAAACCTGTAAATTGTTTCAAATCTTCGTCTGACCACCAGTTTACCAAGTTTCCGTCAGCATTGTATCGAGAGCCAGAATCATCAAAACCGTGAGAAATCTCATGGCCGATTACGGCTCCAATTCCACCATAATTTACCGCTTCGTCCGCTTTGTAATCATAAAAAGGCGGTTGCAAGATTGCTGCAGGAAAAACAATTTCATTATAGGAAGGATTGTAATAGGCATTCACTGTCTGAGGCGACATGAACCATTCGTCCTTATCAACTGGCTTGTTTAATTTTTCGATATCTTCTTTATAGCTCCATCTAGCCAGATTTTTCATGTTGTCAAAATAAGTACCTCCTTTTTCAGGACCTACAATTGTCAATGCAGAATAATCTTTCCACTTGTCAGGATAACCGATCTTGATTCTTGATTTGTGCAATTTCTCGATAGCACTTGCCTTAGTCGCTTTGGTCATCCAAGGAAGTTTGTTGATTCTGTTCTCAAAAGCTAAAAATACGTTTTTGATCATTTTTTCAGCTTTTGCTTTAGCTTCTGGCGGGAATTTTTTAGCTACATACAGCTTCCCTAAAGCTTCTCCAACGCTACCATTTATAGTCTGCAAAGCTCTTTCATTGCGAGGTCTTTGCTTTATGGCTCCGGTTAAGGTTTTTCCGTAGAATTCCCAGTTAGCGGTCTCGATTTCTGTTGAAAGCGTTCCTGAAGATTTGTTCAGCAACGTCCACTTCATATATTCTTTCCAGTCCTCTACTTTATTTTGCTTGAAGATATCTTCGATAGCTGTCATATATTTTGGCTGAGAAACAATAACAGAGTCCAATTTTGGAAGTCCGATTCCTGTCAGATAGGTATTCCAGTTAATAGAAGGCGTTAATTTTTGCAGATCTGCAATCGTCATCGGATTGTAGGTCTTTCTTCTGTCTCTTCTTTCAACTCTGTCCAATCTAGGCTTCGCCATTGCGATTTCTAAGGCTAGAATTTTAGCCGCATTTTTCTTTGCATCGGCTGGTTTTTCACCAAGATATTGCAACATTTTTGCAACGTGCAGTTCATATTTTTCACGTTTTTCTTTAGAATCTGCTTCATCAGAAACATAATAGTCTCTGTCTGGAAGACCAAGACTTCCTAAACCAACAGTCACGACGTTTCTGTTGCTGTTTTTAGCATCAGTTCCAACGCCAGCACCTAAAAATCCGACACCACCGATAGGTTCCATTTCAATCATCAAAGCCTGAAGGTCTTTTACGTTCTTCACTGCATTGATTTTTGTCAAATACGGTTTCAGAGGCGCAATTCCTTGCTTGTTTCTTGTCACCGTATCCATGATTGTTTTATACAGGTTTACGGCTTTTGCTTGGTCTGATTTTGGATCTAGTTTTTTATCCGCCACAGCCTCATTAAGGATAGCCAACGCGTCTTCATCTGTTCTTTGGCGAAGCTCGTCGAAGCTTCCCCAACGGGTTCTGTCTGCTGGAATTTCTGTCTCATCAACCCATTTCCCGTTTACAAATTTAAAGAAGTTGTCATTTGGCTTTACCGACAAATCCATATATTGGAGTTCAATTCCAGGATGCTTTGGTTTTTCCTGGGCATTTGCCGAAATTGCCGCCAAAACCATTGCGGTGATGGACAGCATACCCTTATTCAAAATTATTTTCATATAGAAGTGTTTAGTATTACTACAAATTTAAAAAGTAAAATATTTGTTTGGCTTATATAACTGTTAAAATAAAATCTGCGTGAGGCTTTCTTTTGTAATTTCGCAAAAATTTCTTTCGAATGCTTACCTTTTTTAAAAAATATAGAATTTTATTTCTTGTCCTTTTCTTACTATCGGCGCTTATAATTACTCTTTTTTACTTCGCATTAAAACCTAAAAAGACTTTGAAGATTTACAATCCGGCAGATGTCAATCCGGAAATGGTCGATACAACCGTGCAATACGTCAAAAAATACCATACGATAGATGATTTTTCGTTTACCAACCAAAACGGAAAAACGATTACGCAGAAAGATTACGAAGGGAAAATTTATGTAGCTGATTTTTTCTTCACCACCTGCCCGTCAATCTGCGTGCCGATGGGAGAGAATATGGCTTGGCTACAAGAGCAAATTAAAGACAATCCAAAAGTCATGCTGTTGTCGCATACAGTCATGCCTGATATTGATACTCCAGAAGTCTTGAAAGCCTATGCTGTTAAAAAAGGAGTAATCGACAGCAAATGGAATCTTGTTACAGGCGACAAAAAAGACATTTATTATATTGCCCGAAAATCATATCTAGCCGTAAAAACAACAAGTTCCACAGAATTATATGATATGGTCCATACCGAAAATTTTGTTTTGGTCGATGCGAAAAGACGAATTCGAGGGTTTTATGATGGAACCAAACTGGAAGATGTAAAAAGGCTTTTAGACGATATTAATTATCTGAGTGCAGAAAAATAACTGTTAGATAAAAAAAGAGGCGATGTAAATTTACACCGCCTCTTTTCTTTTGTAATAAAGCATTATTCTTTTTCCTTTTTCTTTTTCCCATCAATAATAGCTCCAGTACCTGCTCCGACAGCAGCTCCTGCCAGTCCGCCGATAATAGCACCTTCGCCTTTTTTCTTAGAAATGGCTGCACCGGTAATCGCTCCTGCACCAGCTCCGATTACAGCTCCTTTAGCAGTAGAGCTCCATCCCTTTTTTTTCTGTTCTGCAGTTACGGGCGCGGCTTTGTTGGCAGCAGCAGCTTGTGCTGCACGAGCTTGAGTTTCCGCTACAATAGCATTCATAGAATCGATTGTTCTTTGTTTGGCTAATGCTTCTTCTTGCTGTTTCATAGCAACTTTCATAGAATCTATTTCGCGTTGTTGCTTTATCGCAGCGCTATCTGCCGCGGTATCTTTACAGGCTGTAAAAATAACAGCTATAAGGGCAACATAAAGTAACTTTTTCATGACATTTCTATTTTTCGATTATGCTATAAAAGTAAGCCGAGATCTCCTATCCAACTTTACACGATTGCACTATAATCTTATACGACTTAAACCTATTCTGTTTTATAGCCTACTTCAATAATAATTCCTATTTTTGCAATCTAAATTGAATCTAAATAAGGCTTGAAAACTTTAGCACAGCTCAAAATCGGTCAAAAAGCACTAATACTTGATTTTAATATTGATAGTATTCCACTAAAATTGCTAGAAATGGGATGTCTCCCAGGCAATCATGTGGAACTCTTGCAGATCGCTCCGCTGGGTGATCCGCTCTATATCAATGTAAATGACAGCCATGTTGCAATTCGCAAGGAAACTGCCCATGCTATTACTGTTGAAGTCGTGAATGAAACCCTATGAGCCATCAAAATCTTAAAGTAGCCTTAATAGGCAATCCCAATACAGGAAAGACTTCTGTTTTTAATCAGCTTACCGGATTGAAACAGCAGGTCGGTAATTATCCTGGAATAACCGTTGAAAAGAAAATCGGCTACAGCAAGCTGACCGACAACTTAAAAGCCACAATTCTTGACTTGCCTGGAACCTACAGTCTGAATGCTAGTTCGATTGACGAAAATGTCGTGATTGAACTGCTGCTCAATAAAAACGACTCCAATTATCCTGATGTTGCCGTTGTTGTTACGGAAGTCGAAAACTTAAAGCGCAACCTTTTGCTTTTCACTCAAATCAAGGATTTGGAAATTCCGACAATCTTAGCCATAAATATGTCGGATAGGATGGATTATAAAGGAATTGAACTTGATATTCCCTATCTCGAAGAACAGCTAAAGACCAAAATTGCGCTGATTAGCTCCAGAAAAAATATCGGAATAGACAGCTTGAAAAAATTGATAGCCGATTATAAGAATATTTCTACCGAACCTTGCTTGAACGCTTCGAGCATAGACATCGATTATTTCGACAAGCTTCGTCATGCGTTCCCAAAGGAATTGCTTTATAAATTGTGGCTTGTAATTACACAGGATGTGAATTTTGGACATCTGCAACGAAACGAGATTGCTGAAAAATCGTTCGCAAAATCCAATTCCGAGCTCAAAAAAATGCAGCAAAAGGAAACCATCAAAAGATATCAGTTTATCAATGATGTCCTTAAAATTGGATACAAGATTGATACCACTAAGGCAAAAGGCATACGGGCCAAGCTAGATAAGATTTTAGTCCACAAGGTTTTCGGATATGTGATATTTTTTGCCATACTGATGCTCATTTTCCAATCGGTTTTTTCTTGGTCGAGCATCCCAATGGATTTTATTGATGAAAGCTTTGCCAAATTAGGCACTTTTGCAAAGACAAATCTTCCGGCGGGCGTCCTGACTGACTTGATTTCCGAAGGTATTATTCCTGGAATTGGAGGCGTCGTGATTTTCATTCCCCAAATTGCCTTCCTCTTCTTATTTATTTCTGTACTAGAAGAAAGCGGTTATATGAGCCGCGTAGTCTTTCTGATGGATAAAATCATGCGACAGTTCGGACTCAGCGGAAAAAGTGTCGTACCACTAATTTCAGGAACAGCCTGTGCCATCCCAGCAATCATGGCTGCAAGAAATATCGAGAATTGGAAAGAGAGACTGATTACTATTTTAATAACTCCTTTTACGACCTGCTCTGCTAGGTTGCCAGTATATGCCATCTTAATTTCACTGATTATTCCAGAAAAGAGAATCTTAGGTTTTTTGAACTTGCAAGGACTGACGTTAATGGCCTTATATCTTTTAGGTTTTGGAATGGCTATATTTTCGGCTTATATTTTGAATAAAATCCTGAAAATAAAATCGAAATCCTATTTTGTAATTGAAATGCCCAACTACAGGCTGCCTTTATTCAAAAACGTGGCCATCAATGTTCTTGAAAAGACAAAAGCATTTGTTTTTGGGGCCGGAAAAATCATCTTGGCGATATCGATCATTCTTTGGTTCCTTGGCTCTAACGGTTCGTCTGATGAATTTGCAAATGCAGAAACCATAGTCAAAAAAAGAATTGAACAGCAAGGATTGACGCGATTCAACCAGCATTATATTGACAATAAGTTGTCAGAACATTACGTAGCACTTAATGACAGCGTAACAAAAAACATTTATAAAATAAGCACTCAAGATATAGCCGATTCGCTTACTCATAAGAAACAAGAACTTTTCTTAAAACTGGAAAATCAAGAAATATCAAGCTATAAGCTAGAAAAATCCTATATCGGAGTTTTAGGAAAAACAATAGAACCGGTGATACGGCCTTTAGGCTATGATTGGAAAATTGGCATTGCCGTTATTACTTCTTTTGCTGCAAGAGAAGTGTTTATTGGCACTTTGGCTTCTATTTATAGCGTAGACAGCGAAGAAGAAGTCACGATAAAAAACAGAATGGAAGCAGAAATAAATCCGGTCAATGGCAAGAAAGTTTTCAATTTTGCTACTGGAATATCGCTTTTGCTATTCTATGCTTTTGCAATGCAATGTATCAGTACGTTAGCTATTACAAAAAAGGAAACCAATTCTTGGAAATGGCCTATCATACAATTGATATTCATGAGTGCTTTGGCGTATAGTGTTTCGCTAGTTGTTTACCAGATCCTAAAATAGTCACTAGAGTTTATAGTTTTATTAGCAATAGTCAAGGAGTTTAATTTTTACCTTTGCAAGATGAATATTCAAGAAATCATAGTGTACCTCTTAGTCGCAGGATCCATGGCTTTTCTTATCAAAAAATTCTTTTGGAAGAAGAAAAAGAAAGCAGGAAACTGTGGCGGTGATGATTGTGGCTGTCACTAAAGCAGTTTCACGAAAAGATTACTTGCGATTTTATTCGAAATTGTCAATTCTTTTTTATCAACTCGGATTCTTAAAGACAAATCGAAGCTTTCTCTAGAAAGAAATTCGATTTTTGAGCCTAAGGCAATTTCCTGCTTGTCAAGGTATTTCAAAAATTCAGAAGACGTATCTTTCACTCCAACGCAGACGCCCACTTGGTTTTCTGACAATTCAGAAAGCAATTGTTTTTCTATTTTTACGATTCTTCCTTCCCGGTCCGGAATTGGATCGCCGTGCGGATCTTCGGTAGGATTGTCTAAAAAATCATCCAATTTATTGATGAGTTGCTCTGACTTTATATGTTCCAGTTGCTCTGCAATATCATGTACCTCATCCCAAGAAAAATCAAGCTTTTCTACCAAAAACACTTCCCAAAGACGGTGCTTTCTCACAATCATTTTTGCCTCAGACTTTCCAGCGGATGTTAGTGAAACACCTTGGTACTTCTTATAATTTACCAAGTCTTTTTCAGCAAGTTTTTTCAGCATATCCGTAACCGATGATGCTTTGGTTTCCATTCTTTCAGCAATAGCATTAGTGCTGACTTCAGAGTCTGAAGCTGTTGTAAGGTGATAAATCGTCTTTAGGTAATTTTCTTCTGAAAAAGTCATTATAAACTATTTAATTCGGGTATAAATTTACTTCTTTACAATAAATAAAGGAATGGATATTTTATGACGCAATTTGTCGACTGTCGTTCCAAAAATCAAATCCTTGAAACCGGTGTGCCCATGAGTTCCCATCACTAGAATATCAAAAGCTCCTTCATTAACAATAGCTGGGATTACATTATGAGGCTTACCGAATCCTAATTGGGTTTCGACCTTAAAGCCTTTTTGGGAAAGCATTTCTTCGTATTGCTTGAGCAATTTCTCATCAATTGTCGTTTCATGATCCTTTATATTTTCTCCATACATCATTGCTCCTACGGTTTCAACCACATGAATCAGCGTGTATTTTGCTTCCATACCACCCAATTCAAAAGCATTGTTTATGGCGGCCTCATCAGCTTCAGAAAAGTCAACCGAAATAGCAATATTTTTTTTGTCATAGGTAGCTGTTTCTGAAAACTTCAACACCAAATTATGAGGCGAATGGTTATAATTCTTGGCTTTGGCCTTGGCAAAAAATGGCTTGAACACGATATATAAAAGCAGGGTCAAGAATCCGAAAGCTAAAGGAACAACCGTAAACCAAAGCACTAAAGGGTGTTCAGAATTTTCAAGCCAGCCCGTAATTTCATCATAAACCAGTTTTGCATTCAGTGAAACAATAATCGAGGCAATAATCCAAGAAGCAATTTTTGTCCATCTTCCGATATGAAAACCGTTCATCTTAGTCTTGTCGCTCACAAAATGAATCAGCGGAATAATCGCGAATCCCAGTTGCAAGCTCAAGATTACCTGGCTCAGAATCAAAAGCTTTCCAGTAACTTGTTCTCCATAAATCAAAATGACAATAACAGCCGGCACAATAGCAATCAGACGTGTAATTATCCTTCTGACCCAAGGCTGGATTCTCAAATTCAAATAGCCTTCCATTACGATTTGTCCCGCCAAAGTTCCCGTAATTGTTGAGCTTTGTCCTGCGGCGATTAACGCAACAGCAAAAAGTATTGGAGCCCATTTTGTCCCTAAAAGTGGCTGTAAAAATTGATGCGCATCTTGGATTTCAGCGACATGAAACATACCGTTTCGATAGAAAGTAGCTGCTGCTAAAATCAATATGGCGGCGTTAACAAAAAAGGCCAAATTCAAGGCTATTGTAGAATCGATAAGATTGTATTTCAAAGCCTGCTTGATTCCCGCTTTGCTTCTGTCGAATTTTCTGGTCTGGACTAAAGAAGAATGCAGGTAAAGGTTATGCGGCATTACTGTCGCGCCAATAATTCCAATCGCAATATACAAAGCCGCTTCGTTGGGTATCGATGGAATCAATCCCAATACGACTTTGTCAAGTTCTGGTTCGGCAAAAATCATCTCAAACACAAACGAAAAGCCTATTATTGCTACCAATGCGATGATAAAAGCTTCCATTTTTCGAATGCCTTTATTGATCAGAAAGAGCAGAAGGAAAGTGTCCAGTACCGTAATCAAGACGCCTTCGATGAGAGGAATATCAAACAAAAGATTAATCCCGATGGCCATTCCCAGTACTTCTGCCAAATCACAAGCTGCAATAGCAATCTCGGCCAAAAAATAAAGTATGTAATTTATAAAAGGAGAATACGTTTCTCTTGATGCCTGCGCCAAATCACGTTGTGTCACGATGCCTAATCTCGCACTCAAGCTTTGCAAAAGCAGAGCCATGATATTACTCATTAGCAATACCCAAAGCAACGTATAACCGAATTGGCTACCTCCGGCAATATCAGTCGCCCAATTTCCCGGATCCATATAACCGACACTTATTAAGTAAGCAGGACCGAAAAAAGCTAATATTCTCCGGAATACCGACTTCTTGTTTTGAGTGGATACCGATTCATGTACCTCTTCTAATGATTTGCCCATACAATTAAGTTACTGATACAAATATAATTATTTTATTTGTTTAGTAAAATATAATTTTTAGTTTTGTCTAAAAATTAATTAACCTATATGAAAAATATAATTTTACTATTTCTAATAACTTGTTTTCAAAATAGTATTGCTCAAGAAAAAGGAAGTATTTCGGGAACGATAACTTCTGACGGAATTGCCATAACCGATGCCTATATAAAAATTCTAGGAACAAACTTTGGCACTTCTTCAGACAGTCTTGGCAATTATAAAATCAGAAATATTCCTGTTGGAAATCATAAAATCCAAGTTTCTTATGTTGGAAGTAAAACATTAAGAAAAAGCATATTCATCAAAAAAAATGAAAATACAATTGCAGATTTAGAACTCGAAAATGATAAAAATTCTCTTGACGAAGTCGTAATCAGCGGTACGCTTAAACCTGTAAGTCGTTTGGAAAGTCCTGTCCCCGTCGAAGTCTACAAGCCTTCTTATTTCAAGAAAAACCCGACCGCTAATATTTTTGAGGCGTTGCAAAATGTCAACGGTGTCCGCCCCCAATTGAACTGTAACATCTGCAATACAGGCGACATTCATATCAATGGGCTTGAAGGTCCTTACACTTTGGTATTAATCGACGGAATGCCGATAGTAAGCGGACTATCTACTGTTTATGGATTGTCAGGAATTCCTAATTCGCTATTAGAACGGATTGAAATCGTAAAAGGTCCTGCCTCCTCTTTATATGGAAGCGAGGCTGTTGGAGGATTAATCAACATCATCACTAAAAACCCATCTAGCGCTCCGCGATTTTCGGTTGACGGCTTCAGCAATTCTTGGGGAGAGGCGAATTTAGATTTAGGATTCAAAGGAAATATCGGGGAAAATTCATCTGTTTTGCTTGGCGTAAACTATTTCAATTACAATAATCCAACAGACAATAATCATGATAATTTTACCGATGTGACGCTGCAACATCGCATTTCTGTTTTTCAAAAGTGGAATTTCGGAAGAAAAAGCAACAAATTGTTTTCACTTGCCGGGCGCTATTTTTATGAAGATCGCTGGGGCGGTGAAATGCAGTGGGAGAAAAAATACCGCGGTGGAAATGAAATCTACGGCGAAAGTATTTATACCGAAAGATATGAAGTATTAGGAGCTTATGAACTTCCGATTGAAGAGAAAATGTTGTTATCTTTTTCTTATACGGATCACGATCAAAATTCGGTTTACGGAAATACGCCTTATATGGCCCAGCAGCGAATAGGTTTCGGACAACTGACCTGGGATAAGAAAATTTCCAATCATGATTTGCTTTTCGGAACAGCTGTCCGCTACCAATTTTATAACGACAATACTCCGGCAACGTCTACTGCAGACAAGACATGGATTCCAAGTATTTTTGCACAAGACGAAATACGGTTTAATGAAAAACATAGCATTTTGCTCGGTGCCAGATACGATTACAACAGCGAGCACGGATCGATTTTCACGCCTCGTTTTGCTTATAAATTTAAAGCAACCGACAACGATATTATCCGCCTAAATGCTGGAACAGGTTTTCGTGTTGTAAATCTATTTACCGAAGAACACGCTGCCTTGACCGGTTCGAGAGATGTTGTTGTAGAAGAAGAGTTAAAACCTGAAAGGTCTTATAATGCCAACTTAAATTACCTGAAAAAGATTTATACAAGCAACGGAACGTATATCGGTATTGAAACTGCCGGTTGGTATACCTATTTCACCAACTCGATTATTCCCGATTATGATACCTATCCGAACAAGATTATCTATAAAAACTTAGATGGCTTTGCAGTAACCACAGGAATCAGCACCAATATCGACGTTGTTTTTCAAAACGGATTGAAGTTAATCCTCGGCGCTACGTATATGGATGTGTCAAAAACCGAAAATGACATCAAGACACGACAGATGTTGACAGAAAAATTCTCAGGAACTTGGGCTATTTCCTATCGAATCCCAAAGCTTTTCTTAGATATCGATTATACAGGAAATATTTACGGCCCGATGCGACTGCCACTTTTAGGCGAATTAGATCCTAGAAAAGAATATTCACCAACATGGAGCATACAAAACATTCAATTTACCTATAATAAGATAAAAAATGTCGAAATTTATATGGGTATCAAGAACTTGCTAAACTGGACGCCAAACAAAGGCAATCCCTTTATTATTGCAAGAGCCAACGATCCTTTTGATGAAAATGTGCAATATGGCCCGCAAGGAAATGTGCTGCCTACGCCTGACAATCCGTACGCCTTAACTTTTGATCCGAGTTATGTGTATGGTCCGAATCAAGGAATCCGAAGCTTTTTTGGAATACGATATACTTTAAAGTAAAAATTTCCAATCCAAACTATGAAAAAACTGCTCTTAATTATATTGGTACTGATGGCAAACGAAAATTTTGCCCAGCTAAAAACGCATACTTTCGAGCAAGCAGAAGAAATGTCGAAAGCAAATCCAAAACCTTTCGTGATTTTCATCCATACCGATTGGTGTAAATTCTGCAAAACGATGGAAAACACTACATTTAAGAACAAAGCCATAATCAACAAACTGAATCAAGACTTCTATTTTATTTCCTTCAATGCTGAAGAAAAAAGAGACATCATTTTCAAGGAAAATACATTTAAATTCAAACCAAAAGGAAATAACTCCGGAATTCATGAACTCGCCACTATTTTAGGAGATAAAAACGGAAATGTGGTTTATCCGACAATCACTATTCTCAATCCCGATTATTCAATAGTAGCACAGCTGCAGTCTTATATCGGCCCTAAAGAACTGTTGGAGATTCTAAGCAAAATCCAGTAAAATATTCTCTATTTTTGAATTATGAAAAAGTACGATTACATTTTTGCGGGAGCAGGACTATCAGCCTTGATGACAGTCTATCAAATAGTACTTTCTAGAAAATTCAAAGACAAGAAAATCTTACTTTTAGATTCCGATTCCAAGAAAAACAACGACCGGACTTGGTGTTTTTGGGAAACTCCAGACGGAGACTACGAAAATCTCGTCAGCAAAAAATGGAACATCGCTGTTTTTTCAGATCAAAATTATGCTCGAGATTTAGACTTGAGTCCGTATCAATACAAAATGATTCACGGATTGGATTTCTACAATTTTGTTTTTAATCGTATTTCTAAAGAAAAAAACATTGAGTTTTCCAATCAAAAAGTCATCAACTTTAAAGAAAAGAACAACGAAGTTATTGTAACGACCGAAATCGAAACCTACCATTGCGACAAGCTTTTCAATAGTATTTTAAATGCTCAAGAAATTTTGTCACAACAAAAATATCCCTACTTGCAACAGCATTTTATTGGTTGGAAAATAAAAACCCAAGAACTCGTTTTTAATCCCGAAAAAGCCACTTTTATGGATTTTTCTGTTGCCCAGAAAGGAAACACGCGATTTATGTATGTCCTGCCTTTTTCCGAAACGGAAGCTTTGATTGAGTATACCTTATTCTCGAAAGACCTTCTCCCTGAAAAAGAATATGAAGACGAAATCAAAAAGTATCTTGAAAAATTACGGATTACGAATTACGAAGTGATTGAAAAAGAAAGAGGCGCTATTCCGATGACAAGCTATCTTTTTTGGAAAAACAATACGCAAAACATCCTTAACATCGGATCGGCAGGCGGGTGGACAAAAGCAAGCACGGGCTATACGTTCAAAAATGCGTCAAAAAAATCCAGAGCTCTAGTTTCTTTTTTATTGAAAGAAAACGACTTTAGAAAATTCCATAGAAAAGATAAATTTTGGTTTTATGATTTGTTGCTTTTGGATATACTGAACACAAAAAACCATCTCGGAAGTTCCATCTTTTCCTCTTTATTCAAAAAAGGAAATCCGACTCTTATTTTTAAATTCTTAGACGAAGAGACTTCACTTTATGAAGATATAAAAGTCATTTTAAAATGTCCGACAAAGCCCTTCCTTCAAGCTTTGTGCAACAGAATTTGGAATATGAAATAAGACTATGAAACTATAACAAATCTTTATGCCCGAATTTTTTACTGCATATCAAAACTTCGTAACTTTGTAGCTTAAAACTTTAAACTAAAAAAGTCATGTATCCAGAAGAAATGGTAAAACCTATGCGCGCTGAATTGTCAGACGCAGGTTTTGAAGAATTATATAGTGCCGGTGCCGTTGAAAATGCAATTGGAAAACCAGGTACCACATTAGTAGTCGTAAACTCAGTTTGCGGATGTGCAGCAAGAAACGCACGTCCGGGAGCAAAAATGAGCTTGGACGGAAGCAAAAAACCAGACCACCTAGTGACTGTTTTTGCTGGAGTAGATAAAGAAGCGGTTGATGCAGCACGCGGATTTATGTTCCCTTTTCCTCCATCCTCTCCAAGCATGGCACTTTTCAAAGATGGCGAATTGGTTCACATGTTAGAACGTCACCATATTGAAGGCCGTCCAGCTGAAATGATTGCTGAAAACTTAAAAGACGCTTATACAGAATTCTGCTAAAAATCTTTAAAATCTTTTATTTCAACCCTTTCAGAGTTTAAAACTCTGAAAGGGTTTTTTTTAAGCAATTCTCCAAACATGACAAATGTCATTTTCGATTCTTGAATAAAAGCTTTATTTTTGCCGCAGATTCAATAAGAATCAACATAATTTCTCACTTAAACCGTTTATAGCATGCAACTGTACAACACTTTAAGCGCAGAAGAAAGAGCGGCTCTCATTGACGAAGCCGGCAAACAGCGACTCACGCTGTCATTCTATGCGTATGCCAAAATTGAAGATCCAAAAAAATTTCGTGACGATTTATTTATAGCTTGGAACCAGCTTGATGCCCTTGGCCGAACTTATGTCGCCAAAGAAGGAATCAATGCCCAAATGTCTGTTCCTGCCGAAAATTTTGAAGCTTTCAGAGGAACATTAGAACAATATGATTTCATGAAAGACATACGCCTGAATGTAGCCGTGGAACATGACGACCATTCTTTCTTGAAATTAACCGTTAAAGTTCGCGATAAGATTGTAGCAGACGGCTTGAATGATGATACTTTTGACGTGACCAACATTGGCGTACACCTAAAAGCAAAAGAGTTCAATCAGATTTTAGAAGACCCAAATACGATTGTTGTCGATTTCAGAAATCACTACGAAAGCGAAATTGGTCATTTTAAAGGAGCCATTACTCCTGATGTAGAAACATTTCGCGAATCCTTGCCTATTATCAACGAACAATTAAAAGACTTTAAGGAAGATAAAAATCTGGTTATGTATTGTACCGGAGGAATTCGTTGCGAAAAAGCTTCGGCCTATTTCAAGCACCAAGGATTTAAAAATGTATTCCAGCTCGAAGGTGGTATTATTAATTATGCTAAGCAAATCAAGGAAGAAAATTTAGAAAGCAAATTTGTTGGGAAGAATTTCGTTTTCGACCACAGATTGGGCGAACGCATTACAGATGACATTATTTCCCAATGCCACCAATGCGGAAAACCATGCGACAATCACACCAATTGCGAAAACGAAGGCTGTCATTTACTATTCATCCAATGTGATGAATGTAAAGCTGTCATGGAAAACTGCTGTTCTACAGAATGCCAAGAAATCATCCACATGTCACTAGCAGAGCAAGTAAAATTGCGTCGTGGCGTGAAAAATGGAAATATGATTTTTAGAAAAGGAAAATCTGAAAAATTAAAATTCAAACACTCTGGAGAGTTATCCGATATTGCTTTAGCAAAAGCTGACAATGGCGCCACCGAAGTAGTTAAGCCAAAAGATATCCGACAAAAAATTAAAATAAAGAAAGTTTTGATTGGAAAGGCAGAGCATTATTTTGTAAAATCCGAAATCGGACAATTCTTGATTGAAAGCAACGAGTTAAAAATCAACGACAGAATTATTATTTCTGGACCGTCGACAGGAAATCAAGAATTACAGATAACCAAAATGTTTGTCAATGGTGTGGAAGGAACAATTGCAAAGCCTGGAGACAAAATAACCTTAACGCTCCCTTTTAGAATTCGCCTTTCGGATAAGCTGTATAAAATTCTAGACTAAAAATATTTTTACTTTATTTACGTTAAAACCTATTCCAGAGTCATGGAATAGGTTTTGTTTTTTCATTGACTGGCAACAAGTTACACGCTTTGCATCATTAAAAGTAAAAATACTATCTTTACGCACAAAACATTTTACGAATTTTAAGTTGCGTTAATCGCAACATCTATATAAAATTATGGCCTGTACAAGTTGTTCAACGTCTGATGGCAGTGCGCCAAAGGGCTGTCAAAATAAAGGGACTTGCGGCACCGACAGCTGCAACAAGTTAACCGTATTCGACTGGCTGTCTAACATGAGCCTTCCTAACGGAGAAGCTCCTTTTGATTGTGTCGAAGTACGTTTCAAAAACGGAAGGAAAGAATTTTACCGAAATGCCGAAAAACTTACACTAAGCATCGGAGATATTGTCGCTACTGAAGCTTCTCCTGGGCACGATGTGGGAATTGTAACATTGACCGGAGAATTGGTAAAAATCCAAATGAAGAAAAAAGCGGTAAACCATACCAGCAATGAAATACCGAAAATTTACCGAAAAGCATCACAAAAAGATATTGATATCTGGTCTGAAGCCCGCGCAAAAGAAGAGCCTATGAAAGTTCGCGCACGCGAATTGGCTATCGCTCAAAAACTGGAAATGAAAATTTCGGATATCGAATTTCAAGGTGACGGTTCAAAAGCAACTTTTTATTATACAGCAAACGACCGTGTCGATTTCAGGCTATTAATCAAAGATTTTGCTAGAGAATTTAGCACTAGAATCGAAATGAAACAAGTTGGTTTCCGTCAAGAAGCAGCCCGTTTGGGAGGAATTGGATCGTGCGGAAGAGAACTTTGCTGTTCCACTTGGCTGACTGATTTCAGAAGCGTAAATACATCAGCAGCAAGATACCAGCAACTATCATTGAATCCTCAAAAACTAGCTGGTCAGTGCGGGAAATTGAAATGTTGCTTGAATTACGAGCTCGATACTTACATGGATGCCTTGCAACATTTTCCTGATTTCGACACCAAATTGGTGACCGAAAAAGGAGATGCCATCTGCCAAAAACAAGACATTTTCAAAGGGCTGATGTGGTTCGCCTATACCAATAATTTTGCCAATTGGCATGTACTGAAAGTAGACCAGGTAAATGAAATTATTGCTGAAAATAAACAGAAAAAGCGCGTTTCTTCGTTAGAAGATTATGCTCTTGAAGTAACACAAGAACCAGAAAAAGATTTCAACAATGCGATGGGTCAAGAAAGCTTGACGCGTTTTGACCAGCCAAAGAAAAAGAAAAGGCCAAACAAAAAACGCAAACCAGCGGCAGCAGGCGAAAACACAGCAACTGAGAAACCGGCTGGAGAAAATAAAAATCCAAACGCAAATCAGAATAGAAATAACAACCCGAACAGAAACAATCAAAAAAACAGGCCTCCTAGACCTGCAAACGAAAAAAAACCGGATAACAAAATAACACCTGTCAAAAAAAATGAGCCTAAAAAATAGCCTTCTTTTTGTTTTCACAGTACTGCTTTTGGTTTCCTGCGATAAAAAAAGAGTCTTTGACCAATACAAATCGCTTGGAAAAACATGGCATAAAGACAGCATTGCTTACTTTACCTATAACAATCAAGACACCACTAAAGCCTATGATCTGTTTGTGAACCTGCGTTCCAATAACGATTATCCTTTCAACAATATCTTTTTGATTGTGGCTATGGAAGCTCCGGGCGGCTTGACAAAAGTAGACACTCTTGAATACCAGATGGCAAATCCAGATGGTACTTTGCTAGGCAGCGGCTTTTCTGACATTAAAGAAAGTAAGCTTTATTTTAAGGAAAAATATAAATTCCTATCCGTTGGAGATTATAAGATTGGAATACAGCAAGCGGTACGCCAGACTGGAAAAGTAGCAGGAGTACAAGAGTTGGCAGGAGTAACAGAAGTCGGCTTTAGAGTAGAAAAATTAGATTAAAAAGTTATGGCAACTAAAAAAAATAACAACACACAAGTTAAAGATATAGCATACTACAACAGAAAATTCTGGAAGATATTTCTGTATGGGACTGGAGGAGTAATCCTATTTTTTCTTTTTGCTTCTTGGGGTCTTTTCGGCTCAATGCCTTCCTTTGAAGAACTTGAAAACCCAGAATCTAACTTGGCAACCGAAGTTATTTCTTCTGACGGAGAAACCATCGGTAAATTTTACAACGAAAACAGAACAGCGATAAAATATTCTGACCTGCCAAAACACTTGGTAGATGCCTTGGTTGCTACAGAAGATGAGCGTTTCTACGACCACTCTGGCATCGATGCCAGAGGAACTCTAAGAGCTGTCACTAGCCTAGGTACAAGCGGTGGGGCCAGTACAATTTCTCAGCAGTTAGCAAAATTGCTTTTCCACGGTGAAGGCTCACGATTCTTGCCATTCAGGATGGTTCAAAAAGTAAAAGAATGGATTATCGCAACTCGCTTGGAAAGACAATATACCAAACAGGAAATCATCGCCATGTATTTTAACAAGGCCGATTTTGTCAATAATGCCGTGGGAATACGTTCTGCTGCAAAAGTATACTTCGGAAAAGAACCTCGCGATTTAAAAATTGAGGAAGGTGCTGTTTTGGTAGGAATGCTAAAAAACCCTTCTCTTTTCAATCCGATCAAAGAAAAAAGAAAAGAACTTGTCTTCAAAAGAAGAAACACGGTTTTAGGACAAATGGTTAAAAACGGCTTCCTAGAAGAAGCGGCAAAAGAATCTTTGTCTAAAAAGCCTTTGGTTCTTGACTATCACCCAGAAAGCCATAACGAAGGAATTGCTACCTATTTCAGAGAATACCTTCGTGATTTCATGAAAACTTGGGCAAAAGACAATCCAAAAAAGGACGGTACTGAATATGACATTTATCGCGACGGACTAAAAATCTACACGACTATCGATTCGAGAATGCAATTGTATGCTGAAGAAGCCGTAGATGCTCATTTGGCAAACCTTCAAAAAGAATTTTTCAAGCAAGCCAAAACAAACAAAAACGCACCATTCATCAAGCTGTCCGATGCCGAAACCGAAAAATTAATGGATCGTGCTAGAAAAGCTTCCGAAAGATGGAGACAGATGAGCAGCCAAGGAAAAAGCGAAAGTGAAATCCTTAAATCGTTCAGCGTTAAGACCGACATGACCGTATTTACCTGGAAAGGTGAAAGAGATACAATCATGACGCCTAACGATTCTATCCGATACTATAAGCATTTTCTTCAGACTGGAGTTATGGCTATGGAGCCAAGAACTGGTCATGTAAAAGCTTGGGTTGGCGGTATCAACTACAAACATTTCCAATACGACCACGTTGGACAAGGCGCAAGACAAGTCGGATCTACATTTAAGCCTTTTGTATATGCCGCAGCGATTGAACAGCAAGGATATTCTCCATGCGATTCTATTATTGATGCTCCTTATACTATTCCAAAAGGAAGACACAACGTAACTGAAACATGGACGCCAAGGAATTCCAATGGAACTTACAAAGGAATGGTAACGCTGAAATATGCATTGGCGCAATCCATCAATACCGTTTCTGCTAAATTGATAGACAAAGTCGGTCCTGATGCTGTAATTGATTTGGTGAAAAAATTAGGTGTGAAATCAAACATACCTTCACAACCTTCTATCGCTCTAGGAGCGGTTGAAATTACAGTAGAAGATATGGTAGCAGCCTACAGTACTTTTGCCAACCAAGGCGTTTACATAAAACCTCAAGTAATCACAAGAATAGAAGACAAGAATGGCGTAATCCTTTACGAAACTGTTCCAGAATCTCACGATGTACTGAACAAAGACATTGCTTATGCAGTAATCAAACTTCTAGAAGGTGTTACCGAATCCGGTTCTGGAGGACGTTTGAGAACAGACGGCGGTGGTTTCGGTTATGAAATGATGACCGGCTATCCGTATGTATTAAGAAACCCGATTGCAGGAAAAACAGGAACAACCCAAAACCAATCAGACGGTTGGTTTGTAGGAATGGTTCCGAATTTAGCGACAGGCGTATGGGTCGGAAATGAAGACCGTTCTGCCCACTTCAAAAGCATCACCTATGGACAAGGTGCCGTAATGGCTTTACCAATCTGGGGATTGTTCATGAAAAAATGCTACGCAGACAAAGAACTGAACGTTTCTAAAGAACCTTTTGAAAGGCCAGCGAACCTGTCAATCAAAGTAGATTGCTGGAAACCACCCGTAAAAGATACGACAGCTGTCGACCAAGAAGAACAAAATACAGACGAATTTGATTTTTAATAGAAACGCCTTTTTTAAGGCGTTTTTTTATATATTTATCGTCCAAAACAAACATTCATTATATGATTAATAAAAAAGTCGCATCTGTTGCCGATGCACTGAAAGATATTCAAAATGGGCAGACTATTATGCTTGGCGGTTTCGGACTTTGTGGCATCCCAGAAAACAGCATCGCAGAATTAGTAAAACTTGAAATAACGGATCTGACCTGTATCTCAAACAATGCAGGAGTCGATGACTTTGGATTAGGATTATTACTCCAAAAACGCCAGATAAAAAAGATGATTTCTTCGTATGTAGGAGAAAATGCTGAATTCGAACGCCAGATGCTTTCTGGAGAACTTGAAGTCGAATTGACACCGCAAGGAACTTTAGCTGAAAAATGCCGCGCGGCACAAGCTGGAATTCCAGCCTTTTTTACGCCTGCTGGTTACGGAACCGAAGTAGCCGAAGGAAAAGAAGCGCGTGAATTCAACGGAAAAATGCACATCATGGAAGAAGCCTTCAAAGCTGATTTTTCAATCGTAAAAGCTTGGAAAGGCGATGAAGCTGGCAACCTCATCTTTAAAGGAACGGCAAGAAATTTTAATGCTTGCATGGCCGGAGCTGCAAAAATCACAATCGCCGAAGTAGAGGAATTAGTTCCAGCTGGCGTACTTGATCCGAACCAAATTCACATTCCGGGAATCATGGTGCAGCGCATCTTCCAAGGCGAAAAATTTGAGAAAAGAATTGAACAACGAACCGTAAGACAAAAAAACTAATTATGGCACTTAGTAAAGAAGATATTGCAAAACGAATCGCCAAAGAAGTAAAAGACAAATATTTCGTCAATCTTGGAATCGGTATCCCAACTTTGGTTGCCAATTATGTTAGAGAAGATATTTCCGTAGAATTTCAAAGCGAAAACGGAGTGCTTGGCATGGGGCCTTTTCCGTTTGAAGGCGAAGAAGATGCCGATGTTATCAACGCAGGAAAACAAACTATCACGACACTTCCTGGCGCCAGTTTTTTCGACTCTGCCTTTAGCTTCGGAATGATTCGTAGCCAAAAAGTAGACTTGACAATTCTTGGAGCAATGGAAGTTGCCGAAAACGGTGATATTGCCAACTGGAAAATTCCAGGCAAAATGGTCAAAGGAATGGGCGGTGCTATGGATTTAGTAGCCTCTGCTGAAAACATTATCGTAGCGATGATGCACGTGAACAAAGCAGGAGAATCAAAACTTTTAAAAAGATGTTCTTTGCCTTTGACAGGCGTTGGCTGCGTGAAAAAAGTAGTAACCGAATTGGCGGTTTTAGAAATCGTCCCTGAAGGTTTTAAGCTTTTAGAAAGAGCGCCAGGCGTTTCGGTTGAAGACATCAAAAGAGCAACAGAAGGAAATCTGATTATTGAAGGAACTATCCCTGAAATGGTTATTGACTAAGTTTTCTTATAAAACCAAAAAAGCCGCAAATCAAACTGCGGCTTTTTCTATTATTGTTTATGATATTCGTCAAAAGTAAATTTCTCTGTCCGATACACCTTTCCTTTTTCAGATAACTGGTTTTTTTTCCACTTCCCGTTTTCAAAATTATAACAAGTAGAATCCGAATAAGAAACGACCAATCTGTCAATCGTGTCTTTGACGGTTTCGTCAGGAGAAACATCTACGGTTTTTACCACAAAAGACGTTATCGGATTAGTTTTAAAATCAGGCGTAAACTCGGAATCAACTCCATAACCGCTGTCCCACATGGAATCCCATTGCGAAACCAGCTGGATGCCATCTTCTCCTAAAAAGAACAGAAATTGCGTGTGAGTATAGCCGCAAGCCGCAATGCCATTATCGCAATGAACAAATCGCTTATCAGTACTCGCTTGCTTTGAATCGGTCATGAATTCTTGATTGATACTCCACTCGGCTCCTTCTTCTCTTCCAAAATCAATTCTGACAGGGTGTGAATAAACTTTCTTAGCATTCTTGAAAAAATCAATGGCAAAAAAAGCAGTACGGATACTGTCTTTATCATAAGTTCTTTTCAATTCTGTAATTACAACTTTGTCTGCGGAGATATTGCTTCCTGTAGCGTCTAACATCAACGAATCTTTTTTCAAGGAAGTAATTTCAGTTATAGGAATAGTTTCTGGTTCTGTCTGGACAGCAATTTCTTCTGTTTCTGTTTTTTTATCAGAACAGGAAAGGCATGCGAAAAAAAGCAAGATTAGGATGTATTTCATAGAATTCGTCTTTTAATTTCCTTTCGGTATGGCTGCAATTAATTTTTTGGTGTATTCTTTCTGTGGATTTTTATATAGGACATCTGCATCGGCCATTTCTTCAATCTTGCCTTTGCTCATGACCAAAACCTGATCTGACATGTATTTTACAACAGCCAAGTCATGTGAAATAAAGATATAAGTAAATCCGAAATTCTCTTTCAGCTCGTTCAAAAGATTCAACACTTGCGCTTGAACCGAAATGTCTAAAGCAGAAACTGACTCGTCACAGACAATTAATTTTGGCTGAAGGGCAATCGTTCTGGCAATTCCAATTCGCTGTCGCTGTCCTCCAGAAAATTCATGTGGATACCGATCAAAATACTCTTCGCCTAATCCTACTCTTTCTAAAATCTCGATGGTTTTTAGTTTGCGTTCCGCATCATTTTTATACAACTTATGGACTTTCATAGGTTCCATAATGGCTTTACCAACAGGAATTCTAGGATTTAAAGACGAATACGGATCTTGAAAGATAATCTGGATTTCCTTTCTCAGCGCCCGGATATCTTTTTTGGGAAGTTTCATAATATCGACACCTCTATAAAAAATCTGGCCTGCCGTTGCTTTATCTAATTGCAGTATGGCATTTCCTAGAGTCGATTTTCCGCATCCCGATTCGCCGACAAGTCCTAGTGTCTCGCCTTCATAAATCTTAAAACTGACATCATTCACGGCTTTAAAACCAGTTCTTTTTCCAAACAATCCTGCCGTAGAAAAATATTCTTTTTCGACATTTTTTACTTCGAGAATCGGAATTTGGCTATATAATTTCTCATGTTCCTTTTTTCGCTTGTCGGCAGTAATAATTTCTGGGTTCACGGAATTTTCCAGATAATCTTTTATGGTTGGAAGCCTTTTCAAACGAACATTCAAAGAAGGTCTTGAGCTCACTAAAGCTTTTGTATAGATATGCTGCGGGTTATGAAAAACATCCGAAGCATCGCCTTGCTCAACGATTTCGCCTTTGTACATGACCAAAACCCGGTTGGCAATTTCAGAAACTAGCGCCAAATCGTGCGAAATAAACATAATGCTCATCCCTGTTTCTTGTTGGATATCTTTCAGTAATTGGATAATTTCTTTCTGTACGGTTACGTCTAAAGCCGTTGTAGGCTCATCCGCAATAAGGATTTTGGGCTTGCAGGCAATCGCCATCGCTATCATAACGCGCTGTTTCTGTCCGCCAGAAATTTGGTGCGGATAGCTTTCATAAATTTTCTCCGGGTTGGGAAGCTTTACCTTTTCGAACAGCGCAAGCGTTTCTTTTTTTATTTCCTTTTTAGAAAGTCGGGTATGCTGCAGCAGCATTTCTTCTACTTGAAAGCCACATTTTAAGGAAGGATTCAACGAACTCATTGGTTCTTGAAAAATCATGGAAATCTCCTTGCCTCTCAAATTTCGCAGTTTCTCTTTTGAGAGCTGTGCTATGTTTTTGCCTTGAAAAAGTATCTCTCCATTAGAAATTTTAGAAATATTTTTAGGAAGCAGTCCCATAACGGCAAGAGAAGAAACTGATTTCCCAGAGCCCGATTCTCCGACAATTCCTAAAATCTCATTGCTTTCTAAAACGTAGCTTATAGAATTGATGATGGGCTTAAAGATTCCTTCTTTTTTAAAAAAAATTTCTAAGCTGTTAACTTTTAACAATGGCTGTTTTTTCATGTGTATAAAAATAGCAAAAACGATTGTACATAAAAATAAAACCTTCGTTCCTTTTTGGACGTATATATTTTATGATTCTTTTATAAAACATTGGTATTTCTTACATATTTCGTTTAATATGTTTGTTTTCAGTGCTATTTGAAATAAAATTTTCAAAACATTATTGAATATGAGACAATTCGCTATATTTGAAAAAATTTTAAAAACCCTTAAAACGCACCCCAAGTGATAAAAAATTCCACTTCCTATTTTAAAATAGGTGCTCTGTTATTTTTATTTGCTATTTCCTCTATAGGTTTTGCACAAGATAAACATGACATTGAGCAGATTACAAAAAATTACGACTTAAAAAAGCTTAAGGAGCTTGAAGAAAAGTACCGCGAACAAGCGATAATTGAGAAAGAACATGCCTTAAAGGTTGCGAAATCAAAAAACTGGCCTGAGTTTTTTAAAAATGAAAATGGCACGGTCGACGAATTGATGAAAGTAACGCCTGATGGATTTCCTATTTATTATTCGCTAAACAATGTTGCCGCGGCAAGATCGACAAGAACTAACTTTTTAAATACTGGTGGTGCTCTTGGCCTTAATTTGGACGGACAAGGAATGACAGCCCGTGTTTGGGACGGAGGAAAAGTCAGAGCTTCGCACCGTGAATTTCAAGGTAGGATTACTGTTGAAGATGCTATGGCTGGCGCAACAGGAAATAATTTCCATGCTACCCACGTTACAGGTACGATTGCAGCTGCGGGAATCAGTGCGAATGCAAAAGGAATGGCTACTCAAGCACAAGTAAGGACTTTCAACTGGACTAATGACCAAAGCGAAGCTCTTGCAGAAATACAATTAGGAATGCTTCTTTCTAACCATTCTTACGGAGTTCCGATTGTGAATCCGAATAGTGGAGAGTTCGCTCCGGATTGGTACATTGGAGGCTATACGGCCGACACAAGAGCTTGGGATGAAATTGCTTACAATGCTCCCTACTACTTAATGGTTGCTTCGGCAGGAAATAACGGAAATGATGAAAATCCTTTTGCTTTAGCTTTTGGATATGACAAGCTAACGGGGAATAAAACAGCTAAAAACAATCTTGTCGTTGCAAATGCACAAGATGCTGTTATTGTTGCCGCAACCGGGAATTTGTCAAGCGTTGCGATTAATTCTAGCAGCAGCCAAGGTCCTACTGACGATTTTAGAATAAAACCAGATATTACTGGAAACGGTACAGGTTTATTTTCAACTTTTGAAACATCGGATTCGGCCTATGGAACTCTTTCTGGAACTTCTATGGCTTCTCCAAACGTTACAGGAACATTATTGCTTTTACAGCAATATTATAGGATAAAGAACAATCGTTTCATGAGAGCGGCTACCTTAAAAGCATTGGCTTGCCATACGGCAGATGACGCTGGTAATCCAGGTCCAGATGCTGTTTTTGGATGGGGATTGCTGAATGCTAAAAAAGCGGCTGAAACAATTACAGCAAACGGATTAGGCAGTGTAATTTCTGAAGAAAAACTACAACAAGGGCAAACATTTACAATGACCGTAAATTCAAACGGTGTAGATCCATTACAGGCAACTATTGTTTGGACTGACGTTCCTGGAACGCCAAACAACAATGGAATTGCAAACGACCCAACACCAGCACTTGTAAATGACTTAGATATCCGAATTACAAAAGGAGCTTCAACGTATTTCCCATGGAAATTGCTAGCTGATCCTTCTGCAAATGCGGTAAACAATGGCGATAACAATGTTGATAACGTCGAAAAAGTAAATGTTTCTGGAGCTTCAGGAACGTATACTATAACTGTAACGCACAAAGGAACATTACAATTAGGGCCTCAAAATTTCTCTCTTATTGTAACAGGAGTAACTTCAACATTTGCGTTGACTTCCCTTTCGGAAGACCAGACAATATGCAGTACTAATACAGCAACCTATAATTTCAGATATACTACTACGACTGCCGAAAGCACTGCTTTTTCAGTAGTGGATCTTCCTGCTGGAGCTACTGCTAACTTAAGCACTTCTTCTTCTTCAGTAAATGGAGATGTTTCTATGGTAATTTCTAATCTTCAAAATGTTGCTCCTGGTGAGTATACTATTGGACTTAAAGGTACTCGTGGGGCTGAAACTGAAACTAAATATGTTGTCTTAAGAGTTTACAATACAAATTTCCAAAATACGGTGCTTTTAACGCCAACAAATAACAAAGCTGGTCTAGCTACTGCGTTTGAGTTAAAGTGGGAAGCATCTGTTAATGCTGAATCTTATATCGTACAAGTCGCAACAGATAGCAACTTCGCTAATCTGATCCTAAATTTAGAAACTACAGACACATTCTATGCTTTAAGCGACCTTACTACAGAATCAGAGTATTTTTGGAGAGTAATGCAAAAAAACAGATGCGGCCAAGCTGCTACTAGCACTGCATTCAATTTCAAGACTGGAGTCCTAACGTGCAATAATATTTTTACTGCTACTGATTTTTCTCAGGCTGCTATTGCAGATGTTGAGGATTCTCAAGGTTTCGTACCTATTACCGTAACAGGAGGCATGACTGTTGGAAGCCTTACAGCCACTATCAATATCACGCATACGTATATCGAAGATATGACCATCTATCTGGAAGGACCAGAAGCAATCGGCTCTCCTATTATAAAATTATTCCAAGAGCCTTGCGGTGATAATGATAACATTTCGGCCACTTTAAGCGATGCCGGAAGTGCTTTTTCATGCCGTACTACTTCCCCTTCAATCATCGGAACAGTACAGCCTTTTGAAGCTTTGAGTAATTTCAACAACCTCCCTGCAGACGGAGTATGGACATTGTATGCGGTTGATCCTTATGAAGGCGATGGAGGTGCAATTACAGCATTCAGCCTTAATTTCTGCAATGTTGTTGTTTCTAATCTTAGCGTTGGTAACAATGAATTGCTAAATGTTTCTGTATATCCGAATCCTACAAAAGGTATCTTGAATGTAAGATTACCTCAAAATTCTGAGAAAACTACTTTATACTTGAACGACATCCAAGGAAGAAGAATTCTTACGAAAGAAACTGCCAATACGGATGAAGTTTTAAATATTGAAAACTTATCGGATGGAGTCTACATCCTTTCTATCCAAAATGGAAGTCTGAAAACGACTAAAAAAATTGTCTTGAACAGATAATTTATTTTCAAATGTAAATCACTGATAATTAGTCCCGATTGCAAAAAAAGCAATCGGGATTTTTATTTTAAACAGCCCAGCTTCTTTATTCTAAAAAAGTTTTGGCACGCAAATTGGATAAGGCTAAATAACCTTACTTTTTAAGGTTCGAAAAAGCTGAAAATCGCAAGAGTAGGCAGGAACTCAAATTATCTTGATTATGAAAAGAATTACTCTCTTAGTGGCTAGTATTTTAGTACTTGGAAACACAGCGAATGCAGAAGTAACTCAACTTTTTGGCGAAAAAAGTTTTATTACAAATTTTAACGATGAGCCAATAACATTTATTGAAAGGGGAATTGCCTTTTATGTTTTTCCTGATGGCCAATTCGATTTTAATACAGAACCAACTGTTGGCGACGGTGACTTATATTATAAAAACGGCAAAAGAAGCTCAAGTGCCAATGTAAATAACACTTATGGTGCTCTAGGCGTAATACGTCCAGCACAAGGCATCCGAATAGAACATGACAGCCAAGGCAGGATCAGACGTATCGGAAACGTGTTTATAAATTATGACGCTCAAGATCGAATTAAAAGAATCGGTTCTGTATATATGACTTATAATCGTTATGCTTTGTCTCAAGTCGGTGGCCTCCAGCTTATCTACAGTCGTAATGGCCAAATAATAGATACTGTCGGAAGCGTAAAAGGAAATGCTTACGCAGGAAACACAGGAAGTTCTTATTACTACGGAAGCAGCAGTAATTATGGAAACAATAGTAATGACAACTATTATTATAAAACGAACGCGACAAATCCTTCTAAAAAATAAAATGCTTGAAAAAGAAAAATGCCTTGAAATTTCAAGGCATTTTTTATTTAGATATGTATTATTTCTTCTTCAATAAGCAAATCTTCGCGTCTCAATCGCAGTAAAATTTGTGCTACAGCAATGACATCTTTTTCGCAATACGTAATAATCCGATCAATATCTTTTTCTACATAATACACATGCCCGACATCGCTTCCGCTGATATCGTCTTTCGGCGAGGGAATATTTAAAACGTTAGTCAGTAGCTTTAAAGAAGTATAATGCTTGAAATCGCCAAACTTCCACATTTCTAAAGTGTCTAGATGAGGAACTTCCCAAGGCTTTTTTCCGAAAAGATTTAGCTTGTTCGGAATTCTTATCTGATTGATAATCATTCTTCTTGCAATAAAAGGAAAGTCAAACTCTTTAGCATTATGCCCGCACATGATATGCTGCGGCTTGTCAAAGTGATTATCCAGCAGGTTGCTGAAATCTCGGAGTATCTTCTTCTCTTCTCCAAAAAAGGAGGTAACTCTGAAATGACGGATATCACTTTTAAAAGTAAAATACCCGACCGAAATGCATACTATTTTACCAAATTCGGCCCAAATTCCAGCTCTATCATAAAATTCTTCCGCGGTAAATTGTTCTTTTCGCTGGTATTGCGTCTTTTGGTCAAATAATTCTTTTTTTTCCTCGTCTAAGGCATTAAAGGCTTCTTCTTCTGGAACAGTTTCAATATCCAGAAAAAGAATGTTTTCTAGGCTAATTTTGTCTATCATGGCGTATCATTTTATAAGTTTCTTCTATATATACATAAAAATCGTTTCTGTGGAAATTGCCGTCTGCTCTTTCATCGCGCTCGCGTCCCAGTCTCACAATAATTAAATCATCGTCTGGTATTACAATTACATATTGTCCCAAATGTCCTTGCATGTAGTAAAGCGGCTTATTGAGATGATCGCTGATCCACCAACCATAACCGTACATTGGTGCATCTGAGAATCTAGGAGTTATGCATTGTTGCACAAAAGCCGAATCTAAAATTTGTTTTCCGTTCCATTTGCCGTGCTGTTTGTATAATTTCCCGAAGCGAGCAAAATCTCTAGCATTGCTTGCGATACAGCAATAAGCTTTCTCAATTCCGTTTGGATTATCGAGCTGCCAAAGCGCTTCATTCTCAGCTCCAAGCGGCTTCCAAAAGTGTTCTGAAACATAATCAGCCAAATGCTCGCCTGTTGCTTTTTCAATTATCATGGAAAGCAATTGTGTATTGCCACTCAAATATTTAAATTCTTTACCCGGTTCTTCGACCACTTTTAGGCCGAGAATAACATCCGTGAGGTTATCATCAAAATAGGCTCTGGTAGTAATTGAAAAAGGACTGTAATAGGATTCGTCCCAATCCAATCCAGAAGACATTGACGACAAATCGCCAACCGTCATCTTATCGCCAAATTTTCCTGAAAATTCTGGAAAAAAATCCGTCACTTTTTGATCTAAGCTTTTAATTTTCCCTTGCATGATAGCTTTTCCCAACGCAGCCGTTACGATACTTTTAGCCATCGAGAAGGAATTTGATTTTGTGTCTTTATCATATCCGTCGTAATAGCTTTCGTACCAAATACTGTCATTTTTGATAATCATGAAAGCTACCGTCTTGAATTTCTTGTTTGTTTCTTCAAGTTCATCCGTTGGTTTTGCCTTATTATATTCTTTGCTGATGGCCCAAGGCTGACCGATTCCTTTCTGTATTTCACGGTTTGGAAATTCTACATAATCTTCAAGAAAGGCTGTCTTTTCTCCGTTCAGATACGTAATCCTCACAGCGCGAATCAGATAACTGAGATCAAAAATATACAGCAGAAGAATCAGCAGGGCAAAAACAACCAGAAACCACAAAAGGAATTTTTTCAGAAATCTCATACGTATCTTATTTAGAATAAACTTTGCTGTTTGACAGGATTTTCATGATCCAGAAGCCATTTTTTTCGCCACAATCCTCCGGCATATCCTGTGAGCGAACCATCTGAACCGATGACACGATGGCAAGGAACTACAATCCAAAGCGGATTTCTTCCATTAGCAGAAGCTACGGCACGAATGGCCTTGACATCGCCAAGACGAATGGAAAATTCTTGATAAGATAGTGTCTTCCCGTATGGAATTTCAAGAAGTCCTTTCCATACTTTTTTTTGGAAATCAGTTCCTGATGGATTTAGCTGGAATGTAAAATCGTTTCTTTTTCCGTCAAAGTAATCTTGTAGCTGGGTTACGGCTTCTCGAAGTTCGTGAGGAATATTGTCAGACAGTGGCTTTCCTTCATCAAATGCGGTAATACTGGAAATTCCGTTTTCATCGCCGCAAATTTCAGCAATTCCGAGTGGTGTTTTGATATAGGCTTGTAACATGGAAAAGTGTTTAAAATCTAAAGTTATGAAAAAAAACTTTCCGATTTAAAATAGGCCGCGAAAGCTTCTTAATTTTCCATGACCAATTTGAAACCGATCCTAGGAATATTTTCAATATTGACTTTGTCTTCGTCTTTAAAAATCTTTCTAAGACGCGATATAAAGACATCTAGGCTTCTGCCCATAAAATAATCATCGTCGCCCCATAGCGAAGTGAGGATTTTTTCACGTTTCAAGATTTCATTCTTGTTATCTAAAAATAATTTCAGCAAAGCAGATTCGCGTTCGGTCAGATTTATTTTGTCTGTATTTCTTGTCAGGCAATAATCATTTGGATGAAACTGAAAGCTTCCTATCTCATAGCTTTTTTGTACTTGTAAAGGTGCTTTAGAGCTTCTTTTTAGGAAAACTTCAATCTTTAGGCTCAATTCTTCCAAGCTGAATGGCTTGACTAAAAAATCATCGGCTCCTAATTTTAATCCTCTAATTCGGTCTTCTTTTAACGATTTCGCAGAAAGAAATAGAATCGGAATTTCAGCATTTGAGTTTCTTATTTCTTGCGCAATTTCAAAGCCGTCTTTTTTTGGAAGCATGACATCCAAAATACATAAGTCGTAGTTTTTTTTATGGAAATTTTTTATGGCTTCAGCACCATCTGAAAAATGCGTAATGTCGTAAAACTGCTCTAAATAATCTATAGTCAAAAACGCCAAGGTAGCGTCATCTTCGACATAAAAAATTTTGCTTTTTTCCATAGTGATTGCTATTTCGGAATACTGATAGTTACAGTAATACCGGTGCTTTCTTGATTGTTTTTAATCGTTATTTTCCACTGGTGCAAAATACAGATTTTCTTGACATAGAACAATCCGAGTCCGAAACCGCCTACTTCATTGCGTTTTGCGCTTGAGATTCGGTAGAATTTATCAAAAATAGCATTTAATTCGGGAGTTTCAATACCAATTCCGTTATCGACAAACTCCAGCTTGATTTCTTTTGGACTCTCTGTAATTTTTATCTGGATTTTTGGCGACGCGTCATTGTATTTTATAGCATTGTCTAAGATATTGTATACGACATTTGAGAAATGAAATTCATCTGCAACAATTTGATAGTCTGATTTTTCGCTTAGTATTTCGATTGAAATTTCCTTTTCATATTTTAAAAGTATGGTTTCTTTGGCCAAGCCAACGATATCCAATAAATTGAATTGTGTCTTTTCAAGCTGCATCATATGCGAATCGCTTTTGGCGATATGCAGGATTTTTTCGATATGCTGGTTCAGCTTATTGCTCTGTTCGATAATAATCTGAACGTATTTTGAGAGTTTTGGATTTTTAACAATTTCCTCCTGATTGCTGGCATAATTGGATGCGATAAGGATTGATGAAATCGGAGTCTTAAACTCATGTGTCATATTATTGATGAAATCGGTCTGAAGCTCGGTGTATTTTTTTTGCTTGATTAAGAGCAATACCGAATAAACATAAATTACCAAAACTAAAATAAGCACTCCCGTATAGACCCAATATTGCTGGAGCGACGTGATATAATTGTATTTGAGTTGCGGAAAACGGATTGCGAAATAATACACCAAGCCTTCTTTTTTAGTAAAGCATTTTTCACATCGCGGCGCTTTTCTGTCGGATGAGGACACATATTTTCCATACATCATTTCGTCTGAACCGCAGTTGTAGATTGCGTATTCGTAATCGATATTCAGTTTTACTTTTTGGAATTCCGTCTTGAGGTAGTATTCTAACACCGTCGCATCAAAAACATCATCGACGTTTACAATATAATAATCATCTGTAATTTTTTTTATCTGGCTGGTTATCGGAATTTCAGTCTTGTTGTCTTTATGGATTTTTGTGACCACATCCTGCAATGCAAAATGTATCTTTTCGCTGAATTCCTTTTTTTCAAAAGCATACGCTTGCGAAAGAGTGAGCAATTGCATAAAAAGGACGCCCACGATAGCAAACAATCCAATGAAAATAATAATATTTAATTTGTTGAATTTCAATATGTGAAGTATGAATTAGAGTACGATATTACTATAAATTAGGGTGCAAAGCAACCCGTTAACAAGTCATTAACAAGAGTTGCAAAATGCTTAACATCTTTATTAAAAAAACTAAATACATTTGTATTGTCCATTTGGAACACCAATCACTAAATCTAAAATTAATTTAAAATTTCTGATCTATGAAAACATTAAAATTATCATTTTTCGCTTTAGCTGGAGCCTTATTATTAAGCGCTTCTTCATTCGCACAAACAGCAGCACCAGCAAAAACACAAGCTGCAGCGACTGCAAAACCAGCATCAAAACCATCTCTAGTAACTTGGACATCTGACGTTCATGATTTTGGAGATATTGCAAAAGGAAAACCAGCTTCTTTTGATTTTACTTTCAAAAACACAACAAAACAAACTATTTTGATTACAAACGTAAAAGCATCTTGCGGTTGTACAGCAACAAATTATACAAAAACTCCTATCAAACCAGGAGAAACAGCTAGCGTAACTGCAACTTATAATGCAGCAAGCCCTGGCCCATTCTCAAAATCAGTTACTGTAACAACTAACGATACTGAGACTCCAAAAATCTTGACTATCAAAGGAAAAGTTATCGAGCCACAATCATAATCTCGATTTATAGAATAAGAAAAGCCATCTCAAAAAGATGGCTTTTCTTATTATTTATCTTTTAAGTGACTATAGAAATAGGCTTCTAATGCTTTTAATTCTTCTTCAGAAAAAGTCTTAGTAATCGCGAAATTTGTTTTCATCACAGAGTATTGGCTCGGATCTACAATCGGCTTGCTTTTCTCTTTCAGGAACAATTTAATGTCGCCATTTTTCTCTTTGTAAATTTTTGCAATCTGTATAATACTTGGCCCAATAACTTTCTGGTCGGGTTTATGGCAGGAATAGCACATTCCTTTTCCGTCAAATATTTCTTGTCCCAGCTGTAGTTGTTTTTCTTCAGCAGATAATGTTGTTTCTGGATACAACGATTCTTTTTTTTCTTCTTTTTGGCAAGAAGCAAGAAATAAGATTGAGAGGATAATAAATAGATTTTTCATAGTATTAAAAACCCTGAAAGGGTTTGAAACCCTTTCAGGGTTGGTGATAATTAATTATTTGTTTAAAATGATAGCCGCTTCTTTCGCAAAATAAGTAGAAATAATATCGGCTCCTGCTCTTTTGATACAATGCAGCTGCTCTATCATAATCTTGTCATGATCTAGCCAGCCTCTTTCTGCCGCTGCCTTAACCATGGCATATTCTCCTGAAACTTGATATACAGAAACAGGGACGTTTACCGCGTTTTTTACTTCTCTTACAATATCCAGATAGGCAATCCCTGGTTTTACCATCACAATATCGGCTCCTTCTTCAACGTCATGAAGCGCTTCTTTAATGGCTTCAATTCTATTGGCATAATCCATCTGATATGTTTTTTTATCTTTTGGAACTTCGTTCACATCAACAGGAGCACTGTCTAAAGCTTCCCTAAACGGACCGTAAAAAGAGGAAGCATATTTAGCGCTATAACTCATAATTCCTACATTGTGGTGTCCATTTTCTTCAAGTGCTTTTCGGATTGCCAAAACACGGCCGTCCATCATATCGCTTGGCGCTACAAAATCGGCTCCTGCTTCTGCATGACTCAAGCTCATCAACGTTAGGGCATCGACTGTCGCATCATTTATGATTTGTCCTTTTTCGATAATTCCGTCATGCCCATAAATTGAATAGGGGTCTAAAGCAACATCAGGCATTACTATCATTCCGGGAACGGCATCTTTGATCGCACGAATCGTTTCCTGCATCAATCCGTTTTTATTCCACGCTTCTTTTCCTGTATTGTCTTTTAATTTGTCATCCACTTTTACATAGATATTGACCGCCTTGATTCCCAAATCCCAAAGCACTTTGACTTCTTTTACGGTCAGATCTAAAGAACGACGGTAGATTCCCGGCATTGACGGAATTTCAATTTGATAGTCTTTTCCTTCTGCCACAAACATCGGAAACATAAAATCGTTTGGTGATAAATGAGTTTCACGAACCAAGCTTCTGATGGATTCATTGGTTCTTAAACGGCGATTTCTTTGTAATGGAAACATAATTATTTTGGATTTGGATTTTGGATTTTGGTTGAAACCGAAATTTAAAATCGATGTTTATTTATAACCAATCTATTGGGTTTTCTAATATTTTGATTAGTTTTTCTTCTTCGCTTCCTGCTTCTGGATGATGGTCGTAAACCCATTGCACGTGTGGCGGCAAGCTCATCAGAATGCTTTCGATTCTTCCGTTGGTTTTTAATCCGAAGAGCGTTCCTTTATCGTGAACCAGATTAAATTCTACATAACGTCCGCGGCGGATTTCCTGCCAGTTTCTGTTTTCCTGTGAATATTCTAGATTTTTTCTTTTTTCTACAATCGGCACATAGGCTTCAAGAAAGCTATTCCCAACTTCTGTTACGAAATCGTACCAATTCTCTAACGTAAATTCCTCAGAAGCTTTGCAATGGTCAAAAAACAAGCCTCCTATTCCTCGAGCTTCATTTCTGTGTGCATTCCAAAAATAGTCATCGCATTGTTTTTTAAACTTCGGATAAAATTCTGGATTGTGCTTATCACAAGCTGTCTTACAAGTCTGGTGAAAGTGCTTAGCATCTTCTTCAAACAAATAATACGGCGTCAAATCTTGACCTCCGCCAAACCATTGGTTGACCGTATTTCCTTCTTTGTCATACATTTCAAAATAACGCCAATTGGCATGAACTGTAGGTACTTTTGGATTTTTAGGATGGATGACCAAACTCAATCCGCAAGCGAAGAAATCAACATCGCCCACATTAAAATAAGCCTGCATTGCTTTTGGCAACGGACCATGTACAGCAGAAATATTGACGCCTCCTTTTTCGAAAACAGCTCCGTTTTCAATAACACGAGTCCTGCCTCCTCCGCCTTCTGTACGTTCCCAAATATCTTCTTTGAATTTGGCTTGGCCGTCCATTTTTTCAAGTCCTGCAGTTATTGTATCTTGAAGATTTTGTATGTAAGCGTAAAATTTGTTTTTCATTATAATTTATGCTTTTGCGGCAGTAATCTTATTGAAAATATCAAAAGAAAACGTCTTGCTTTCTTTTTGGATGTATTCGTAAACAGCAACTGCTTTTTCTTTTAATCCTATTTTTGATTCATCAGATTTTGCCGAAAGCAGTACCAAAAAATCTGCAAATTGTTCTGCGTTTATCCAATCAAAGTGAAATTTTTCCAAATGCTGAATCAATTCGTCAGAAGAAAAACTTGAAATACTTTCAAAAGTCAGTGCTAAGTGCTTTAATTGATTATCCAATTCATCTAAATTCCAATTTTCGGGAATGTAGGTCAAGGAAATCAACTGTTTTAGAATTGTGTTGATTCTTTCATTTTCTTCGTCTCGTAATCCTTTGGTCAGCATTTTATCTTGATTTTTAGATTTTTGATTTTTGATTTCGGCCTGAAATCTGCAACCTGAAATCTATTTATATTCTTTCACGGCATCTACAAATGCTTTCGCATGGTCGACAGGAATATTTGGTAAAATTCCATGGCCAAGATTGGCAATAAATTTGTCCTTGCCAAACTCATTGATCATTTCTGTAACCATTTTTTTGATGGTCGGAATCGGTGAAAGCAGTCTTGACGGGTCAAAGTTTCCTTGCAACGTAATGTCTCCTCCTGACAAATATCTGGCGTTTCTTGGCGAACACGTCCAATCTACACCTAAAGCCGATGCCTTGCTTTTTCCCATTTCATTTAGGGCAAACCAACAGCCTTTCCCGAACACGATAACATGCGTTTCTGGAGCCAATGCTTCTACAATCTGATTGATGTATTTCCATGAGAATTCTTGGTAATCGACTGGCGAAAGCATTCCTCCCCAACTATCAAAAACCTGAACTGCATTCACACCTGCTTTTACTTTTTCTTTCAGATAAGCAATGGTCGTATCGGTAATTTTCTGCAATAAAACATGAGCTGCTTCTGGATGCGTGAAGCAAAATCCTTTGGCAGTATCAAAACTTTTAGATCCTTTTCCTTCCACGGCATAACAAAAAATCGTCCATGGAGAACCCGCGAATCCAATCAACGGAACCTCATCATTCAGCATTTCTTTCGTCAGCTTAATAGCATCCATCACATAACCCAAGGTTTCATGAATGTTCGGGACAATTACTTTTTCTACATCTTGAGGCGTTCTAATCGGATTCGGTAAAAACGGACCGACACTTTCTTTCATCAAGACTTCGATTCCCATTGCCTGCGGCACTACCAAAATATCAGAAAACAAAATCGCGGCATCAGGTGCAATTCTTCGAATGGGCTGTACTGTGATTTCTGCTGCTAATTCTGGTGTCTGGCAACGCGTAAAGAAATCATATTTATCACGCAATGCAATAAATTCCGGTAAATATCTTCCGGCCTGACGCATCATCCAAACTGGCGGACGTTCTACAGTTTCTTTATTTAGGGCTCTTAGGAAAAGGTCGTTTTTTATCATTTTTATTTACTTTAGGCTATAAGCTCTAGGCTTTAAGCTTTCATTTATGACTTAAATTTTGCTTAAGGCGTAATGCCTAAAGCTTTTTGTTATAATAATTTATGGCTTGAATAATCACATTCTCAACGGTCTGCTGTTTTGCGATTATTATTTTGTCAGTTATTTTTTCTAAAGCTGCTGCTGTTGTCGTTCCGATACAGAAGCAGTTTTGGTTTTCAATTTTATTGTCTTTTAAATAGCTTTGGACTCCTGACGGGCTAAAAAAAAGTAATGCGTCTGCTGGTGAATTTATTTTTTGTGGCGTCAATTTTGTTTCATATACTTCGATTTCTTGAAGAACTATATCGGATTTCTTTAAGGTTTCTGGCAATGTTTCTCGTCTTAGATTTCCAGAGAAAAAAACAAAACTTTCTTTTTGAAAATCATGTACGATGACTTCTGATAATTCCGAAGCATATTCTCTTGAAACTGCAACTTTATAGCCGTTTTCTTCTAATAACGTTCTGGTTTTTATCCCGACACAAAAGACTTTTTTATCTTTCAGGCCTTTTGCTTTTTCATTTTTTAGAAAACTTTTTACGGCATTTTGGCTCGTAAAAATCATGTTTTCAAAAGAACCTTCCAGTTCAAAATCTTTCCTTACAATTTCAATAAAATCGGCTTCGATGACAGAGAAATTGGCATTCAGCAAAAACTGCTTCTGGTTGGGAAGTAATTTTTTAGTGGATAAAATTCGAATTGGTTCAGGCATCGTACTGACGTTTTAAAGAAAAGACTATTTCTTTAGGTCTCTCTTGATTATTTCCATCAGTTCTTGACCACCATTCACTAGAATTTCAAGTGCTGCTTCTTGTCCAAAGTTTTTATAGTGCGTTACTTCTACTGTTTTTTCTATTTCGATTTTTTCTTTTCCATCTATTGAAAAAAGTACGCCTTCAAAACGGATTTTGTTGTCGATTACTTCTGCATAAGCTCCAATTGGCGCCGTACAGCCGCCTTCCAGCGTTTTCAAAAACTGACGCTCGATATGCGTACATATTTCGCTCTCGAAATGGTTCAATTTTGCTGTTGCTTCTTTGCAGAAATCATCATTGTCCATCGCAACGATAACCATCGCGCCTTGTGCTGGAGCAGGAATCATCCAATCAAGGACGGTATGATTTTCTGGCAAAAGTTCGATTCTTTCTAAACCGGCTTTGGCAAAAACAGCTCCATTCCAGTCATTATCTTTTAATTTCTGCAACCTCGTATTGACATTACCACGCAAATCGACCACCTGATGGTTTGGGTAGCGGTGCAGCCATTGTGCCTGGCGACGCAAGCTTCCTGTAGCAACAGTTCCGTTGGAATGCAGGAAATCTAAATTGCCTTTGTGTACTAAAATATCTTGATGATTGGCTCTTTTTAAGACTGCGGTCTGGACAATACCTTTTGGTAAAGCCGTCGGGACATCTTTTAAAGAATGCACAGCAATATCTACTTCGCCTTTAATCATGGCCATATCAAGGGTTTTCGTGAAAATTCCTGTAATTCCGAATTCGTAAAGTGGGATGTCAAGAATAACATCGCCAGTAGATTTCACGGCAACAATTTCTGTTTTATACCCTAAATCGTTAAGTTTTTTTTCAACTGTATGAGCTTGCCAAAGTGCTAATTGGCTGTCGCGGGTTCCTATTCGGATCGTTTTATTCATTTTTTGAAGCTTCAATCTGAAAAACTTTTTCAATCCATTCGATGCTTTCATCTACCATAGTATCATTGTCTTTTAGATGATTGGCAAAATGCGTCGTTATTTTTTGGATGATTCTTTTGCTGATGATTTCAGCTTGTTCTTCATCAAAATTACTGATTTTTTTTCGCTGGAAGCTCAATTCTGTATCTTTAATAGAATTCAGTTTTTCTTTTAGCGCATGAATCGTAGGCGCAAATTTTCTGCCATTTACCCATGTCGTAAATTCTTCCATCATTTCTTCAATAATCGCTTCGGCCTGAGGGATGTGTTTTTTCCTGTTTTCTAACGTAACATCCGTAATCTTAGACAAGTCATCTAAATGAACAACTGTTACGCCTGGAATGCTTTTGACATTGTCATGGACATTTTTTGGGATGGACAAATCCAAAATCAAAAGTGGCTTATTTATATCTAAAATGGCTTCATCAATCGTAGGATTGCTTGCTCCTGTTGCTACCACTAACACATCTGCTTTTGGAATTTCCAACGGCAGCAAATCATAGTCTTTTACAATCAGGTTGAATTTTCCAGCAATTTTTTCTGCCTTATCTTTTGTCCTGTTTATAAGAGTGATATGGTCGTTTTTGGTGTGTTTTACTAAATTTTCGCAAGTATTTCTCCCTATTTTTCCTGTTCCGAAAAGCAGGATGTTTTTAGTGCTGATATCAGCAATATTATTCATTATATATTGAACCGAAGCAAAGGAAACAGAAGTTGCTCCAGAGCTTAATTCGGTTTCATTTTTGATTTTTTTGCTAGTCTGGATGACCGAATTCACCAATCTTTCCATAAAAGCATTAGCCAAGCCTTGTGACTTTGCTTCAGAAAAACTTGTCTTTATCTGGCTGATGATTTCAAAATCACCCAAAATTTGGCTGTCCAATCCGGTTCCTACTCTGAAAATATGATTTATCGCTTCCTGATTTTTATATACGAAGCCTACATTTTGGAATTCTTCTACCGTTCCTTGGCTATTATTGCAAAGCAATTTGATCAACTGAAACGGATGCTCTGCAAAACCATAGATTTCGGTTCTGTTGCATGTGGAAGTAACAATCAAACTGCCGATCCCATCTTCTTTTGCCTGTTGCAAAACTGCGGATTTAGCTTCATTTCCTAAACTGAATTTCCCTCTAATCTCTGCATCCGCCTTCTTGTAACTCAATCCAACCGCATAGAAGTAGTGATGCTTTGACAAGTTATTTTTATTCATAGTGTTACCTTAAAATATCTTTTTGAAACGAAGCAAAAATCACAAAATGGATTTTCATTCGAACACCACAAAATTATACTTATACATTTTATAAAAGTAACGCTGAAAGTACTATTTATGTCGCTGTGAGATATTTTGATAATTTTAGCCATTATAAATTAGAAAAACTTTAAATTTGCAGTGAAATCAGCATTTGACAGCTTTTTTGTTTAGAACCATTCTAAATAAAAATCTTTCTGCTTTTCAAATTTACGAGAAAAAAAATACCGCTATGAGTTCACCCGAAGAGATCAAGATTGAAGACGATTTTATCATCATCCGATTTCAAAATGACAGCGATGAAACTTCCCATTTTGAGCGCGAAGTTAACGTGGATCTGATTCAGTTTCACTTTGGCATAAAAGGCCGGGCGAAGTTTATTTTCAACCAAGGACGCTATGCTCTCGACCTAAAAGAAGACCTTTCTCTTTTTCTGTATAACCCGCAAAAAGAGCTTCCAGTGCATTTGGAAATAGCGCCACATTCTTGGGTAATTTCTGTATTGATTTCTATTAAAAAATTCCACGGATTGTTTTCTTCAGAAGCGGATTATATTCCTTTTTTGAGTGAGGAAAACAAAGACAAAAAATATTATAAAGACGAACCGATTAGTCCGTCGATGTCGATTGTATTGAATCAGCTTTTCAATTTCAACCTACATCCGTCGATTAAAAATCTTTATTTTAAAGGAAAAGCATATGAATTGTTGAGCCTTTATTTCAATCGAAGTGAAGATCCAAATGCAGAACAATGTCCGTTTTTGGTAGATGAAGACAATGTACTCAAAATCAGAAAGGCTAAAGATATTGTTATTGCCAACATGGCCGAGCCTCCAGGATTGCAAGAACTGGCCGACCAAGTGGGCATCAATCTGAAAAAACTGAAAATGGGCTTCAAGCAGATTTATGGCGACAGTGTTTATAGTTTTCTTTTTGATTACAAAATGGAATTTGCTAGAAAATTATTAGACAGCGGTTCTTATAATGTCAATGAAGTCGGGCTCAAAATAGGCTATAGCACAGCCAGCCACTTTATCGCGGCGTTCAAGAAAAAATTTGGCACAACACCGAAAAAATACCTGATGTCGATTGCAGTAACCAGCTAATCAATTTTGCACATTAAACAATCAATAAAAAATAGTTAATCCAGTCTGTATAATTTATAACGGAGATTACTTTTACAAATAAAATTTTAAATAGTAACCCTGCCAGAGTTTGAAACTCTGACAGGGTTAGGAAAAAAAAACAAATTAGATGAAAGGCGTATTATTAGTAAACCTTGGCTCTCCCAAAAGTCCTGAGCCCAAAGACGTAAAACCATATCTTGATGAATTTTTAATGGACAAGTACGTTATCGACGTACCATTTCTTTTAAGAGCCTTATTAGTTCGAGGCATTATCTTGAGAAAACGTCCTGAAGAATCGGCTCATGCTTATAAAAAAATCTGGTGGAAGGAAGGTTCTCCTTTAATGGTTCTTTCTGAAAGGATGCACAGAAAAGTACAAGCAAAAACCGAAATTCCTGTCGCTTTGGCGATGCGTTATGGCGAAATGACAATTGAAAAAGGACTTCAAGAATTGCATGAACAAGGTGTTACCGAAGTATTGCTTTTCCCTTTGTATCCGCAATATGCGATGGCTTCAACATTGACAATTCTAGTTTTGGCAGAAGAAATCAGGAAGAAGAAATTTCCTCACATGAAATTTACTGATGTTCCAGCATTTTATAATAAACCAGACTATATCAAAAATCTAGCAGACTTAATGAAAAAACATTTGGAAGGATTTGATTATGATCAGCTCGTTTTCTCCTACCATGGAATACCAGAGCGTCACATCAGAAAAACAGATGTAACAAAATCACACTGTAAAATAGACGGTTCTTGCTGTTCGACTCCATCGGCAGCGCATGCGTTTTGCTACCGCCACCAATGTTATGAAACTACAAGACTTGTGGTCGAACAACTAAACATTCCAAAAGAAAAATACTGCCAGACGTTCCAATCTAGGCTTGCTGGTGACAAATGGCTGGAGCCTTATACTGATATCGAAATCAACAATATGCCGGCAAAAGGAATCAAAAAAATCGCCGTAGTAACACCTGCTTTTGTAACCGATTGCCTTGAAACTTTAGAAGAAATCGCCATGCGTGCTAAAGAAGATTTCGTAGAAAATGGAGGCCAAGAATTTTTGGCAATTCCGTGCTTAAACGATAACGATAGCTGGGTCGAAACCGTGACCAATTGGATTAAAGAATGGGCGTTTGCCGAAAAACTAGCCATCTGATATGGCCGTCACCTCAGAAGAATTAGGAACGCAGGACATCAAAAAACTGCTGATCAAGCAAGCCATTCCTTCTTCGGTCGGAATTTTGTTTATGTCGGTCAATATTTTGGTGGATACCATTTTTGTCGGCCAATGGGTCGGTTCTTTAGCGATTGCTGCTGTGACAGTTGTTCTTCCGATAACCTTTTTGATTTCTTCTTTAGGAATGGCAATAGGTGTTGGCGGCGGTTCGGTGCTTTCGCGAGCATTGGGTTCTGGCAATAAAGAAAAAGCCATTACCGTTTTTGCGAATCAGGTCATGATGACTTTCTGCCTTTCTTCTATTTTCGTGTTTCTCGGATTATTTTTCAGTGAAGAAATGCTGTTGCTTTTCGGAGCCAACGGAAACATCATGGAACCAGCAAAAGAGTTCTTTTTTCCTGTATTAATTGGAGTCCCTTTTTTAGCGCTCTGCATGATGGGAAATAATGTCATTCGAGCCGAAGGAAAGCCAAAATTTGCCATGGTATCGATGATTATTCCTGCCTTTGTAAACATACTTCTCGATATTCTTTTTATTAAATTTTTAGATATGGGAATCTTTGGTGCCGCCATGGCAACTCTTATTTCCTATACCAGCTGTTTTTTGTTTGTGTTATGGTTTTTTGTTTCCAAAAGTGAAATGAAACTGCACTTTCATCATTTTAGATTTGACAAAAAAATCATCCGAGAAATCACTTCCTTGAGCTTCGTGACTTTTTCAAGACAAGGAGTCGTCAGTATTTTGGCTATCATCTTAAACCATACATTATATACCTATGGTGGCGAACATTCTGTAACCGTTTATGGAATCATCAGCCGTATGCTGATGTTTGCCTTATTTCCTGTTTTGGGAATCACGCAAGCTTTTTTGCCTATCGCAGGATATAATTACGGTGCTGAAAATTACAATCGCGTCAAAGAAACCATTTTGACTTCTATAAAATATGCTGGATTTTTGGCCATCTTGATTTTTGTGATTATCTTATTCTTTGCTAAATCAATTGTTGCTGTTTTCACGACAGATACTAACGTAATTGCAGAAACTCCAAATGCTTTGCGATGGGTTTTTGCGGCTTCACCCATTATTGCCGTACAATTAATCGGGGCAGCCTATTTCCAAGCCGCCGGAAAAGCCAAGAAAGCATTATTCCTGACTTTAACCAAACAAGGCTTTTTCTTAATTCCACTGGTGCTTATCTTGCCGACATTTTTGGGTATTTTTGGCGTATGGGTTGCTTTTCCAATTGCTGATATCCTTTCCACAATCATAACAGGACTTTTCCTAAAGAAAGAAATGAACGAGAATTTAATCGAAACTACAGATGGAAAATTATTATGAGTATTTAAAATCCCTTCATTTGATTTTCGTAATCACTTGGTTTGCAGGATTGTTCTATATTGTCCGCTTGTTTGTCTATCAAATTGAAGCTTCGCAAAAAGCATCTCCAGAGAAAGAAATCCTGCAGAAGCAATACAAAATCATGACGTATCGCTTATGGTACATTATCACATGGCCATCGGCAGTCTTGGCTAGTATTTTTGCTTTTTGGATGTTGTTTTTTACGCCTCAAGGAAATTTTTGGTTGCAGCAATCTTGGATGCACGTAAAGCTTGGCTTTGTTTTTGCTTTGTATTTGTATCATTTAAAATGCCATCAGATATTCAAGCAATTGCAAAATGACGAGGTAAAACATACTTCAAATTTTATGCGCCTTTGGAATGAAGGTGCGACAATTATACTTTTCGCAGTAGTTTTTTTGGTAATTTTGAAAAATGCCGTCAACTGGATTTTTGGAGTAATCGGAATCATGCTGTTCTCCATAATCATCATGTTGGGCTTTAAATTTTATAAAAGAATTCGGGAAAGAAACCAGTCTTAATGCTGAAACCAATCAAAATAAAACGCCTGTCGCTTCGTGTCAGAATCTTCCTCTCGATGATTTTCCTGACCTTGATTTCGTCAATTCTGATGGCTTCTCTTTCGGTTTATCAGTTTAAGACCGCGGCAAAAGAATACCACGAAGAACGTCTCGAACGTCGTGAAACTGCTGTCAAAGAACACATCAATTACATTCTGAGCACGACAACTTATCCGCTGACTTCAGAAAACCTGCCTCTTATTTTCAAGGATGAAATTTACAAACTGGCCGACATTCATAGCTTGGCTATCAATATTTACAGTTTAGATGGGAAACTGCTAAAATCATCTAAGGCTTCTTTTACTGTTGATACGATCTTACCTCCGATTCCCAATTATATTTTGAAATTGGTGCAATCTTCTATGGACAAAAGGTATGTGGACGTACAAAGCATCGATGGAATGAAATTTCGCTCTTCGTATACGCAGATCAAGGATACAAAGTTTAAGCCTTTGGGCATCTTGAATCTTCCGTACATTCCAGATGACGGATTTTATGAGCGAGAATTGCGAAACTTTTTAATCAGCTTGGGCCAAGTATATTCCATCATGTTGATTGTGGCTTTTGTCTTGGCGTATTTCTTATCGAGCTACATTACCAAATTCCTAAAATCGATTACCGACAAGATTACGGAAACCCGATTCAACCAAAAAAACGAAAAGATTGAGCTCGAAGAAAGCAGCAAGGAAATTGCCTTGCTCGTTCATGCCTACAATTCGATGGTGGAAGAATTGGATGAAAGTGCCACAAAATTAGCCCAAAGCGAAAGAGAACAGGCCTGGCGCGAAATGGCTAAGCAAGTTGCCCATGAAATCAAAAATCCGTTGACACCAATGCGATTGACGGTTCAGAGTTTTCAAAGAAAATTTGACCCGAACGACCCTGATGTCAAGCAAAAAATGACGGACTATTCTAATACGTTGATTCAGCAGATTGATACGATGAGTTCGGTAGCCTCAGCCTTTTCAAACTTTGCTTCGATGCCTGCGCAGCAGAATGAAACATTAAATGTCGTAGATGTCGTACAGCTTACTTTGGATATTTTCAATGAAGATTATATCGAATTTCGAAGTGAAGAAAAAGAAATCATCACGATTATGGACCGTACGCAATTGATTCGTGTCGTAACCAATCTGGTGAAAAATGCAATCCAAGCTATTCCAGAAAATCAGGTAGAAAAATCAGTAGTTGTTTCTGTGAAAAAAGAAGAAAATCAAGTGCTGATCAGCGTCCAAGACAACGGGACAGGCATTGAAACAGATAACCTCAACCGAATTTTCGAGCCCAAGTTTACGACCAAAAACAGCGGCATGGGCTTAGGATTGGGAATCATCAAAAATATCATTGAAAATTATAATGGAACGATTACTTTTGAAACAGCTTCTGGAAAGGGAACTGTTTTTTGTGTTTTCCTTCCCATAATCAAAATGTAATGTTGCGAAACGAACAATAAAACAACCTTTAGATATGAATTACGAAAATATTTTAGCGACTTCTGAAAACGGAATCGCCACGATAACAATCAACAGGCCTACAAAATTAAATGCTTTAAACAAGGCAACTATTGAAGAACTGCATACCGCTTTTGACACCTTAGACAAAGATCATAGTGTACGTGTAATTATATTGACAGGAAGCGGCGACAAGGCTTTTGTTGCTGGAGCTGATATTTCTGAATTTGCCAACTTTTCGGTTTCGGAAGGAGCGGAATTAGCGGCAAAAGGACAATCGTCTTTATTTGATTTTGTAGAAAATTTAAAAACTCCAGTCATTGCTGCTGTTAATGGTTTTGCTTTAGGTGGTGGCCTAGAATTGGCTATGGCCTGTCATTTTAGGATTGCTTCTGATAATGCAAAAATGGGCTTGCCAGAAGTTTCTCTTGGTGTTATTCCAGGGTATGGCGGGACACAACGACTGCCTCAATTAGTCGGAAAAGGAAAAGCAATGGAATTAATCATGACTGCCGGAATGTTAACTGCCGAAGAAGCTAAAGCATCAGGATTAGTGAATCACGTTGTTCCACAGTCTGAATTAGTAGAATTGGCAACTACTTTAGCGCAGAAAATCATGAAAAATTCTCCGGTTGCTATCGGAATGGCAATCGAGGCAATCAATGCCAATTTCAAAGACGGTGTCGACGGCTATGCTGTCGAAATCAAAAACTTTGGTGATGCTTTTGGAACTGAAGATTTTAAAGAAGGAACAGGTGCTTTCTTAGAAAAAAGAAAGCCGGTCTTTACTGGAAAATAATAAAACAAAAAAGCCAGAATATAAATTCTGGCTTTTTATTATCTCTTTCCTTCGCATTCTGCAAAAAACTGTTCTAGGAATTTCTCCATATAGGCATGTCTTTCCTCTGCTATCGATTTTCCTGTTTTGGTATTCATCTTGTCTTTCAGCAACAGCAATTTCTCATAAAAATGATTGATTGTTGGTGAAACGGAATTTTTATATTCCTCTTTGCTCATGTTCAGGTTAGGAGCAATTTCCGGATTGTAAAGCGGCCTGTTTTTAAATCCACCATAATTAAAAGTCCTGGCAATACCAATCGCTCCAATCGCATCCAAACGATCGGCATCTTGCACGACATCGAGTTCAATGGAAGAAAACTTGCGTTCAAAATTTCCTCCCTTAAAAGAAATATTTTCGATGATGTTTACTACGTGGATGATTGTATCTTCAGAAACGTTTTGCTTTTCAAGAAACTCCCAAGCCAATTTCGGGCCAACGGTTTCATCTCCATCATGAAATTTGCTATCGGCAATATCGTGCAGCAAAGCTCCTAAGGCAACAATAGTATTATCGCAATTTTCATACTGAGCAATATTCAACGCATTGTTATAGACTCTTTCGATGTGAAACCAGTCGTGTCCGCCTTCGGCATCTTTAAGTTTTTCTTTTACGAAAGCAATCGTCTTTTCTATTAGTATCTTGTCCATAATTTATTTGAGAAAAAAAATCCTCTCTGTGAAGAAAGGATTCGATTATTATTTTAATGTTGCAGGTTCTACCCACTTAAAAATGTGGGATTCTGCAGGAATTACTAATCGTTCTGAAATCTTGGCCATCCTTGCCGGAAGTTTCATCAAGAAATCTCTGGCTTTTTCGGCTTCATCAGTCAATCCTGAAATTTTACCGATTTCCCATTTGTCCATCAATTTCTGCATGATTTCAATATAATCGGTAGCTGTATACACTCCGATTCTTTGTGCTGAATCTGAAAATTGTTCGAAAGCAGTACTTATCTTTTCACCCGATTCTCTCAAGAAATGAGCCGGCATCACAATTTTCTGCTTCATCATATATTGGAAAGCCAGCATCATTTCGCTCGGGTCTACTTGAAAAATTCTATTTACAAATTCAGAATAGGCATGATGGTGACGCATTTCGTCACCCGCAATCAGCTTGCACATTTTTGACAATTTGTTGTCTCCAAATTTCTTTGCAATTTGAGAAACCCTGTTGTGTGAAACATACGTAGCTAATTCTTGGAAACTCGTATAGACAAAGTTTTTATACGGGTCTCTTCCTGTTCCTATATCAAATCCGTCATTAATCAGATGCTGTGTAGTCATTTCAATCTCGCGCATATTCACACGACCTGAGAGATAAAGGTATTTGTTCAAAAGGTCTCCATGACGATTTTCTTCTCCGGTCCAATTTCTGACCCATTTAGACCAGCCATTTCCACCCTCATCAACTTGATTAACACCTTCCACATCCATAAGCCAAGACTCATACGTTGGAAGCGCTTCTTCAGTAATTGTATCGCCGACTAAAACTACCCAGAAATCATAAGGCAATTCTTTTGCAATCTCTCTTAATTCTTTTACGTCTTCAAAAAAGGTTTCTTTTTGAGAATCTGGCAAAAGGTCAGAAGGCTGCCATATCTTCTCCACAGGAATCAGATATTGATCAACGAACGTATCAATATTTTTCTCTAGAAACTGCATTACTTCTAGACGAATGTTTTTTATAGACATAATTTTAATTTTTTATTCCTTCAACTACAGCTTTTTCTGTCTCTTTCATCAATTCATCAAAAGGAACTTGTGCCACTGAAATTGGCTTATGAGCGGTAAAGGTAAGGCGATTTCCTAAACCTACAGGAAAAAAGCCATATTTAACAATTTTCCAAGAATTGTTTATGGTTATCGGAACTACAACTGCCGATGGTGCATTCTTGCATAAAATTTTCAATCCCGTCTGGGCGAATTCTTTAGGATTTCCGTCTTTGCTTCGGGTTCCTTCCGGAAAAATGACTGCTGCACGATTGTGTTTTTCAATATATTCCGCCAAGCCTTTGATTGTTGGTACAGCTTGTTTTGGATCTTTTCTATCTATTAAAACGGAACCTCCATGTCTTAAATTGTAAGAAACGCTTGGAATTCCTTTGCCTAATTCTTTTTTGCTAACAAATTTCGGATGCGATTTCCTGAAGAACCAAATGATGGCAACTATATCGTACATGCTTTGGTGGTTGGCGACAAAAATTACGGGAACTCCTTTAGGAACCAATTCTCTTCCTTCAACTTTATACGTTGTTCCCAGAAGATGCGTTGTCCTTAATAAGCATAAATTTAGGTAATCGACACTTTTTTTATGCGCCTGATACCCAAACACATTAAAACAAATCCACTGGATGGGATGAAAAATCACTAAAAACAATCCAAAAAACAGATAGTATACTGCCGAAATTGGGTATGAAATAAGTTTCTCCATAGTTATTATAATTCACCGCAAAAGTACTAATTATATTTTTGTTTATTTTAATTGAGAAATAGCAAAATTGTATCAAAAAATAACGCTTGCTACGTAGAAAAAAAGAACTATTTTTACGAAAAATAAGTGCCAATTATAAATGAAAGAAAAAATGAGTTCAGAGAAAGAAGCCAAATTGAAAGCGTTGCAACTAACGCTTGATAAATTAGATAAGACCTACGGTAAAGGTACCGTAATGAAGCTGGGTGACCGTGCTGTTGAAGAAGTAGAAACGATTTCATCCGGATCTTTAGGATTGGATTTAGCTCTTGGAGTGAATGGATATCCAAAAGGAAGAATTATTGAAATTTACGGACCTGAATCTTCGGGTAAGACCACATTAACTTTGCATGCGATTGCTGAAGCTCAAAAGGCTGGCGGTATTGCTGCTTTTATTGATGCGGAACATGCTTTTGACAGAAGTTATGCAGAAAAATTAGGCGTAGATGTAGAAAATCTTATCATTTCACAACCAGACAACGGAGAGCAAGCTTTAGAAATTGCAGAAAACTTAATCCGTTCTGGCGCAATTGATATTGTTGTAATTGACTCTGTTGCCGCTTTGACGCCGAAAAGCGAAATTGAAGGCGAAATGGGAGATTCAAAAATGGGACTTCACGCTAGATTGATGTCACAAGCCTTGAGAAAATTAACCGGAACAATCAGCAAAACGCATTGTACGGTTTTCTTCATCAACCAGCTTCGTGAAAAAATCGGTGTAATGTTCGGAAATCCAGAAACGACAACAGGTGGTAATGCCTTGAAATTTTATGCTTCGGTTCGTTTAGACATCAGAAGATCTTCGCAGATTAAAGATGGAGAAAACGTAATCGGAAACAGAACAAAAGTAAAAGTCGTAAAAAACAAAGTGGCTCCGCCGTTCAAGACAGCAGAATTCGACATTATGTATGGTGAAGGAGTTTCTAAAACTGGAGAAATTTTAGATCTGGCAGTAGAATTTGAAGTCGTGAAAAAATCAGGTTCTTGGTTCAGCTATGGCGACACCAAACTCGGCCAAGGTCGAGATGCGGTAAAAGCCTTAATCAAAGACAATCCAGAATTGGCTGAAGAATTAGAGCTGAAAATCAAATCGCTGATTAAAGAAAATAATAGTTAAAAATAAAAACCCGAAAATTTCGGGTTTTTTTATATCCAAACGCAACCTTTAGCATAAATCTTCATCTACACAATAAAGCATAAATAGTAATACAAAAAAATGAAAAAGTTAATTTCAATTTTATTTCTGGCAATTATCGCTGTCACTGTCTTTAGTTCCTGCGAATTAGGCGACGATGACAACGTTAATTACCACTTTGAACTGATTCCTACAGAAAGCGCAGTATTTCCTGAAAGTTTTGTCTTGGGACAGACGTATACCATAAAAGTGTATTATAAAAGACCTACAAGCTGTCATTTTTTTGAAGGCTTTTATTATGAAAGAGATTCAAATGTTAGAACAATAGCGGTACAGACAAGCGTTATGCACAGTGATTCTTGTACTGAATTAGATGAAGAACCTGTTGAGGCTTCATTTGATTTCTTGCCAACAAGCACCGGTTCTTACGTTTTCAAATTTTATCAAGGAAAAGATCAATATGGAAATAACCGTTTCTTGGAGTATGAAGTACCAGTAGTTCAACAATAATTTTTAATTTATACAGGAAAACTTTGGGTTTAGAACAACTCATATACGATTGCAGAGATAATGATACAAAAGCTCAAGAACAATTATATAAGTTGCTCTCTCCTAAATTGTTCAGTGTCTGCTTGAAGTATTCGCGAAATTATGTGGAAGCCGAAGATAATCTCCAGGATGGGTTCCTGATTATCTTCAGCAAGATAGGACAATTTAATTTCAAGGGTTCTTTTGAAGGCTGGGCAAAAAGAGTAATGGTGAACAATATCCTGCAAAAATATCGAGGCAGTTCTGTTTTTGAAATCGTAAATGATACTATTCCTGATGAAGCAGAAGTTGAGATTGATGATGAAAATGTGACACTTGAATTTTTAATGAAAATTATTCAAGAATTACCCGACCGGTACCGATTGGTTTTTAACTTGTATGTAATGGACGGCTATTCGCATAAAGAAATTGCCGATATGCTTGACATCACAACAGGAACAACAAAATCAAATCTTGCACGTGCAAAAATGATTTTAAAAGAAAAAATAGAAGCTCAGGCCCGAAACGGAAATTATACAGCAGCAAAATGAGTGAGAAAAAAAATTTAGAACGGCTTTTTCAAGAAAAGTTCAAGGACTTTGAAGCGACACCTTCGCCTGCAGTCTGGGACAATATAGAAGCCGAACTTAGGAAGAAAAAGAAGAGAAGAGTCATTCCATTATGGTTTAGGCTTTCGGGTGTTGCCGCAATATTGCTTATCGGATTCGTAATCGGAGATGGATTAATCAACAATTCTTCGGAAACTGATAACGGAGTTGTAAATCAAGAAAAAAACAATTCAAATAATGGCGGGACAAACGAATTAGTTCCTATGAAAAGCCCTGTAAAAAGCAACGAAGTTGTTACTGAGGCTGAAAATACGGATTTAGAAAAAAATACATCATCAAAAAACGAATCAGAAGGTACAAATGCAACACAAAACAGACCTGACAAGTCTAATGCATTAGAAAGAAACTATGTAAAAAACAAAGCAGTTGCTACCCAAGATAATACCGACAGCAACAATGCAAAAAAGGACAATATCATAAAAAACAGGACTAATAAAAGCATAAGTAATTTTAAAAATCAGACCTTAAAAGACAACAATACAGGCCTTGCCAATCAAGAAACTGTTAATAAAAAGAATACTCAAGGTGATAATACGAGCACTATCGCAAATTCTGGAAATAAAGAAAATAGTTCTGAAAAACTACTTAATGAGAATGCAAGTAATAAAAACAAAGCTTTAGCCAATCAAGAAAATCTGAACGGAAACGAAAAGCAGCTTGCTTCAGTTGAAAAAAAACAAAATGACAACGTTCAGAAAAATGACAAGACCATACAAAACAAAAATCTGATCGATAAAAATCAAAATAACACTTCTCGAATTGCTTTTAATACTGACGCTTTCGAGAAACAAAAAAAAGATTCGGCAGCTGTTGCTACTGTCGAACCTAATCCGCTGGAAGAATTGCTAAAAGAAAAAGAAAAAAAACAACAAGCGGTTACAGAAACTAAAGTAAATAGGTGGCAAATTACGTCCAACGTAGCCCCTATTTATTTTAGCTCTGCTTCCAACGGTTCCCCTATCGCCCAGCAATTTGCAGATAATAATAAAAGCTACGACAAGAACCTTAGTTTTGGCGTAGGCGTTAATTATGCATTAAACAAAAAATGGTCTGTCCGTGGCGGAATCAACAAATTAACTTTGGGTTATAATACAAATGATATTGTGTATTATGCAGGCTTGTCGGATGTTAATTCTAGAGGTATTATGGCTTCTAGCAACATCCAAGAAAGTTCTTCTGCCATAGTTATAATTGTAGAAGACAATACGGCCACGAACTTGGTCTCATTTGATGATGTTCCTGGAAAAAAAGCCGGACATCTAAACCAAACGATGGGCTATGTGGAAGTTCCTGTAGAACTTTCGTATAAACTTATAGATAGCAAATTTGGAATAGAGTTAATCGGGGGAATGAGTACGCTGTTCTTAAACGAAAACAGCCTGTCTGTAGTATCGCCTGGTATGACGACTAGTATAGGAAAGGCATCGAATTTGAACGATGTTTCTTTTACCTCTAATATCGGAATTGGATTTAAATATAAATTTTGGAAATCATTTGAAGCGAATGTTGAGCCAAAGTTGAAATACCAAATCAATACATTCAGCGAAAATGCAGGAGGATTTAAGCCTTATTTTATAGGCTTGTATTCCGGAATAAGTTTTAACTTTTAGATTAGTTGGTTTTATAGTTTAGTTAGGTTCGTCATTACTTAATACGTTAATGACAGAAAAAGGCGTCGTGGTTAGGCGCTTTTTTTGTGGCCAAATTTCAAGAGTTGCTGATAAATAATCTCTCTCACTACTTCTCGAAGTTCTTTGATTTCTTTTTTATCGCCCACATCTTTCCCTTTTGTTTCTATAAAATGATGGATTTTTGCTCTCATCAAACCTGGGCTTCCGCTCAAAAAAGTATATGAAAATCTTTTTTTGTTATCTGCGAATGTCATAGGAACAATCGGAATCTGATGTTCTAGTGCTAATCTAAACGCACCGTCTTTGAATTCATCCAAGAGCACCGATTCGTCATCAGGAACACCGCCTTCTGGAAAAATGCAGATGCTCAATCCTTGCTCCAATCTTTTTTGGGCACGGTTAAATACTTCCATTCGGCTTTTAGAACTGCTTCTATCTACCAAGATGCACGTCCTTTTATAAAAAAATCCGAATAGCGGAATCTTGGCCAATTCTTTCTTTCCCACAAAAACAAATGGGTTGCGTACGAGTGCAAGCATCAGCATGATATCCGTCATCGATGTATGATTCGATACAAGCATATAACTTTTGCCTTCTTCAAGTTCCTGCTCACGCTCTACTTTATAATAAAAGCCCATTCCGAAAAGAATGATTTTAGCCCAAATCCTAGCCAAGACAAAGAAATAAGGATACCATTTTTCTTTTAAGATAGAAACTAGCAAAAAAGGAAGCATAATGATAATGGGAAGTCCCATCAAAAAATAGAACCAAATTCTCCAAAGGACCCAAAAAAATATTTTAAAAAGACGCATGCAGAATGTGTATCATAAGATTGCTTTAGAGGACAGAAGTTGATTCTTAAATTTTGTTTTCCAAATGTAAGAATTCAAACCTTACATTTTGCTAAAACATTTACCTTTGCAGAAATTAAGTTATTATGTCAAAAATACTCACAGGAATTCAAAGCACGGGAACGCCTCATCTAGGAAATTTGCTAGGAGCGATTATTCCGGCTATTGAATTATCAAACAAGCCAGAAAACGAAACTTTTCTTTTTATTGCCGATTTGCATTCTGTTACGCAGATTAAAAATGGAGAAACATTACGCCAAAACACGTACAGTACAGCTGCAACGTGGCTTGCCTGTGGAGTCGATATAAACAAAGTGATCTTTTACCGCCAATCGGATGTTCCTCAAACAGCAGAGCTGTCTTGGTATTTGAGCTGTTTCTTTCCATACCAAAGATTGACTTTGGCGCATTCGTTTAAAGACAAAGCCGATAGATTAGATGATGTAAACGCAGGTTTGTTTACCTACCCGATGCTTATGGCCGCAGATATTCTTTTGTATGATGCAGAATTCGTTCCTGTCGGGAAAGACCAATTGCAGCATATCGAAATAACGCGTGATGTGGCTTCCCGTTTTAACCATCAGATGGGAGAAACTTTTGTCTTGCCAGAATCGTATCTTCAAGAAGACACGAAATATGTTCCTGGAACCAATGGCGGCAAAATGAGCAAATCGGCAAACAATATCATCAATATATTTTTGGATGATAAGGCTCTTCGCAAACAAGTAATGTCGATCGAAACCGACAGCACGCCTTTGGAAGAACCAAAAAATCCAGATACCTGCAAGATTTTTGCTATTTATAAGTTGCTTGCTAATGAAAGCCAGTTAGCAGAAATGACCGAAAAATATAAAAATGTAAATCGTGATTTCGGTTGGGGCCATGCCAAGCAGGCTTTATTCGAATTGATTCTTGAAAGATTCAAAGTCGAAAGAGAAAAATACAATTACTACATGAATAATCTGGAAGAAGTTGACAAAGCGTTATTTCAAGGTGCTGAAAAAGCAAAGGCCGTAGCCAATGTAGTTTTGGAAAGAGTACGAAAAAAATTAGGATATTAGTTAAGAGCCCCGCAATAGCGGGGTTTTTATTTTTAAACAGCTTCAAATAATTTTCCTGGCAAAGGACGAACAACTCCCTTTAATTCCATATTTAAAAGCAGAGACGATATTTTATAAATTGGGAAATTGCACTCCAAAGCAATGATGTCCATCAATTCTTTACCTCTTGCCTGCAGATAATTATAGATTATTTGCTCTTCATAATCCAATTCCACAAATAATTTCTTTTGGACAGTATTTGTCTTTTCAGGGTCTAAATCCCAGTTTAATATATAAATCAGGTCTGCGGCGGAGGTAAGCAAATGGGCTTTTTGGGCCTTGATCAAGTTATTACAGCCTTGGCTGTATTTATCTGTCGCTCTTCCGGAAAAGGCAAAAACATCTCGATTATAATCATTTGCCATATTTGCAGTTATCAAAGAGCCTCCTTTTTCTGCCGATTCGATGACGATGGTCGCTTCAGACATGCCGGCTACAATTCGATTACGGCGCACAAAATTTTCTTTGTCAGGATTAGAAGTACTCCAAAAATCAGTCATGAAACCGCCATTTTCTTGCATCTTGGCTACATACTTTTTATGGATTTTAGGATAAATCTGGTTTAATCCATGGGCAACAATTCCTATAGTCTGCAGATTATGTTCCATTGCTGCTTGATGTGCAACAATATCAACTCCATAGGCAAAACCGCTTACGATCACAGGATCTAACGGAGCTAAATCTGAAATTAGTTTCCTACAAGATTCAATTCCATAAGAAGTAATTTGGCGTGTTCCGACTATGCTGATTATCTTTCTATTTTTTAGATTGAAATTTCCTGAAGCGAACAACAAGACTGGACTATCAATGCAATGTTTTAGCTTTTCGGGATAATCTTCATCTTGAAAGTAAAGGACCTCGATTGCATTGGCTTTAAGAAATCGCAGTTCGTCTTCTGCTTTTTTAAAAACAGATTTATCTTTAAGATTTTTGATCAAAACGCTTCCAATACCGTCAATACATTCCAATTTTGACGCCTTCGATTGGAAGACTTCTTTGGCGTTTCCAAAGTGAGTGAGCAGTTTTTTGGCAACAACATCGCCGACCAATTCTACTTTTTGTAGGGCTAATAGATAAAATAATTCTTCTTCGTGCATGGCAAATAATTGAATTTCAAAGAAAAGACTTTTTGTTGAGATTGTTAATAAAATTTGTTGATAAAATTTTGACCTGACTAATGAATAAGTAACTTTGTTTCTATGAAGATTGAATTTTACATCTCCCAACTTTTGTATCGATACCAATGTGTCGCTGTTCCTGGTTTTGGTGCTTTTCTTACCGAAATCCAATCGGCGAGGCTTAATGAAAGCGCTATGGCATTTTATCCGCCAAGGAAATTGGTTTCTTTTAATTTTCATTTGAAAAACAATGACGGATTGCTTGCGAATCACATCTCGCAATATGAAAAAATCTCTTACGAAGAGGCTATAAAAAACATCGAAGCAGCAGTTGCTGGTTGGAAATTTGCCTTGCAGCAAGGCCAAGCTATCCTCTTAAAAAACATTGGACAACTGTCGTTAAATTCAGAACAAAATCTTGTTTTCGAGCCTTCAGATAATTTGAACTACTTGACAGATTCTTTTGGATTAAGCACATTCGTTTCTCCAAAAATCCAAAGAGAGGTTTATAAGGAAGAAGTAGAAGCTCTAGAAGAAAAAGCTCCTATACTTTTCACTCCTGAAAGAAGAAGTAATACTTCCTATCTTAAATATGCTGCTATTTTTGTCCTTGGACTTGGAGCAGCTGGATTTTTTGGAAACAACTATTACCAAGAAAAGATTAATTCTGAAAACCTGATCGTGCAGCAAGCCGTTCAGAAAAAAGTACAAGATAAAATACAAGAAGCTACTTTCTTTATTGAAAGTCCGCTACCAGCTGTAAAACTTACTATCAAAGAAGAAAAACTGGCTTACCATATTGTTGCAGGTGCTTTTAGAAATGAAGAAAATGCACAAAAAATATTCGAAAAGCTAAGCGCTAAAGGTTACAAAGCACGAAGAATAGCGCAGAACAAACACGGTCTTCATCCTGTGCTTTACGGAAGTTTTTCAAACTATGCAGAAGCTCAAAAAGCAATGTCAAAAATTCAAAAAACAGAAAATCCTGAAGCCTGGCTTCTGATTCAAGAATTATAAAAAATCAATCCCGACTCGTTCGGGATTTTTTTTTTGCTTTGAAAAATTTTATTGCTCCAGAAGCTATATGATTTACTAGCATATCTGTTACCTTTGCAAAAAAAAACGATGCAAGCGAAAACTCCTTCTGAATCTATAGCGGTTTTAACCGATTTGGTTTTGCCAGGCGAAACAAATCCTTTGAATAATCTTTTTGGCGGCGAATTGCTGGCTCGAATGGACAGAGCGGCAAGCATTGCGGCTCGAAGACATTCCAGACGTATTACCGTTACGGCTTCGGTCAACCACGTGGCTTTTAATCGTGCGATTCCTTTAGGGAGTGTCGTGACTATTGAAGCGAAAGTTTCCAGAACGTTCAAAACATCAATGGAAATTTATATTGATGTATGGATTGAAGATCGCGAATCAGGCATAAAAAATAAGGCCAATGAGGCTATCTATACTTTTGTTGCTGTTGATGAGACCGGACGTCCGGTAGAAGTTCCTGCCATCCTTCCTGAAACGGAATTGGAAAAGCAACGCTTTGATGCGGCTTTGAGAAGAAAGCAGCTCAGCCTTGTCTTAGCAGGAAAAATGAAGCCGAATGAGGCGACTGAATTAAAAGCTTTATTTACGGAATAAATAAAAAAGGGAACCAAATTGGTTCCCTTTTTCTATTACATATTAGCCAGCCAGGTCTGCGGATTCAATGTCGTTGAATTTTGCATGATGACAAATTTCAAGGCTGTCTTTCCTGCGGCATTAGTTGTTATCTTTCCGATGTTTTGTAAGGCTGTAACCTTATTCCCTTTAGCAACGCTTACTGAACTCAGGTTTTGATATACGGTATAGAAATCTCCATGTTGGACAAAAACCACCATGTTATTCGGCGATATCAGCTGTACTCTTGTAACTTCTCCCGCAAATACGGATCGTACAGAAGATCCAGAATCCGTGCTGATTTCAACACCGCTGCTGTGGACAGTGATTGATTTTTGCAGTGGATGAGGCTGATCACCGTATCGTAATGAAACAAATCCTTTTGCAACCGGCCAAGGTAATCTCCCTTTATTAGCTTTAAAATTATCTGAAATTATTTTTCCTTCTGGAGTCAAGACAATTTTAGTAGAGTTTTCGATTGCTTTTGTTTCAGCAACTGTAGCTTTTGGATTGGCTTTTTTATTAGCTGCTGCCGTTTTTCTGTTGGCTTCTGCGATAGCTTCTCGAATTAATTTATCGATCTTACGATCAATCTCTTTGGTTTCTTGTTGTTTTTTCTTGATTTCAGCAGTATATTTTTTGACGTCCTTTTTAATAGACTTCATTATTTTTTCTTGCTCCTGCTTTTCTTTTTCTAATTCCTGCTTTTCTTTTTCGTTTTCAACAATCAGTTTTTGTTTTTCCTTTTTTTGGAATCCTAACTTTTCATTATAAGCTGTCAGCTCATTAGACTTTACCTTAATTTCTTCTCCTTGGTTTTTCCTATAATTGGAGTATTGCTTCATGTACTGCGCTCTTTTATACGCTTGAAGGAAATTCTCTGAAGACAGCAAAAACATCGCTCTGCTCTGCTCTGAACGGCTCTTATACGACTTTACAATCATTGCTGCATAATCTTTCTTGAGCTCTTCCAGTTCTTTTTTAAGGGAATTTATTTTTAGCTGATTTGTATAAATGTCATCGCTCAAAAGCTTCGCTTGTTTTTCAGTCGTAGCAATCAGTTTTTCTTGTAGCTTAATTTTTACCGTTTGTTGGCTAATCTGGGTTACGACAGATTTTTCTTTTTTCTTCTCCGATTTCAAGGCATTTTCTGCCGCCCTGATTTCTTTTTGGAGCTGTGCTTTACGTTCTTCCAATTTTCGCTGCGTATCATTCTGGCTCCAAACTAGGGAAGCTGTCAGCAGAAGAAGGAAGGTAAGTATGGTTTTTGGCATAACTTGGATATGTTTGTGCAAATCTAATCAATATATATTCTTTCATACCCATCAGGAACGCTGTATGGGAAAGTTAAGTTTTCATTGAACGAAACTGAATTATAATCGATGTTGATATTTGTTTTCTTTCCACCTTGCATGGCATCGATTATAAGCTGTGCTGGCAAAACGGTTTCAGGATATTCTTTATGGCTCGGATAGCTAATCTGCAATCTTCTGTCTTCTTTTGCCTGGACCACTTCTTGCTTTTTTATCAGATAATTTGCGGCTTCAAAATAAAACGATTTTGCCGTATTTTTATTTGAGTTATCTTCTAGTTTATAAAGATTTTCATCAATCGTCGTTGTATATTTTCCTTTGGTTAAGTCATCCATGGCTTCGCCAATCAGCATGTTCTGTACTTTTTGGAAATCAAGTTCGGTGCCAAGCCATTTGCTCAGGGTAGAATAATCGCCTTCGAAAAATTTGTTGCCTATCTTTTCATAATATTTCACCTCCTTAGGCGTAATTAATGCCTTAGCCATTGTAATCCCTAAAAATCTAATACTTACCAGAATCTGCTCGTCTTTCTTGATTCGAATTTCGGCAGAAACACTTTGAGACATCTTGTCGTCTTTATATTTAGCGCTGGACTTGATATAGACTGTAGAAAAGTTTCTCTTGAGCTTATAATGGTTTTCTATGACTTTTGCAGAAGCGACTACTTCGCTGGCGTTGCCTTCTGCTATGACTGCTTTTTTGGAATTACAGGAAAAAAAGAAAATGCCTAATGCTATAATTATATATTTTTTCATTATTTTTTTTGTTTTAATAATTGGTCGGCTTTTAAGAAATACTGTTCTTTTTTCTTGGCATCTCCCAATCCATTGTAGGCTTCTCCTAGTTGGATATTAAAATTAATTTCCAAGTTCTTATTATCCACTAAGTAATCCATCCCCATTTCTAAAAACTCTTTTGCTTTTTTATAATTTTTCAGTTGGTTGTTCGCCAATCCTGAATAATAATAAAAGTCCGGTTGTAATGGAAAAAAGTCAATCAGGTTTGAAGCTTTTTTGGCCAGCACATCAAATTGCGAGCTTTCTGTATAGGCCTGAAGTAAAAAGATATTTGATTCTATTTCTTGCGGATTGTTTTTCGAGTAGATTTCAAGATAATGGATTGCGCGTTCCCAGTTTTTCCTTGCATAAAAAATCTTGCCGATTTCTTTGGTCAATGCTACTTGATTTTCGTTGTCAAAATAGCCAATTGCCTTATCCAAATCGGTATTGAATTGCGGATTATTTTTTACGAAAACTAGAAATTCTTTGAGGATTTTAAATTTTACTGTAGAATCTATTTTCTTGCTTTCGAGAACCTTATTCATGGCAAGAACTGCTTTTTCTCCATCATTATTGTTGAGATGAAATTTGAACAGCCCTACCTGCGCAAATTCAGAATCAGGGATTTCTTTTTCTAGCTTTTTTGCCACTTCATAGGCTTTTTCTTCTTGATTGCTTTCTGAATAGAGATAGATCAAAGCAATATATTTTGACTCATCTTTCGGATTTTTCTTAATAGCTTCCAAAAGCTGGTCTTTTTCTCCAACCCTGTATTTCGAATCTTTTAGGATTTCTTGCTTGTACGCATTTCTTTGAGGCGTTTCTCCAAGGGTTTCGTCTAGGTCTTTTATCAGTGCTAAAGCTTTGTCATATTGGTCTGTGTACATATAAAGCGACGTCAAGTCTTCTTTATATTTTACATCGAATTCGATTAATTTGTTTACGACTAGTATGGCTTGCGAATAATCTTTTGTTTGATAGCAAACATCGTACATTCCGACATAAAACCATTTGTTTTTTGGATCTAAAACCGAAGCTTGCACAAAGAAATCATAGGCTTTTTTATAATCCTTAAGATTGAGATAATTCTTTCCTAATTCGTAATAGATTGTGGCATTCTGCGGTTGGGTTTTAAGGCATTTTTCTAAGGCTGTAATTGCCTTGTCATAATTTTCAATACCTTTTTGCTTGAGCGATTCATAAAAATTATCTTGAAAAGCATCTTCTGCTAGGGCAATATCATCGGGTTCGGCTTGAGCCAAAACTTGCGCCGGAAAGCTGAGCATTCCAAAGAAAAGAAACGATAAAAGATAATTCTTGATTTTCATAATGGTTTTTTTATCAAATTTTATTCCAAAACTGAATAATCGCCGATGCTTATGCTTGTAAACTTTCCATCAAAGCTCGCATGGTTTCCAATCATTGCATTGTCTAATTTGGCATTTTTAATATGCGAATGGTTTTGGATCAAGCTGTTTTTTATAGTACTGTCTACAACATGGCTACCTTTTCCTAAAGATACATTTGGACCTACAGTCGCATTGATCAAGATAACATCTTTGCCGATATAACATGGCGGGATAATCGTTGAATTTTCCAACTTCACATCATAATCCACCAAATGCTCGCCATCGTTGTGCAAAAATCCTAGCATTCTAGAATTAGTCTCGACTGTAACATTTTTATTACCGCAGTCCATCCATTCGTCAACCTTTCCAGGAACAAACTTTAATCCTTTTTCTTTCATGTTTTCGAGACCGTCTGTCAACTGGTATTCTCCTCCTTTTACAACATTATTATCTAATAAATATTGCAATTCGCTTCTTAAAGTTTCGCCTGACTTGAAATAATAAATTCCGATAATTGCCAAATCGGAAACAAACTCTTTTGGTTTTTCTACGAAATCAACAATTTGGTTTTTATCATTTAATTGGACAACGCCAAAAGCGCTAGGATCTTCAACTTGCTTTACCCAGATAACGCTGTCAGCTTCGGTATCCAAAGTAAAATCGGCACGGAAAAGTGTATCAGCATAAGCCACTACAATTGGTCCTGACATTGATTCTTTGGCGCTCATGATCGCGTGGGCAGTTCCTAGAGGTTGTTCTTGGTAATAAATTACGCCTCTGGCTCCGAGTTTTTCTGCAATCTCGATCAATTCAACTTCTACCTGCTTGCCGAAATCCTTGTGAATGATAAAGGCTATTTCTTCTATTTCTTGATTGATTACGCCAGCGATATCCTCAACCAGCCTATGAACGATTGGCTTGCCTGCTATTGGAATCAAAGGTTTTGGAACGGTTAATGTGTGTGGTCTTAAACGTGAGCCGCGTCCGGCCATTGGGACTATTATTTTCATGTATTTTTCGTGTTTTATTTCAAAATTGAATATTCCAAGTTGGAAATTCAACCTTACTTATTTATTTGTTTTTACTTCTTGATGTTTCTAAACTTTTTACAAATATTGAAATTAACTCATCATTTTCTCTAATTGCAACCGTTAAATCTAAATCTTCTTTTAAATATAATTTTGCTTTATAAATAATTTTCAAACAGGAATGAGTCTCTCTGAGTTCTTTTAAAACAACAGACATTTTGTGTATAAAATCATTTCGAGATTCTGCACTTTGAGCTTCACTATAATTTAATGACGGTGAAGTTCCGGATCGAACAATTTGTCCTGATAAATGATTTCCTGCTTTTGATATTTTTAGATTATCCGTTATGGCTATAATTTGAACTGCAAAATCGATTAGTCTTTCGTGTAAATCAAATTTTTTCATGGCTTTTAGTTTTATTTTAAAGTTGAAAATAGAAATTTGGAATTTTCAACTTGGAATCTTGAATTTTGAAATACGTAGAGGGTATACTTACTTTACTCCTGTACTGCCAAATCCGCCTTCTCCTCTAGAAGTTTCAGATAATTCTTCTACTTCCAGCCAGAGGGCTCTTTCATGTTTTGCAATAATCAATTGTGCGATTCTTTCGCCATTTTCAACAACAAAAGCTTCGTTTGATAAATTTACTAAAATCACTCCAATTTCACCTCTATAATCGGCATCAACTGTTCCTGGAGAATTTAGGACTGTTATTCCTTTTTTAGCCGCAAGACCGCTGCGTGGACGAACTTGTGCTTCGTAACCGATAGGCAATTCAATAAAAAGTCCGGTTTTTACGATAGCTCTTCCTAACGGCGCTAATGTAATCGATTCTGAAAGGTTTGCTCTCAAGTCCATTCCTGCGGAAGCTAACGTTTCATAATTCGGCAGTGAATGTTGGGATTTGTTTATGATTTTAATGGTCATCTGTATAAAGGTAAAAGGTTTTGGATAAATTTAGTACTTACGCTTTTCTTTTTATAATCCTGAGTATGGTTTCTTTTTCATTGAAATAGATAAAGTACATGAATAGGATTAGCATTGGTATTCCTACCCAGTAATTTTCTCTGAATCCATAAAAATAGATAAATGAAAAGAGAATTGAAATACCGAGATAGGCTCCAATTTTTTTCTTGTCATACGGAATCGGGTAGTATTTGTTTCCTAACGTATATGAAATAAGCATCATGCTTCCATAGGCCGCGATTGTGGCAATTGCAGAGCCATAGTAGCCGATAGAAGGAATCAATAAGTAGTTTAAGGCTAATGTTATGATGGCTCCAACAATTGAAATATAAGCGCCAATGTGCGTCTGGTTCGTAAGCTTGTACCAAACGGAAAGATTGGTATAAATTCCGAGAAAAAAGTTGGCCAATATAATAAGCGGCACGACACCCATAGCATCCCAGAAAGAAGAGTCGCGAATCATAACCAGCTTCAGGACATCTGCAAAAACAATAACAGCCAATGTCATCAAAGAGCCAAATATCACAAAGTATTTCGTGATGGTAGCATAGGTCTGCGAGGCGTTTTCATTAGAAGCATGGCTGAAAAAGAAAGGCTCAATTCCTAAAGTATACGCCGTCCTAAACAAAACCATAAAAAGCCCGAGCTTATAACAAGCGGAATAAATTCCGACCTGTTCTTCTGCTGTAGCGGGTGGAAGCAAATATTTTAATAATATCTTATCAAACTGATCGTTGATGGCAAAGGCAATTCCGGCAATCATGATAGGAAAGCCATAACGCATCATCTTTTTCCAAAGCTGAAAATCAAAGTGCCATTTGACGTGGAGATAGTTTGGTAAGAGAACCAACAATGTAAGTAGACTGGCAACGATGTTGGAGACAAATATGTATCCAACCTGAAAATCTTCAAAGTATAAAGAACTAATAAAACTATCTGGATTTTCCTTGGCTATTTCAGGAAGATAAATCAAGAAAAAGAGATTGAGTCCAAGATTTACAGCTACATTTCCAATCTTGATTGTGGCATAAAACATCGGCTTTTGTCTTGCTCTTAACTTTGAAAACGGTATAATCACTAATGCATCGAGCGCCAATATCCAGATGACATATGTGATATATTGCACATCTATATCTAAGAATTCTGACACTGAAGTTCTGAACAGGAGCGCCACGGCTAAAAAGAGCAGCGTCGTCCAAAAAATAGAAACTGTCGAGGTTTCGACAACCGTTTTTTTGTCGTCTTCTGTATTGTAAAACCTAAAGAAAGAAGTTTCCATTCCGTAGGCTAAAATGACGTTGAAAAAAATCAAGTAAGCAAAAATAATATTGACCTGCCCATATTCGGCTTTTGGCAACAGCTCGGTATACAGTGGCACTAAGAAAAAGCTGAACATTCTTGGAACAACCGTTGCAAGTCCGTAAATCGCTGTCTGCTTGAAAAGATTTTTATATAAGCTCAAAATAGGTTTGTCAAATTTATTTAACAAAAATAGCTAATTCTTTGGTTTTGATACACCAGAAATTCAATAATAAAAAAAGCCAGCAAAAAGCCGGCTTTTCTTTTAGAAAAAATATTCTTTATGATTTCAAAGCTTCTGCTCCACCAACAATTTCTAGGATTTCATTGGTAATTGCTGCCTGACGTGCTTTGTTGTAAGTCAATTTCAATTGGTTTCTCAATTCTGTCGCGTTATCAGTTGCTTTGTGCATTGCCGTCATACGAGCTCCGTGCTCTGAAGCGAAAGAGTCTCTGATAGCTTTGTACAATTGCGTTTTTAATGAACGAGGAATCAACTCTTCAATGATTTGTTCTTTTGAAGGTTCAAAAAGGTAATCTACTTGATTTTTGCTTTCTGATTTCACTGGAACGATTGGCAAAAATTGCTCAGTAATGATAATTTGCGTAGCAGCATTCTTGAACTGATTGTAAACTAATTCAATCTTGTCATAGCTTCCGTCTGCATACAGCTTCATTAATTGTTCTGCAATTTCGGCAACATTGTGGAAAGTCAAATCGTCAAATACACCGTTATTATTAATAATTACGTTATTTGTCTTTTTGATAATGTCATTACCTTTTTTACCGATGGTAATAAAATCAACCTTTTTTCCTGCATAATTTTGCACAAGATTCTTAGTTTCTTTCACCACGTTAGAGTTGAAAGCACCGCTCAAACCTCTGTTAGAAGTAATTGCAACGATAAGAATTTTGTTTACAGGTCTTTGGTCAGAATATTTACCGCCGCTTTCTCCGTCAAGAGAAGCACTGACGTTTTGCAACAATTCAGTTAGTTTTTCGGCATAAGGACGCATGGCCGTGATGGCATCTTGCGCTTTCTTAAGCTTTGCAGCAGAAACCATTTTCATCGCCGATGTAATCTGCATCGTTGATGAAACGGAAGTAATTCTATTACGGATTTCCTTTAAGTTTGCCATTTTATTTTAGTCTAAAGTCATAAGTCATGAAGACAAAAGTGTATTAAAAGTACTGAACCTTTAGACTTTTGTCTTTAAGACGTTTGACTAATTTAGTTATATTTCGCTGAAACTTCTTTAGCTACGTTCTCGATAACATCAGTGATTTTGTCATCTAGTTTACCAGCTTTCAAAGCATCAAGAGTATCTCTATGTTTGTTGTTCAAGAACTCCAAGAAATCTTTCTCGAATTCTTTTACTTTGTTTACAGGAACGTTTCTCAATAAGTTTTTAGAACCTGCGTAGATAATCGCAACTTGATCTTCAACAGTATATGGATCGTTCAAACCTTGTTTCAAGATTTCCACGTTTCTTCTACCTTTTTCAATTACGTTTAAGGTAACAGCATCCAAGTCAGAACCAAATTTAGCGAACGCTTCCAATTCACGGAATTGTGCTTGATCTAGTTTCAAAGTACCTGCTACTTTTTTCATTGATTTGATCTGAGCATTACCTCCAACACGAGATACAGAGATACCTACGTTGATCGCAGGACGAACTCCAGAGTTGAACAAGTCAGACTCCAAGAAAATTTGTCCGTCAGTAATCGAGATTACGTTTGTTGGGATATATGCAGAAACGTCACCCGCTTGAGTTTCAATGATTGGCAATGCAGTCAACGATCCACCACCTTTTACGATTGGTTTCAACGAATCTGGCAAGTCGTTCATGTTCTTAGCAATGTCATCATTAGCGATCACTTTACAAGCTCTTTCTAACAATCTTGAGTGAAGGTAGAAAACGTCTCCAGGGTAAGCCTCACGACCTGGTGGTCTTCTCAAAAGAAGAGAAACCTCACGGTAAGCTACCGCTTGTTTAGATAAATCATCATAAACAATTAATGCTGGACGTCCAGAGTCTCTGAAGTATTCTCCAATTGCAGCACCTGCAAAAGGAGCATACACTTGCATCGGAGCTGGATCAGAAGCGTTAGCTGCAACAATGACCGTATACGCCATTGCACCTTTTTCTTCTAATGTTTTAGCAATTCCTGCTACAGTTGAAGCTTTTTGCCCAATTGCAACATATATACAGAATACAGGCTGACCTGCATCATAAAATTCTTTTTGGTTTAGGATAGTATCCAAACAAACTGTTGATTTACCAGTTTGACGGTCACCAATCACAAGCTCTCTTTGTCCACGACCAACTGGGATCATCGCATCAACAGCTTTTACACCTGTCTGTAATGGTTCAGTTACTGGCTGACGGAAGATAACTCCTGGAGCTTTTCTTTCCAATGGCATCTCATATAGTGTTCCGCCGATAGGACCTTTACCATCGATTGGTTGTCCTAGCGTGTTTACTACACGGCCTACCATTTCTTCACCAACTTTAAGCGAAGCAATACGCTGTGTTCTTTTTGCTGTAGAACCTTCTTTGATTCCTGTTGATGGTCCTAAAAGAACGACACCCACATTATCTTCTTCCAAGTTCAAGACGATACCTTCCATACCGTTATCAAATTCTACTAGCTCACCGTATTGAACATTTGAAAGCCCGTAAACACGAGCAATACCATCTCCAACTTGAAGTACTGTTCCAACTTCTTCCAGCGTAGCACCAGATTCAAAACCTGATAATTGCTTTTTTAATATTGCTGAAATTTCAGCAGGTTTAATTTCCGCCATTTTGTTTTATAATTTATACACTTTATCGTGTGGTAAAACTAATTACTAAACTCTCTTTTTAAAACTTGTAATCTGTTGGCAATTGAAGCATTGTATTGCTTGTCGCCTATTCTTAAGATAAATCCTCCGATGATGGACGGATCTACGATATTTTCGATGGTAATCTTCTTATCTGAAAATTCTTTGATCTTCTCAGAAACTTTAGCCTCTAAGCTAGAATCCATTGGAATTGCCGTAGTTACTTTCGCTACTTCAAGGCCGTTCATTTCATCAAACTGAATTTTGTACTGTGACGCAATAGCAGCAAGAATTTCAAATCTTTTGTTTTCGAAAAGCAAGTGGAAAAGACCTTTAGTCACTCCATTTACTCCTGAAAAAACTTCTGTCAGGGCTGCCTCTTTTACACCAACTCCGATGGTAGGGTTTTGAATGAACGTATTCAATTCTTCATTACCAGCTACTGTTGATGCAATCGAAGTCATATCATTATAGACCTCTTGCGCTGCTCCATTGGTTAGCGCTAAATCTAAAATTGCTTTTGCGTATCGAATCGCTGCTCTAGTTCCTGACATATTAGTTTAATTTTACGTCACCTAACATTTTCTCAACCAATTTGGTTTGAGCTTCTTTGTTAGACAATTCGTCTTTCAATAATTTTTCAGCAATTTCAAGAGACAACGATGAAACTTGAGATTTCAATTCAGCCATAGCTGCATTTTTCTCAGCTTCGATAGCAGTTTTTGCCTGCTCGATCATTCTTTCTCCTTGAATTTGTGCTTCATGTTTAGAATCTGCAATCATTTTCTCTTTCATTTCGCGAGCTTCTTTCAATAAAGCATCACGCTCCATGCGAGCTTCTTGCAAGATACGCTCGTTGTCTGCAGTAAGATTTTGCATTTCTTTGCGCGCTGCTTCAGCAGATGCCAATGCATTATTGATTGATTCCTCACGTCCTTTTACAGCTCCTAAAATAGGCTTCCAAGCAAATTTTCTTAAAAGAATAAAGAAAACTATGAAGATAATTGTTGTCCAAAAAACTAAACTCTCTGGTGCAGTAAAATTCATAAACTTATATATTTAATTTGTTTGTCTTTTTTAAAAAACTTCCTGAAACCAACCGTTTCAGGAAGTTTTATTTACTTTAAATTACTTTGCAATTAATGCAACAACTACTGCGAAAAGAGCAACACCTTCGATAAGTGCAGCTGCGATAATCATAGCAGTTTGAATTTTTGAAGTAGCTTCTGGCTGACGAGCAATAGCATCCATTGCAGATCCACCAATTTTTCCAATACCAATTCCTGCACCAATTGCAGCTAATCCAGCACCGATTCCAGCTAATACCATAATAATAAATTTATATAGTTAATAATTAATAAAACTCAATTAATGATGATCGTGCTCTTCTACAGCTTGACCGATAAACAACGCTGTCAACAATGTAAACACATAGGCTTGCAATGCTGCAACTAACATTTCCAAGACACTCATGAACAATACAAAAGCACCAGATACTGGAGAAATCGCTACTGTCTTAAAGATGAAAATCAAAGAAACTAAACTTAAAATGATAATGTGACCTGCAGTAATATTCGCAAATAAACGAATCATCAATGCGAAAGGCTTCGTGATCATACCGATAATTTCAATCGGAACCATGATCGGATATAATGCTTTTGGAACTGGAGGAAGCAAGATGTGTTTCCAGTAGTATTTGTTTCCGCTTAGAGTTGTTACTATAAAAGTAATCAACGCCATTACGAAAGTAAAAAATATGTTTCCTGTCAAGTTGGAGCTGAATGGGAAAAATGGAATCAAACCAATCAAGTTGTTAATCCAGATGAAGAAGAATATCGTCAAAAGGTATGGCATGTATTTCGCATATTTCTTGTGACCGATATTTGGAATTGCAATGTCGTCTCTAACGAAAGTAACTAACGGCTCCAAGAAACCAGCTAATCCTTTAGGCGCCAATTTGTTTTTCTTGTACGAACGTGCAACAGCAGAGAACAACAAGAAAAGTACGATTGCCGACATCAGCATTGAAAAGACATTTTTAGTGATTGAGAAATCCAAAGGTCTTGCTTCAAAATTGAAAGCTCCTTTTTCATCTTGCGTCAATGTCTCAAATTTATCTGCGTAAAAAATTACTTCATTGTAACGAACAAAATTTTGACCGTTTACAGAAACTACGTGGTGACCTGTATTGTCGTGGTGGAATTCTTTTGAAGAAAAAATCGTCAATCCGTTATCCGTCCATAAGATTACCGGAAGGCTGAACGATATCGGATGGCCATTCCAATCTGCAATGTGGAAATCATGAGAATCTCCAATGTGCGAATTAATCAATTCGCTTGCATTAAACTCTTCCTCTTCGTGGGCATTTAATTCTTTGTGGCTTCCGTGTACTGGATTTGCCGCTTCAGTTTTAACATAAATACTGTCAACCGTTGTATTACCGAAGCTCGCCAAGGGAACACACGCTAAAAAAGCAGCTAAAATGAATTGGAGTGGTTTATTTGAAATTACCATTATTAAATTGTGTATCTAATTTTACGTTTCAAAAATTTTTGCAAAGGTACATATTTAATTCATACTTGAAAATATATCAATATAATTTTTAGTAAATTGGCATTTGAATAATAATTCTTTAATATTCACGACAATTAGCGATTGTTTATTAAACGAATTGCAAAAATTGTTTCGAAAAAAAGGAATAAAAAATAAGGAATAAAAAAGGCCGCGACATCAATTATAGGGTCATTTACGTCAGACTGAATCAGCGGAACCAGAAAAACTACAGACGCCATCATCTTGAGAACGCTTCCTGCTAGGAAGGCAAAACCCGTCTTATCAAAGAAATTTTTATTTACAAAAAGGAGAAAAAGATAAATCAGAAGCGTTGCGATGATATGAAACGCATAAATACTCCACGTCTGATAGAAAAAAACGGTGCCTACAAATAGCTTTTCTGTGATAAAAAATTGCGCAACAAAAAGGATTACTGAAAAGGGGATAAAGTATTTTAGAAAAGCGAATAACTTGTGCATTATTTTTTGTTTAGATTTTTTACCTGCCGGATTACATTATAAAGTGCTATAAAAACCGAAAACAGAGACAATACAATCGTCCAAATAGAAGAACCGTTTGAATATTTTTCATCTAGCCACATTCCCAAATAGGTAAATGCGAAAATGATGATTCCCATCTGAAAAGGGATATTCATCAATGCAGCCCATTTGCTAAGCGATTTTTTCTTCTGGTCGTTGTTTTCCATCATTTGGATTTAGGTTTTTCACATTGGCTTTCATTGCGCAGGACGCACTGAATTCTGCTCCAGGTTCAACCGATAGTTTCCCAACAATGACTTCGCCGTAGATTTTTGCTTTGGATTTTACATTGAGGATTTCCATCACTTCTATCTTGCCGTCGAATTTCCCTTCTATGTCGGCATTCCTGCAGATGATATCTCCGATGACTTTCCCGGCTGGGCCTATTACAATTTTGCCTTTGGACTGAAAGTTGCCGATGAGCTCTCCGTCAAGCCTAAAATCAGCTTGAGAGATGATATCGCCTTTTATGACGGTTCCTTCAACAATCCTGTTGGTTTTCCCTAAAAGGTCTGTATAGGATTTGGGATTCTTATCAAACATTTTATGGCTTTTTGATTGTTAAGTAATCAACAAGATTTTTCTTGATCTGAACGACTTTATAGTTTTCGTTTGAAATAATTATGGCGTTGTCAGCAATCTTGTAATCTTTATAATCTTTTAATATGGATGCAATGTCTTTTGCATTTTCTTCAGTTTTGATTCCGTGAATTGCAACAAAACTTTCATTTACAGTATAGACATCAAAAGAGGTGGAAAGCTTATCGATTGTCCTTTCCGAAACAAATTTCTTGATTTTTTCTTGAAGGATTTTTGTGTTTTTATCGTCCGGATTTGGCCCAACTTTGTACAGTATTTTCCAGCTAATCGGGATTTCTTTGTCAAAAGCAATTGTTTCCAATTGTGGAATATTGGTTGCCAAAAGACTTTCAGCTTCTTTACCTTCTTTGCTGTTTGGATAGTTCAGAGCTACATAATTTAAGGCGCCTTTGTATTCATCCAAACCTTTTAGTTTACCAATCGTATTAGCCTTAAGCAATTCAATTTTTGGTATAATATCTTCGCCTGCATACAGCTCAATCAACGCTTCGCTTTCTGTTATGACGGCTTGGTATTGCCCTGATTCATATATCTTAAACAGTTTATTATAAGCTGCGTCGGGCGTATCGTTGGCTTTGATCAAATCTGCCGGTGAGCTTTTTAATATGGTAGCATAGCGCGATTCTGGATATTGTGAAATGATTCTTTGTTTCATCGCTTCAGCTTTCTCTCTGTTTGTCACCTCATAAATCTTATACAGATTGTACATCGATGGCAAGATCAGTCTTTCTTCTGGATTGTTCTCCAATAGTTTTTCAAGTCTTCCTGTGGCCAATTCGTATCTCTTGAATTTATCTTTGTATATAAGTCCTAATTGATAATAGGCAAAGTTTCTTTCTTTTGCCAAGCTGTCGATTGCTTTTTGTTCTGTAGGAAGCTGTTTCAAATAATAATCTACAGTATAACGGACATCAATTTTTTCTTCTTTGGTATCAGTTTCCTCACTTGAAGCAACCTCTTCGCTACCTGTATCATCATTGCCAAAACCAATTTTGCTTTTCCCTTGAGAAAGTCTCCAATTGTCTTTCAGCGTCCTGTTGCCCCAATTTTTTCTAAACTCGTTTTTTCCGTAAGCTACTGTGGTCGGATTGTAGAAATAGAAGTTCGATGCGGTAGAACCACCAACTGCGGGAGGAGCCATGCTCATTTCTTCAGCCAATGCCGCCTGCTTGCTTTTGTTTGACATGGCTTTTGAAGCGCTTTTAAGGACTTCTTCATCAGTTGCGTCAGAATTTTGTACACCTGCCGGTTGAGATTGGCTAACTAATAATGCTTTTTTTGCCTTTTCTTCATCTTCTTTTTTCAAGCGTGCAATGACTTCATCAAAGAAGCTTTTTTTACCATCATCTGATAAAGCAACAATGTGCAATATGCTGTCATTTGTTTTAGCAATTGCTTCGTATTTGATTACATCAACAAGATTTTCTCTTTTCTTTTTGATTGCCTTATATTCACGGGTTCTTTGGTCCATACGCACCAGCGTACTATCATAATATTGTCCGGCTACAGAATATTTCGCATCATTGAAATTGATTTCTGCCAAGTTTCTATAGTTTGACGCAATCTGGTAATTGTCTTGAGAATTTGCTCTTAAGGACTTATTGTAGTATTTTTTCGCTTCTTCATCTTTTTCAAGAGCGTCATAAAACAATCCCATCTGGTGATTGATGACATCAAGGTAAGGCCTGTTTTCTCTATCTTCTAAAAGGTCTTTGTATTTTTCGACAAAGGCTAAAGTATCGCCTGATTTATAGTCAAAATATTGTGCTTGTTTTGCATGAGCCTGGATAACATAACGACGTGGCGATTTCCTTTTCATGTCAATTACTGACTGATAGGCTGCAATAGCGCTGTCTTTTTTATGCTGTGAATCATAAAGCTGTCCTAGAATAAAATAATATCTTGCTCTTTCTTCGCTTTCTTTAGTATATTCTACTGCCAGCTTTAATTTTGAAATGGCACTGTCTTTTTCTTCAATATTAAGGAACGCTTGTGCTAGAGTTGCATTGGCATCTGCAAAAATCTGGTCTTTAAATTTTATTTCTTCCAAAAGCTTACGAAGATTTTTTACGGCCAACGCATCATTCTCCATTCGCATATTGGTCTTTTCTCTCCAGATTTTTGCTTCGTAAATCTTATCGCTGTTTGGATATTTGTATAGGATGTAGTTGAAGGCCTCTAAAGCTGGCACAAATCTTTGGTCATAATAACGTGCTTTTCCAAGCAAAAGATGCGCTTCGTCCATTTGAGGGTTTTTTTCGCCTCCTTCAATATACATCGAATGTTTTTGAATCGCCTTGATGGCTTTTGTTTCCGCACGCTCAAAATTCGGGTTCTTTTTGTCGCCCGGAAGCATGGTTTCTTGATTTACCTGCATCCTTTCTACTGGAAGAATTTCCCAGAAATTATCTTTATACTGTGTTTTCAGCTCGGTAATCCCTGCCTGCAGCGCAATTTCGCCATTATACAAAATATTGTATTCTGTGCTCAGAGCATGCATGTTTCTGTTAATGAAGGTGTCTTTTTTTGTAGAACAAGCTATCAAAAAAGCAAAAAATCCAAGCAGAAGGGCGTATTTAAGTATGTTGGTTTTCAATGTCAAACGTTTTTTATTCTTTAACTTTTAAAAGTCAGTTTTAGTATAATGACTGGTAAAAATACGTTTCTTTTTGATATGGGGAAAAAAATAGGCGATTTTTTGCGCTTCGTAATGTTTTCTTATCCTTGACACGGCTGTTTAGTGCAAAAAAAAAAGCCTCGTAATCGAGGCCTTTTGTAATTTCAATTAGACAGCAAAGAATCGCTCTAATTCTTCTAGCGTTTCTGCTGATGTCTGGATGTCTTTTACGATCTCGCCTTTTTGAAGGGCAACGATTCTATTGGATACCTCAACAGTATGGAGAAGGTCATGGCTTGAGACCAATACCGTAATTTCCGGATTGTCGGCCAGTTCTTTGATTATCTTTTTAAGCCTGAATTGTGTAGTCGGATCAAGGTTAGCGAAAGGTTCGTCAAGGATGATAACTTCCGGATTGCCTATCAATGTGGCAATGATTCCGACTTTCTTTTGGTTTCCTTTTGAGAAATCGCGGATGTATTTTTTGCTGTTCAGGATTTCGCCGTTGAAAAACTCTTCATGTTTTTTCAACAAAGCATCTACATCGGCTTTATTTTGCCCGCGCAAATCGCCTATGAAATAGAAATATTCTTCTGGAGTCAGATAACCGATCAAGAAGCTTTCGTCTAGGAAAGAAGCAGTCACGGTTTTCCAGTTTTCGCTTTGGTCGACTCTGAAACCGCTATTGATGATTTCTCCTGTCGTTGGCTGAATCAAATCGAGCAACAGGCTGAAAAATGTAGTTTTCCCAGCGCCATTATTTCCGACCAATCCGAAGCTTTCGCCTTTTTGGATTTCAAGATGGTCTATTTTTAATACGGTTGTTCCGTTATATGCTTTTGAAAGATTTTTTGCTTGTATCATTTTTTCGATGTTTTATATCGTTAGATTTTTAGTGTTCGAATTTATCCTTTTTGCTTGTAAGCATCTATTGTTTTATATTTTTCGGTTTTATACACTTTTTCAATCATTGTAAAAACCTTATTTCTTAGGGCAAATCCTAAAACTCCTGTCAAGGCCACCAATACCAGTCCCATTGTCGGATTAATCAAATAGTAGCCTAAGGCATAGATAATCATCGGGAGCAATAATTTTGGCAAAGAGATGAGCATTGTTTTTGCATTGAACGCTTTTTTATCTCCAAAAGCTCCTTTGCCAGAATTTAAGTCAACCGGAGTTTTAGTGAATGCGCCGCCGAGCAATACTAAATGAGAGTTTACGCCAATATTGTAAACCGCTCCAACAATAATAATCAGATAGATTTCTAATCCAAAATAGAGATAAAAAGAAGCGATTACTGTCGAAACTGCCGTTGCAATAACAATCAGCCACCATTTTGAATTCAGATATCCTTTATAAGGAATGTTCTGGGTCATCATTAGCGGATAATAGGCGCTATCCCAGCTTGGCACGAATTGGCCAAAAGTGAACAAAAAGCCGCCCGTCACAAAAATCCCTGCAAACATGTGCATCATCGGATTATTATAGGATTCAATTCCTCCAGAAAAGAAAAGCAATCCATAAAAAAGAAATAAGACGCTCATAAAAATCGTGGTTTTTGAACGCTTGTTTCGCTTGATCAATCGGATGTCATTTTTAAGGAATGTACCAATCGTTCCAAATTGGTTTAGCCAAGTATATTGTTCGGTTTTGGCTACACTGTGTTTTGAAGAAAGTCCCGTATCTAAATGAAGGTTTTTCTTGAAGTAAGTATACGTGATAAGGTATAAAGAAATCAATAAAACAATCGGTAAAAGGAAAAGGTATTTCGTATCGAACAATCCTTGAAAGAAAACCGACGTATAGCTCGTAATATCAAACAGGCCGTAGTATTGCAAAGTTCCCAAAGCCAACACGGCTCCAATAAAGATAAGGAAAAGATAGTCTTTATTGTTTAATAGTATGTTGAAGAAGTTATTTGCATAGACTAACGCCATCAAAGCTATATGCCAAAGAATTATGCTGACAATATCATATCCTTCTATGACCAATACTATTGAAAACGGCACGAAGAAAAAGCAATGCACGAAGTTAAAAAACGACAATATCGTCTTTCCTAAAGCAAAGTTTACGATGGTTGATTTTTTGATCGGCAATGTCAATAGCGGACGAATATTCATCACTGGAATCTTCTGAAGAAAAAGCCGTATCATCAGATCCAAAAGGATATAATAGATCAGATATCGGTTCACGACAAGAATAGGATCCAGGTTGAGTTCTTCTTTAATCAGATAGAACACGCCGATTCCCATAAAAAGGAAAATCAAGGTGAAATAAATCGCTCCAAAAACCATCAGTATTTTTAAAGCGAGGTTGGTCCTGAAGGAAGCCGAACGGAAAAAAGATTTCCATTCGAGCATGAGGAATTTTTTGAACATCTTGTTTGGTTTGGTTTTGTGGATTAGTAGAATAAAAAATGTAAACGTTACACTTTATTTTGAGATTTCATATTCAGGATAGATTCGGCCCATTTCTTCTGACATTTTTTTATGTACGACTTTCCACTGTACATATAGTAAAAGTGCAAATAACACTAGAATTACAGCACCAAAAATCGCTGTTCCTCTATTCCAATTCTCATCGCCAAAAGCGCCTGATAAATTGACTATCTGTACCGGCAAGAACGTAATCGGATAGATATCAAAAATACTGGCCGTTTGTTCAAAAAGCCATTTTTTTCCTGTTGCTTTCTCTCGTAATCTTTGGGCTTTGGTGACTTTATAAATTTCGAAGCTAGACACAAATCCAATAACGCCCAAAACGCAGAGATATAGAATTTGGGTATCCTGCAAAGCTTCAGAAAGAATATATAAGGCATACATGGCTCCCAAAGTCAGGAGAATTTTAGGCAATCGGAAAAACTCCTTATAGTATTTCCAAATTATCCTTGCGTATTTTTTTCCTAAGAATTTCTGGCGTTCTTCGACAACATCCATAAATCCGAAAATCCCGAATTTCTTGAATTCTAACTGTAATGCTTCTTCAAAAGTCAATTTCGGATTTTCTTTCCACCTATCTTCGATTGAATTGGCCAAATGGTCTACCAATTCCGATTGCAGGTCATACCACTCTACAAAATGCTGTCGCGTGAATTGGTATAATCGGTCGATTTGCTGTTCCTTTAATTTCATCAATAGCTTAGTTTAGGATTTACTATACTTTGCATGTTTTTTATAAATTCTTCTAGTTCTGCCAGGCGGCTTACCGTTTCGGTCTGGCCACTTTCTGTAAGCTTATAATATTTCCGAAGACGATTATCTACTTTTTCAACCTCAACATCTAGCAATCCTTCGGCTTCTAATTTGTGCAATGCCGGATAAAGAGCGCCTTCAGTGATATTCAATTCCCCTTTGGTTATTTCTTTCACTTTCTGCGTGATTTCATAACCATACATTCGCCCATTTTCCCCTAATAACTTCATTATTATGGTATTAAGGCTTCCTTTATACAATTGAGAGTTTTTCATTTTTCAGCATTAGAAAGCAAATATACATAAGTTTCTTATACATAAAATAGTTAGGTATTATTTTTTAAGGTTTTCTTATTTAAAAAAGTTTTGGGAATGCTTACTTTTGCATAAAATATACAGAATGTCTACATTTTATAAACTAACAATAAAAGAAGTCAGGAGAGAAACAAAAGATGCTGTTTCTGTGTTGTTCAACGTACCAGAAGAATTAAGATCGCATTATAGTTTCGTCGCCGGACAATATATAAATCTAAAGTTGACGCTTGACGGAAACGAAATCCGTCGCGCCTATTCCATCTGCTCTTCGCCTGACAGCGGTGAGTTACGAATTGCAATCAAAGCTGTTTCAAACGGAGCCTTTTCTCAGTTTTCAAACAAGCAGTTAAAAGCCGGAGATACGATTGAAGTAGGTTCGCCAGAAGGAAAATTCATTTTTGAGCCAGACTCCAACAGGATAAAAAATTATGCTGCTTTTGTTGCCGGAAGCGGAATAACGCCAGTAATGTCGATACTTAAAAGCGTTTTAGAAAAAGAACCACAAAGCACTTTTGTTTTGATTTATGGCAATAAAACTCCAGACGAAACTATTTTTCATCAAGAATTGCACAGCCTGCAGCTCCAATATACCGGAAGACTGTTCGTACATTATGTATTCAGCCAGGCAAGAGCCGAAAATGCCTTATTTGGAAGAATCGAAAAATCCGCAGTGAATTTTGTATTGAAAAACAAACATGCTTCTGTAGAATTTGACAAGTTTTATTTGTGCGGTCCGGAAGAAATGATCAATGTCGTAAATAACGTCTTGAGGGAAAACAACATCAAAGAAAAGGACATTAAATTTGAATTGTTTTCTGCTTCGACTAAAGAAAATAAGATTGAAGAATCATTAGAAGGACATAGCAAAGTGACCGTTTTGGTAGACGATGAAGAAACTACTTTCGACATGTCGCAAAAAATGACACTTCTCGATGCCGCCTTAAAGCAAGGAATCGATGCTCCTTACTCTTGTCAAGGAGGTATCTGCAGCAGCTGTATCGCCAGAATTGTTTCCGGTACTGCCGAAATGAAAAAGAATTCTATCTTGACCGATCGCGAGATTGCCGAAGGATTGACCTTAACTTGCCAGGCACATCCAACTTCAGCAGAAATCTATATTGATTTTGATGATGTTTAATCGAAAAACATAAAATGGAAAGAGGCTCGAAAGGCCTCTTTTTTATTTCTTGGATTTCCAGATATAACCATCCAAAATATAATGTGTAAATTGAGGAACTGTCAATAAGGGAACCAAAACTATCTGCCAAGGCACTAGGTAATCCATCCCGTTATTGAAATTAAAATGTTCGTTCCATACTAAAATTTCCCAAAGGTATTCTTCTGTAAAAGCTAGAAAAAGGAGAATTCCAATATAAGTTAAGATTCCCAAAAGACTAGATAGCTTAGGTATCTGGAAAGAATGCTTGTTGTTGTTTTGATTAAAATAAATCAGGGCCATATAGGGTATTCCATGAGAAACAACATTGAGTAATGTAAATATCAAGTCATTATTGAAATATACTATTCCAAAATACCAAGATAAAATTGTTCCTATAATTATTACATTTTTAGGTATATTGAAATAACCTGTCTTTATAGAAAGATAAAATGTCCTTACCACATAAAAGGCAAGTATAGAATAATACATCCACGTAAAAAATTGAAGCAAAAGTGGATTCTGGTATGAAATAAATTCATTTTCCACAAACCAGGTAAACTTTCTAGACGGGCTCATGAACCAAAAAATCATAGGATAAACTGTTGCGGTATAAATGAAAAGGTTGTCTAGAAAAATAGTCCATTTTGTCTTGATTTCCTTCCGTGAATAAAGTCTCATGAAACCATATTGCTGTCGGATAAAATGAAACACGGCTATATAGGCCAAAACCGACCAAAATATCTTTGCGCCAAACAAGAACAATACAAAACCGATTAAAAAACAGAGAATAGGGAGAAGAAGTAATAGTTTTTTTCTCTTTTCGAATTCTTCTTTTACTAAATAGGTTTTAAATAATGTAGCATAAACATGTGCTACGTCAATAAAGACAATCAACAGCAACCATGTAAAAAAAGAATGGTTTTCTTCCGCTTCTTTTAGAAAACCTTGAAACAAAAACACAACGCCAAGCACAAAAAACTGCGGAAATAGAATTAAGGGAATATCCGTTTTCGGTTTATTGATCCAGGGCTGTCTCATTCAAGTATTTTATTTACTGCATTAATTCCTTGGTGAAAAGCTTCTTCAAAAATTGAGATTCCCGATAAATCGCTATGGGCAAAGAAGATTTTGTTTTCAATGGCTCGTGAAGCTTCAGCCCTTGAATTTCCAGATAAAAAACCAGGAACTGGGCTAATCATTCCATGTCCTATTCTTTGAATATCTATTTCTTGTATAACATTCTCAATATCAGGATGTGCTATTTTTAAGTCATTAATAATTAATTCTTTCCAATAATCTTCTGGTTTTGTCAGCAATTCTTTTCTTGATCTTTTCAAATCATTTGTTGAAAAACTGTAATAATAGGTAATTACTTTTTTCTCTTGAATCTGCCCTAAAGATTCGTGCTGATTATAAATATACCCCAATCCTTTTGCCCCATATATAACATTGTCCCAACACAGAGGATAGCTATTATTGTCGTCTAAATCAATAACCGTCATTGTTGCCAATAACCAAGGTGCATAATGAAAATCTTTCGTGATATTTAGTCTATCAGGAAGCAAATAGCTATTGATAAATTGTGGTGTTGCAAAAATTACTTTTTTTGCTCTAATAGACACAGACTCTTTTTTGAAATCATCGTAGGCCTTAACAATTACATTTTCTCCTTCTAGCTTCGTTTCATAGACTAAATGATTAGTAAAGATCTTATCTTTTGAATATTCTTTTAAATGATTCATTAATCTAGCGTTTCCTTCTGGCCAGGTCAATACATTTTCTGTCTTTTCTTTTGTGGCATTGTGCTTTCGAGAGGCAAAATAATGAATTCCAGCCCAAGAAGAAATAAAGTCGATTCCCAATCCAAAATCGTCACGACAACAATAATTTACATACTGATATAATTCTTCAGAAATGAATTTATTATGTATTAGCCATTCCTTCATTGAGATTTTATCTAAGAAATCAAAATTTCCATCCTGCGAGGAGCTAGCAAGAGGAATATCAAAAATATATTTTTCGTCTTTTCCTCTTTTCTCTCTATAATCTGCCATCTTTTCAAAAAATCTATTGAATTCAGCCTCAGCTGTTTTGGTAATGCCAAATTTAGGCACTAAGCTTTCCTGCCAAGTGTTCTTAAAAAATAATCTTTCCTGAGGCATAAATGTTAGCTGCTCTTCATCAAAAATTGGAAAACCTTCCTGATAACCGGTAATGATTTGGGATTCTTCTAAGAATTGTACTAATTCCTTATCATGGATATTTGGCAATGGCAGATAATGAGCCCCTAGTGGATATTTTGAATATTTATTTTCTCCATTTCTAGAATTTCCGCCTGCACTGGATTCTAGTTCGAGAATCAAAAAATCTTCAATGCCTTTTTTTTTAAACTGCCTTCCGGCAGAAAGTCCAGAAATTCCACCGCCGATTATAAGATACGGAATTTCAATTGTCTTGGAAATTTTCGGAAAATCTTTAGTTCGGAGACGATGTCCTAAAATATGATTCGTTCCAGAGAGCCGAATCGCAAAAGTGATTACTTTTTCTTTGCAAGCATTGAAAAACGTGGGAATTGATGCTAGAATTATTCCAGCAGAAATCGATTTCAGAAATGTTCTTCGTGTTCTCACATTATAATTTTCCCCATTCTTCATCAAAATACCTCACTAAAATTTGATTATCTAATCTATTAATTTCTATATCTTTAGCAATCATATCTTTAGGAAAGAAATTTAATTTCTTATATTGGTAATCATAATATTTCAATCCGCCGACTTTGCGACTCACTTTACTAAAATCTGTATTGCTATTATTGGAAGCGATGGTATAACCCCATTCCCCAAAAGAGGGTACATAAACGTGATAGGCATCTGCATTTGGAAAAATTTCCTTAACTGTGTTATTAATGCACCAAAATGATTTAGGCGCAAAATAAGGCGATGTAGTCTGAATTACAACTACTGTCTCTGGAGTTGCAATTTTTTTTAAGGATTTGTAAAAATTTAAGGAGTATAACTTACCTAAGCTATAATTTGATGGATCAGGAAAATCAATAATAATCACATCATATTTGTTTTTCTCTTCTTTTGCCCACAAAAAAGCATCTTTATTAAATACTTTTACTTTAGAATCTGTCAACGAATTATGATTGAATTTTTTTAAGATGGTATTGGAGGCAAAAAGCGATGTCATTCCTTCGTCCAAATCTACCAACGTAATGTTTTTGACATCCTTATATTTTAGAATCTCCCTGACGGCAAGGCCATCACCACCGCCTAAAACTAAAATATTTTCAATGTTTTTTGCAGTTGCCATAACAGGATGGACAAGGGCTTCGTGATAACGATATTCATCTGCAGAACTGAACTGTAAATTATTGTTTAGGTATAATTTGTAGTCATTCTTTGTATGTGTTAGAACGATTCTTTGATAAGGTGTTGCTTTCGTGAAAATAATATTTTCTCCATACAGCTTTTGTTCTGAATAAGATAGTATCTGATCCGAAAAAAGGAATGTAAAAATTAAAACCAGAAAAGCAAAAATGGCTTTAAATTTCAGCAATATTGGGCGTTTTAGATCTTTTGATAACAAAAAACATAATGCAATCGCTACGGAAATATTTATCATGCCGAAGAAGAGCGAGGTTTTCATAACACCAAATTTAGGCACCAATACCAAGGGAAATAAAACAGAAGCCAACAAAGCTCCTATATAATCAAATGTAAAAACATTTGAAACCAGATCGCTGAATTTTACTTTTTCTTTTAGGATATTCATCAAAAGTGGAATTTCCAGACCTACCAGACATCCTGTTACAAAAACTAGCAGATATAATATAAATTGGAAATAATCGACTTTTTCAAACAAGATGAATAGAATAACGGAGCTCAATCCTCCAATGAGTCCCACTAAAATCTCAATTTCTACAAAAGTATTCAGTTGGTTCTTTTTGACGAATTTGGCAAAAAAAGAGCCAATACCCATCGAGAACAGGTATACTCCAATAATAAACGAGAACTGCTTGACAGAATCGCCCAAAAGATAGCTTGCTAACGTTCCGGCAACCAACTCATAAATTAATCCGCATGTAGCAATAATAAATACTGCAAAAAGTAGCAGGTATTCAAACTTCAAAAAGTTTTTAGCCATGAATTGCTGCGCTAATAATTATTGAGATTCCAATAATGAAAGCTCCAAATACAATAGCCAAGGCTGTGTTTTTGTTATTTACGATTTCTTTCCATGTGTTTTCTGGGGTCATCTTTTCAAGAAGAAGATAACTGACAACCAAAACAAATATTCCGATTCCTGAAAAAATGAGCGAGTTGATTATTCCTTTTACTAGTATATATTCCATAATTTGTTGATTTATTTGTGATAAAAGCGGGTTATCCCGACGCGGCCATTATTATTTGAGCTATATTTTTCTGTCGATACGCAATCGCAAATCCTATTTCCGGAAAAAGTAAAAAATAAAAACAAACCATAAACAAAAAGTCCAATCAGAACCGACCATTTATTGTTCATAATAAAATTCTTTATTGAGCTGCTATCCATAATTCTCTTAATTAAAATGGAGAAAAATCACTGTTTTCCCACCGTCTACTTTCAAAATTTTTATTTGCAAAAAAGATAATAACCAATGCGATTCCCATAATCAATATCGAAATAAAAAAATTCCATAATGACGGACTTTTCCAGACTGCTTTTACCGTTATGCGATCATTTAATGTGTCATCTGGCTGTTTTTGGGGAGTAATGACTAGATGGTATTTCCCTTCACCAACCCCGCAAATGTTAAACTCTTCATTTCTTCCTCCTTCGCTCCAACTTTCGCCATCTGTATATCCATGATAATATTCAATATCCTGGTTTGCATATTCTTCTTCATTGGTAATTTCATTAACTAATGCAACTTGAGCATTTGCCCATGAATTGTCTACTTCGGAATTTATGCTGATTGTTAAGGGTGCTGAAGCTCCTTGTAAAGTAAACGATTCCGAAACAAAATCTTTATTGTTATATTCCGTGAATGAAAAATTCCGTGAAAGCACTTCGGTCTCTACCCTATTTTTATTTACAATGAGTTGCGTAACTAAAATCAGAATGGCAATAGAGCAGAAAACTAAAATTCCATTATGAAAATTAAAAAGAAAAGGCTGTACAGATCCCACACCATATCTTCCTGGTAATTTAGGATTATTGAATGCTTTTTTTACTTCATTTTTAGTAAAATGCCTTCCAAAGTAAGTGGTTTCAACATTTCCAAACTTCTCGATTGAAACCATATAGGGCGGTTTGATATATTCTATAATCTTAATTTCGATATCTGGTACTTTATCATCAAAAAAACCATAAGCGGAGTCTACCCTACAATGTGTGTTTTCGTATAAATCATACGATATTTCATTATATGTTAGCGTCTTATATCTTCGAGAAACATCATATCTTTCAGGAATCTCTTCTAATAAAATCCAATGTCCTTCCGACTCAGAAAGATATAGATAGTTATCATCCTTCGATTTTAAGGTATATTCTCTCCAATAATGAATTGCATGGAATTTCTTGATGAGCATACTGATAATTTCATACTCAACTCCATCAATAATACCTTTCTTTCCTATTTCTAATAAAGGATTTATAGATTTATAATCAAATTCTTTTACAAAGTTTAATTCTTCTTTAATTTCAAACAAACTCCTGCAATTAGGACAGCCAAAGTATTTTATTTCAAAATTGCTTTCGATAGAAGTAGCTGTACCACATTTTTTACACGTTATATGCATACCCTATCTATTAACTTCGATTTGTTTTAAAATTTTGGCTCCAAAAAAAGTAATATAATCTTGAGCAATATTTCTGACTTTTTGAGTATTGTCTTGTGAATAATTACACAAATAAATATCCAAGGCAAGATTCTGGTTTTCAGGCCAGGTATGTACACAAATATGAGATTCCATCAAGCAAAAAGCGACTGTATAACTTTCATTATCAAAAACATGAGAGGCAATCCCCACTTTTTCTAGAGTATATTTTTTAAGTATTGTCTCAGTAAAATCTATAAACTGACTGATTTCAATAAGTTTTTTATAATCTTCCACATGAAGGGTTAGTAATGTATGTAATCCCAGTGGGCTAGCTTGAATAGTCATAAAAACAAATAGATTTGCAGGAAGCCAAAATAGGAATATTTTTTACAGTAAATAAAAAAACTACTGCTTTTTTTGTGAAATATAAAAGGCTATCATTCCGTTGAAAATATAATTTAGACTTTATTGAAGAAGAAAAAGCTAATCCTTAGTTATTTTAGCTGATCTTGGATTACAGCCACGACTTTTTCTATAGGAATGCTTCGCATAGCATCTTCATAGCCCTCTACTTTTTTATTGCCATAAATTGAAGTCGGAAGCAGCGGATATTTTCCTCTATCGGAAACTATCGCTGTATCCATCGTCTGGTTAAAAGACAAGAATCCGGCGTACGGGTGTGTTGCGCCCCAAAGCGTAATTACCTTTATGCCTAGCATTGCCGCGATATGCGAATTGCCCGAATCCATTGAAAGCATTACGTCAAGGTTCGAAATAATCTTTAGTTCTTCCTCGAATTTTAATTTACCAGCAACAGTAATCACATTTTCTTTTCCAGCGGCGAGCTTATCTAATATTTCAATTTCTTTATTCCCTCCACCAAACAGAAATATTTTATAATCTTGATTTTCGGCAAGTTTGTCGATGACTTGCTGCATCAAGTCTTGCGGATAAACCTTAGAATCATATTGGGCAAAAGGAGCGATTCCGATCCACTTTTTGTGCTTTTCTCCAGTAAGATTTAGAATTTCTTCTGTCAGATCAGCTTTTTTTGGAAAAATCGGATTTTCAAGACGTATTTCAAAGCCAAGTTCTTTAAAAACTTGCTTATGCCTTTCAAACATCGATTTTACCGGCTTGAAAATTTTATTTTCTACTCTTGTCAGCGCTTTCTTTTCTGCGCGTCCTTTGTCAACAAAAGCTGTTTTTTTGCCGCTCCATGCAAAAAGACTCCTCACTATTTTAGAACGAAGAACATTATGTAAGTCCGCAACAGCGTCAACCCCTAATTTTTTCAAATCTTTATACAATCGTATCAGTCCGAAAAAACCTTTATGTCTTTCTTTCAGATCGATTGCAAAAAAATCTAGGTTAGGAATTCCGTCAAAAAAAGGCTTAAAAAAAGGACGAGAAACTACGGTAAGCTTCACATCAGGATACTGTGCGGCAAAAGCTCTCAATACAGGAACTGTCATGGCAACATCTCCCATGGCAGAAAGTCTAAAAACTACTATATGCTTGATTTTTCGCATCTTTTAGAAATAAAAAAGACTTTTAAGAAACAGCTTGTCTCAAAAAAGTCTCTTGTCTTATTTGTTTTGCTTCATTCCGCTTAAGCCTTTCCTGATAAAGAAAACGCCAAATAATGCGAGAACGATTAATTTTAAAGGTTGGGATTGGTGCTGGCTTTCTAAAAAAAGCATTTCATATAGTACATATATAAATGCAAGGAAGGTCACGCCATAGACAATCTTGAAAAACAGTGGCTCGGAACTAATAAAATTCTTTTCTGCCATCCGTCTTTATTTTTTATTCTGATACAAAATCGGATTCAGATCATCGTCATTGTACATCTTCATCTGTTTGTAAACTTTCATGAACTTGTCTCCGTTTTCAATATCTGTAAGCAGATCGTCGATTGCTGTTGATAAATCCGAACGCTGTTCCAAAAGAACATTTAGTTTAGTCTGACATGCATTTCTGTGTTCTGGAGAAGCATCAGCTCGTGTTGCTTCTTCATGCATATGGTAGATTTTCAAAGCTAGAATAGACAGTCTATCAAATGCCCACGCAGGACTTTCTGAATTAATCTTGGCATTGTCTTTTACTTTAACACCGCTATATTTTTTCAAGAAAAAGCTATCGATAAATTCAACCATGTCTGTTCTCTCTTGGTTTGAAGCATCGATTCTGCGTTTTAATTTCAAAGCTTCAACAGGATCAATATTTGGATCACGGATTATATCTTCAAAATGCCATTGCACAGTATCAATCCAGTTTTTCAGATATAATAGATGTTCAAATGTATCATTTGAATAAGGGTTGCTGATAGGCTGGTCCACGTTGTCATATTTATGATAATCCTGGATGCTCTGCTCAAATACTGAATACGCTAATTTTGAAAACATATATTTACAATTAAAATACAAATATACTTTTTATACCTTTATGGCTGGTAAAAATTTCAGATTTCAGAGCCTTGAATTCCAAACCTTACACTTATAAAACTATGCAAGTACATTATTTATCAGAAGCCAACAGCGTACTGAATCATTTCTTGGGCCAAATCAGAAATGTCAATGTCCAAAAAGACAGCATGCGTTTCCGCAGGAATATTGAGCGGATTGGCGAAATAATGTCGTATGAATTGAGCAAGAACCTTCATTATAAAGATGTAGAAATCCAGACGCCGCTTGGCATCAAAAAGACTACCGAAATTCAGGATGACTTAGTATTATGTTCTATTTTAAGAGCTGGACTGCCTCTACATCTTGGTTTTCTGAATTATTTTGACAGCGCGGAAAACGGATTTGTATCGGCTTACCGCCATCATTATAATAACGACGATGCATTTGACATAAAAGTAGAATACCAGGCTGTTCCGAGCATCGAAAACAAAAATCTTTTATTGATCGATCCAATGCTTGCGACAGGCCAGTCTATGGTTGCTGTTTTTAATAAACTGATGGAAAAAGGAACTCCAAAAGAAGTGCATATTGCTGTCGTGATCGCTGTTCCGGAAGGAATTTCTTATCTCCAAAAACATCTCCCAGATTATTGCCACCTGTGGGTCGCTACTTTGGACGAAAAGCTGAACGAAAAAAACTATATCGTGCCAGGCTTAGGAGATGCAGGCGATTTGGCGTATGGCAATAAGTTATAATTGCGAGAAAAAAGTCAGTACGCTACAGCCGACAATTACATAAACAAAAGTTTCTTTCAGCCAATTGACCTGCATGGACTCAATATGGTTGGTCGCCATGATGGCCACTGGAGCAAACGTATAGATCAAAAGACTATTATTCTTGTCCGAAGAAATCAGGAAAACAACCGCACCGATAATAAATGCGACAATAATTTTCTTGTAGGACGATTGCATATTCAACGGTTTATTAGGCAATGTCAAGGCTTGCGTAATAAAAAAGAAGGTTGCAGTAACTAGGTATAATGAAAGGGCAAAGTTCTGATAATTATTCGTAAAATAATTGAAATTGAAATCAATCAAAGCGCTGTCAACTATCGTTTCTATCAAGCTTTGGTCAAAAATTAAAGCATACATCAATGCTATGACTCCTACAGCAAAAAAGGAAATAAAAGGCAGTACCCAGTTTCTATAATCTCTCGAGACATGAAAAAGGATGGAGACAAAAACAATCAAAATGAACAAAATACTCCAAAAGTGAAAGATTGCCGCTAGAAAAATCCAAAGCGAAGCATCGAATATTTTTTCTTTAGGCGTGAGCAGCGATTGCAAAGAAATCAATCTCCGCAACGCCAAGAGTATAAAAAAATTAGAAATAATGAGATTTGTGTTGACTAATGTTGTCGGAAATAAAATCAGGAATGAAAAGAAGAAAAGAAAGGTATAGCTATTGTCTTTGCTCAATCCATTCTTTTTGGTCACGAAGTTTATGATAAAAAGCGAACCTATCAAAAGCAGCAGAAGTCCAGTTCTGGTCATAATTCCATTAACAGAATCAACCAATTCTGGAGCTTTTTGAAGGTATAAAAAATAGCATATAACCAGAAGCGCTGAAATAATTATATAATTTAACGGTCGAGATTTGCTAAAAACGCTTGTTATCATAAGGATATTTTATACTTTTGCAGTGTAAAGATACTACTTGTTCTAAAATGAACTATTATAAAGTTAGTCTGTACAAAAATTTTAGAAGATTCATAAAATAACAACATAAAGAAACGATATGAAATCATTTTTTGAAGGAATACAATATTTATTCGTAGACATTTTGTTCAAACCGCTTGACTTTTTCAGAGCTTTAGAACTAAAAAACTGGTGGGCTGCCAACACATTGAACTGGATTTTTATGATTATTTGCGCAGTAGCAATTGTTTACTGGATCAAACAGCTGCAATTACACAAAGCTAATAACGATGAATTTCAAGATACTACGGCTCATTCTTTCTTAAAATAAGCCGAACTTATTATAATGAAAATCCGAGAAGCGATAACTATTGCTTCTCGGATTTTTTATTGGATTATAAATCAAACCCGATATCTTTTCGGAAATACATCTTCTCAAATTTCAGCTTGTCGATATTTTGATAGGATTTTTGTATCGCTTCTTTAAAGTTATCGCCGTAAGATGTTACCGCCAAAACCCTACCACCATTGGTTACTACTTGTCCATCAACGGTTTTAGTTCCCGCATGGAAAACAATAGAATCGGTAACATTTTCGATTCCAGAAATTGCTTTTCCTTTTTCATACTCTTCCGGATAACCACCAGAAACGACCATGATAGTCGTAGCGCTCCTTGGATCGACTTCTAAAGAAACTTGATCCAGCTTTTCGTCAGCCACAGCCAAAAATAGTTCTACTAAGTCAGATGTAAGCCTCGGAATTACAACTTCTGTTTCTGGATCGCCCATTCTGACGTTGTATTCAATTACCATCGGCTCATTCTTCACATTGATCAAACCGATAAATACAAAACCTTTGTATTCGATTCCATCTTTTTGCAAACCGTCAATTGTCGGTTTTACGATTCTATTTTCGATTTTTTCCAGCAAAACAGCATCAGCAAACGGAACTGGGGAAACTGCTCCCATACCGCCTGTATTCAAGCCGGTATCGCCTTCACCAATTCTTTTGTAATCTTTTGCCGTAGGCAGAATCTTGTAGCTTTTACCGTCAGTCAAAACAAAACAGCTAAGTTCTATTCCGTCTAAAAATTCTTCGATGACCACTTTTGAGCTCGCTTGTCCAAATTTTTCATCAACAAGCATATTCTTCAATTCTGCTTTTGCTTCTTCTAAATCTTGGATAATTAGAACTCCTTTCCCTGCCGCCAATCCATCTGCTTTCAAAACATAAGGAGGACTCAACGTTTCTAAAAATTTTTGTCCTTTTTCTAAAGTTTCTTTGGTAAAACTGCCATAAGCTGCCGTAGGAATATTATGTTTTACTAGAAATTCTTTTGCAAATTCTTTGCTTCCTTCTAATTGAGCGCCTTTTTTTGACGGACCTATAACGGGAATATTCTGTAGTGCCTCATCATTTTTGAAAAAATCATAAATTCCAGCCACTAAAGGATCTTCGGGACCCACAACAACCATTTCTACTTTTTCTTGGAGTACGAAATTTTTTATCGCTTCAAAGTCAGTTGGACTAATATTGATATTTTTTGCAATTGCTTCTGTACCAGCATTTCCAGGTGCCACAAAAAGTTTTGAGCATTTATCGCTCTGCAGCATTTTCCAAGCCAAAGCATGCTCTCTTCCGCCAGAACCTAATAATAAAATTGTCATTGTTGTGTAGTTTGTTTAATATGTGCCAAAATTAATTGCTTTTGAACATAAAAAATAATTAATTTACTAAAAACTATCAACTTTCGACTGTGTTTAAACTATTTGACTTTTCCTTGAAAATTAGTGGCTTTCCGATAAAAGAGGCTCAGCTGGAATTTGAGAATATTCTTAATATTCCTGAAGCCAGCTATGAGCATTATATTCTTGGGAAAAGAAAAGAAATTGTCGATTTTCACTTGAATAACAATCATTTTTATAAGCAACTGGCTTCTGGAAAAACTTCTGATAATTGGAATAGTTTGCCTGTAATTACTAAAAAAGATTTACAACAACCATTGCAACAAAGGCTCTCCAAAAGTTTTGATCATAAAAAATTATTTATCAATAAGACTTCGGGATCTAGCGGAGATCCGTTTATTTTTGCAAAAGACAAATACTGCCATGCGATGACTTGGGCTTCAAACATGTATCGTTTTGGATGGCACGGTATTGACTTCAACTCTTCTTTCCAAGCACGGTTTTATGGAATTCCTTTGGATTTTATCGGAAATAAAAAAGAACGCTTGAAGGACTTTCTGGGACATCGGTTTCGCTTTCCTATTTTTGATTTATCGGATGCTGTTTTGGAAAAGTTTTTAAATCATTTTCGCAATAAGAAATTCGATTACATCAATGGATATACGAGTTCTATCGTATTATTTGCCAAATATTTGGAACGAAAAAATATCTTACTAAAGGAGATATGTCCGACACTAAAGGTATGTATAGTGACCTCTGAGATGCTTTTTGAGAAAGATAAAATCTTAATGGAAAAGCAATTTGGAATTCCTATTGTCAATGAATATGGTGCTTCAGAACTGGACCTGATTGCTTTTGAAAATTCCAAAGGAGAATGGCAGGTCAATGCCGAAACCTTGTTTGTTGAAATCTTGGACGATGCCAATCAGCCGGTTCCTAATGGAAAAGAAGGTCGTATTGTAATCACATCGTTGTATAATAAGGCCCATCCGTTCATCCGATATGATATTGGAGATATTGGAATTTTAGCTATAGAAAGTACTTTTAAAAAGCCAATTCTCAAGCAATTGATTGGTCGAACAAACGATATCGCCATCCTTCCAAGCGGAAAAAAATCACCCGGACTGACTTTTTATTATGTGACGAAAAGTATCATAGAAGACGATGGAAATGTAAAAGAATTTATCGTAAAGCAGACAAAAATTGATTCGTTCGAGATAGAGTATGTAAGCGAAAAAGAATTGTCTTTGGAACAGATTTCTAAAATTGAGGACGCTATTTCCTTATACTTGGAGCCAAATCTGAGGTTTGTATTTGTGCAAAAGACTTCTCTGGCACGTACTAATCGAGGAAAGCTCAAACAGTTTCAGTCATTACTTTAGTTTACGTTTTTTCACATATTTCGGCTTGATAAAAAAATGCACGAACAGGAAGCCGATCATGCAACCTATTGAAACGATAACATTTAATTTATGGAAGTTTCTATATACATTATAATTATGTCTCAATAACGCTGTCTTTGAAGCTGAAATAGAATTTTCTCTGATTCTATAAATTGCCAAGTTTTCAGGAACTGGTTTTGCGGTTTTTGTTTTTTTCAAGATTGTGAGCCACATCATCCAATCTTGGCGCTTTCTAATGGAAGAAATTGTTATTTTTCCTAAAAAGGCCGAATCGTAAATACCTGTCAGATTTCCAATCAAATTGCTCCAGAACAATTGGTGATAAGTAAGGATTTTTGGTGCTTCGATTATTTTACCTAAAGCATTACCATTTTCATCCATACATTCATAAAATGAAAAAGTGAAAGGCTGGTTTTCCGAAACCATGAATTTTATCTGCTTCTGAAGCTTTTCGGGCTTCCATAAATCATCTGAATCAAGAAAGGCAATATATCTACCCTTGGCTAGAGAAACTGCTTTATTTCGAGCAATTCCGGTTCCGTAATTTTGCTTTTGTTGATGTAGCTGGATTCGTTTATCATGAAGATGACTTTCAACAATGGAAATAGTCTTATCAACAGATCCATCATCGACTATAATCATTTCCCAATTTTTGTAGGTCTGATTTTGAACCGATTTGATAGTCTCTGAAATAAATTTTTCTGAATTGAAAGAAGGAGTAATAATGGAAACGAGATGTTCTTCCATTGCTAATAGGCTTTTTCTTCTCCTTTTATTGCGTTGACTACTGTAAGGAAGATAATTTTTATGTCTAAAAGCAAAGACCAGTTTTCAAGATAAAAAATATCAAATTTTACGCGATAAATAATATCCTTATCGCTCTCTACTTCTCCACGGAAGCCTTTAGTCTGGGCAAGTCCCGTAATACCTGGCTTGATAAAATGGCGCACCATAAATTTGTCGATTCTCCTGGCATACATTTCCGTGTGGCTTACCATGTGCGGTCTTGGTCCAACAACCGACATATCTCCTAATAAGACATTAAAGAATTGAGGTAATTCGTCTATGCTGGTTTTTCTAATGAATTTCCCTACTCTTGTTATTCTTGGGTCATTTTTAGAAACTTGATATAAATCTGCTATCTCATTTAGTCTCATCGAACGGAATTTATAGCAATAGAATTCTTTGTAATTCAATCCGTTTCTTTTTTGCTTAAAGAAAACACTGCCTTTTGATTCGATTCTTATCAATATGGCTAAAATCGGTATTAGCCATGATAAAATACCGATAATGACAACTAAAGAGAAGATAATATCAAATGCCCTTTTAATAACTTTATTTGCCGTTTCGTCTAACGGTATGTTTCTGATTGATATAATTGGAATGTAATCATAATAATCAAAAATTAAATTTCTCGCCAAGACTTCTTTATTGTCCGGAAGAAATTTTAGTATTTTTAAATTATTGTCTGTAAAATCAATAAATTTATTTACCTCAGAATTTGATAATTCTGCAAGGGAGCAATAGATTTCATCAATTTTATTTTCCATGACAAAATTGAAGCATTCTTCAACTTGTTCCCTTTTGTTTGGGACAAGAGTAAACTTTTTTTCCAGTTTGTAACCATAATCTGGATTTTCATTAAAGAACTCTTCTAGCTGAGTTACACTTTTTCCATTACCAACAATAACAACTCTTCGAAAGTTTCCTCCAAAAACAACCCTAAACCTTCTTAAAGAAAAATAAATAAAAAATTTTGCAAGGCCTACAAGAATGAGCGAAAATGAAACAAATTGAATCATTTTTGAAGGCTCTGAAAATTTCAGATAAAATCCTATAAAGGCAAAATTTATAAGTAAGAAGAAGAAATATTGCTTTAGTATACTGCTAAAGATTTCAATGACTTTTGTATAACGATATACTTCATAAAATCCAATATTCCAAGCAATCACCAGCCACGAGATTGATATAAAAAAGTGATATCCTAATAAATTTAATGTTTGTGGCAATAGGAAGTTTGCTAGGATATTGATAATAATCAAATCCAGCATATATGAAAATGGCCTGATGTAGCCAGAATATCTTCCTGTTTTTTTGCGCACTTAAAAAATATATTTTGAAAAATCTTTATGTTCTTCCTTCAACAATTCTTCTGATGATAAAGATTTAAAATATTCATAGGTAATTCTCATTCCCTCGGATCTTGACACTTTGGCTTCCCAGCCTAGCAGCTCTTTGGCTTTTGTTATATCAGGCTGTCTTTGCAGCGGATCGTTTATCGGCAGCGGATGATATACCACTTTTTGGTTAGTACCTGTCAACTTGATAATTTCTTCTGCGAAATCCTTGATCGTTATTTCATCTGGGTTTCCAATATTAACTGGAAGCGAATAATCAGAATGTAACAGCCTATAAATTCCTTCTACCTGATCGTCTACATAACAGAAAGATCGGGTCTGCATACCGTCGCCAAATATAGTCAAATCTTCTCCTCTTAAAGCCTGTCCGATAAATGCTGGAATCACTCTACCGTCATTTAATCGCATTCTTGGTCCATAAGTGTTGAAAATCCTGACTATTCTGGTTTCAACACCATGAAAAGTGTGATATGCCATTGTAATAGATTCTTGGAAACGTTTTGCTTCATCATAAACACCTCTTGGCCCTATCGTATTTACGTTTCCGTAATATTCTTCTGTCTGCGGATGAACCAGTGGGTCTCCATAGACTTCAGATGTAGATGCAATCAAAATTCTTGCTTTTTTTACTCTTGCCAATCCTAAAAGATTATGAGTGCCTAAAGACCCTACCTTTAATGTCTGTATAGGAATTTTAAGGTAATCTATAGGACTTGCTGGGGAAGCAAAATGTAATATATAGTCTAACTTGCCCGGAATATGAACAAATTTGGTAATATCGTGATGGTAGAATTCGAAATTCTCAAGCTTGAATAAGTGTTCGATATTTTTTAGATCACCCGTAATGAGATTATCCATTCCAATTACATGATATCCTTCTGCTATAAAACGGTCACATAGATGGGATCCTAAAAATCCAGCCGCGCCAGTTATAAGTATTCTTTTCATATTACCTTTTTTGGCAGAAATCAACTTTCAATTCAACGCAAAATAACAAAAGTAAAGCTTATCTTGCCTGATGTTTTGCAATTATTTCCAACTTATATCAAAAATAAGAAGAATGAAATGTTTATTTCGTTTGTATGTTTTCCTAAATATTAGAATTCAATTGCAAAAAAAGTAAAAAATTTGATTGATAGATTTATATTTGCAATATTATTTCAATTTTTTTTGAAAAAGTATTTTAACTTAAGTTGTAAATATAACATTTGGGGGGTTGCTAAAATTAATTTGATTTGTAACTTAGGAATATACTATTGATTCTTATCAACTAAAAAGTTTTTTTATTGATTGGATCAAATTAAACAATAATATTTTATAGCATTTAAATAGGACTAAAATATTTAATACTGCTATTAGAAAAATTTTATGATTAAAAAAATTACTTTTATTACTGTTAATTACGCACCAGAAGATACTGCTATAGGCCTATATACATCTCAATTGGCAGAGTTTTTAGTGACAAAAGGATATAATGTATCTGTAATCACAGGATTCCCTTATTATCCAATGTGGGAAATTCCTAAAAATTATAAGGACAAACCTAACTACTTTTCTGAAGAAATCAATGGTGTGCAAATTCATCGATACAAATTTTATGTTCCTAAAAACCGAAACTTTTTCCATCGTATTTTGCATATAATGTCTTTCAACTATGGAAATGCGTTCAATTTAAAGAAAATTAAAAAGGCTGATTTAATTTTTTGCAACATTCCTTTCACTACAAATGTCATGTTAGGACTTTATCTCAAGCGAAAATTAAAAGCAAAATTATGGACATCGATTAAAGATTTTGAATTTGATGCCGCTTATGATTCTGGTTTATTAAAACAAAATTTCGCATCAAAAGTCTTTAAAAAAATTCTCTATAAAATTGAAGCTTACCTTTTTACGAAATCAGATATCATAAGCTCTATAAGTTTTAATATGGTGGATCGTATCAAGCAGAAAGCTCCAAAAACTAATCCTGTTTTTTTTCCTGATTGGGTCGACGTAGATTTTATTAATCCGGAAAATTACACCCACCATCCACACATTTCCAGAGATAAATTCACAATTTTATATTCTGGTAATATTGGTCAGAAACAAAATTGGAATGTTTATATTACATTAGCAAAAAAATTAAGCCTTTATAAGGACATTGAGTTTGTTTTAGTCGGCGAAGGTGCTTTTAAAAACGATTTATTAAAAATAATAGAGCAGGAAGGATTAGGTGAATTCATAAAATATTATGAACCAATTCCTTACGAAGACCTTTCCGATTTGTTGTGCAGTGCAGATTTGCATGTTTTATTTCAAAAATCGGATATTATTGACTCGGTTATGCCGTCTAAAATTTTAGGCATGATGAGTAGTGCTAGACCTTCAATTATTACTGGGGATCAAAGTTCAGAAGTTGCCAAACATATCCGTCTTTCGCAAGCTTGGGGCTTTTATAATAATGAAGAAATAGAACAGATTTTCGAAGACATTTTAAAAATAAAAGAGGATCGAGAATTTCAAAAAACGGTAGGGAAAAAAGCCCGAACTTATATGATTGAAAATTTTTCAAAAGATAAAATTTTGAATTCTTTTCTGGATAAAATTTATAAATTATAATATGAAAAAAATTGTGGTTTTAGGCGGTGGCGGTTTTATCGGCGGTCATTTAGCAAAAAGACTTAAAGAAGAAGGAAATTTTGTAAGAATATGTGATATAAAGGATCATGAATACTTTGTGCACGATGAAATTTGCAACGAATTTATTAAAGGAGATCTTACAGATCCAGTTATTGTAAGCCAAGTTATTGACGAAAATATCGATGAAGTCTACCAACTGGCAGCTGACATGGGTGGCGCTGGTTACATCTTTACCGGAAACAACGATGCGAATGTGATGCATAATTCTGCAGCGATAAATCTCAACGTTGCTAAAGAATCTGTACATAAAGGAGTTAAAAAAGTATTTTATTCCTCATCTGCCTGTATGTATCCAGAATACAATCAATTAGATCCGTTGAATCCAAATTGTGAGGAGAGTTCGGCTTATCCGGCAAATCCTGATTCTGAATACGGTTGGGAAAAATTATTTTCAGAACGCTTATTTCTAGCCTTTAACAGAAACTACAATTTAGACGTCCGTATTGCCCGTTTTCATAATATTTTTGGTCCGCAAGGAACTTGGAAAGGTGGCAAAGAAAAAGCTCCAGCTGCTATGTGCAGAAAGGCGGCAGAAGCTAAAGAAGGTTCAGAAATTGAAGTTTGGGGCGACGGACAACAAACACGTTCGTTTTTATATGTAGACGAATGTGTCGAAGCAGTAATCCGATTAATGAAGTCTGATTTTCTAGGACCTGTAAATATTGGGTCTGAAGAAATGGTCTCTATCAATGAGCTAGCTCAAATGGCTATCGATCTTTCTGGAAAAGACATAAAAATAAAAAATATTGACGGACAAGAATTCATTGATAAATATGGATTTAAATGTCCAACCGGCGTTAGAGGAAGAAATTCAGACAACAAATTATACAAAGAAAAAATTGGCTGGGAAGTTTCTGAACCCCTTAAAGCTGGTATGGTGAAAACTTTTTCTTGGATAAACGAGATGGTAACTTCAGTATCAGAAATAGAATCAAACCCTAAATAGTTTATAATCCGGAAAGCCTTATTATGCTTTTAACAAAACTAAAAAACAATCATCTTCTGATGAGCGGTTTCTATAAAGGCATCTCTGGGCTAGCACTATTTACATCGATACCTTTACTTATAAAATACCTTGATCATGATGATTATGGTATCTGGGTTTTGGTATTTACTGTTTTCCAATGGATTTTGGTTATGGATTTTGGCATTCAAAGTACGCTGAAAACCAAAATCCCGATTCTATTCCATAACAATCAAATTGATCTTATAAAAAGCTATATTAAAGTCACTTACAAATATGCCTCTTATATAGCCTTTTGTATTTTCTGCTTATTTATTATTTATATTTATGTGATTGATGTAAAGGAAGGCCTGAACATTCATTTTCACACTAAGCCTTTTATTTACAAGCTTTTTATACTTAATATCTTTTTCTTTTGTATCAACTCTGTAGCTGGAATTCACAAATCATTATATGTTGCTTATTTAAAAGGAAAATATGCAGAAGAATCTTTAGCAGTAAATCAGACCGGGTTTTTAATCCTACTCATTTTAATTATTTATCTTTTCCCAGATATTGATGCAGAAAATAAACTCCTTTTAGTATCAATCATAAACGGTTTATTCTGTTTTATTGTAAATGTAGTTTACACTTTCCGGTTTTTTAAATTGGAAAAGTTAAACCTAAGCACCAAAGAAAAGCCTCCAAAAGATTTTGTAAAAGAGATCTTGAAAATCGGCCTGAAATTTATGGCAATCCAATTGGGAATGATGCTTTTCTTTACTGTTGACAATTACATTATTTCCAATAATTTTAGTCCAAAAGATGTTGTTCCCTATGACACTGTAAATAAAATATTTCAGCTGCCTGTAATGATTCTTTTTGCAACGTTATCTCCTTTATGGTCAATGTTTGCGAAAGATTATGTAGAAAAAAATCATCAAAACTTATTGCGAAGTTTTAAGCGATTTAACCTGCTTTTTATAGGTATCTTACTGTTTATTGTAGTTCTGGCTATTTTATGTCCGATGATAATTTCTTTTTGGATAAAAGAAAAGCTTGAAATTCCAAATCATTTGGTTTCTTATATTGCCGCCATAACCGCTTTAAGAATTTTTACAGTTTTTTATTCTTATTTTTTAAATGGTATAGGAAAATTAAATAATTTTACATTCATCATAATTTTAAGTCTTTTATTAAAAATACCCCTAACCTATTTTTTAATTTACTTAGAATTTGGAATCAATAGCGTTGCCATTTCGACAATGATTATTCTAATCTTGTGGGTGCTTTTTATTCCTCTTGAATGTTATTATATAATCAACAAACTTAAAAAATGCAGATAACTAAACTGTCTATAATTATTCCTGCCTATAACGAAGGGCCAACCATCCATCTCATACTTGATAAATTACAAAAAGTACAACTCGAAAATAATATTGAAAAAGAAATCATTATCATCAATGATTTCTCAAAAGACAATACAGAAGAAGCTATATTTACTTATATTTCTAACAATCCTGATCTGAATATTCAATATTTTAAACATGAGGTAAACAAAGGCAAGGGAGCTGCCTTACATACCGGAATACAAAAGGCGACTGGCGATTATTTGATTATTCAAGATGCCGATTTAGAATATGACCCTCAAGAATATAACCTTTTACTCAAACCAGTTTTAGATGGTTTTGCAGATGTTGTTTTTGGAAGTCGTTTTATGGGTGGCAATCCGCACAGAATTTTATTTTTCTGGCATACCATTGGAAATAAATTTCTAACCTTTTTATCTAATATGTTTACCAATCTGAATTTAACAGATATGGAAACTTGCTATAAGCTTTTTAATACAAAAATTATTCAATCCATTCCGTTGCGTGAAAATAGGTTTGGATTCGAACCTGAGATTACTGCAAAAATTTCTAGGGTAAATAAAATACGCATTTATGAGGTTGGGATTTCCTATTATGGAAGAACTTATGAAGAAGGGAAAAAAATCGGATGGAAAGACGGCTTTAGAGCCATCTATTGCATTTTAAAATATGGGGCGTTAAAAATTAAATAAATTTATATTTCTTAATACGTTTAATTCTTATTCGGCGAACTTAATTATTATGTCCAATGCTCGTATTTATATGTCTCTTTTTACTGGTTATTGTCCTACTTAATAAAGATTTTTCAAGTAGCCTTAAAGAGACTATTATTTGCTCGACATTAGGTTTTTGCGGTATATTGACATTCTTTACGGAAGCTATTAGTGCTTTAAAATTACTGAACGCTACTTCTGTCATCTTATTTTGGTTCCTTTTTTTATTGGTAATCCTTTTCATTCTTCTAAAGGATAGGAGAAAGACATTAGACGTCATTCGTAAACAAAAAAACACCATCTCTTCTATTTATCATAAATTTAAATATTATGAAAAATTATTAGTTTGGGTCATTATTGTCTTTGTTTTGCTCCTGCTTTTTCAGGGAATAGTTTATCCTCCTAATAACTGGGATTCTCTAACCTATCATATGTCCAGGATAATATACTGGATTGGTAATGAGTCTGTTTCTCATTTCCCTACCCATATTTTAAGGCATCTTTATCAGCCTCCGTTTGCCGAGTATTTTATAATGAATGTTAATTTGATAAACGGAAATGATTATCTTTCGAATAGTGTTCAATGGACATTTTTAATGTTGTCGATTGTTTCTATTTGGGCTGTTTTAGACTTTTTTAAGATCAATTGGTCTTATAAATTATTGGCCACTTTTTTGCTCATAACCATTCCTTCCGTTGAGCTGCAGTCTTCAACAACAAAAAATGACATTGTTTGTGGCTTCTTTGTCATTACTTCACTTTATTTTGCTCTAAAATGCTACTACGATATCAAATTAAAAAACTTTATTTTTCTAGGCTTAGCTATTGGTCTGGGCATGATGACAAAAGGAACTACGTATATTTTTTTAACTCCTATACTATTCCTATTTGCCATTTTTATGGCGATAAAACTTGTAAAGAATATTACTATCCTGAAGTATGGGATTGGTATGATTGCAATAATCTTGCTCCTAAATGTGGGTCATTTTTATAGAAATTATAAAATAGATAAAAATGTTCTAAATATTGATAAATGGGAAGCAGAGACCTATCCCAATTCTGAGATGAATGCAAAGCTTCTAACATCAAATTTTCTAAAAAATGTCGGATTGCATGTGGGTTATCCATTACAAACCCATTATGATACTTGGATAAAGAAAATACACAGAAAGAATAACATAGATATTAATAATCCGGCCACAAATTTTCTTGCCACTCCCTATTATGGTCCGAAAGAATTTGAAACTGCTGAAGATTTAGTGCCCAATGCGGTTCATTTACCTTTGATAATGTTTTCATTTTTTGTTCTTTTCTTTATTGGAATTTTTAAAATAAAAGATAATAAGAAAGAGTTATTACTGCTTTTTGTGCTGTTTGCGCAAATCCTTTTATTCGTTGGTTATCTAAAATGGCAGCCTTGGCATACACGACTGCATATTCCCATATTTATGCTTTCTGTAGTAGTAATTATCATAACTGCAAGTCGATTAAAGCTATTCATGATTTTAATACTATATTGCATACCTTCTTTGAACTATAATTTTTGTTTTAATTTTGTTTATAATAACATTAGGCCTATTATTACCAATACAAGCTATACCAAAAACATCAAAATAAGCGATACTCGATTTAAAAAATATTTCGCCAATCAGTTACAACTGTATCCTGAGTATTCCAGAATTGAAGCAATACTTTATAACAATAACCCTAAAAAAGTCGGATTGTTTATGGCGGATTGGGAGTATCCTTTATTTAATGCGTATTATTATGATAAAATAGAGCTTAGAGGAATAAATGTCCCGAATATTACTAAAAAGATACCTCAAGAAACAGAGCAAATAGATATCATTATTTCGACTACCAACAGTAAGGATCTATTATACAATAATAAAAGATATACTAATTTAACACCTTTCCATACACATCTTTGGATTTATAAATAATTAATTATTTTGAAATAATAGCATATATATGCTCTTCATAGCATAGGAATTAATATTTTTGTCCAAACTCTAAATAAGATAATTTTTATTCCACTAACTTAAATTGTAAATTGTCTTTTCCGCCAAATGAAAGTTTCAATAAAAAAATATCTTCTTTATTCTTCCGTTTTTGCAATTTTCACAGAAGCTTTCTTTTTTAATTTTATAATTGATTGGAAGCTGTTATATCTTATCATAATCGTAAATTATTTTTTGATTATCAGAATCCAAAAAACAATACGATTTAACAAGTACTTTATTTTCATAATCTTAGGCCTTCTTATCCATGGTTTGATAACCAATATTATTATTGGAGTCCCCATAAATTATATGTTTTCGCAATTGATTGGCATAACAATAATTGCAACATATTATTATAATTTTACTACGCTTTATGATCGGAATGAGATTATTGAAGTCTATACAAAATTGAGCCTTATTGTAGCCGCTATTGGTTATCCGATGTGGCTATTGAATATCAATGTAAATGATGGCATCCGTCTTCAAAGTATCTTTAAAGAACCCGCACACTATGTTATTGTGGTTCTTCCGGCCTGTTATTATTTTCTAAAAACCAAACGGTATTGGCCTTTTCTAATCATTCTAGGCACCATCATCTTATCAAGCTCCTCGATAGGTTACTTCGGTATAGGATTGATGTTTATTTTACCTAACATTACTTTTAAAAGAATTAAATACTTATTTATCATCACTCCGATTTTAGTTGGAGCTTTTGTGTATGTATACTCTAACTATGAGTTTTTTAAGCTAAGAGCCGATGATACCTATAAATCTTTAAATGCTTTCAACACAGGAAAGTTTGAAGAATATACCAACTTAAGTACGTATGCCATCTTAAGCAATGCTTTTGTTGCAAAAGAAAACGTTTCTGATCATCCTTTGGGCAGTGGAATCGGAAGCCATTATTATATGCACACCCAGCAATATATTAAAGATTTAAGAATTCCGCCTTACATCATAATTAATGATAGCAAAGAAATAAACGCTAAAGATGCCTGTTCCTTATTCCTAAGAATGTGTTCCGATTTGGGCATAATTGGGTTTTTATTTATAGTCGTTGTGCTAGTTTATGTTTCTAAAGCTTATAGAAATAATAAGTTGATTTTTGCCCAGGCTGTCGTAATATATTTGTTACTAAAATTATTTAGGGACGGCCATTATTTTCCGCCAGAAATGTACTTTTTTATATGGCTGCTTTATTTTGAGTTAAAAGATTATGGGAAGTCAAAAAATAATCTTATAAATTAAAATTTTAAATATTCACCTCTTATCTTTGGCAAATAACTAAATTTGAAAAGGTATTCAATAAAAATATATGAAAGAAACTATAGAGAAGATTGTCCCTGTTTGGATATTAAAATGGTACCGGGATTTAAAAGTCTCCAAATTTAAAAATAGAAGTGCAGAAGATGTTTTTACAGAAATATACAAAACCAACCGATGGAAAAGTTCTGAAAGCATTTCTGGCGAAGGTTCAGAACTTAAACAAGTTGAAACTTTAATCAAAGAACTGGACTCCTTGATTGTTAATTTAAATATTTCTTCCATATTAGATATTCCTTGTGGTGATTTTAATTGGATGCAGCACGTCAACTTATCAACCGTAAATTATACGGGCGCCGATATTGTTAACGAATTAGTAGAATCTAACATTGAAAAGTTCAAAGACTATGAAAATGTAAATTTCATGGTGTTGGATCTCATCAATAATGAATTGCCAAAAAAGGATTTAATAATTATTAGAGATTGTCTCGTCCATCTTTCATATGAACATATTTTTAAATCAATTGAAAGTGTGAAAAAGTCGGGATCAAAATATCTTTTCACAACTACCTATCCAAATCACAATACGAATTTAGATATCATAACAGGTGATTGGAGAAGATTGAATCTGATGCAACCTCCTTTTAATTTTCCCGATCCTTTATTGATAATTAATGAAAATTGCACAGAAAGTAATGGCCGTTATGCAGACAAATCAATGGTATTGTGGGATATAAGCAAACTGTAATTGACTTTCATAATTTGAAATTTGATGTAGTTACTAATAGTTAAAAAGGTGAGTAAAATATTTAATATAGTTGAAGATGTCTCTTTCGAAAGTGGTGGACTACGAACTGCTGTTGTAAATCTTCACAATTACATTAATGAAACTAGTAATAATCTGTCATCCGTACTAATTACTAATCATAAAGAAGAACAAGATGCTTTTTCAGAATTTAAGCCAAAGGACATATCGGTCTGGAATTATTCTAGTGAACTAAAAAAACACCTCAACAGCAACATAAATGAAGCGCGTCTTTTGCATTTACATGGCGCATGGATGCATACGCAGTATACAAGCAGCAAAATAGCCCTTAAAAGTAATATTCCTTATATAATGACACTTCACGGGATGATTGAACCATGGTATCTCAAGCAAAAGCAAATCAAAAAGAAAATATATTTAGAGCTTTTTCTAAATAAGATGCTTAAGAATTCTAACGTCATTCATGCTATAACTCCTTCGGAAAAGGCCAATATTTTCAAATTAACCGGGCATAAAAACATTGTTGAGATACCAAATTTCATACATTATTCAAAAATCAATATAACAAACGAGTACGACCCTTCAGAAGACTTTTTTTTGTTCTTGAGCCGCTTGCATCCGGGTAAAGGATTGGATATTCTTATTGAATCCATGAGTAAAATAGAGAATAAAAAAATTAAACTGAAAATTGTTGGAACCCAAAATGCTTACTCCGATTTGCTAAAAAAACAAATTAAGAGTTTAGGCATAGAAAATAGAATAGAATTTGTAGGAAGCATATTTGGCGATGAAAAATTCAAATTATTTGCTAATGCAAGAGCTTTCATTGCCCCTTCTTATTCCGAAGCAATCGGAATGGTAAATTTAGAAGCTGCTATCTGCAAAACTCCTGTAATAACCTCCTACAACACCGGTATAAGTCCAGAATGGAACAACAATGGAGGAATAATGATACAACCGAAAACGGAAAACTTAATTTCTGCCATGAATGAAGCGGCCAAATGGTCAACTTCAGAACGCATAGAAAGAGGAAATTCTCTACGGGATTTCGTAATACAAAATTATAGCTGGGAAAATAAAGGAAAAATGTGGGAAGAGCTTTATAATTCTTTATAAAACAAAAAAGGACGCTATTACAGCATCCCTTTTTTGTTTGTTTCTTGTATTATTTTAAAAATTCTCCTTCAAGATTTTGGTTTCCAGTTAATCCTGGAGGATATTCTCCACCAAATTTAAGGGTAAAACTTCTATCTGCTTCTAATACGATACCTGGATTAAAATCAAAATAATCCGTGATAACTTGGTTTGTTACGTTGAAAACTTCTTTGTTATCATTAAGAATCTGGATATTGTTGACCGTTAATTTTTTTTGATTCTTATTCGTACTCATTGTTATTTGAAGGTTTTCTGCTGCTACACCAACTGGTAAATCTACAGATAAGTTTTGCAACTCTGGAGAACCTTTTACTTTTAAGCTTACAGCTTTTTCATACTGAAAGTAGGTATCCACTTTATAAACAATAGACAAGCTATCATCTTCTTGATAGACTGCATTCATTTTTACAACAAATTTGTTTACTTTTTCAGGCTGTTTAACCTCTTCGCTCTTTTTTTCTTTTCCGCAAGAAAAAAGCGATAAACTAGCCAAAGCTACAAGAACTATTTTTTTCATTTTTTTTTAATTTTAATTATGCAAATGTAGTAGAAAATTTAATATGTTAAAATAAAATAAAAAAATTTTAGCCGCTTAATTTTTTATAAATAAACTATACTTTTGAATCATTAAATAAGACTATCTATTAGCTGTTATACAGGAGGTTCTGCACTAATAAAAGTTTAATTCATTTATACTATGCTAAAAAATATTTCAGAAAAATTATTCTTGTTTTTAATTCCCCTACTTTTTACATTTCCTCTCTTCCGAGAAAATATTTCTTCCTTCTTTTTTATTTTATTATCAGTAAATACACTGGCATTCACTTTTTATAAAAAATCTTACAAAAATTTTGATTTAAAAAGTCTTGTCTATACAATTCCATTCTTTGTTATTTTGTTATTTGTTTTAATCCGAGGGGCATCTTCCGAAGGTTTTAAACATGTAAATCATTCTTTATTTTTTCTATTATTCCCAATTATTTTTTCCTTGCTTCCGAAAGAGTATTTTACTAAAGAAAAAATAAATTTTTATTTTACCATACTAAAAAATTCCTGTTTTATAATTGCTTTTGGTTTTGTTATTGCGTTTTTGGTTAAATATGACTTTAAAGATTTTTTTGTTTTCAAATATGGAGTCCCAAAGTTTAGGGATTTCGTATACTACGAAATCCCTTTTTTTAAAATCCATCCTACTTATTACACTTCAATAGTTTTATTCTGTACAGCCTTTTCATTTAAAAAAGTTCTGGATGAAAAAAAATATTCTGAACTTATCTATGTATTTGTTTTTATCGTCATTACGCTACTACTGCTTTCAAAAATCAACATTATCTTTCTTGGAATAATGCTCATCGCAATGCTTTTGTTTTTCTCACCGTATACTTTCAAACAAAAGATAGCAGCCTTAAGCATTTTTTTGATTTTGGGCGTTTCTTTAGCCTTATTGACACCTGGTGTCAAAAACAGATTTAAAGAGATGTATAACAGCTATAATAACCCTCCTACGGGTCTAGCCTATGATTCGACAAACGTGAGAGTGTCTATTACAAAATGTAGTGTTGAAATTGCAAAAGAAAATTATCTTTTTGGAGTAGGTTTTGATAATCTTGAAGAGGCATTATCGGAATGCTTTAAATCCAATTATAATTCTTCTTTTTATGAAAATCATAATTATCTAACGCATAATTACTTTTCTTACATACTCCTATCCACAGGAATATTCGGATTTTTATTATTCCTTTTTTATTGCTTTACAGTAGCAAAAAAAGTGATACGTATCAATAGATTTTTATTATCGATTGCTGTAATCAATGTTTTCTTTGTCTGTCTAACCGAAGATTATTTCTACAGACATTATGGACTATTTTATTTTAGTTTAATTCTGATGACTTATATCAATTACTCCAAATATTTAGCTTTAAATAAAACTCATAAATAAAAAAGACAGGTATATTACCTGTCTTTTAATTTTAACATTTGATTTCTGTAAAATGCTCTAAGTATTCCTAACCCAAGGAAAATGGATATGAAAATAAATGGTATTACAAACTTCATTTTACCATTTAATGACTTATTATTCTTCACATTTAGAACGATACTGTTATCTTTTATTATATCCGAAATATTGATTAATTCTATTTTTCTATTGGCAAGATCAAGAATCAGTTCGTTTTTGGTTTGTAAAATATCATTCAATTGAGTGTTCTCATTGTAGTAAACGAGTTTGTCACTTTTACCATTTCCCTTTGACATCGATGAAAAGTTCGAAAGCAAACTGTCTATCTGAGCAATTGTTCTCTCGTTTGCTTTAATTTTTAGACGAGTACTTTCTTGTACCGATTTCTGCAAATCCGTAAAATAATTACTTTCATTAAGATACTTTAGTATCGGATCAATTATTTGTTTCTCATTAATGGTCTTAGTCGTTGTTATTTTCAATCTATGATTCGTATAATTTATACTCGTGGTCTCGTCGGCAATAATCTTATTGATATCGCCATCTTCGGCCATCAGTTTGATCATCTCAAAGTTTTGTTCTCTCCCATTAACAAAATTATAGATATCTGTAATCGGCTCTATTTCTATTTCTGAAATAAGCTTTGGCTCGGTTATTCCTATAGATTTCAAAAATCTGACATCGTTTTCTTTTATCTTAGAATTGATAAGATTTACTTTAGAATAAGCATACTCTGTACTTCCAAAATTAGGAGCAATTATAATCTCATGATTATATACTGTAGTTGTGCGGTCCAAATAAAAGCCCAAACCAGCCCCGATAATAAAAAGAACAACAAAAGTTATAATATTTCTCTTTACAAAAAGAAATCCTCTAAATATCCAACTCAAAAAATTCTCATAAGCTTGACCTAATTTTCTAGAAACTTGCGACAAATCAATTTCTTGATTATCTGGGTTGTTTTGCGAGTTTGAACTCATAAGTTAGTTAGTTTTTATGTTAAAGATTTGTTCTAATATTTTAATCGTAATAAGATAAGTTGGCTTCACTCCTGTTGTTCCTAAACCTCCAGAAGCTAGGGTACTTCCAGTTTCTAAAGGATTATCCGAAGCATAATAGGCATATCTCACTTTTACGTCAGGGTTGATGCTTTTTCTGATTTTCGAAGCCGACTGAATGGCTTTTTGGTAGTAGGCACCTTCCATTTCAAGACCGATAACACCCCATGTCGATTCGTGGAAGAATTTCAATAGGTCTTTATTTTGGAGAGATGTTCCTAAAACAGAAACCATAGGTCCTGCATACACTGGAATTCCGTTTCCTTCAAACATTTCAGCTGTTAATTGGTTTTCAAAAGGATAGTTATCGCCTGTTCCTTCATTTATATGTGCTGATGGAATCATAATATCGCCTTTTCCTCCTTCAAGAATACCGGCTTTACCCATTATAGAAACCGATTCCACATTTAGGAAATATTTATTCTTGCCGTCTTTATAAGGCTTTAAAAGCTCATCTATGGTTTCATACGCTTGCTCTCCGAAGGCATAGTCCATTACGATAATTACTGGTGGATGTGCTCCTATTTTTGCTGCTGGAAAGGCCGATTTAGACCAGTCAATCTTGGCCGTGTCAAAAATCTGGACGTCGATGTTGGTTCCGGATGTGTCTGGTAAAGAAATCATTCCATATTTAAACGCAAATTCTTCTACTTTGCTTCTTACATCGTTGGCACCTGGTTTGCTCAGTTCTTCAAAGATAAAAAAGTCGGACTTGTCTTTGAATTTTGTTTTCAGCGTATGCGTAGCAAAAATCGAATTCATAACACTGTGCATGTTAGCGCTGATGATATGAATCGGACGGTCCAGCAATTCATTCTGCTTTAATACTTCCTTGATGTTATTAGCCCAAATTTCTCCATGGATATGGTGTCCTAATCGTTCTCTCAGGATCGGGCTAAAAGTAATCGTTCTTTTGTTATTGAAGATTACCTCTTCAATGGCCAATTTTCCAAGCCAATAGATTACATGTAGGAAACGGTCTGGTTTTTCAGCTGTTCCGAAAGCTTCATAGATATCAAGAATTTCTTCAAAAGAACGTCCCAAAATAATCGATGCATGCGAAATTGCAATTTCTTTTTCAATCAGCGTAAGCTTTTTATTTTGGACAACGATTTGTTCTAATTTTTCCCAATCGCGGGTGAATTCTTTTGTGTTTTCATCCAGCAAGACTCTATTTTTGATCTTATGCGATTCAATAAAAATAAACGTAAGATGCGTCAGGATATCGTAAATATCCGAACGTCCTCGTGTGATTTCAACATTCATTTGTTCGCTATCGATTCTATAGCAGTTTCTCTTTCTTTTTGGAGGAACTATTGCTGTAAAATGCGATTTTGAATAGCCTTCATCTGAAGTCAGATTAATAAAACGGCATTCTTCTATTCCGACAGGAAGCCTTTCGATAACATATAATAAACCGCTTAATTCTACTTTTTCTTCTGCAATTGTACCATAGATTTCTGGTCTTAACTGCAATAATGCTTCTCTTAATGTATCACCAGACACACCCATAGGCTTATAGAATCCTCTATTAAACAAATGGCGCATAGTGATGTATAGTTTTTCAATTGCCGCCGATGATTCTTGGGCTCTTGATCGTGATATATTTTTTGTTTCTTTCATTTCTTTTTATTTACTAACCTGCAAATGTAGGTTTTTTATTTTTTAGTTGGTAAGCGTAATGCTCATTGCTAGTTCTAAATAGTGGTCATGGTACTTCTTCATCAGCAGATTTTCATAGCTTTTGGGATTTTTCATTTTATGCAAACCACCTTGCATCCAATTTCCGGAAAAATACCAGCAGGTATTTTCTTTGGAAGGTAAATATCCAAAAAAAGGCTCATATGTAAAGGTGTCCATCCTTTTTATGTTGCCTGTTATGTCTTTGTATTTTGGTCCTTTTTTATAAAATTTATTTTCATTAATTTTTAAAGCTTCTATCGCTACAAATATTCCCTCGGCAGGGATTTCAATATGGAACTCTTGCATATCTACTGTTGTATTCTTACCGCCATTTTTAACCAGAATTATATAATTTTCTTCCAAAATATCTTCTCCTGGAGAGCCATCCTGATTTGCTATTAATACCCGCAGATTGATTTTAGCGTTATCAATTTTACTCTTTGTATATATCGTGATTTCCTTTAAAAAAGGATGGTTTTTTGCTTCCTCTGTATAGGCAAAATGTTTTGCTGTTGTTTGTTGACTATAGTAACGTATTTCACCTCTGCCATAATCATCGCCTATTTTGACAGTCTTTTGTTTTTTTGCCGGACTGATGACAACTTCTCCTAGTTCAAATACTTTTTTTGGCAACTGTACATTTTTTGCTTCTGTAACTTTTACTGTTTTGGTTTCATATCCTACTGCTGAAAAAACTAAATTTTTAGATGCATCGACAGCAATAGAAAAACTTCCGTCTTCTTCTGAAGAAACACCTATGGTTTCATTTTCTACTAGAATACTTACAAAGGGAATTGGATTTCCGGCCTCGTCTTTCACGACACCTTTAGTCTGCGAAAAGCTACAAAAACTGAGTAAAAAGAAAAATAATATTACTTTCATTAATTGGTTAGTGAAATTTTTAATCCTATTTCTAAATTCGTTTTTAAGTCACTTTCATTTCGAATGCTTCCGTCCTTATTCAAGAAAATTACTTTATTTTTTCCTAAAAAACATTTAATTCCTGGTTCATAACTGAAATTTTTTTGCCTCTGTTCTTCTGTTTGACCAACGACATTATTAAAATATTTATTTTGTTCCAACTTTAAATATTCAAAACCAATCACGATACCTTCTTCTGGTATTTTTATCTGGTATTCTGATAAATTAACCGTATTGTTTTTATTTCCTTTTTTTACATAAACCAAAATATCCTCATTTACTACATCGTTTGTGGGAATACCTTTATGGTCCACATTAAAAATCCTTACTCTTAAAATAGCATTATTAACATGTGAAAATGTAGTGAATTCAATAGTACTGATAAAAGGATGCTGTCTTATTTCTTCGCTATATCTAATAAACTTAGCCGAAATATGAGTATTATCTCTTCCTGTATTTCCAAGTGTATACTCTAGCTTTTGACCGGAGTATTTTCCGATAGTTGTTTTCTTATTTTTTTTACTGTTTTCAATCAAAATTTCCTCAAGTTCGAAAAGTTTTTTTACTAATATGACTTCCTGTACTTCATTGGATTTTAAAATTTTATCTTCAAAACCCAAAGCTGAAAAAATCAGATTTTCATCTTCCTTTGCTTTGATGGAAAAAGTTCCGTTCTCTTCCGAAGTTGTTCCGATATTTTGATTTTCAACTGAAATACTCGCATACGAAATTGGATTTCCAGATTCATCTTTTACTATACCCTTAACTTGCGACAAAACAGGAACACTGATAAAAAGTAAAAAGAAGATAATTGATTTCATTAATTAGTAAGAATTAAAGTTACCGATGGCTCATAAACCGTTTTAGAAGCTGAAAATGGATTCAGCTCTTCTTTTGTTTTCTTAAGCCATCTTCCGCCAGAAAAACTAAACAAAAAGTCTCTTTCTACTGCATTATAAAGAACTAATGGGGAATAAGTCGTTTGGATTTTAGTAATATTTGTATTAAAATCGGTTATAGTCTTTTCTACTTTATTTTTCTTGATTAGTAATTTCTCAAAAACCACAAAAACTCCTGTCTTTGGCATTTCCAGATTAAAATCAGTTACGTCAATTTCACTCTTAGTAACGCCTTTTTTTATTGTAACTATATAATCTTTGGACAATAATTCTTCGCCAGGAAAACCATTTTCGTCAACTGCATACAAATGAAGCTTTATAGTTGCGTCGTCTATTCTGCTATCCGTCAAAATGATTGCTTTTTTAATCCAACGTGTTTTTTTATAGTCTGGAGAATAGGGAAAATATTTCGCGTCCATCCTAGGTCCGTTGTCGAAAGCTTCGGCAATGGCATTCTTGGTCTTTCCGATTTCGAGCTGTCTTTTTTCTTTTCTGTTATTGATTACGATTTCATCCAATTCATACGCAGCTGGCGATAGGCTTACGGATTGCGATTCAGAAACTTTGCAGATTTTTTTCCGATAGCCCAAAGCTGAAAAAATCAAGTTCTTGTTCTTATCTGTCGTAGCAATAGTAAATTCTCCGTTTTCTTCTGAAGTGGTGCCGATATTTTCGTTCTCGACCCAGATACTTACATAAGCAATTGGATTTCCAGTCAGGCTATCTTTTACGATTCCCTTAGTCTGGGCAACAACATTTACTGCAAAAAACAAAAAGCATATTGCTAATTTCTTCATTTGAATTATCTTAATTTATCTGCAATATCTCGATCATTGCTCAATCTTGGTATTTTATTCTGGCCACCTAATTTTCCTATCGATTTCATATAATCCTGAAAACCATTTTTGGAAACTTTCGTAATGATCAGCTTTCTCAGTACATTCCCCACAATCAGATCATCATAATAGACATTCTGTTTTCTCATGGCATCATCTATCTTAAGCGAAAAAGCTTCTAGATTTTCGGGTTCGTTTTCAAATTCAATCAGCCATTCGTGGTAAGGTAGTCCTTCTTTTGGGGTAATTTGCGGTGCTACCGTAAATTCGTTTACACGGATTTCGGTGCCTTCCATTGCTTCTTTTAATGCTTCTTCTACTTCTTTTCCGATGACATGTTCTCCAAAGGCAGAAATATAATGCTTGATTCTTCCTGAAACGATTACACGATAGGGTTTTAAGGAAGTAAACTGCACCGTATCGCCAATATTATAGCCCCAAAGGCCCGCATTGGTCGAGATAATCAGTACATAGTTGATACCGAGCTCTACTTCTCCAATCGTATATCGTTTCGGATTTTCCGTGAAAAATTCATCTGCTTTTATAAATTCATAGAAGATTCCTGCATTCAAAAGCAGCAACATTCCTTTTTGTGTTTGGGAATCTTGATAGGCGAAAAATCCTTCCGATGCCGGAAATAACTCAATACTGTCGACTTTTCTTCCGATAAGATTTTCAAATTTTGCCCGATAGGGCTCAAAATTTACGCCTCCGTAAATAAACAGGTTGAAATTCTTGAAGATTTCTCCGACCGGCTTCCCTCCTTTCTGCTTCAGCTTTTCGAAATACATTTGAACCCAGGACGGAATTCCAGAAATAATGGTCATGTCTTTGCTGAATGTTTCTTCAACGATTGCATCGACTTTGGTCTCCCAATCTTCAATACAGTTGGTTTCCCAGCTCGGCATTCTATTTTTTTGAAGGTATTTGGGAACAAAATGGGCAACAATTCCAGATAGTCGCCCTAGCTTGATACCGTTTTTTTCTTCTAAAATTGGACTTCCCTGCAGAAAAATCATCTTTCCGGAAACAAAGGAAGAATTTCCGGTTTCATGAATGTAATGAAGAATCGCATTTCGCGCTGCTTGAATGTGGAAAGGCATCGATTCTTTAGTCAGCGGAATGTATTTCGCGCCAGAAGTCGTTCCCGAAGTTTTAGCAAAATAAATAGGCTTGCCTTTCCATAAAACATCGGGCTCACCTTTTTTTATTTTTTCAACGTAGGATTTTAAGCCTTCATAATCACGAATCGGGACGTTTTTTGCAAAATCAGAAAATGATTTTATGTTATTAAAATTATGATCTTTTCCGAATTGCGTGTCTTTGGCTTGCCGAATCAAATCTTTAAAAACATGTTCTTGCGTTTCAATGGGATTATTGGCCCATTTCTGGGTCTTCTCGTAAATTTTTTTGGCAAATTGTTTAGCAAAAAAAGCTTTTATTGACATTTTTAAAGGTTTCTGATTACATAAAAAACAGCTTGGAATGGAGATTTTAGTCCCTTCCTAGCTATTCGAATTCTATAAAGTTGGTCGGATCGATCGCAAAACCGTCTTTCCACAGTTCGAAATGCAAATGGACTCCGGTTGATTCTTGGCCCGTTGAACCAGCCATAGCTATTACTTCCCCCGTCCTTACTATATCTCCTTGCGTTTTGGTTAGCGATGCTGCATGTTTATACACTGACATTATTCCTTCACCATGCCTGATGATGATCACATAGCCCGTAGATGGCGTCCAATCGGCAAAAATAACGGTTCCATTCGCGACTGATTTTATAGGCGTGTTTTTCGGCAACGCGATATCAACCGCAAAATGTTTTGTTTTTGGGTCATATTTATCTGTAATATGTCCGGTGACTGGTGGAAAAAGCACCAAATTTACTTTCGCCTGTGCTTTGTCGAAAAGGTTGTATTTGTCTTCTTGGGCGACTTTTTCCCTCAAAGCAGCATCTTCTTTCGATGGCTTGAAATCTATTTCCGAAATATCAGCCTGTTCTGCCGCCATGATCGAATCCTTGCTTAATTTTGCGACTTCCACATCACCAGCCAATACTTTCTTGATCGATTCGATATAGGCATTATTCATCTTGATGGCTTTTTCCAAAGAATCTGATTTTAATGCCAATTCGGTGGCTTCACGTTTTAATTTGGTAGAAGCATAGCCTGGAATGTATTCTCGTAATGGGGTAAAAGCGATAATGTAAGTTGTAATCGCAATCAGGAAAATGGCACCGCTTGTCAGCACAACAAAGACATTCATAAGATTGAGCTTGAGAGAGAAAATTTCTTCAAAAGTTTCTTCATTCAAAATAACCAACCGGTTTTTTGTCAAAAGCTTTTTCTTTAAAATCTGTCTTTTTAGCCTTTTTTCTGACATTTCATTTTTGTATTTTACAAATATAATAATTTGGAAGTCTTGCCAACGCTTTTCTGCAATTACTAAGCTGTTAAATCAATTGCAGCCTTTTTAAAACCGATATGTTTCTTTTATCGTAAGTAGTTATAGTAAACTGAAAAAATGATTTTAACGTATAATTATTTGTTATATAAAGAAGTGATACGATTTTTCTTTTTACATTTGCAGAATATTTATAATGCTTGAAAAAGCGGTAATTTTTTTAATCATGGGAAAATTAGGTTTAACGGAAATACTTGTAATCGTTGCGATTATCTTATTACTTTTTGGAGGTAAAAAAATTCCAGAATTGATGAAAGGATTGGGTTCGGGTATAAAAGAATTCAAGAATGCTGCTAAGGATGATCAGCCTGCCGCGTCTAAAAAAGAAGAAGATACAAAAATTTAAGACTGCTTTTTAAAACAAGCGGTTCATTGAAGCCTCAAGGATTTTAAAATCCTTGAGGCTTTTATTTTGCCATAAATTGAAAGTTATAAGCAGAATTGTTGAAAACTACTCTTTCTATTTTTCTACTTCTTTTTTATTATATTACAATACAAACACTTAATTTTTTAACTTAGCACTAACAAATAACTTAAATCGTAATTGAATATGAAAATAATCAAAACCATTCTTTGCGTTCTTTTCGGGCTGATGTTTGTTAATGCTGGCCTCGATAAATTTTTCCATTATATGCCTATGCCGGAAATGAAACCAGAAGACATGAAAATTTATGAAGCTATGGGAACGCTTTCGTGGCTCATCCCTTTAGTCGCTGTTATTGAATTAGCAGGTGGCTTGCTTTTTATCTTTCCAAAAACAAGAGCTTTGGGAGCGATTGTTATCCTTCCCATAACTGTTGGGATTTTACTTCACAATTTTGTGTTCACGACTGAAGGGCCAGGAATAGCAATAGCTGGAGTACTTTTCCTTATCAATATCTGGATGATTGGTGATAATTGGAATAAGTACAAGCCGATGTTTAGCTAAGATCAAGGTAAGAAAATTAGAAAAAGCTTCAAGAAACTAAATCTCTTGAAGCTTTTTTTATTCTTTTCCGCTCTTTAAAATCCCATACAGTTCCTGAATCTTTGAAACTGGCAGGTCATTTAATAATTTATGGATTTCTCCTATGGCTTCGCTTTTAGAAATTGTAAAAAGTGCATGATTCTCTGGAAGCTGCTGGTCTTTGTCTGGTATAAAATCAAACAAATCGTTTGGCGTACAGTTGAAATCGATGCAGAGCATTTCTAATTTCCAAAAAGGAATCGATACGAGCTTATCATTCACGACTCCATTGGCATAGCTGCCGGAGTGCCCTTGATCAACAAGATATTTGACTGGTTTCGTAATTCCCTTGATCTTAAAAATTGGTTGTAAATTTAGTTTTATCATTTGGCATAAAATATAAGTTACATTTCTATGTCTAGGGGTAATTACTGTTTCAAATATAATAAAAATTGACTTTTTATAAAGAAATATTTTCCTGAAATGTCTTGTTATTTTTGCTCGAAATGTTTCTAATTTTACTTGAATTCAAAAACGTTTTAATTAAATATAAAATGATTTCAAATACATAGCAAATCATCTTATATACAATTGTTAATCTTGTACTTGGAATTCGTTTTCAGCTAAATAAAATATTCAGATTTTTATAATATCATCGTAAGCTGGATTCTCTTCCTGTTTTCGTCAATTTCAACTACTTTCACTTGTACTTGTTGGTGCATCTTCACGACTTCGTTTACATCCGAGACAAAGCCTTCTTTTAGTTGCGATATATGGACAAGACCGCTTTCTTTGATTCCGATATCAACAAAACATCCAAAATTCGTGATGTTATTTACAATGCCGGGAAGTACCATTCCGGTTCTTAGATTGGCAATTGTTTTAACATTGGGATCGAATTCAAAAACTTTGGCTGCCTTTCGTGGATCTAGCCCAGGTTTTTCTAATTCCTTGACAATATCTTTCAGGCCAAGCAGTCCGATATCTTCTGTCACGTATTTTTCTACAGGAATCTGAGTAATTTTTTCTTTGTTTGCAATCAGGTCGTTTAAGGAAATCTTCAAGTCTTTTGCCATCTTTTCAACTATTCCGTAGGCTTCTGGATGCACCGCTGAATTATCCAGCGGATTTTTTCCATTAGAAATTCTAATAAATGCCGCCGCCTGTTGATAAGCTTTTTCGCCTAATCTCGGTACTTTTTTCAGCTGTTTTCTTTCTTCGAAAGCACCATTTTCTGAACGGTAAGCGACAATATTTTCTGCCATCTTCTCTCCTATTCCAGAAACATAGCTCAACAATGATTTGCTGGCCGTATTGATATTGATTCCGACAGAATTCACGCATCGCATTACGACTGTATCCAATTCATCTTTTAATTTGGACTGATCTACATCATGCTGGTATTGTCCTACTCCTATTGATTTTGGCTCAATTTTTACCAGTTCCGCCAACGGGTCGGACAATCTTCGTCCAATCGAAACAGCACCACGCACGGTCACGTCATAACTTGGAAATTCGTCCCTTGCAATTTTTGAAGCGGAATAAACAGAAGCTCCTGCTTCGCTCACTACAAATACTTGGATCGGCTTATCGAAAGCTATCTTTTTGATAAAAAATTCCGTTTCACGGGAAGCCGTTCCATTGCCAATTGAAATAGCATCGATCTTATAGGCATTTACCATGGAGCGGATTTTTTTCATCGCAATTGCCGTTTCATTTTGCGGCGCATGCGGAAAAATGGTTTCGTTATATAGTAAATCACCTTTTTCATCCAAGCACACAATCTTGCAACCGCTTCTGAAACCTGGATCAATGGCAAGAATTCTTTTTTCGCCTAATGGCGGCGCTAAAAGCAATTGTCCTAGATTTCCAGCAAAAACTTGGATGGCTGTGGCATCTGCTTTTGTTTTTGCTTCTTGAAGCGCTTCATTTGAAATAGCCGGCGCCAGCAATCTTTTATAACTATCTTCAATTGCTTTTTTTAGATGGACGGCTGTTTCTTTTTTATTTTTTATGACTGCTTCTTCCATAATTTCGATGGCTTCATCGTTTTCTATCTCAATCTTCAGCTTGATCAATCCTTCGTTTTCTGCACGGAGCATTGCCAATAACCTATGAGAAGGAGCTTTCAAGAGGTTTTCCGACCAGTCAAAATACTGCTCAAATTTTTTGGCTTTTTGTCGTAGCTGCTCGCCTTCTGGCGTATCTTCAATCTTTAGCTTGACGGCTTTCGTCGTAATTGAAGATTTTCTCTGGTAAAGTCGGCGGAGGTTTTTTCGGATGTATATGTTTTCATTAATCCATTCGGCAATGATGTCTCTGGCGCCTTGAAGTGCTTCGTCTTCGTTCGGAACTTTATCGTTCAGGTATTTTGAAGCTACAAAATCGATATCGTCATTATTTTGAGCCATGATAATTTTTGCCAAGGGCTCTAATCCTTTTTCACGAGCAACATCGGCTTTTGTTTTTTTCTTTTTCTTATACGGCAGGTATAAATCCTCTAGGTCGTTTAAATCGTAGCTCAACTGGATTTTCTTTTCTAATTCTGGTGTCAATGAATCTTGCTCTTGAATCGATTTTAGAATGGCTTCTTTTCTTTTTACGATCGTTTCAAATTCTTTGCTCAGCTTGGCAATTTGCTCGATTACAACCTCATCCAAATTACCTGTCTTATCTTTTCTATATCTTGAAATAAACGGAATCGTACAATCTTCGTTTAAAAGCTGTAGCGTATTTTCAATGTTTTTCGTTGGTGCGGTAACTTGCTTGGAGATGAATTCTAGGTTGGTCATAATATAATTTTGATAGTATTTTTTTGCAGCTGCCAATTTAAAAAAAAGCATCTCAAAAACTAGTAACGTTTTAAAGATGCCTTAAATATATTTTAGTTTAATTATGCTTATTGACAAGCGATTTTATCAACGCGATTTTGGTGTCTTCCGCCTTCAAAATCTGTACTTAAAAAAGCTTCCACCATTTCAACTACTTGATGAATAGCCGTAAAACGTGCTGGTATGCTGATAATATTGGCATTATTATGTTGTCTCGCTAAAGTAGCTATTTCTTTTGTCCAGCATAGTGCGCTGCGTATTCCTTGGTGCTTGTTAACCGTCATGTTGATTCCATTGCCGCTGCCGCAGATTACGATTCCGAAATCAGCTTTGCCGTTTTCAACATCAAGAGCAACCGGATGTCCAAAATCTGGATAATCGACGCTGTCGCTGCTGTCTGTACCATAATTTGTTACTTCATGTCCTTTTGCTTTCAGCATTTCGACAATTGCCTTTTTGTATTCTGGTCCAGCGTGGTCATTCCCTATTGAAATTTTCATATATATATCTTTATTAGTTGTGTCCTGCAAATTTACCGCAACGGTTTCCATTTACCAAACTAAATAGTCATGAAGTTGCATCTTTTGATTATCAAATGTTTAGGTTTTTCGCATTTTATAAAAAGCTGATAATCATTACCTAAATTGTAATGTAAATGTTAAATTATTGCAATGTTAACAGTAATTTACAATGTACTGACTTTTAGTTAATTATAAATTAACATGGATTGTTCATAACTTCGGATAGAATTTTAGAAGTATTTCTTGTTTGTTCGATTAAAAACAGTAATCCAAAATTACATTTGAAAATGCAAATTTAGTTTGGTGAATTTTTGGAGAAGTTATCAGCATCAAAAGTTATTTTGTTAACAGTAATTAACAAGTAAAGTTATTTACATTTTCATCTCAAAAACGATTATCAACTGTTGTTAACAAAGTCTTAAAAAACCTTTAGAATGAAATACTTAAAACTATTTAGCTGTGTTGATAAGTCGGTATAACAAACTATAACTTAAAATCGTTGCCTTAAAAAATTAATTTATTGCAGCTATTAACACGCTATAATAACCACCAAAAAATTAATTTAAATTTCCTTTTTCTTTTTGTTGTTTTTAATAAATGTTGACAACTTCGAAAAGTTAGACGATTTTCAAATTTTGATTTCGGTTGAATTCATCCAGAATTTCTTTTGCTTCTTCTGCATCTTCGGGATGTACTCTGAGTTTGATTCCGCCTAAAGCCTGCGAATACATTGGAACGATGTTCATCATGGTCTCATTCTCGAAAAAATATTGGATTTCCTCTAAATCGAGCCTGTGTTTTAAGATTGTGATTTCGTGAGGATAATTGAAGACTGCGATCGTGATAAAATTTTCCATTTGAATTTGGTTTTCATAAAGATAGGAAGAAATATATTCTTCATCTTTTATTTCAAAAGTTATATTTTGTTTAAAAAAATTAACATTTAAGAGGAAACTGTCAACAATTTCGTAATTTTCAGCATTATTAGAAAAGAATTATGAGTAAGAAACTACGAAAGCCTGTAAAAAAGGACAAAGACTTTACAGCAAGAATTTTAAAGATTTTATCACAAGATGCCAATAAGGCATTCAATTATAAGCAGATAGGAGCCAAGCTTGAATTAGATGATACAAAAAGCAGAAACGAAATTATCAGAGATTTAAAACTTCTGGCTTCTCAAAAGAAGATTGTTGAAATTGAGCCAGGTAAATATTTAGTCGTTGCGACAAGCCAAGATTATTATGAAGGAGTGATTGATATGACAAGCAGAAAGACTGCTTATTTTGTATCAGAAGAATTTGAAGACGATATTTTTATACCGACCAACAACCTAAATAAAGCGTTGGATGGAGATAAAGTAAAGATTTATGTGTATAACAGAAGGCGAGGCAAAAAGCCAGAAGGCGAAGTTATCGAGATAATCGAAAGAAAAAAGACCGATTTTGTTGGCGTCATTGACATACAAAAGAATTTTGCTTTTGTATCGACAGCTAATCCGAAAATGTATACTGATATTTTTATCCCAAAAGAGAAAATTGGTGATGCAGAAAACGGCGATGTTGTGTTAGTTCATATTGAAGATTGGCCTAAAAAAGCAGACAGTCCGTTTGGAGCTGTAATCAAAGTCCTTGGAAAACCAGGGGAGCACAATACCGAAATCCATGCGATTTTGGCAGAATACGGACTTCCTTACGACTTTCCGATAGAAGTGGAAACCTATGCTCAAAAAATAGATACGTCGATTCAAGAAAGCGAAATTGCCAAGCGTCGTGATATGCGCGATGTGCTGACTTTTACGATCGACCCGAAAGATGCTAAAGATTTTGATGATGCCTTGTCTTTCCAAATATTAGAAAATGGAAATTATGAAATCGGTGTCCATATTGCCGATGTTTCCTACTATCTTGAAGAAGGAACCATTTTAGATAATGAAGCGTATCAAAGAGCTACTTCAGTGTATTTAGTAGATAGAGTAGTGCCAATGCTTCCAGAAGTATTGTCCAATTTTGCCTGTTCGTTACGACCTCATGAAGAAAAATATACCTTTTCGGCTATTTTCGAACTGACAGAAAACGCCCAGGTTGTCAACCAATGGTTTGGAAGAACCGTAATTTATTCCGACCAGCGATTTGCTTATGAAGAAGCACAGCATATTATTGAAACAAAAGGAAATATAATTCCTGCAGAGATTTCTTTAACTGGAAATGAATACGAAGTTCCTGAAGCAATTCAGAATGCGACTTTAAAATTAGACGAGCTGGCCAAAACACTTCGTAAAAGAAGAATGCGTGATGGCGCTATTTCGTTTGATAAAGTTGAAGTGAAATTTAACTTAAACGAAGCTGCAGAACCCGTTGGAGTTTATTTTAAAGTTTCAAAAGATGCTAATCATTTGATTGAAGAATTCATGCTTTTGGCGAATAGAAAAGTGGCCGAATTCATAGGAAAACAAAGACCAAAGAAAACATTTGTGTATAGAATCCACGACGAACCAGATGAAAATAAACTAATTAGTTTACAGACTGTAATTTCAAAATTTGGATATTCGATCAATTTTAAGTCTAAAAAAGATATTTCGCAGTCGCTTAATAAATTGCTTGAAGATGTGAACGGAAAAAAAGAGCAAAATATGGTTGATACCTTGACGATCAGGACGATGAGCAAGGCAAAGTATTCGACTGAAAATATTGGGCATTACGGACTAGCATTTGATTACTATTCACACTTTACTTCGCCAATCAGACGTTATCCGGATGTAATGGCACATCGTTTGTTACAGCATTATCTCGATGGAGGAAAATCAGTAGACGAAGAATCTTACGAAGAAAAATGCCAGCATTCTTCCAACATGGAAGTTTTAGCAACGAATGCAGAGCGTGATAGCATCAAATACATGCAGGTCAAGTATATGCAAGACCATCAAGATGAAGAGTTTTTAGGCGTAATTTCTGGTGTAACTGAATGGGGAATTTATGTAGAAATTGTTTCTAACAAATGTGAAGGTATGTGTAGGATCCGTGAAATTCGTGATGATTATTACACTTTCGATGAAAAACAATATGCATTAGTTGGGGAAATTTCAAAGAATATCCTGCAGCTGGGAGACGAAGTTTTTGTGAAAGTAAAAAGCGCTGACTTGGTTAAAAAACAGCTGGATTTTACTTTCCTGAGAAAGAATGAATAAAAATAGCAACCAATAAATACTAACACAATGAAAAAGATACTTTTAGTAGCATTTTTAATGCTGACGCAAATCAATTTTGCACAAGAAAAACTTACCAAAAATCTAGGAGATTTTGACGCAGTTCGCGTTTTTGATAGAATATCGGTCCAATTGGTTCCTGCAAATGAAAACAAGATTGAAATTACTGGAGACCGAAGAGACGATGTAGAAATTGTCAATAAAAATGGAGACCTGAAAATCAGGATGAAGCTTAAAAAACTTTTGAAAGGCGAAGACATTACAGCGATTCTTTATTTTAAAAATGAAATTGAAACTATCGAAGCCAGCGAAGGTTCTTACGTATCAAGCGAAGCTACCTTCAAAGCGATTGATTTTAGCGTAAATGCGAAAGAAGGCGCTGAAATAAAAATCAATCTTGATGCTCAAAAATTAGCAGTTAAGGCCACTTCTGGAGGTATAGTAAAATTAAAAGGAAGTGCTAATAATCAAGACATTGTTATTAACTCTGGCGGAATTGTTGATGCTAAAGATTTAGAAACATCACAAACAACTGTAGCCATAAATGCAGGAGGTGAAGCCGATGTAAAAGCTTCAGAACTTGTCGATGCAAAAACTAGGGCAGGGGGAGACATAACCATTTACGGAAGTGCTAAAAAAATAAACAAAAAGACTTTTGCTGGAGGAAACATTACGGAATCCAAACGATAAGTCTGTTAAGGATTGTAATTTTTGAATTATCTTTGTGTTACTATTTTTAATTTGCATAAATTGCTGATTGAATATTGATAGACAAACTTTCAAAAATTACAATCCTTTTTTAATGATTCAAGACATTTTAACAGGCATTCCTTTAGGTTTATTCCTATGCTTTATGATCGGGCCTGTTTTTTTTATATTACTTGAAACCGCTGCTGTCAAAGGTATTCGTGCTGCGTTGGTTTTTGATTTTGGAGTAATTATAGCGGATATCCTTTTTATCTGCATTGCTTATTTCAGTAGCTACCGACTTATAAACAGCTTAAAAGACGAACCTGCACTCTTTATTTTTGGAGGATTGATCATGCTTACGTATGGAATAATTTCGTATCTCCAGCTTAATAAAGCCAGCAAAAATATTTCTGACGATGCCGAAGTAGAGCTCATTAAAAAAAACTACGGAAGCCTATTCATAAAAGGATTCCTGCTTAATTTTATAAACGTCGGAGTTCTCGGATTCTGGCTATTGATTATCATTACCTTTGGACCTCAGCTCGATTTAAAAACATCCAGATTGATTGTTTTCTTTGCATCGGTAATCGGAACTTATTTGATGGTTGATATCGCAAAAATGTTTCTGGCCAAAAGACTTAAAAGCAAGATGACTTCGTCTAATATTCTGAAGATAAAAAAAATAACAAGCATACTTTTAATAATCTTCGGATTTTCAATTATGCTCCAGGGATGGTTTCCAAGCGACCAAAAGCTTGTAAAATCAGCCTTAGAAAAAATAGAAAAAAGAAAATAAAGCCAGCTCCCCGCTGGTTTTTTTATTTCAAAAAGGACATAAAAAAAGAGATACTGAAAAGTATCTCTTTTGAAGAGGCATCGAGCGGATTCGAACCGCTGTAGGAGCTTTTGCAGAGCCCAGCCTAGCCACTCGGCCACGACGCCATAATTGATTGGATGGCAAATTTACATATTATTTGCAGTAACGCAAGAAAATCTTTAGTAAATATTAATTTTTAATTTTAATCATTTCTTAATATTAATTTTAATTTTGACAAAAATCAAAATCGTATAAACAATGGTAAAAAAGCTCAATTTCCTTAAACCAATATTTAATTTTATGATTATTGGTCTGATTATTATGACATTAAGTAGAATAGTGCTTTTTTTCCTGTATAGGGATAGGATAGATGAAACTGAAAATTATTGGCACATTTTTCCAATTGGATTAAGATTTGACTTGATTATCTTATGTTATATTTCTTTTCTTCCTGCAGTTTTGATATGTCTGCTGCCTGATAAATTCCTGCAAAAGATTAAAAAATTCCTGAATATTTATTTTCTGTTTTTTCTTTTCCTATTCCTTTTGATGGAGTTGTCTACGCCTGATTTTGTGGCACAATACGATACCAGACCGAACAGGCTTTTCCTAGATTATTTAATTTATCCAAAAGAAGTGATGGGTACTTTATTGAAAAGTTACCTGCCTTCTTTGATATTCACGACAATTTTTTTAGGTGTTGCTGTTTATTTTGGATACAAGAAAGGAAAAAAATTATTCTATCCTTCAGCGCAAGATTATAAAACCAAGCTGATTTTGTTTCCTCTAGTGGCTTTTTTATTGTTTTTCGGGGCTCGTTCCAGTTTGACTTCAAAACGTCCTATAAACGCAAGTAACGCTGTTTTTTCAACCGATCAGCTGACCAATTGTGTAGGACTAAATTCTTTTTATACGGTTGCCTTTGCCGCTTACTCCCTAAAAAATGAAGACAATGCGGCCAAAATGTATGGAAAGATGGAGGCGAATGAAGCCTATGATAGAGTAAAAAAGTACATGACTGCTTCCTCGCAAGATTTTACAGATGCTGCTTTGCCTTTACTACACAACCAAAATCCGGATTCTTTACGCGAAAAACCATACAATCTCGTTATCTTTTTGCAAGAAAGCCTTGGTGCTGAATACGTAGGAAGCCTTGGAGGAAAACCATTAACTCCTAATTTTGACAAATTAGCAAATGAAGGCTTATTGTTTACAAATTTGTATTGCACCGGAACTCGAAGCGTTCGTGGTATCGAAGCTGTAGTTACTGGCTTTTTGCCTTCTCCTTCTGAAAGTGTAGTGAAATTAAGCAATTCTCAATCTGGCTTTTTTACACTTGCAGAATTACTGAAAGACAAAGGATACGACACAAGTTTTATCTACGGAGGAAGTGCTAATTTTGATAATATGGCTTCTTTTTTCAACGGTAATGGATTTGAAAATATCGTTGATGAGCAGGATTTTGACAACGATGGAAAGAAATATGCCTTCAAAGGAACTTGGGGCTATTCTGACGAAGATCTAGCCACAAAGGCAAATGATTATTTCAAATCTCAAAAAAACAAGCCTTTCTTTTCATTGATGTTTTCAACGTCGAACCATGAGCCTTTTGAATTTCCTGATGGAAGAATCAAGCTATTCGACAAAAAGAAAAATACAGTAAACAATGCAATGAAATATGCTGATTTTTCAATCGGAAAATTCTTTGAACTAGCTAAAAAAGAAGACTATTTCAAGAATACAGTCTTTATTGTAATTGCCGATCACAATACCAGAACCTACGGAAAACATCTGGTTCCGATTAAAAAGTTTAGGATTCCGGCTTTGATTATTGGTCCTCAAGTTCCAAAAGGAGAAAAATATGCCAAATTAAGCAGTCAGATTGATATTCCGCCAACATTATTGAGTATGATTGGAATGAAAGTTCAGACGCCAATGCCAGGAAGAAACATCCATGATATCAAGCCTGAAACAAAAGGAAGAGCAATCATGCAGTTCCACGATATCAATGCGTTCCGTGTAGAAGACCAAGTCGTTATCATGCAGCCGAACAAAAAACCTTTACAATTTAAAATTGAAAATGATTCCGTTCTGACTCCAATGAAATTAGACGAAGAACTGGCAAAAGATGCCCTAGCTCATGTTACAGCGGCTTCAGATCTTTACAAGGAAAAGAAATACAAGGTTAAAAAATAAATTAGCTTCTATATTCCTCAATCTGGATGGTAACGGCTTCAACGTCGCCACCGATTGGGGGATTTATTTTTGAAACCGAAACGATTATTCTTGAAACTGAAGCAATTTCTCTAAAAATACGCTGTACGATTCTATGCGCTACATGCTCTAAAAGCTTAGAACGGACAGCCATTTCTTCCATTACTATTTTATTGAGATGCACATAATCAACAGTGTCTTCCAATTCATCAGTTTCCATCGGTTTTCGCATATCGGCTTTGATTTCCAAATCCACGGAATAATCGGATCCAATTTTGCTTTCTTCTACTAAGCAACCGTGAAAAGAATAAGTTCTGATGTTTTTGAGCTTGATGATTCCCATGATATAGTTATGATTTTTGATTTCAGAAGGTTAGCCTTAATCTGAAAGGATTTATTTTTTTGATAATTTCGTACACCAAAATTAGGCATTAAAGAATAAAAATTAGGCTTTTTCGAGCCAAAATGAATAACTTTGCGCTCTTAATTTATAAATATGGCATCAGAAGAAAAAGCACTGAATTTTATTGAGCAAATCATTGAAGAAGACATTAAAAATGGCTTGTCTCAACAGAAATTACGTTTTCGTTTCCCGCCTGAACCAAATGGTTATCTGCATATCGGCCATGCAAGTTCGATTGCTCTGAATTTTGGATTGGGTATTGATTATCAAGCACCTGTAAACCTTCGTTTTGACGATACGAATCCTGCCAAAGAAGAGCAGGAATTTGTAGATGCAATCAAAAGAGACGTACAGTGGCTAGGATATCAATGGGCGCACGAATGTTATGCTTCTGATTATTTCCAGCAATTATACGATTGGGCAGTTGAATTTATCAAAAAAGGAAAAGCCTATGTAGATAGCCAGACCTCTGAAGAAATGGCCATCCAAAAAGGGACGCCTACGACTCCCGGAGTTGATAGTCCATACAGAAATCGTTCTGTGGAAGAAAACCTTGATCTATTCGAAAGAATGAAAAACGGCGAATTTCCGGAAGGATCACATATTTTGAGAGCAAAAATCGACATGAAATCAACAAATATGTTGATGCGTGACCCGATCATGTACCGTATTTTGCACAAGCATCACCATAGAACAGGCAACGATTGGAAAATCTATCCAATGTACGACTGGGCTCATGGAGAAAGCGATTATCTTGAAGAGATTTCACACTCCTTCTGTACGCTAGAATTCTTGCCTCATAGAGAATTATACGATTGGTTTTTAGACCAAATCTATGATGATAAAAAGGTTCGTCCGAAACAAAGAGAATTTGCCAGAAGAAACCTTTCGCATACCGTTGTAAGCAAAAGAAAACTTTTAAAATTAGTAGAAGACAAGCATGTTAACGGATGGGATGACCCGCGTATGTCAACCGTTTCGGGATTAAGAAGAAGAGGGTATACGCCAGCTTCTATCCGCAATTTTGCCAACACAATTGGTATTGCAAAACGTGATAACTTGATTGATGTTTCCGTTTTAGAATTCTGCATACGTGAAGATTTGAATAAAACAGCGCCTCGCGTTATGGCCGTTTTAGATCCTGTAAAATTGGTTATTACGAATTATCCTGAAGGAAAAGAAGAGTGGCTTGACGCAGAAAACAACCAAGAAGATGAAAGCGCAGGATTCAGAAAAGTCCCTTTTTCAAGAGAATTGTATATAGAAAGAGAAGACTTTTTAGAAGAAGCAACCGGTAAGTTTTTCCGTCTGACTTTAGGAAAAGAAGTCCGTTTGAAAAACGCCTATATCATTAAAGGTGAAAGCGTTGTAAAAGATGCTGCTGGAAACATTACCGAAATTCACGTGACTTATGATACGGATAGTTTAAGCGGCAGTGGGACAGAAGCGAGCCAAAGAAAAGTTTCCGGAACTTTGCACTGGGTTTCAATTGCACATGCGATTGAAGCTGAAGTACGTTTGTATGACCGACTTTTTACCGACGAATCTCCAGATACTCATAAAGGAAAAGACTTCTTAGAATTTGTGAATCCGAATTCGCTTCAAGTAATTACCGGTTATTTGGAACCAAGCTTGAAAGATGCTAAAAATGAAGACAAATTTCAGTTTCAAAGATTGGGCTATTTTACTGTAGATAAGGATTCTACATCAGAAAAATTAGTTTTCAATAGAACAGTTGCCTTAAAAGATACTTGGGAAGAAAAGGGCAAAAAAGAAGAAAATATTATCAATAATTCGCTGAAAGAAATCAACAAATATTTCAAAGTTGCGACAGATGAAGAGCGAAATTCAGTTGAAAAAGCGATAGGAGAGGAGCTAAAAAATGTTTCAAATTTCAGTTTATTGCAAAATACGTTGAAGAAGAACATCAACAATAATAAAAGCTCTTTATTGTTTTCTAATTTCCTTTTGAAATATTCCAACCTGAAAACTTCAGATATCGAATTAGAGATCTTGCATAAATTATATTCAATGTCTTTAAAAAGCGAATCGCCTTTTGTAAGATTGGAAGTGATTAAAAATTTAAAAAAAGATACAATCAATTTCAGTGAATTTTCTTCTCAGCTTTTAGAGTTGAAAAATTCAGAAAAAAATGAGCAGGTTTTAAATTTGCTTTCTGAAAATTAGAAATTCTAAAATAATAAGTTTTATAAATGAAAAGCTCCCAAATTTGGGAGCTTTTTCTATTATTGTAATATTCTATTGAAATTTTAAATTATATAGTTTTTAATAATCAAAATTAACCTTCATAAATTAAATATAAGCCATTATTTTTAAAAGAGAAGGAAAATATATGACCACGACTAAGAAACTTTATTATAATCGAGTTATTTAAGTTTTAGAAAACTTGAGGATACTTTAACTGGTTATTAACATCAAAATGTTAAAATTAAATGTAACTTTAAATTATTAACCTAAAAAATCAAAAAAGTTATGTCAAGATCAAACACAGTTATCGGAATATTAGCAGGAGCTGCAATTGGTGCAGCAGTAGGAATTTTATTTGCGCCAGACAAAGGTGAAAAAACAAGAAAAAAAATCAAAGACGGATTTGACAACCAAAAAGACGAATTGCAAAATAAATTCAACCAATTGTCTGATCAGGTAAAAAGCAAATTTTCAAAAGCCAAAGTTGATTTGGAATCTGGATTTGATGAATTAGTTGCAAACGCTCAAGACACCAAAGAAGATGTAATTGCTGCTTTAGAAAAAAAACTATCTGATTTAAAAGCACAAGCTGCCGCAGCCAACAAAAAATAAAAAAATTGCTCTATGGCATTTGAAAAAATAAAAGAAAACACCGACGACCTGCAAGACCGCGCCAAAGAATTTTTAGATGCTAATATTGCTTACTATAAACTTTGGGGTTTTAAACTTGCAATGAAATCTACCACGTTAATGCTCAAATTATTCATGTTGAGCATTATGTTGGTGATTGTAACCCTATTTTTTTCAATTGCGTTAGCACTAGCGATTGGATATAGTCTTGATAATTTTGCGTATGGATTCTTAATTGTTGGCGCCATCTATTTCGTTCTTGCTTTGTTGGTATATTACACACAAGATAAGATTGTGGAAGGCCCAATTCTAAGAACATTTTCGAAATTATTTTTCAAAAAATACTAAATGGAAAGCCTTATGCAAGTAAAAAATTATTCTTCTTACGAGGAAATAAATAGGGAATTACAGATTTTGAAAGTAGAAAAAGATTTGGCTTATGAAAAAATGAACAAAAGTTTTCATGAGACCAAAGATAGTTTTACGGCTAAAAACATTTTAGGAACTGTACCCGGTATAGCCTTGAATATAATTGGAAGTTTATCCGGGCCGCTTAAAAATGTCGGGATAGCATATCTGACGAAAAAGATTTTTCGTTTATAATAAAAAAGAGGCCCAAACGGCCTCTTTTTTTATGTATTAATTTCTAATTTATTCTGCAGGAGTAATTGTGTCATCTGGAGTATTATGCTCGTCCCTATGCGAATGGTCTTGAGGAGAAATAGAACTTCTTTTTACTTCATTGCTTTTTCTAGCACCACGTTTCATAGCTTCTCCAACTTGATTTGAAGCAGTAAATGAGGCAACCATATTATTCAACATATCGCTTCCCGCTTGAGGAGAATTAGGCAATAAGATCAAGTTTGAATTAGTATCAGCACCAATTGCCTGTAGCGTATCATAATGCTGCGTAACAACAATCAAAGCAGAAGCTTCTTGGGAGTTGATTCCTACTTTGTTCAAAACATCGACACTTTCTACCAATCCACGAGCAATTTCGCGTCTCTGATCAGCGATACCCTGTCCTTGCAATCTTTTGCTTTCGGCTTCGGCTTTTGCTTTTGCCACGATTCTGATTCTTCCTGCTTCTGCTTCGTATTCTGCTGCAGATTTTTCTCTGTCGGCCGCATTGATACGGTTCATTGCATTTTTTACTTGGATATCAGGGTCAATATCGGTAATCAATGTATTAATGATATCGTAACCATACGTCGTCATGGCTTCGTTCAATTCACGTTTTACAGCGATGGCAATATCGTCTTTTCTTTCGAAAACATCGTCTAATTTCAATTTAGGGACTTCTGCACGCACTACGTCGAATACATAAGATGTAATCTGGTCGTGTGGGTATTCAAGCTTGTAAAATGCTTCGTATACCTTATCTTGGATTACTTTAAACTGTACCGAGACTTTCATTTTCACAAATACGTTTTCTTTCGTTTTTGTTTCGATGATAACGTCAAGTTGCTGGATTTTCAAATTGATCTTGCCTGCAATTTTATCTACTACTGGAATTTTTAACTGCAAACCAGAATGACGAATGCTTTGGTATTTTCCAAAACGTTCGATGATTGCTGCTGTCTGTTGTTTTACCGTAAAAAACGATGAGAAGAAGATAAATAAGGCGAAGAATAAAAATACATACAAAGGAATGTTTAAGTCCATAATACAGTGTTTAAAAGTTAATTGGGTTAAGGTACAAAAAAAGCCTCTCATTTCTGAAAGGCTTAATTAATTTATTATTTCAAGCTTGCTATCGCTTTTTGGATTCGTCTTATTGTTTCTTCTTTTCCAATCAAACTAATGATGTCGAATAGGTGAGGGCCTTTTAAAGAACCCACTAAACTCAATCGAAGCGGTTGCATGATTTTGCCCATTCCGATTTCATTTTCAGTCATCCAGGCTTTAACTGTGTTTTCGACATTTTCTGTTGAAAAGTCTAAAGTATTTTCTAAAACAACAATCAATTTTTCCATTAATTCCGCTGTTTCTGGTTTCCAGTTTTTGGACGCTTTTTCATCATAAGATGTTGGTGCTTCGAAGAAAAATTCTGACAACTCCCAAAGTTCTGAAGCAAATGTCGCACGTTCTTTTACCAAACGAACCACTTCCGTTACAAACTCAATCGGTTTGTTAATTCCTTTTTCGACCAATATATGGGAAAGCTGGTGTGCCAAGACTTTATTGTCCGCTCTTTGGAAATACTGGTGGTTGAACCATTTGTTTTTCTCGGGATCGAATTTGGCTCCGGCTTTATGAACGCGTCCTAAGTCGAAAAGAGTTACTAATTCGTCAAGTGTAAACAATTCTTGGTCGGTTCCAGAACTCCAGCCTAATAATGCTAAAAAGTTGATAACAGCTTCTGGCAAGAATCCTTTTTCTCTATATCCTGAAGATATTTCGCCTGAGCTCGGATCTTTCCACTCCAAAGGAAATACAGGAAATCCAAGCTTGTCGCCATCTCTTTTTGATAATTTTCCATTTCCGACAGGTTTTAATATCAATGGCAAATGTGCAAATTCTGGAGCTTCCCAATTGAATGCTCTGTATAACAAAACGTGCAACGGCATTGAAGGCAACCATTCTTCCCCACGAATTACGTGTGATGTTTCCATCAAATGATCATCTACTATGTTTGCTAAATGGTAGGTTGGCATTCCGTCGCCCTTGAATAGCACTTTATCGTCTAAAAGATTGGTATCAAATTTCACTTCACCGCGAATCATATCATTCAAGTGCAAGATTTCATTTACCGGAGTTTTAAAACGGATTACATATTCTTCACCATCTGCAATTCGTTGCGCTGTTTTTTCAGCAGAATTAGTCAACGAATTGTCTAGCAGTTCACGATTTCCGTGGTTGTATATAAAAGTCTTTCCTTGTTCTTCTTCATTTTTACGCAATTGATCTAGATCTTCAGAACTATCAAAAGCATAATAAGCCCAACCCGATTTTACCAATTGGTCGGCATATTCTTTATACAAATGTTTTCTTTCGCTTTGGCGGTAAGGACCAAATTTTTCATTCTTTCCGACTGTTTCATCCGGAGCAATTCCAAGCCATTCTAAAGCTTCTAAAATATAAGCTTCAGCACCAGGAACAAAACGATTTTGGTCGGTGTCTTCTACACGAAGATAAAAAACGCCACCATGTTTTTTAGCAAACAGATAATTGAAAAGGGCAGTTCTTACGCCACCAATATGCAAAGGTCCTGTTGGACTTGGGGCAAAACGAACACGAATAGGTCTAGACATTTTAATAAATTTTGGTGCAAAGATACGATTTTAGTTAAATGTTGTCGGTTAGTCTATTTCAGTTTTGAGCAAAGTCTTTGCCTTAAATTACCTAACTGTCAACTAAAATCAGAGGCCTCAATTTTAACCTTTCATATTAATATAAATTATTACTTTTATCGGTTATAAAGAAACCATTCAAGATTTTGGAAAATAAAGCATTGATATACGACAAATTAGAAGCTTTCATCAAAAAGTTTTACACGAACGAACTCCTCAAAGGATTAATTTTCTTTGTTGGATTAGGATTGCTGTATTTGCTATTTACGCTATTTGTCGAATATTTCCTTTGGCTGAAACCTTTGGGAAGAACCATTTTGTTTTGGACATTTATCCTCGTGGAACTTTTTCTTTTGTTCCGATTTATACTATTTCCGCTCTTTAAATTATTCAAGCTTCAAAAAGGAATCAACTATGAAGAAGCATCCAGTATCATTGGAAATCATTTTTCGGAAGTTGATGATAAGCTGAAAAATTTTCTCCAATTATCAAACGATAAAAACCAGTCGGAATTACTACTAGCTTCAATTGACCAAAAAGCAAAAACTTTGAATCCGATTCCGTTTGGAAACGCTATAAATTTTAAAGGCAACATAAAATATCTACCTTGGGCAATTATTCCAATTTTGTTTTTTGCTTTCTTTTTGATATCAGGGAACAGCGATATGATTACGCAAAGCTTTAATAGGGTAGTGCGATATAACGAACGCTTCTCGCCGCCGGCTCCTTTTTCATTTTTGGTTACTAATCCATCTTTGCAGACAGAACAAGGAAATGATTTTGTATTACAGGTTAAATCACAAGGCAAAGTCGTTCCAGAAAATGCCATGATTTTTATTGAGGGCGAAAGCTATTTCATGGAAAGTACAAAGCCTGGCGTTTTTGAATACAAATTTACGAAGCCGGTCAAAAACATCAGCTTTCATATCGAAGCCAATGAAGTGAGCTCTAAAGATTATGAATTGGCCGTAGTAGCGGTTCCTACCATTGCTAATTTTGAAATGGTCTTGAATTTTCCATCGTATTTGAATAAGAAATCGGAAACAATTCAAGGTTCCGGAAATGCAATCGTCCCAGAAGGAACAAAAGTGACTTGGAAAGTAAGTACTTTGGCTACTAAATCAGTGGAATGGTCTGATTTAAAAAAGATTACGCCATTTTCAGCTAATGAAAATACATTTCAGATTACAAAAAGCATAAATCAGAATACCGAATATCAAATCTTGACTTCCAATGCTAAAGTAAAGCATTACGAAAAGCTCAATTATCAGATTTCTGTAATCAAAGATCAGTTCCCAACTATTGCTGTCAACAATGCTCCCGATAGTTTAAAGCTGAACCAAAATGTAATCGTCGGACAAGTTTCGGATGATAATGGTCTGTCAAAACTGCAGATTGTTTTTTATCCAAAAGGAAAAACGAATGAAGCTAAGAAAATGGGGCTTCCTGTAAAAAAGGATGTCTTCGATCAATTTATCTTTTCGTTTCCAGGACAGATTCCAGTGGAAGAAGGTGTTTCGTATGAGTACTATTTTGAGGTTTTTGATAATGATGCTTTGCACAATTACAAGTCTACTAAATCTTCAGTTTTTTCTGATAGATTGGCTACTGTTGAAGAGAAAGAAGAACAGAATCTGCAACAGCAAAATGAGAATATAAACAGCCTTGAAAAATCAGTTAAAAATCAAGATAAACAGTTATCAGAGCTAGACAAACTTCAAAAATTAGGCAAAGAAAAAACGAATCTAGAATTCAAAGATCAGCAAAAAGTAAATGAATTTATTCAGCGTCAAAAGCAGCAGGAGCAAATGATGAAAGAGTTTTCTAAGAAGATGGAAGACAACTTGGATAAGTTTAAGACCGACAAGAAAGATGAATTCAAAGAAGAATTGAAAGAACGCTTAGAAAAAGCCGAGAAGGAAATAGAAAAGAATGAAAAGCTTTTGGATGAGTTGCAAAAACTATCTGAAAAATTAAGAGAAGAAGAGCTTTTCGAAAAGATTGATAAGTTCAAACAAAGCTCTAAAAATCAAACCAAGAATTTAGAACAGTTGGTTGAACTGACAAAGAAATTTTATGTTGAAAAGAAAGCAGAACAGTTAGCAGATAAATTAGACAAGCTTTCAGAAAAACAAGAAGATTTGTCCAATAAAGACAAAGAGAATTCCACCGATAAGCAAGAAGAAATTAATAAAGAATTTGACAAAATTCAGAAGGAATTAGAGCAGCTTGAAAAGGACAATCAAGAATTAAAAAAACCGATTGATCTTCCAAAAGACGAGCAGACTGAGAAAAGTATTGATGAAGATTTAAAAAAAGCTTCTGATGAATTGAAGAAAGATCAGAAAGCTAAGGCCAAGCCTAAACAAAAAAGCGCCGCCCAGAAGATGAAAAAGATGAGCGGTAATATGATGGAAAGTATGGCTGGAGGTGAGATGGAACAGCTAGAAGAAGATGTCAAAATGTTACGTCAGATTTTGGATAATCTTTTAGCCTATTCTTTCTCACAAGAAGACCTGATGAAGAATTTTAAAGGCCTTAAAAAAGGGTCATTATCATTCAATAAAAACTTAAAAATACAGCAAGATTTAAAACAACAGTTCAAGCATGTTGATGATAGCCTTTTTGCGATGTCTTTGAGAAATCCAAAAATAGGTGAGAACATCACAACAGAAGTAGGTAATGTACACTATAACATCGATAAATCTCTTGAGAATTTATCTGAGGCACAAATTCCAAAAGGAGTTTCGCATCAACAATATGCAGTGGCTTCATCAAATAAATTAGCTGACTTTTTAAGTGAGATTCTGAACAATATGCAAATGCAGATGCAAATGTCTGGATCAGGTTCTGGCAAGCCAAAGCAAGGGCAGGGCGAGGGTATGCAACTTCCAGACATTATTCAGAAACAACAAGGCTTGGGCGAGAAGATGAAAGAAGGAATGAAGAAAGGTGAGAAGCCTGGCGATGGAAAAGAAGGTAGGGATGGAAAACCCGGTAAAGAAGGCAAAGGCAAAGACGGAAAGAAAGGTGCCAATGAAGGTGAAGGTGGCGAAGACGGAGAAGGCGATGCCGGCAAGGTGCTGGAGATTTATAAAGAACAGCAACGTCTTCGTGATGCATTGCAGAAAGCTTTAGAGAAAGAAGGCATGGGTGGTAACGGACAGAACGCTTTGAACCAGATGAAGCAGATTGAAAAAGATTTGCTGAATAAAGGTTTTAAAAATGAGACGCTCCAAAAGATGCTAAATCTGAAGCATGAATTACTGAAATTAGATAATGCTATCCAGCAGCAAGGAGAAGAGAAAAAGCGCCAATCACAAACAAACAAAAAGGACTATAATAACCAGACAAATGCTGTTTCTCCTGCCTTAAAGCAATATTTGAATAGTATTGAGATATTAAACAGACAAACACTACCTTTGCGGCCAAATTACAACCAAAAGGTTCAAGAATATTTTAGGAAAGATGATTAGTTTTAATTATGAAACCGATTTTGAATTATCAGATGAAACGGCTATTTCTGAATGGCTTTCCAATGTGATTCTTTCAGAGTCAAAGAAGGAAGGAGATATCAATTACATTTTCTGTGATGACGAATACCTGCATAAAATAAATGTTGAATATCTAGATCATGATACATTAACAGATATTATCAGTTTCGATTATAGCATAGGAAATGAGTTGCATGGCGATATTTTTGTTTCTGTTGAAAGAGTTGCTGACAATGCTAAGGATTTTAATGTAAGTTTTGATGAGGAATTAAAAAGAGTTCTTGTGCATGGTATATTGCATTATGCGGGGTACAAAGATAAATCGGAAGAAGACGAATTGAAGATGCGTCAAAAGGAAGACGAAAAGTTATTAATTTATAAAAGTAAGTCATGAGAGTTTTAATCGCTTCATTTATTTTTTTATTTTTATCTGGGAATGTTTTTTCTCAAACTTTTTCTCTAGATCCAACATTTTCTAATTTTTCTTCGGGCATTAATAATGAAATAAATGCTTCGGCTGTTCAAGAAGACGGTAAGATTTTAATTTGTGGTCCTTTTACTAGTTATGACGGGATCACAAGAAATAGGATTGCGAGATTAAATAGCGATGGAAGCTTGGACACTTCATTTGATGCTGGTGCAGGCCCTATTTCGCGATTAGGACTTCCTGGTACCATTGCAGCTATCGTGATTGATCCTAATGGAAAGATAATTGTTGCTGGAAATTTTAGCTCATTCAATGGTGTTTCTCGAAAAAGTATTGTGAGATTAAACAATGACGGTAGTGTTGATACTTCTTTAAATGTAACATTATTATTCGACATAAATGATCTACTTGCAGTACCTAATATAAGTAATGTTGTTGTTGATAATACGGGGAATATTTTTATTTCAGGAAGATTCGGATATAGAATCGGTACACAAACAAAATATGGTTTAGCAAAGGTTAATAATAGCGGAGTCTTAGACACTACTTTTAGTAATTTTTCTAATAATGCGACACCAAGCGATTGGATGGTTTTTTGCACCTATCTATTGCCCGACGGAAAGATGTTGATTTCAAGGTCGTCTAATCCATTTACTCCTGTTGCGAGATTAAACAGTGATGGGAGCTTAGATAATGCATTTGTTGTTTCTGATTTTTTCGGATTAATAAAAACTATCTATCCTACTGTTGATGGAGGCTATTTGTTGGGAGGTAGTGTGAGTAATAACCAAAATGGAAATCATATTTTAGTGAAGATTTTGTCTAATGGTAGATTTGATGGAAGTTTTCAAAAATATCCAGCAGCTGGTTCGAGTAGCATAAATGAAATCACTTCCATTGGGATCTATGACAATAAAATCTATATAGCTGGAAAGTTTTCTGACTATGGCGGAGCTAGTGGCTTAAATAATTTTGCAAGGCTTAATTTAGATGGGACACCTGACGAAATATTTAATATTGGAACGGGATTTGATGCAGATGTTAAATCTATGAGTAGGCTGACCGATAATAAAATTGTGCTTGCAGGTTCTTTCAGTGCTTTTAATACTAATCCAGTAAATAGAATATGTCGTTTGACCGAAAATAGTTTAGGAATAAAACCTTTGCTTTTTGATAAAGCAATGATTTATAATACAGCTGATTCTTTTAATGTTGTGTCTACCGGTTCAGAAATCAATTCTATACAAGTTTTTAGTGTTGATGGTAGGGAAGTTTTTGCTTCTGAGAATTACTTTTCGAAAAAGGTTTCAATTCCTTTTTTCAATGACTTGAGAAATGTTTATGTTTTTAGAATTACTTTTTCTAATGGTAATTCAGATGTCGTTAAAGCTGTTCGCTAATGTTCCACGTGAAACAATGGTAAACATCTTTCAAAAAATACAAATTTAGAATAACGTTCCACGTGGAACAAAACAAGATTTCAGTTTCTGAAATTGAAAAGGAGAAAATAAAATGTTTCAAGATACATACGATGTGATTGTTGTTGGAGCCGGACATGCTGGTTCAGAAGCCGCCGCGGCAGCGGCGAATTTGGGCTCAAAAACCTTATTGGTTACTATGAGCCTGCAGAACATCGCACAGATGTCCTGTAACCCTGCAATGGGCGGTATAGCCAAAGGACAAATCGTGAGAGAAATTGACGCTTTAGGCGGTTATTCCGGAATTGTTTCCGACAAAACAGCCATTCAATTCAAGATGCTCAACAAATCAAAAGGACCTGCGATGTGGTCGCCAAGAGTTCAGAGCGACAGAATGCGTTTTGCTGAAGAATGGCGATTGATGCTCGAAAGAACACCTAATCTTGATTTCTATCAAGAAATGGTCAATGGATTGATTATCGAAGATGGAAAGATAAAAGGAATCAAGACATCGCTTGGAATTGAAATCAAAGCCAAATCCGTTGTTCTGACCAATGGTACATTTTTGAACGGATTGATCCATATCGGAGAAAAACAATTTGGTGGAGGAAGAGCAGGAGAAGGAGCTGCTTACGGAATTACAGAAGATTTAGTTCGTGCTGGATTTACATCAGGTAGAATGAAAACAGGAACGCCTCCACGTGTGGATGGACGTTCACTTGATTATTCTAAGATGGAAGAACAGCCTGGTGATGCAATTCCTGATAAGTTCTCGTATTCGGATGAAACCAAGCCGCTGACGCACCAAAAATCGTGTCATATGACGTATACGTCGTTGCAAGTACATGATTTATTGCGTGAAGGTTTCGACCGTTCTCCAATGTTTAATGGAAGAATTCAGAGTCTTGGTCCAAGATATTGTCCGTCGATTGAAGATAAAATCAACCGTTTTGCAGATAAAGATAGGCACCAATTGTTTGTCGAGCCCGAAGGGTGGAATACGGTAGAAGTATACGTAAATGGATTTTCTACATCACTTCCTGAAGAAGTCCAATTTAAAGCGTTGCGTTCAGTAGTTGGTTTTGAAAATGTGAAATTCTTCCGTCCTGGTTATGCAATCGAATACGATTATTTCCCGCCGACGCAGTTAAAACACACGCTAGAAACAAAGCTTGTAGAAGGTTTGTATTTTGCCGGTCAGATTAATGGAACCACAGGTTATGAAGAAGCCGCTTCTCAAGGATTAATGGCGGGAATTAACGCGCATTTAAAAGTGCATGAAAAAGATCCTTTGATTTTACGAAGAGACGAAGCGTATATTGGCGTTTTAATCGATGACTTAATCACGAAAGGTACAGAAGAACCCTATCGAATGTTCACTTCGCGTGCAGAATACAGAACATTACTTCGTCAAGATAATGCGGATTTCAGATTAACTCCAATGTCTTATGAAATTGGATTGGCATCCGAAACACGTATGAGAAAAATGGAGAAGAAGCTAAAAGAATCAGAAGCGATTGTCAACTTCTTTAAAGAAACCAGCGTGACGGTAGCAGAAACAAATCCGATTCTTGAAGAAAAAGGTTCAGCGTTGATTTCGCAACCCGATAAAATGTTTAAAGTGTTTTCTCGTCCACAAATTGATTTAGATGATATTCTAAAATTTGAAAAAGTTGCAAAATACATCGAAGAAAACAATCTGGATAAAGAAGTACTCGAACAAGCCGAAATTCAAGTCAAGTATTCAGGCTATATTGAAAAAGAAAAAAATAACGCTGATAAGCTTACACGTTTGGAAGACGTAAAAATTCCGGAATCTTTCGATTATGATAAAATTAAATCATTGTCGCATGAAGCTCGTGAGAAATTTAAAAAGATTCGTCCGGTGACTTTATCACAGGCTTCTCGAATTAGCGGTGTGTCGCCAAGCGATATTTCTGTATTATTAATTCACATGGGAAGATAATATGTTTCACGTGGAACGAATTACTCAAAACCGCATTATCAAAGGAATCACTTCGATTCTTTTGATAATTTTTATTTTACAGAGTTGCATAGGAGCAAAGGCCGGCTATCAAATAGACGACTATTATATTGCTGAAAACGGAAAAGAAATTCTTGGTACAAAACCACTGAATGCATTTATCTTTGAAAATAATGTGACCAATCTTCCGTTTGAACAATTTCTAGCTATCAAGTACAAGCTAGACAATTATCTGACTAGAGAATTTTGGATTAATATCGATGGTGCCAGATATAAGATGATAGTTTATGAAAATTCAGAATTTGACAAATATTTCGGAATTTCTAATTTTGCAGCAAAGAACCAAGAGAATATTGCCAACATTGTTGGCGGACAGCCAAAATTTATTGCCATTTCAATGATTAGTGAATTTAACGAAGATTGTCTTTCGAATAAATCCATTTTACAAAACATGGCAACGACTTACCTCAAAAACCTCAAAGACGAATACATTCAAATTAAATAATGATTTCAACAAATCTCAAGCATTTCCAAACCGTAAAAGATAATTCTGTTTCAAAAGAAATTTTCGAATTGTTATATGATGAAAATTTAGATATGCTGGTGACTTCACCTCAGCCTGATGCAGCAAATCTATCGAGATATTACGAAAGCGAAGATTATATTTCGCATACTGATGGAAAACGCTCTCTTTTTGAAAAAGCATATCATTTTATAAAAAATATCGCTTTAAAAAATAAATTATCGCTGATTAATAATCTACAGGATAAAAAGGGAGCGCTTTTAGATATTGGTGCAGGCACAGGCGATTTTCTTTCGGTTGCAAAAAATAATGGTTGGAATGCTGTAGGAATTGAACCAAGCGAAAAAGCACGATCCATTGCAAATCAAAAAGGAGTAGAGTTGAAACTAAATACCTCTGATTTCGAAAATAATTCATTTGATATCATAACCATGTGGCATGTGCTCGAACATGTACCAAATTTGGAAGATCAGATTAAAGAATTAAAAAGACTGCTCAAGCCGAATGGTTCGATTATTATCGCGGTTCCAAATTTCAAATCGTATGATGCGAATCATTATAAAGAATTTTGGGCAGCTTATGATGTTCCAAGACATCTTTGGCATTTTTCAAAAACAGCTATTCGAAAATTATTTCAAAAAGAAAATATTGAGCTGGTAAAAATCTTGCCGATGAAATTCGACTCTTTTTATGTCAGCCTTCTTTCCGAAAAATATAAAACTGGAAAAATGAATTTTATAAAAGCATTTTTTGTCGGTTTGAAGTCAAATTGGAAAGCAAAGCGAAATTTTGAATATTCTTCACACATTTATGTGCTAAAAAGCGCTAAAAATAAAAATAAAAACACGTAATAGTTTATTTTCTGCCTAAACATCGAAATATATTACTTGTTCTAGAAAGCGCCTTAAAACGCTTTATTTGAATCCGATTTCAATAGTAATAATTTATATGCATTTTTAAAGCAATAAGTTAATTTTATAGTTAGGAAAAACATGGAAAATTAACACTTTAAGCATTTATAACTTTTTTTTCCTATTTTTGACCCCAATTAAAAAAGAACCTAATAGAATGAAAAAATCAATAGTAGCAATTGCAATTGCAATCTCATTATTTTCTTGCAACAAAGCTGAGGAAAAAGCAACATCTGAAAAAACAGCCTATATTGATACTGTAAAATTGATGGATGAATATACAGAGTCAAAAGATCTTCAGGCCAAATTCAAAGAAAAATCTGAAGTGATGGGAAGAGAACTTCAAAATGAAGTGAAAAAATTCCAAGATGAAGCTGATAATTTCCGTAGAAATGCACAAGCAAACGGACAAGAATGGGCACAAAGAAAAGGAGCAGAATTGCAGAAAAAAGAACAGCAATTAACGTATGCTCAGCAAGCTATGAGCCAGCAATTGCAACAAGAAGCCGCTGTAGAAAGAGATTCTGTTGTAAGTAAAGTAAGAAAATACATTAAAGAGTATGGTAAGAAAAACGGCTATACTTATATCTATGGAACTGGCGATGCAGCGACAATCCTGTATGCAAAAGATCAGTTAGATCTTACAGATAAAATCGTTAAGGAATTGAACGACAATTATAAAGCTCCAGCAAAAACCGAAGAAAAGGACGAAGCGAAAGCCGAAGAGAAAAAATAAAATCAATTAAATGCCTTCCGAAGTGAAGGCATTTTTTTTAGCATAATTATCCAAAATTGACTACTTTTCGATTTCGAAAAATATAAGCCAATGCACGAACTATCCGAAGAAGCAATCTACACGCTAAAATTCATCAACCAGACCCAGCGCTCTTTATTTCTGACAGGAAAAGCAGGTACCGGAAAAACGACGCTTTTGCGCGAAATCATCCGATCTACTCATAAGAATACTGTGGTTGTAGCTCCTACCGGAATAGCGGCTTTAAACGCTGGAGGCGTAACGATTCACTCGATGTTTCAGTTACCTTTTGCCGGATTTATACCAGAATATAACAAGGCTCCACACTTTTCCGACACTGTAAAATTCGAAACTAAAGATACGCTGAGGCGCCATTTTAGGATGGCTGGACCTAAAAAATCGGTTATCGTAAACATGGAATTACTGATAATCGATGAAGTCAGCATGCTTAGAGCCGATTTACTCGATGCTATTGACTTTACAATGAGGAGCATAAGAAGAAAAGACTTTCCTTTTGGCGGAGTGCAAGTTTTGTTTATTGGCGATCTGCTCCAGCTTCCGCCGGTAATCAGAAATGAAGAATGGGAAACGTTACGGAATTATTATAGGGGGAAATTCTTTTTCCATTCGCATGTTATGCAGCAATATCCGCCATTATACATAGAACTTTCAAAGATTTTCCGTCAGACGGACGATAAATTCATCTCAATCTTAAGCAATCTTCGCAATAACCAAATTGATTCTAAAGACATTAAGAACCTAAATCAGTACGTAAAGCCTGATTTTGACCTAAAGGAAAATAAGGGCTATATTACACTGACTACCCATAATGCAAAAGCCGATGCAATGAATATTCAATCATTAGCGGATTTGCAAGGAAAGGAAATGACATACCTGCCTGAAATTGTGGGCGATTTTCCAGAAAAAATTTTCCCTGTCGAAGAAAAGCTAAACCTCAAAATAGGAGCACAGATCATGTTCGTCAAAAATGATCTCTCGCTAGAAAAAAACTATTTCAACGGAAAGATGGGCATCATAAAATCCTTATCAGAACAAGAGATTTTAGTTCATTTTCCAGATGAAAACAAGACGATTGAAGTAGAGCGTTATGAATGGAAAAACATCCGATATCTTGTTAATCCAGATACGAAAGAAATTGATGAGGAAATTTTAGGAACATTTACGCACTATCCGATTAAATTAGCCTGGGCGATAACCGTTCATAAAAGTCAAGGACTGACATTTGATAAAGCTGCGCTTGACGTATCGCAAGTTTTCCTTCCTGGACAGGCGTATGTGGCGCTTTCGAGACTTCGTTCGTTAGAGGGGCTTATTTTGCTTTCTCCGCTGCAGATGAATGGCATTTCGAACGACCAAGATGTAGTGCAGTATTCAATGAATAAGGCTTCAGAAGATTTTCTTCAAACTTCATTGCAAAAAGAAACCACAAGTTTTGTCCATAATTATCTGAAAAACAGCTTTGATTGGAAAGAATTGGCCCAAGAGTGGCGCAACCACCAATACAGCTATAACGAAGATGCTGAAAAGTCAGAAAAGTCAAAGCACATGCAATGGGCAAAGCGGCAGGCAGAAACTATTGGATCTATTGTAGAACCGGCAGCAAAATTCATGCGTCAGCTGGACAAATTATTCTATGGCGAAGCATTTGATATCCAATTTGTTTTAGAAAGAATAAATGCAGCTCATGATTATTTCATGAAGCCTATGGATGCACTTGAGTATGAAATCTTATGGAAATTGGAAGAAGTGAAACGCGTCAAAAAAGCTAAAGCATTTTTCCAAGAACTTTATGCGTTAGAAGAACTGCAGACCAAGGCAATCTTGCGGCTTATGAAAGCCAAGCTGCTAATTGAAATTGTCGCTTCTGAACTTGAAATTTGCAAAGAAAATCTAGATTCGACCGAAATACGATCGTACAAATCGAAAAAATTAGAATCCATCAAAGAAGAATTCAAGAAAACTCATGCTACATTGGTGGAAGAAGATTATGAAGTAGAACGCTATGCACCTAAGAAAAAGGCTCAAAAAGAACCTAAAAAATCTACCGTCGAAGAAACGTATGAGTTGTGGCTTCAGAAGAATTCCTTGGCAGAAATTGCCGGTATTCGAAAGCTTACGCAGCAGACAGTCAGCAACCATTTTGCCAAATTAATCCAATCAGGAATGGTTTCCATATCAGACATTCTTCCGGAAGATAAAATTCGTGAGCTGGCCAAAGCTTTTGACGGTTACGACGAAGAGTCTCTCAACGAACTGAAAGAAAAATACGGAAATAAATTTACTTGGGACGAGCTGAAATTGTTTAAGGCTTCGCTGTAATTATTGCATGTAAAATACGCCTAAAATAGCAGGAACAAAATAAATAGCAATTGTCCTAGCACCGTCATAATCTTTTGCGATTCTTTGTCCGAAAAGCAAGAAAATCAAGGTAACAGCAGAAACAACAGAACCGTAAAAGCCAAACGTCGTTTTGCCGTTCACTAGCATCTCGACGATACCCGCAACACAAAGAATTCCTGCGATTATTTCTAGAACTAAAATAAGCATCAAGGATTGTGGCACGGTATTTTTGATGAATGTTTTTTCAAAATGACCTTTGAGCCAGCCTACGTTTCCTTGCCAGTCAATTACCTTATCATAGCCTGATTGTAAAAAGGTTACGGCTAAAAATACCAAAATTAAAATAGAAGCAGTGTTGTTCATAATGCTATTTTTTATGGATTAATCGTGTCAGTTTAATAGATAGATCGGTGAGGATAATCTTAGCATTTCCGTTGCGTTCAATGTGATAGACAGCATCGGAAAGCTCTTTAAATATGTCGTTAATATTGTTGCCGTTTACGAATGGCGCAAAATTTTCCAGCTTGAATTTCTCCACTTTGGGTTCCATGTAAACAAGGCTTGTCGTTTGATAATTCAGCAATAAGGCCTGGCGGAACATTTCGATACAAAAATGCAAAAATTTCTTTTGCGCTTCACGTCCCAAGCCGGCAATCTGTTCGCTCCAAGAAATCAAGTCATTGATCGCGGCAGCGTTTCCTTTTGCCCTAAAAGCAGCTCTAACCCACAACACAAACCATTGCTCAAAAGGTTGTTCTTCGCTGTCTTCATAGAGTAAATGCAATGCCTTGCTGAAATTTCCTTGAGCTTGGTGCGCGATTTTTTTTGCTTCACGCAAATCCATATTTTCACGTGAAACCAAAGCATTGGCAATTATATTTTCATGGATTCCATTGAAATGCAAAACCTGGCAACGGGAACGGATCGTCTGGATGATAGATTCTTCATCTTCAGAAATCAAGATAAAAAGCGTTCTTTCAGGCGGTTCTTCCAGAATTTTCAAAAGTTTGTTGGAAGCCTCGATATTCATCTTATCGGCCATCCAGACAATCATAATCTTATAGCCACCTTCGTATGACTTCAACGACAGTGATTTCAATACTTCCTGTGCGTCTTCAACACGAATTAGCCCCTGTTTGTTTTGGACGCCTAGGTATTTATACCAGTCGAACAATCCGCCGTATGGATTTTCGAGCAAAAATTGGCGCCAATCGGCTATGAAGTCTAGGCTTTTAGGTTTTGACTTCACATCGTCGGTTGAAACAGTTGGGTAGATGAAATGCAGATCAGGATGCGAAATATTATTGAATTTCACATTACAAGCTTCATTTTCGCCTTGATTTTCTCCTCCAGAATTTTTGCACAAGACATACTGAGCATACGCCAAAGCCATGGGCAAAGTACCGCAACCTTCTGGGCCAACAAACAATTGAGCGTGCGGAATCCTTCCGGCATCAGCGCTTTTCGTAAGATGACTTTTGATATGTTCTTGTCCTAGGATTTCTGAAAATAGCATGGAGCAAATATAGGAGAAAAAAGGTGAAGAGCGGGCAGACCTATAAAAATCTAAAAAGTCGCGATTTTATAAACTGTTCTTCAAATCTTTAAACAAAAATACCTCGTTGTGCATGTTTATGGAACCGCGTCTAGGCCTGTCCAAATCTAAAGTGATGTAGATGACGATAGAAGTCAAAAGGCAAAATCCCAAGATATAAAATTTGTCAATCTTCTTCTTAAAACCAGAGCTATAACCGATATAGAAAGAGATAATCACGGAGAAAATCAACAATAGATATACGATCGATTCTGGAACATTAGAATTATAAGCAGCATTGGCAGTTGAAGCAGAGTCAAACATGCTATTTAGAGCCGGAAGCATCATGTTAGAGGGCAAAAACAATTCTTTGTCTTTGGAATAAGAGGCGGCTCTAGTCCATAATTTTTGGCTGATAACGGCTGATGTGGCAAGAGCTTTATTAATTTTTGCATCATCTCTGTCGGATTCAAAATAAGAAACTCGAGAATCCAAATAGCTGCTAAAATCTATTTTAAATGCTTTTTTTAAACTATCCGGATAAGTATCTGCTCGCAAAATTGCTGTTCCGATACAATTGGATTCGTCAATAAGGCTGGCTTTTCGATTTTCATACCTTGAACCCGACATTCCGAAAGTGAAAGCCAAAATCAAAGCCAGCAAACCTAGCAATGATGACAAAATGCCAGAATTATCAGAATCTGTTTTTGTTTTTTTAACTCCAAACCGATAACCAAGATTAATTGCGAGAAGCATTGCAAAAAATAAAAAGATGACAATATATTTTGCATCGAGATCAAATAAAAAGGAATGTTTCATACGTTTGAAAGAATTGATTATTTTTTTGATAATGAGGAACAAAAGGTATAATTCTACTTTTAGAAGCGTAGGCGAATTTTAATAAGAAATAAATGTACAAAATTTTCAAATCCAAATTTGTTGAGCCGGATTTTAGCCAATTATAACGTTTTCGCTAATAATTTAGGCTTATTTTAAATGTTTTGATATTTTTTAGTTCGTTAAAAATCATATATTTGTGAATCCAATAAAAAAATCCACTAAAAGATACTACAATGAAAACTTTGAATGACTTCAATTTCAACCATAAAAAAGCATTAATCAGAGTCGATTTTAACGTTCCTCTAGATGACAATTTTAAAGTGACGGATGCGACTCGAATTGAAGCGGCAAAGCCAACAATAGATAAAATTCTTGCTGATGGCGGAAGCGTGATTTTAATGTCACACCTAGGCAGACCTAAAGGAAAAGAATCTAAATATTCTCTACAACATATTCTTGACAAGACTTCGGAAGTCCTTGGCAAAAAAGTAAAGTTTGCTGAAGACTGTATTGGTCCTGTAGCTGAAGAAGCATCGAAAAATTTACAGCCAGGAGAAATCTTGTTGCTGGAAAATCTTCGTTTTTATTCAGAAGAAGAAGCTGGAGATATTGATTTTTCAAAAAAACTCGCTTCGCTTGGAGATATTTATGTGAACGATGCCTTCGGAACTGCACACAGAGCGCATGCATCGACAACAATTATCGCACAGTTTTTTCCTAATGACAAATGTTTCGGAACGTTATTGGCTAAAGAAATTGAGAGCTTGAATAAAGTCTTGAAAAATTCCGAAAAGCCTGTGACTGCTGTTTTAGGAGGATCGAAAGTTTCTTCAAAAATCACGGTTATCGAAAACATCCTTGATAAAGTAGATCATATGATTATTGGCGGAGGGATGACTTTTACGTTTATCAAAGCGTTGGGCGGAAAAATAGGCGATTCGATTTGCGAAGACGATAAATTAGAACTGGCACTTGAGATTTTGGAGAAAGCAAAAGAAAAAAATGTAGAAATTCATCTTCCAGTGGATGTTATAGCAGCCAATGCTTTTTCTAATGATGCTGAAACACAAGTCGTAAATGTAAATGAAATTCCTGACGGCTGGCAAGGCCTTGATGCTGGACCTGAATCATTAGAGCGTTTCAAAAAAGTAATCCTTGAATCAAAAACAATTTTATGGAACGGACCGTTAGGCGTTTTTGAGATGGAAAAATTTGCAAATGGAACCATCTCTTTAGGAGAATTTATTGCCGAAGCTACTCAAAAAGGCGCTTTTTCTCTTGTTGGAGGAGGCGATTCTGTTGCAGCCGTAAAACAATTCGGATTAGAGCCTAAAATGAGCTATGTTTCTACTGGTGGCGGGGCAATGCTTGAAATGCTTGAAGGCAAATCATTGCCTGGAATTGATGCGATACTACGTTAAAAAACAATTTTTTTATACTAAACCTTTTAAAAATTAGTTATAAAAAGTTAAGTTTGCAATATGTATAATTATTTGAAATATAATAAGTTATAATTCCCTATTATGAATAAAACAAAAATAACACTACTTTTAGTACCCTTTTTCTCTTTAAATATTCTTGCGCAAGATGCCGTTTCGCAAGAGATCACACCACAAATTATTACTCCGAAATTATCTGTTTTAGACTCTATAAAAAGCACATTTGTCGATCATGAAGTTGCTTCTTGCGTCGATAAGGAATGGATGGATGAATTGACAAATCAAGACCTTTTCAAAGAAATGGAATTTGATATTGCCAATATCAATCCGGATGAAAAAGTGGATTACGATTTGTCTACCGATTTATTGAAAGCGCGTTTGAAAGAAATGGATGCGAAATCTCCTTTCAACATAGAATACAATCAGGGGTTGGAAAACATCATCAAGTCGTTCTTGAAAAACAGAAAGAGATCCTATGAAAGATTGATGGCGATTTCAGAATATTACTTCCCGATGTTTGAAGCCGCTCTTGCCAAATACGACGTTCCGTTAGAAATTAAATACCTCGCTGTTGTAGAATCTGCTTTGAATCCTCATGCAAAATCAAGAGTAGGAGCGACAGGGCTTTGGCAGTTTATGTTTGCTACCGGAAAACAATACAATCTTGATGTTTCTTCTTATGTCGATGAAAGGAGTGATCCTTTGAAAGCGACGGAAGCGGCTTGCCAATACCTTTCCAACATGTATAAAATATTTGGTGATTGGGATCTGGTTTTGGCTTCGTATAATGCCGGTCCTGGAAACGTTTCTAAAGCAATCAGACGTTCTGGAGGCCAGCAAAATTACTGGAACATCAGAAAAAATCTTCCAAAAGAAACGCAAGGATATGTTCCGGCTTTCTTAGCGACAATGTATATTTACGAATACCATAAAGAACACGGAATTGAGCCAAAAAGAGCCGCTATCAGCTATTTTGCTACCGATACGGTAATGGTGAAACGTGAGATGACCTTCAAGCAAATTTCTGATTTATTGGACATTCCGGAATCACAAATCAAACTTTTGAATCCTGGGTATAAATTAGATGTCGTTCCAAGCATCAAAGGGAAAAACAGCTACTTGAGACTACCGCTTCCAAAAATTGCCGTTTTCACGTCTAATGAAGACAAGATTTATGCGTATGCGAAAATTGAAGACGATAAAAGAGAAAAACCTTTTTTCTCTAAAAAACAAAATGTTCCAGCAATCACTCAGACAGAAACAGCTATTGCTTCTACAGAAGCTAGAAGCCCATATGTAGATTATTCTGATGAGCCAGAAATCGTAAAAGGAAGCAAATTAGTTACCAAGACAAAATACCATAAGGTTAGGAAAGGCGATAATATTGGCGAGATTTCTCAAAAATATGGCGTTTCAGTTTCTGAAATCAAAAAATGGAACCGTCTTAAAAATAACAACGTAATGCTTGGTGCCAACCTTAAAATCGTGACTAGCGAAAGAGTGGCTACAACTTCAGTAAAGAAAACAGCTAAACCTGCTGTAAAAACTAAAGATACTACAGAAACAGCTATTGCTGCTGTTGAAAAACAAGAAGCAAAATCTAAAGAAGCTGTTCTTGAAGACAATGATAACAAAGAAGCAAACGAATCAGAATTTTATGTTGTTCAAAAAGGCGATAACCTAAATGCCATTGCTAAGAAATATGGCGTGACAGTTGCCGAAATTAAAGAATGGAACAATCTAGAAGACACCAATGTTCTTTCTGGTAGTAAGCTAAAATTAATCAAGAATGAAAATGCTCCGGTTATCGAAACAAAAGCCGAAAAAGCACAACAACAAATCGCATCTTCATCAAAAGTACACCAATATTTAGTTCAAAAAGGAGACTCTCTTTTCAGCATTGCTAAAAAATATCCAGGAGTTACCGTTGAAAATATCAAAAAATGGAATGATATTAGCAACGAAAACATCAAACCTGGAATGAAGCTTAAAATCCAAGGATAATCTTCCTTGGATTTTAGCTTTTCCATTGCAAAAAGCAACACAATGAAAAAGCTATTGCTCTTATTTTTAGTAACTCTTGCCTTTTCCTGCAATCAAAAAGAAGAAAAAATTTCCGATAAGCAATCTATCGGAAACACAAATTCGCTTTCTGTTTTTATTGATGACAAGCTCTGGATAGGAGAAATAGGAGACACGATCCGGAAAAAATTTGCGGCTCCAGTTGACGGACTTCCGCAAGAAGAACCGCTTTTTACTATCAATCAATATCCACTTCACGCTTTCGAAGGCACTTTGGCCAAAAACAGGAATATCCTCTATATAAAAAAAGAGGCTCGGAATGTATTTGACATTTCCGAAAATCAGTATGCCGTTCCTCAAAACCTTATCCGTATTTCCGGAAATACTACGGCCATGATTATTGACCATCTCGAAAAAAATGCTTCTGCAATAATTGCATTGATGCAGCAGACCGAAATCGAAGTGAGCCAAAAGACCATCCAGAAATCAGTGATGGATGCTAAAAAGCTGAAAGAAAAATTCAATATTTCGCTGCAGGTGCCTAAAGCATTTCGGGCAGTTCTTGAAAAAGACAAGTTTTTGTGGCTGAAGAAAGAAATCCAGAGCGGCAATTCCAGCATCTTGATTTACCAGATACCGTTGCATTGCATCAAAAAAAATGACGAGGCAATCAACAATATCGTCAAGATTCGCGATTCGATTGGCGGTCTTTATATCCACGGCACGACGGAAAACTCACAAATGGTTACAGAAGATTCCTATTCACCCTATCTTTTAAACACCACTTTGGACGGCATGAAGGCCTATCAAACCAAAGGAAATTGGGAATTACGAAACGACACGATGTCGGGACCTTTTATCAATTACAGCATCATTGACGAAAAGAATAACAGGATTCTTATAATCGAAGGATTTTGCTACGCACCGTCTACGCCGCAAAGAGATTTGATGCACGAATTGGAGTCGATAATCAAAAGTATTAAAATTTTAAAATAAAGAAATGTCCCTGATTTGGAAAATAAAGCCTTTTAAGGCGCTTTCTCTCGGCGAACTATACAATGTGTTGGAATTGCGAAGCGAGGTCTTTGTGGTCGAGCAAAATTGCGTCTATCAAGACATCGATGGAAAAGACAGAAAGGCTATTCACATAATCGGCGAATATAAAGGCGAAACAGTTGCCTACTGTAGAATCTTTAAAGCAGGCGATTATTTTGAACAATCCTCTATTGGCAGGGTCATTGTCAAAGAAACCTATCGTGATAAAAAATGGGGACATGATTTGATCAGGGAAGCGATCGAGGCCGTCAAAAGTAATTTTGGAGAAAGCAAGATTACGATTTCAGCTCAGCTGTATCTCAAAAAATTCTATGAAAGCCATGGCTTTGCTCAAACCAGCGAAGAATATCTTGAAGATGGAATTCCTCATATCGAAATGAAAAAAGGCTAAATCTTCGTAATCACCAACTCAACACGACGGTCTAAATCAGGTCCTTTTCCAAGGGGCTGTGTGTTTCCGTAACCTTTAAACGTCATGCGTGTTTTTGGCACTTTTTTAAAGGCCAAATATTTGTAGACGGCTTCGGCGCGGTTTACAGAAAGCTTACGTTTTTTAGTATGCTTGTCGATAGCTTCTTTGTGGTAGGGAGGCGTACAGCAGACGTGTCCTTGGATTTCGAACTCAAGATTTTTATATTTTAAAAGCTGTCTAGCCATCCTGTCCAATTCGGTTTTTGATTTCATCGTGAGTTTGCTGCTTCCTTTTTCGAAAAGCAATTTCTCTAAATAAATCCTATCGCCAACCACATGGTTTTTGCGGATTTCGCTGTAAACGCCTGGCAATTCTAGTTTTTCAATCGGAATTTCCTTGAAATTCATCACGACATCGACGCGTCGATTTTTAGATCGAACTTCTGAAATATTGTCGATATCGTCTTCAATCAGAATCCTTCCTCTTCCTTCGATAGTGACGATGATTTTGCTTTTGATTCCGTTTTCGACCAGTTTGTCTTTGATGGCATTGGCACGGTTGCTGGAAAGCTTGAAATTATATTCGTCTTTGCCTCGATCGTCGCAATAGCCGTAAATACTGATGGATTCAATCCGAACGGAATCGGTGGACTGTATAAATTTTGTGACTTCTTCAATCTGATTATCAGTCAGGTTGAATTTGTTGGTGTCAAAATAAACGGAATGCACTACTTCTTCTTGCGCCGCAACAATTCCAAAAATAAACAGGGGGATAATTTTAAGAAAACGAAGCATTATTTTACTAGTATTTTGTTGTATTCTGCCGGATTATTCAGCAGGGCAGTAGCCTTTTTAATTTCGGAATTATTTTTTGTGTAATATTGGTAAAGTCCTTCTTTGTACTGGTATCTTCTAATGATTTCGTCTAAAATAAGTTCCTTAATTTCTGCTTGGTGCTTGTTCAGCTGCGTCTCGTCGCTTTTCTGCAAAGCGGTAAGCAATTGCTGGAATTCTGCTTTGATGTCTTCGTCGATTTTTTCTTTTTTAGCCGATTCAAGCGTTTTTTTCAAAGATTGCTCCGTTTCGGTATCAAACACAAATTTCTGGTCTTTTAGGAATTTTTTAAAATCAGCGTAATCTGCATCTGTAACCGTTGGGATTTTATCGCCTATAGCTGGTTTTGTATAATAGTATTTGGTCACATAATTAAAGATACCGTCATTTTTGACCAATGCTTCAGTGATAGCGCTCAATTTTGTTTCTGCAAGTTCTACGTCAGGTTGAATACCGCCACCGTCATACACAGTTCTTCCTTTTCTGGTTTTGAAGGCATTGTAGTTCTTCTCATCGGTGCGGATGGCTTTTCCGTCCTTATCTTTATGCGCATAATCCAACGCCTGAATACATCTTCCAGAAGGCGTATAATATCTTGAAATTGTTACTTTTACTTGAGTTCCATACGTTAAGTCGATTGGTCTTTGCACAAGTCCTTTTCCAAAACTTCTGGCGCCAACAATAACCGCTCTGTCCAAATCCTGTAAGGCACCTGCCACGATTTCTGAAGCAGAAGCGCTTCTCCCATCGACTAAAATGACCAAAGGAATTTCAGTGTCGATAGGAGCTTTTGAAGTCCTATAAGTGTTGTTGTGCTTTTCGATATGCGATTTTGTAGTCACGATCGTTTCGCCGCTTGGCACAAAAAGGTTACAGATATTTACGGCTTCGCCTAATAGTCCGCCAGGGTTTCCTCTTAAGTCAAGGATTATTTTTTCGGCACCTTCGTTTTTTAGTTTTTCTAAAGCTTGTTTTGTTTCTAAGGATGCTTTCGCATTAAATTGAGAAAGAACGATATAGCCTGTCTTATCGTCTATTTTAGAAAAGAACGGAACAGCTTTCAGATCAACTTCTTCCAAAACTAAAGTCGTGTTGTTTGTCTTTCCTTGGCGAATGTATTTTATGTCGATTTTGGCATTCTTGCTTCCTTTAAGCAACTGCGAGGCATCGTCTTTAAAATCGGCAAGATTGACATCGCCAATCTGGATAATTTCGTCTCCGGCTTTTAAACCGGCTTTATCGGCAGGATAGTTTTTATACGGCTCCTTGATAATTAGCTTGCCATCTTTTCGAGTGATCATGGCTCCTATGCCAGTATATTCGCCTGTGTTGTTGATTTTGAACTTTACGACATCTTGTTCGTTGAAATAAACCGTATAAGGATCGAGCTCCAAAAGCATGTTTTTGATTGCCTTGTCCATCAGGTCGCCCGGATTTGTTTCGTCTACATAATTCATATTCACGGTCTTGAACATCATCGTGAATATTTCTATCTGTTTTGCAATTTCAAAGAAATCATTTCTGAAACTCGCCCCAACATATAAAAGACCTCCCGCAACTACCGGAATGATATATCTCTTTTTTAAAAATGCATACATAATTTTAAGCTTTTTTTCTTTTGAACCTTCTGCGGATGATGAAAAACAAGACCACTAAAATAAGAATAAATGGCCAAACATTTAAAATCCATAAAAATAAACTTGAAACTTTAAGAAAACCAGTTTCTAGGGCATTTCCCATTTTGTTTCCATAGGATTGCGCCACACCACTTTCTGCGGGTTTGGTCTTATAAAATTCAAGATAGACAGAGCTCATCGCTACTTGACTTTGCATGTATTTTAACTGACCTTCTTTCGATTCTATTTCTTCTCTTATTGTTGAAAGTTCTTTTTCTATTTCTAGTATTTCCGAAACCTTTCCTGCCTTTTTGAGCAGTTCTAGATATCGCGCTTCTAAAGTCTTTTTAGCCTTCAGTCTTGCTTCTGTATCAATAAATTCTGCGGTAACATCGTCTGAGGAGATTTCTTTTTCATCAAAATACGAAATGCCTTTTCCAACGGCAGTTATAAATGCTTCAAAATTCTGGTTTGGAATCCGGACTGTAATTTTTCGGTAAATTGAATGGTTGTTTTTTCCTTCAACATCTTTTTCAATACTGGCTTTGTTCTCTTTTACAGCTTTTCGGACTTGTTCGGTTGTTTCCGCTAAATCATCAGTTTCAAAAGTTAGTTTGGCCGTTTTTATGATTTTCTGCTCAATTTCTGGGGAAGATGATTCCGAGGGAGCATAGCTTACTTTATCAGCCATAGGCTCGCTCATTTCTGCCGCAGAGACATACACAGCTTCCATGTTATCAACATCATTTTTACAAGAAAAAAGGAAAAACAGAATAAAAATTGGGAGGATGGTTTTCATATAAGTTTGTTTTATAATCTGTTAACGAAAAATCTTTCATTTTTAGTGTGTTGCAGACTTATATGCACGAAGTGTTATTCTTCCTTTGGTTTTAGTTGAAGATGGAATTTTTCAAAAAGCTGTATGGTTTTCTGATTTATTTCCTCATAAGACAGCTTGTCTTTTGTCTGGTATAAGAGCATAAATGCATAGGGTTCTTCCAAAGAATCGAGCAAAAGTTTTTTGTTGAGTCGGTAAGTTTCCCGCAGTATACGCTTGAAATAATTTCTGTCGACCGCTTTCTTGAAATATTTTTTAGAAACAGAAACCCCGATTTTCAGCTTTTGGTCTTCTTCAAGAACAGCTTTCGTATATACCAGCCTTAACGGATATTTTGACACCGACTTGCCTTCGCGAAACATCAGGTCAATCGTAGTCTTGCTTTTTAGTTTTTCCGATTTGGGATAGGTAGTCATTCTCCTGGATTTACGGATAGATATTATATACGATTTTTAAATCAGGATAGTTGATGTAGAATTGGATACGGTTGCCTTGTTTTTTTCTGGTGATAATTTCGATGACACAGCGGTCGCCGCTATTGTCGATGCAATTAAAAGTAACCGTTTTGTCTGTTTCGTTTTCTATCGTTTCTCCATATACTTCAATGTTGTACAATTGGGTCTGTGCTGAGTTTACGACAATTCGGTTCTTATCGCCGTCCAAAGTGATGATAAGGCTAGTGTCTTTGAAATCAGACCATTTTCCCCATCCGCCTTTTGCGTTTTTTTCCATAACGCTGTAGCTGGAAGTCTTGAATCTGTATTTCTGTGCAAAAGTTTGCTGCGTTACAGCAACGAAGAAAAATAAGAAGGCTACTATTTTTAATGCTTTCATCTTAAAATTTATAAAGCGGTAAAGTTACAAATATATTTGGATTGTAAGATTTGAGTGCAAATCATTCCTCCATGCCATCCATTGCATAAAAACTATGCCAGTTTGAAATAAAAATAACGCTAGATTGCATTGTTTCCCCAAAAATTTAACATAAAATTTCTACACAATCCCCAAAAATCTACAGATTTCAAAATGATTCTGAAACAAATTATTATGGGAATCTTGATATCAATCCAATTAATAAATTTTATAAAAACGCTTTATTTACGGGGACTTTGTGTCAGTTTTATACAATTTGAACAGATGTCGATTTGATAAATTTTTGTCAATGGCATTGAAATTGCCTTATTCTTGGAAAATATACCAAACCACTATAAATCACACAAAAAATTCACTATGAAAAAATTAATTTTAAGCGCGATCATGCTTACCGGAGTTGTAGCATTTGCACAAGAAACGCCAAAGAAAACGACTAAAGAAGCCGTAAAAAATGCAGCAACTACTGCAACCGCTGAAAAGAAAACAGAAGTTTCTAAAACCACGGAAGTGAAACAAGAAGCCAATGGAGCCAAAAAAGTAGAAACTACTACCACCAAAACTGCTGAAATTGCACAACCAGCAGCTCCAGCGCAACCAGCTACAACAGCTAAAAAACAACAATAGTATAATCCTAACCGACCAACTATCTATTAAAACCTCTGGAAATTTCCAGAGGTTTTTTTGTTAGCTGTGTTTTATTAGTTTTTTTGCGATTTCATTCAATTCTTCACGATGCTGATCGATGTAGGCCAAACCTGCTTGAATCAATTCATAGATGTTTTTTGAAGAAACATCATCCATCTCTGGCGATGCATTTTTTAAAGAAGGCATCAAGCGATGGTAGTTCTGCCTGTTTCGGGCACCGAGCGTTTCATACATTTTACGGAGATGATAGTCGGTGGTTTCTACGTTTGCCGAAAGTAATATGTCAATCAGTGGCTGAATCCACTTTACTTTTCCGGCATTTTCAAACTGCCTAAAATTATAGGGCTTCAATACTTCTCCCGTGCCAATTGATACGATAACCATATCGCTTATTTTAGGATAATCTTTTTTTGCAGGATGTTGCAATACTTTTGAAAATTCAATTTTTCGAGCTTCTGCATAAGCGCACAAAGCAGGATTGTTGGCATAAACGCCTCCATCGATAAGCGTAAATTCTTGACCGTAAAGCGATTTTATTTTGGCAGGTTCAAAATAGGTCGGCGCTGCTGAGGTTGCCCTGCAGGCATCTTTGGCGTAGAAATTTTCTAAATCGGAATTCGCTTCATGGCTGGTAAAAAATTTTGCTTTTCGGTGAAAGATGTCATAGGAAGTAATCAAGCAGGGTTTTATGAAATCTTTGATTTCAAGTTTTCCGAATACTTCCTGAAGCTGTCTTTCTAAAGCTCTTTGAGAAATTTTTTCATTGAAAAGCCCAAACGGATTGATGAGCTGCTGCCAAAATGAGACATTGAAAATAGTTTCGCCATGCTTGGCATATAAATCCAGCGCAGTTTCGACGGAATATTTCGCTTTTTTGTCGCTATCGGGAAAAAGAAGAATAACCGCAAGGATTCCGCCCGTGCTGGTTCCGGCGATAAGGTCGAAATAATCGCCAATTTTTGCATTAGGATTATCCAGCTTTTGGAGCTGTTCTTCAATATATTTTAAAATGACGCAGGTAATAATCCCTCGGATTCCGCCTCCGTCTAGGCTTAAGATTCTGATTTTTTTTGACATGGCTTTTATGATTTAAGATTTGGGGTCTTGTCGTATTTTATAGCCTACAGGCTCATAATGACTGTTTTGAAAACAGTTTGCAATATCGTGTTTTTGATGTTATTAATCCTGATTTTTGATAATCCTGCTCCTTGCAATGTTTTAAGGGCGATTAAGTCTTGCTGACTTTTCAGCAACCATGAAAATTCTTCTTCTGTTAGCGATGCTGTGGCGAGTAACATCGACCAGCGTTCTAATTTTTCTCTTGATTTTTCCAAAAAATCATTGATGTCTTTTTGGATTTCCGGCTTGAATTCTTTGTACTTGTCGCCTAAGAGTTTGACAAGTTCTTGCTTAAGTTCTTTTAATAATTTGTCGATATCCATGATTTCTAGTTATTACTGTTGATGAGGCCTAAAAGTCCTTCTTTTGACACTTTGTCTTTTTTGATTTCATATTGGATGAGCAAGTCCAAGGCTTCCAATACTTGCTTTTTCGATTCTTGAAGAAAAACAGGCGACAAAGATTCTTTCTCTTTCCAGCGCTTGAAAAATCCTGAAAGGAGGTTTTTTTCTTCGTTGGTCAGCACTTTCCACATAGCGAAAGTAATTTCGTTATCGGGCTTGTTTTTTTCATATTCCATCAGTTTTTCCACATCCAACAAAAAAGTTTCTGCTTCTTGTTGGTGCTTTGGATAGGGCGATGTTGCCTTGTCCATTAATTTTGAGGCTTCTACTTTTAGTTCTGTCGTTTTCTGATACGAATATTGATCAAAGATTGCCGTCCTTGTCGACTCACAGGAAACTGATAGAGAGACTAAAAAGAAAAGCGCAACGATGTTTCTCATTGTTTTCATAGATGTTAATTTAGAATTACATATCCGTTTTTATCTTTCTTAAGCTTTGATAATTTTTTCCAGCTATTGAGGTTTCTTTTGTCAAAATGAGGCATGTCTTTGAATGTTTTCCAATTGCCGCCCCATTCCCAGCCATGCTTTGCAAAAATTTTCACGCATTCGTACCAATCAGCAATTTTATCGTTGTCCCAATCTTTTGCAGTATCCCAAGAAGCTGTTTTTCCATCAATAATCAAGCAGATATCTACTGCAAAACCATAATTGTGAATTGATTGTCCGCCTTTTGCATTGGTCACTTTTTTGCCGGGGTTTGTTCTACCTTGAGCATATAGGGCATCTTGTTCTTCAAACGTCCGCAATCCTTGCGTGACTCTGACTTTTGCTCTTCCGCTCAACGCGCTGTCGCATTCTTCGATAATTTTTGCTGCTTCTTCTCTCACTATGGGATGAAGCAGGGCGATTCGTTGTTTTGTGTATTTATCCATTTTATTTTCAATTGATTACAGTTACAAATATAATAGAAAATAATCTATCATACAAGTTAATTGCAAGATTATTTTCTACTAAATGTGTTTTTCAAGCTTAAAATTAATATAAAAAATGATTGAATTTTAAAATACTGTTCATTGATTGTCAGAAGATTATGAAAAAAAACACTGAGGTCTGGATTTTCTTTGATAAAAAAACGCCTTGAGAAATCAAGGCGTTTTTTGGGATTCTGGGCAACTTATAGAATGAAAAAAATTATGAGAAAATTCATGGTTTTAATTCTCTTTTCTGAAATAATTACCATTAACATCTTTGCCTATTTCGTAGACAATCATATTGAAATTTTGGTAATATAAAGGCTCGCCCGTGTCATCGGAAATTGTTAAGAAATCGGTATTGTCAAAAGGTGCTTTTATAACTGCCGTCCAAGTAGGGTGAAGTTTCCCTTTGTTTTGACCCCTAATTAATTCGTCTTTTTCATAAAAAACAACTTTTTCTATATCAGACTCTTTGTATAAATCTTTAAAAATTGCTTGAAGAATTTTTTTTGTTTTTTCTAAAATTTCATGTTCTGTATGTTTCATTATATTTTAATTTTTAAAGGTTCAAGATTATAGCTTTTAATTCTAATTCCATTCATGTAATTTAAGGAATCTTGTAACTCAGCTTTAGTCCATTTGTTTCTATTAGCAAAAATTTGTTCCCACACGTAAGTTTCCTTTTCAAGTCTTGAAATGGTTAAATAGCTTTCTCCAATTTCTTCAAAGTGTTTTAAATGAGCCATTTCATGAAAGCTCACTATTTCAGTTGCTTTTTTGCTTAAAAAGAATTGCTTTGTTTTAGCATTAAAGCCTCCGGGAAATCCTTTTGCTTGCATGGCGTAAAATAAATCATCAATAGTTTTGAAATCATCTACAGGTATAAAAAGCTTTGTTATGTTTTTTAGATCTCCTTCCACAATTAGATGAATTCCTTTTTGCTTTAGGATACCTCTCAATTTCCTGATCTGTGATGCTTTTAAAATATTTCCTCCTAGATTTCCGATTTTTCGGCTTGCCATCCAATCTAACTCGGATTTAGTCAAGCTCGGGATATCATCTACAATATTGTTGCCTCTTCTAAACAGAGTTTGAATAAACTCCCAAACTTCATCCAAAAGAATCTTTAAATTTTTAGATTTTTCTCTAAAAAAAGCGAAAATAGCTAAAAAATTTTCAAAAGCAATGACGGCTCCTTCTTTAAACTTAAAAACGAAACTCTTCATGGTTTTGAAGATACTTATCAAAGAGTCTGCCAGTTTTTTAAAGGCGTCGGCTACGGTTTTTGCGCCTCCTGTGAATAGGATTTCAAGAACGAGCTGGATGATAAACCCAATGATGTAGCCAATATAATAGGCGACCTTGTCGAGATTTGGCATTTGAAGGCCTTCTGCGAGCCAGTTAAATATTTTTGATGGCAAGGTCAGGATGAACAGCCCGCTTTTTTTGAAAAATTCGATCAGTGCTTTTAAGTTTTCCTTGCTGAAAAGGTTGGCTAATGTTTCGAGCATGTTTTCGATCATTTCAAAGAACAGGCTGATATAGCTAAGCGGATTTTCGGCAACGTTTTGTCCTTTTTCCCGCAGCGCAATTAGCCCTTTACAGATCAGGGTTATGATGTCAAAGATGCCTTTAATGGCGTCTATGATGCTGTTGATGAGGCCAACGATAAAGGCATTGTACATCACGAAGGTGATTTCTGCCAATTCAAGGGTTTTGTCTAGTGGGTCGCTCAAAAAATCCTTGACTCTTGCCAGCACATACAACTGCTGGTTGATAATGTCTTTGAAAAATTTCGCCTCTCCCAGGTCTCTTTTTTGGTTCCTAAGGACGTTTTCCAGATAAACGATTTTGTTTATTGCTAGCGCGTTTGTTTTTTCCGGGTCTAACGGCTTGCCTTTTTTGTTCATTGCCTCCAAGTACTGAATACCCCCGAGGCCTGGCAAAAACAGATTAGGATTCTTTAACGGTTGCCCTTTTTCATCATAATATTGCCATTGGGAGTCGTCGAGCTTTAGCTTACCTATAAGGCCTGCAATTCCATCGGAAAGAATCTCGATTCCTTCTAAAGTTAGTTTTGATGTAAAGCCTATGACTTTGTTTATAATTCCCCACACCGCACTTTTGACGATGAAAAAATTGCTGGATTTATCCTCGACATGTTCTTGGATGATTTCTAACAGTGATGCGCTATGGATGTGGGTGTTGAAATAATCGACGACCTTGCTTAGTTTTTTATAGGGTACACCTGAAGCGGTGGTTACATTTGCGCCTGTTTTTATCCTGACCACGGAACCAAAGAGGTTCTTTTTGTCGTTGGTCTCAATAAATAGGACGATTTCATTTTCGTATAAATCATCGATTGATTGGTAGGCGGTTTCCAACATCGCTCCGTCTTTTGAGATAAAGAGTATTACTGAAAGTTGTTTTTCTTTCAGGATATCGTTTAGGAGGGTTATCTTTTCTCTCTTTTTCTTTTTTAAAGGAGAAATGGGCTGAATCTCCACATTTTCCAATAAAAAATTCCATTCAATGGCTCCAATTTCGCTTTTGGTAATTAATGCGAAATAGGTGTTATCGAACTTGCAGATCTGCGCCGTCGTACTTGAGTTTTGAAAATGTATTGTTGCTGGTTCTGCTATTTCTGTAGCAGATGTGGCATTTGAGTTTAAGAGATAATTTCCTTCTCTGATATCGAGAATCTCTCCATCTGGAACAATTTTATATTCGTTCGGATTTGCTTCTCCATAAGGCTCAATTTCTACATAGACTATTTCTGTATAGGCATTTTCCTCTTCTTCATCGGTTTCATCATTTGCAACGCTAATCTCGTTGTTAAAGGCATATATGTTGCTTTTTACGTCTTTATAGGAGTAATTTCCGTTATGGAGTAATCCATATTCTGTTGCTCTCATATTTTGTTTGGTTAAAAAAGCCCTGCTTCTTACGGCAGGGCTTAAGGATTAATTTTGGCTTATATTATACGGCTGGCGTACTGTCGCCAATCAAGACATCTGTTTTCACGAATGACTTAATCGGGTTTCCTTCGGCATCAAGAATTGGCTCTCCATCGCTATCGAACATGAGGTTGTCGTCGCAATCAGAACTGCAAGGCAGTGCATTTGCAACATTCAATCCCATGCTTCCGGCTTGGATAATGGTTAATGAAGTTGGCACTCGGCTTTCCCAAGTTTCTTCTACTTCGCCTTCGGTTTGTCTCAATTCTTTGATGATAGAAACAAATAACGGGTCGTCGATCGTTGGCACTTGGCCTCCATTCCAGACTTGTCCTGTAGCGATAAACCAGTTAACGGCTTCTTCAAATCCTGGGCGAACGGTTAGAATGACTCTGGCCATTCCGCTTTGAAGAAATGCTCTGAAAATCGGGTCGTTCATTTCTTCTGGATTGTACAATTCGGCCCACTTCTCTTTGTTTGCCCAATAGAACGGATAGAAATAGTAGCTCATTAGATCCCACTCAAAAGCTTGCTCTAAGAATTTCACTTGTGAAGTATAGGCGTCTAATGCAGCATCATTTCTAACTTTCAAATCTTTCACATTAGTGCCTAAAAGCATGTTTTTTCCCATGTTGTCATGACCGAGCATGTAGGCGATACAGTTTTTACGCAAGATCATGTTTTCTACTTGACGGTAGAATCCAGGATTTGTTTTTGCTTTTGTCTCTCCAGTAGCTTTTGCTTCGGATAGTTTTGCTTCAAATTCAGCCAGTTTTGCTTCATAAGCTTCAATGATGGTATTGAAAGCTTTTTGGCGCCATTGCAATTTTGCTTTTTCGGTCAATTTGCATTTTACCGATGCCGTAATGTCACCCGCAACGTGATTTCCTAAGGTGTAGGAAACAGGCACTTCTGTTCCGAAATTTTGTATCAGGCTATCCAATGACAAGGTATAATTGTAAAATCTTCCGGTATGCTTGTTTGTAGCATTTCCGATGGATAATGACAAAATATTTCCTTGCAAATTGTTATCACCGCTGGCATTAAAGACTCCCAGAGCTCGATAGGCTTGGTATCCTTCGGGAATTCTTATTTTTCCATTTCCGGCATTTGATTCTGTATCGGCTATTTTCGAGCCGGTTGGATGTCCAAGAATGTTGAAAGATTCTCCTGCAGTAATTTCTTCATCTGGATAGGCTTCAATTTCTGCATTATAGACAGCGGCCCAGTGTTTGTAGGTGTTTAAGTTGACGACATTGGTGTCTTTTAGTCCCAACGCATCAGTTACGGTTCTTGGGTCAACAGGTTTTGTTAAGATTTCTGTGAAGGCATCTTTTTTCCCGCTTGTCACTTCATTATGGAAAGAAGACGGCTCCGGAATCATAAATTCATACATCAGGCGTTTTCCGTAATTGACCACTTTGTTTTTGTAAACTTTGTCAACCCAACGGTATACTCCAGAAATGTGATTGTCTCCCTTGCGATTGTCAAAACCATGTGTGTCTTCTTGGGAATATTCCTCAATGATTTTAGTGGTACGTTCTTCTTTGACTTTTAACACAACACGATCCAAAGCTCTTTCAGTAATTTCTTTTGCATGCATAACAGCTTGGCTGTTTGAAGTTTCAGATGAGGTGTTGTGGGCATAATCAGCATTAACTTGTCCGCCAAATGCTTTTCCTCCTCCCCAATGGATACCGGCTTGAACGCCAATATGAGTGTCTTGCGCTACTACTGAAGCAACCTCCTGATTCATTTCATGGCGTTCTGTAGTTGAAGTGTCTGTTAATTTTTCAGTTTCTTGTTCATTGCTTGTTGTGGTTGTGTCTTCGGTTTTTCTAGAACGTCTTGTCGTTTTTTCCTTAAATTCACGCGCCATGATGTTTTCTATATGGGACACTTCTCCGGGAACATAGCAGCAGATTTCTTGTTCTACTTTTCTATAATCGGTAATTCCTAGTCTCCTAAAACCATAGGTTGGAATAGGGTCAAGTGCAGGAGTTGTTCCTGGCTGGCCTGGATTATTTTCGTCGATTATGGCAATCACTTCAAAACTCCCATTTCCAGAAGCTCTTGTGGTTGTTAATTCGGCCAGGTTTCTCACTAAACTCATAGCTGCTCTACCCTTGATTTGCAGAGCAGTGTTGTTGCTTAATATCAGCTCTCCAGAAATCGTAAAATTTTTCATTCTGGCAAAATTTAAATTTTCTGTGAATAAGGTCACTTGCAACTTCCCGTTTGTCCATGTGTCATTGAAAGTGACTCCTTGATTACTGCTACCATTGTCGAAAGTCACAGTATATTCCGCGCCAACAACATCAGCACCTATGGGAGCATTGTTGAACAAGAGTGTTAATGGCGAACTCCCGGAATAATTTTGACCTACAAGCGAAAATACATTTCCAAGAGCCGAGATGTTTGTATTTATTGGAGTTAAAATACCTCCGTTGTTTACAATTGTCTGGCCGGTTGGGGCTTGATTGATAAGTGCTTGCGATTCTAGAGTAATCTCATCTTCGAGAACGGCAATAGCTTGGCTTAAAGTCGGACTATTTCCTGTAAGAGGAAGGTTTTTAATGGTTCTTTCGGCTTGCTCGGAAAGACTATCTATCCCTAACGCAAAATCAATTTCTGAATTTGCTGTAAATTCAAATTGAGGAATTTTCAAGTCAACATATTCAACAAGAGTCTTTTCGATTCCGGTTTCCTTGTCAATATATTTTATTTCTACGGTATTTGCGCTTTCATAAATTTTTTCTACTTCTTTTTCGTATTTCTTGTAGGCATTTTCACGAGCAATGTGAGAAGCTTTTTGATACGATTCTTTGATGGCGTTCAGCTCTTTTACAGTGCTATGATATTCTAAAATATTTTGATTCGCAATAAACAAATCTAGTTCTTTGTCAAGCGCTTTTGAATTAACGGGGATCGAACGCAGAACTCCTTTTTTTGAAGGAGGAGTAAGTTTGTTGTCGTTTTCCAAAAGTGTTTTTGGGATGATGATTCTTGCTTGCGCCAGTTCATTAAGCATCGCTAAATCTTTGTGCTCAATAAAATTGTCAGCAACAAGAATAGATAGCAGGTCTTCACGAAGATACCCCGATTTTGAAGTAACAATCTGATAAAAGAGATTGTCCCAGACTTGGATTTTTGCATTCAGACTTAGGGCTTTAATACTTAACGGGACGTTTTCTGCTAATTTTTCTTTGGTCAGAGAGTTTCTGTTGGCGATTAGCCAAGAAGAAAATTTCAAGAACTGACTTCCGACTAAAGCATCAATTTCTTTTTTAGATTTAAAATTTTGATCTTCAAAGTCATTGGCCAGATTTTGCAAAAGTTCTTTTCTTGCAGTGTTAGGATTTGAAAGAACTCCTAAAAGGAAATGGCTTTTTGTGTATTCGCTTTCTGCTAACTGGATGAAATTGTTTTTTACCTCTTCATCATTGATCAATTCGGGTGCTCTCATGGTTACGAACCTGAAAAGCGTGTTTTTAATTTGTGTACTCATTTTATTTGGTTTTAAATTTATTTGAAATAAATCTTACAATCGCCTCAAATAAATAAATACTGCTGTCCGGACAACAGCATTTTTTTAATCTATATGGCTTTTAAAGATTATTACACTGCAAATATAGAAGAAAATAATCTACAAAACTAATTTATATTAAGAATATTTTCAATTATTTTGTAATGGCTTAATAATTATTGTAATTCATTGTTTATGTGAAGTATAATTTTAATTATTGAGTATAATTTGCTTTTAATCAATGGATTAAATTTAAAAATAAGTGTATTATTTTCTTATTAATATTAATAAATTCTTATTTTTATTAAATTTAGATATTTTTTTCCTACTTTTGTGAAATAATAATTAGTAGATAAGGATATGGTTTCAGAAAGAGTAGGGCAGTATATGGTTAAAAAGGGCATAAGTTTTTATGCTTTTGAGAATAGCATTGGTGCCAGCAGAGGAAGTATTTCAAAAGCTGTAAAAGAAGGAAAGAGCATCGGATCGCAAGTTTTAGAAAATATTCTTTCCATTTACAAAGATTTGAATCCGGCATGGCTTCTTACAGGCCAAGGAAATATATTTTTGGATAATGAAGAAATTCTCAACAACAAGCAGATTGAGACATATAAGTTAAAAACGGATAGCTATGTTGAAAACCAGCAGATTCCGCTTTATGATATTGAAGCAATAGCTGGTCTTGTTCCGTTATTTCAAGATAGCCAGTCACAAGATCCGATTGATCATATTTCTATTCCGCATCTGCCTAAATGCGACGGAGCGGTCTACGTGACGGGAGATAGTATGTATCCGCTTTTGAAAAGCGGCGATATTGTCTTGTATAAAGAAATACACGATGTGGCTAATGAGATATTCTGGGGAGAAATGTACCTTTTAGGGATCGATATGAGCGGCGAAGAATATGTTACCGTGAAGTATATCCAGAAATCTGAAAATCCGGGCTGTGTGAGGCTCGTAAGCCAAAATAAGCACCATCAGGATAAAGATGTGGAGCTTTCAAAAATAAAAGCGCTGGCTTTGGTAAAAGCAAGCATTAGGATTAATGCCATGAATTAAAAAAGGCGGACAATTGTCCGCCTTTTTTATTTAGTTTTTCAAGATCTTGCTGTTATCCGGAATTGGAGCAGGATATACGTTATTGTCTTTTTTGACATCTGCCATGAGGTTTTCGGGATCAATTTCAATCTTGCTGATTTGTCCCATTCCTTTGTCAATGGTAAATTTTAGCGACGGATAGGCCCAATCCCAGCCTTTCAAGAAAGTTCTTTTTACGCCTGGATATGGATTTTCTTTTATGCCGCGCATCATCTGCAGTGGCGCATAGAATGTTTCTTTGCTTCCATCCACATAAGTAACAACAATGTCTAAAGGCATTGGCATTCTTCCTATTCTTTGCAGGACAACTTCTGTCTTTCCGCCTGCATCTCGTACTTCTTTAATGGCATAATCGATGGTATTGGTTGTCTGTGTCCAATCTACCAAATACCAATCCAAATTCATTCCTGAAACCTTTTCAGCGGTTCTTTTGATGTCATTTGGTGTCGGGTGCTTGAATTTGAAGTCATTATAAAATTTATGAAGTGTTTTTTGAAGATTTGCCTGTCCGATAATGTATCCTAGCTGTGTAAGGAAAATTTCTCCTTTGCTATAAGATGAGATACCATACACCATATTTTCTTCAAATCGATCTGCATGGGTAGATTGTGGCTGTTCTTTTCCAGTCTGAACCATATAAAAATAGTTAGAATAAGCCGACTCAAATGGATTCTTTTCGTCTTTATTCGGCAAAACTTTTGCCATTGCCAAATCAGAAATATAGGAAGTAAATCCTTCGTCCATCCAGCCGTGTTTGGATTCATTTGTTGCTAAAACATGTTGGAACCAAGAGTGGGCCATTTCGTGAGCTGTAACTCCAACAAGGCTTCCATACGATCTTTCTCCAGTAATGAGAGTACACATGGCATATTCCATACCGCCATCGCCTCCTTGAATAACAGAGTATTGTTTGTACGGGTAAGGACCTACATTTTTATTATAGAAATCCATCAATTCAGCCGTTTTTGGTTGCATTTTTTTCCAGTTTTCTCTAAGTTTTGCTTTGTCTTTGTAGAAGAAATGCAGCTCTACGTTGTTCGGGCCTTTATAAATATCGTGGACATAATCTTTGTCGGCAGCCCAGCTGAAGTCATGCACCATAGGTGCATTGAAATGCCAAGTCAGTGTTTTTACTTTTCTAGGAATTTTTACTTCGACACCTGCATCTTCGTAGCCGTGTCCGATTTCGTTTTTATTTTGGAGATATCCTGTTCCTCCCAAAACGTATTTCTTATCGATAGTGATTTTTACGTCAAAATTTCCCCAAACGCCGTGAAATTCTCTTCCAATATACGGATCGGCGTGCCATCCTTCAAAATCATATTCGGCCATTTTTGGATACCATTGCGTCATCGAAAGCGCAACACCTTCGGAACTATTTCTTCCAGAGCGGCGGATTTGTTCAGGTACTTGTCCGTCAAAATCTAAGGTAAATTTGGTCTTGCTTTTTGGAGCCAAGGGTTTGACCAATTCAACTTCTAAGACAGTTCCAACAGCGGTTGTTGTAGCCGAAACGCCATCTTGCATGAAATTGGTCACGTTAAGGTAGCCCATCTGATTGGGCTTTAAAAGGCTGATTCTGCTTTCGGTTTTTTCAACCCCGCCAGATTTTGACGTCTTGACCATCCTTTTGTCAGGATCAACAATTGTCTGCAGCCTGATGTCCATTTCGCTTCCAGGCTGGAAAGCATTGTTGTATAAATGGAAAAAGACTTTTTTCAAAGTGTCTGGTGAATTGTTCGTATAAACCAGCTCTTGTTTTCCTTTGTATTGGTATGTTTTTACATCCATGTTTACGTCCATTTTATAATCGACGTGTTGCTGCCAATAACCGTTCTGTGCCTTTGCATTTCCACAGAATAATGAAAATACTGAAAGTAAAAATAGTTGTTTCATAGGTGTATAAAATAAAAAATGGAAGGGAAACTCCCTTCCATCTTGAAAGTTGTTGAATTTTATTTTTTTGTCTTAGCCATTTTGTCTGCCATAATCAAGGCATTATAAGCATTGACCATTTTTCCGGATGTCGAAATTTTTGAAAACGAACGTTTGTTTGATTTTTCACCGTTTAGAACTACATCAATATTAGTTGGAATACCAGAATCCATCAAAATGTGTTTCACTTGAGAAGCTGTAAGTGATGGGTAGTAAGAACGAATCAATGCAGCAACTCCTGCAACGTTTGGAGAAGCCATAGAGGTTCCTTGCTCGTATTTGTATTCGTTGTTTGGATAAGTAGCGTAAATCTTAACACCAGGAGCGAAAACATCTACATCTTTGCTTCCGTAGTTAGAGAAGCTTGCTACTAAGTTTGTTCCGTATGTTGTATCTAAAGCACCTACTTTTATTACGTTGTCAGCGATTTCTCCAGAAGCGATTCTGTCATTTGGGAAACGCTCTTCTACATCTAGGTCAGCACCTTCATTTCCTGCTGCTAAAACAATCAATACGTCTTTGCTTGCCGCATATTTGATCGCGTCGTAAACCCATTGTTTGTGTGGAGAAAATCCTTTTCCGAAACTTCCGTTAATTACTTTTGCTCCGTTATCTACCGCATAGCGGATACCCAAAGCGATGTCTTTATCGTATTCATCTCCGTCAGGCACAGCTCTAACAGCCATAATTGCTACATTGTTTGCAATACCGTCGCCGCCAAGTCCATTGTTTCTAACTTGAGCAATGATTCCAGAAACGTGAGTTCCGTGAGAAGCACCTTCTTTTTTAGGTCCGGTAACATTGTTGTTTCCATGTTTTGAATCGTTTAAGTCGTCGATATTATCGCCCATGATTTTTCTTCCATCATGCTCAAGATTCAAATTGTAGTTCAACTGGTTATAGATATGGTCTTGGTATTCTTTTAGCTCAGACTTGAACTCAGGTCCAGCTTGCGAAATAACCGAAAGCATTACTTTTTTGTATTGGTTTACAGTCGGATCTTTAGGCTCAAAAGCTTTTAAGTCTTCGAACGTATAATTTTCTTTTTTTAATTCTTTTTGGATGGTCTTATCCGCATTGTTGATGAAATCAAACTGTTGTTTTGATGCCAATGCTTCTTGGTACTCTTTTTCGTAAGCTGCTTTAGCTTTTTTGAAATTTTCTGAACCGTCGTCTCCTTTACGGACAATTCTTGTCATTTCTAGCGTTTCATTGCTTATATCGCCAAGGAAATTCCATCCGTGGATGTCATCGATATAACCGTTTTTGTCATCGTCGATTCCGTTTCCAGGAATTTCTTTTGGATTGGTCCAGATAATAGGTTTCAAGTCCGGATGTTCGATATCTACTCCTGAATCGACAACGCCCACTATCACTTTCGTGCCTTTTTTGTTTTTGATCAATTGAGAATAGGCTTTGTCAACGCTCATTCCCGGAACAGTATCTTTTATGATATCCAGATGGCTCCATCTTTTTAAATCATCTTCTTTGATTTTTGAGGTTTTCAAAGGAAGATTTTCGATACTCGTTACTGGAGCCATGCTTTTTGAAGCACCACATCCTGATAAAACCAACACTGATAGAAGTGAAAGGAAGGACAGTCTTATTATTTTCATTTTCAAAAAAAATTTGATTTCGATTATTTCGCCAAAAATACGCCTACTTTGTTACAAACTTATAAATAATTAACTTTATTTTAGAATGCTATTGATTTTAAATTCAATGAATTCGTTTTAAAACCGCTTTTTTTATCCGTTTGAAGAACCTGCTCTTTGCTTGATGTCTTCTGCACCGCCTGCTCTTCTTCTTTGCGGATTGCTGTTACTTCCAAAATTATAAGTATACGATACAGTGGCAACTCTGGTGTCTCGGGTTACCTTGAAATGCTCTTTATAATCGGTAAATTCGGTATCGGCGGTTGTCTTATTTGTGTAAAAAACATCGTTGACGGCTAATTTCAGCGTACTGTTCTTGAATTTTTTCTGAAAGCCGAGATTGATATACCAAATCGGATCAACATCCATAAAAGCATAGACTTCTCTTGCTCTGTAATTGCCTGTAAATTCTGCGTAATAGCCATTTCCGATCTTAAAATTGCTGACCGAATTACAGTTAAAGGTAAAATTGCCTTGGTTTTCCAACGTCGTATTGGCAACAGTACCAGAATAGGAGCCATAATAAGCATTAACGCTATTGGTTGTGTTCCACCATTTGGTAATTTCAATAGGAACAATCATAAATAGGCCATAAATGTCGGCTGTGTTTAGATTTTTATTTGTCTGTACCGTCAGTTGGAGGTCTTCTTCAGAAGGAGCAATGACCTGTGTAATGTTATCGGTCGTTCTCGAAAAGGTAAGGGTCGTATAAATTTTCTGATTGAAAATATGTGTCATTTCGAAAGAATGGGTCGTCTGAGGTTTTAGATATGGATTTCCTTCTCTGTATGTCGTCGGATCCAAAAAGAATTTAAATGGATTCAATTGGTCATAACTCGGGCGCGAAATCCTTCGGCTGTAATTGAATTCTAGGCTGTTTTTGTCATTGAAAGTATAACTCAAGAAACCGCTCGGAAAAAGCTGCGTGTAATTATTCTTGAAGGAAGTATTATCGACAAGCTGCTCGCCCGTAATATTCGTGTTTTCGACCCTGAATCCTAGATAGGCGTTCCATTTTCCGAATTGTTTTGAAGCATTGATATAAGCAGCATTGATGTTTTCTTTGTAAATAAAATGATTGCTTTTTGTCGGATCAAAAACTGGAATTCCGGTACTGACATCATAAAATTTCAAGTTATTATCGGCCTTGACATAGCTTGTTTTTAGTCCGGTTTCGACCTTGATATTGTTTAACGTTTTTACAAAATCCGTTTTAAGAGAATAGATGTCCAAATCGCCTACAATATCACCATATAAGAAATATGGGTCTTGGAACTCTGCATTGTTTAGGTCGAAATAACGCGTCTTAAAATTCTGCTCGGTTTCATTGCCATAATTCGCGTAGTCAAAATCGGTAGTCCATTCGGTTCCCAATGTATCGATTGCAAACTTGTGGTTGAGGTTTACGGAATGGTTGTGCCAATTGTCATACGAATTGTTGTTGGTTTGGAAACGTGATGCTTTCGAATTGGTTTCATCATAAACATCCGAAGCATTTTTACCTGTCGGATTGAATTTATTGCTCACCGCATTGGCAACGATCCCGAATGTATGTCTTTTGTTGGCATAAAAATCGGCCCCAATTTTTCCGATATGATTTCTGAAATTCATTTTTAGGAAATTATCCTGCACGTAGGCGCCGGTAAAATTGCCATTATCATAAAATCTTCTGTTCAAAGCCAAATCATTAAAGCCTTCTCGGTACGCAAAGCTATAATTTCCGAAAATATTCACATCCTTGTTTCTGTGGTTCAAGCTCAAGCTGTTGTTGCTTTTTGGATATTTTCCTTGGCCATAAGCTGTGGAAATGCTGCCGTTTGTTCCTTTTCGCTTGTCTTTTTTCATCTTGATATTGATGATTGCAGAACCTGAAGCATCGTATTTTGAGCCGGGATTCGTAATAAATTCGATCTTTTCAATATTTCCGGAAGGCATGCCACGCAGGTAATTTGCCAAGTTGGTGCCTGACATCTGAACTGCTTTTCCGTCAATCTGCACTAGCAAGCCGCCTTTTCCACGCAGGCTAATGTTGTCGTTATTGTCGACATTCACGCCAGGGGCTTTTTCTAAAACTTCAAAAGCGGAAGAACCCGTAGCACCAATGCTGCTTTCTACGTTCAGGATCATTTTCCCATCCTGCCTTTCGATATACGGTTTTGTTTTGGTGATGACGACTTCGTCTAAGTTTTGTACTTCCGCACTTAAAACAACAGAAGGCAGTTCTAGGTTTTGGTCAGCATCAAACGGCTGTCCCGTGTATCGCGTCTTGCCATTTTCCCCAATTTTGATCAGATAACTTCCTTTGGAAACATTTTGAAAGATAAATTTTCCGGTTTCATCTGTGGTTTCTGTTTTTGCCAGTTCTTGGTTGGAAGAATGGACCAGATAGACAATCGCATTGGAAACAGCTTCGTTTTTTTCGGACAAAATTTTTCCAGAAACAGTTATTTTTTCTGGCAATTCAGTGTTCTGGCCATACAATAAGCTTGTGAGGGTTGAAATTACAAGCATGATTAGGAAGAGAAGTAGCCGTATCATAATTATTCGTTTTTTGATTGATGATTGATGATGATTCGCCAGTTCGTTGGCAGTCGTATGATGATTTTTAGTTGCAGTTAGAAATAATCCTCTTTAAAGTTTTGTTCAAGATTTCCAGTTCCTCGGGGAGAATTCCGGCTAAGGCTGTTTTTCTGTTTTCGAGTACCAAATCGTGAACTTTTTCAATAATTCGCTTGCCTTCAACGGTAACTTTTAGGTTGGATTTTCTCCTGTCGTTTTGATTTACTTCGCGCTCGAGGTATTCTGATTTTACCAAAAGTTCGATTATTCTAGTAACGGAAGCATTGTCTTTAAATACTTTTTCGCCAATTTCTTGTTGCGAAATACCCGGATTTTCCAAAATTGCTTTTATGATGAGCCATTGGTCGATAGTAATCTTATAGCCGTTATCCCTAAGTCTTTTTTGAGCAAAAATTCTATATGTTCGAATTGCTTTGTCCATAGTATAGAAGGTGATGTCTTTTAATTTTTCCATTTGGGTCTGATTTTGAGTCAAATATATACATGATTAATCAATAATTGATATATCAAATAAATATTTAACATTTTATTTGTGATTGTAAGTAGCTTATTTTTTGGCTGTTGGAGAAATAGTGAGCCTTAGAGGATTTCTTCGCAACTAAAAACTTCTTTCAAACGAACTCCTTTTTCTGTGTTTTCAACCGTGATGATTTGGTTGTGAGCATCGTGTTCTAAGAATAAATAATAGTTGTTTTCGGCGGCTTCCGTTAAAAATTTTGCTTTTTCAGGTAATGTCAGTAGCGGGCGAGTGTCATAGCCCATTACATACGGCAGTGGAAGATGCCCAGCCGTCGGCAAAAGATCGGCCATAAAACAGATGGTCTTGTCTTTGTGTTGGATTTTTGGAATCATCATCTTTTCCGTATGTCCGTCGGCAAAGAAAATGTCAAACCCAAGCTCTGAATTTTTAAGCAGGTCACCTAACGGTCTTTTGATAAATTCCAGCTGTCCGCTTTCTTGCATCGGAATAATATTTTCAGTCAAAAAAGAGGCTTTTTCCCTCGGATTTGGCTTCGTTGCCCATTCCCAATGATTGTCGTTTGTCCAGAATTTAGCATTTTTAAAAGCAACTTCATATCCAGTTTTGTCTTTATTCCACTGAACGCTTCCGCCGCAATGGTCAAAATGTAGGTGCGTCATGAATACGTCAGTGATATCATCGCGATGAAAGCCATACTTGGCCAACGATTTGTCTATGGAATGATTTCCCCAAAGCGAATAATATCCGAAAAATTTTTCCGATTGCTTGTCGCCCATTCCGGTATCAATTAAAATCAGACGGTTTCCCTCTTCAATCAAAAGACATCGCGCGGCGATATCGATCAAATTGTTTTCGTCTGCAGGATTAGTTTTGTTCCATATTGTCTTTGGTACTACGCCAAACATGGCACCGCCGTCCAATTTAAAATTACCTGCTTCGATCGGATATAATTTCATTTTTATTAGGGTATAAATAGTTAAAACTGCTTTTTGTTCGCAAATTACTAAAATTCATTTGCTTTTAATTCTCAGAAATAAACTTTTTCTATAGGAACATAGTTATAAAAGTGTTAGCGATTATGGAAAAAACTAAATATGACGTATCTTTGCAAATTAATTAGACTAAATTTAAATCACCATGATAAAGGTATCTGATACAGCAAGTAAAAAAATCGTCGATATGATGAATGATGACGGCTTTGATGCTGCCAAAGATTACGTTCGAGTGGGCGTAAAAAGCGGTGGATGTTCTGGCTTGTCATATGAATTAAAATTTGACAAAGAAATAGGAGAAAACGATAAGGTTTTTGAAGATAATAATGTGAAAATTGCCGTTGAAAAGAAATCATTCTTGTATCTAGCAGGAACAATTCTTGAGTTTTCAGGAGGCTTGAACGGAAAAGGATTTGTTTTCAATAATCCAAATGCAAGCAGGACTTGCGGTTGCGGAGAGAGTTTCTCTTTATAATACTAACCCTTTCAGGGTTTTAAACCCTGAAAGGGTTGAAACTTAAAAGAATTTATGAGCAAATACACAGAAGACGATTTAAAAATCGAGCTTGAAAATAAAGAGTATGAATACGGATTTTATACTGATATAGAATCCGATACATTTCCTGTCGGCCTAAACGAAGACATTGTCCGTGCGATTTCTAAGAAAAAAGAAGAGCCGGAATGGATGACCGATTGGAGAATCGAGGCATTCAGGGCTTGGGAACAAATGGTGGAACCAGAATGGGCTAATGTTCATTATGAAAAGCCAAAGTTCCAAGACATTTCGTATTATTCTGCGCCTTTGAAAAAAGCAAAATACGAAAGCCTTGATGAGGTAGACCCGGAGCTTTTGGAAACATTCAAGAAGCTTGGAATTTCTATCGATGAGCAAAAAATGCTTTCGGGCGTTGCGGTCGATATCGTAATGGATTCCGTTTCTGTAGCTACGACTTTCAAGAAAACGCTAGCAGAAAAAGGAATTATTTTCTGTTCGATTTCAGAAGCGATTAAAGAACATTCAGAATTAGTCCGAAAATATATCGGTTCTGTAGTGCCGCAAAAAGATAACTTCTATGCAGCACTGAACTCGGCTGTTTTTTCAGACGGTTCATTCTGTTATATTCCAAAAGGCGTTCGCTGCCCGATGGAACTTTCTACTTATTTCCGAATCAATCAAGCAGGAACCGGCCAGTTCGAAAGAACGTTGGTCATTGCCGATGAAGGAAGTTATGTTTCGTATTTGGAAGGCTGTACAGCGCCATCTCGTGATGAAAATCAATTGCATGCTGCGGTTGTGGAATTAATCGCTTTGGATGATGCCGAAATTAAATATTCAACCGTTCAAAACTGGTTCCCTGGAAACAAAGAAGGAAAAGGCGGGGTGTATAACTTTGTGACCAAAAGAGGCTTGTGCGAGAAAAACGCGAAGATTTCTTGGACACAAGTAGAAACGGGTTCTGCAGTAACGTGGAAATATCCATCTTGTATCTTGAAAGGCGATAATTCAGTAGGAGAATTCTATTCGATTGCTGTAACCAATAATTATCAGCAAGCGGATACCGGAACTAAGATGATTCACTTGGGAAAAAATACCAAGTCAACAATTATTTCTAAAGGAATTTCTGCCGGAAAATCACAAAACAGCTACCGCGGATTGGTACAGATCAGTTCAAGAGCAGACAATGCGAGGAACTTTTCACAATGCGACTCGCTGTTGATGGGAAATAATTGCGGAGCACATACTTTTCCGTATATCGAATCGAAAAACCCATCGGCAAAAATAGAACACGAAGCAACGACAAGTAAAATTGGCGAAGACCAAGTTTTCTATTGCAACCAGAGAGGAATTCCGACAGAAAAAGCCATTGCGTTGATCGTAAATGGTTTCAGCAAAGAAGTCTTGAATAAACTTCCTATGGAATTTGCTGTTGAAGCACAAAAATTATTAGAAATTTCTCTTGAAGGTTCCGTAGGCTAATCTTTAAAGACTTTATAAAAACACAAAGACAACAATGTTAAGTATAAAAAATTTACACGCTGGAATTGAAGACAAGGACATCCTGAAAGGAATCAACCTTGAAGTGAAAGCCGGCGAAGTTCATGCCATCATGGGACCTAACGGTTCTGGAAAAAGTACACTTTCTGCTGTAATTGCTGGAAACGAAAACTATGAAGTAACAGACGGTTCTGTCGAATTGGATGGGGAGGATTTAGCAGATCTAGCTCCAGAAGAAAGAGCTCATAAAGGCGTTTTCCTTTCATTCCAGTATCCGGTTGAGATTCCTGGAGTTTCGGTGACGAATTTTATGAAAACGGCGATCAACGAATCAAGAAAAGCAAAAGGTCAGGAAGAAATGCCGGCCAATGAAATGCTTAAGTTGATCCGTGAGAAATCAGAATTGTTAGAAATCGACCGTAAATTCTTATCGCGTTCGCTAAACGAAGGTTTTTCTGGCGGCGAGAAAAAAAGAAACGAAATTTTCCAAATGGCAATGCTGGAGCCGAAATTGGCAATTCTTGACGAAACCGATTCTGGTTTGGATATTGATGCCTTGAGGATTGTTGCCAATGGCGTGAATAAGCTGAAAAGTGAAAACAACGCAATCATAGTAATCACGCATTATCAAAGACTTTTAGATTATATCGTTCCTGATTTTGTACACGTTTTATACAATGGAAAAATCGTAAAATCAGGCGGAAAAGAACTGGCTTACGAACTAGAAGAAAAAGGATACGACTGGATTAAGGCAGAAAATTAATTTGCAGAGAATTGTAAAGCAGGGAATCTTTTTTTGATTTCTGATTTCTGATTTAGGAGGCAAAAAAATAGTTGACTGAGAAAGTCTTTTGACTTTATGACTTTCAACTTTAAGACCAACAAACAATGGAATTAAAAGAAAAACTAATATCATCTTTTATGGCTTTTGAAGAACGCGTGGATGTCGATTCTGACTTGCACGATGTTCGTACAGAGGCGTTTAAGAATTTTGAAAATAAAGGTTTTCCGACCAAAAAGGAGGAGGCTTGGAAATATACGTCGTTGAACACTATTCTGAAAAATGATTTTAGCGTATTTCCTAAAAAGGAAAATGCGGTTGAATTTTCAGAAGTAAAAAAGTATTTCATTCATGAGATAGATACTTACAAAGTGGTTTTTGTGGACGGTGTGTTTAGTTCTTTCCTGTCTTCTACGACCCATGACGGCTTGGATGTCTGCTTGATGTCATCGGCATTGACAAAGCCAAAATACAAGATGGTTATTGATGAATATTTCAACAAAGTAGCCAACAAAGAGGAGAGTCTGACTTCCTTGAATACTGCTTTTGCTTATGAAGGCGCGTATATCAACATTCCGAGAAGCAAAGTTGTAGAAAAGCCTATAGAAATTATTAATTTTTCTACAGGAACAGAAGCAGCGCTTTTGGTACAACCGAGAAACTTGATTATCGTAGGCGAGAATGCCCATGTTCAGATTATTGAAAGGCACCAAAGCTTGAATGACAATCCCGTTTTGACGAATTCGGTTACCGAAATTTTTGTCCAAAAAAGAGCCATTGTCGATTATTATAAGATCCAAAATGACAATCTTGAAGCTTCGTTGATTGACAATACTTACATAGCTCAGAAAGAGCAAAGCAACGCTTCTGTGCATACTTTTTCTTTTGGAGGTAATTTGACACGAAACAACCTGAATTTTTACCACCAAGGCGAGCATATTGATTCTACGCTAAAAGGAATTACGATTATCGAAGGAAAACAGCATGTCGATCATTATACCTTGGTACAGCATGCGACTCCTAACTGCGAAAGCCATCAGAATTATAAAGGAATTTTCGATGACAAATCTACTGGAGTTTTCAATGGAAAGATTTATGTAGAGAAAGAAGCACAAAAAACGGATGCTTTCCAGCAGAATAACAATATCCTTTTGAGCGACAAAGCGTCGATCAATGCCAAGCCACAGTTGGAAATTTTTGCAGATGATGTGAAATGTTCTCACGGCTGCACGATTGGACAGCTAGACGAAAAGGCTATGTTTTATATGCAGTCTCGAGGGATTCCGCAAAAGGAAGCCAAGGCACTGTTGATGTATGCCTTCTCAAACGAGGTGATTGAAAGCATCAAGATTCCGGCTATGAAGGCAAGAATCACCAAGATCATTGCGATGAAATTAGGCGTAAATATGGGATTTGATTTATAAGATCAGTCAAAATATAAAAAAAGGTTCAAAGAAATACTTTGAACCTTTTTTATTTAGTTTAGGATGTAATCAATTATCGTCCTTTCGCTAGTTTCGCCATTCGTGGACTGATATTCTCGTATCGGTCCGACATCTTTGGCAAACCAATACTCCTGGTCAGCAACCGTCAGTTGATTGGCTATTGTGACTTCAATTTTAAGTTTGATTTTCAGGACATCTGTGTAGGTTTCGCCATTTAGAGTTACGGTTGGCGCTTTTTCTAACATGGTTCCTGTGTATTTGACTTTAGCCGTAAGAGAAGCCGTTTGTCCGTTTACATTATAGGTAACTTTTGGAGAAACCGTTCCGCTCCATGTTGCATTAGGCTGTAGATCATCTTTAAACATCGGGACTTCATAGCCCTCCATACTAATTACTATTCCATCTTGATTGATGGTTGCATCAGCGACTTTTTGAAAATAGGTGGCGCCTTTTTTCGTAACCCAATTCTCGACACCAAATGTACTGTCTGAAGCGTCATAAAGTTTATAATAGGTCGTTCCGTTAAATACATCGGTACCTGTTATTTTTAGCTCAGAGCTAGTACCGTTATCGTCAAAAACCCAAGTGTTGTTTACGGCCATCGGCCAGTAATTTCCTGTAGATACGCCGTTTGATTCTCCGCTGTCATCACTGCTGCAAGAAGCAAGCATCAGGGAGACAAACAAGATGGCTAGAACAATTTTCTTCATGTTTTTTACATTTAGTTTTTACGAAGTTATAATTTTTAAGGATAAATAGTAATGATGAAGATACAATCATTTCTTGAAACTGCCTAAGATTCCTTTTAGCATGGCATTAAAATCAAAGGCTTCGTCTTCGGTCAGGCCAAAACGCACGATGACCACATCCATCGACGGAATGATGAAAATCTTCTGTCCCTGGAAGCCGCTGGCATAATACATGTCTTTTGGCGCATCAGGATATCTGCCTCCGGCATTCAGCCAAAAATGACCGCCATAGCGTCCTTCGGAAGTTTTGGTAGGAGTTGCAACATATGCCGCCCAGCTTTTATCAAATAGCTGTTCGCCGTTCCAGTTTCCGTTTCTGAGGTATAATAGCCCGAATTTCCCCCAATCTCTAGTAGTTGCCCATGCGTAGGAGGAGCCTACATAGTTGCCGGCCATGTCGGTTTCTACTAACATGGAGTGCATGCCTATCTTATCAATCAATGCCGAATACCAGAAGTCTAGATATTCTTGGTGGGTCTTGAATTGGCTTCTCAAGATCCCGGATAAGAGATTGGTGGTTCCTGACGAATAATTCCAGCTTTGATTCGGTATTCCGACTAATGGCTTTTCTCTTTGTACTCCGGCCATGTCTTCGGCTTCGAAAAGCATTTTGGTAGCATCACAAATCTTGTCGTATTTCTCTTCCCATTCTAAGCCTGAGTTCATGTGGAGCAGGTCGTTGATCGTAATCTTGGAACGTTCGTCGTTTTTCCATTCGGCGATAGGAGCCGGACTATTGATGTTGATTTTTCCTTGCTTCTGGAGGATTCCAAAATAGGTTGCTGTCAAGCTCTTGGTCATAGACCATCCTAAAATCTTAGAGTTTTTATCAAATCCAGAATCGTATTTCTCTGCGACTAGTCGGTCTTTGTACACGATCAAAAGCGAGCGGGTGCGTTTGCTTTTTTCGCCTTTTTTATCAAAAGTATTGGCTATTGCTTTTTCTAATTTAGTATAGTCAATGTTTGTAAAGGCCGTATCTTTTGGTTCGTTATCGCCATAAGGATAGGGCAGATCGGTTTTGGTCGTATTTCTTTTTGGGACGTCATAGGGCTTAGAATTATCAAAATCATCATTAATCAGGGTCACTCCCAAGCCTTCACGATAGATGGCTTTTCGTTCTTTTAGGCCATAAACGGACGATGTGGCGTAGCCTTCTTTTTCAAATACTTTGTTTTTTGCCAGCCTGACCATATCGATATCGTTATCTCCAGCGGTGATCATTTCTTGGGAGCGATGGTCAATAAAAAAGCCAGAGGCCATGCTTTTTGCAGAGAAACCCGAAATCAGATCCAGCTTTGGATAATTAGTGCAGGCGGCATATCCAATCAGTGCTAGTAATATACAGCCAATTATTTTTAATTTTTTTTTCATGTTAGCCTTAGATTTTGGTAAATTTAAAAGAATGTCATTAGTAAATCAATAAAAAATAATAAGACTTTACATTTTTATTTAGAATTAGTAAAAATAATTTGCATAAACCGGAAGAGGTTGCTAGATTTGCAATTTAGAATTAATCTAAAGATGAATAGTAATGCAAATTAATACAAAGGCTTATCTTTCCTTATCACTTTTTCTTTCTTTAACGGCTTTTTCTCAGGAAAAACTTCAAGATACTACAAAAACCAGCCAGCTGGAAGAAGTGGTCGTTACGGGTCAGTTTGAGCCTCAATCCCTAAAAAAATCGGTTCATAATGTTAGGGTCATCTCTAGAGAAGACATCAAGCGCCTTGCTGCTAACAATCTTGGCGATGTCTTGAACCAATATCTTAATATTTCTATCAGAACCAGTGGAAGCGATGGACGTTCTACGGTTTCGATGTTCGGTCTTGATTCTCAATATTTTAAAATATTGGTGGATAATGTTCCTTTGGTCAGCGATACTGGGCTTGGAACTAATATTGACTTGACACAGGTAAATCTTGACGATATTGAGCAGATCGAAATCATCGAAGGTTCTATGGGCGTTACGCACGGAGCAAATGCCGTGACGGGAATCTTGAATATCATCACAAAGAAGAATTCAAAATATAAATGGGAGATTACGGCTTCTGCGCAAGAAGAAACGGTATCGGACGAGTTTGCTTTTTTTGACAAAGGAAGGCATATCCAAAATGCCAAGATTTCGCATAGTTTTAATGAGAATTGGTTTGCCACAATAGGGGGAAGCCGCAATGATTTCGCCGGATTCTTTGACAAACAAGAAGGTAAAGATTATATGCAAAATGACGGGAAGCGCGGTTATAGCTGGCTTCCGAAAGAACAATTGGTCGGGAATGGATTAATCGGTTATACCAAGAATGATTTCAGGATTTTCTACAAATTCGATTATTTCGGAGAGAATGTGGATTATTACAATCCGGTCGTAATTCCGATTGATAATTATCCTTTTCCGGATACTCATTTTTCTAACGATAGAAGGTATATCTCAAACCGATACTACCATCACTTGAATTCGTACGGAAAATTGTTTTCCCAGTTAAATTATAATGTTTCGGTATCGCACCAGAAACAGTCCCGCGATATTGAGAAATTCAATTATCAATTAGAGAGCGAGAACGAAACAGACAATGCCAGAGAGACGTATCAATCTAAAGAGGTGATTTACTCGACTGGTGCGTTGAGTAATTTCTTTAAAGATAAAAGTGTTGACTTGCAGTTGGGCTACGAAGCGGTAAATGAAAGAGGTTTTTATGATGCGACTGCGGGGATTTTCAAAGACGACAACCAACAGGTTAAGGATATCCGAAAAAGACTGGAGAATTACGATATTTTCACGGCTGCAGAAATCCGCTTTACAGAAAAATTCTCTGTCCGTCCAGGATTGCGTTATTCGATTCAATCTAAGTTTGAAGACCAATATGCAAGTTCTTTGGGTTTGAGGTATCTTTTCTCTCATGGCATCGAGGCTAGGGGATCTTTAGGAAAATCCTACAGGACTCCGAACTTTGATGAGCTTTATACGTATTTTGTTGATTCGAATCATGATCTTCAAGGGAATGAGAACTTGATTCCGGAGACCAGTTCTTCGTATGAGGTAAGCGTCAAGAAAGCGACTTATTTTGATTCGGGTGCCCAGCTTTCTAACAATCTTGCGGTTACGTATATGGATGTTGATGACAGAATCAGCTTGATTCTTACTCAGGTTGTTCCTTTCCAGAGCTACAAATACATGAACATCGACAAATATAAGATGTGGAATATTTCTTCGACACACCAATTTGCTTATAAGAACTGGAATGCAAAAGTAGGATTGGCTTTGGTGGGTATATCCCAAAAAATAGACTTAGCGGCTTTGAATCTTACTTCGGATGATAAATTCTTGTATTCTTTGCAAGTGAATTCCAACGTATCGTATAATGTTCCGAAATGGAATACTTTGTTTTCAATCTATTACAAATTCAACGGAAAGCAGCAGCAATACATCTCTTCGACCGATGTTAATAACAATGCTGAATTTATCTTGTCTGAGCTAGAGTCTTATGGCTGGATGGATGCTTCGATCCGCAAATCGTTCTTCAAGAACCAATTTGAAGTGACTGTCGGTGCCAGAAATCTTTTAGATATTACCAGCGTTCAGCTTACGCAGGGAACTACTGGTGTGCATGTGACAGGGTCTGACCTTCTTTTGGGGTATGGAAGATCGTATTTCCTTAAACTTACGTATAATCTCAATTTTAATTAATCTATAAATAACATGAAAAAAAATCTAATTTTTATTCTTTCACTGGTAGTACTTGCTTTTTCAGCTTGTAACAGCGATGACGATAACGGTGGTTCATCTAGCACTTCGGTTGCTTTTGGCGTGCCTTCTTTAAATTTGACTGAGGCAACAACGCCTGTACAAATTGTTTTCTCTGCGCCTACTACAGCTGCTGGTTCGTTGAACATTTCGTTCGCTACTACTGCCGTAACGTATGGTACAGATTTTACTACAGCTCCTGCTGCAACAGGAACTACCCTGACAATTCCTTACGCTGCTAACGTGAGCTCTGTTTCTTTCAACTTTAACAAATTGACGAATGCGGCTCCGACCGATGTGAAAAATGTAAAATTCACGATTACTGACGCGACTAATGCTTCTGTTTCTTCTAACAACAAAATCCAAGTTAACTTTAATGAGGCAGCTTCTTTAGGTCAGGCTTTGGCTGCACAAGTTGGCGGTCCAAACCAGCCTAACCAAGTGTATATCGACTTGAGCAGCGGCGGCAACGCTACAGCGCTAAGAACTTCTTGGGATCTTGGTTTTTACGGAGGTTCTGATTTTAGAGTTGTAATCAACGGTTCGTTGAAAATGGCTGCTAAACAATTAGAAACAACTAATATTGATGAGGTTCAGGTTGCAGACGAGTCTATGATCATCTCTCAAGGACAAGGCGTGGCTTCGCAAATCGACCACCCAGCTGGACTTATCACTCAAACAGCTATCGCTGCAATTTCTGCTAATGATGCTGATAACAAAGTATATTTGATCAACATGGGAAGCAATCCGTCTGAAACAGCGCCTTCAACAGGTTCTGAAGGTTCGGCTTCAGGTAGTTCAAGAGGTTGGAAAAAAGTAAGAATCCTTAAAAGCGGCAACGACTACAAAATCCAATATGCTGATATCGATGCTACGACTCACGAAGAAAAAATCATCTCTAAAAATTCTGCTTTCAACTTTACCTTCTTTAGCTTGACTTCTAAAAATGTAGTAAATGTAGAGCCACAGAAAAACCAGTGGGATCTTAACTTTACGACTTTTACCAACTTAGTTGGCCCTACGACTCCTTACTACTACCCAGATTTCGTTGTAACCAACTTAAAAGGCGGTGCAAGATCGTACCAGGTATTGAATACAGAAACATTGAACTACGATACGTTCACACTTGCTAATGTAGTAAACGCAAGCTTTACAGAAGACCAAAGAAACATTGGTTCTAACTGGAGAAGCACAAGTACTACAGGTCCTGGTGGATTGCCAGTTTCAGCATTCGTTTTGAAAACAGACCGTTTCTTTGTTATCAAAGATCCAGCTGGAAATATCTATAAATTGAAATTTACTGGCGGTGCTAATGCAGGAGGAGAAAGAGGATATCCTACTTTCCAATATGCATTGCTGCAATAATCTCAGGTTTTATTGTTTATTCTTAAAACGGGCCCTACGGCCCGTTTTTTTTGCTTTGCGCTAAATGTATGCCGAGCAGAATTGAAATAAATAGAGGCCTGCTAAATGCGTTTAAGGTCATAAAAAAAGCCTGCCGGACCAATCGGACCGGCAGGCTTGCATCAAATATATTAAAACTAAATACCTACAAAGCGGCAACCAGTTCTTTCCATTCTTTTAGTTCTGGAATGCCTGGTTTTCTTTTTCCGAAGAACTGAACGATGATTTCGCCCATTTCATTGAATACTTCGATAGCGGTAACTTCGCCATCTTCTGTCGGTTTTCTTACGATCCAAGTTTGTGCGATTTTCGACATGTCAAGGTGCATGTTGAAATCTGGGTCCATTACGTTGAACCAGTCGCCATGCCACATTGTTTTTCTTACCAATCCGGTGTGGATTTGGATGTTTCCTCTGTTTCCAGTGAATACCATGATCGGCAGCTTGCTTTCGGCAGCGCCTTCTAGCATTTTTACGATTACGTCTTTTTCTACTTTCTTGGCAAAGTTTTCGTTTGGAGCCAAACGAAGGGCTTGTGTTCTTGTTACTCCGAATTTACGAAGCATTCCGAAGAATTCGTGGGTATCTTTTAGGGTTTCCCAAGCGGTTTGGAAACCAGCTACATCAATATCAGCATCTGCTTTTTCGTCAATGTTCAACGGTACTTCAATTGTTGTTTCTGCTGTTGACTGGTCTTCTGATTTGTATTTTTCAACTAAAGCGTCGAAAGCGGCTTCGTTGCTGTCTTTTGTCAGGTAGATCTTGTGGATTGCCAAACCGTCTTTTCCGAAGAACTGAAGGCTTTTTCTGTCTCCGTGCTCTGATTTCTCGGCTACGGCAAAAGCTTTTGCCCAGTGGCCTAAAAAGATACGCAAATCGATATCTTCACCTACAAACAGTCCTGCATGCGGAGAGCTGAAGTCAGGATTTAGGTAGATTCCTTTTCTTTCGTGTACGCATTCTTCGTTGCGTGTCAAGGCCATTACTTTTCCTAGTGTTTCTACTTCGGTAAGGATTGCCGAAAATTCCGGACGAAGCCTAGTTACGGTTTCTCCTACTTGCGTAGCTACTAATTCTGCTTCGCTTACGCCTAGTTTTTCAGCGGCATTGCGGATTCTTAAATGTGGGTTTTCGGCTTTTAGCTTTTCCCATTGCGACTTCAGGTTGTTTGTTACTGTATCCATCTGTGTAAATATTATGTTCCAAAAATTATTAAAGGGTTCTGATTTACCGGGTTCAGGCAAATCGTGCAAGGAAAGTTATAGACCTTGCTTATGATTTCTTTTGTAAAGACCTTTTCTGGCTTGTCGTGGCTCACGATCTTTCCTTTTTTGAGCAGGAGCACTTGGTCTGCAAATTGTGCTGCCAGGTTGAGGTCGTGGAGTACGACGATAGCCGTATTGCCTAGTTCTGTAAAGTTTTTAAGGGTATGGAGTATCCTGTGCTGGTGCAGGATGTCTAAGTTGTTCAAAGGCTCGTCCATAAAAACGAGTTTGTGGGCGATGTCGTTTTCGAGCTGCGCCAATACTCTGGCCAGGTGCACGCGCTGTCTTTCGCCTCCAGAAAGGGTGTTGTAGTCTCTGTCTTTCATAGCAACGACATCGGTTTCTGCCATTGATTTCATCACGGCGTCGATGTCGGACTGCTGCGGCACGGAGTTAAAATAAGGATAGCGTCCCATCATGACAACATCGTTTACGGTAAGCGGAATGTCGTTGCTGTTCTGCTGCGAGAATTTTGCCTTGTGCTGCGGCAGTATTTTCTGGTCCCATTCTTCAAATGTTTTCTTTTTGAAGTAAATAGGTTCTTCGCTTTGTCCCATTTCGTTGGCCAACATGCTCAAGAGCGTTGATTTGCCGGCTCCGTTTGGCCCGACAATTACGAGCAATTCGCCGTAATTAACAGACACGTCGATGTTTTCCAGAATGGAGAATTTTTTGTGCGAATACGATATCTTGCAGGCTTCTAGCATATCACATCGATTTTTTGTTTCGAATTAAAATAGCAATAAAAATAGGCGCTCCCATAAACGCTGTCAGGATTCCGATCGGAATTTCTGATGGCGGTACAATGGTTCTGCTTATGGTATCTGCCGTGAGCAACAGGATGCTTCCAAAGATTGCCGACATGGGCAGGATGATATGGTAATTCGATTTAAATAGTAATCTTAAAATATAGGGAACGATCAGGCCGATAAAGCCGATGTTTCCTGAAAAAGCAACACAGGTTCCGACCAGCAAAGCGGTCAAAACGACTATTTTCTTTTTTATTTTTTCTACCGGAACTCCCAAATGCTGTGCGTCTCTTTCGCCAAGCATCATCGCATTCAGCGCTTTTCCTTTGGTAATCAAGAACGAAAAGGCAATCAGGATGATGGCCGCTAGAATAGCGTTTTTTGTCCAAGTCGCGCCTCCAAGGCTTCCTAAGTTCCAGAACGTCAAGTCTCTCAATTGTTCTTCTTTAGAGAGGTAAATCAGGAATCCTGTGGTTGCAAAACTGATGGCTGTGATAGCTACTCCTGAAAGCAGCATTACGACCACATTGGTTTTTCCGTTAGAAGTCGAAATTCGATACACGATTGTCATGGTCAGCAAGGCTCCTAGAAAGGCGGCAATACTCAGCATCGAAAAGTGAAAAACTTCGGGAATATACGGCTTGAAATGGCTTCCTAAAACAATGGAAACGGCAGCAAAAAGCATCGCTCCCGAGGTAATACCGATCAAGTCAGGCGAGGCGAGAGGGTTTTTAAACATGCCTTGAAGGCAGGTTCCTGAAACCGCCAAGGCACTTCCGACAAGAATTGACATCACGATTCGCGGCAGCCTTAATTCTAGCAGGACGTATTTGTCACTGTCCGGAATTGAGCTGTCATTGTTAAAAATAGCTTGAAAAATGGCAAAGAACGAGTGTTTTTCGAATTCGTAAACTCCCATATATAAAGCCCCGGCTGCTAAAACGAGTAACAACACTAGGCTTAAAAAAATATATAACGGTAACTTATTTTGCATTATGGTCATTTCATCCCTTCGGGATTTTAGGAATTTTTCTTGCTGATTGCCCGTGAGACAACCAGCAAGCTAAACCCTTTTGGGATTTGTTATTTTGTGGCTTTGATCAACTCGGCGTTTAATGCCGCGGCACCTTCGCCAACACGCGGTCCAAAACCTGAAATCAAGGCACCGTCTAAAGCAATAATTTTTTTGTTTTTTCCTGCGTTTGTCTTGTCAACGCCTTGGATTTTAAGCAATCCGTCCACACCGCCAAGGCTTTCTAATCCGGAAGTAAACAACAAGATTACATCAGGATTTCCTTTGATTAGTGATTCTGGAGTCAATGGCTTGAAATCTTCAAACTCAGTAACTGCATTTCGGCCGCCAGCCAAAGCAATTGTTTTTTCAACCGGCGTATTTTTTCCAGATACCATTAGGGTTCCGGCGCCACGTGCATAGATGAACAATACTTTTGGGGCTTTTGCGATTGGCTGTACGTTAGCCAAATCGGCATCAATTTTATCTGTCAACGCTTTGAAGTCGGCTGTTTTTAGGATTCCGGCTACTTCAGCGATTAGTTTTTTTGTTCCTTCTGGAGTGAATTCTTGTTTTAGGATGTGGGCCTCAATACCAGCATTTTTTATTTTTTCTGCCAGTTCTGGACTCATGTCTTTTTCTGTACCGATGATTACTGTAGGTTTCAAGGCAATGATCGATTCAATCGTGATCGAGCGAACGTGACCCAAATCGGCTGCAGTGGTTTTGATTGTTTCTGGATAGGTTGAAGTGACATCAACTCCTACTATTTCTTTTTCGTGACCTAAAGCGGCAACAATTTCGGTTACGGCACCGTTTAATGAAACAATTTTGTGGGCTTCGGTTTTTTCAGCCGGGGCCTCTTCCTTTTTAGCTTCTTCTTTTTTACAAGAAACTACTGCTAATGAAACGATTGCAAGAACAAGAACGCTTATTTTTTTCATCTGTAACTGTGTTTGTTATTTTAAATAAATCTAAATAACCGCAAAACTATAACTATTTTTGTAGTCGTGAAAGTAAAAAATCTTAAAAGTTTCCTTAAATTACTGTAGCGCTTTATTTTGACGGTACTCGGAATGTCTTGTTTTTCTATTGCTGTAAAGAATAGGACGACGGCTTTCTAAATTACGTCTTCAGCGATACTGTTTTGATCTTGCCAAGAGATGGGCTGACATGGACTCACCATGGACTATCTATGGAGTATCTATGGAGTAACCATGGAGTAACTATAGAGTAGCTAGGGTAAAATAGGCCGGTTTTTTACTTGAACTGTGGTGAAGTTTTAATTCTATCTTAATTCTTACCGTATTACATAAACATACCGTAAATTTGCATCTATTTCCAAATATAACATGTTAGATATCCAATCCATTCGAGCCGAATTCCCGATACTTTCTCAGAAAGTGAACGGCAAGCCGTTGGTTTATTTCGATAATGCGGCGACTTCTCAAAAGCCTAAAGTAGTCTTAGAGGCGATTGCTTCTTATTATGAAGAAATCAATGCGAACATCCATCGCGGCGTGCACAAGCTGAGCCAATTGGCGACTGATGCATATGAGGCCTCGCGCGGCAAAATCCAGCGCCATATCAATGCGGCTCATAGCCACGAGGTACTTTTTACGTCGGGAACGACGCATGGCATCAATCTGGTCGCTAATGGGTTTGCTTCGCTCCTGAAACCAGGAGATGAGGTGATGGTTTCGGCTTTGGAGCATCATTCGAATATTGTTCCGTGGCAGATGCTGTGCGAAAGGACGGGCGCTCAACTGACGGTTATCCCGATGAACGAAAAGGGCGAACTGATCATGGAAGGGTTTGACCGACTGCTTTCGGAAAAGACAAAAGTGATTGCGGTCAACCATATCTCGAATGCGTTGGGCACCATTAATCCGATAGAAGAAATTATAGCGAAAGCGCACCGTTTTGGAACGGCAGTCTTGATCGACGGGGCACAGTCTGCAGCGCATATGAAGCCGGACGTGCAGGCACTGGATTGCGACTTTTATGTCTTTTCGGGCCATAAGATCTGCGGGCCTACGGGCACGGGTATCTTGTACGGAAAAGAGGCGTGGCTCAACAAGCTGCCTCCGTATCAGGGCGGCGGCGAGATGATCAAGGAGGTGACTTTTGAAAAGACGACGTATGCAGATCTGCCCCATAAATTTGAAGCAGGAACGCCAAATATTGCCGGGGGAATTGTCTTGGGCACGGCTATCGATTACTTGAACTCAATTGGTTTTGAAGCGATTGCGGCCTATGAGAATGAGCTTTTGGAGTACGGTACGCGCAGGCTACTGGAAATCGAGGGCGTGAAGATTTACGGGACTTCGGAGCATAAGACTTCGGTGATTTCGTTTAATGTGGAGGGCATCCATCCGTTTGATATCGGTACGATTGTTGACAAGCTAGGAATAGCGGTGCGTACAGGACATCACTGTGCACAGCCAATCATGCGCTTTTTTGATATTCCGGGAACGATTCGCGCTTCTTTTGCGTTTTACAATACGAAGGAAGAAATTGATGCGCTGGTCGAGGCGGTCAAAAAGGCAAAAACAATGTTATCCTAAATTATAAAGCTATGAAATTATTATCTGCATTTGTATTGGTTCTGGTTCTCGCCAAGGGCTGTAACAGCTCGGAACTGCGAAAGGAAAGCGAAAACATTTCTTTTGAATATGAGGCTACGACCCGAGGGAACTATGCTAAAATTATCGCCAAGCAGGACACGATCTTTACAATCAAGGGAAGAAAAGGGGAAGCTGTGGAGAAAAAGCTGTCGCGAAGCGATTGGAACGAGATGCTGGATTTATTGGCAAAGATTGACAAGAATAACATCCAAAACTTAAAAGCGCCTACTGAAAAAAGGTTTTATGACGGCGCCATGATTGCGAGCCTGACCGTGATCCACGGCAAGGATACGTATAAGAGCACTTCGTTTGACCATGGAACACCTCCTAAAGAAATTGAAAAGCTGGTGGAGAAAATCATAGCGGCTTCGGATATGCAAAAAGAAGATTAAAAATTATGACGATTCAAGAAATACAAGACGAAATAAAGGACGAATTCTCGATGTTTGACGATGAGAATTGGGACGAGCGTTACCAATATGTGATCGATCTGGGCAAGACGCTTCCGATGATCGATGACCAATACAAAACAGAAGACAATATCATCAAGGGCTGCCAGTCGAAGGTATGGCTGCACGGCGAAAAGCAGGACGACAAGATCGTCTTTACGGCCGACAGCGATGCGATCTTGACGAAAGGCATTATCGCGATCTTGATCCGGACTTTTTCTAACCAGAAGGCTTCGGACATCTTGGAAGCGGATACAAAGTTTATTGATGAAATCGGACTAAAGGAGCATTTGTCGCCAACGCGGGCCAACGGGCTGGTGTCGATGATCAAGCAGATCAAGATGTATGCGCTGGCTTTCCAGTCGGGTTCCTAGCTAAAAAGAGTGACAGAATTGGGCAAAGCCATCAAATAAAAGAAGTTACATTCGAATAACAAAACAAGTACAACAATCATGGAACACGAAATAGATACCAACCAATTGGGCGAGGATATTGTAAAAATACTGAAGACGATCTATGATCCTGAAATTCCGGTAGACATTTATGAGCTGGGGCTTATTTATGATGTCATGGTGAATACGGATTATGAGGTAAAAATATTAATGACGCTGACGTCGCCTAACTGTCCTGTGGCCGAAAGCCTTCCGAGAGAGGTGGAAGAAAAAGTCAACAAGATCGAGAACGTGAAAGCTACTGAGGTAGAAATCACTTTTGACCCGCCTTGGAGCAAGGACTTGATGAGCGAGGAAGCGAAATTGGAATTGGGAATGCTTTAGTAGGTTATAGTTGATAGTGGGTAGTTGATAGTTTTTGTGATCGTATAGTATTGACTGTCTACTCTCAACTATCCACTATCCATTATTCACTATCCATTATTCACTACCAACTACCCACTATTAACTATCAACTATCTCAATGGACGGAGAAATTATAAATAAGGTTGCGAACAGCGCGCTGGAAGTGTTTGACCTGGAGGATTATTATCCGAAAGGGCAGCGGGCAGAGCTGGATATATCGCAATGGCTTTTGGAGGGTTTTTTGTTGCGGGAGAAGGATTTCCGCGAGTATTTGAAAAACCATGACTGGGCGCAGTATCAGGATCAGTATGTTGCGGTATTCTGCAGTACGGATGCGATTGTTCCGGCTTGGGCTACTATATTGGTGACGGTGTATCTTTCGCCGTTTGCAAAAAGGGTGGCTTATGGCCGACTGGAGGATCTGGAGACTTCGCTGTATGAAGCAATTCTTTCCACTCTGGATTATTCAAAATACGAAGGAAAACCAGTCATTATCAAGGGGTGTTCCAGAAAGCCGGTACCGATGGGAGCTTATCTTTTGGCCGCCCAAAAGTTACAGCCTTTTGCGCGAAGCATTATGTATGGCGAGGCGTGTTCTGCCGTGCCTTTATATAAGAAAAAGTAACTTTTTTAGTACTTTTTCGGGTTTAAAAAGGGGTATTTAATATCTTTGTGTAAAACCCAACACGATGATAAAGAAACTCACCTTACTGCTGCTTTGCTTGTTCGGAATGACTCAGGCAAAAGCTCAAGAGCCATCGGCTACACCTGCCGATACTGTAAAGACTTGGCAAACCAAAGGGAATGCGTCGCTTCTTTTTAACCAATCTACCTTCGACAACTGGCTTGCGGGAGGAGAGAACAATATCTCTGGAACCATAGGGGTTAATTATGACTTTAACTACAAGAAGGATGATATTACTTGGGACAACAAGGTCATTGCTTCGTATGGTATCGTGAAAACGCGTACGAGTTCTTTTGCGAAAAAGACCGACGACCGTCTGGAACTGAACTCTTTGCTTGGTAAAAAATTCAAGCCGGACAGCCGCTGGTATTATTCGGCTTTCTTGAACTTTAAGACGCAGTTTACCAAAGGGTATGAGTATGGCAAAGATGCCAATGGTGTCGAAATCAGGACGGAGTACACGAACTTCTTATCGCCAGCGTATCTGACTTTTGGTCCTGGTATTCTTTGGAAAAGGGATGATAACTTGAAATTCAACTTTGCTCCTGCTACTTCTAAAATTACGTTTGTAGACAAAAACTTTACGTTGCCTGACGAAGCCTATTTTGGCGTAAAAGAAGGCAAGTCGCTGCGCTATGAGCTGGGTGCTTATGCTTCGGCCTATTATAAGCTGGATATCATGGCCAACGTGACGTTCGAGAACATCTTGAGCTTGTATTCGAATTATCTGGAGGATCCTCAAAATGTGGATCTGGACTACCAGCTGAATATCGTGATGAAAATCAACAAATATCTTTCTACCAACTTGTCGTTCCAGACGATTTATGACGACAATGCCTTCCAAGGATTCCAGATCAGGCAGGTATTCGGGGTAGGAGCGAACTACGGATTCTAGATTACATACTATTATAAAAGAAAAAGCCTTCACTACTGAAGGCTTTTTTTATGTCTGGCTTATTCGCCGTCGGTATTTTTATCTTCCGGAGCTTCCTTATAGTCAGGATACAGGAATTTGTTGTACGGGAAGCGCGTGATGTGTATTTCGCGTACGGCTTCGTATACTTTTTCGCGGAATTCCTCGAAGTTTTCTTTGTTGACTGCCGCGATAAACAGCGCTTTGTCTTCTCCGATACGCGACATCCAAGTGGCTTTCCATTCCTCTAGGGTATAGTGCTTGGTGGTCTTTTCTGTAATCAGGTCGTCTTCGTCGATGGTCAGGTGCTTGTAGGCATCGATCTTGTTAAAGACCATGATAGTCGGCTTGTCGGCACTCTTGATATCGGCCAAGATCTGGTTTACGGAGGCAATATGTTCTTCAAAATCAGGGTGCGAGATGTCTACGACGTGCAGCAACAAATCGGCTTCGCGTACTTCGTCAAGCGTGCTCTTGAACGATTCGACCAGCTGGGTCGGCAATTTTCGGATAAATCCAACGGTATCAGACAACAGGAACGGCAGGTTTTTGATGACTACCTTTCGTACCGTGGTATCCAATGTCGCAAACAGCTTGTTTTCTACAAAGACTTCGCTTTTGCTGATGACGTTCATCAGTGTTGACTTGCCTACGTTGGTATAGCCGACCAAAGCGACGCGTACCATGGCGCCTCGGTTGCTTCTTTGTACCGACATCTGCTTGTCGATGACCTTGATCTTGTCTTTTAGCAGGGCAATACGGTCACGGACGATACGCCTATCGGTCTCGATTTCTGTCTCTCCGGGACCGCGCATCCCGATACCTCCTTTTTGGCGTTCCAAGTGGGTCCACATTCCCGACAGCCTTGGCAATAGGTACTGGCATTGTGCCAATTCTACCTGCGTGCGGGCATAGGAAGTTTCGGCCCTTTGGGCAAAAATATCCAAGATAAGGTTCGTACGGTCCAGAACCTTGCAGTCCAGTATCTTGGTGATGTTCTTTTGTTGCGATGGCGTAAGCTCGTCGTCAAAAATAACGGTATTGATGGCGTGTTCTTTGACATAATGGTGGATTTCGTCCATTTTTCCCGTCCCTAAAAAGGTTTTTGGGTTCGGACGTTCCATCTTTTGGGAAAATCGTTTTACGACTTCCCCTCCGGCGGTATAGGTCAGGAACTCAAGCTCATCGAGGTATTCGTTGAGCTTTTCTTCATTCTGTTGCTGCGTTATAATCCCTACGACTACCGTCTTTTCAAACTTTATGGTTTCTTTTTCTAGCATAAGTGCAAAGATAAAAACAGTTTGCCTAAATATACGCCAGGCATTGGCATTATTTTTTTAACAGTACTTTCTGTACGCTGCCGCTGCTGCCTGCCATTTTCGCATAATAATAACCGCTCGGCAGTGCCGACAGGTCGATCTCGTTTACGGATTCGGGCAGGGTATTTTTTTGATATACGGCCTGGCCTAATGCATTGTATACGGCAATTGTGGTGAACTGGCCTTTGGATTCGGTCAGGTCGATCGTAAAGATACCGCTGCTTGGGTTTGGGTAGATGCGGATTCCATCTGCCAACACCAGGCTGTTTTCGATTTCTGGTTCGGTATTCCATAACTGTAGTGTACCTCTGGCTTGTCCACCCGGAATTTCAGGGGTTATCCTAGTGATGTTAGTGGCAGAGATACCGTTGTAATGGCTAAAGATTCCTGAAACGATTACTTTTCCGTCGACTTGGCGGTTTAGGTCCATGACACTCGGCATAGGTGCTGGAATAGAAGTGTGTGTCGGACCGCTACCCGAACTGAAAGAAGCATCGCGCGTTCCATTAGCATTTAATCGTGCTAATTTGGCATGGGTAAAGCCCTGCAATGTTGTAAATTCGCCGGCGATAATGAACTTACCGTCTGGTTCTATCACCACATCATTGATAACTCTGTTTGCGAGTGGAGGGGCAAACTGAAGATCCATGGCTCCATTGCTTTGCAATCTGGCCATGTTTTTTCTTACGTATTTTAAATAGGAGTTAAAGGCTCCCACGACGAGAATCTTACCATCAGACTGTAATACTACGTTCTGTATTGGTGCAATACAAGATGAGCAGTAATTCGTATCTCTATAATACTGTTGCCCCACTGTTGCCTTGACAAAATTTTCATCAAGCGATCCGTCTGTATTAAGCTGGAAAAGATTGACCTGTCCTCCCGGCTCCGTGCTATAATTTCCGGAAACAATTAGCTTGTCGTCAGTAGTTACATTTATGGTATGTATGGATCCAAAAGTACCTAGTTCATAGGTATAAGGGTATACAAAAGACGTATCCAGAGAGCCATCGACATTAAGACGAATCATGTTTCGCACCGGCACGCCATTATAAGAACGGATAAAGCCACCACCCAATAGAATCTTTCCATCACTTTGTATGGCACAGGCCAACACTCTGTCATTAACTCCGATACCGACACCGCCTACATTAAAACTGGAATCGACGGTTCCGTCGGCATTTAGCCTAGCGATACCTTTTCCTGTTGAGGTTCCGTTGACAGAAGTAAAGGTTCCAACTACAATAATCTTATCGTTGGAGAGCACTTTAAAGTCATACGGCGGATCGGGTAAGGTTCCTAAAGCAGGAAAAGAAGTATCTTGCGTAAGGTCGGTATTCAATCGCATCAGGTGTTTGGCACTGACGTTATTGTATTTGTTAAATATGCCGCCGATGATGATTTTTCCAGTACTCTGGAGCTCTGACTGATATACTGTCTTGTTCGCACGGATGGCAAAAACAATTTCTGGCGTCGTAGTCACTGGGTCGGCTACCGAGACGGTTACTGTAGCAGTGTCGCAAATGGACGGGCTTGATACCAAGCAGATGCTGTACTGTAGGGTATAGGTATTAATGAGCGTAGCTGCCGGAATCCAGATCGTACCGTCTGGATTTATCGAGGCTCCTGCAATACCGCCATTATTGGTAAGTGTTATGATCACCTCGGCAGTATTGGCAGTAATGCCATTGACCGTGTCGTTAGAGAGCACTGATGATGTCATATCTCCGGTCAAGTAATTGATTGGCGTACTAGAAAAATTATCGTTTACGGCATTGACGGTCTGCGGATTTACGGTTATAGTGACTGTAGCCGTATCGCAGTTGGAAATGCTTGCCGTTTCACAGATTTGATAGACTAAAGAGTAATTTCCTATAGGTACAGTTGAAGCAACATTGACTGCGCCTGTTGTGGCATTTAGAGTAATACCACTATGTGTAGCACTCACAAAAGACAATGTAACATTTGATAAGGTAGCTGAAAGTTCATTAAAGGTGTCATTGATAAGTACGTTAGCAACGGGCGTGTTTGAGAGTCCGTTTAGGGCAGTTCCTGAATCGTTGTTAGCGATTACAGGTGGAGGACAATTGGTTGTGAGGATTTGTATCGAAATAAGTGAAGGTGTATAGTTTCCGGTACCTAAGTCGCCATCAAAATTCTGTCCGGTATTCCAGAATGTTCCGTCTGTTTTTATTTTTTCAAAACATCTTCCATATCTATTAAGAGAAGCCCAATCCGTTTCTGTTCCAATCTGTATTGGGGTACTAACTAGGGTAGTGCTTCCAGTGCCTAAATTATGGCCATATCCCCATCCCCAAAGTGTTCCGTTACTTTTGATGCCTGACTGATGCGATATTTTAGACCAGTCATTATCTGATCCGATTCTAACTGGTGAATATCTTTTTGTTGTGGTTCCATCACCCAAAGGATTAGAGAGACTGTTATCGCCCCAACCCCATAATGTTCCGTCAGATTTTAATGCATAATTAGTGCTTTCTACAGGGTTAAATTCATTATAAGTGGCAATAGCTACCCAATTAGTATCATTCCCGATTTGGGTAGGGGTGTATACAACCTCAGCGGCTGAGGCACCGAGGCCCAGTGCCACCTTTTCATAGTTCCGTCCCCAAGCCCATAAAGTTCCGTTCGTTTTTATGGCAAAAGAATAGCTAAATCCTGCGAAAATCTTTTCCCAGTCTGTGTCCGTGCCAACTTGAACGGGAGATAATATTGGTTCACCGGCCGTTCCTGTTTCACCCCACATCCATAGAGTACCATCTGTTTTTATGGCCAAACAATGGTCTGCTCCCGCAGCTACTGTTTTCCAATTGGTCCCTGTACCGACTTGTGTAGGTACAGTACGATATGTCATATTGTCCCCTAGACCTAATTCACCATCGTAGTTTTCGCCCCAAGTCCATAGAGTCCCGTTGTTTTTTATGGCTGCGGTAAAATATTCTGTACAACTTGCCTGTTTCCAATCAGTATCTGTGCCAATCTTTATTGGAGTGGTGTTTCCGTCTCCAGACGTACCATTCCCTAATTGTCCAGATTGGTTCGGTCCCCATTTCCATAAAGTTCCGTCCATTTTAATGCCTGTACAATAATTAGCTGATTTCCAGCATTGCGCATCCACCTTACTCCAGCATAAAGCTAAAAGTAAAAAAAGTACTGTTTTTTTCATAAATCTAAATTGTTTTAAATGGTTAATAAAAATGTAAACTGTTCCTTATAATATATAATGTTCATATGTATTTACCTTGTTTTCTTATTGGTAATTTTTGCTTTTTCTAAGATTTACCTTTATTGTTTCTTGCTTTACGTCTAGCCGTATCTGATCCATGAAAATCCCAATGTTGTGCCAAAAAGGCCAATTGGAGTACCCTATAACCTATTTTATGTCAACGGATTGCAGGAATTTTAGTGCAAATTACGATATATTGTCACATCTTTCATAAAAAATGTTAAAAAATGTATTTTTTGATAAAAGCGCCTATTTTTGGGCGATGGGTACCGAGAAAACAGCAAAAAAAACTCAAAAACAAGAAGAAATGATGCGAATAAGAGAGGCGAGAAGCCCAAAAATTACGGTTTATCACAAAACAATTTAGTTAAATGTCATTTTTTTGTTATGATATTCTTAAAAATAGTTAAATTTGAAGTTCTTAAATTTTTATCAAAATATATTAAACAACCTAAACTTTTCATTTTATGAAAAAAATTACCTTATTACTTCTTACCTTTTTCATGTCTCTCGTCACCTTTGGGCAAGGTCTGACGGAGAACTTTGATGGAGGTACGACTCTGCCGACAGGTTGGAATTGGTTTAATGGTCCTCTTCCACCTCAGTTCGCACAAAGAAACTGGCAGATTAATACACAGGCAAACTTTTCAGCCTCGGCTCCTAATTCTGCCTTTGTGCAGAATTACCAAATAGGTCAAGGGAACACTGCGAGAAACTGGTTAGCAACGACCCGTGTAACCCTTCCTGACAATGCCCAATTGCAATTTTTAACTAGGGCTTTCCTGAACGATGATCAGGGAACCATTTATGAAGTTAGAGTTTCAAGGAATCCTATCCAAAATGTTTTGTCAGATTATACTCTGGCAGAAGACTGGACCGAGCTCGAGCTAAATCCTAACGGGATTTATGAAGAGAATGGAACCACACCACGCTGGGATGAAAAAACGGTCAACCTGAAAGCATTAGGTTATAATGCAGGGGAACAGGTGTATATAGCCTTTGTGCGTGTACAAACACAAACTGGTTCTGGAATTGGCGGAGACCGTTTCTATATTGATGACGTGCGCGTTTCTAAAAAATGCGACATGCCTAATAACTTGCAGGCTCCTACGATCAACATGACGAATGCAACTCTAACTTGGACTGTTCCAACTGGAGGCGCTACTGAATTTGAAGTGATTATCGTTCGTGATAACCAACAAATCACGGATGGTACTATAGTACAAGTAACTGGGACAACCTATAATATTCCTCTTGGAACATTAACTCCAGATACCAACTATAAATATTATGTAAGAGCAGTCTGTTCGCCAACCAACAAGAGTGATTGGACAACGCCTTACTTTTTTACGACGGCTTCTTTAGGAGAAACGTGCGCGGATCCTATCGTGATGCCGGGTATACCGTATTCTACTACGAACCATACTACGAATTCTAACGACAGAACAGACGTAGCACAGGGAACTGGTTGCGGGGCGGTTCCTGCCGGAACCAATTATATGACTGGTAATGAGGTATTCTATTCTTTTGTTGCTCCGACAAGTGGCGATATCCGTGTAGAGATGACTCCAACCGGACCTAACTCTGGTGTATTTGTATACAGCAGCTGTGCGAACGTAGGAGTAAGCTGCGTTGCGGGTGCTGCGAATACTAACAGTACGACTAGAATTGTTACGCTTCTTTCTGTAACTGCAGGACAGACCTATATTGTGGTTGTTTCTTCTACAAGCGCCAACCAAACGATAGGCTATTACCTAGAATTACAATACATTACTTGTGATGAACCTACTGCCTTAGCAGCATCAAATATTACACAGACTCAAGCAACTCTATCGTGGGGCAATGTTCCTGGCTATACGGAGTGGCAAGTGGCTATTCAGCCAGCAGGATCTGCTATTCCTGCTGTAGGATCGCCTTCACAAACAGTGACTACTAATACAGGACATGTTTTTACTCAAATGGCTGATGGAACTGCTCTAACAGGTTCAACATCTTACCAATACTGGGTACGAGCTTTGTGTGTAGCAGGTGGTTCGACCTATAGCCCTTGGGCAGGTCCGTTTGAGTTCTTTACTCCTATATGTAATCCGGATCCGACTACGTCGAGTCCATGTAACCATAACTTCAGGCTAACCGGTACTAACGGATGGCAGGGAGCAGTGATGCATGTGAGACAAAACGGTATCACGGTAAAAGTCCTTGGACCACAATTTACATCAGGTACTTCTTTAGTAGTACCAGTTCCATTATGTCATGGTATCCCATTCGAATTGGTATGGGTAACGGGCGGAACTGCTCCTGCAACCGTAGGAGTTGTTGTCCAAAATTCATTCGGACAATTATTGTATCAAAAAACAGCCGGTACAGGAGCCCCTGGCACTGCGCCACTGTTTACAGAAATGGTCGATTGTGAATTCCCAAAATGTCCAGTTCCTATTAACTTGGGCGCTACAGGAATTACTGCCAATGGAGCCACTTTAACTTGGACTCCGGCATCGCTTCCATCTGGACCAACTACGGACTGGGAAATCTATCTGTCGCCACAAGAATCGGCAGTAGTTCCATTGAATACAGATCCTATCAATTTAGCCAACGTTACCAGCACACGTCCTAATCCAAGAACTGGATTGATTTCGGATACTCCTTATGTATTCTATATCAGAACAGTCTGTGGTCCTAATAGGGCGAGTTTGTGGGTAGGTCCATTTTCGTTTAGAACGGCGGTATCTTGTGGTATCCCGACTAACTTAAATGTTTCTGACATAAGAACAACTAGTGCTGTTTTAGGCTGGACACAGCCAGCATTGGGAGCAGCTTCTTCTTGGCAGGTAGTGGTTCAGGCACCAGGTGGTGATGTTCCTACTTATAATGATCCTGCTGCTGTAACAATAGCGAATGGTGGAGCATATGGATCAGGAGTTCCAGGTGCAGTAGGTACTGCATTGCAAGCAGCAACTCAGTATGAGTTTTATGTAAGAGCGGTTTGTTCTGGTACTGACGTTAGCCGTTGGGTAGGTCCATTCTTGTTCAATACAGCGTGTGATCCGATACCAGTTCCCTATTCTGAAGGATTCAACAGCACTTCTCCAAGACAGCTTTGCTGGTCTACATTGAGTGTTAGCGGAACGAATACTTGGAACATGAACGACACTGCGACACCTTTTGAAGGTAACGAAGTAGCTACGTTCACGCCAAATGCTGGAACAAACAATGATGACTGGTTGATTTCGCCAGTATTAGATTTGAGAACAGGCTATAGAATACGTTATAAATATAAAGTAGCGAGTGCTACAGCAGCCAATACGCTTGAAGTTGTCCTTTCAAATGGAGGTTCTATTGCTCCAGCCAACTTTAACACAACAACTCCTTTATGGAGAGGCACATTGACCAATACAGAATACAGAGAACGCATTATTAACTTAGTTGGAGAAGGCGGTCCTCCGGGAACTTTGGTAAACATTGCTTTCCATATTCCACAAGGAGCAAATAGCCAAACTAAGATTTTTATTGACGATATTGTGATTGAGCCAATCCCAGCTTGTCCGGATCCGATGGATCTAGGTATAGTAGCGGGAAGCATCACTTCGACTTCTGCACAATTATTCTGGACACCAGGATACCAAGAAACACAATGGCAGGTTGCGGTACAGCCGGTAGGAACGGGAGTTCCGTCTGCTACCTTTGCAGGTGCTGTTACTACGAATAATATCAACTTCCTTGCCAATACGAATACTGTTACTGGAGCGCCTTTACAGCCAGGTAACCAATATGAGTACTATGTAAGAGCAGTATGTGCTGATCCGAACGTAAGCCAATGGGTTGGACCAATCGTATTTAGAACCTTGCTTTGCGAAACAGCGGATCTGTGTGCTTATACTTTTAGATTGACCGATACGGCATCTAACGGATGGGGCGCTGGCGTTACGATGAGCGTTATGCAAAACGGATTGTTGGTTGCTACCTTGACAGGCCCTCCAGCTGGGGTTACTTTTGTAGACCAAGTTGTTAGTTTCTGTCCTGGCGTTCAATTTGAAGTGTTCTGGAATCCTAGTACAGCTACTACGGCTAACTTAGGCCAAGTAGGATTAACGATAACCAACTTCTATAACGAGCAAATCTATACTAAACCTCCAGGAACTGGAAGACCAAATAGTAGATTGTACAGAGGTATGCCTTTCTGTTCTGCAATTACTTGTCCTTATCCGACTAACTTAACGGTAGAGCAGACTTCTCCTACTTCGGCTAACATCAGCTGGACACCAGGAGGAACAGAGACAGCATGGGAGTATGTTCACCAAGCAGCAGGCGGTCCTTACCCAGGATCTTTACCAGGAACTCGTGTGACTGTACCGAATGCTAACCTTATCGGAATACCACCTACAATACCTCAAGAATATTATGTAAGAGCCATCTGTGGACCGGATAACGTGAGCTACTGGTCAGGACCTTATGAATTTACGCTTTACAACTCACCAGGTTGTATTGGTGTGGATATTGAGGGTATTACAATGTCTTTGGGAGAAGAAAAAATTCTTTGTCCAGATGATTTGTGTATCGATCTATCGGCAACTTATTTCCAAACACAGGCTACAACAAGCTACCGTGTGGAACGTATTGATTATGCGCCGCCATTCCCATATACTGCGGGATCTTCTAGTATCGTACTTCCGATTAATGCGGATGACGACTGGTCGCCATTGGTTGACTTGACATTATTAAGTGATTCTACCGGACAAAGCAGACCGTTTAATTTCTGTTTCTTCGGGGATGCTTATAGCAAATTATTAGTTACGGATAACGGTGCGATTACCTTCAGTATTTCTGGGCCTACAGGAAACGGAGGGATGTATGAGCCAGGATCTGGAGCTGCAGGATGGGTATTAAATGCTAACAGTACTATTCCGTTGATTCCACCTATGGCAGCTACAACGCAATTACCGTATAGAAATTCTATTTCTGGAGTATTGCAAGATCTTTGGCCGGAGCAATCTCCAGCAGATGCGTCTATCAACTATACCGTTTTAGGTACGGCTCCTTGTAGAGCATTCGTATTGAATGTTTATAAAATGGCTTCTTACTCTACAGCTTGTACTAGTCAATTACAGACTAGCCAGATTGTATTGTATGAAGGAAGCAACATCATTGATGTTTATGTAGAAAAGAGAACTCCTTGTCCAGGCCACAATGGCGGACGTGGTATAATCGGTATCCAAGGCGATACGAATACAGAGTTTGCTGTTCCTCCAGGAAGAAATACTGGAGCATGGACCGCTGAGAATGAAGCTTGGAGATTTGTTCCAGACGGAGCTTTGTCTAATGTGGTATTCAAATGGCTTAAAGACGGAGAATTCTACAGCAACGATCTAGACATCAATGTTTGTATCGAAGAGGTTGCTTTAATGCAAGCGGTAGCGTTATATGACAAATGTGACGGGACAACTGTAGAAAGAAAAGCTGAGGTGAAACTTATTAAAGATGTATTCCCAGAAAACGAGCCAGAAGATTTAAAAGCGTGTACAGGAACTACAACTCAGTTTGACGTAACTGTTAACACTGATGTGATTCTTGATGGTATTGAAAATCCAGATGACTATGTAATTACGTACTATCTGACTCTTCCAGAGGCAGAAGACGGAACAACAGGTGCTGTTACTTCTGTTACTACTACTGTTGATGTTCCAGTGTATGTAAGAATTGACAAGCCTTCAACAGGATGTCATATCATTACAGATTTCAATATCAAACCAAACAATCCACTGCCAGCGTATACGGTAGATGGCGATATGATTATCTGTGAAGGAGATTCGACTACTGCTACTGTAGTACCGACAAACTTTAACTTGGCAGATGGAACGTATACATGGACATTACCTGACGGAACGGTTTCTGACCAAACTGGAAGTACTTTCAATATTACTCCAGCCAATACACAGGAAGGTACGTATAGCGTAAAAGTGAGCAATGGTTGTGAAGAGACGGTAGAATTTGTATTACAAGTGAATGAAATTGATACTGACTTTACGTATGAAACGCCAGTGTGTCCAACAGGAACGATTACTCCAGAATTGACAGATGCTCTTGCATTTACAGTAGGAGGAGCGTATACTATTTCTCCAGCATTGCCAATTGATGCCACTACAGGAGAAGTTACTCTTGATGGCGCAGCTGCGGGTGACTATGTTGTTACTTATACGGTTACTCCTGCGATTACAAATTGTACGGATGACAAAACAGGTGCGTTTACGTTTACGGTTACTGGCGGAGTTACGCCTGGTACAGCCTTCACGTATCCACAAGATGAATACTGTATCACAGATCCTAGCCCAATTGCGGTCATTCCAGGTGTTGGATATACAGCAGGAGGTACATTTACGGCTACCCCAGCTACAGGTCTTGGTCTAGATGCTACTACTGGTGCTATCGACTTTACGACAAGTACAGCAGGATTGTATAGAGTATTCTATACGATAGAAGAAGATGCAGCTCTTTGTAGAGCGTACTCTCAAAGTTTCTTTGATATCCGTATCAATCCTTCTGGAACGGCTACGACAGGATTCACATATACGACCCCAGTTTGTATTAGCGGTACGAACCCAATGCCGATTCCTGTTTCAGGATTCGTAACTGGCGGTACTTATAGTTTAGTAGCTGGTACAGGTGTAGTATTTGACCCTACAACAGGAGAAATTGATCTTGCTAATTCTCAGCCAGGAACGTATACTATCAAATATACTGTAGCTGCTTCAGGATGTGGTCTAGGAGGAAACACTGATGCGACTATCGTTATCAATGCACTTACGCAGCCAGCGGTAGCCTTCAGTTATGCAACACCAGTTTGTAAGAATGCAACGGTTAACCCAATGCCAGTTCCAGGAGCAGGTTTCGTGACAGGAGGACAATATACTTCGACTGATCCGAATGTGTCTGTGAACTTGACTACAGGAGAAATCAACTTAGCAAACTCTCAAATAGGAACGTATACGATCACGTATTCAGTACCTCAAGATAATGGGCTTTGTAGAGATGCAGGAAGTTTTGATACTACAATTACGATTACTACGGCAATCAACCCAGTAACGGATTTTGCTTATAGCGATGATAGTTTCTGTTCTTCAGGAACTCAAGGATCTATACCAACTGGCGGATTTACTCCAGGTGGACAGTTTACTGCCAACCCAAGCACAGGCTTAACCTTGAACCCGAATACGGGTGAAATCATAGCTGGCACAAGTGCTCCAGGTACGTATGTAGTTACTTATCTAATTACAGCAGATCCGGCTACATGTAGAAATAGATCAGAGTCTTCATTTACTGTAACTATTGAGAATCAGCTTGACATTACTTTCGCTAATGAATGTCAAAATAATGAGTATGTTCTAATTGCTTCGCCTTCTGACCCAAGCTACACCTATGTGTGGAGAAACGCTCAGAATGAACAAGTAGGTACCAACAGCAGTACTTTCAATGTATCGCAATATGTTGCTACACTTTCTGGAGAGGTTCAATATCCGTTGAACTTTACAGTAACCATTATTACGGCTACTGGTTGTGAAAGTGTTAAACCAGTTGAGGTTTCAAGCACATTCTGTGATATCCAAAAAGGTATTTCGCCAAATAATGATGGTAATAACGAAACTTTTGACCTTACCGGTTTCAATGTGAAGAAATTAACTATCTTTAACCGCTACGGTACCGAAGTATATAGCTTTACAAACTATACGAACCAATGGAGAGGACAGTCTAGCGGAGGAAAAGAACTGCCTGATGGAACTTACTATTATGTAATAGAAAGAAGCGGTGTATCTTCTAAAACAGGATGGATTCAAATCAATAGAGAAAGAAACTAAATAGATATATTAAAAACACTGCCTGCTGTTAAGGCCGGCAGTGTTTTAATGATATAAAAAAAAGCAAACCAATGAAGAAAATATTTTTCACCGCACTGATAGCACTATCGGCTCTTGTTGATGTTGAAGCGCAGCAGGATCCGCATTATACGCAGTATATGTATAATATGAACGTGATCAATCCAGCTTATGCGGGTTCAAAAGAAAACCTGTCTTTTGGAGTATTATACAGGCAACAATGGGAAGGAATCGAGGATGCTCCAAGAACCTTAACTTTTTCAGGACATAGTCCTGCCGGAAAGAATGTAGGTTTGGGACTTTCTGTAATTTCTGACGAAATCGGACCTGTAAAAGAACAAAACGTTTATGGAGATTTCTCGTATACATTAAATCTTGGAGGAGAACATCGTCTTGCCCTAGGGATCAAGGCTGGTGCTACTTTCCAAAAAATAGGATTGTTTTCGGATATTAACGGGTCGTTGCCTGATCCAGATGATGAGGCATTCTCTGAAGACAGCAACAATACCTATTTTAATATAGGAACAGGTTTTTTCTATTATACCAATAATTATTATATCGCTTTATCGGTTCCGAACATGCTTAAATCAAAACATTTGAGCGTTAGGAGAGATGGGCAGGAAAGACACTATGGTGAAGAAACGCAGCATTATTTCTTGACGGGTGGTTATGTGTTCCAATTGACAGATAACATCAAGTTCAAGCCTTTTACGATGATTAAATCAGCGTTTGATGCTCCTGTATCTTTTGACGTTTCGACTAACTTCTTATTCAATGAGAAGTTTGAGATTGGAGCGACTTATAGATTGGATGACTCTTTTGGAGGTATGGTAAACTATGCTATTACTCCAAGCTTGAGAATCGGGTATGCTTATGACAGAATCATTTCTGACCTGAAAGTAACGACTCCGGCTTCTCACGAGGTAATCCTGTTATTTGACTTGAATTTCCCTAAAAAGGTATCACGTTCACCAAGATATTTCTAACCTAAAAGCGACCTAGACAATGAAGAATTTATATATTACATTAAGTTTTGTGATCGCTAGTATGACACTATCAGCACAAAATAAGGATACCGAGAAGGCCGACAAGCTGTTTAACCGATTCGAATACGTAGATGCCTCTGCTGAATACCTAAAGCTTGTAGACAAAGGAAAGGCTGACAGCTATGTGTATAAGCAATTGGCTGACAGTTATTATAATGTCTTTAATACAAAAGAAGCTATCAAATGGTACGCGAAAGCAACGCAAGAAAAGCAAGATGCTGAAACGTACTACCGTTATGCTCAAATGCTAAAGGCGGAAGGAAAATATGAAGAGTCGAATGCGCAAATGCAAAAATTTGCTGGTTTAGCGCCAAACGACCAAAGAGCCGTGACGTTCAAGCAAGACCCTAACTATCTTCCGAAGCTGAAAAGCCAGACAAAGCTTTTTGATGAAAAATCATTAGACATCAACAGCGACCAGTCTGATTTTGGAGCGGTATTGACAAACGACAACACGCTTTATTTTGCCAGCGCAAGAAACAAGTCTAGAAAGACGTACGGATGGAATGAAGAGCCATTTTTGGATCTTTACAAATCAACGTATAATGCTAACGGAACGTTCAGCGAGCCGGTAACTGTTTCGGAAATCAATACGAAATTCCACGACGGACCTGCTACGATTTCTGCTGATGGTAATACGATGTATTTTGCCAGCGAAAGTTTTAAAGAAGGTCAGTTTGAAAAAGACAAATCTAAAAAACTAAAATTCGGACAGGTTTATTTGTTCAAAGCAACTAAAGAAGGGGATAAATGGACAAATGTGAAAGCATTGCCATTTACCAGCAAAGAGTATTCTACAAGTAACCCGAGCATCAGCAAAGACGGCAAAACACTTTACTTCTCATCGAACATGCCAGGTTCTATTGGCGGTAACGATATCTGGAAAGTGGCTGTAAACGCTGACGGTAGCTTTGGAACTCCAGAAAATTTGGGAACTAAAGTAAACACTGAAGGAAACGAAAGCTTCCCTTTTATTACTGATGACAACAGATTGTACTTTGCTTCTGACGGAAGAAAAGGTTTTGGAGCATTGGATATTTTTGTAATCGACTTTAATAAAAAGACAGATGCTGTAAACGTTGGAGCGCCAGTTAATACGGCTAAAGATGATTTCGCATTTTCTTTTAATACGACTAAAAATATCGGTTTCTTTTCAAGCAACAGAACTGGAAATGACAATATCTACCAAGCGACGCCAGTTTGCGGTGTAGAAGTAGTTACTTTAGTTAGAGATGCTAAAACAGGCGCTATCTTGTCTGATGCAAGAGTGGCTATTCTTGATGATAAGAAAAACGTAATCGAAACTAGAACTACAGCAGCTGATGGCCAAGTAGTATATAGTGTTGATTGTAACAGAGCGTATACGCTTCAAGTTGCAAAAGACGGCTACGAAAGCAATGTATTCCCAGTTGCGAAAACAAATGGCGGTACTGTAAACATCAATGCTGACTTACAGCCTATCGACGTGATTGTGACTCCGACAGAAATTGTCTTGAAAGAGATTTTCTTCGAATTCAACAAGAGCAACATTACGCAAGAAGGTGCATTTGAGCTAGACAAACTTGTTCAAGTAATGAAAAATAACGACCAGCTAGTAATCATGGTAAAAAGTCATACGGATAACAGAGGTAGCGACGAGTACAACATGAACCTGTCTGACAGAAGAGCAAAATCGACTGTACAGTATGTTATTTCTAAAGGCATCGACAAATCAAGAATCTCTGGTAAAGGGTATGGCGAAAGCGAACCAAAAGTGGACTGCAAAGAAAACTGTACTGAAGAGCAACATGCTCAAAACAGAAGAAGTGAATTCTTGATCATCAAGAGATAATTTCTAAAGTTATATAATTTAAGGGATGCCAATCGGCATCCCTTTTTTTATGCCATGAATGACCGGCCTGTATGTGTATATTATACGTCTTCGATGGAAAGTAAAGCCTTAGTTTCCCCTTTTATAGCTTCCGGATGGGAATGCATTTATAAACGGCGATGCTAGTTGCTATAAACAGACGTTTTTAAGGTGTTTAAGGCCGTTTTGTGTCAAGGTTGGCAATTTGCCCGCGCGTATGCCTTTTCTGTTTTTATAGGCTAGAAAATGGCCTTCTGCTAATTTGAAAATTGAGCTTAATTGTAATAGTGTCAATAGGATTGATAAGATAAAGCTAGCAATGAAGAAGAAATAGCGTATATCATCTACATTTATGAAGTATGATTTATGATGTAAGCCTTTGCTGTTCTAAGAGAAGAATAGTTATAAAGAAAATCTCGCTTGATGTAAATTGTTTTAAAGAAACGAAATAGTAGTATAAACAAAAACCCCGTTGAATAATTTCAACGGGGTTTTTATATTAGGAATCTGATATATTATCAGGCTTCGTCTTAGTTGATTAGGATATCGTCTATACCGAAGTTAGTCGTCAATCTTGGGTTTGAAAGTCCAGAACCAGTATATTCGAAGATGAAGAATCCGTTTCCGGTTACTCCAGCAGGAATATTGAATGTTCCAGCGTTTACAAAGCTTTGGCTTGTTCCGATGTTGAAGCTTGAAGTAATATCAACGATAGCTGCAGTCCTGATGTCTTGTCCAGGAGTGTAGTTTGTCGTGTAGTATACTTTAAGTGGTGCGTGACCTGTTACTGGGAAAGAAACTTTGTATTTGAAAGTCATTGTGCTTGCCGCAGTCATATCGATTGGCACGAAGAACATCGTTCTGTTGTCTTCATTTGGTGTTCCAAAAGAAGTCATTTCAAGATATTTTGAAGCTGTAGTCTTCACGCTCCAAACTTTAGTTCCGATGATAGGATCGTTAAAGTAGTTGATGAAGTTGCTTTGGTTTGCAGCATAGCTTTCGAAGTTCTCGTTAAGGCTTCCAGCAAAAGTGAAAGTTCTTGTACCGCTCAATTTGATATCGCTTTCGTATCTTACGATGAATTGGAAATCAGAATTATATTTCGTCATAACACCTCTTACTTTTCCGCTTCCAGAAGGCACTCTGTTTCCTGAGAAAGGAGCAAAGCTGCTAAAACGGATGATGTTTGAAATACCGCCTGCATTTGTCGTAAGGTAGTGGTTTGTTGCGCCACCTCCAGAATCGATATCATAATACGTTCTTCCCACAGAAGCATCAGCAAAACGTACATCATCGATCTCGATCAATGTATTCAAGTTTGCGTTTGTATAGGCTTGTGCAAGTGTTACTGTTCTTACCATATCGTTTTCATTCACTTTTGTGCAAGAAGGGAAGATAGACTCTCTCCAAACGTTCTCAGAGATTCTTCCGATTTCAGTACCTTGGTATAATGCACCAATTTGTAATGAGTTGAACACATTAGCATAGTACAAACCTTTTAGTTTGATATACACTTTAGTTCCAGGAGTAAATCCTTCAGTAAAAGTTGAAGAAACGTTTAAAGCAATGCTGAATCCCACTGGCGCACCTGTTTCAGGAAGCGTTTGTAAAGAGATAGTCTTGAAGAAAGTTCCTTTTTCGTCACTAGAAGTTACGTAGCCTTCGATAACATCATCATCTGCGTAAAGTTTAGGAGTCGTAGTTGCCATAGCAATGATTTGCTGAACCGTTTTTGTAGCTGTTAATCCTGGATCAACACAGTCTAGGTTCGGACTGCTATAGTTATCATCATTTGCGCAGCCAGAGAATAGACTAGCAGCGATAACAGCGATACATATAGATTTGAATATTGTAGATTTCATTTTTTTACTTTTAATAGAATTAATTATAAACTCTAATATTATCAACTTGATACGTACCGTCTAGCGTCGTACCATTACCTTTTACTTTGAATGCGATATGAGCCGTTCCGGTATATCTTGACAAGTCAATTACTCCAGATTTGATAAACTCATAACGTACAGAGTTAACTGTTGGCAAAGTCGCGTTTAATGACTGCCATGTTGCAGCAGTAACATTGGTTCCGTCATAATCGGTTGAGATCAATACTTCGATTGTATTGGCAGCATTGTCAACGAAAGCTTGCGCTACTTGAAATACTAGCTTTTCGCCTTCCTGAGCGTCAAGATTGATGCTTGGAGTAATCAACCAGCCGATATTTGAAGCTTGGCCTGATTGGAACGTAGTGAATTCAGCATAACCATTGCCGCTAAAAACTTGGTTTGTCCAACGAACAGTACCCGCTTCAGCAAAGTTTGTCCATCCTTCTTTTTCGAATAATGTATTGTCTGCACCTTCTGAAAAGTTTTCGCCAAAAATTAATGGAGTGTATTCAGGAAGGTTAGTGTCGTCATCATTTACACAGCTTGACAGTATTCCCATCGAAAGAGATGCGAATAATAGTGTTGTTAGCTTATTTATTTTCATAATAGACATAGATTAGAAGTTGATGTAAAGGTTCACAAAATAGGTTCTTCCGTATCCGTAGAAATACCTTGGAGCAAATGCAGGTGTTCCGCTAGAAACATCTCTGTTTAATTCCTGATAGTTGGCATTTCTTGCCTGTTCAAATCCACCTGTTTTGTAAGTTTGATCAAACACGTTGTTGATACTTGCGAAGAATCCTACAGTCTTGCCATCGATTCTCCATGATTTTCCTCCAGTTAAATTTACTAAATAAAAATCATCAAATTTTTCTTGTTTCAGTAATTTTCTTGCGTTCTCACGATCGATGTCAGAGAAAGGAAGGTCTAAACCATATGGATCAGCAGAGTTTTCGAAGAAATTGCTAGTTCTTAATAACGCAGATACATCTAAATAATTGCTTGCCAAGTAGTTTGCGTTAGCACCAATCCACCAGAAATGAGGATCTCTATATTCAAGACCAACAGAGTAGGCTTGTTGCGGCATACCAGGTAGACGATAGTTTTTCAATGAAGCTTGACCAAAGTTTACTTGTGTGTTTGGAGCTCCAACAGATGTTGCAGAACCTTCTTGTACCAGTGCAGCAAGGGCATCATTGTTGATACTTACGTTTGGATTGTTGTCATAAGTATACTGTCCATAAGTACCGGTAGCAGTGAATTTTAATGTTGGTATGATTTGGTATTCGATACCCAATTCAACACCCATGTTTTTCTTGTTGATGTTTGTTACTGTTTCAGCCACAAATGCGTTAGCGTCAGATCCGTCACCTTCAAATACACCTTCTGCGAAGAAGAAAGATGTTTCAGTTGCATTTTTGATTGTAGAGTAGAAACCAGTCAATCTTGCTTTTAATTTAGGAGCTCGGATGATGTAACTTGCGTCAACACTCATGATGTTTTCGCTGTCGATATCGCCAACGATAAGATTGTTCAAACGTGCATTAGGGAATGTGTTTCTCAATGAAGGTGCTTTAGTCATATAGATTGCATTCACATCGAATAATTGTCTTCCTGTCATTTTATAAGTGAAACCTCCTTTGAATCCGAAGTTTTCAAAAATAATCTTGTCGCTTTTTCCAAAAGAGTTGTTCGCGTACAATCCGTTTCTGTATAAACCTTCTCTTTGGTATTGAGAACGAGAGAATGATTGTGCCAAATAGAAATCAACTTTGCTGTAATTGAATTTGAACTGCGTGAAAGCATCAGCAATATCAGCAAGCAAGTTATAGTTGTAACCATACGTATCACCTACACCAATTTGTCTGTTTGGATTGTTCAAGTCAGACTGTGCGAAGTCTCCTGTGTAGAAATTGTCATAATCGCTGAAATACTGTCCTCCAAGAAGGTCAAGCATATTCTGGAAGTTATGCGATTTCAATTTTCTGTAGGTTGCACCAGCATTAAGAATGATGTTGTCAGACAATTGCGTGTTCAAGATTGAATTAGCTGTCCAAGTTTTGTCATCTGTTCTGTCTTCATAAAGTGCGTAAACACTATTTCCAGCCTCTGTTCTTTGGTTTGCAGCATACATTGCATCCCAGTTGATTTGGCGGTTTGTTAAGAATCGAGCTCTAGAAGCTTCCAAAAGGTTTGCCTCTGTGTTCCCGATAAAAGTATTACCATCATACATAGAAGTATAATAGCTAGGTAGATTTCTGTAGTACGTAGGATCAGGATTGTTTACGTTTTGGAAATCAAGACGGCTGTTTCCGATTTCACCAAATTGGTAAGAAACGTTCGTGTTTAAGTTTGTCTTTTCCGTAATTTTCCAGTAGTGGCTTAGCATAAAGATAGGCTCTTCAACATCTTTGTCTCTAGAGTTTCTTTTTTCGCCATTTTGCCATCCCCAGTATGAGTTGTATTTTTCACCAGCAATTCTTGTAGTTTCATCCGTATTTGGAGAGTTTTTACCTCTGCTGTTTTGCGCATAGATTGCTGTAAAGTTCAAGCTATGGTTGTCATTAAATCTCTTTTCGATACTTGCAAATAAAGAGTTTGCGCTGTAGTCAGTTCCGTCGAAATAGCCTTCTTCCGCCCATCTTCTTGAAGCAGAAATTACGTAAGCAATTCCGTCTTTATTCATTCCTGAAGCATGAGTTCCCATCATTCTCCAGCTGTAGTTTGTATTGGTTCCTGAGAAGGAAATTCTGCTACCTGGTCTGTAAAAAGAAGCTCTTGTATTGATTTCTTGAGTTCCTAAGATACCTCCGAAAGTATAATCTGAAGGAGCAGAACCCATTGTAAATTCTTGATTTCTAGTAGCGTCGTTTAGACCTCCCCAGTTGCTCCATTGTGGTCTTCCATCATAAACTTTGTTCATTACGATACCGTTTATCATAGTTGTTCCGTACTCATTGTCAAGACCTCTGATTCTGAAACGAGCCTGACCCCAGTTGAATGCCGCTGATTGCTGGAAAGCATCTCTTGTTGCCTGCAACAATCCTGATGTACTCTCAGAACCACTGTTGTCGTCACCAAGGTCATTTTCGGTAATGGTAATCAAGCTTAATTGCTGCTCAGAAGTAATGTCTTCTTCTAATACAACAACTCCCAAATCTAAAGGCTGATCAGCCACATCGATAGATAAGATTTGACGAGAATAGCCAGTACTTGAAACCTCAAGGATGTGGCTGCCGTGTGGTGCATTTTCGAAAACAAAAACACCATCAGAATTTGTCAATGCTGTCAATGTCGTGTTTCGAAGCGTAGCTACTACATTTTGCAATGGTTTTTGAGTTTTTGAATCAACAACCTTACCTTTTACCAAAGAGCTTTGTTGAGCAAAAGCAAAAACGACTTGCAGTACAAATAAAATACTAAATACAAGTTTTTTCATAAATAAATTTAATGATTAATCCCTTTTTGTTAGAAAAACAATTTCTTAACGGGCGCAAAGTTACATTATTAATTAATATTATTTACTTTTGCTCCCAAGTTTATGTTAAACTTCATATTTAATTAATATTGGATTTATGAGAATTAAAAAATTTATTGCCCTTTTCATTGTATTATTTTCAATAACAATAGCGAAAGCTCAGGATAAGAAATTTAAAGTGCAAACGATTGCATTCTACAATTTTGAAAACCTGTTTGACACGATCAATAATGCGAATGTGAATGATGAAGAGTATACACCAACGGGCACTCAAAGATGGACGGCGGAGAAGTACAAAAAGAAACTTGAAAACCTGAGCAGAGTATTAAATGAAATAGGAACCAGCGACCAGCAAAAAGAATCTCCTGTAATTATAGGAGGATCTGAAATCGAAAACCGCGGCGTTCTTGAGGATTTGGTAAAACAACCACTTTTAATCAACAAAGATTACGGAATCGTACACTTTGATTCGCCAGACAAAAGAGGGATTGATGTTGCGTTGCTTTATCAGAAAAAACACTTTAAGCCAACAAGCTCTATAAACGTTCCGCTGATCATCTATGACCAGTCTGACAAGACACAACGAATTTATACACGTGACCAATTGCTAGTGACGGGATTGCTAGATGGCGAAGAAATGCATTTCATCGTAAACCACTGGCCATCGCGTTCTGGAGGCGAGCAAAAGTCTAGCCCGAATCGTGAAGCGGCAGGAAGACTTAACAGAAAAATAATCGATTCTTTATATTCTATAAACCCAAATGCAAAAATCATCACTATGGGCGATTTGAATGATGGTCCTTATAATAAGAGTGTGAAAATTGAATTGGGTGCTAAAGCTAAAAAAGAAGAGACTAAAGAGAGAGGCATGTACAATCCGATGGAAGAAATGTCTAATAAAGGAATTGGTACTTTGGCCTACCGCGATGCGTGGGACTTGTTCGACCAAATGATTCTTTCGGAACCATTCATCAGAAAAGACTATACTTCGTATCGTTTTTGGAAGGCAGGAGTTTATAACAAACCCTTCCTGACACAGACAACCGGACAATATAAAGGATATCCGCTTAGGAATTCCAATGGTCAGGTTGGATTCAGCGATCACTTTCCAGTCTATCTGTATCTGATCAAAGAAGTAAAATAATTTTTAAAGGCTAGTTTTCGCTAGCCTTTTTTATTTTTAGTAATTTAGTAGAAATATTAAAATTATGGCAATTTCAAAACCATTCAATCTCAACCAATGGATTGAAGAAAACAGGCATCTTCTAAAACCGCCTGTCGGAAATAAAAACATCTATGCAGATTCTGGAGATTATATCGTAATGGTTGTCGCCGGACCTAATGCCCGAAAAGACTATCATTATAATGAGACGGAAGAACTTTTTTACCAGCTCGAAGGCTCTATAAAAGTAATCATCCAAGAAGATGGTGAGCGAAAGGAAATGGAGCTGAATGCTGGCGATATGTACCTGCATCCTGCAAAAACACCGCATTCTCCCGTACGTTCTGCCGGATCAATCGGTTTGGTAATCGAAAGAAAGCGCGCTGGAAAAGGCTATACCGACGGACTGCTTTGGTTCTGCGACAACTGCAACCATAAACTTTACGAAGTCTATTTTGAGCTTAAGGATATCGAAAAGGACTTTCTGCCTCATTTCCAGCATTTCTATAATTCCAAGACCTTAAGGACTTGTACTAAATGCGGCACTATCATGGAAGCCGATAAAAAGTATACCTTAAAAAGGTAAAAACTGATTCCGATTTCTAAAAGCCTTTTGTTTGAATGCTGATTTAAACCAAAGGCTTTTTTATGAATAAATTTCAGGCCGAAATCGACTGTCCTAAAAAAAACATAATAAAGCAACAGCTTCACTTTTAAAGTTCTACCTTCGCGCCACAATTAAATTATCCGAAAAATGGACGATTATTATCAGAAGAACATTTCATTAATTTAAGGACAGCATGTCATTTTGCAAGCTGTTCTTAGAAATAGCGTTGCATTATGATCACATTCTACAAAAACAACAATGGGCTTATCCACGCCCAAAATCCAGACAACAGCTGCTGGATTAATGCCGTTTCTCCAACAGCAGAAGAAACAAACTACCTTCTCAAAGAGTTAAAAATTCCCGAAGCGTTTTATAACGACATCGAAGACATTGACGAACGTCCGCGTCTCGAAACTGAAAACAGCTGGAATCTTATTGTCTTGAGAATTCCTTTTAAAAGCGACGATGCAAAGCTGCCGTTCAATACGGCGCCACTCGGGCTGATATTTAACGAAGACGTTTTTGTTTCTCTTTGTTTCCATCCCAACGATATGCTCGATGATTTTGTGCTTTATACACAGCGCAAAAAAATAACAATCACTTCGCACTATGATTTAGTGTTGAAGCTGCTGCTATCGTCAAGTGTATGGTACCAAAAATACCTAAAGCATATCAACCAGCGCATCAAGCTGGCCGAGAACAATTTGGAAAAGTCAATCAAGAATGAAGAGCTTCAAGCATTGCTGCAGATTGAAAAATGCCTTGTGTTTTTTATTACGTCGCTAAAAGGGAACGATATCTTGTTTCGCAGGATTAAAAATCTGAAAAACCAACAAGATGTTCTTGATCCAGATTTGCTTGAAGACGTAGAAATCGAATTGCGCCAGGCAGAAGAAACCACCAATGTCTACAGCAATATCTTGACAGGCATGATGGATGCTTATGCTTCGGTAATTTCCAACAACCTGAACATTATCATGAAACGACTTACCTCTATCTCGATCATCCTGATGATTCCGACGCTTGTGGCAAGTTTATACGGAATGAACGTACCGAACAACCTCCAAGACAGTCCGTTTGGATTTTGGATTATCTTACTGATTTCGCTTTTGATATCTGTTTTCGGAGTATTCATGTTCAAGAAAAGAAATCTATTTTAAGCAAACATTATTTTATAAGGCAGGGAAGGCGGATTATTGCTAAAAAATCATTTTCATTCGCAAAATCCACCTATAAATCATAACTTCGCAAAAAATATTACAATTTACAATCAAAAAGTTATAAATGGCAACAACAGCAAATCAATTCGGAATGACTGAAGCCTTGCAGCAATTGGGCTTGGCAGCAATTAATGAAGGAACTTCAACAGGAAACAGCTGGTTTTCAAATGGTGAAATCTTAGAAAGCTATTCTCCAGTTGACGGTCAGTTAATCGGAAAAGTAAAAACAACTACTAAAGAAGATTATGAAAAAGTAATGAAAAGCGCGACCGAAGCTTTCAAGACTTTCAGATTAATGCCAGCGCCACAGCGTGGAGAAATCGTGCGCCAGTTTGGTCAAAAATTACGTGAGAAAAAAGAAGCTTTAGGCAAATTGGTTTCTTACGAAATGGGAAAATCTTTGCAAGAAGGTCTTGGAGAAGTTCAAGAAATGATTGATATCTGTGATTTCGCAGTAGGATTGTCTCGCCAATTGCACGGTTTGACGATGCATTCTGAGCGTCCTGGACACAGAATGTATGAGCAATACCATTCGTTGGGAGTTGTAGGAATCATTTCTGCGTTTAACTTCCCAGTTGCCGTTTGGTCTTGGAATACAGCCTTGGCTTGGATTGCCGGAGACGTTTGTGTTTGGAAGCCATCTGAAAAAACACCTTTATGCGGCGTTGCCTGCCAAAATATTATTGCCGAAGTTTTAAAAGAAAACAATCTTCCAGAAGGAATTTCGTGCTTGATCAATGGTGATTATAAAGTAGGAGAGTGGATGACCTCTGACGTTCGTGTTCCTTTGGTTTCTGCTACAGGTTCGACACGAATGGGTAAAATCGTTGCTCAAACTGTTGCCGGACGTTTAGGTAAATCTTTATTGGAATTAGGAGGAAACAATGCAATCATCGTAACTCCGGATGCGGATATTAAAATGACGGTTATCGGTGCTGTTTTCGGTGCCGTAGGAACTGCAGGACAAAGATGTACTTCGACACGTCGTTTGATTATACACGAAAGCATTTATGATAAAGTAAGAGATGCTATCGTTGCAGCTTACGGACAATTAAAAATTGGAAATCCGTTAGACCAAAACAATCACGTTGGACCGCTTATCGATACGCACGCCGTTGAAATGTACAACAAGGCTTTAGATAAAGTAGTTGCCGAAGGCGGAAAAATTATTGTTGAAGGTGGTGTTCTTTCTGGCGAAGGTTACGAAAGCGGATGTTACGTAAAACCTGCAATTGCAGAAGCTGACAATTCTTTTGAAATCGTACAGCACGAAACATTTGCGCCAGTTTTATACCTATTGAAATATTCAGGAGAAGTTGAAAACGCGATCGATCTTCAAAACGGCGTGGCACAAGGCTTATCTTCTGCTATCATGACAAATAACTTGCGTGAAGCAGAAAGATTCCTTTCTGTTGCTGGTTCTGACTGTGGAATTGCTAACGTAAACATCGGAACTTCTGGTGCTGAAATCGGCGGTGCTTTTGGTGGTGAAAAAGAAACCGGAGGCGGCCGTGAGTCAGGTTCTGATGCTTGGAAAGTTTACATGAGAAGACAAACCAATACGATCAACTACACGACAAACTTGCCATTGGCGCAAGGAATCAAGTTTGATTTGTAAGAATTAAACATACATAATTAAGAGTCCCGCTGATGAGAATTGGCGGGATTTTTTGTTTTAGGACTTTTTATTTTCCGCAATAAAACCTTTCGTCATAAAGGCTGAGCCATTCGTCAAATGAATTTTATGTTGTGCCGTTGAACCGCGTACTTCGTGCAAAAATAAATTTGACATGAAGAAACAGGTTTTTTATTTAGCGTTATTTTTTACGCCGATTATTGGCGTAGCTCAAACGGGTATTTCAGGACAAGTCAAGGCAGATTATGTGCCTTTTTCTAATTATGTTCGTCCAATCGACAGCGTAAAGACAGACTCTAAAAGCAATTTTAAAAGAATACAAGGCGCTTTGGAAATTCCGCTATCACTTACGATGATTGAAGAGAATAAGCCCAAATTATGGTCGCTGTATCTTCAGGGAAGCTATGCGGCTATGGAAAACAAATATTATGACGAGAAATTATTTCCGACGAAGCTGATGAATGCTCAAGTTGGAGTGAAGCATATCCGTCCCATCGGTGGCAAATGGTCAATGATGGCAACTCTATCTGTTGGAGTATATACTGATATGGAACAAATTACTATCGACGATGTCCTTTTACAAGGAGGTGTTTTATTTATTAAAAATTTCAAACCTAATCTGGCTTTCGGATTTGGGCCGGTGCTGACTAATGCTTTTGGTGTTCCAATGGTATTGCCTGGAATTTACCTTAATTGGGAGACTCAAGGCGCATTGCATTTTAAGGTTGCATTTCCAGAAGGAGCGGAAATAGGTTATAGATTTGCTCCTAATTTCGATCTGAAAGCCGTTGTTGAATTGGATGGCATGACGGCTGAAATTACGAAAGATGGAAAATCGAAATTGTTAGGGTATCAGCAAATAATAGCAGGGATACGGCCTCAGTTTACATTAGGAGAAAACTGGTTTTTTGAATTGACAGCTGGCTCTACTTTGACGCGTTCTTTTCAGACAAACGATAGAAAGATAAGCGATATTTTTAAAGAAAAAGATATGGCCAATCCAAGATTTACGACTACGTTTTATGGTGCTGCAGCTTTGAAATGGAAGTTTTAGCGACTTAACGGCTCAGCAAATTTTTATAAACTACCTCTTTTAAGAGTGCTTCCCTGCGTGTTCTTGAAATAGGTAGTTGCTGATTATTAATAGAAAGGCGTCCGCCAGCAATAGAATCGATATGGTCGATATTGACTAAAAAGGATTTATGAATTCTGAAAAATTTTTCTTTCGGTAGCGTTTCTTCTAACGAAATCATGGTTTGATGGATGATTAGAACTTGATTTTTAAAATGCAGCTTGGCATAGTTTTGCATTCCTTCAATATAAAGGATGTCAACCCATGATATTTTTTGAAAACCTTCTCCTTGGCGAATGTATAAAAATGGATCAGCCGGAACTTGCTGTTTTGCCGAAGCAGTCAACGAATATAATTGCTGTGCTTTTAAAGAAGCTTGATAAAACCGTTGAAACGTAATAGGTTTTAACAGATAGTCTACAATTTGCAAGCGATATCCTTCTAAAGCATGTTCAGAATAGGCTGTGGTGAAAATCGCCATTGGAGGCCGGTCTAAAGAATCTAAAAATTCCAATCCAGAAAGATAAGGCATGTTGATATCCAGAAACAGTAAGTCTACTTGTCCGTTTTGAATGTATTCTGATGCTTCGAGTGCAGAGGCACAAGAACCGACAACTTCTAGAAAATCTATTTTTTCAATAAAATCGATGATGCTATTGCGCGCCAAAGGTTCATCGTCAACAACGAGGCATTTAATTAGGGGTTTCGATGGCTGTTCTAGATTCAAGTTCATATCAGTTGAGCACTAAAGTAAGAATAATTGTGAATTTATCTTCTGTCTTTTCAATAGTCAGATCATAACGGTCTGGATATTGGATGTCGAGTCTTTTACGCACATTTTCTAATCCAAGTCCATGGTCATTCGACAATGCTCTATAGTGTTCGGTATAAGAATTTTCTATCTTTAGCATCAGATGCTCGCCATCTTGTTTGCATAGTAAATTGACATAGCCGTTCTCATGAGGCAACCTAGAAACATGCTTGAAAGCATTTTCTACCAAAGGCATCAATAATAATGGCATAATCTGGAGATTGCCATTTTGGATTTCCCATCTACAATCGACATCCAATTCATTCCCCCAACGCACTTGTTCAACACCCACAAGATCTTTTAGGTATTTGACTTCTGTTTCCAGCAGTACATATTCGCGATTGCATTCATACAATTGATAACGCAGAATATCCGAAAATTTTATAAGCAATTCAGAAGCAAGAGGTACATTCCGTTGCATAAGGATGTGGATATGATTAAGCACATTAAACATCAGATGTGGATTGATCTGGTCTTGCAATATCTTAATTTGTGCTTCTAAATGATTTTGCTTTAGTAAGGCATGCTTTTTCTCCATTATCCCATGTTCTTGGTAAAAACGAAGGCCGCAAGCTGTGCCGTTTATTAAAAGAGCTGCAGGAATCGAAGTATAAAAACGAAACCAAAAGTGCTCTAAAACTGGCAATTTGGATTGTGGATAAGGTTCTCCTATTTCATGGCTCGCAAATACAATAGAAATGAGTGCCAAGCATCCGGCGAGAAGAAACGCCATAAAAATAAACTGTACTACAAAGAACCGCATCTTACCTCTATCCAGAGCTTTTGGCAGTAAAATGTCACTAAGAGTGTGAGATATAGTAATAGAAAATAGTAAAAAAAGCATTGTCTGGTAGACGGCATACGAGAAGCTAAAATCTTGAATAATTTGTGCCCATATTGCAAAGCCTAATACGCACCAAAAGATGCTTATAAATAGCCAATGTCGGTATTGTGAATTTTTCTTCATGCGGAAAGGAGCAAAGATACTCTTGCTTCGTTAAAGTTAGGAATACTATGCAAAGAAGGGAAGATTATTGCTCTTTAAAAAAAATATTTGACCAATGGCATGTGTGTTTTGACTAAAAGCAGAAGTTACTCATGGTATGAATGATTTTTGCTTATTTCTCCCATAAACTATCCGTAAAATACTGCTTACTGTCTAGAAAATTTTCAAGTACTTTAAAATCCAAATGTTCGGCCAGTTCCTCTATTTCTATAAAACTATATTTTTTCGAAAGCTCCGTCCAAATGGTTTCATCTTTTTGGAACGTAAATGAATTGTTAAGCACGCGGCTGTAGAATCGTTGTTTCGCTAAGCTGTACAGATAGCTGTTGACTTCACCATTTTCGGGATTGTAGTGGCAATAAAAATCAAATTGGCTCACATCGATATCAGCATCCAATTCGCGATTGATTCTGTGAAGCAGGTTGATATTAAAGGCTTTCGTAATACCATGCGGATCATCGTAGGCTTTTTGTATGATCCTTGGGCTTTTCTGCAAATCAATTCCTAATAATAGCTTGTCTCCTTTTTTCATGCCCGAAGCAAATTTCTGAAGCAGGTCAAAGGCATCTTCTTTTTTATAATTACCAATATTGCCGCCAAGAAAAAGGAACAAGTTTGGCGTGTTCTCCTTTGAAATGTCTTTTATAACCTCAAAATAATCACCAATCTTAGATTGCATTTTGATTTCTGGAAGCGAGGTCAGGATGTTTTCTTCTAAGATCAGAATAGCTTCTTCAGAAATATCAATCGGCATATAGGTGAAATCAGCATTTTTATTCAAAAACGCTTGAAGTAGCTGTTTTGTTTTTGTGCCATCGCCAGAACCAAATTCCACGATATTGAATTTGCCTTTAAACTCAAGCCGTTCTAAAATCTGTTCTGATTGTTCCGACAAGATCTCGAATTCACAATTTGTCGGATAGTATTCCGGCATTTTCATGATCTGCTGGAAAATATGGCTTCCATTATCATCATAAAAATATTTAGAAGAAAGATGTTTCTTTTTTGCAGTCAGTCCTTCCAAGACATCTTCCGCAAAAGCGGTAGTATAAATTTGTGGCGTTGTGTTCATAAGCAGTTATTTTGCAAGACGAATGCCGTTGAATTGCCAACGTTCGTCTGCGTGAAAAAAGTTTCTGTAGGATTTTCGGCTATGGTGTGGCGATGTAGCACAGGAAGAACCGCGCAGAACCATCTGGTTGATCATGAATTTTCCGTTGTACTCGCCAATAGCGCCTTCTGGTTTTTTGAAATTAGGATACGGTAAATAGGCGCTGTTTGTCCATTCCCAACGTTTTCCCCAATCCAATTTATCGGCGGCGATTTCCCATTCGAATTCTGTGGGCAGTCGCATTTTTTTCCATGCAGCATAAGCAGAGGCTTCATAAAAACTGATGTGCGTTAAGATGGCATCAGCATCTATTTTTTCTAATCCTTTGAGCGTATAGCTGTGCCACTCTCCATCAATTTTATGCCAATACAAGGGTGCTTCAATTTTGTTTTCAGTTACCCATGACCAACCTTCATCCAGCCAATAACTAAAATCTTGATAGCCGCCGCTGTTGATAAATCCAAGATAGTCTGAATTGGTAACCAAGGACTTTGAGATTTCAAAATCATGCAGATATACTTTATGCCTGCCATGTTCGTTGTCAAAAGAAAAGCCTTCTTCTTCAAAACCTATTTCATAGATGCCTTCTTCTATCTTGACAAATCCGCTTTCGGCATTTTTCTGGTTTTCCCACTCGATATTTTCGTCATAGATTGGAAAAATCGGATTGTTTCCGAGAATGTATTTAATATCAGTCAAAAGTAATTCTTGATGCTGCTGTTCGTGATTCAGGCCTAATTCTATCAATTCTTTTAGTTCTTCTGATTTAAGCTGTAGCAGTATGTGCATGTGCATATCGACATACGCGCGGTATTCAAAAACTTCTTGTACTCCCGGACGCGTGATGTTTCCTCGGTCGGCCCTAAAAACACGCTTTCCGACAAAATTGTAATAGCTGTTGAAAAGAAAACTGAAGTCCTTATCAAAAGGAGTATAGTCTGGAAGATGTTCTTTCAAGATAAATTGCTCGAAAAACCATGTGGTATGGGCCAGATGCCATTTCGGCGGACTCACAAAGTTGACGGGCTGGGGTACGAAATCTTCTGTTTTTAATGGGCTACAGAGATGTTCGGTATGTTTTCTAACGGAATTATAACGGTCTGAAAGTGTCATTTTATTGATGGTTGGAGATATCTAATTTACGAAGAATGTTTCAGAGCCATTTTGAAAGCAACTGATTTTTAACCTATTTATAACAGTTGTTGAAATTTTTTTAGTCAGTTGAAGCAACCTCGACAGTTTTTTTGCATCTCTATAGAAATTGCTATGGAGAATGAAAAATATTTTGTTCTTTTTTATGGTTATCCTGCTTTCGTGCAATAGCGATGATGATAATGATAGTGTGAACTGCACTGAAGAAATTCGTGCAGGGCTTGTTGTCAGAGTCAAAGATGCCGTTACTAATCTGGAGCTTCAGGAAGGAGTAGTTGTTACTGCTACGGATGGGAGCTATTCTGAAATATTAGAATACGGATCGACTAGTACATCGACTTTTGTCGGAGCATTTGAAAGGCCAGGAAATTATATTCTGACAGTATCTGCAAATGGTTATCAATCTTTTGCTTCAGGTTTGATAACAGTAACTGCAGATGTATGTCACGTTATTCCGAAGAATGTAACCATTGCGTTGCAACCGGAATAAAAAAAGTCCCGATACCACCGGGACTTTTTTCGTTATTATTTCAGAGGTCCGATTCTTATTGAATCGGATTTTCTATATAAAGCAGGTTCAATTATAGATTGAACGATGCGCCAAAACTAAAGACGAATTGGTTGTTCAGATGTTCATAGCCAAATACGTCGCTTTCATATTTTGCAATTGGAATATTGAATTCGGTAAATAGGCCAAATCCGTTGGTGAAGAAATAGCGTCCGCCCAAATGCCCGCCAAAATTTCGTAAACCTAAATCCAATCCAGGATAAATGTCAAAATTTTCAGGCAAGCCCATCACGTTTCCGATGTTAGCATTAAAACGCGCTTTAAGGTCAAATCGGTCCTCAAACTTTGAGCCGTCGCCGTCTACGCCTAATAAATAAGTAGTATAGCCTCCGATAGACATGTTTTCTCCGATTCCATAGTCATACGTAGCCATAATTCCTATTGCATGATCTTGAAAGTTGGCTCCCACTTGAAATTTTTTATCTCCTTTACCATTAAAAGCTTGAGCATTTCCTAAAAAAGCACTTAAAAGCAAACCAAATGTTATAATTTTCTTCATAATTAAGATTTTGTGCAAATATATGGGTTTTTATGAGTTTTTGAAACAAATTTAATTTCTGCCATTTTCTTCAGGATATAGCTGATAGACCGGATCGCTTTGCCAAAACTGCTTGGTATCAATATCTAATATCGTCAGCGGTCCTTTAAAAGCTGCGCCAGTGTCTACATTCCAGATATTGGCCTTGTTGATAGGAACAGTTTCTCCAATTCTGGTAACCGGCGTATGACCGATGAATATTTCTTTGTAAAGATTGAATCGTTTTGGATAATATGGACTGTCTTTTTCTATAGTGCTGTCCAAGGACAGGGCATTTTCCCATAATGTTCGTTCCCAATAGAACATTTTCGGAAAATATTCATACGTAACGCCGTTGAGGTTGGTGAATCCGGCATGAATAAAGAGGCGATTGTGCTCGTCGAGATGATAATTTTCCAAAGTTTTCAGAAAATCAATATGAACTTGCTTTTCGTCTTGTGACAGAAGGTTGTATTTTTCCATAGTCAGCCGCCCGCCATGATTGAACCATTGCGGATTGTCTTTTTTTGCTTCCAGCCATTGCAATAGCAAGTCGTCGTGGTTTCCTCTCAGAAAAATACAATTGTGCGTAGTTTTTAAAGCGATTAAAAAGTCAATTACTTCGGGAGATTCGCTCCAGCCGTCGACATAATCGCCAAGAAAAATCAAAGTGTCAGTATTGGTTACATCGGCTCTTTTGAAAATTTGGTGCAGGGCTTTCAATGCGCCGTGAATGTCTCCAATGATTAGGGTTCTGTTCATTGAATTAAAAGTATTGAATTCAAATATCATAAAAACAATCGACTATGTAAAAGAAAAATTCATATTTATCGTTTTGTTAGGAATGATAATTTAACTTAAAATTCTTACTTTTTTAAATTGCTATGAGAAACATCTTCCCCCTACTTGTTTTTTTGCTTCTTGTGGGCCAAATTTTATACGGCCAGAATACTATCAAAGGAAAAATCATAGATTCTGAAACTAAAGAGCCCCTAGCTTTTGCAACGGTCTTGATTAATGGTGACAGTCGCAAAGGGGTTTCTTCTGATATTGAGGGGCTTTTTTCCTATAAAAATTCCTCTCCAATTTCAACAATCAGTTGCAGTTATATGGGTTATGAAAATTTTTCAACGCCTGTTTCAAAAGGAGATACTGAAATAGTGATTGCGCTGGTTCGATCAAAATTTGACCTGACGGAGGTAGTGATAGAATCTGGCGAAAATCCAGCCAATGCAATAATGAGAAAGGTAATCGCGAATAAGGAAATCAACAATCCGGAGAATATAAGTTCTTTCAAATATCGGTCTTATAACAAGTTGATTTATGATTATAGGTCTGAATCGGCTGATAAAAGGGACAGCATTTTTATGCGCCAAAAGCTAAAAGGGAGCCACTTTTTTATGATGGAATCTGTAACCAATAGGAAATTTATAAAACCAGATGTCAGCGAAGAAGTTGTAGTAGCAACTAGAGTGTCCGGATTTACGAACCCTACATTTGCTTCATTGGCGACAGATTTCCAGCCTTTTTCTTTTTATAAAGACAACATCAAGCTGTTCAATATCAACTATCTGAACCCGATCAGCAATGGAAGCTTAAAAAAGTATAAATTCCGTATAGAAGATACAATCTATCAGCAGAAAGATACGGTCTATATCCTGTCATTTAAACCCTTGCCGAATAAAAATTTCGAAGGATTAAAAGGGTTTTTATACATCAACACGAACAAATATGCCGTGCAGAATGTAATTGCCTCGCCATTTGAAAAAGGTAAAATTGATATCAAGATACAGCAACAGTATGTTTTAGCAGACGATAAATATTGGTTTCCGCAACAGCTCAATTATGCCTTGGTTTTTAACGAATTCCCGACTCCAAGAATAGGGATGCTTATTGACGGCAAAAGCTATATTGATCAGGTTGAGGTAGATGTGCCACTGCGGAAAAAGGATTTTTCGCTAGAATCGGTGCGGATGGATGAAAATGCGGCCCAAAAAGACAGTCTTTTTTGGGCAAACTCACGAGCCGAAAAATTAAATCGTACCGAAGAAACTACGTATAGAGTCATTGATAGCATTGGAAAGAAAGCGAATTTTGACGGTCTATTAACCTTTATGGAGCGATTTTCGCAAGGAAGGATTCCGATAGGACCAATTGATATCGACCTGTCGAAAACATTCAGTTATAATAAATACGAAGGATTTCGTTTGGGCACGGGCATCTATACCAACGATAAGTTGTTCAAAAATTTAGAACTCGGCGGATTTTTCGGCTACGGATTGGAAGATCATGATTGGAAATACGGAGGTGAAGTTTCCTATAAGCTTTCTAAAGAAAACGAAATGAAGATCGGAGCAAAATTCCAGCAGAATCTTATTGAAACGGGGAACTATGGCTTAAATAATTATGAGCCGGGTCTGTATAATTTTAGGAATTATATCGGATTTCAATACGACATGATTCGACAGTCTAACCTGAACTTTAGTTTTCGAACCCTACGATATTTGCGATTCAAGGTAGATTTTAACCACACGAAAACCAATCCGAAGTACGATTATGTCTTCCAAAATAATGGTCAGAATTTTGTGGATTATACCAATTCAGACTTGACAATCAACTTGAGATTTGCCTATAAGGAAAAATTCATAAACAGCCTTAACCAAAGGTATTCGATGGGCACAACCTATCCGGTTCTGAATCTTGCGTATACCAAAGGAATCAAGAATTTTATGGACAGTGATTTCAGTTACAACAAAATTGAAGCTACGGTCCAGCAGTCTTTCTTCACGAAGAATTTTGGCCAGACCGATTACCGCATAGAAGCTGGTTTTGTTGATAATCCGTTACCATACGGACTTTTATTTACAGGAGAAGGAGGTTATGACAGCAAGTCCGCAATTATCATGAAAAATACGTTTCAGACTCTGCGTCCGTATGAATTCCTGTCGAATCGTTATGTCAACTTATTTCTTTCGCACAATTTTGGAGGACTGCTTTTCAAATCCGGAAAATTCCAGCCTGGTGTGACTTGGCATAATAATATCGGCTGGGGAGATTTGTCGAACAAAAGCGCTCATCAATTGATAGGGTTCAAGACAAAAGACAAGATTTTTACGGAAACAGGCCTGCAGATTGACAATATTTTGAAAGCCAACTATATGAATGTGGCTTACCTCGGATTAGGGTTTGGGGTATATTACCGATATGGAGCTTACTCACATCCAGAATTTAATGACAATCTGGCTTTTAAATTCTCGCTATCGATGTCAATCAAGTGATGTATCGTATTTCATCTTTCGCAAGATTCGCATAGCTTCCTTAAAGCTCACATAAACTGTCGGATTTTCGAAACTTTTCAGCAAAGGTTTCGCGTCAATGAGTTTTTGCTTGGCGTCTTCAAATCCGTTGAGATAGCAGATCATAAAGGTAGAAGGAAGATTTTCCAGATCTTTTTTTTCTCTTTCGGAAAGAGCTAATCCTTTGTCTAATTTGGAAAGAAGCGATAAGTTGGAATTATAGATGTGAAAAAGTACTTTTCTGTTGTACTGCGGCGGCTCAAAAAGAAATTGCGTTTCGATTTTATAATAGCCGTTGTCGTAAAAAGAAATCGTCTGTTTTTCTAAAGGATAGTAACTCGTTTTGTCATTCAGTCCGAGTGGAAGGTATTCCGTAATCGAAAACGTATGGTTATCATATTCGATCGAAACTTCATCTAGGGCTGAATAAAAAAGCTTCACCTGTTCATTGACCAGTTCAATGTCTACGCGGGATAAATAGGTTTTTTCCTTGACCTTCTTTTTATGCCCAGCCCAGCAGACGACAAATAATTCCTTAAAAACTTTATATTTCGGAGACATGTCTTTATGGCGATTGTTCATAAAGTCGATGACACCTTCTAAAGTATGTTCGATACTATTGCGAGAGTTGTTTTCAATGCTGATGACGGTTTCTATATTTTGGTAATTTTTGCCGATATCGTTTGGGATTTCATCCACAGGAACCGAATTGCTTCCTCTTCGTATAAAAGTAGATTTTGCCAAAATGGTATGAATTCCTTTTTTGAAGAAAGATACCCTTTTGCTCGGTTTTATCGTTACCAAACCTACGACTTTGTCTTTTGGAAGATTCGGAAACGGAACATTTTCGTATTGGATTTTTGGCGGATTTTCTAAAAAAGCATTCACAAGATTCTGGATGCGGCTGTCGTCAAAAAAATCATCCCCGACAATTTCATTGTCATGGTCTTCAACGCCTACGACGATATACGAATTGTTTGCAGGATTAGAATTCGACAATGCGCAGATGTGCTTTAGGAATTTTCCTTTTCCTTCGCGGGTATGAAGATTCAGCTGGCGCTTTTTGTCATAAAAGCTGCTCTCGTCATTGTGAGCGAGAAGATTTTTTATGAGCAGACGCTTGTTGATCATGGATTGGATTTTTAGACTGTTAGACTTTTAGATCGTAACAATCTAAAAATCCAACAATCAATTTTTAGATGATACGATTCACAATCGTCGAAGAAGCCTGGGCCGTCGACATGACGATTAGATCAGCAATATTAATATGATAAGGCCTAGTAATCACAAATCGGATAATATCGGCAATATCTTCTGGTTTTAAAGGTTCAAATCCTTTGTAGACATTGGAAGCCCGTTCAGCATCGCCCTTAAAACGCACTTGTGAAAATTCGGTTTCGACCATTCCGGGATGTATGCCTCCGACACGGATTCCATATTGGTTCAAGTCCATACGCATGCCTTGGTTGATTGCATCGACAGCATGTTTTGTGGCGCAATAGACATTTCCGTTGGGATAAACTTCTTTCGCGGCAGTCGAACCGATGTTAATGATATGACCGTTTCGCTTTTCGACCATTTTTGGAATGACGGCATGAGAAACGTACAAGAGTCCTTTTACGTTAATGTCGATCATAGCGTCCCAATCCTCCAAATCACCTTTTTCAATGGGATCGAGCCCATGGGCATTGCCTGCATTGTTGATCAGGATGTCGATTTCTGAAAATTCCTTTGGCAAAGAATCGATTGATTCTTGAACGGCTTTTTTCTTCCTTACGTCAAAATTCAAAGTATGGACTTTCGTGCGATGTTCCAATTCAAGTTGCAATTCTGCCAGACGGTCTTCGCGCCTGCCGCACAAAATCAGTTTAAAGTTGTGTTTTGCTAATTCAATAGCCGTAGCTCTTCCGATGCCGCTGGTAGCACCTGTTATTAGTACTGTTTTCATTATTTTATTTCTTTGTTGAAAATTTAAAATTCAAGATTCAACATTTTTATAAACAAGTTTGTGTTTCTAAGGAACCTTATTTCCCATGCTTTCTGTCCAGATGGCAAACCATTCTTCTTTTTCCAACTTAAATTCTGTCGCTTTATACAATTGCTGTATTCTCGAAACATTTACAGTTCCTGCAATCGGAATCACTTTGGCCGGATGCTGCAAAACCCATGACAAAAGAATCGTATCAGAACCTACATGGTATTTTCCAACCAACTCTGCCAAAAGCGTTTTTAGTCGTCTGGTCTGGTCTGTTTTTTCTCTAAAAACCGTTCCAAGCGGATTCCATGCCATAGGACGGATGTTGTGAACCTGCATGTGATCAAGGCTTCCGTCAAGCATCGCTTTGAAGTCGGTTGCAGAAAATTGCACCTGATTGTAGCTGACTTCTGTTTTGGAACGGATGAGGTCAGTTTGCGAAGGCGTAAAGTTAGACAGTCCGAAATCAAGAATCTTTCCTTCTGATTTTAATTTCGCTATAGCTTCCGCAATTTCATCAGCCTGCATTAATGGACTTGGACGGTGCAACAAAAGGACATCAAGATAGTCAGTATGCAGATTTTTTAATGAATTTTCTACCGACCAGATGATGTACTCTTTCGAATAATCATAATGCTTGATTTTGTTGTCTCTGTTTTCAGCAATATGCTGAATGCCGCATTTTGAGATTAGTTGTATTTTTTTTCTGTCGATTTGGCTTTCTGTGAAAGCCTTTCCAAAAGAGGCTTCCGTAGTATAACCGCCATAAATATCGGCGTGGTCAAAAGTGGTGATTTTATTTTCGAGGCAAACGTGAATCATGTTTGCCATTTCGGAAGTTGTGAGATTTTTATCCCAAACGCCCCAATTCATAGTTCCCGCAATTATGGGAGATAATGTTGTTTTCACGATGATTAGTTTTGAGTTTTTAAATTTATGAAAACAAAATCATAAATCATCCTTAAAACCAAGCCATTCAAATGTATTTTAACGTAATGTTAACAACTTACCTTTAAATAAATTTTCAATTTGCACTGTTAAAATTAAATACTAATTTCACGGCTTTTAAATATCAGATTATGGAAGAAAATGCTACTGCATTAGACATTAGGGCAATTAATGAAAAAATAGAAAGAGAAAGTGCTTTTATTGACTTGTTGATGATGGAAATGAATAAGGTCATCGTAGGTCAGAAGCACATGGTAGAACGATTGTTGATTGGGCTTTTGGGACAAGGGCATATTTTACTGGAAGGCGTTCCGGGATTGGCAAAAACATTAGCTATCAATACGCTTTCGCAAGCAGTTCAAGGTTCTTTCAGCCGTATTCAGTTTACACCAGATTTGCTTCCTGCCGACGTTGTCGGAACCATGATTTATAACATCAAAGACAATGTCTTTTCCATCAAGAAAGGACCTATTTTCGCTAATTTCGTCTTGGCAGATGAGATCAACCGTGCTCCTGCAAAAGTGCAGTCGGCACTATTGGAAGCCATGCAGGAAAAACAAGTGACGATTGGCGATACGACTTTCAAGCTAGACAAGCCATTTTTGGTTTTAGCTACGCAAAATCCTGTAGAACAAGAAGGAACGTATCCTTTGCCAGAAGCGCAAGTAGACCGTTTTATGCTAAAAACAGTTATCGATTATCCAAAAATCGATGAAGAGCGAATGGTTATACGCCAGAACCTAAAAGGCTCTTATGAAAAAGTAAATCCGGTAATTTCAACCGACCAGATTCTTCGCGCTCAAGAAGCCGTTCGTGAAGTGTATATGGATGAAAAAATCGAAAAATATATTCTGGATATTGTCTTTGCGACCCGTTACCCAGAAAAATACAAACTAGAAAACCTGAAACCATTGATCAGCTTTGGGGCCTCGCCTCGTGGAAGTATCAACTTGGCCAATGCGGCTAAATGTTACGCTTTCATCAAACGTAGAGGCTATGTGATTCCAGAAGATGTTCGTGCGGTGGTACATGACGTGCTTCGTCACAGAATCGGAATTACGTATGAAGCCGAAGCCGAAAACGTTACTTCTGTTGATATCATAAACAAGATCGTAAACGAAGTTGAAGTACCTTAGAAAGTTGATAGTTGACAGTTTATAGTTTATAGTTGAGGGTTCTTCTTGTTTTAAACGAACTATCCACTATAAACTATCCACTAAAAACTATTCACTATCCACTAAAAACTATCAACTAACAAAAATGGATACAAAGGAATTACTCAAAAAAGTACGAAAAATAGAAATCAAGACCCGAAGATTGAGCGATCATATTTTTTCGGGAGAATACCATACATCGTTCAAAGGGCGCGGGATGACATTCAGCGAAGTCCGCCAATACCAATTTGGAGATGATGTGCGCGCAATTGATTGGAATGTAACGGCGCGCTATAATGAACCGTATATCAAAGTTTTCGAAGAAGAAAGAGAGCTGACTATGATGCTAATGGTAGACGTCAGCGGTTCGGAAAGTTTTGGTACACAGAACAGTTTCAAGAAAGATATTGTGACAGAAATCGCTGCAACTATGGCCTTTTCAGCAACGCAGAACAATGATAAAATCGGGCTGATCCTATTTTCTGATGAAATTGAATTGTTCATTCCTCCTAAAAAAGGAAGATCGCACGTTTTGAGAATCATTCGCGAGTTGATTGAATTCAAGCCTAAAAGTCATAAGACAAACCTATCACAGGCATTGAAATTCTTGTCAGGAGTCATAAAAAAGAAAGCCATTGTTTTTGTGATTTCAGATTTTATGACAGATGATAATTATGAGCATACGCTGAAAATTGCCGGAAAGAAACATGACCTGACAGGAATTAGAGTATATGATGCTCGAGAAGAAAAAATGCCAAATATCGGAATGGTCAATATGCTGGATGCGGAAACAGGCGAAACGATGATGGTCAACACCGGCTCCAAATCAGTTCGTCTGGAATATGAAAAATACTATCAGGAGAAAATGAAATATTTCAAGGAAACATTCAGCAGATGCGGCTCAGGAACTGTAAATTCTAGAGTAGACGAAAGCTACGTGACAAAATTATTGGGCTATTTTAAATCGAGAGGTTAATCTTTTTTCCCCCTTTCATGAATAAAGATTAGGAACTAAAAAAATGAAAAACAACACCCTTTACATACTGCTCTTTTTATTGGTTGGGACATTTGCTTTCGGACAGCAAAAACGGGTAACGACATCCGTAGATTCTACCAAGGTCAAAATTGGAGCACAAATCAACCTTACGCTAAAAACTTCGGTCGATACGTTGTCGAACGTCGTATTTCCGGAAGGAACTAATTTCGGCCAGTTAGAAGTCTTGGAATCGTATCCAACAGATACCGTTAAAGAAAAAGACCGCTACCTGCTGACCAAGAGATACGGATTGACGCAATTTGATTCTGGAAAATATCTGATTCCAAGTTTGAAAGTATTGATTAACAACAAGCCCTTCGCAACAGATTCCCTTTTTGTTGCCGTTGCCGGAGTCAAAGTCGATACATTAAAACAAAAAATGTATGATATCAAAGGAATTGCAGAGGTTAAAGAGTCGATGGGGAATTGGTGGAAATACCTTCTCGGAATACTGCTATTGGCAGGAATCGGATACTTGATTTATTATTTCGTTAAAAACCGCAAAAAGAAAGAAAAGCCAGAAGCCATCGTATATGCAACACCGATTGAAAAAGCGGTAGGCTTGCTTAAAAATCTCGAGCAAAAAGAACTTTGGCAAAAAGGAGAAGTCAAAAATTATTATTCTGAATTGACCGATATTGCCAGAACCTATATCGAAGAAGAAATTCAAGTTCCAGCCATGGAAAGTACGACTTCGGAAGTTATCATAGGATTGCGAAATGCCGCAGTCAGAAAGAAAATGAAGATTTCTCAAGAAACGGTAGAAAATCTTGAGCGTGTTTTGCGTCAGGCCGATTTGGTGAAATTTGCCAAATCAAAACCGCTTGATTTCGAGATAGCCGAAGACAGAAAAAAGATAGAAAAGACAATTTTTACATTACACAAAGCCATACCAGAAGTAGAAGAGGAAGACGACGAGATGCTGATGCTGGATGCACAGAAAAAAGAATTATTGTTGAAGAAAAAACGCAAACGCAAGATTGCTATTGCGGTTTTTACAATTTCCTTTTTGGTTGTAGGAACGCTCACTTATTTTATCACGACTAAAGGATTAGAGTCTATTTTAGGACATCCGACAAAAGAATTATATGAAGGCGAATGGATCACGAGCGATTATGGTAATCCTGCGGTGACCATGGAAACGCCAAAAGTATTAAAAAGGACTAAACTTCCGAACGGCAGAAAAGACATGGGCGTAAAAGAAAGCCAAGCCTTCTCGTATGGAAGCTTTTTCGATGAAATATCTGTAAATGTTTCGACAACATCATTTAAAGATACACTGAGCAGACCGCTAGAAAAAGTAGTCGAAAGAGAAATCAAGTCGTTTGAAAAACAATATAAAGCCAAAGATGTTTTCGTAAAACAAGACCAATTTGACACCAAAGAAGGCATTACAGGAATAAAAGCCTATGGGTCGATGGTCATTTTTAAAGAAGACAGCGATAAAGAAATCAAGATCGGTTATGAAATCTTGGTATTTGCACAAGAACGAGGCCTTCAGGAAATCATCATCACCTATCGTGATAATGATGAATTCGGCTCTAAAATCTCCGATAGGATAATTAACTCAGTCGAACTTAAAAGAGTAAACTAAGATGAAGAATGTTACCTTTTTAAACCCTGAGTTTTTCTGGCTGTTTGTCCTAATTCCGATTGCTATTGCTTGGCAGATCTGGAAAGGAAAAAAACAAGCCTCGTTAAAAGTAAGCTCGCTAAAAGGATTCAAGGCAAAACCATCAGTTTTGGCAAAATTGAAACCTTTATTGTTTGTTTTCAGGATTCTGGCATTGAGCTTTTTGATTGTTGCTTTGGCCAGACCGCAAAGTGTAGACATCAGTAACAAGACCAACATTACAAACGGAATCGATATCGTGATGTCTATTGACGTTTCTGGAAGTATGCTAACGCGCGATTTGAAACCGAACCGTCTGGAAGCCTTGAAAAGAGTCGCTTCAGATTTCGTCGAAGCCCGTCCAAATGATAGAATCGGATTGGTTGTGTATGCGGCGGAAAGCTACACCAAGACGCCAGTGACCAGCGACAAAGCTGTAGTCCTTGATGCGTTGAATAGCGTAAAATACGACCAACTTCTGCAAGATGGAACCGGAATCGGTATGGGATTGGCAACTGCAGTAAACCGTTTGAAAGACAGCAAAGCAAAAAGCAAAGTGATTATCTTGCTTACGGATGGAGTCAACAATTCAGGTTTTATCGATCCAAGAATGGCTTCGGATATCGCAAGAGAATACGGAATAAAAGTATATACGATCGGAATTGGAACTACTGGAATGGCTGAATCTCCATACGCGATTGGTCCAAATGGAGAATTCGTCTACAGAATGATGCAAGTCGAAATCGACGAGCAATTGATGAAGGAAATTGCAAGAAATACAGACGGAAGATATTTTAGAGCCAAGAATAATCAGAGCCTGAAAGCCATCTATGATGAGATTAACAAGCTGGAAACCACAGAAATTGAAGAACAAAAATTCTACAATTATGATGAACGATTCAGGCCTTTTGCAATTGCTGCAGGTTTGCTTTTATTGCTAGAAGTTCTATTGAAAAATACAGTTTTTAGAAGCTTTATTTAAAAAATTATGTACGACGAATTAGACGAAAAAAAATATTTATACCTTTTGATCATCATCCCTATTCTGGTGCTGATTTTCCTATTCAATCTCTATTGGAAAAGAAGAAAGCAGAAAGAATTTGGAGATTTGAAACTGGTCAAAAAATTAACTCCCGAAAAATCGGTTTTCAAATCAACCCTAAAAATCACGGTTTTTCTTTCGGCGCTGGCCTGCCTGATTTTAGGATTAGTAAACCCTAAACTGGGAACCAAAGTAGAAACCGTTAAAAGAGAAGGAATTGATATTGTTTTCGCTATCGACGTCTCAAAGTCAATGCTGGCCGAAGATGTGGCGCCCAACCGTTTAGAAAAAAGCAAGCAAATTGTCTCGCAAATTATCAATCAGCTTGGAAGTGACAGAATAGGAATCGTAGCGTATGCTGGAAGCGCTTTTCCGGTTTTGCCGATTACGACAGACTATAGCGTAGCAAAAATGTTCCTCCAAAGCATGAATCCTGGAATGGTTTCGTCTCAAGGAACATCACTCGACGAAGCAATCCAGTTGTCGTCGACTTATTTTAATCCAGACAGCAAGACTAGCAAGTTGGTTATCATGATTTCTGATGGAGAAGACCATTCCGAAGGAATTGAAGATGCGACAGAAGAAGCAAACAAGAACGGCCTAAAGATCATAACGATTGGTGTTGGTACTGAAAAAGGAGGCCCGATTCCATTAAAAAGAAATGGTGTGGTCGAAAGTTTCCAGCGCGATCAAAATGACCAGATTGTCGTGACAAAACTCAACGAAACTACCTTAAAAGAAATTGCCAAAAACACAAAAGGCGGTTATGTGAACGGAAACAATACCAAAGAAGTAATAGACTATGTGAAGCATGCGTTGGATAATATCGAAAAAAGCGAATTCGAGACCAAGCAATTTGCTAACTACCAATCGCAATTCCAATGGCTTTTGGGAATCGCCTTCTTTTTGTTTTTCTTAGATATTTTCTTCTTGGAGAAAAAAACAACCTGGGTGAAAAAGATGAATTTATTTAATGAAAAGGAATAATATGAAACAGCTATTGCTATATGCAGTTCTATTTTTTTCCTTTGCAGCCATAGCACAGGAAAAAGACAAAAATTTGCCAAAAGGAAACAAAGAATTCAAAGAAAAAAACTATGCTGATGCTGAAGCCGAATATAGGATTTCATTATCCAAATCGCCTACAAAAGCGATGGCATCTTATAATTTGGGAAATACAATTTACAAGCAGAAACAGCCAAGCGAAGCAAAACTAGCGTATGTAAAAACTATCGAAAATGCCAAGACGAAGCCTCAAAAACACAAAGCGTTCCATAATCTTGGCAATATTTTCATGACCGAAAAGAAATATTCTGATGCCGTCGAAGCGTATAAAAATGCCTTAAGAAATAATCCGGCTGACGAACAGACGAGATACAATTATGCGCTAGCAAAAGAATATTTGAAAAACAATCCGGAACCGCCAAAAGACGACAAAAAGAAGGACAAGGATAAAAAAGAGAAAGATAAAGACAAGGAAAATAAAAAAGACGACAAAAAAGACGGAGACAAAGGAGATAAAGATAAAAAAGACGATAAAGGAAAAGGCGACGATAAAAAAGACAAGCAGGACGGCAAAGATGGCGACGGAAAGCAAGACAAAGATTCCGACCAAAAAGGCCAGCCGAAACCGCAGCCAGGCAACAGTCCGTCGAAACAACGAATTGAAAACCTGCTCGATGCCGTAAATAATGAAGAAAAGAAAATCCAAGACAAGGTCAATGCCCGAAAAGTAAAAGGCAAGCCTGTTCAAACAGAAAAAGACTGGTAATAGATGTTGATTGTGATGAGAAAATATATAATAGCATTAATTTTACTCTGTTTTCAAGGGCTATCGGCTCAAGTTCAGTTTGAGGCGAAAGTCAGCAAGCAGACACTTGGGATAAACGAGCGGCTTCGAATTGATTTCGTCATGAATGAAGACGGAGACAATTTTACGCCTCCTTCTTTCGAAGGCTTTCGCGTTGTCGGTGGGCCAAGCCAGCAAGTAAGCCAGACTTGGATCAACGGAAGAGCTACTTTCAACAAATCGTACATTTACATTCTGCTTCCGCTACAACGCGGGTCGCTTACGATAAAGCAGGCAACGATAGAAATCAAAGGACAGACCTACAAAACGGCACCGATAAAAATAAACGTGACCGCTGCTGTCGATGAATCAAAAGATCCGAGCAGTCCGGATTATGTGCCGAGCGGAGGAATCCACCTTATTGCCGAAATTTCCAACGCAAATCCGTATCTCAACCAGCCGATAACCGTAGTATACAAGCTATATGTCAGCAATAATGTGAGCGTCAGAAACTGGAAAGAAATCGACAGTCCGAAATTCAATGATTTCTGGAGCCAGAATATTGATATCAAAAATCTGGTGGTCGAAAACGGAAAATACAACGGCGAAGATTACCGTTATGTCGTCTTGCGCAAAACCGTTTTATATCCTCAAAAATCTGGAAAGCTTACCATTGAACCACTTTCGTTAGATATTGTTGTCGATCAGCCGACGAACCGTAGGGATATCTTTGGGAGAGTCCAATTTGTAACGGCCAACAAAACTGTTTCCGCAGGAAGCAAAATCATTAACGTTAAAGCCTTGCCAGAAACTGGAAAACCTCAAGATTTTACGGGTGCGGTTGGTCAGTTTGATTTTGTGGTAAAACCTTCTAAAACCGAATTGAAGCACGGGGAATCGTTAGATTTAGACATCAGCGTTTCTGGAAAAGGAAACTTGAAACTATTCACTTTGCCAAAACCGATTGTTCCGAGCGCACTAGAAATGTACGATCCGGTGCATAATGAACAAGTTTCGACACCACTTTCAGGAATGCAAGGCAAAATATCAGATAAATACACGATTATTCCGCAATATCAAGGAAATTATACCATCAAGGGATTGTCGTTCTCGTATTTCGACCTCGCTACAAAATCCTATAAAACGATAACTTCTAAAGATATCGTAATCAAGGTTTTGGACGGACCGACATCTTCCGATCCAGCTGTTGCTGCTACGCCAAGCTCTGGAACCACGAAACAAGCTGTGAAAAGTACAAACCAATTTGGATTTATAGCGCTTAAGACACAATTGAAACCGATTCATAAAGATGATTTCTTTGGTTCGGGATTATTCTATACATTGTTATTCCTGCCATTCCTTTTTATTCCGATTATTGTTTTGGCTAAAAAGAAAAAAGAGGCAATCGACAGCGATGTTGTGGGCAATAAAAGAAAAATGTCAAACAGATTGGCTAAAAAATACCTTTCGGAAGCTAAAAAACAGATCAACAACAAAGAACCATTTTATATTGCTCTCGAAAAGGCATTGCACAATTTCTTAAAAGCCAAGTTGCATATTGAGACTTCGGAAATGAGCAAAGATAAGATCAGAGAAATTCTTTTAGAGAGAAATGCAAGGCCAGAAACTATCGATGATTTTATAAATCTGACAGAAAACTGCGAGTTTGCAAGATATGCGCCGTATTCAAGCGTTGCCATCCAACAGGATTTTGACAAAGCCGTAACCGTGATTTCCGAACTGGAAAAACAAATCTAACAATTGATGATTCTTTTACGAATTGAAAATTGAAAAAAATGAAAAACGTATTCTACATACTATTGCTTTTTACCCAAATTTTCTGGGCTCAAGATAATTTCGAGGCGGGAAACAAATTATACCGCCAAGATAAATTTGAAGAAGCTGTAAAAGCCTATGAAAATGTCCTGAAAACCAAAAAGCACTCCGCCGAATTGTATTTCAATCTTGGAAACGCCTACTATAAACTAAATAAGACGGCTCCAGCGATTTATAATTACGAAAAGGCCCTGTTGCTTAATCCAGGCTATTCAGAGGCAAAAAACAACCTGCAATTTGCCCAAAACATGACAATTGATGAAATCAAGCCAGTACAAGAAGTCGGATTTGGAAAAGTCATCCATGATTTTACCTCTTCCCATACGTATGACGGCTGGGCTAAAATTGCTATCGGCTTCTCGGTGATTTTTCTTTTGTTTTTTATTGGGTATTATTTTTCTGCCGCGACAATGTTGAAACGTATTTTCTTTGTCGGATTATTTATTGCCTTAGTCGGATTGATTATCTGTGTAGCTTCAGCGATAGCCGAAAAAACGAGATATGAAAATGACAAGCCGGCGATAATTTTTGCCGATACCATTGGCGTAAAAAATGAGCCTAAAGAAAATGCCGACGATGCTTTCATCCTCCATGAAGGAACAAAAGTTCAGGTTATAGAAGTTTTGGATAATTGGAGAAAAATCCAATTGGCAGATGAAAAAGAAGGCTGGATCACCAAAGAGGCTTTGAAAGAGATAAAGTAGATTTGGAATTTGTGATTTTAGATTTATGATTTGAGTCTGGAGCTCGCAATCAAAAATCAAAAATTCGCTATCTTTTAGAGATAACGGGTTTCATCAGTCTAAGCTCAGAAATCTAAAATCATAAATTTATTTCTTCAACTCATCAAACCATTCCTCAAAAACAGGAAAGACAAACTCTGAAATTTTTAAAATAGAGTTATAAAATAGCGAATCATCTAGCGTTTTCTTTTCAGCAAACGTATGGTTGAAATTGATTTTTTGGAACAAAGCCAAAGCAAAACTTAAGATAAGGCACATTTTCAAGACGCCGAAAATTCCTCCCGCAATTTTATTCAGCAATCCCAAGCTTGCAAAATTGGCAATCGAAGTAAAAAATTTTGCCAATAACGAAACGCCCAAGACGACTCCGATAAATGTCAATATAAAAGCCCAGATAGCAATGGTTTTTGGATTCCAAGAAAATAGATCTGAAAGAAAATCTGCGGTAAGGAAAGAAAATTTTATTGCAATATAAATTCCTAAAAGCAGCGAAACCAAAGAAGCAAATTCTACAAAAAGACCGTTCCAAAGGCCACGAACTAGTCCATAAACTAAAAATACACCTAAAATAATATCTAAAAATCCCATCAAGAAAATAGTAAGCAGCCAAGATAGTCGACTTTGCATAGAAAAACAAAATTCAACAACGTATCTTTGCAGACTAATTTTATCGTTTATGGAATGGAAATTTCCAAAATCATAAACCAAAAATCTAAATTTCACATGTCTAGAGATATACAATTAAAAGAGCGATGGGAAAAGCTCGTAACCCTTTTATCCAAGCAATTTGCCGAAGGTGATGTGCTGGATCTGGATTCTATCATTTATTTGATCGGTGTCCAAGAACTTGGAAAAGTTCATCAAAAATTCAAAAAAGACGAGAAAGTAAACTTGATGCATATCGCAATTTGTCGTCTGCTTGAGCCTTACGGATTCTACGAATTCGATTATTTTGACAGCGAGGGATGGCCACATTATAAAGTAAAAGAAGAATTGCCTCCGTTGAAAGCGGGCGAACAATCGGTGCTGATGAAAGAAGCGATTGTCAATTATTTTCTGGAAAGAGAAGTTATTGATTAAAATTTTAGATTTCAGAAAGAATATACCGATTGAAAACTGCTGAAAACTGCCGATTTTCAACGAAAAATAGTAAATTTGCACCTTTACCAAAAGAAGATGATAGACAAGATTAAAGAATATATTGGCGAAGCAGAAGCGTTTCAAACCCAAAATAAAGAAGAACTTGAAGCATTTAGGATTAAGTTCTTAGGAAGCAAAGGGCTTTTGAAAGATTTTTTTGCCGCATTCAAAAGTGTTCCAAACGAACAGAAAAAAGAATTCGGACAGGTGATCAACCAGCTGAAGAATACTGCTGAAGAAAAAGTCAAAGCAATTCAAGAATTACTTGAAAGCAAAGAAGAAACTGTAGGAGTCTATGGCGATTTGACACGTCCGGCAGAACCATTGAAAATTGGTTCGCGCCATCCTATTTCTTTAGTCAAAAACCAGATTATCGATATCTTCTCAAACATTGGTTTTAATGTGTCTGAAGGTCCAGAAATTGAAGACGACTGGCATAATTTCACGGCATTGAATCTTCCGGAATACCATCCGGCTAGAGACATGCAGGATACGTTTTTTATCCAGACGAATCCAGATATTCTTTTGAGAACCCATACATCGTCGGTTCAGGTTCGCTATATGGAAGAAAACAAGCCGCCAATCCGGACTATTTCTCCTGGGCGTGTTTTTAGAAATGAAGCCGTTTCTTCACGTTCTCACTGTATTTTCCATCAAGTAGAAGGATTGTACATTGACAAAGATGTTTCGTTTGCCGATTTGAAGCAGACGCTTTTATATTTCACGAAAGAAATGTTCGGTAAGTCGAAAATTCGACTACGCCCTTCGTACTTTCCATTCACGGAACCAAGCGCCGAGATTGATATTTATTGGGGATTAAAAACCGAAACGGATTATAGAATTACCAAAGGAACCGGTTGGTTAGAAATCGGCGGTTGCGGTATGGTAGATCCAAATGTTTTGAAAAACTGCGGTATTAATGCTGATGAATTTACAGGTTTTGCTTTTGGTATGGGTGTCGAGAGAATTGCGATGCTGTTGCACCAGATTGGCGACATCAGGATGTTTTATGAAAATGACGTACGATTCTTAGAACAGTTCAAATCTTCTATTTAATCATAAAGTTGAAAGTCAAAAGTTGTAAAGAAATTGTTTAAAGCAAGAACTTTCGACCTTTGACTTTCTCACTTTCCCACTTCTTATTATGAAAAAAGATATTATCGTTCCAAAAGTAGAAAACGTTTTTATGGCCGCCGTTCAAGAATGGAACGACGACTTTATGGAAAACGTTTGGTATGTCTATCTGGTCAATGACAGCGATTTTGATCTGGACAGCGTCATGGTGGTTTCAAAAGCTTTCGGAACCATAGATGGCGAGATGAAAAAAACATCGCTTTTACGCCACGCTTTTATGAAAGTTCCAGCTGTTTCTGTCGTAAAGGTAGAAATGGTCGAAAAAAGCGTCTTAGCGCTTAATAACGAGTTCATGGTTACCTATTTCATAGGAAATACATTATACGATAAAAAATTTACGTTCCGCACCAATACGATAAATGAACGAGCTACAGAAGAAGTGCCGATTCTATTCGTAAATGGCGTTATCGTGCGATAATTATCCTTTTAAGATCTTGCTTTTTTCTTGATCAAATTCTTCTTGTGACAAAATTCCTGCATCCAATAATTCTTTTAAGTCTAGCAAAGCTTGTTTTTTGGAAGCCATATCTGCAGGCGGAACAACAGTTTCTGTTTTTGCAACCGCAGGATTTACAGTATTCGACGGACTGAACTTGAGCAATAACTCTGTGATTTCATTATATCCTTTAATGTTAGAATAGTCGATAGCCTTCTGTTCTTTTGCATTGACTACAGAAGCATCGGCCCCTTTTTCTAGCAGTAACTTTACCATGTCTTTTTTACCATTCGCTGAAGCATAATGCAAGACAGTATTACCGCTTTCATCCTGAATATTGATAGTGGCACCTTTGTCTAAAAGTAATTTTACCATGCTTACATGGCCGCTTTTCGCCGCAACGTGCAGCAGGCTTTCGCCACCGTAGCCATAAGTAGTGTCGAGAGAGAAACTGCTTGAAACGCTAAGACTGTCTGCCGTTTCTACCCAATCCAAATAAGAATACATCGAGGTTTCGTTCCCAGTGACAGGTTTCGAATAATTGACATCAACACCATTTTCAATAAAAAGCTCGACGATTTCTTTTTGGTTGTTGGCACAGGCATACCAGATTGGCGATAAGCCATTTTTAGAAGAAACAAAAAGATCAGCTCCTTTTTCTGTTAAAAGCTTGGTCAGCATTCGATTGCTATCATAACAGGCTAAAAGCAAAGCACTTTCCCCCAAATGGTTCACATGGTTGATATTGGCACCATTTTCCAGCAAGAGCTCAACCATAGGCTGGTTTTTAGATTTTACGGCAAATAGCAATGGCGAGTTGCCTTGCTTGTTGGTCGTGTTGATATCTGCTCCGTTTTCCAATAATTTTTTGACGATTGCGGCATTTCTCCAACTTGCTGCAAGGAGCAATGGTGTTTCAGCTTCATTATTTTCTACATCTGCATTCAGTCCTTGTTCCAGCAGTTTTTCAAGAATTTCAATCTGTCCAGTCAGTGCGGTTAGATGCAAGAGGCTATTCCCTTTTAAATCTTTGATGCTTGTCTTGGCTCCTTTTTCAAATAAAAATAAGGCGGTCTGCTTCTGTTTTTGAAGGCAGGCAAAATAGAAAGGCGTTTCTCCGGCATGATCTTCATAATCGATATCGGCTCCTTCCTCAATGAGCATTTGTACCAAATCAAGATAGCCATGATGTGCTGCATAATGCAAGGCTGTTCGGCCCTTTTCATCCGTGTAAGTAACATCTACTTCTTTGTTGGCTAATAAAAGTTCGGCTATTTTTCTTTTTCCGCCTTCGCAGGCGATGATGAATGACATTGACATAAGTTTTCTTTTTCTGGATTAAGACTGCTTCATCAGCAACTCTACGGTTTTTATTTTCAAATTATCATCAGATGCCAGATGAAGCGCAGTTTGGTCTTGATTGTTTGTGATGGAAATATCGGCTCCGTTTTCAATCAAGAGTTTTGCTTTTCTGTAAGTGTCCTTTGCTTTTTCAGCCTCGTAATTGACGTTATAGGCGCAGATTTTATGCAAAAGGGTATTGCCACTATCGTCTTGGCGATTGATATCGATTGCTCCAGTATCCAAAATAGTTTGAAGCACTTCTACCTTCTTTTCGGCAATTAAATCAATTGGGGTGGTGTCTTGGCTATAATAGAGGCTAGTCTGATATATATCGGCACCATCTTCAATTAGCTTCCGCAATAGCTCCAGGCTTCTTTCAGAAGTATCATACATCATCCTAACGTATTCAAACAATAACGCCACTTGGTCTTTGTTAAGCATATCAAATTGAGGTGTGTCGAAATTGCGAAGCTGATCGTACAATCTTACATCTAGTTTATGAGCAACAGCATAGAAAAAAGCAGAATTTCCGTTTTTATCTACATCATTTGGATTTGCACCATTTTGGAGAAGAAGGTCGAGATAGTCATTCCTATTGAATTCTATAGCCGTGATTAATGGCGTTTTTTTAACGATATCTTGCGCATTCACATCCAAGCCTTCTTCAATTAGATATTCGAGGTAGGACAAAGAAAGCTGAGGTTTCATCAGGTTCGTCTTTATGACTTGATGGAGGAAGCTTTCTTCGGCATTATTTTTAAAATTTACATTGCATCCTGCTTCAACTAATACCTTGATGCTTTCGATACTGGCACCTCTTTCGAAGAAATATCCAAGTAATGTTTTTGCGGCGACCTCATCATTTATATTTTCAAAGTTTGAGATAAATTTTCTAAAAAAAGCAATCGAATCCTCGTCTTTCTGCAAACCTCTTGTGACGCTTTGAAAAATACTTTTATCAAAGCTGTCGAATTCATAAACATCGGTTTCAATGACTTTGTTTTCTAAAAAAAGCCGGATAATTTCGAATTGTTTTTCTTGAAATAGTCGATCGAAGATATTCGACTTATTGTATTCGTTTAGAGTGGTGGGAAGTTTTTCTCCATTCGCGAGATGGTCCAAAACTTCAGAATATTTTCCTGAGGCTAAAAGTTGTTCTAACATAGATTGAATGGTTATTATTCTTCATAGTTACAAAAAATAATAACACAATCCGTAGACTTTCACTTTATTTTCACAAATTGACTATTTTTCTTCTTTTACTGGAAAGGCCAAAGAAGCCATTACAGATAAGATCAAGACGCTTCCTACAACTGTCAGCGAGGCTGGTGAAGAGATGTGATAAAAAGGCTGGATAAGCATTTTTACGCCGATAAAAGCAAGGATAACTGCCAGTCCGTATTTTAGCCTGCTGAACATGTACATAAAATTGGCCAGTAGAAAATATAAGGCTCTTAGTCCTAAAATTGCAAAAATATTAGAAGTATAGAGAATGAATGGGTCATTTGGAGCGATAGCGAAAATAGCTGGGATGGAGTCGACGGCAAAAATCAAATCGGTAAATTCGATAACAGCAACGACAACCAAAAGTGGTGTCGCCATCTTCACACCATTTTTTATTGTAAAAAACTTGTCGCCATCATAATTTTCTGATACTTTGAAGAAACGATGTACCAATTTGGCGCCTGGGCTTTTTGTGAAATCTTTGTTCTCATCATCATCTTCTTTTGAAAACCAAGATTTGAATCCGGCAAAAATCAAGAAGAACCCAAAAATGGATAAGATGACATTGATGCTGACCATCTTTCCAAAAAGTTGCATTTCAGGAAGATAGGTCATGTTGATCAACTCTACTCCAGAGAATATAAAAATGGCTCGGAATACCAAGGCTCCTATAATTCCCCAAAATAAAACTTTATGATGCAAATGCTTTGGCACATTAAAGAAGCCGAAGACCAAAATAAAAACGAAGAGATTGTCTACAGAAAGCGCTTTTTCTATCCAATAAGCCGATTGGAACTGAGTAAACTGCTCCATTCCCATCAAATAATAAATCACGCCGCTAAAAGCCATCGCAAGCGAAATCCATACAATCGACCAAGTAGCCGCTTCTTTGTTAGAAACGACATGGCTGTTTTTGTTGAAGACACCTAAGTCTAGCAACAACATAATGATAATCAGGATTGAAAATCCTGCCAGGATTCCAGGATGGTTGATCAGATGGTCGACATGATTATTTTGCATGGTCTCGATTAATTAAGTTTTTCGGTCAGTTTTTTGAATACCTTTTTCGGTTCTTTTCCTTCGTATAAAATACTGTAGACTGCATTAATGATAGGAGTCTTCGCGCCGAATTCCTCATTGAGTTTGTAAGCGCTATTTGTTGCATAATATCCTTCGGCAACCATGCTCATTTCCATCATGGCAGATTTTACGGTATAGCCTTTTCCGATCATATTTCCGAACATCCTATTTCTAGAAAATATAGAATACCCGGTAACTAATAAGTCACCAAGATAAGCCGAATCGTTGATGTTTCGTTTCATCTTGTGGACTTTTCGGATGAATTTTTTCATCTCGCGTATGGCATTGCTCATTAACAGTGCTTGGAAGTTGTCGCCATATCCTAAGCCATGCGCCATTCCGGCCGCTATGGCATAAATATTTTTTAACATCGCGGCATATTCTGTCCCGATAATATCATCAGAAATTTTGGTCTTGATATAATTGCCGCTCAGGTTTTTAGCCATTATTTTAGCTTTGTCAGAATCTCCGCAGGCAATTGTCAGATACGAAAGGCGCTCCATCGCAACCTCTTCAGCGTGGCAAGGTCCAGTGATGACGCCGATATTATCATAAGGGATATCATATTTTTCATGGAAATGTTCTCCTACAATCAGGCTAGTTTCTGGGACGATACCTTTGATTGCAGAATAAATAATTTTTCCGTCTAAGCTTTCAGTGAGATGGTCCAATTCGCCACTCAAGAATGCAGATGGAATAGCAAAAATGATATAGTCGGCGTACTTTACAGCTTCGTTTATGTTGCTGGTAAGCTTTAGTTTTTTTATGTCGAATTCAACAGAACTCAAGTAATTCGGATTGTGCTTGAATTCCTTGATATGCTCGATCGCACTCTCGTTTCTCATATACCATGCAATCTCATCAAGATTGACGCAAAGCATTTTTGCAATTGCTGTTGCCCAGCTTCCACCGCCAATCACGGCAAATTTTGGATGTTCACTCATTTTGTTTCGTTTGTTTGCCCAAAAATACTCAAATTAGTGATAATAGGAAATTAATTCAGTAGCAGTATTGCCTTTTTTGTCAGAAAGCTTCGTCATAAAATGAGCAACAGTATAAATTTAACTTAAAATTATGATTGTCAATACAATGCAAGCCTTCTACTGTCGTTATTGATATGAGTTGGTTAGATTACAATATACGTTACAAATGATACACTCTCGTATTATTTGAGTTAGTTAAGATTTGTTTTTGGTGTTTTGAAAAAGGCACTCTTGAAAATTACTTTCAGGAGTGCCTTTTGACTTAATAAATGCTTTTGATTTTAGATGACTAGTAGCTTAGCTCTACAATAATTTTTACCTTTTCAAGCGTAATGTTTTTCTTTTCGCCGAGCGCCTTCCAACCTCTTTCATCAAAACGTTTTACTACAAAATCGGCAGTGTTTTCATAATCTTGTGTGTATTCTGAAAGTTTGGTCTGCATTCCCATGGTATGGAAGAAATCAACTGTTTTTTCTATAGCTTCTGTTGCCATTTCTTCAACGCTTGCATCGGTTATATTCCAAACGCGTTTTCCATATTGTGCTAGCTTTTCCTTTTTAGTCTCAAACATCACGCGATATAAATTTGGACCAATAATCGCTAAAGTTCTGGCATGGTCGATTTCAAACAAAGCGGTCAGTTCATGGCCGATCATGTGCGTGGCCCAATCGGTAGGAACTCCTTTTTGGATGAGTCCGTTTAATGCCATTGTACAGCACCACATATAATTAGAAGCTAGTTTATAATCTGTCGGATTTTCAACCACTTTTGGGCCAATTTCAGTTAGTGTCTGTAAGATTCCTTCAGAAATTCGGTCTTGTAATAAAGCATCGTGCGGGTATGTAAGATACTGTTCAAAAACGTGCGTAAAAGCATCGACCACACCATTCTGGATTTGTCTTTTTGGTAATGAAGCAACTACTTCTGGATCGCAGATTGAAAATTTTGGAAATAGGGCAGGGCCACCAAAAGACAATTTTTCCTGTGTTTCGTTAATCGTGATTACAGCGCCAGAGTTCATCTCGCTTGCCGTAGCTGGAAGCGTTAAAACAGTTCCGAAAGGAATGGCATTGTCTAAGATTCGAATTCCTTTGTGAAGGATATCCATCGGATTTCCTTCAAATTGTACAGCGGCCGATATGAATTTTGTTCCGTCAATTACAGAACCGCCGCCTACAGCTAGAATAAAATCCAATTTCTTTTCACGGATAATTTCCACTGCTTTCATCAACGTTTCATAACGAGGATTTGGTTCAATGCCACCAAATTCCGTTACGTCAAAGCCATGCAGTGCTTTACGGACTTGATCGTAGACGCGATTTTTGAAAATGCTACCGCCGCCATACGTAATTAATACTTTAGCTTCTTTGGGTAGCAAGTCAGAGATTTTTGCAATTTGTCCTTTGCCAAAAACTAGATTGGTAGGATTGTATAATTCGAAATTCAGCATAGTTTTAAATTTTATGTAAAATTACGAAACGTGTAATTTGGGATGTCGTAAAAGAGTGTTAACAATTACTTTTTCAATAATTCCAATTCTTTTAAAATGGCTTCTCCGACACCTTTTGCAGACTGTGGATTTTGCCCTGTAACCAATCGTTCATCGATAGTAACATGCGGTTGCCATAAGCCTGATTTTTCGAATTTGGCACCACGCTCAATCAATTTTGTTTCTAGGGCAAAGGGAACTACTTTTTCCAGTTTGACTGCCACTTCTTCTTCATTAGTAAAAGCATTTACCTTTTTGCCATCAACCAAATACTTGCCATTGCTCAATTTGATATTTACCAATCCAGCAGGACCGTGACAAACGGCTCCAACAATGCCATTGTTTTCATAGATAGCAGTAGTGATTTTGGCAATTTCGGTATTATCAGCAAAATCCCACATTGCGCCATGGCCTCCGGCATAGTAGATAGCCACATAGTCTTTTGGATTGACTTCAGATGGTTTCATCGAATGGTTGATTTTGTTGTGATAAACAGCATCATCCCAAAATTTCTTATTGATCGGATCGTTCAAATCAAAACCATCTACGGGAGGTGTTCCGCCCTTTGGACTCACGAAATCAATCGTATAATGGTCTTTTAATACTTCCCAGGCATGGGTAACTTCTCCTAAATAATAACCGGTATGTTCGCCAGTGCTTCCTTTTTTGTCGTGGCTCGAAACCACAAATAAGATTTTCTTTTCCATCTTTTTTGATTTTTTAGTTTGTGCGTTTCCTAGAACAGGATGTAAGGCAAGGGCAAAAAATGCTATAGCCATCAAGCTCGAAGTGATTATTTTTTTCATAATGACTTTTTTATAATTAAGATACAAAATTCCGAAGAAATGACTCTCTAAGAAAGGGAAAAAGTCACAGATTTGAGGTGATAATTGTCACTTAGGTGCTGAAACGGCTCAACGTTTCACGCGAAACGCCAAGATAGGACGCAATCAGTTTTTTAGGGACTTTTTGAAATAAAGTAGGGTAGAGCTGTAATAATTTTTCGTAGCGTTCCTGCGGATTGTTATTCAGCATCGACAAGATTCTTTGCTGTAAGGCAATATAGCCGAAGTTTGACTTTCTGCGAAAGAAGTGCTCGATCTTGTGCATTTCGGAACAGAGTTTTTCACGATTGTATAAGGAAAGGCAGAGCACTTCGGTATCTTCAATACAATCGATGTTTAAGGTAGCTTTTGTCTGGTTGAAGTAGGCATTAAAATCGCAGATCCACCAATCTGGAAGCGCAAATTGCAAGATGTGTTCCTTTCCGTCCTGGCTCACATGATAAGCTTTAAGACAGCCTTTTATGACAAAAAAATCATTTGGCACATCTTCACCTTCTTGAATCAAAAATTGGTGCTTTTTATATTTTTTTGGAGTAAAATGCGACAGTATATAGTCGAATTCGCCATCAGTAAGTGGCGTGATTTTTTCGATTTGCTGTCGTAACATTTGGCTCATTCCGATTACTTCTTATAAAACAAATTATGGTCAATATAATCCCACACTTTTTCGGGCAATAGCGGTTTCGCATTCTTGCCGTTTTTGATGCTTTCTCTGATTTTAGTCGAAGAAATCTCAACAATCGGCGCATCAATAATATGAATCTTCGGATGGTTTACAAATTCAGAGCTTATGATTTCCGTTGAAATCCTCGGATAGACATAAATTTCATGATTTTCGAGAATAACATCGTAGTTTTTCCATTTGTGAAACGAATTTAGGTTGTCTTCGCCCATAATTAATGAAAACTCATGATTTGGAAATTTCTCTTGGAGATAAGCTAAAGTAGTTACTGTATAATTAGGCTGCGGCAATTTAAATTCGATGTCAGAAGGTTTTAATTTTGGATACTCTTCTGTTGCCAGAAAAACCATTTCCAGGCGATGGTGGTCTTCTAATAGCGTGCTTTTCTTTTTTAAAGGATTGTGCGGCGTTACGACCATCCAGACTTGATCCAAATCTGAAAACTCGGCCATGTGGTTGGCAATGATGAGGTGGCCGACATGGATGGGGTTGAATGTTCCGAAATATAATCCTACTTTCATTTTTTAAGGGACTAAAGTTCTGAGTTGCTAAGGCTCTTGGAACCTTAGCAACTCAACACCTTATTAAATCATTTTCAAATAATCGTAAACCAATTTATAAGCATCATTTTTTGCAATTTCCAAATCGTAATTCTTTAAGATGACATCGAATTCATTTGCTTTTGCGATTTCTTTTTCTGCTTTTGCGAGGCGCATCTGTATCTTTTCATCCGTTTCTGTCTGACGGAAACGTAGTCTTCTTTCTAGTTCTTCAACAGAAGGCGGGCTAACAAAAACGGCCAACGTTTGTTTTGGATATTGCTTTTTTATGTTCAAGCCGCCAATCACGTCAATGTCGAAAATTACGTGCTTGCCTTCGGCCCAGATTCTTTCCAGCTCGCTTTTCAGCGTTCCATAATAATTGTTTTTGTAGACTTCTTCATATTCTACAAAAGCATCTTCTTCAATTTTCTTTTGGAATTCGGATGCAGATAAAAAGTAATAATCCCTGCCGTCAATTTCTTCTCCTCTTTTTTCGCGCGAAGTTGCAGAAATAGAAAAGTCTAAATGCAGTTCTTTTTGTTCCAAAAGATATCTCACTATCGTAGTTTTTCCTGAGCCGGAAGGAGCCGAAAAAACTATTAATTTGCCGTTATTCATTGTTTTATGCTTTAAGCTTAACGCTATATGCCTTAAGCTAAGTGGATTGTTTATTGTTTTTTTGCTAAAGCCTAAAGCTTGCGGCCAAAAGCGTTCTACAGAACGTTTAGTACCTGTTCTTTGATTTTTTCCAGCTCGTCTTTCATCTGGACTACAAGTTTTTGCATCTGCGCATGGTTCGATTTGGAACCCATCGTGTTGATTTCTCTTCCAATTTCTTGAGTGATGAATCCTAGTTTTCTACCATTAGCTTCGTTACCCGCCAGCGTTTCTATAAAATAATTCAAGTGGTTTTCCAAGCGTACTTTTTCTTCGGTAATATCGTATTTTTCAAGATAGAAAATCAATTCCTGCTCAAAACGATTTTCGTCTACATTGACATTGAGTTCTTCGATGGCGGTTTTCAAACGGTTTTTAACCGTTTCAATTCGTTCGCCGTCTAGCGCTACTGTTTCATTCATGAGAGCGAGTATGTTGCCAATTCTTAAAAGGAATTCTTTTTCAAGAGCTACGCCTTCAGAGTTTCTGAATTCTTGGATATTTTCCAATCCTTGGTCGATTACGCCTTGAATAACTTTCCATTCGTTTTCATCCAGCTCTTCGCGTTCTGTTTTTAAGGCATCAGGCATTCTGACAGCCATTTTCAGCAATTCCGTTTCGTCGCCGTCAACCACTAGTTTCAGCTGATTGATATAGGCTTTTACGATAGGCACGTTGATTTTTGACGAAGTTTCTTCGCCTGTAATTTCTATAAATAAAGAAAAATCGATCTTTCCTCTTTCTAATTTCTGAGCAATCTGATTTCGAAGTCCCAATTCCATTTCGCGATAAACGTAAGGCGTTCTCACATTTAAATCCAAACCTTTACTGTTTAGGGATTTAATTTCAACGGTAATTTTTTTGTTAGGCAATTGCAAGGTTGCTTTGCCGAAACCAGTCATTGATTGTATCATATTCAAATTTAAATAGCTACAAATGTAATAAAAAGTATTGAGTCGTTTTCAGGCGAGACAAATTAGATTATAGGCAAAACAGCAGGAATCAACTGCTTGAGAGCTGTTTTTTCTTTTGCGTGACCAAATAGACTCCTAAAAAGATCATAGTAGCCGAAATGATTTTTACGAAGCTCAATTCGTCTTTTCCCAAACCGATAGCGAATACAGTTGCAAAAAAGGGCTGAAGGTAGATAAAAACGGCAACAATAGTAGGCTTTAGTTCTTTCATAGACAAAAGATTCAACAGGTAGGTAAGGAATGTTGAAATTACTACGACAAATAGTATTTTGGCATAAATAGACGTTGGAATAATCTCCCATTGTATTTCCTGCACCTGCTTCCATCCGAAAGGTAATACCATGATAAATCCAAACAAATAGATCCATTTGACGAAGGAAAAGGCATTGTATTTTTCCATCAGCTGTTTGACAATAATCAGGTAAAAGCCATAGGAAACGGCATTCACAAAAACCAAAAAGTTTCCCCACATGGCATTCGAGGCATTGCCGATGCTTTTTCCATATAGAATTAGCAAGACGGTTCCGGCTAATCCTAATACGATTCCAAAAGCCTTCCATTTGAGGATTTTTTCCTTCATGATAATGGCAGACAATACCAAGACAATCATAGGCGTCGTAACCATGATTACAGAAGCCATAATAGGTGAAGTAAGACTCAATCCTTCAAAAAAGGTAAGCATATTAAGGGCCACGCCAAAGAAAGCGGAAGCAATAATCCTCGGAAAATCATTCAGCGCAATTTTTTCTGCTTTAATAAAAAGCGCGATCAGCCAAAACAAAAGGGCGGAACCGCCAACTCGCAAGACAATAAATCCGAAAGGCTTTACAAATTCCGGCATTACGTCTTTGGCAATCGTAAACGTCACTCCATAGATGATGGAAACCATCAAGGCACCGAGCAGGGCCCAATTTCGTGTAGACATTTAAGAAAGCGCTTTGGCTACTTCAAGAATGTTCTTTTGGCTGTTGCCGATGTAGATTTTTCCGTCGATAATAAAAACAGGACGGCTTAAGAAAGTATAATGCTCCAAAAGATATTTTTTGAAATCTAGCTCTTTTAGGTTTTTGTTTTTCAAGTCCAAAGATTTATAAAGCTGCGCTTTTTTGCTGAATAGCGCTTCATAGCTTCCTGAAAGTTTATACATTTCATCCAGTTCTGCTACTGTAATCGGATTTTGACGGATATCGTGAAATTCCAATTTGTCAGTATTCGGAAGCGACTTTATGATTTTTCGACATGTATCGCAAGAGGCTAAATAATATATTTTGTTGTTCATCTTTGTGAAATTTAAGTAACGCAAAGAAAATTTATTTATGGCGAAAAAGATGTATTTTTATCAAAAAAAACATGCACGAAGCATTTGATATTACAACACAAAGCAGAAAGGTTCTCGAAAACTACCTGCAAAATTATTCTTTGGAACAACTAAACAAGGTTCCGGATGGTTTCAATAATAACTTAATTTGGAATATAGCCCATATTATTGTCGTACAGCAATTATTGGTGTATAAATTATCAGGGCTTCCGACAATGGTTTCGGATGAGATGATTTCGAAATACCAAAAAGGAACCAGGCCAGAATCAGATCTTACGCAAAAAGAAGTCGATGAAATTAAGGAATTGCTTTTTGAAACCATCAACCAGACCAAAACCGATTTCGAGAATCAGATTTTTAAAAACTACCATCAGTTTACGAACAACCAAGGATTTACGATTCGAAACGCAGAAGGAGCCATTGCCTATAATTATTACCATGAAGCAATGCACTTGGGCATGATGATGTCAATCAAGAAGTTTTTGTAATTATTTGATCAACAAATAATTGGTCAATTGGTCGTAAGGCAGCAATAATTCTTTCGGGCCATCCGCATACGAAGCAACTTCATAGGTGTTATAATGCAGTAACAGTCCATTTTTAGTAAAGAAGATAGTTTGTGGCAGGTCAAAAACTTCGTTTTCAAACATGAGCCCTGTAGCGTTGATAGGCCCGGCTGGAATTTTATATTTTTTTCGGAATTCTTTTTCAGCAAAAGATTTAAAGCCAGCTTCGTCTTTCAGGAAATCTTTTCGTGTCAGCTCTTTTCCCGTTTCAGGATTAAAGAGCAAGGAACGGTTTCCTTCGTAGCCATGGGCACCGCCAGTATACGTATAATGGTGCAATTTTATATTCAAGACTTTGTCAGAAGTATAATCCACTTTTGCATCTACTTTTGCTTCCCACCCTAAAGTTTCGTCTGGAAATTCTTTCTTCAGTTCTTCATAAGAATTGATAAACGACGCCATGATTTCTTCATAGGTTTTTCCGTTATAAGGCTTTTCGCCAAAATAAACGATGCCGCGAACCGTAGTGAAAATTTTCTTATTGATGCTGTCGGCCACTACAGGAATGTTAGAAGCTTCCGGAACCGTAATTTTTACTTCGGCACAGATATCTCCCTTGCAAGGCAATGTTGTCTTCTTTTCGAAAGTTTTCGATTGGAAATCAACTGCTTTCAATTCAGATCCATCTTTCTTGTCTTTTTGACAGCTTGCAAAAGCGAGCGATAGTGCGAGGAATAATACGATACGTTTCATGACAGCTTTGTTAATTATTTATAAATATAGCGTTTTTAGAACAAAATTAAAAGGTAAATTTGTCCAAAATATTGATACTTAAATAATCATTTATATGAAATTTAACACTAAAGTGATCCACGGAGGACAGCATCACGACCCGAGTACGGGAGCCGTCATGCCTCCTGTTTATCAAACTTCAACTTTCGTTCAGTCAAGCCCAGGGCAGCCTATTGGAGATTATGAATACAGTAGAGCTTCAAACCCGACACGTACAGCCTTAGAAAATGCTTTGGCTAGTATTGAAAACGGAACAAAAGGACTGGCTTTTTCATCTGGATTGGCGGCTACAGACTGCGTTTTGAGATCTTTCAAGGCAGGTGACGAAGTGATTGCAATGGATGATTTGTACGGCGGAACTTACAGAATGTTTACTAGAATTTATAAAGATTCTGGTATCAAGTTCCATTTTGTAGATATGAACGATCTGGAGAAATTCAAGTCGCTGATTAACGAAAATACCAAATTGGTATGGGTGGAAACACCTACGAACCCGTTGATGAAATTGGCAGATATCGAAGCGATTGCCAAGATTACAAAAGAGAAAAAATTGCTTTTTGCTGTCGATAATACTTTTGCAACGCCTTACTTGCAAAAACCATTGGATTTGGGAGCGGATATTGTCATGCATTCTGCTACAAAATACTTGGGCGGACATTCCGATGTTATTGCCGGAGCCTTGATTGTAAAAGACGAAGCTTTAGGAGAGCAATTGCATTTCCAACAATTTGCGACAGGAGCAACGCTTGGCCCACAAGATTCTTTCTTGGTATTGAGAGGAATCAAGACGTTGCATTTAAGAGTTCAGAGACATTGCGAAAATGGAGCAAAGGTTACAGAATTCCTGAATAATCATCCAAAAGTAAAAACGGTTTATTATCCAGGATTAGAATCGCATCCGTTTCATGAAATTGCTAAAAAGCAAATGAAAAATGGCTTTGGAGGAATGGTGTCTTTCACCTTTGAATCAGGCAAAAAAGAAGACGCGATTAGTTTCCTAGAAAAATTACAGGTATTTACACTCGCTGAATCTTTAGGAGGCGTAGAATCATTGGCAAACCACCCCGCGTTAATGACGCATGCTTCAATTCCAGAAGACAAGAGGAAAGAAATAGGAATTACAGACGACTTGGTTCGATTGAGCGTTGGTGTCGAAGACATTGATGATTTGATAGAAGATTTAAAACAAGCATTGCAATAAAACAAAAAGTCCCGATTGATTCAATCGGGACTTTTTTTATGTTTGTTCTATTAGTTCAAGTAATAAATATAGCCTACATTCAGCCATATCAGCCAATCATTGGCCTTGTTTTCAGAATAACGGTCTGGATTTGGTCGCAGTCCGTCTACCCAGTCCGAAAAATAATATTGGAATCTCAAGTCCAGCATCAAATCAGACATTTCGTTTAATTTATATCGTGTTCCAACACTACTAACGACAGACCATACAGTTCCAGAATCATTCGTAAAAGCATCGCGGTATTTTATAGGAGTATTGATGACAGTCAGCGGTCCTGTCGTAGATGAAGCTTCAGGATTGTAATGGCTGAATTGGGCTCCTAGGCTTACAAAAGGCGCCCAGCTTCCTGTAGTTGCCGTGAAATCTCTAATGCTGAGTGGAAAATATTCTAGTTGCATTCCGATATTCGTGATTGCAGTGCTTCCTCTCATATTTCTCAATTGCTCAGCGGTTACGGAAGTCCTGCTGTCCTCAACCCATTTTCCAAAATGCTGCAGATTGGTTTTGCTGTATGATAATTCTGTTCTTACCTTGAAATGGTCGTTGAAATAAGTTTCCGGAGTATAACAGTTACATTCTGCCTTGTAGGAAAAATTAAGATAGTGGACAAGTCCGATGCCAAAACCTGTATTCCCAGCATTGGTGCTTAAATCATGGCGTTCGCCATAGTCAGACTGCATTGCTACAGGTCCCACAATTACTCCAATTTCATGCGAAAAGCCAAATTGAGCAAAAGCAGCATTTAGCCCTCCAAAAGCCAATGCTAGAATTAAAAAATAGATTCTGGGCATCTGATTATATTTAAATAATTTCAGACAAATATATAAAAACATCATGCACTTAGAAAAAAAAAAGAAAAATAGTTTTTTGCTTCAAAAAATATCATAAAAACTTTAAAAACGCCACACTAAAAACAAAATTGATTAAGATTTCCTAACAAAAAAATAAATCTATTGAGAAATCAAAAAAAAAACTCCAAATATTTCTATAAGATGTATCTTTGTGCCATCAAACGAAAACGTTTTCATAAACGTTAATAACTTAATAATCATGACAGAAAGTATTAACTCTTTTGTTGAAGCAGTTGCTAAGAGAAATCCTAATGAGCCTGAGTTTTTACAGGCTGTAAAAGAAGTTGCAGAAACTGTAATTCCTTTTATCGAAGAAAATAAAAAATACCAAAACAAGATGCTTTTGGAAAGAATGGTTGAGGCAGAACGCGTAATTATGTTCAGGGTAACTTGGATTGACGATGCGGGAAATACTCAAGTAAATCGTGGATACAGAATCCAGATGAACTCAGCTATCGGACCATACAAAGGAGGAATCCGTTTCCATCCTTCTGTAAACTTGAGCATCTTGAAATTCCTTGCTTTCGAGCAGACTTTCAAAAACAGCTTGACTACATTGCCAATGGGCGGTGGAAAAGGTGGTGCTGATTTTGACCCGAAAGGAAAGTCAGACAACGAAATCATGAAATTCTGCCAAGCGTTCATGACAGAATTGTCTAAACATATCGGTGGAAATACCGACGTTCCAGCTGGAGATATCGGCGTTGGAGGAAGAGAAGTAGGTTACATGTTTGGCCAATACAAAAGATTAAGAAACGAATTTACAGGAGTTTTGACAGGAAAAGGAATCTCTTTCGGAGGTTCATTGATCCGTCCTGAAGCTACAGGGTATGGCGATGTATATTTCGCACAAAGCATGCTTCAAACAAAAGGACAAAGCTTTGAAGGCAAAACAGTAGTAATTTCTGGTTCTGGAAACGTAGCGCAATATGCGGCAGAAAAAGCAACACAATTGGGCGGTAAAGTAGTTACATTATCAGATTCTGCAGGTTATATTTATGACGCTGACGGAATTGATGCTGAAAAACTAGCGTACGTAATGCAAATCAAAAACGTAGATTACGCAAGAATCAGCGAATACACGAAAAAATATCCAAACGCAAAATATGTAGCAGGAAAACGTCCTTGGGAAGTGAAATGCGACATCGCTTTGCCATGTGCTACTCAAAACGAGTTGGATGGTGCAGAAGCAAAATTGTTGGTAGCTAACGGATGTATCTGTGTAGCTGAAGGTGCTAACATGCCGTCAACTCCAGAAGCTGTTGAGGTTTTCCAACACGCTAAAATTCTTTTCGCTCCAGGAAAAGCATCGAATGCTGGTGGAGTAGCGACTTCAGGTCTTGAAATGTCTCAAAACTCATTGAGATTAAGCTGGACTTCTGAAGAAGTTGACGAAAGATTAAAAAGAATCATGCTTGATATCCACACATCATGTGTAAAATATGGTTCTGATGGAACAGGATATGTTGATTACGTGAAAGGAGCAAACATTGCAGGTTTCGTAAAAGTTGCCGATGCAATGCTAGCGCAAGGAGTCGTATAATACAATCTGTAAGATAATTCAAAAATGCTCTCGATTTCGAGAGCATTTTTTTTGCCTATTTCAGCCATAAGAATATATGAAAAGAGAAATAAATCCGTTTGTATTATATTTGTATGCAATTCCTAATCGATAATGAAAAAGCATTTCCTAATTTTTCTTTTTTCTTTCTTTATACAAATCACTTTTGCCCAGAACAATCAGTTATGGAAGGGCTATTTTTCCTATAACGAAGTAAATGATTTGGCCGAATCCACCACAAAAATTACAGGTTCGACCCTAAAGACAATGTTCTCCAAAAATCTGGCGACCAATGAGCTGAAGACGATTACGACAATCGATGGACTTTCCGGACAAGATATCACGGCCATTTATTACAGCCAAGCCTTCAACAAGACAATCATTGGCCATGCAAATGGATTGATGCTTATTCTAACCGAAAGTACCGGAAACATATTAATTGTTCCCGGAATTCGAGACCAAGCCGGACTCACGCCGAATAGAAAAAGAATCAATCATTTTTATGAGCACGAAGGAAAGCTTTACATTTCTTGTGATTTTGGCCTTGTCCAATACGATTTGGCAACACTTGGTTTTGGCGATACCTACCTGCTTGGCCCTGCCGGAGAAGAAGTCAAAGTATACCAATCAACAGTATTAAATAACTTTATATATGTAGCTACGGCAGAAAGCGGCATCAGGAGAGCCGATTTGTCGAACCCGAACCTTAACGATTTTAGCCAATGGCAGACTTTTGATGCTGGGATTTGGACAGGAATCGTAACACACAATAATCAAATTGTAGCGGTAAGCGCAAACAGAGTCGCTCGGCATACAGGCGGCACTTTTACGACCATGACAAGTCTTGTGCAACCAGGAATTGATATCAGGTCCTATCAAGATAATCTAGTTGTAACAACGGTCAATCATGTCTATTCCTATAACCAGACTTTTTCGCAGACAGCACACATCGTCAGTACCAGCATTCCAAACATGACTGCGGCTTTTAATTGCGCAACCATTGTTGGTGGTGATTTTTATATCGGTACTAAAGAAAACGGCATAATTACGGCTTCGCTCTTAAATACGACTACATTCCAAGTCATCAAACCCGACGGCCCAGCGAGAAACAACATATTTGCGATACAGACCACGCCATCCAATAAGCTTTGGGCAGTGTACGGAGGTTATAACGTGTTTTATGTTCCCGATCTGAGTACGAATGGTGTCAGTAAATTTTCAGAAAATGGATGGCTAAACATACCTTTTAGCGAAGTTTTGGGAGCCAATTCGCTTTCTAGGATTACCGTAAATCCAACTAATGAAAATCAGGTCTACATAAGCTCATTCCATTCAGGAATCTTAAAAATTGAAAATGACGCAGTTGTCGCCCGTTACGACCATACGACTCAAAATGGACCAGAGTCTCTTTTCTTTGCTCCAGATCCGAATTATAAATCGGTCCGAATCAATGGTGCAGCTTTTGACAGGTCAGGAAATTTATGGTTTAATAATACTAGGATTGAAAATGCCATGAAAGTATTAAAAACAAATGGCTCTTGGGAATCTTTTTCAATTGACGGTTTTGCCACTAATTTTTTAGAACAAGATTACGGGCGCATGGTGATTGATAAGAACGGAACAAAATGGTTTGTTTCTTCCATAAATGGAGTTATTGGTTTTAATGAAAACGTTACGCCAAAATTCAAGTTGGCAGCTTCTGATGAAGATGCCGGAAATCCGCTTATAAAAAATGCGATAGCCGTAGCTGTAGATAACAGAAATCAGCTTTGGATCGGGACCATGCAAGGCTTGCGAATTTTGCCTAGTATAGATCGTTTTATGAGCGAAGACAATCTGGAAACCAATCCGATAATAATTATTGACGATGGACTTCCACAAGAACTTTTGTACGAGCAGTTCATTACAGATATAGTAGTTGATGGGGCCAACAACAAATGGATCGGGACAGCGGATTCTGGTGTGTTTTTGCTTTCTCCAAACGGACAAGAAACATTACATAGATTTACAAGAGAAAACTCTCCGCTACCTAGCAATTCGATTAATGATATCGATATCAACGGCGAGACAGGAGAAGTGTTTTTTGCGACTACAGCCGGCTTGGTTTCTTTTAAAGGAACTTCTACAAAAGAAAATGACGACCTTTCGCAGGTATATATTTACCCGAATCCTGTAAGGCCAGAATTTACTGGAACCGTAAAAATCAGCGGTCTGATTGACGATGCCAACATCAAGATTACGGATATCGAAGGAAACTTAGTTTATGAAACTACTTCCGAAGGCGGAACTATAGAATGGGACACCAAGGCATTCGGAAAATACAGAGTCGCTTCCGGGGTTTATATGGTATTTATCGCTTCCAAAGACGGTACCGAAACCAAGGTGAAAAAAGTGATGATAATAAGATAAATTACGAATTATGAATTACGATTGAAATTTCATAATTCATAATTCCAAATTCGTAATTAAATGCTAGTCAAGACAAAAGCAATAGTTATCAGTGCGCTCAAATACCAAGAGAAAAGCCTTATCGTAAAATGCTTTACTGAGACCGATGGTCTGAAGTCGTATTTTGTCCACAATGCCTTTTCTGGGAAAAACAACAGACAGAAAATCGCCTATTTCCAGCCCCTAAATATTCTTGAGATCGAAGCCGTCCATAAAAATAAAGGAACGCTGGAGAATTTTAAAGAAATCAAGCTTTTTGCCGCCTATCATACCATCCACATTGATATCGTAAAAAGCACCATAATTATTTTTCTTTCCGAAATGCTGCATCACAGCATCCGAGAAGAAGAAAAAAACGAAGACTTGTTTCATTTCCTCGAGACGGCTCTTTTATGGCTCGACAGCCATGACGAGATCGCCAATTTTCATCTGATTCTCCTGTTAGAAATTACCAAATTTCTTGGATTTTACCCAGACAGTTCCACTAATGACTACCCGTTTTTTGAAATGACAGAAGGTGTTTTTACGCCTTTCCAGTCGCTATCTTGCCTTTCTGGAGAAGAAACGGCTCTGTTCAGGAAATTATTGGCACTGCGTTTTGACAGCAACCAGCAGGTCTTTAACGGAAAGGAAAGACAACAGTTGCTAAAGATTATTCTCGACTATTACAGTTTCCATCTCGACGGTTTCAGAAAGCCAAAATCCTTAGAAGTGCTCAAAGAAGTTTTTTCGTAGGCCTTACAAAACAATCGTCCTAAACGTAAGATTCACTCTCGGTTTACTTACTTTTTTGCTGGGCGGCAGCCGATGAAGCCAATGGCTCTGAGTTTCGTCTTTCATAACCAGCAGGCTTCCGTGTTCCAGTTGAAGAGTGATGGTATCTTTTGTCTGTTTGTGCTTGAATAAAAACTTTCGTTCCGCACCAAAACTCATAGACCCAATCGTCGTATTTTGACCTAAGGATTTTTCATCATCACTATGATAGGCCATTCCTTCGCTGCCATCGTGATACAGATTCAGCAGGCAGGAATTAAAAACCGTTCCCGAAATTTCTTCTGCCAGCGTTTTCAATTCCAAAAGTTCTTTTGTCCAAGGAAGTGCCTTTTTTGTGGTATTCGAATACGTATACAGATAATCGCTGTCGCCATACCAAGCCACTTTTCGTTTGGTGATAATTCGTTTTCCAAAGATGATGGCCTCGTCATGTTTCCACTCAATAGTCTCAAGAAGCTTTTCGAGATAATGTTGCGCTTCGTCATGCCTTAGGACTTTTCCGTAATAAATCACGGTACCGTCATAAGGCAGTCGGTTGGTTTCGATATCGTTATTAAATAAGTCCATTTTTCCAGATTTTGTATTTTTCCGCAAGGCAGTGTCCACAAGGTCTATAATCCTTTTGAAACGCTTCTTCTTCAGAACTAAAAAATACGCGGTTTTCGCGTTTCATCCTCTTTCCGGGAGTACAGCGCAATGTACCGTAAATTTTTAATTTTTGATTGCCACCCAAAACGATTTCCTTTCTCAAGATTTTCGTTCTAAGGATATGATTCGTTATTTCGCTATGCTTAATCATACTAACTCAAGGCATCGTGAAAAATAATTCCAAGAGTATGTCTTTTGCCCGAATGCAGCTCGCTCACTCCATGTTTCATGTTTACGCGATAATACCCTTTTGTTCCTTTCACAGGCCTAAAGTTGGTGGTAAACAATAGTACATCACCTTTTTTAGGTTTTAAGACGATGGCTTTAGACTGGGCTCTAGGTGTCTGTTGTGTCAAGACAAATTCGCCACCAGTATAATCTTCATCAGGATCGTTCAAGAAAAGTACCGTCTGCATTGGGAAAAAGATATCGCCATACAAATCTTGATGTAAAGTATTGTATCCGCCCTTTCCGTATTTCAAGATTAGCACGGCCGGCTTTAGCTGGTTGTTAGCATGACAGAGCGTTTGCAGTTCTTTAAACGTGCTAGGAAAACGAATAGTACTATTCAAGACTTTCATCCATAAATTGGCAATTGGCGCTAATTTAGGATAAAGGCTTTCGCGCAAGTTTTGGATCAGATCAGGCAATGGATAATCAAAATATTTATACTCGCCCAAACCAAAGCGATACCGTTCCATGACCACTGTTTTTCTGTAGCCATTCGGATTGTCATAGTTTTTTATAAACTCATTGCATTGCTCGTCTGTAATTAAGTTGGGAATAATAGCATAACCTTTCTCGTTCATCTCATGCGTCAATAACGCCCAATCAAGTGCTGCTATCTTTTCGTGTATGGTTTCCATGGGTCTTATTTATTTTGATGGACTCATTTGCGCGGCTTCCCATCCGATGATAGCTGTTTTTCGAGTCGTTCCCCACATATAGCCTCCGAAATGGCCGCTGGATTGGATGACGCGGTGACACGGAATCAAGAAAGCCACAGGATTGCTGCCGATAGCGGTTCCTACCGCACGAGACGCTTTCGGATTTTGAATTTCTCCCGCAATCTGTCCATACGTAGATAAATTGCCCATCGGAATTTTCAACAATGTTTCCCATACTTTCAATTGGAAATCGGTTCCTTTCAGATGCAGCTTGATCTGGTTGAGTTTGTCCCAATCGTGGGTAAAGATGTACAAGGCATTTTGCTGGATAAGGTCGAGCTTCTGCTTGAAATCAGCATTAGGGAAATGCGCTTTTAGGTCGGCTGTAGCCGTTTCTTCATTTTCGGCAAAAGCCATATAGCAGATGCCTTTTGGAGTTGAGGCAACGATGATATTGCCAAACGGACTTTCGGCATAGCTGTAATTTATAGAAAGATTCTCGCCGCCGTTTTTAAATTCTCCCGGAGTCATTCCCTCAATCTTGATAAACAGGTCGTGCAGCCTTCCGGTACTGGAAAGCCCAGTCTCATGCGTAGCATCAAACAAAGTAGCTTCTTTTTCTTTTAAGAGTTGCTTGGCGTGCTCCACGCTGATGTATTGCAGGAATTTCTTAGGACTGACGCCTGCCCAGTCCGTAAAAAGACGCTGGAAGTGAAACGGACTCAGGTGTACCTTTGCCGCGACCTCGTCTAAATTAGGCTGGTCTTTGAAATTTTCTTGGATATATTCGATTGCTTCTGCAATCCGGATATAATTGATGTGATCTTGCTCATTCATTTCTTTGAAATTTATGATACAAAGGTAGGAGCATCCCATTCGGCATAAAACCCGAAACTTGCGGAATTACTCTTCTTTTCTCGACAGTTTCATTGCGGCGGCTGTTGCATTTGCCATAAGATCAGGGCTGTTTTCAAGCTGGTTAACGATTGTATGAAAGTCGGTGTCGTTTCGTGTCTGTGATAATTTATAAGCCGCTTGGATGTCGGTGATATGCAGCTTGAAACCCACAATTCCATGAACCTGCCTCATGGTTTTTTCAGACAGTTTTTCTATCGAGACTGGATTTTCAGAAGAGCGCTCGTACTTATCGACTAATTTTTTCAGCGAAGCCATCAATTCTTCACCTTCGACAATCTCAACTTTTCCATACACATGAACGGCAATATAATTCCAAGTCGGAACCTCTTCCTTTTCATACCACGATGAAGAAACATAGCTATGCGGTCCTTGAAAAATAGCGAGTACTTCTTCCTCAGGACTAAAGCTTTCCCATTGCGGGTTGGCTTTAGAAATATGGCTGTACAAGATAGCACGGCCCTTTTCGTCGGTATCCAGTTCCATCGGAATATGAGTGCCCCATAACTTTCCATTAGTTTGGTTGATCAGTATCCCAAAGCTGTTCGCTTGTAAGAACTCCTGGACTTCGTCAATATTTTCGTTTTTGTAATGCAGCGGAGTATACATGGTAGGATTATTTAGGCTTGTTTAAGGTCTCCAACGCTTTATAGAGACAATTGTGTAAGATCGTAAGATGATTTTCTTCAGGCATTCTCACAAAATAAGACTGAAGGTTTTTCGACTTGGCGAGTATTTCCGACAGTTGAAAGGCATCGTCTTCCATCTGCTTGCCTTCGCTTCCGACAGAAACATAGACTTGGATTTTTGCGGCAGTCCGTTTTTCTAATAAGGCAGGCGCTTGGCGCAGCAACGATTCGTCATCCCACCATAGGCTCGGACTTATGATAATATAATTGTTGAACAGTTCTGGTTTTTTGAGCAGTGCTTCCGTCACCAAAAGCCCTCCGAGCGACTGGCCAATAAGAGTAGAAGTACTGGTACGGTACTGCTTTTTAGCATACGGCAACAGTTCTTTTTCAATAAAAGCCAAGAATTTTTCTGAACTTCCCGAAGTCGGAAAATCTTTTTTGTCCTGCACGTTGGTCGTAGGAAACGTAAGATCCCGTTTTCTATCAATATTGGCAATGCCGATAATAATCGATTCGGGCATTTTTTTGATCATGGTCAGGAACTGCACCAGTCCCGTAACATGAATAAAATCTTCATCAGCAGAACCATCCAGCAGATAAATCACAGGATAAGAAGCATTCGGATTTTTATCATAGCTGTCAGGAATATAAACATTCAGCGTTCGGGTTTCGTTTAAGATTTTAGACTCTAGTTTTTCAACTTTCCCCAAAACAAAAAGATTGTCTTTAGACAGTGAATTTTGCGAAAAGCCCAAAGCAGCAACAGCAACAGAAAATAATAAGGTCAAGATAAGCTTCATGAATAGAAAAATTAAAGGATGGTTTTTACAGGCAGGCCATAAAAAGTTTCAAAGCGCAAGATAGCCTTTTCAAATTCCAGTTCTTGCTTTTTATTCAAAGGCTGTAGGAATTCATACTCGAATTCAATCAGCTTTGGTTTTATTTTTCTCCTCCAAGAGCCGATAATTTGCCCGTCAAATAAAATCGTGTTGTCAAAACGGAGCCTTTGGGCAGGCTGTACAGCGTGTCTGATTTGTTGTAAGGCTTCCCTGTTTTTATACCCCATGATCATTTCGTCATAAATAGGAGTCAGGTGCATTTGTTGAAAGTTTGTTTCTTTTTTAAGTGCCTTTGGCGAAAAATAATACGTTTCCGATTCAATTTTCTCTTCTGCCCAATTGGCTCGGGTCATTTCAATTCCCTTTTTGCAGTCCGTAAGAGTAAGTCCAGACCAAGTAGCAAAATCCTTGGCAGTAGCAGGACCGCGGCTCAAGAAATACCGTTGGGTCAGTTCGGCCAGCGCTTCATCTCGGCTTATTTCTTTGGCAGGCGGAACCCTTTCCTCAAGCAAGGCATACGTAAATTGGTTGCCTTGGCGGACACCGTTGCAGATAAGCCCTTCCAGCTCGGCTTTCATCAAGATACACACCAGGCGCACGCTTTCGGCTTCGATATTGTTTTTCAAGAATTCTTGGCTCAGCGCTTCGCGCGTAAGATGCTTTCCGCCTTCCAGAATCCGCGCCATGATGTCATTACAGCGATTAAAAGTAGCGCTGTCCAGTTCCATCTTCCGATACATATAGCTATTTATGGCATCTACCCTTGGAGCAGTAAGCTTCAACATCCATCGAATATCCCTTGGAGCCACAAAATGCCAGGTCGGCCGAAGCAGATGTGTCCGCAAGATCCTGCCCTCGTTCAGTTCCTTTTCAATGTCGCTGTCTTTCAGATGCGGCATTCTCAAGCCTAACGACCATTTAGTCTGGGCATATTCTTGTCCTTGTATGGCACCGAAATAAGCAACCATTTCAGGAGCCGATTTCAGGCTGGGTTCGTTAATCTGTTGCGAAAGCAATCGGGATGTTGCGATATCGTGCTGGGTCATAAGATTCATTAGGTTAAGGCAAGCTAATTTACAAAAGAAGGCTGTATTTTCATAACAAGCCATCTCGATAAAAAGAAGAATACTGTCGGTTCTGTTCTATTTAATGATTGCTCCTGCACTTAGTTTTGCTTAAAAATAAGAACAATGAAAACAAAACAGATTTTAGTATTAGGCTCCAACGGAAAAACAGGGAGCCGCGTTCTGCAGAAATTAGAAGCACTCGGGCAATTCGTACGAAGAGGATCCCGCACCGCAGTCCCTAAATTCGACTGGGAAGATTCAAGCAATTGGGCAGCAGTGCTCCAAGACATCCAGAGCGTCTACATCACCTTTCAGCCCGACCTGGCTGTACAAGGAGCCGATGACGCCATAAGGCTACTGGCGAAAGTAGCCAAAGAGGCAGGGGTAGAAAAAGTAGTGCTCCTCTCGGGTCGTGGCGAAAAAGAAGCCCAAGACTGCGAAAAGATTATAATGGAAAGCGGTCTAAAATGGACCATAGTCAGAGCAAGCTGGTTCAACCAGAACTTTAGCGAAAGCTATCTGCTCGAGCCGATACTGAACGGCCATATGGCGTTGCCGACAGGCGACATACAAGAACCATTTATTGATGCGGAAGATATTGCTGATGTTGTCGTGGCGGCGCTTACGCAAGAAGGCCATGACAATACGCTATACGAAGTCACAGGCCCAAGGCTTTTAAGCTTTAAGGAAGCTGTTGCAGAAATTGCCACAGCCATCGGAAAACCTATTGTATACGAACAGCTTTCCGTTCAGGAATATGCGGCTCAATTAAGAGAATATCAAGTGCCGCAAGACTATATAGGACTGCTATCCTATCTCTTCAGCGAAATTTTAGACGGACGGAACGCCTCAGTCAGCCATGGAGTAGAAGAGGCTTTAGGTCGAAAGCCAAAAGATTTTTCAGAATATGTCAGAGAGACACTAGCCAGCGGCGTTTGGACTCCACAGGAGGAATGTTAAGCAATACTTTCAGAAAAAACAAGGAAAGCTACAAAGTATCGGACTCGGATTTTTCATAAACGCCAAAAATAAAATCACTCGGATTTTCTTTCAGGTAGTCATCCTCAAATTTAAAAAGGCTGTCCAGTACGGCCTTTTTTTTGTCGTCAAGCGTGACAAAATGATGCGAGATGTCTTTCAGGGCGCTCATCAATATATTGCCGCCATACTTTTTCTCTTCCAGCGTCTTGAAATTTTTATGGATGCCCGGCAGTATATTATTTGAGTCCACGCATTCCGAGGGATCAGCAACAATCATCCGCAGCACGCCGGAACCATAATAGTGGTTTTTGGTAATATTAGTCTTGTATCTTTTTCGATAAGGCTTGTCGATCAGCTGGATCGCTTTGTTGATGGCCTTTAGCTGATGCTTAGGATACTGCAGGCGTTTCGGCCCCACATATTCATGGATGACAAGCTTGCCTTTGGGCTTCAGGCAGTTTTTGATAGGATGGGCCAGAAGAAGCTCCACATTTTTAAAATGATGCAGCGAATCGTTAAAGATGACGAGGTCAAAATAATGATCCGGAAACGAATAGTCTTCCACATTAGAACAGACAAATTTCATGTGGTTCTTGTTCTCTTTTGTCGCAATGGCTTTAGCCCTATCCAGATTGGCCTGGTTGATATCCACGCAGGTGATTTCAGCAAAATGCGGATAATTGGCAAGTTCCAGCTCATGCTCGCAAGCTCCAGATCCTAAAGATAATAATCTAAGGCCTCTTTCTTCTTTCAGGAAATTTTTTATCAGGTACTGCTTATGGTCAGTATGAGAGTCGCCGCTCACCATCCTATTCCAGCGTTCGTTTACGGCCGGAATAATCCACCAGTTCGAAGTCTGTTCCGATGACTTGTCAAAAGCGCTGATCGCCCTCGAATCTTTGTTCAAGGTGAATTTAGATAAAAAGAAACCATAGCCTCTTTGGACTATCTTGGAATAGGTATCAAGGATGTCGTCTAATGTCAGGATTCTCATAAGTGCATTTTGCAGGTTCAGGCGAAGATGAGGCGTAAAGATAGGATAAAGGATGTTTTTAGGCAATTTTATAATTGGGTTGTATTTATTTAGAGCAGAACAGCTCCAATTTTATTATCAGTACGTCACAGATATCCGATTGTGGAAGGGTTTTGCAATTTAAGGAATATCTTCTATGCTTATAGCTTTGGCCAGATCAATAGCACCCGTATAAACAGTTTTATGTATCAAATCAATAATTTCAGTAGACAGCCCTTTTAAGCTTAAATAGGTTTCGGGTTTGGCTACAAGATGGTACTTCAAGTCAGAAAAATTGTTTAGCACCAACTTGTCAAAGGCATATAAGCCTCTCTTTGCCATAAAGACAAAATCAGCAAGATACTTTTCATCAATCTTCTTTATTTCTTTAAGCTCGTCATGAATGTGAGCCGTTGTTATTTCAGGAAGATTTCTAAAATAAGAAGAAAGGATTTCGATTTTTTCATCTAAAACAGCAACCGACTCGGGTAGTCTGCCTCCCGCGGAGGTAACAAATCCAATTTTATCATCAGCTATAAAAAACCAATCAATATCTAATGTCTGTTGTTGAGTTTCTGTGAACATAGCATATTAGCTGAAAAATGAGATAAAGTAATAAGCGTGAAAATGGGGTTGCTTTATGTGAAATACGTATAGAGTCTAAGAAGAAATAAGAGTATTCCCAAAATGATAAAAGTGACCCATTTCTTTTTGAAAGAGGCCAATTCCTCTCTTTTAGATAATTTAATAAAAATGCCCGCTATTATTAATCCGATAGGGACTAAAAAGCCTATGATTTCTCTAAAATTCATATTTGTTCAATTATAGCAGATTATAAACTTTTTAATAGCTTAAAATAAAATATCACCACTGCATTTTAGTAATATCAATGCACTTCATTTTCGGATTTGCAATGCATGTTTAAAAGAATCCAACAAAATTACTTCAGAGATGTGGCATTTTTATTCCGTTGGCAAATATAAAAAAACTACAACTTTAGTTGTAGTTTTTGTGTTTGTCGTTTTGCTTTATGGATTGGAATAATCACCGAGCGTATAGGACATGCCCTTGCGTTTGCTCTTATTCGTTAATTAACTTCCAATACTCACTTGCTTTAACATTTGGATAAGATGATCCAAATCTTTCTTTCATTAATGAATTTGATTTTATGCTGTCAATTTCATAAGCTTTTAACAGATAATAATCCGCTAACTTATTGCTTTTAGAATCTGTTTTTATGTTATGCAATATTCTATAAACGTCTTCAAAAGCTTGATGATAATTATAGTCCATAGCCATAATCATGGCCGGAGCCAAGAAATCATCCGTGTGGCCGCTTAAAAAATAAATATCTTTTAGTTCTTTATAAGATGCGGAATCTCCTTCGACAAATATTTTTGTTAATAAATTATCTCTTATTTCTTGATTATTGAATTTCTTCAAATAAGATTCACCTGGAGATACTGCTTGAAACGTTTCATTTGGGCCTTCCTTATGTTCAACACAGAATGTGAAGCAGTTTGAAATTATAATCAAAGTTAATAAGTGTCTTTTTTTCATTTTTTTCATTTTTTAAAAATTTGACTTGCAGGAATTCTATTAATTTCTTTACCATTTTTATATACTACAATGTCACCCTTATTATTATGAGCGCCTAAGATAGTTGATATACCTAATATTCTACTACCATCTTCAGCATAATCAACATAGCCATCAGCACCTATTACAATTGCATTTGGGTTTTTTAATGATATTTTTTGAGCAATTGAAGTATTTCCATGTCTCTTACTTATAGTAGCTGCAGAACAAGTTAACAAAACTAGTGTAAAAGCTTCTTGCTTTTCAATTTTATTTTTGTAAGCAGGGCTTAAGCTTGAAACATGATTATCAAATTCTTCAGCAGTAACGATCCATCCAAATCCGTTTTTAGCATCTAAAATTGAGCCTACATCTCCATGCCCATAGACAGTAAAAAAACCATCTCCTGTTTTGTATTTTTCTCTAATCTTATCAAAAAAATCATTAAATGGTTTTTGATCAATGTCTAATAATGTCGACTTAAAGAAGTTAATCGGGGGCTCTTCTTTTTTAATTTTTCCAGTTATTTTTTTCTCTGCTTCATTACTATAAATATAGGATTCGGTAGAACTTGATACTTGATCAGGGGCTCTCATTCTCCCATATCCAATATCTACCATATAATCAATCTTGATATCAATTGTGGTCTGATTTCCATTTTCTTCCGCCGTCATCCCATCAGGATCAATAAAAAACACAGGATTGTCTAATACATACGCATAAGGAGAAAACTTTCTTGACTTCTCTGCTAATGGGTCAATATTCATCCACCTACCGATAGCAGGGTCATAATTCCTCGCGCCGTAGTCATACCAGTTCATCCCCATCTCGTCCTGGAATTCCTTTCCGTTGTATTTATAGTCGTAATTGAACTGCGGTACCGAAGGCTTGGCAGGGACTGCCAGCGCGATACCCGGTCCCGGCACCTTTTCCTGGAAGGCCAGCAGGTCCGAATTGTAGTTCGTGTGCTTGAGCCCGAAAGGATAGTAATGGTTCTCTTCAAGAATAGCAAGAGCGTTTGTTGCCGGATCCTGTGCATAGCTTAGGCGAATATTGCCCAGATGGTCTGTATAATTGTATACGTAGCTATACTGGGTGCCGGTCTTCTGAACATAGCCTTCAGCTGTCGGGAAGAACTTCAGGGTCGTGCCCTGGTAGTGAAATCCGTTAAGGTAGTCCATGGTCATCTTTCCGATCCCCCCGGGCGCGCCGCTGTCCAAATAGGGCGCATCCTTGCGTACCTTCCTTCCGTCTGCGGTATAAAGATACTCAATTTTCCATGCTTCTGAGCCAAAAAGAATCTTCACGGGCAGATTGAGGTGATTGTAGCGTATGTCCGTGATGCCCTTGTTGAGATCCTGGGTCATGTTACCGCTGCTGTCGTACCCATATTCCGTAGTGCTCGAAGCGCCATTATTGAAGCCCTGGGTAGAGGTGCTTTGGTCTTCGACCTGCATCAGTCGGTTTTTGGCCTGGGTATCATAGGTATAGGCAAGATTGTCGATCTCGATATAGGCGCCAGAGTCAGAATCGAGCCCCCCATTGCGCTGCAGGCCGGTGATGTTCCCGTTCTTGTCGTACTGTATCTTTTCATTGTAGGAGCCGGTCATCAGGCCTTCCTTGATATAGGTAGCCCCAATGAGTCTGTTCGTGGCATCATAGGCATAGGCATATCTTCGGAGCTTGTCATCGCTGGCCGTTCTCCAGCCGATCTCGGCTATGTTGCCGTTAAAGAGCGGCTGCGCGGCTATCGGTGCTTGGTAATAGAGGCTGAAGGCAAAGAGGTCGCCAGGATCCCCTCCCGCATTGATAAGCATGTCGGTATTGTTGATTCCCTTGAGCCAGCCGCGCACGGTATAGGCATAGTCTACCTTCTGAAGGGCCGTAGCTCCGGTAGTGTCGCTTCCTCCCACGCTCTTGCGTACCAGCTGCCCCAGTTCGTCATACTCGTTTTTGTACAGCAGTTCTGCAGGATTGCTGTTGACGGCGTGCGTATGGCTGAGAAGGCGATCCTGCTCGGTGTAGGCAAAATCTTCGCGCACTTTCAGTTCGGTATCCGATACGGTTTTTTTATGGCTGGTGAGGGTATAGAGCACCTTTCCCGAAAAGTCGAGCTTGCTGTCGGTCTGGGTATAGCCGCCCAGATAGTTCGATATCCAGATTCGGATCGGCCTTGCCTTATAATCATAGAGCGTATAAGAGAGTTCCCCGTTAGCCAGTGATGAAGATTCCAGCACGCGGGTCCAAGATCCTGTCGGCAGTCCTTTCGGCTTTACGGAAAGAGTATAATAGACGGCCTGTCCTTCCACGGCAGAAGGCACGACAGGGGCGCCAGGATAGTCGTAGTCGTCATAATAGCTGGCGCCCAGTACATGGTATCCGGATGTAGGCCATGCCGTGTTGGTATAGCGTACGGTTACGCCGTTTATCGTCGTATCGGAAGAAGCCTTGGCTTCGTTCAGGTTTGCGGTCTGTGCATCGCGAGCCGCCTGCAGGGTAGCACGTTCGGCACTGGTCACGGTGGCCGGCATCCATCCGGTATAGGCCGTGCGTCCGAAGGCATCGTATTTGGTCACGAGCCAGCCTGGAGCATACGCCAGGTCTGGAAACGGAGGGTAGGCAGGACCGGTGGCCACGATCCTGTCCAGATTGTCATAGACAATAAATTCCCAGTCCTTTCCAGGCAGCTTTTTTTCCACGAGCCTGTTGCGTTTGTCATAGCGGTACTGGTAGCACAGCCCGTTCAGGTCCTGTGTGCTGCCGCTGCCGTCAGATAATGGAGGCAGCACGAAGCTCAGGTTGCCGAACTGGTCGTAGACATAATAAGTATCATGGGGCAGGGTTACGGTCCTTCCCCCGATAGAATAGGTGACGTAGGTTCTTTTCAGCACTACCCTTCCTTCTTTGTCCTTGAATTCCTCTGAGGTCCGCGGAGTGCCCGAAGTCCAGTTCTCGTTCTTGGTAACGGTCTTGTAGAGCTCTCCGATGGCATAATTGCTCTGCTGCGAGAGCGTAGCCGGATAATAGCCGTTGGTAAGCGCTCCGGCAGCGGCGGTATAGTATTTGACCTCATTCAAGCCGTTGGTCAGATAGTCGGTCTTTACCTCATGCCCCGATCCCATCGCCCAGGTATCGCCGGGCGCGGCCTGCTTGAGCACGCGGTTCAGCGGCGAAGCCTCGAAGAGCTTCTCGCTGAACGGGTTTGCGGTTGTCTCGAATCCTCCCACGACAGGCGAAGGCGCACTGGCATAGTAGGACAAGGCAGCCGTCTCTGCATTGGCGTCATAGGCCAGCGAAGCTGATGCAGAAGGATAGGCAAGAAATTCTTTTGTCTGTCTTCCGATGGCGTCATAGCTGTTATGTACTACGAGATCTTTGCCTGTTCCAGACTGTCTGTGTGCGCGTAACTGCACAGGTCTGCCGAGTCCATCGAAATAAGTAATGCCTTGAGTGGCCTGTACTGCAGTAGGAGTAGGTAGACTCGAAGCCGTTTCAATCTTATAGGTGATGGTCTCGATATGGTTCTGGTCGGTGGGTGATGTCCTGTAATGGTATTTGTTTTCGGAAAGGATCTTTGCGTTGTGGTCCCTGATCAGCTTGAGCCTGCCGAAGCCATCGTATTCGTAGTAGGTGCGATTGCCCTTTGGGTCGATAACGCCCGATACTCCTATCACCGGCCTATAAGAGTAGCCGACCATCTGCCCTCCCCAAGCTGTCGCAGTAATACGCAGGTCTTCCAAGGCCGAGAGCAGGGCAGCCTCGGCAATATGGTCATAGGGCACTACATCAGACTTGTCCTGCACGGCGGCGATGAGCCCTACAGGCAGCGAGGCATAGGCCATGTTGTCGATCTTGGCCACCGGCTGGGTCTTATTGTAGCCCCACACGTAGGATACCTTTGTTCCGTTTTCCTGCTGCACCTCCAGCGGATGGCCGTACGCGTCGTAGCTGTTGTAGCGTATCTTGGTCTCCAGCGCATTCGATCCCTTGGAAGACTGCACGGTCTGCGGCAGCCAGGAAGCGTTTCCGGCAAAGGAGTTGGAATAGCCTATCTTGGTGCTGGAGAGCAGCTCAGAGTTGCGGTAGCTGTCGATTCTCTCGATTTCCGAGATGCGGTTCTGCGAATAGGGCGAGTTGCCGGTATGGTAAAAGAAATCCGTCTTCAGGGCTTCACCCGTCCTAAGGGTTGTCGTCTGCGAGGCGATCTTCTTGTTCGATGCGTTGTAGGCATAGGTCTCTGAAGTCCCTACTTCGGTCGAAGCTGTCCCGAAAAATTCCTTAGTGGTTTTCCCGATAAGCCTTGTCCAGCCGAAGGCTTCATAAATAGGCTCATAATAGGCAAAAGACATGGCAGCGCCGCAGAGGTACTGGCAGTTGAAGCCGTTCGGGTTGGAAGTACAGGAAGCCAAGGCAGCGGTATAGGCGCTATAATAGGCAAACTTGTACACGCCCGGGCAAGGAGCCGATTCGTATACCCTCATCCCGATAAGGGTGTTGCCATGGGCCTCGTCGATGGTCTCGTAGGTATATTCCGTACGGGAGAGTATCTTGGACGCATTATCAAAGACTTCTTCTTTTATCAGCTGGCCGCGTTTGTGGTCGAGGTTCTCGCTCGGAAAGAAAGGATAATGGAGCGTATAGTGGCTGAGAGCTTCCGGCACGTCCATTGGCGAGACATAAGTGTATTGGGTTCTTCCGTTACCGGTCTCGCTCACGGTCGTATTCTTGTAGCCCACATCAGAGCCCTTAGTGCGTAATGCCTTTAGGTTGTTAAAATTACTATGATAGGTATATAATATATCCAGGTCGTATTCGTTGCAGGTACCGCCGCCGCCGCAGTTAAACTCGGCATGCAGCGCGCGCTGTCTCGAGTAGTCATATATCGGCTTAGCAAAGGCCAGCGATCCACTGCTCTTGGCAGCCTGCCCGAAAACATGGTAGTCGTATTTCTTTTCCTTGGCAGGGATAAATGCCGAAGGCACTTCATAGTAGTCCTGCGGCACATTGCCGGCATCAAAAAAGCTGATCCTGCCGATCCTGACACCGCCGCCGAACAGATACTGCTTGTTGGCTCCCGAACGGCTTTTATAATTGGCGGTAATGGTGGCGGTAAAAGGATTCGGCAAGGGCAGCACATGGCCCGAGAACCTCACCTTATAGGATCCCGCTGGTAGGTTGGCAGAGAATTGCGTCGGAGGCGCTTCTCCATCTACAGGAGCATAGACAAAGTTGGCTACTGCAGTGTTGCTAGAGTTATAGAGGATAAAGCTCCATCCGGAAATAGGAGTGACCGCTACATCAAAGATGACTTGCTGCGCTTCCGCAATCGTAAAGAAATCTATAGCGGCAGCACCCGAAGATGAAAAAGACTTTCCGATGGTCTGCTGGTTCCAGTTCAGCGGATTTTCGTCAAAATTGGTTACAGGCGTATTGCCGATGCTGGAATATTCGTTGGACTCGAAGTCGAACAGAATGGCTCCACCAGTAGGCAGTTCCATCTTCTGCAAGATGTCGGCAGTACAGTAGTTTGGGCTGGCATCTCTGTAGCCATAGCCAGCCATCCCGTTAGGTTGTAAGGTAAAGTAGCCCCACGGGTCTCGAATCAGGTTGCCGTTTAAGTAATCAGGCTCGTCATAATAGAGCGTATAGGCCAGCTTTTCCGTATCTGCAAAATTGCTCTGCTCGACCCGGTCCAGGAACATACGCTTGTTATTGTGCTCTGTTTCCTTATAGCTATGGAAGAGCTCGGTCTTTTTTATGCTGATGCTGTCAGTCCAGGTCTTGGTAGTGACGCTCTTGATGCGATAGGCGCTGGAAGTAAGGCTCTGGTCCTGTCTTCCCGATTCATAGTCCATATAGATGCGGGCGATACCGTCCACGTTGATCCTCTTGACCTTCTTGCTGTTAACGGTAAGTGTCGTGATAGAGGTATTTTCAAAGGGTTCCAGCTTGGCATCCTGTCCCTGCATATCAACCCCTCCTCCTGCCGAACGGAAGCTGTCCAGGATACTGTTGATGCTGGGGCTTGCAGAAGTCACCCAGGTGGTATTTTTTATGACAGATACTTCTCTCATGGGCTCGCTGGAGGGGTTATAGGTGTAACCCAGCAGCAGTTTTTGGTTATTGTCATAGACGCTCGAAAGCTGGAAGGAGCTAATATAGCTGATGGTTGGCGATGGATTGCCGCCTCCGGCACTGCCGGTAAAGGATGTCGTGAAGTTGTTCTCCGAACTTGCGGTCGTCTCGGCAACGTCAAATACATACTTGTACCCTTTGTCGTCGTAGATAGTAAATCCAGTCGGCGTAAAATTGGTGGTATTATAATGATTGACGATTTTTAGGTTGTTAGACAGATCCTGTACCATGACTTCCAGCTGCCCCAAAGCGTTCTTCTTCATGATAAATCTTCCGGTATAGCCCATAAAGTTGAACTGCCATAGGTCGTGCTCGGTATCATAGATGCCCTTTACCTGCGCGTTCCACAAGAATTCGTTCCATTGGTTTGGATTTGTCCCTGGCGAATCGACATGGGCGGCAAGCTCATAATAAGGGTTCGGGTAGTCGGCGGGATCATTTCGGTAGATGCCTGTCTTCGCACCAGTCCTTACATATTCGTCCGGTATTCCGCGTACGGTACGGGATACGGTCCCGCCTACAAAGAGACTCCAGCCGAGTCCGGCATCGCTGGCAGTCTCGCTGGCAGCGGCTGAAGAGGGATGGTATTTCAGGGAGATGTCCAGGCCTATATCTTTCGAGCGGGTAGGCGTGCTGAAAACAGGTATGTTGATGTCCGGCGTTCCGGTATAGTTGTCCACTGGCACCTCCTCGAACTTCATCAATGCCGCCGCGGTAGGCGACGGAGGAAGTATGGTCGGAAGCTCGCTTTTTATCTCAGGGTTTTGGGCATGGGCTATGGCGGCCATGCCCAGCATTGCTGCTAGCGTATATATTTTTTTCATGCGATGTCTCTTATGGGTTCTTGTTGATGGCTTTTACGATCTTCACGGAGTCTTCCTGCACGTTGGTGCGTATCTCCACGATATAGATGCCCTCCGGCATGCCTCCTAAATCGACAGGCACGGTGCGGTCGTGGATCTCGAAGTGCTGCAGCTGCCTTCCCGAAAGGTCGTACACGGTAGCGGTGCCTTTTTCAAATTCATAGCCCACGATCACGTTGGAGTAGTGCAGGGTAGGGTTCGGGTAGGCCTCTATAGGATTCTTCTTCTCTTCCTTCTTCCTCTTGTCCTTGAGCTTCACGACCCAGAAGTCGTTGCGTCCCTGTCCGGTATAGCGGTCGCGCGATACGGCCCCCATCGAGGTTCCTGCCAGCAGGTAGCCCCCGTCCCGGGTCTCCACAGCCTTACGGAGTATGTCCTCCCCGCCGCTTCCCACGGTCTGGGTCCACTGTTCTTCGCCTTTAGGGTCGGTCTTGATGGCGATATAGTCGTTAATGCCCTCCTTGTCTTTTTTCTTGGTGCTGTAGGTCTCGCTCTGGGCATGCCCCCCTAGCAGTAGCGACCCGTCCCTGCTTTCCTCGAGCGAGGTCAATAGGTCGGACTTGCCGATATCGTAGGTCTTCTGCCATAATACTTCTCCCGAAGGGTCGATTTTCAGGAGCCAGAAGTCGGTTCCCTTGCCGTTGGAGGCGTTCTTGTTTCCGGTCGTTCCCGAAGCAGAACTTCCTGCCAATAAGAAGTTTCCGTCCACGGACTGCAGTGCGGCCTGGAGCTGGTCGTCGCCTTCGCCGCCATACACCTTCTGCCATTCCAGCTCTCCCTTGGCATCTAATTTCACCACCCAGTAGTCGGACTGGCCGTAGCACTTTTCCGATTTGTTCCCCGATTCGGGCGAGTTGGAAGATCCTGCCAGCAGGTAGCCCCCGCCGCGCACGGGCACGATGCTGCGCAATTGGTCGGCATACTGCCCCCCGAAGGCCTTCTGCCATTCGATCTTTCCTTCCGAGTCCAGTTTCACGACCCAGTAGTCCAGGTTTCCGAATCCGGCAACGGACTTCCCGTAGGTATCCGGCTGTCCGGCTACAAGCTTCTCGCTCCTAGGGGAGCTGGAGCTCCCCCCAATAATATAGCCCCCGTCTGGAGTAGGCGCGATGCTCTGCAGCAGCTCCTGTCCGGAGCCGCCTATAGTGCGCTGCCACTGCTCGGCGCCCCTGGCGTTGAGCTTGATGATCCAGAAATCTTCCTTCCCGTAGCCGTCCTCTTTCTTCTGCAGCCCCTTGGCGGACTCGGAAGTCCCTGCCAGTATAAAGCCCCCATCAGGAGTGAGCCTTACGGCCTGCAATAGGTCGGCTCCGGCGCCGCCGAAGCTTTTCTGCCAGTCCAGTTCCCCCTTCTCGTCCATCTTCCAGAGCCAGTAGTCCAGGTCGCCTGCGGCTTCCTCGGTCTTGTTTCCGGTCTTTTTGGATAGGGAGCTTCCGGCGAGTATGAAGCCGTAGTCGGATGTGGGCTGGGCATCGAAGAGGTATTCGGAGTGCTTTCCGCCGTAGGACTTCTCCCAGAGGATGTCCTGGGCCTGTAGGGTGCCTGCAGCGAGCAGGGCGCATGCAGCGGCCATAAGGCGCGCGGTGGAGGGTTTTTGGAGGGTCATGTGCTTGTCTTTTATTAAGTTATGGCTTGTTAAATTGTCTTAATTGTAACGGTAAAGAAATGAATTTATGATGAAATTGTATAACAAATTTTAAAAAAAAATAGGTATAGAAATTCATAAAAAGTAAATCAAGGGCAAATATAAAACAAATAAGATTATAATACAATAAAATAGAATAATATTTTCTTATAAGATAATTGTATAAATAAGAAAAAAAGCATAACTCTAGTTTTAAGTACTTTATCTTATAGACAATAACTGAAGTAGAGAAAGTCTTCATCCATAGTTACTCCATAGATACTCCACGGATACTCCATAGATAGTCCATGTAGAGTCCATGTCATCCCTATAAGAAATTCGATTCCATCATAACAGTGGCAGCAGTACTGATAGTCAGCGGAATCTTCATAAAAAACGCGCGCCCGATACGCCATAACTAATTAAAAAATTCATTACTTTCGCAAATTGATTTTACAAAGCGATAAAAATGAGTGCAAAATTTACTGAATACAAAGGACTTGACCTGCCAACAGTGGCATCTGAAGTGCTTGATTTCTGGAAAAAACAAGACATCTTTGAAAAGAGCGTAACCACGCGCGAAGGAAACCAACCCTATGTGTTTTTTGAAGGCCCGCCTTCAGCAAACGGACTGCCGGGTATTCACCACGTAATGGCGCGCGCGATCAAGGATATTTTCTGTCGCTACAAGACCCAAAAAGGCTTTCAGGTAAAAAGAAAAGCGGGATGGGATACCCACGGACTTCCGGTAGAACTCGGAACCGAAAAAGAATTAGGAATCACCAAAGAAGACATCGGAAAGACCATTTCCATCGAAGAATACAACGAAGCCTGCAAAAAGACCGTCATGCGCTATACCGACGTATGGAACGACCTGACCGAAAAGATGGGCTACTGGGTAGACATGCAAGATCCCTATGTGACCTATAAGTCCAAATACATGGAAACCGTTTGGTGGCTGTTAAAGCAGATTTACGACAAAGGCCTGCTCTATAAAGGCTATACGATTCAGCCCTATTCCCCAAAAGCAGGAACCGGACTGAGCTCTCACGAAGTCAACCAGCCGGGCGCTTACCGCGATGTGACCGATACGACCATCGTTGCCCAGTTTAAGACACTTGCAGAAACACTGCCAGCCGTACTAAAAGGCTTTGGCGATGTGCATTTCTTAGCTTGGACGACTACGCCATGGACCTTGCCGTCCAATACGGCACTGACGGTGGGACCGAAAATCGAATACGTGCTAGTAAAAACAGTCAACCAATACACATTCGAGCCGATCAACGTAGTCTTGGCTAAGAATTTAGTTGGAAAACAATTCGGCAAAGGCTATTTCGAAAGCGCAGAAGAAGCGGATTTTGGCAAAGTAAAAAACGGCGACAAACAGTTGCCTTATAAAATAGTAGCGGAAGCCTTAGGCGCTGATTTGGTCGGAATCAGATACGAACAATTACTGCCGTATGCCCTGCCGTACCAGAACCCAGAAAATGCGTTCCGCGTCATCTCGGGTGATTTCGTAACCACCGAAGACGGAACCGGAATCGTACATACCGCCCCGACTTTTGGTGCAGACGATGCCAAGGTTGCCAAAGAAGCTGTGCCAGAGGTACCGCCGATGCTGGTTTTGGACGAAAACGGTACGCCAGTGCCATTGGTCGACCTGCAAGGAAAATTCACTTCCCACATGGGCGACTTCGCAGGCAAATACGTAAAGAACGAATACTATAATGCTGGCGAAGCGCCAGAAAAATCGGTAGACGTAGAAATCGCCATCCGACTAAAAGAAGAAAACAAGGCCTTTAAGGTCGAAAAATACGTGCACAGCTACCCGCACAGCTGGCGAACAGACGAGCCTCTTTTATACTATCCGTTAGACTCTTGGTTCATCAAGGTCACCGATGTAAAAGACCGAATGTTCGACCTGAACGACACCATCAACTGGAAGCCGAAATCTACAGGCGAAGGCCGTTTCGGAAACTGGCTGAAAAATGCCAACGACTGGAACCTGTCCCGCTCAAGATATTGGGGTATTCCGTTGCCGATCTGGAGAACCGAAGACAAAAAAGAAGAAACCATCATCGGCTCGGTAGAAGAGCTATACAACGCTATCGAAAAATCAATCCAAGCCGGTTTCCAAAAAGAAAACCCGTTCAAAGGATTTGAGATCGGAAACATGTCAGAAGCCAATTATGACTTGGTCGACCTCCATAAAAATGTCGTAGACGAAATCGTACTAGTTTCCCCTTCCGGCAAGCCGATGAAGCGCGAAACCGACCTGATTGATGTTTGGTTTGATTCCGGAGCCATGCCGTACGCGCAGTGGCACTATCCGTTTGAAAACAAAGACAAGATTGACGAAAATAAAGACTTCCCGGCTGATTTTATTGCCGAAGGTGTCGACCAGACGCGCGGCTGGTTCTATACATTACACGCTATCGGAACATTGGTTTTTGATAAAGTAGCCTATAAAAACGTAGTGTCTAACGGACTCGTTTTAGACAAAAACGGACAGAAAATGTCCAAGCGTTTGGGCAATGCCGTTGATCCGTTCACGACATTGGCCGAATACGGACCCGATGCGACGCGCTGGTACATGATTGCCAACGCCAACCCTTGGGACAACTTAAAGTTCGATATCGAAGGTGTCGCAGAAGTACGCCGTAAATTCTTCGGAACCCTATACAATACCTATTCGTTCTTTGCCTTATATGCCAACATCGACGGATTCTCTTATGCAGAAGCCGAAGTGCCGCTGGAAGAAAGGCCAGAAATCGACCGATGGATCCTATCAGAATTAAATACGCTGATAAAAGATGTCGACAGCTATTATGCCGACTACGAGCCAACAAAAGCTGCAAGAGCTATTTCTGACTTTGTTCAGGAGAACCTAAGCAACTGGTACGTGCGTTTGTGCAGAAGAAGATTCTGGAAAGGCGACTACGCCCAAGACAAGATTGCTGCCTATCAGACCCTGTACACCTGTCTGGTAACCGTAGCAAAACTAAGCGCCCCTATCGCTCCGTTCTTTATGGACAAGCTTTACAGAGATTTAACGCAGGCGACACATAAAGAAGCATTCGATAGCGTACATTTGGCCGATTTTCCAGAATATGCTCATAACTTTGTTGATAAATCGTTGGAAAGCAGGATGGAGAAGGCGCAGACCATCTCGTCGCTCGTACTATCGCTTCGCAAGAAAGAAATGATAAAAGTACGTCAGCCCCTGCAAAAAGTGATGATTCCGGTGTTAGACAGCAAGCAAAAAGCAGAAATCGAAGCCGTTTCAGACCTTATAAAAGCAGAGGTAAACGTCAAGGAAATAGAGCTTCTAGACGACGCTTCGGGCATATTGGTAAAGCAAATTAAGCCTAATTTTAAAGCATTAGGACCGCGTTTCGGGAAAGATATGGGTCTGATTTCCAAAGAGATACAAAATTTCTCACAGGAACAGATCAACGAACTAGACAAAAACGGTTCGCTAAGTATTGTCATTTCAGGGAAAAGTATTAATTTAACCTCTGAAGATGTAGAGATTTCTTCCCAAGATATTGAAGGATGGCTGGTCGCCAATGCCAACGGAATTACGGTGGCGTTAGACATCACTATATCCGACGAATTGAAAAAAGAAGGAATCGCTAGAGAATTAGTCAACCGCATTCAAAATATCAGAAAAGACTCAGGTTTTGAAGTTACCGACAAGATCAAGGTCCAAGTCCAAAAAGACGGTATTCTTGAAGAAGCCCTTACGGCAAACCAAGACTACATCAAGGCAGAGACGCTGACAGAAGAACTGATTATTGAAGATAAAGTAGAAAACGGTATAGAAATTGAGTTTGATGAAATAAAAACAAGTATATTAATTTCAAAATAATATAATATGGTAGATGAAGTTGCAAGATACTCCGATGCTGATCTGGCAGAGTTCAAAGAAATTATTTTAAAAAAAATACAAAAAGCACAAGCAGACCTTGACCTGATCAAGAGTGCCTATATGAATGACCTGAACAACGGTACAGACGATACGTCGCCGACATTCAAGGCGTTTGAAGAAGGCAGCGAGACCATGTCGAAAGAAGCAAACTCTCAGTTGGCAATCCGTCAGGAAAAGTTCATCCGTGATCTAAAAAACGCGCTTTTCAGAGTAGAAAACAAAACCTATGGCGTTTGCAAAGTAACAGGAAAACTAATCAGCAAAGAAAGGCTGAAGATCGTTCCTCACGCCACGATGAGTATCGAAGCAAAAAACCTGCAGCGATAATCGCTAGAAGATATTACCCAAAGTAACGCTCCTGTCAAGGAGCGTTTTTTTAATATAGAAGCAAACGCAGGCGCCCTTTTGCATCAAACGCTAGTAAGGAAAAACAGCAGCGAAAAGCCGCATAAAAAGGAACAAGCCCTTGCGAGTGTTTTTATAAATAATATTCCTATTTTTGCGCAATAAAAGAAAGAAAATGTCATTAAAGAAAGCATATTTATTAGTTATCCTAATTCTTATCGTTGACCAGATCTCAAAAATATACATCAAGACCAACTTTATATACGGCGAAGATGGACAGATCAACGTAGCCAGCTGGTTTAAGATCCTACTGATCGAAAACGAAGGAATGGCATGGGGAACCCAGATTCCCGGCGATTACGGAAAACTGATACTGACGCTTTTTAGGCTCGTAGCCGTAACAGGAATTGGCTGGTGGTTGTGGGATTCAGTAAAAAAAGAAAGCTCAAGATACCTGATTGTAGCCATAGCGCTCATCTTGGCAGGCGCCTTTGGCAACATTATCGATTCTGTTTTTTACGGAGTGATTTTTGACCATAGCCATGGCCAGACCGCAACGCTCTTTTCCGACCAGCCGTACGGCACTTGGTTTCACGGAAAAGTAGTTGACATGCTCTATTTCCCGATCTGGGAAGGCAATTTGCCAAAATGGCTGCCAATCTGGGGAGGACAGCACTTTACTTTTTTTAATGCCATATTCAACATTGCCGACATGGCCATCTCTACAGGCGTCGGAATATTGATTGTGTTCAACAAAAAAGCCTTTTCAGGCTCAAGAAAACATTCAGAACTAGCTTAATTCTGTCCCGGAGCATATTTTTTAGCACTCTTTTCTCCTGTCACTTTTTTGGCCTGCCCTGGAGGTAACGGTTTCGCTTTGCTCGATCTGCTTGAAGTTCCGGTGCCGATACTGGCGCTGCATCCAGAAACGGAAAAAGCAAAACAAAGCAAAAGCAATCCGATGGATAATCTAAAAGGAGTTTTCATTTTTTTTATTCTAAAGTTACGCCTTTTTTTTGAATCGGTAGACGGTATTCGGAGTCACGCAAAAATCCAGCGCTACGTCGTTTTCAAAAACATCCGTTATAGCGGCTTCAGCCTCAAAAAAAGAAAGCCCGATTTTCAGTACGTCTTCTTTGCATTCCGATAAGAAAAGATCATAAAACCCTTTACCATAGCCCGCCCGATGCCCTTTTTGATCAAACGCCAAAAGCGGTACAAACACTACATCGATTTTGGCAGTAGGCACTTCGATTCCGTCCACTGGCTCAGGAATGTTATACTCGTTTTTTCGAAATTTGGTATTGTCGGTCAATAAGAAATGCGTCATTTTTCGCGTCTCGAAATCCGATTTAGAAACGACAATCTCTTTATCTTTTCCAGCCAATACCTGAAGTAAGAATTCTGTATCTACTTCCTTATGTTCGCTAATCGGAAGAAAAATATGGTAGTACAATTTGTCCCAAATATCCAATCGGACAAGCTGGTTGGCAATAGTAAGGCTCCTTTCTTCGATTTCTTCGGGAGAAAGAGCAGCCCGCAAGGCCCTGTATTTTAAGCGTAGTTCTTTTTTTTGCATTTTGGATGGTTCTAAAATATTCTGCAAGCTTACGGTTCTAAAGCCGTCGTGATATGAAAAATAGCATCCCCCTGATAAACGATAGGCGCATCATTCACATTGATGATATGGCCGGCATTAGGTGCCTTTACCTTATATTCCACCTTGCCGTACGGATCCGAAATGGTAGCCAGTACCTGTCCCTTTTCGACCTGCGTTCCTACAGCGGTCAGCCCATGAAACAGCCCCGAAGCCTTGGCACGTACCCAAGCCGACTTCTCGATATAAATAGTCTTCCTGTCCGCAATCGATGCCCTTCGCTTTGGGTTCAGCATCCCGAAATGATCCAAGAAACGTTTGGTGCCTTCGATACCTTCCTGTGTAATAGACTCGTTGATATCCAGCGATTTTCCGCCCTCAAACAACAGCATCTTGACACCCAGTCGGTCACAAGAATTGCGGAAAGAACCCGTAATATTTTTGGAATACAACCCAAACGGTGCATGAAACACGTTAGCCAGTGCTTTTAACTCAGTATTATTCGGCACGATCCGTATCTGCGGTGCATTAAAGCGGCTGGCTCCGCCCGCATGAAAATCAATACAATAATCCACATTCGGAATAATTTCCTTTAAAAGAGAATAGGCAAAGCGGCTGGCCAGAGAACCATTTTTGCTGCCCGGAAAGACCCGGTTCATATCGCGCCCGTCCGGAAATTCGCGCGTCTTGTTCAAGAAGCCAAAAACATTGATGACCGGAATGCAGATGATAGTCCCTATTTTCGGTCGGTTGATCTTCTGCACGATCAGCCGTCTTACGATCTCGATGCCGTTGATTTCATCGCCGTGCAATCCCGCAGAAAACAAGACCGTAGGTCCGTCGATTTCAGAACGCTCTATGATAATCGGAATCTTTAGTTTGGTCATCGTATGGAGCTTTGCAATCTCCATATTCAAGGTCCGGCTCTCGCCCGGCAGGATCGTCTCGCCCAAGATGGTGAGATTTTTATAAGTAGGTAGCGCCATGTTTTGTTTAAAAATATAAATGTATAAAAATTGAGATTGAGAACGCTAAATATTTGCCAAAACCATTTAAAATTGAAATCAGGCACTTGCAATTCGGAATTTTTGAAACTAACTTTGTCAGATGCGAACTCCTTTAGAACTACAGATCCAGACATTGCCCGACGGCCCGGGCGTGTATCAGTATTATGACAAGGAAGACAAGATCCTGTATGTCGGGAAAGCAAAAAACCTGCGCAAGCGCGTTTCGTCCTATTTCAACAAGCTGCACGACAATGGCAAGACCAACGTCTTGGTTCGCAAGATCGTTTCCATCAGGCACATCGTAGTTCCTACAGAAACCGATGCCCTGCTTTTGGAAAACAACCTCATAAAAAAGCTCCAGCCCCGATACAATGTCCTGCTGAAAGACGACAAGACCTATCCTTGGATCTGCATCAAAAAAGAGCCGTTTTCCAGAATCTTTACCACAAGAAATATGGTCAAGGACGGTTCCGAATACTTCGGGCCTTATACCAGCTTCAAGACCGTACATACGCTATTGGACCTAATCAAAGAATTATACCCGCTGCGCACCTGCAACTATGACCTGTCGCGAGAAAATATCAATTCTGGCAAATACAAAGTCTGCCTAGAATACCATATCGGCAACTGCAAGGGTCCCTGCGAAGGCCACCAATCTTTAGAAGAATACCAAAAAAACGTCGACGCCATCCGCGAGATACTCAAAGGAAATTTCAAGGAAAGTCTCAAAGATTTCAAGACGCTGATGAAAAACCTTGCTTCCGAAATGAAATTCGAAGAAGCCCAAAAGATAAAAGACAAGATCGAGACGCTGGAAAACTACCAATCGCGTTCGACAATCGTCAACCCAAGAATCTCCAATGTAGACGTGTTTTCTATCGTTTCAGACGAAAGCATGGCCTATGTCAATTTTCTTCAGATCTCACATGGCGCGATCATCCGCTCGCACACGCTGGAAATGAAAAAGAAGCTCGACGAATCCGACGAAGAATTGCTAGAGCTGGCCGTAGTAGAACTACGAGAACGGTTCAAATTGCTGTCCAAAGAAATAATTGTCCCTTTTGAGATCGACATGGGCGAAAATGTAAAAGTAACCGTGCCCCAATTAGGAGACAAAAAGCAGATCTTGGAACTCTCTATCCGAAACGCAAAATTCTATCGTATGGACCAGCTGAAACAGCTGCAGATCGTAGATCCGGACAGGCATACCAACCGAATCATGGCGCAGATGAAAAAAGACCTGCGTCTTTCTGTCGAGCCAAGGCATATCGAATGCTTTGACAACTCCAACATCCAAGGAACCAATCCCGTGGCCGCCTGTGTCGTTTTTAAAGACGGCAAGCCAAGCAAAAAAGACTACCGCCATTTCAACATCAAGACCGTCGAAGGGCCGAACGATTTTGCCTCGATGGAAGAAGTCGTATACCGGCGCTACAAAAGACTCCTAGACGAAGAGCAGCCGCTGCCCCAATTAATTATCATCGACGGAGGCAAAGGACAGCTATCATCTGCCCTAAAAAGCCTAGAAGAATTAGACCTGAGAGGGAAAATAGCCATCATTGGCATCGCGAAACGCTTGGAAGAATTATTTTATCCTGGCGATTCCATTCCGTTGTATCTAGACAAGAAATCAGAAACCCTTAAGGTAATTCAGCAGCTTCGGAATGAGGCACACCGTTTTGGGATAACCCACCATCGAGACAAACGAAGCAAAGGTGCCCTAAAGACTTCGGTAGAAACCATCCCCGGAATTGGAGAAAAGACCATGATTGCCCTTATAAAACACTTCAAATCTGTTAAAAGATTGTCGCAGGCAACAGAAAAAGAAATTTCTGACGTTGTAGGTATTTCAAAAGCCAAAAAAATTGCCGACTTTTACAATTCCACAAAGTAATCCTTTCTCTATGAAAAAAATAGCTCTTATCCTCTTGTTGCTATTTTCTGTATCGGTTGTGTTTTCACAAGAACAGAAAAAGCCAAAAGTAGGATTGGTTTTGAGTGGAGGAGGAGCAAAAGGACTGGCCCACATCGGCGTTCTGAAAGTATTAGAAGAAGCCGGCGTAGAGATTTCCTATATTGGAGGAACAAGCATGGGTGCCATCATTGGCGGACTCTATGCTTCGGGATACAGCGCCGCACAAATTGACTCTATTTTCAAGACGACAGATTACGATGCCCTGATCCAAGATTATATCCCAAGATCGTCCAAAAACTTTTACGAAAAAAGAAACGACGAGCTCTATGCCCTGACATTGCCCTTCAAGAAGATGAAGATTGGCATCCCAAGAGCCCTGTCAAAAGGACTTTACAACTTCAATATGCTGAACAAGCTGACGCATAATGTAAGGCACATTCGTGATTTTAATCAGCTGCCGATTCCATTTTTATGTATTGCTACCGATATTGAGACCGGCCAGCAAGTACTCCTAAACAAAGGATCGCTGCCGCAAGCCATGATTGCCAGCGCAGCCTTGCCATCCTTATACATGCCTGTTGAAATTGACGGAAAATTACTGGTAGACGGAGGCGTGACGAACAACTATCCCATCCTCGAAGTAAAAAACCTAGGCGCCGATATCATCATTGGAGTTGATGTACAAGACGATCTAAAAGACAGAGATGCGTTGACCGATGCCACGAAAATTCTGGTGCAGATTTCCAACATGCAGATGATCCAGAAAATGGACCGCAAGAAAAAAGCCACCGACATCTACATAAAGCCAGATATTAAAGGATTCAGTGTAATTTCTTTCTCCCAAGGAGTACAGATCATAAAGACAGGAGAAGATGCCGCACGAAAAGTAATCGACCAGCTCGAAAAAATAGGCGACAAGGAGAATCCTGTCACCAAGCACAAGGTCATCGTGCAGAGCGACAGCCTTCAAGTCAGCGAAATCAAGACGCCCCAGCTTGAAAATTTTACCCGTACCTATGTCCTTGGAAAGCTCGGGTTCAAAGCCGGAACCAAGATCAGCTATGCAGATTTGGACAAAGGAATCAATACCCTCAGCGCGACCCAGAACTTTAGCGGCATAGGCTACTCGTTTTCAAAGTCTGCCTCAGGAAATGATGTCTTGACCATGACGCTGGTAGAAAACCCGATCAAGACCTACTTAAAATTCGGATTGCATTATGACGGCCTTTACAAAAGCGCCATTTTGCTGAACCTGACCCAGAAAAAGCTGTTGTTCAAGAACGATATCATTTCGGTCGATGCCGGACTAGGAGACAATTTCAGGTACTATTTAGACTATTATATCGATAATGGCTTCTATTGGAGTTTCGGGATCAAATCCAGATACAATACCTTCAACCGGAATGTCCTCACGGATTTCAACAATGGAGAGCTGCTCAACCTATTCGGACTGAGTTCCATCAATATTGATTACTCCGACTTTTCGAATCAGGTCTATTTCCAGACCGTTTTCGCCCAAAAATTCCTGATCGGCGGAGGTGCAGAATACAAGCATTTAAAGATCAAGACCAAAACATTTGAAACGACCGATCCTATCTTAGAAGACAGCGATTATGTAAGCCTTATTGCCTATGTAAAATACGATTCGTTTGATAAGAAATACTTCCCAAAAAACGGATTCCTGTTCTGCGGTGACTTCCAGACTTTCCTGTATTCTTCCGATTATACCAAAGAATACCAGAATTTCAGCATCCTTAAAGGAGAAATGGCCTTTTCTAAGACTTTCTTCAACAAGTTTACGTTAAACCTTCAGTCAGAAGCCGGTTTTACTGTCGGCGAACAGACTGTTCCGTTTTTTGATTTCGTATTAGGAGGCTACGGTTATAACATGATCAATAACTTCAGGCATTTTTACGGTTATGACTTCGTAAGCCTTTCCGGAAACAGCTACATCAAAGGAGCCGTAGGCGTAGATTATGAAATATTTCGAAAAAACCACTTGAACTTCATGGCAAACTATGCCAACATCGGAAGCAAGATTTTTGATAGCGACGAATGGATCGAACGTCCGGCCTATTCCGGATATTCTTTTGGCTACGGCCTAGAAACAATCATCGGACCCGTAGAAATCAAGCACTCCTGGTCGCCCGAAACAAGAGACCATCATACCTGGTTCAGCGTAGGATTCTGGTTTTAAGGAATTCATCCTAAAAAAATATATACGATTATTTATGTGTTAATTATTCCATAAAAAAACTATATTTGGAACCACTAAACACTTAAATAATCAATTTATGTCTATTTGGAGAAGAAAATCATTAACCCAGCTTTTAGAAGAATCATCTGAATCTGAAAAAGGATTAAAGAAAACCTTAACCGCTCCGGGATTAGTAGCTTTAGGAATTGGAGCAATTATTGGAGCCGGATTATTTTCAATAACGGGTCTTGCCGCATCAGTAAATGCGGGACCTGCGATTACTATTTCTTTTTTAGTAGCTGCATTTGGTTGTGTTTTTGCTGGTTTGTGTTATGCAGAATTTTCTTCAATGATACCAGTAGCCGGAAGTGCCTACACTTATTCTTTCGCAACAATGGGCGAATTTGTGGCATGGATTATTGGTTGGGATTTGGTTTTGGAATATGCCGTTGGAGCCGCGACGGTTTCGATTAGCTGGTCCAGATATCTCGGGAAATTTTTAAGCGGTTATGGAATCCACATTGATGATGCTTATATGCTTTCGCCTTTTGAAGGAGGTATCATAAACGTCCCAGCCGTATTGATTGTGATGATAATGTCGCTAATCTTGATTCGAGGCACTAAAGAATCCGCATTTGTAAACGGAATTATAGTACTGTTAAAAGTGAGTGTTGTATTGATTTTTATTGCTGTTGGATGGCAATACATACGACCAGAAAACTACACGCCTTATATTCCTAAAAATACAGGCACCTTTGGAGAATTTGGTTTCTCCGGAATAATCAGGGCAGCAGCTATCGTGTTCTTTGCCTATATTGGTTTTGACGCTGTTTCTACGGCAGCCCAAGAAGCTAAAAACCCAAAAAGAGACATGCCGATTGGAATATTGCTGTCTTTGGCTATCTGTACCATCCTGTATGTTCTTTTTGCACACGTAATGACAGGAGTCGTAAACTATCAAGCATTTGCTGGAAAAGACGGAATCGCTCCAGTGGCAATTGCAGTAGAAGCGATGGGGACAGCTGGGCCAGATGGAATGATAACGCCAGCCTATCCTTGGCTGAATAATGCAATTCTGCTAGCTATATTAGGAGGCTACGCTTCCGTAATTCTTGTGATGCTTATGGGACAAAGCCGTGTGTTTTTCTCTATGAGTAAAGACGGATTGATGCCAAAAGTATTCTCAGAAGTACATTCAAAATTCAGAACGCCAGCAAAAAACAATTTATTGTTTATGGTAATCGTAAGCCTTTTTGCCGCTTTCGTACCTGCTAGAGTCGTGGGAGAAATGACGAGTATCGGAACATTATTTGCATTTATTCTTGTATGTATTGGCGTATTGATCATGCGTAAAAAAATGCCAGATGCACCAAGAGCATTCAGAACGCCTTTAGTTCCTTTTGTACCTATTGCAGGAGTGTTGGTTTGCTTGTTCATGATGGTATTCTTGCCGTTAGATACATGGATCCGACTAATCGTTTGGATGATGATTGGTTTCGATCTCTATCTGTTCTACGGAATGAAAAACAGTATACTAAACAAAGGAAACTTTAGCCTAGATAGCTTTAAAGTAGTTGCCGGGTCAGGATTAGGAATGGTTGCAGCCCTAGTAATAGTGGCCATTATCCACCATATGGATCCGAATATAAATGATAACTTCTTGTTCTATTTCTCATTAATCTTTGCAGCAATTCATGCATTGATTTATCTGTACAGTTACAAGAAAGGGAGATAGGCTTATGTTAAAATAGAACAAAGGCGCTGCTGATAAATTTTACAATCAGTAGCGCCTTTTTCCTTTTTATAAATATTTCACAAGAAATAAGGTGAAAAAATTAATTTTTCCGATATTTGTGACTATGAATACAAGTTGGAAAGATTTATTGTCGCATCTGAAGTTCCTCATCAAGAGGAACCCAGAATGAGTTTTTGGATGCTGCTATCAGAAATCTAAAATCATAATTTCATAAATCTAATAATTATGCCACTATATCATAAATTGGGCAATTTTCCCCAAAAGCGACATACGCAGTTTGAAAAGCCAGACGGCGGGCTCTACTATGAGCAGCTCTTTGGAACAGAAGGCTTTCATGGGCATTCGTCGCTGCTATACCATGTCCACAGGCCGACGCAAGTAAAAGAAATCAAGGCGTCCTATTCCGTAGAGCCAAAAATTGCCATCGGAAAGAATATAAAATCCCTGCTGTTTAAAGGTTTCGAATTAAAACCGCAAGAAGACTTTTTGGACAGCCGAAAAGCCATGCTTGTCAACAGAGACTGCACCATAGGCTTGGCGGCACCGCAGAAATCATTACGAGATTATTTCTATAAAAATGCCGATGCCGATGAGATGATTTTCATCCACAAAGGAAAAGGAACGCTCCGTACCGTGATGGGAAATATCCCTTTTGAGTACGGCGACTACCTGATCATTCCAAGAGGAATCATTTACCAAATCGATTTTGAAACCTCTGAAAACCGTCTGTTTTATGTAGAATCTTTTGCGCCGTTTTATACGCCAAAAAGATACAAGAACCAATCGGGTCAGCATCTGGAGCACTCTCCGTTCTGCGAAAGAGATTTCAAGCTGCCGACAGAATTAGAAACACATGATGAAAAAGGAGACTTCCTGATCAAGATCAAAAAAGAAGGAATGATTCATGAAGTAGTCTATGCTACCCATCCGTTTGATGTGATAGGTTGGGACGGTTATAATTTCCCGTATGCCTTCAGTATCCATAACTTTGAGCCGATAACAGGACGCGTGCACCAGCCGCCTCCGGTTCACCAGACATTTGAGACTTCAACCTTTGTCGTATGCTCTTTCTGTCCGAGGCTGTACGATTATCATCCAAAAGCAATCCCGGCACCTTACAATCATAGTAACATCGACAGCGATGAGGTTTTGTATTATGTAGATGGCGATTTCATGAGCAGGAACAATATCGAGCAAGGACATATCACATTGCATCCAAAAGGCATTCCTCACGGACCTGCACCTGGCGCGATGGAAAGAAGTATCGGAAAGACAGTAACCGAAGAATTAGCCGTAATGGTCGATACGTTCCGTCCGTTGATGGTAACCGAAGAAGCGATGGGATTGGATGATGGCCAATACTATAAATCTTGGGTGGAATAATAAAAAAACAAACAAAAAACAACTAACGATAACCCTGTCAGGGTCAGAGACCCTGACAGGGTTGAAAAAATATACAAAATGAGCAAAGAAGTAAAATCAGTAGAATACGGATTAGAAAAAATATTTGAAGGAGCTCAAGATTTCCTTCCGCTATTAGGAACAGACTATGTAGAATTTTATGTAGGTAACGCAAAACAAGCCGCACATTTCTACAAAACAGCATTTGGCTACCAATCATTGGCGTATGCCGGATTAGAAACGGGAGTGCGCGACAGAGCATCCTATGTTTTGAAACAAGATAAAATCCGTTTGGTGTTGACCACGCCTTTAAATGCAGATTCTCCAATCAATGACCATTTGAAAAAACACGGTGACGGAGTAAAAGTTGCTGCCCTTTGGGTAGAAGACGCAAGAAGCGCTTTCGAAGAAACGACCAAAAGAGGTGCTAGGCCTTTTATGGAACCAACAGTTGAAAAAGACGAATTTGGAGAAGTAGTTCGTTCCGGAATTTACACTTATGGTGAAACAGTCCACATTTTTGTGGAAAGAAAAAACTACACTGGAGTTTTCTTGCCAGGGTATAAAGAATGGAAATCCGACTACAATCCAGAACCGACTGGCTTGAAATATATCGACCACATGGTTGGAAATGTAGGATGGGGCGAGATGAACACTTGGGTAAAATGGTACGAAGACGTAATGGGATTCGTGAATTTCCTTTCTTTCGACGATAAGCAGATCAATACAGAATATTCCGCTTTGATGAGTAAAGTAATGTCAAACGGTAACGGAAGAATCAAATTCCCAATTAACGAACCTGCTGAAGGAAAGAAAAAATCACAGATTGAAGAATATTTGGAATTCTACGGCGGGCCTGGTATCCAGCACGTGGCTATCGCTACAGACGATATCATCAAGACCGTTTCCCAATTAAAAGCGCGTGGAGTTGAATTTTTATCAGCACCGCCAAGAGCCTATTACGAAGCTATTCCTGAAAGATTAGGAGAGCACATGAAAATGATGAAGGAAGATTTGGGCGAAATCGAAAAATTAGCAATTATGGTAGATGCCGATGAAGAAGGCTACCTGTTGCAGATTTTTACGAAGCCAGTTCAAGACCGTCCGACATTGTTTTTTGAAATTATCCAAAGAATGGGCGCCCGTGGATTTGGAGCTGGAAACTTCAAGGCCCTTTTTGAGTCTATCGAAAGAGAGCAAGAAAAGAGAGGAACGCTATAAAACAACCTGATTTTCTGAGAATAATGTAAAATACAACCTTTCAAAAAGCTATTTTTTGCTAATATTGTGTTAAAGTTAATTTTTTAGTTGTAATAATGCAATTAATGCATACCTTTGCACCCGCAAAAAGAGAGGGAGTGGTTTCCTTCGATTTTTATGTAAATTTTTCATAATTTATAGTTTTTTGGTTGGTTAATAGCATAAAAACTCAGTCATATCTTTGACTGGGTTTTTTTGTTTTAATACTTTTGGAATAGAAATTGTATTTAACAGTTGGAAGAACATATAAAATCAAATTATGAAAAAGATTATAATACTATTGTTAATTGCAACTGCGAGCCTTCAGGCACAAGAGAAAGCTTTTGATGTCGGCGAATGGTTCAAATTCAGGATACATTATGGTTTGGTAAATGCGGGTTATGCCACGCTAGAAATCAAAGAAGCCACCAAAAACGGGAAAAAAGTCTTCCATGCCGTCGGAAACGGATACACCACAGGAATGACAAAATTTTTCTTCAAGGTCAATGACGACTATCAAAGCTTTTTCGATAAGAAAACAGGACAGCCATACCAATTTCTCAGAAAAATCAATGAAGGGGGCTACACGAAAAATCAAGAAGGGTTTTTCAATCAGTCTGCTAATAATGTCCTAGTAAAAGATTATAAGAAAAATACCGAAAAGACGATTTCTGTACCAGAGAATGTGCAGGATATCGTTTCCTCATTCTATTATTTGAGAAATCATCCTACTATCGACAAGCTGAAACCTGGTGAGTCGATTTCTATTGATATGTTTTTTGACGACGAAACCACAAAGTTTAAGTTAAAATTTATGGGACGAGAAGTTTTAAAAACTAAATTTGGAAAAGTAAATGCGATGATATTTAGGCCTTATGTGCAAGCTGGACGCGTTTTCAAAGAAGAAGAAAGCTTAACGGTTTGGATATCAGATGATGAGAATAGAGTTCCTTTAAGGATTAAGGCGAGTTTGGCAGTAGGTTCACTAAAAGCCGACCTTGAAGGATATAAAGGATTGATACATCCTTTTAAAATTATAGCAGAATAAAAAAGATGGAGATAAACCCCAATATCAAAGATCAGCTAGATCAACTAGAAGAAAAATTTCAGGCAATAAATCAGAAAACCGAAACGCACCTTGAAGGACTGCTTTGGTCAAAACCCATAACTTATTGGGATTATATTCAGACAGACGCCTTATTAAATTTACAGATCCAAAGAACAACATTGCCCGATGAAATGGTTTTTATCATGTACCATCAGGTAAACGAGCTGTTATTCAAAATGATCTTGTGGGAAATCGACCAGTTGTGCCATACTCCAAAACCCGAAACGACCTATTTTACCGAAAAGCTGATGCGTATCAGCCGCTATTTCGATATGCTGACTACGTCATTCGATATTATGGGTGATGGGATGGAAATCGAACAGTATATGAAATTCAGGAATACCCTGACGCCAGCAAGTGGTTTCCAAAGCGCACAATACCGATTGATTGAGTTTTGTTCTACAGACTTGATCAACCTTATCGATTACCGTTTCCGAAAAACAATCGACAGGAATACGTCGTATGAACATGCTTTGGAACATCTCTATTGGCAAGCTGCAGGAAAAGACTATCATACAGGCGAAAAATCATACCTGCTTAAAGAATTTGAGAGAAAATACAAGCCTCAGTTTTTGAGCTACATGGAAGAATACAATACCATAAATGTCTGGCAGAAATTTAAAGAATTGCCAGAAGAAGACCAAAAAGACGAAGCATTGATAAAAGCCATGCGTCATTATGACCATACGGTCAATATTACCTGGGTAATGCAGCATCTAAATACGGCAAAAAAATATATTGACGGAAGCGGCAAAGGTGACGGAGAAGCCACCGGCGGAAGCGATTGGAAAAAATACATGCATCCAAAATACCAAAGAAGGATATTTTTTCCTGAATTATGGTCTCCAGAAGAACTAGCATCTTGGGGAGAAGAAAAAAACGTCTAATAGATTTAAAGAATACGATTTGAAATACGCTGTTTTAACCCTACTATTGCTATTCACCCTGATTTCCTGCAACGACAAAGAGGAAAAGAACGACAAAGAAAATAAGACCGAAGTTCCTGTAAAAGAACCCATTGTTGTTGAGTTTGGCTTTACGCTGAATGATTTTCAAGTAGTTAACGATACTGTCAAAAACGGAGATACTTTCGGAACGTTGATGGACAAGCATGATTTGGGAAAATACAAAGTACACGAAATAACAGAAAAGGCGAAAGATTCTTTTAATTTTAGAGACATCCGCGCAGGAAGGCCTTATACCATCTTAAAATCTAAAAAGGCACCCAATACCGTTCAGGTTTTTATCTACCAGCCAGACAATATCCACTATAATGTGATTGACCTGAGAGACTCGATAGTCGCGTATAGAAATAAAAAACCAATTACCATAAAGCGAAGAACGATAGCGACAGAAATTGAAGGCTCGTTATCAGAAACCTTAAGTAAAGCTGGAGTCGATGCTTCTCTGGCACAAAATCTGGCTGATATTTACGCCTATTCAGTCGATTTCTTCAAGATCCAGAAAGGCGATAAATTTGCCGTTACTTTTAATGAAAAATACATCAGCGATACAATTTATGCCGGAGTAGAAAGCCTCGAAGCCTCTTTTTTCGAATACAAAGGCAAGAAAATCTATGCGTTTCCTTTCAAGCAAGATACTACCGCAAAAAAAGTAAACTATTATGACGAAGAAGGGAAAGTGCTCAAGACGATGTTCTTAAAAGCCCCTTTGAAGTTTGGATTCAGGATTTCTTCAAAATTCTCAACAAGAAGATTCCATCCCGTACAACAGCGATTCAAAGCGCATAACGGAACCGATTATGCCGCGCCATCAGGAACTCCGATTATTACGACGGCAAATGGAGTCGTAGAAAAAACTGGGTATACAGCCGGAAACGGAAACTTTGTAAAAGTAAAGCACAACGGAACCTATTCGACCCAATACCTTCACATGTCTAAGATTCTTGTCCGCAGAGGACAAAGAGTTTCTCAAGGCGATGTCATCGGAAAAGTAGGAAGCACAGGTCTTGCAACCGGACCGCACGTTTGCTATCGCTTTTGGAAAAACGGCGTACAAGTCGATGCTTTGAAGCAGAAGCTGCCAAATTCCATTCCAATGGATGCCAAGTACAAGCCAAGGTTTATAGCCGAAATGACGCCTCTGAAAAAAGAATTGGACAGTATTGCTACAATTAAATTCAAAAAATAAATCATATTGCCTAAATTTGAGCCTTCAATAAAGACTACTCAATTTAATTTTCAATACAATGGCTTTAGGTAAAACCAATCCGTTAGGAACAGTTGCTTGGCAAAAATTGCGCGAACATTTTACTATGATGCAATACGCCTCGATGCAGGAAATGTTTGCCAATGACAGTTCCAGAGCTGCAAAATTTAATCTTCAATGGAATAATTTTCTGGTAGATTATTCTAAAAATATTATCACCGAAGAAACAATAAGCCTGCTTTTGTCGCTTGCCGAAGAAGTAAATCTAAAAGAAGCAATCGCAAAATATTTTGAAGGCGACATCATCAATGAGACCGAAAACAGAGCCGTTCTTCATACCGCTTTAAGAGCTCCAGAATCATCTGTAGTTTTAGTAGATGGGCAGAATGTCATTCCTGAAGTCTATGAGGTAAAAGAGAAAATCAAGGCATTTTCACAGGAAATCATTAATGGAGAAAGAAAAGGATTCACAGGAAAAGCTTTTACAGATGTCGTAAACATTGGAATTGGAGGCTCAGACCTTGGTCCGGCAATGGCTGTAGAAGCTTTGCAATTTTATAAAAATCACCTGAATGTTCATTTTATTTCGAATGTAGACGGCGATCACGTAAATGAAAAAATCAAAAACCTCAACCCTGAAACAACGCTTTTTGTAGTAGTTTCAAAAACATTTACAACGCAAGAAACACTTTCCAATTCAGAAACCGTAAGAAAATGGTTTTTGAAATCGGCAAAACAAGAAGACGTTGCCAAACATTTTGTGGCGGTTTCTACCAATATTCAAAAAGTAACCGAATTCGGAATCAATCCTGACAACGTTTTCCCAATGTGGGATTGGGTTGGCGGAAGGTTTTCATTATGGAGCGCAGTGGGCCTTTCCATCAGCTTGGCCGTTGGTTTTGATAATTTCAATAAATTGTTGAAAGGCGCCAATCAAATGGACGAACATTTCAAGACAGCCGAATTCAATAAAAATATTCCAGTCGTTTTAGCATTGCTAAGCGTGTGGTACAACAATTTCTTCGGGGCAGAAAGCGAAGCCTTGATTCCGTATACACAATATCTTCAAAAATTGGCTCCTTATTTACAACAAGGAATCATGGAAAGCAACGGAAAAAGTGTAGGAAGAGATGGCAATCCAGTAAATTATCAAACAGGAACGATTATTTGGGGAGAGCCTGGAACAAACTCTCAGCATGCATTTTTCCAATTAATCCACCAAGGCACAAAATTGATTCCTACTGATTTTATCGGTTTTGTGAAGCCTTTGTATGGCGATGAAGACCATCACAACAAGCTGATGTCTAATTTCTTTGCCCAGACGGAAGCCTTGCTGAATGGAAAAACAGAAGTTAAGGTACGAGCTGAATTTACAAAAGTAAATGTTTCTTCGGGAGCGGCTGACTTCCTGACGCCTTTCAAGATTTTCCAAGGAAACAAGCCGACAAATACACTCTTAATCCAAAAACTGACTCCAGAAACTCTAGGTTCATTGATTTCTTTATACGAGCACAAGATTTTTGTGCAAGGCGTTATCTGGAATATTTTCAGTTATGACCAATGGGGAGTAGAATTAGGAAAACAGTTGGCCAATTCAATCCTTGAAGAAATTAATTCAGGTGTCGTAAAAGCACATGACAGCTCTACAACTTTATTGCTGCGTTACTTTTTAGATAAACAGTAATTATCAAAATATAAATTAAAAAGCCCTTATTTAAAGGGCTTTTTTTATGTTTCCTGTTTCTAATGTTAAGAATACTTTTTGATTTTATAATAATAATCTAACATCAAAAAATAATTGTTAACAGACCTTTGTCGAAAATTCTAACCAACTAGTAAAATGAAGGATCTAAAACAATTCATGCTGTCTTTACTGCTAATTTTTTCAGTATCAACAGCATTTTCACAGACAAAAATTACAGGAACAATCGTCGATTCTGAAATGAACGGCTCGTTGCCTGCAGCGAACGTTACTGTCAAAGGGACAGGAGAAGGAGCTTCAACAGACATTGACGGTAAATTCAGCATAAGTACGTCAAAAACACAAGGAGAAGTCGTTATAACCTTTGTAGGATATACTACAAAAACGATTTCCTTTTCTGCCACATCATCACAAACGGTAAACTTGGGAACAATTACCCTAGAATCTGATTCTAGCCAATTAGACGAAGTCGTGATTGTTGGTAGAGGTATCATTGACCTAGCAAAAGACAGAAAGACTCCGATTGCGGTTTCGACACTTACATCTTCTGAAATTCAAGAAAAAGTGGGCTCTTCAGACATTACGCAGACGATGGTAAATACGCCATCTGTTTACGTAGCTGGACAAGCGGGAGGTTTTGGAGATTCTAGAGTCTCTGTCAGAGGTTTTGCACAAGATAACACGGCCTTTTTATTAAACGGTCAGCCCATCAATGGAATGGAAGACGGCTTGATGTATTGGTCAAACTGGTCAGGTATGGCCGATATCGCTAACGGAATTCAAATCCAGAGAGGTCTTGGATCATCAAAATTGGCGATTTCTTCTGTGGGAGGAACCGTAAACTTTATCACTAAAGCTACTTCTAAAAGAGAAGGAGGATTTATTTCTGCTGGCGTAGCAAACAATGACTACCTAAAGACAACGGCAGCCTACAATACAGGAATGATAAATAACAAATTTGGTGTCAGCGTAATGTTGACCCATTGGCAAGGTGACGGTTATAATGACGGAACTAGAGGAGAAGGCCAAAACTATTTCATCTCATTCGGATACAAGCCAGCTGAAAAGCACAACCTTAACTTCTTGATTACAGGTGCTCCTCAAAAGCACGACCAAAACTTTACAAAAAGACTTTCAGATTACCAGACTTACGGCAGAAAATACAACAATAACTGGGGATCTCTGAACGGCAAATACCAATCAGAAAGAACGAATTTTTACCATAAGCCGGTTGCCAACCTTAACTGGGATTGGGAAATGAGTGACAAATCAGAATTGTCTACAGTTTTATATGCTTCATGGGGACGTGGAGGTGGAACTGGAAATTATGGCGCATCTGCAATCAGAACTAATGGTTTGATTGATTTTGACGCTATCAGAGACAGAAACGCTGCCGTAGGAAATGGAGTAATGGGAGATAACAAGTCGTATCTTATCCGTTCTTCAATGAATAACCATAACTGGTATGGACTTGTTTCTAATTTCAAGCACCAATTGAGCGAAAACCTTGTTTTTAATGTAGGTGCCGATTTAAGGACGTATTACGGGACGCACTACCGTCAAGTGGAGAATTTCTTAGGCTTAAATAACTGGACAGAAAGCAGGACTTTAAGAGATGGCTCTAATCAGCCAGTCGGAAGCCCAGTTTTCAATACAGTTACAGAATCTCAGAACGTACATGCTTGGGGCGCTACTTTCAATACGATTGGAGAAAACCAAAGAATTGATTATGACAACAGCGAAAGAATTTCTTACGGTGGAGTTTTCGGCCAAATAGAATATTCTAACGACTTGTTTTCTGGATTTTTTCAAGGAGCCATCTCAAACCAGTCGCACCAAAGATTTGACAGATATGATTATTTAAGAGAATTTAAAGATTCAGAAAAAGTCAATAACACTGGATATAATGTTAAGGCAGGAGGTAGCTTTAATATAAACGATCAAAATTCGGTGTACATAAATGCAGGCTACTATTCTCGCCAGCCTTATCATGACAATATCTATCTGAACTTTACAAACCAAGTAAATCCATTAACTGAAAATGAGAAAATCTTAGGACTTGAAGCAGGATATAGCTTTAAGAGCACTTACTTCACGGCCAATGTGAATGGTTATAGAACTTCGTGGAAAGATAGGGTTAAGACGACTTCAAGAATCGCGGCCGCAGACGAAGTAATCAACGGAAACCCTGTATCGGCTGGAACAGAAATCTTTTCTACCAATGAAGGAGTGGAGCAGTTGCATACAGGAATCGAGTTTGATTTTGTAGCAAAACCATTGTCTAACTTAGATTTAAGAGGCTTTGTTTCTGCAGGAAATTGGGAATACAAAGGCAATGTTGTTACAACAGTAAGAGATCAAGATAGAAACGTCTTGAATGTTACAGAAGCGGATGTTGATGGCGGAAAAGTAGGAGATGCAGCCCAGTTTTCAGCTGGTGCTGGATTTAAATTTACAGTTGTTGAAAGACTGTCTATTGATGCAGATTACAGATTTTACGATAAAATCTATTCTAATGTTGGAGCTGTAAAAGACAACCTTGAACTTCCTTCTTATGGTGTTGTCGATGCGGGCTTGACTTACAAAATGCTGGTAGGAAAAGATAAATCGAAATCTGTAAACTTCAGGCTTAATGTAGACAATTTATTGCATACCATTTATATCTCAGAATTGAGAACAAATATCAAGGTTACAGATAGAGTAAATCCTAGTAGTTCTACAGATTTCTCTACGTACCAATCTTCCGGAAAAGTATATGATGGAATCGCAGATGCCAACCAAGGATATTTCGGCCTAGGCAGAACTTGGAACTTTACGATTCGTTATAATTTTTAGTTTGTGTGTAGTTAGTTGAAAAAGCCTCTCATTTGAGAGGCTTTTTTTATTTTTCGGTATTATTTTCTGGTGTTTCCTTATTTCCTTTAAGGAATTTAACCACCAAAGGAATGGTCGTTGCCGCTACGATAATAAGAATGATGATTTCGATATGCTTTTTCAAATCGATATCAAATTTGCTCAAGAACAAGCCATACAGATAATGTCCGGCCATGATCAAGCTGAAAGCCCAAAGAAAAGAGCTTAAGATATTATAAAACATAAAACGTTTCTTGTCCATTTGTACGATACCCGCAATAATAGGAGCAAAAGTCCTTAATACAGGCATAAAACGTGCAATGATGATCGCTTTTCCGCCATATTTTTCGAAAAACACGCGTGACTGCTCAAGGTATTTTTTCTTGAACCAGAAGCTATCTTCTTTTTTATATAAGTACCAGCCACTTTTGGCGCCAAACCAATAGCCGACAGTATTTCCGATAATTCCAGAAAGAGCGACCAAAGTGGCAAGCAAGGCCACATTCCCAAAATCATTTTCAATAAACACTAGATTCTCGATGAGTTCCCGGCTGTAAATTCCGGCTAAAAATAAAAGGCTATCGCCTGGGAGGAAAAATCCGGCAAACAATCCAGTTTCTGCAAAAACAATAAAAAGCACAACATACAGTCCAATGCTAACGCCTCCAAGTTCCATGGCTATGTAGAATTCGGGGTTAATGAGCTGTTTCCAATCAAAATTATCCATTTGAAAATTTAGTTAAGTAAATAATATTAAGAAGCATTTAGTGTAATAGAATTCATTTTTTTCTTGTCGCCAACAATCCAGATGATGTCATCTTTTTCCAAAACGACATGCGATTCCGGATTCATCATTCGTCGGCCTTCCCGCTCGATGCCGACAACGAGTCCGTTTGTTTTTTCCCGCAATTGCGATTCGCGTATTGTCTTTCCGATAAAATCCTCATTTTTCAATTCGAAATTCTTCAAGACCGTTTCGGCATTGTCTTCGGGAACCGCGACAATACTCTGCTGCATGTAAATCTTGAATTTATCAATCTGTCTGTCGGTCCCGATGATATAAAGAACGTCGTTCGGATAAATCTGTTCGTTGCGATTCGGCACATTAATCGTAATATTCCCGCGCTTGATGGCCGCAATATTGATTCCGATTCGTTCTCGAAGCTCAAGCTGATACAATGGTTTTCCGACAATATTCGATTCGGCGCTGATTTCAAAAGTCGTCATGTGCGCATCCCAAGGAGAAAGTTCTTTCTTGCTTTTTGAAGCTTCTGTGTTTTCTCGGTCGTTTAAATTCTGCATAAAACGGTTCTCAATCTTATCATACAACAATTGCAGTTTTTTCGGGAAAGCCAGATAGGCCACCACAAAGATAACTAGCGCGGCAAAAGCGATAAAATTAGAGAAGAAGCTGTTTAGTAGAAGTCCGATAAAAAATAGCGTGAAAAGAATTCGGATTAAATTGACGATTCGGATTGGTCCGAGAAACTTTCTTTCTTTCTTTAATTCTTCATAAGCGTTTACGGCAACCTTTCGCAAAGACAAAGCCCATAAAAAAGGAGAAATGCACAAAAGCGTCACTACTGCGATAACAACGTTGGCCCATTGCGAACCATTCACCATTGGCAACAAGACTCTCGAGGAAAGCAAGATAACCGCAATGATAACTACTGAATGTATAATAATCTGGATGATGCTGGCTCGTAAGAACAATACCCAGTTGCTCGTAGCCTTGATGGTTTGCGAGCTTGAGCTGTAACTTTCAATGGCCTTGGTCCATTTTTTAGGAAGATTTTTTTCCAGCATGTTGTATACCGGAATCGAAAGCTTGATCATAAAAGGTGTCGTAAATGTGGAAATAGCCGAAACGGCAACCACAATAGGATATAAGAAACTGCTGGTTACGCCAAGTGTCATACCCAAAGTCGCAATGATAAACGAAAACTCCCCGATCTGTGCAAGGCTCATTCCAGTCTGCACCGATTGTTTTAAGGGTTGTCCAGAAATAAGTGTCCCGATAGTAGAACTTAAGGTTTTTCCAAAAACGGTCAGCAAGGTGATTACAACTACAGGAATAGCATATTCTGCCAAAGTACTTGGATTGATAAGCATTCCGACCGACACGAAGAAAACGGCGCCAAAAAGGTCTTTTACAGGTTTTATAAGATGTTCGATACGTTCTGCCTTGGTAGTTTCGGCAATAATCGAACCCATGATAAAAGCTCCCAAAGCAGGCGAAAATCCAGCCATAGTTGCTAAGATTACCATCATCAAACATAAAGCTAGGGAAACAATCAGCAGCGTTTCATCGCTCAAGAGATTCTTTGCTTTTTTTAATAATGTCGGGATGAAAAAAATACCGCCGACAAACCATAATATCAAAAAGAACAAAAGTTTCAGTACCGATTCAAAAAGCTCCATTCCCGAAAACTGCTGGCTGATAGCGACCGTAGAAAGCAATACCATCATCAAGATGGCGACAATGTCTTCAACAATCAAGGCGCCAAAAACAATTCCCGCAAATTTCTGGCCTTTTACACCCAATTCGTCAAAAGCCCGAAGAATAATAGTGGTAGATGAAATCGATAAGATAACGCCAAGGAAAATACTGTCCATAGACGACCAGCCCATCATTTGTCCGCACCAATAACCTAAAAATACCATGGAGACAATCTGGACGAGGGCGGTAATCGAAGCGGTTCCTCCAACCTTCATTAATTTCTTAAAGCTGAATTCCAGTCCCAAACTGAAAAGCAAGATGATGACGCCGATTTCTGCCCAGACTTCTACGTTCTGAACATCTTTTACTGAAGGGAATAACGTAAAATAAGGCCCTGCCAAAAATCCGGCAATCAAATACCCTAAAACCAAAGGCTGTTTTATTTTCTTGAAAAGCAAGATAGCAACACCAGCGGTCATCAGGATTAATCCCAAATCGCTTATCAGAGGATAAAGATGGTGTGAGGCTGCCGTTGCCGTATTTTCTAATTCATTCATGCTGTACTAATTTAATTGGACATTCTTTGAGAAGATTCTAAAAAGAATCTCAAAAACAAAACTCAATTAGTTATTACCAGAAAGCCTGAAAAGAATAAAATATGGAAAGCAGTTTCCCTTTAGGACAAAAAGAATTGTGCAAGGAATGCTCGGATGAAAAGACCAGCGATTCAAAATGCTTTTGGAATACAAATTTTGAATAAGGAATAGCGCCTAAAACCAAAGAAGAACTATAGCATTTTGATAGTCTTGCTATGCTATTATGAAAGGGATTTAAAAGGCGTTTCTTTTTATGGACTTTGTCAAAAGTATCATTGGCAACAGAAAATTCTTTTTTAGAAAGGCTTTGACGGCACTCTTTTGAGTACTGTTTTGCACTGTTTTCAAAAAAAGGCAATGATGAGTTTTTCTTATTGCTGGCATTACATTGCGTTCCCAGCAGAAAGAATAAGCACAAAAAGGTAATATGTACGGCTTTTTTCATCATTTCCGCAAATTTAGGATATTGAATTTTAAATCATAACCCAAATCGATTAAAGAAATGTTAATTGTTAAGGTTTTATTTCGTAATTTGGATTCATTATTTATTGAATTGGTTACTTGTCAATAATTTTCGGACATTTCATTTTTTGATATATTTGTAAAAAACAATTTGACCATGGATACTTACAAAATTATTCTAGAAGCCCATTCAGGCATTGCCTACGTTGCACTTTTTACTGTAGGAGTTGCCGCAATCAATGCGTTGATTGGCTTATCTGCAAAAAATGAATTCAAACCAAAAGACAGAAGAATTGCCCTTTTCGGACTGATTGCTGCCCACATTCAATTTGTAATTGGACTGATATTATATTTTGTCTCGCCTAAAGGATTTTCTCTTTTTGGACAAGCAGGAATGAAAGAAATCATGGGAAATAGCGAATTGCGTCAAATGGCAGTCGAGCACCCAATCATAAATATTTTAGCTATTGTGTTTATAACGATAGGATGGAGCACGCATAAAAGAGCAGAAGGTTCTAATGCAAAATTCAAAAAGATAGCCATATTTTTTACCTTAGGATTGCTCTTGCTGTTGTCAAGAATTCCTTGGAACGTCTGGTTCTCATAAAAACATAAAGCTCAATTTTTTGAGCTTTTTTAATTTTGGGTATAGTAATTGTAAGATGAATTGGCCAAACATAAAAATATTTATCATGAAGTATAAGACTACAATTCTATTGCTGGCCTTTATTGCTTTGGTTTTTTCAAGCGGTTTTTCTTTAAGAGACAGGAACTTTCAAAAAACTCCTCCAGAAAAAACTCAGGCGTATCAAGATTCGGTAAAGAAAGTTGCAGTAGAAGATAGCTTAAAATTAGCCGAATCCAAAAAATACAAGCTCCATAAAAAAAATGCCCATGCGTCGTATTATGCTGACAAATTCACAGGCAGAAGAACGGCAAGCGGTAAAATCTTTGACAACAAAAAATATACGGCGGCACATAGAAAATTTCCTTTTGGTACAAAACTTCGGATCACGAATGAAGCCAACGGAAAATCAGTAATCGTTGAAGTTACCGACCGTGGTCCTTTTACCAAAGGAAAAGAAATTGATCTTACGAAAAAAGCCTTTATGGAAATCGCTTCGGCCCGATATGGCGGACATCTAAAAGTAACAATAGAAATTATTCAGTAAATCAGGAGTCATGAAAATCAGGATATTTTTAATCATAGCAGTCGTTGGAAGTATCTTGGCCAGCTGTTCTTCCAGCAAATCGGCTTCTGGGAAAGTATATAAAAAGAATGTCCACGCTTCTTATTATGCAGATAAATTCAACGGAAAGAAAACAGCGAGCGGGGAAAAATTCCACAACAATAAATATACAGCGGCTCACAAGAAGTTAGCATTCGGAACAAAGGTAAAAGTAACCAACATCGCCAATGACAAATCAGTCATCGTCGAGATAAATGATAGAGGGCCATTTACGCCAGGGCGAGAAATCGATCTCACCAAAAAGGCTTTTATGGAAATAGCCGACAATAAAAACCACGGCTCCTTGAGAGTAACGTTAGAAATTATAAATTGACCAAAAGCCAGCAGAATACTGCTGGCTTTTTTAATGCTTAAATTTCATGAAAAAAAATTAACATAAATTTAAGTTCGTTTAGTTCGGTAATTACCGAACCTGATTTAAATTTGCATCAAAATTTTAAATCAATGACAGACATATCGAAAGAAAGAGAAGAGTTGGTGGAGATGTTTGGAGTTCATTTTGAAACCTATTTGAACTTTTCGCCCTTGTCAGGACGAATACTAGGTTGCCTTATTGTATGGAATGACGCAAAAGGATTGACGTTCGATGATTTGGTTTCAAGGCTAGGAGCAAGCAAAAGCTCAGTTTCTACAAATCTGAATCTTTTGCTGAAAATCGGAAAGATTCAGTATTATACTTTCCCTGGAGACAGAAAAAAATATTACAAACCGTCTTCTTTTAGTGATAGAATGCAGAACCATCTTAGAATGGTTTTAGATGAAAAAAAGATGGTCGAAAGAATGATAGAATATAGAAAAATGACCGCTGATACTGATGAATGCAGTGACTTAGAAAAAATTAAAATTTATCAAGAACACGTCATAGACTTCGAGAAATTCTTAAACAAGACGATTCAAAAATTAGAGAAAGTAGAGAACAAATAAAAATCAATCAACCAATTTTATAAAATGCAAATGAAGAATAAATCACTATTCAGTATTTTAATCGCAATAATTACCCTTTCCTCTTGCGGTAAAAAAGAAGAGCAGATGCCCCCACAAGGACCTATGCCTTTCCCAGTTCAAACTGTTGCAAAACAAGATGCCGTAGTCTACCAAGAATATACTGCCAATCTTGAAGGACAGCAGAATGTAGAAATCCGTCCGAAAGTTAACGGATTCATCCAGAAAATTTATGTTGATGAAGGACAAGTTGTCAGAAAAGGACAATTGTTGTTCAAGCTAGAAACACAGACTCAAAACGAAGACGCTTCAGCAGCAAAAGCGGCCGTACAGGCAGCTCAAGTTGAGGTAGACCGATTGAAGCCTTTGGTTGACAGAAAAATCATCAGCAACGTACAATTAGAAACCGCCAAAGCAAAATTGGCGCAGGCAAAAGCATCTTATGGAGCGATTGCGGCTAACATTGGTTTTGGAACCATCACTTCGCCTGTTGACGGAGTTATCGGCGGACTTCCATTCAGAGAAGGAAGCTTGGTAAGCTCTAGCAGCGAAATGCCTTTGACTACCGTTTCGGATACACGAGTTATCCGTGCTTATTTTTCTATGAACGAAAAACAACTTTTGTTTTTCAACAAAACGTTTAAAGGAGCTACAACTGCCGAAAAGCTAAAAGCTGCTCCAGAAGTTTCATTGCTTTTGGTTGACAATACAGAATACGACCAAAAAGGGAAATTGGCTACAATGAACGGATTGGTAAATCCACAAACAGGAACCACTCAGTTCAGAGCTGAATTCAAAAATCCAGAAGGAATCTTGAGAAGCGGAAGCAGCGGTATCGTTCGTTTGCCGATCAATGAGAAAAATGTAATTCTAGTACCGCAAAATGCTGTATTCGAAGTACAAGGAAAACAGACGCTTTACGTAGTTGGAAAAGACAACAAGGTAAAATCAAAAATTGTCCAAACAAGCGGTACATCTGGATTGAATTTCATCGTAACAGGAGGTCTTGAAGAAGGCGAGGTAATCGTAATCGAAGGAACTTCTAAGCTAAAAGATGATATGGAAATCGTACCTCAGCAAGGAAAACCAGAAGCTGCTGCTCCAGCCGGAAATGCTGTTGCCAAAGATTCTACAAAAACAACTACACCACCAGCTAAAAAATAATTCTCAATGCTAAAGACATTTATAGAAAGACCAGTTCTTTCGACCGTAATATCCATCCTGATTACCATTTTGGGAATCTTGGGATTGATGTCCCTGCCGATAGAACAATATCCTGAAATCGCTCCGCCGACGGTTCAGGTAAACGCTACATACACTGGAGCCAATGCCGAAACGGTATTGAACAGTGTCGTGACACCGCTCGAAGAAGAAATCAATGGTGTAGAAGGAATGACTTACATGACTTCTTCTGCTGCCAATGACGGTTCTGCCAAAATCTCGGTGTATTTCGAGCTTGGAGTGGATCCGGATATTGCCGCCGTAAACGTTCAAAACAGGGTTTCTCGTGCCACAAGCAAATTGCCACAAGCCGTTGTGCAGACTGGGGTTACTACCCTGAAAAGCCAGACGAGCGCCTTGATGTTCTTTGCGCTTTATTCAAAAAATAAAGACTTTGACGAGACCTATATCCAGAACTACGCTAAAATCAACTTGGTTCCAAAATTACAACGTGTAAAAGGAGTCGGACAGGTAAACGTATTCGGAGCGAAAGACTACTCGATGAGAGTCTGGATCGATCCAGAAAAAATGGCTACGTATGGCGTATTGCCAAAAGACATCCAAGCCGCACTGCAAGAACAGAATGTAGAAGCAGCGCCAGGTAAATTTGGTGAAAATGCCGAAGGAGTGTATGAATACGTAATCAAATATAAAGGAAGGCTTTCCGAAATTGAAGATTATGAAAATATCGTAATAAAATCTACAGGAAATGGTAACTTCCTTCACTTGAAAGACGTTGCTACTGTAGAATTAGGAGGTTTCAACTACGGTACGAAAAACATTGCGATGGGCCAAGAAGGTGTAGCCGTTGGGGTATTCCAGACTTCAGGTTCTAATGCGCAAGATATCATCACCGAAGTAATGTCGATTTTGGAAGAAACAAAACCTGACTTCCCAAAAGGAGTAGATTATGTAATTCCATACAACACTAAAACCTTCCTTGATGCGTCGATCAGCAAAGTAATCTCTACTTTGGTAGAAGCGTTCATTTTAGTATTTATCGTGGTATTCCTCTTCCTGCAAGATTTCCGTTCTACGTTAATTCCTGCTATTGCTGTACCAGTAGCGATCATCGGAACGTTCTTCTTCCTGCAGCTCTTCGGATTCTCGATCAACATGCTTACGTTGTTCGCGATGATCCTTGCGATCGGTATTGTCGTCGATGATGCCATTGTCGTCGTCGAGGCGGTGCACGCCAAACTCGACGAAGGAGCCAAATCTGGAAAAGAAGCTACGCTTTCTGCGATGAGCGAAATCTCCGGAGCGATCGTTTCGATTACATTGGTCATGTCGGCGGTATTTATTCCGGTATCGTTCCTAAGCGGACCGTCGGGAGTATTCTACCAGCAGTTTGCGATTACGCTGGCGATATCGATTTTGATTTCGGCAGTAAACGCATTGACTTTGAGCCCGGCATTATGTGCCCTGTTTTTGAAACCGCATAAAGATTCAGATCATCATAAAAAGAACCTGAAAGACCGATTTTTCTTGGCTTTCAATACAGGGTTCAACAAGATGAACGACAAATATACTGGTTCATTAAGATTCTTGGTACGAAAAAAATGGGTAACTGGAATAGCATTATTGGTTTTTGTGGGAATCACTTATTTCTTGTTCCAGACGACTCCTGCAGGATTTATTCCTAATGAAGACAGGGGAATCATCATGGCCGATTTAACACTGCCTCCAGGAACAACATTAGAAAAAACACAAAAAGCAGTAAACGAATTAGATTCTATCTTGGCCTCTATGGATATCGTAGAAGCAAGGATGAGCGTTGTCGGATTCAGCTTGCTGAACAACGTAAACGGTGGTTCGTATGCCTTTACTGTAATCAAATTAAAAGATTGGGCTTATCGTAAAGAAGCCAACCAGCAAGTTGATGCTGTCGTTGGAGAGCTTTTCGGAAGAACTGCCCATTTCAAAGATGCTAGAGCGTTGTTCTTTACACCTCCGAGTGTTCAAGGATTTGGTACGGCAGATGGTTTCGAATTCAAGATTCAAGATAAAGGCGATGATGATTGGGCAACTGTCAGCAAAGTCAGCAACGAGTTCTTGGGCGAATTGATGAAAAGGCCGGAAATCCAATATGCGATGACCAATTTCAACCCAAGCTTCCCGCAATACCAAATGGATATCAATGTGGAAAGAGCTAAAGATGCTGGAGTGTCTATTTCGGACATCTTCAACACGATGCAAGGGTATTATGGAGGATTGTACACGACTGATTTCAACAAATTCGGTAAACAGTACCGTGTGATGATTCAAGCGAAACCATCAGACAGAGCGACAGAAGAATCGATTAATAATATCTACGTAAGAAACGCCAACAACCAGCAAGTTGCCATCAGCCAGTTCATTGATTTCAAGAGAATTTATGGGCCAGAAGCTGTAGCAAGATTTAACATGTTGAAAGCTGTTAACGTAAACGGAAAAGCGAAGCCGGGCTACAGTTCTGGAGATGCTATCAAGGCAATTCAAGAAGTAGCGGCGCAACATTTGCCAAAAAGCTATACGTATGAATTTTCGGGTATGACCCGTGAGGAAATTTTGGCTGGGACACAAGCAGCAGGCGTATTCCTTTTAAGCTTGATATTTGTTTACTTCCTGTTGAGTGCGCAGTATGAAAGCTACTTAGTTCCATTGTCTGTATTGCTGTCTTTGCCTGTAGGTATTGCCGGAGCAATCGGATTTGTGAAGCTGGCCGGATTAGAAAATAACATCTATTTCCAAGTAGCGCTAATCATGCTTATCGGACTACTCGCGAAGAATGCCATCCTGATCGTGGAATTTGCCATCCAGCGGCGACGCCACGGAATGGACTTGATGCAGTCTGCAATTGAAGGAGCAAAAGCACGTCTCCGACCAATCTTGATGACTTCCTTGGCCTTTATCTTCGGTCTGTTGCCATTGGCATTAGCTTCTGGAGTTGGAGCTGTAGGTAACCGATCTATTGGTATGGGTGCTGTTGGTGGTATGTTAATCGGAACCATATTCGGAGTATTCGTAATTCCGGTATTGTTCGTGATCTTCCAGTCACTGCAGGAAAGAATTTCCGGCAAGCCATTTCAAGAAAAAGAGTCTGACGTTATACTTTTAAACGAAGAATATGAAGAATAAGATATATAAAATAAGCCTACTTGTCCTAGCGGCAGTCGTGATGCAGTCTTGCTTCGTCGCGAAAAAATACGACAGGCCGGAGATGAAAACAGAGGACCTTTACAGGACAGAAGTCGTTTCTACAGATTCTACTTCGCTTGCCAATGTTTCATGGGACAAAGTATTTACAGATCCTATCCTGCAAGGGCATATCAAAAAAGGATTGCAGAATAACTTGGACATCCGAATTGCCATGCAGAATATTGTGGCGGCAGAAGCAACGATGAAACAAGGAAAAGCAGGCTATTTCCCGACACTTTCTGGAAATGCTGATTGGACACACCAGCAGCTTTCTAAGAACAGCCAATTGGGTTCCTTTTTGCAAGACAGAAGTACCGACCAATATCAGTTGACAGGAACGCTTTCTTGGGAAGCCGATATCTGGGGGAAAATCAGAAGTAACAAGCGTGCAGCGAATGCGGCATATCTTCAGACAATAGCGGCCAACCAAGCCGTAAAGACACAGCTGATTGCTAATATCGCATCTACTTATTACCAGTTGCTTTCTATGGATGCCCAAATCAAGGTGGCGGAACAAACATTGATCAACAGAAACGAAAGCATCGAGACAATTCTTGCCCTTAAAGATGCAGGAAATGTAAACGAAGTGGGAGTAAAGCAGACAGAAGCACAGAAATATGCTACCGAAATAATCATTGCCGATTTAAAAAACAATGTAATTATTTTAGAAAATGCCTTGAGTATTCTTTTAGGAGAATCGCCTAGAAAAATAGAAAGAAGCACGTTGGAAGACCAAGCGATGCAGCCTGAAATTACATTGGGTGTTCCAGCAACATTGCTTCGTAATCGACCGGACGTTATTGCGGCAGAATATAACCTGATTTCTACTTTTGAGCAGACCAATGTAGCCAGAAGCAATTTCTATCCTACATTCAAAGTAACGGCAACCGGCGGTTTTCAAAGTATTGATTTGCAGCAATGGTTCAGTGCGAATTCCTTTTTTGCGAATGTAGTTACAGGATTGACACAGCCGATTTTTAACCAAAGACAAATCAAGACCCGTTTTGAAGTGGCAAAAGCCAATCAAGAAAAAGCCTATCTCCAATTTGAGCAATCATTGCTTACGGCAGGAAGAGAAGTTTCTGATGCTTTGGCGCAATACAATAACGAAACGGCAAAAATTACGATTCGCGAAAAGCAAGTCGATGCTCTTAAAAAAGCAGCCGACTATTCTGATGAATTATTGACTTACGGTCTGGTAAACTATCTAGAAGTATTGACGGCTAAAGACAATGCCCTGAATACCGAATTGAATTTAATTGACAATAAATACAAACAATACAATGCCATTATCCAATTATACAGGGCCCTTGGTGGCGGATGGCAATAATATAGTTCCGCTTGCGGAATTATGATTGATTTTGTTTTTGTTCAAAACCATCGGATATTTCGATATTCGGTGGTTTTTTGTTTTTAGTGGCATTGATTTTGGTACGCCTCAAGAAACAATCTTAAAAAACAATACATTATGAAGACAGATTTTTATACAAAACTGGTTTTAACTATCATTGCGCTATGCCTGACAATTCTGACATTGCAAAACATTGAGATCATTCCTAAAGCCTATGCAGCAGGGCCAAATAATACGATGATTCCATCTAAAAATTACGCACAAGTTCCCCTCAATGCAGATGGCTCGATTGATGTAAATATCAAAAGCATCAATACTTCTGATGAATTAGATGTAAATATTGATGAGGTAGGAGGTTCGTCGGTATACCGTTCTATCCCTGTCAAAAACGAATAAGGCTACATAAATTACTGAGTCTGCATTTCTTAATGTAGTTTAAGTTTTCGTACGAGAATATTTTTGAAATTTGCTAAAAATAAATCGCTATGAAAATGAAAACTTTCTCTCAGGTTTTTTTAAGAACGGCCCTTTCGGTATCGTTCCTGTCAGCAGTAGCAGACCGTTTTGGACTATGGGGTGCGCCCGGCAGCAAATCAGTCAGCTGGGGAAATTGGAGCAATTTTCTTGAATATTCAAATTCGGTCAATTCCTTTGCTTCCCCCGAAGTTGGAACACTGCTGGCGTATGTCGCAACAGCCTTAGAAATACTGCTGCCTTTATTATTAATTATCGGTTACAAGCTAAAATGGGTCTCACTATTTTCGGGTATCCTGCTTGTCAGCTTTGCCATAGCAATGACGTTGAGCTTCGGATTGAAACCGCCATTAGACTATTCCGTATTTACGGGTGCCGCAGCGGCCTTTCTTTTGAGCACGATCGGCAGCTGTAACTATAGCCTAGATAACTATATTTTGGCAAAAAATAAGGAAGCATAGCTTGCCTTAGAAAACCTTGAAATCGCTATATTTGTGAGTGTGCGCCTGTTTAAGATAGCCACATCCTAGATTGATTATGAATTTTCAAGACGATACAAAATTAGACAATCCCGTTTGGCATTCTTTATCCGAAAGTCATCGGGATTTTGCAATTAATTACAAAAACATAAAATTTTACCATCCAGATTATTGTCCGTTTGGAGGTTTTGAAATCCAAGAAGACAACTCAGGCAATATCGATGCTTATTCCTTATTAGCCGATAGTTTTTTTATAGTAGGAGATAAGCCTGTGCTTTCTGACCAGTTGGTATTGAAGAACGAATTAATATGTACCCAAATGATTGTTGATTGCAAAATTGCTATTGACCCAAAAGACACTATCATTCAATTAACAGAAGAACACATAGATGCCTTGTATGATTTGGTCAATTTGGTTCAGCCTGGCTATTTCAAAAAGAAAACAGCCTTACTAGGGAACTATTTTGGGATTTTCGAAAACGGCCAGCTAGTTGCCGTAACAGGAGAGCGTATGAAGATGGAAGATTTCGTCGAGATCAGCGCCGTAATTACGCATCCAGAACATACGGGAAAAGGCTATGCCAAGCAATTGGTCGCTCATGCCACAAATGCCATCTTTGCTCAAAATAAGACGCCTTACCTACATGTAGTCGAAAATAACGAAGGCGCCATAAAACTTTATGAAAAACTCGGATTTAGAACAAGACGCAAGATTAGTTTTTGGCATATTACAAAGCATAAAGAAAGCAAGATTTAAACACCAGATACAATGATTTCGATACATGATTTTATAGACAATTTTACGCAAAACTTCCCAAACCATACAGAAATGCTTCCGTGGGAAATAACCAACAACCTCAAAGAAATTCTATATGAGATTATTTCTGGATTGGGTAACGACTATAAAATCCAAGACGGAATTGCCATCCATAAGCCAGCCGTAATCGAAAGTGGAGCCATTTTAAAACAGCCGGCCATAGTTGGAGAAAATTGTTTTGTTGGAGCTAATGCCTATTTCAGAGAAGGCGTCTATCTTGATAAATCGGTCAAGATTGGCCCCGGATGCGAAATCAAAAACAGTATTATCTGTTCTGGAACTGCTATTGCCCATTTCAATTATATCGGAAATAGCATTGTAGGTAGGAATGTCAATTTCGAAGCCGGTTCTATAGCGGCCAACCACTATAACGAAAGGGAAGTCAAAAATATTTCTGTGCTCTATAAGGAACATGTCATCGATACAAAATCAGATAAGTTTGGCTCATTAATTGGTGACGATTCTCGGATTGGAGCCAATGCGGTATTGTCACCCGGAACGATATTAGAGAAGAAATCAATTGTAAAAAGACTAGAATTAGTGGAACAGTACAAGCCAGAATAATATCAGTCGCAAAATGTATAGGCTGCCGATTTATCGTTTTTCTTTCCCGTAGCAATGATTTCATGGTTTTGGAATTTCTTCCCTTTTGAGACATCATTTAAGAAATTCAAGATATGATGCTGTTCCTTTTCAAACAAGTAGCCGCTGTATTCATGGCCGCCGCCGCAAAAAGTATAAAGCGATACCGAACCATTCATCTCCAATAAACGGTTATAAATCGAATAAGACCCAAAAAGCATCAGCCAGCCCGAAGCATTTGTCTTGCAATAATGATGTGGCGCTGTTCCATAAGGTACGGTCGAATCGCCATTTCCATGAAAAAAGAACATCGGGATTACGTTTTTCTGCGTAATAAGATTCAGGTCCATGATAGCGCCTGCTCCAGAAACAAGGCCTGCGTATCTAAAATTCTCCGGCAACGAATTGTTGTAAAGATTCATTGTCTTGAAATCCCAAAAAGCGGCATGAAGCACGGTTTCGGCTCCAGCGCTAGAACCAGCAATAAAAATCTTTGAAGTATCAATAGTATATTTGGCGCTGTTTTTTATAAAAAACGAAGTAGCCAGCCACAGGTCATTCACCGCATATTGAAAAGCTTTTATTTTTTCTGAAAGAATACCGTCACAGCTGAATTTCTTGCCTTTCGCATATAAAGTATACGTTATAGTCGCGCTTGCGTAACCATTTTTAGCCAAATAGCGACAGAGGTCATAACCCGACTGCCTTTCGCCTCCTGAAAATCCACCGCCATGCACATACAAAAGCAAAGGAAGCTTTTCACTCGAAGCTTTTTCAGGAAGAAACAAGTCCAAGTCGAGCTTTAACGTATCATTCTGGAAATACGTCAGCGTTGTCATTTTTTGGGCAACCATCGCCTGAGCCGCCAACAACAATAAAAATGCGATAAAGTATTTTTTCATTCTATAAATAATGCAATTATAATCTGGAGTTATTTTTTCCAAGTCGTATACGGATGATTGCTTAAAAAAGCATTGTAATAGCGTTCATCGTTAGTAACTTCTTGACCTAGCCATTCGGGTTTCTCAAAAGTTTCATCTTCCGATTGGAGCTCGATTTCAGCAACGACCAATCCTTCATTGTCGCCAAAAAATTCATCCACCTCAAAAATATGATTCCCTGCTTTTACTTCATAACGTATTTTATCAATAACGCCGTTTTCACAAAGCTTGATGAGGCTTTTGGCTTCTGTCAGCGGAATTTCAGTTTCCCATTCAAGACGCGAAACCCCGCTTTCATTGCCTTTTCCTTTTATGGTCAGAAAGCCGCTTTCTCCTTTGATTCGGATGCGTACGGTTCTTTCAGGATGGCTGTTGAGGTAGCCTTGTGCAATCTGGTTTTTGGCGAAAGCAACAGCCTTGAAATCATCAGATTTGACAAGGAATTTTCTTTCTATTTCGAGCATAGGATGTGTTTTTATGGACGAAGTTACTGATAAATGCACTTCTATTCGTATTTTTACAATATAAGCTTAAGTTAAAACTCCATGAAAAACAGAAAATCCAAGCCGAAAATTTCCATCACCTCTTTTTTGACGCACTATTTTGACGAAAGCCAGTTATGGACGCAGGCGAATGATGAAATCGAACTATTAGTGCAGTTAGTCAGTATCATACGGCCTAAAAAACCAAAGACAGTGAAAACTGTCGACATACAAGAATTGTTAGATTTTCTTCATAAAAACGACTTCATTAGACTGCAGTTTTCATACTATCTGAAAAAACTGCTTCACAATAAAAAATTCAACAAATTTCTTTCTGACGCAGGAATCCTGCGCGATGTCGATTTTATTTTTGAAGTTAGAAAGAGAATCTTTTCCAAATTATTACCCTACCAGCCAAACAAAAATTCCTTAGAATATGTACTCAATCAGGTATTTTATATGAATACCGATACGATCTGGGTAAATAAAATTTCTATTTCGCAGATTGAAGAACTTCACGATTTGTTGCTGTTCAAGCCGATTTATGATACGATTGAAGAAGATTCGGTACTGTCAGAAATGTTGCTTTCCATGAACATCATCACGCAGCGTATCAGTGGACGTGCGATGGAAACCGATGTCATAAAAATGGTTCCCGAATACGATAGTTTGGAAAGTCCTTTTGCTGCTTTTGAAAAAGAACTTCATCAGATTGATGACATTCTTCGAGATCCAAAAAACAAACATTTTATTACGTCTTCCGATCTTTATTACAAACAATTGCTGATACTGCACAAGCAATGCGATGATTTTGTTGAAAAAGCCTTTGCTAATTCTTCAAAATATGGAATTTCATTACGAGTTAACCAAAACCTGCTTCGCATTCGCCAACAGCTCCATAGGTTGAAAGTATTGATTCCGCTTTTGGTCGTCGATCGGGAAGAAAACAAAACGAATAATGGAATCCAACTAGCGCTCAAGCTCATAAAATACAATTGCTATAAGAATGATATCCGAGGACTCGTAAGCGAAAGCACGCAGCTTTTGTCGTATGAAGTGACACAGCATACCGCAAAAACAGGAGAAAAATACATTACAGAAACCAGACAGGAGTATTTCAAGATGTTTCGCGCGGCTTTAGGAGGAGGGCTTATCGTAGGAATTCTTTGCATTATAAAAGTACTGCTCGGAAAAGTTGAGACGAGCGATTTCGGACATGCTTTTTTATACAGCATGAATTATTCGCTCGGATTTATCGCGATTTACCTATGCGGTTTTACTTTGGCGACAAAACAGCCAGCAATGACAGCTTCGGCCTTGATTCGGGCTTTGGAACAAGGTATGAAAAAACAAGGCAATCCATCCGAAAAACACCAGGCGTTTGCTGTGCTTTTTGCCCGTGTTTTTAGGTCACAGTTCATCGCTTTTGTAGGAAACGTAATCATGGCTTTTCCTGTTTCATTGTTGGGAATCTGGCTGATTGATTATGCCTTCGGATACAACATAGCAGCTTCTAAATGGACAAAATTGCTTACAGATTTGAGTCCGGTTCATTCCATGGCCATTTTTCATGCGGCAATTGCGGGAGTTTTTCTTTTCCTTTCCGGAATTATCTCAGGAAGCATAGCCAACAGAGACAAACACCACCAAGTGTATTACAGAATACAAGAGCATCCCGTCTTGAAAATGACTTTCGGCAGGAACAAGACCAAAAAACTAGCAGATCTTTATGAGAAAAAATGGGCAGGTGTCATTTCCAATCTTTGGTTTGGGGTTTTCATGGGCTCTACGGCCTCTATAGGCTTGTTTTTTGGGCTAAATCTCGATGTAAGGCATATTACCTTCGCCAGCGGCAATTTGGCCTTAGGGCTGTACGGAGCAGATTTTATGGTAACTTTGTCGTTAATAACATGGGGGATTATCGGAATTGGTGTTATTGGCCTTGTCAATTTCTTGGTAAGTTTTGCCTTATCGCTGGGATTGGCCTTCCGTTCTAGAAATATTCCGCTGTTGGAAATACGATTTATTATTTCGTCCATCTGGAAACATTTTAAGAGCAAGCCGATGAGTTTCTTCTTTCCTTCAGAAAGGAAATCGAAATCGCCAACAGAAGAAGTATATCTGGCTTCGGAGACGAAGAAATAAGAAGGAAAGGCAATTAAATAAGCTTCAAATTAGCGGATGTAGATCAAGAACTACTTTTTTTCTTGTAGGTTATGCAGGAACAGGAACAAATTCAGAACCGGAAAATCATACATGTAGATATGGATGCATTCTATGCTTCTGTGGAGCAGATGGACAATCCTGAATTAAGAGGAAAACCGATTGCTGTTGGCGGAGGCGGAACCCGAGGCGTCGTGGCAGCGGCAAGCTATGAGGCACGGAAATTTGGCGTTCGTAGTGCCATTAGTGGCTATCTTGCGAAGAAAAACTGTCCCGACCTGATTTTTGTACGGCCACGCTTTGAACGCTATAAGGAGATTTCAGATAAGATCCGTCAGATTTTTTATGATTATACCGATTTGATTGAGCCGCTTTCGCTCGACGAAGCCTATCTCGACGTCACGGTAAACAAAAAAGGCAATCCAAGCGCTACGCTGATCGCACAGGAAATCCGAAAAAGAATCTTTGAAGAAATCGGGCTAACGGCATCTGCAGGTATTTCCATAAACAAATTTATTGCAAAAGTAGCCTCTGATTTCAACAAGCCCAACGGACAAAAGACAGTCAATCCAGATGAAGTCCTTTCTTTTCTAGAAGAACTCCCGATTCGTAAATTCTACGGTGTAGGAAAGGTCACCACAGAAAAAATGTACCAGTTGGGCATCTTTACTGGGAAAGACCTAAAAGAAAAATCAGAAGAATTTTTGGCCAAGCACTTCGGGAAATCGGGAACTTTTTATTATGCAGTTGTCCGCGGAATTCACAATAGTGCCGTAAAATCAGAAAGAATAGCCAAGTCTGTAGGAGCAGAGCATACCTTTAATGAAAACCTGACTTCTGAAATATTTATGGTCGAACGGCTGGAGTCCATTGCGGCAACTTTAGAGCGCAGGGTAAAGAAATACGGTATTGCAGGAAAAACAGTCACCCTAAAGATAAAATACAGCGATTTCTCGCTCCAAACCAGAAGCAAGACAATGCCTTATTTTATTTCCGACAAAAGTCTTATCCTAGATGTGGCCAAAGAATTGCTGTATCAGGAAAAGATGAAAGACTCTGTCCGATTGCTCGGAATTTCGCTCGGGAACCTAAATACGGAAGTAAAAAAGACAGTAGTCGTCCAGCTGAAATTTGATTTCTGACACCTTCAACAATAGTTAAACTTTAGGCAGATTTGAAAAACTCTATTCTATAAATTTATCTTTGCTTAAATTATTTACAGTGTCAAACCTCACAGAATATGAAAATGCAATAGAAAAGCATTCCAGCACGCTGGATAGTATGCCCGTGCCTTTATATTCTTGGGATTTTTTTGGCGAATACCTTGACAATCTTAAGCTTGCTCTTTCCGACTTATCCAAGTTGAAAGAACTTTCGAAAGCAAATCGTTGGAAATTCAACTGGAATTTTGAAGAAGAACTGCAGCAAGATCATGTAATCGTTGTGACGGACAATAGCTTAAAAATTGTTTTTGCCTCAGAAAATACCATCAAGATGACAGGCTATACTTGGGAAGAAATTGTTGGGAAAACACCCAAAATGTTCCAAGGAAGCAAGACGTCTAAAAAAGACTTAAAGCAGATTCGGGAAGCGATTGATTTCCAAAAGCCTTTTGAAAAGACGATTATCAATTATAAAAAAAACGGAGAAACCTACTCCTGTCACATCAAAGCATTCCCAATTTTTAATAGCAAAAAGCAGGTGGTAAATTTCATTGCTTTTGAAAAAGCGGCCTAATAGCAGCTTATACTTTCACTTCTATAATTATTTCAGTCATTATCCCCCTAAAAAAGGGGAAATTTCCCCTTGTGGCATTTGGGTCGTTCGAATAGCTTTGCAACTCATTGAATTATATAATGGGGGTAAGTGGGCTTTAAACTTTAAGTGGGCAGATTAGTGGCTGCCTGCAAAAGTAAGCACGAAAAAAGGGTTGACGAAAGTCAACCCTTTTTAGTTATAGAAAGTTTTTAGGCTAGTTTCTACTAGAAAGCTTAGAAAGCAGTCTCAAGAATTCAATATACAGCCAAACTAAGGTAATCATCAATCCCATGGCGCCAAACCACTCCATATATTTTGGCTGGCGATTTCTTACGCCTTTTTCGATCAAATCGAAATCAAGGAATAAGTTCAGGGCAGCAATAATAATCACTACAACACTGATTGCGATACTCATCAAAGAATTTCCATGATGTACAGGCACGAAGCTCGTAAACATAGAAAGCAACCATGAAATTAGGTAATACGTAGCCACAGCCAATGTTGCGGCTATAACTACAGATTTAAATTGCTCGTTTACTTTTACTATTTGATATTTATACAATCCAAAGCAGATTAGGAAGGTTACAAACGTAGCGCCCACAGCTTGGATTACAATTCCTGGATACATAGCTTCAAAAACGGCAGAGATCCCTCCAACGAACAATCCTTCAAACAAAGCATAAGCAGGAGCCAGATAAGAAGAATATTGCGGTCTGAATGAAGAAACCAATACCAAAACAAGCCCGATGACAGCTCCGGCGATTGCCAAAGGAAGCGGATTCGTGCCGTTAAAGGCAAGCCACCAAGTAAGAGAAGCGGTTGCGGTGAGCAGCAAAAGCATAAAAAAGCTTTTGTTGATGGTTCCAGAAATGGTCATTTCTTGACCATAATCAATCAAGGTTGTGTTTTCGTCTTGGCTATAGGAATGAACAGCAGGCTTGCTGAAATTCTTGTTGCCTAAAAATGGATTATTTGATTTGAAATTCATAATCGTTTGTTTTAATTCAGCCAAATATAATTTTTTCTTTTCTATTTTCCTTGGAATAAGAGAATAAAAAAATCCGTTAGAAGCTAACGGATTGGGTTGTAATTTGTTTTTGGCTATTCTATTTCAGAAACCCTCAAGGTGTTTACCATTCCTTTATCAGCAACCGGCATAGCGGCCAAATTGATCAAGAAATCACCTTTGTCTACATATCCTTTTTCTCTTGCCATTTCGTTGACATCGGTAACAGTATCGTCCGTGCTCACGAATTTATCGTAGTAGAACGAATTCACTCCCCACAAAAGGTTCAACTGTGTAAGGATTCTTTTGTTGGAGGTAAAAACCAAAATGTGCGACTGTGGTCTCCAAGCCGAAATCTGGAAAGCCGTATAGCCGCTATTCGTCAACGTACAAATGGCTTTCGCCTTGATTACATTGGCCATCAAAGCCGCGTGGTGGCAGATGGATTTCGTAATAAAACGTTTCGTTCTGATTTGTGGCGTATTTTGCGGTACTTGAATCAGCGGAGAATCTTCCACGGCTTCAATAATCTGTGTCATTTTTTCAATAACCTGTACAGGATAGTTCCCGACAGAAGTTTCTCCCGAAAGCATAACTGCATCAGCTCCATCCATAACAGAGTTAGCGACGTCGTTTACTTCGGCACGTGTCGGCGTAAGGCTCGTAATCATCGTTTCCATCATTTGTGTAGCGATAATTACAGGAATACGGGCCGTTTTAGCTCGCTGTACCAATTTCTTTTGAATCAATGGAACTTCTTGTGCTGGAATCTCAACCCCAAGGTCACCTCTCGCTACCATCAATCCATCGCAAAAAGCTACGATTTTGTCTATATTTTCAACGCCTTCTGGCTTTTCGATCTTGGCAATGATTGGAATCTTATGAGCAGAATTCTTAGAAATCAAGTCTTGAAGCTCTTGAAGATCTTCCGAAGTTCTTACGAAAGAAAGCGCAATCCAATCCACCTGATTTTCGATAGCAAAAAGAGCATCTTTGATGTCTTTTGGCGTCAAGGCTGGCAACGAAACTTTTGTGTTTGGGAGGTTGACTCCTTTTTTAGATTTCAACGGACCGCCTTGAACGACTCTACAAACTACTTCTGTCGTTCCGTTAGTTTCAATGGCTTCAAACATTAATTTTCCATCGTCAAGAAGGATTTTTTCTCCTGGCTTTACATCTGCAGGAAACTGCTTGTAGTTCATATAGACTCTTTCGGCTGTTCCAGGAACATCTTCGGCCGTCTGGAACGTAATGATATCGCCTTTGCTTACAATGACGTCTTCTTTCATGACGCCAACACGAAGTTTCGGTCCTTGAAGATCCGCCAGAATTGCGGTATTGTATCCAAATTCATCATTCAGTTCGCGGATCATATCTATTCGGGCTTTTACATCGGTATAATCTGCATGGGAAAAGTTAATCCTAAATACATTTACTCCGGCATCAACCATGTCTTTCAGGACCTCTTTGGTGCTGCATGCGGGGCCTAATGTAGCTACGATCTTTGTTTTTTTTCTTGTCGACATTATTAGAAAATTAAATTGTTTTTAGATTTTATTTTGTCTGGAAACACCTCATATACGGTCGTAATCCATTCTATTTTGTTTAGTTTTTGCAGTATATCTTCGATTTCAAATGTGCTGCAGTTGTTTTCGATTTTCAAAAAATAATCTACTTTTTTGAGTTCCGGAAGAAGATAGACTTTAGTGGTTATCTCCACATTTTCATCCAAAAAAAGATCCTGTTTGTTGCTCTTTTTGTGAGTGATGATTTCGTTTTTGTTTTGAACCAAGCTCCATTGGATGTCTTTGGCAACATCATCATACCCAAATTTCGTGAACATAGCTTCTCCTTCTTTGGTTTTTACGCCAATCTCGTCACTGCTTCGGCTCAAGATAATAGGTAATTGCTGATTGATGAAGAAAGCCAATCTGAAATCTTCTAATGAAGTATGAATAGCAATCAGCTCATAGTCAACTTCATCAAATTCGTCAAGATGCAACTTATGGATGCCCATATTGAAATTAAATAAGTCGTAAATATAACTATATTTAATGAGGAATTATATAAAAAACAATTAGGTTAACGTTAATTTATCAACGAAAACGATATAGTTTTAAGATATTTACAATTATTTAGTATTGATTTTTTCCTGAAAAGCAAAATACGCTCTTTGAGAAGCTTTCTCCTCTGCCTTCTTTTTAGAAGTAGCCCTCGCCTTAGCAACTACTTTCTGGTCAATGCTCAGCTTGACGCCAAAGAAACGCTGTCCGTCGATGCCGTTATCTTCAAAAACATCATAATGAAAAGTCCTTTTTTCTTTCTGGCACCATTCAATCAGCAAGCTTTTGTAGCTGATGACTTTGCCTTCCAGTTTGGCGATATCTACATAAGGCAGGATGACTCTTTTTTTGATAAACTTTTCGCAATACATATACCCCTTGTCCAAATAAATAGCCCCGACAAGTGCTTCAAAAATATTTCCATGTATGTTTTCCCCAAAATGTTGTGCAGGAACCTTGCTTTCGATAAAGCGTATTAGATTGAGGTCGCGGCCTAATTCGTTCAAGTGTTCGCGGCTTACTATTTTAGAACGCATTTTAGTCAGATAGCCTTCATCTCCCGAAGGAACCTGGTTGAACAGATGCGCCGCGATGACAGAACTCAGCATCGCATCGCCCAAAAATTCAAGACGTTCGTAATTGATCTGGTTTCCGTCAGAATCGAGCTTGTTAGAAGAGCGGTGTGTAAAAGCCCTTCGGTAGCATTCAAGATTGTTGGGCTTGAATCCTAGTATTTTTTGGATATCAGTAAAAAAAATCCCGTCTTCTTGAGAACGGGAATTTGTAAATATTTTTCTGATGATACTCATTCGAATATTATAAGTCTAGTTTTTTCACCAAAACGCAAGCGTTGTGTCCGCCAAAGCCAAAAGTATTGCTCATGACCACGTTCATGTCTCTTTTTTGAGCCTTGTTAAAGGTAAAGTTTAGTTTTGGATCAATGTTTTCGTCATCCGTAAAGTGGTTGATTGTCGGAGGAACTATACCGTATTTGATAGATAAGATCGAAGCAATTGTTTCAATCGCTCCGGCAGCACCTAGCAAATGTCCTGTCATTGATTTGGTCGAATTCAGGTTCAACTTATACGCATGTTCTCCAAATACATGCTGAATCGCTTTTGATTCTGCAATATCGCCAAGAGGAGTAGAAGTACCGTGCATGTTCACGCCGTCTACATCTTCTGGTCTCAAGCCAGCATCTCTCAAGCAGTTCAACATTACATTTTTAGCGCCTAATCCTTCTGGATGCGGTGCCGTGATATGATGCGCGTCAGCAGACATACCGCCGCCGCCAATTTCACAATAAATAGTTGCGCCACGGGCAATAGCGTGCTCATACTCTTCAAGAATCAAAGCGCCCGCACCTTCGCCAAGAACAAAACCTTCACGGTCTTTATCCATCGGTCTTGAAGCCGTTTTAGGGTCATCATTTCTTGTAGAAAGCGCATGCATGGCATTAAATCCGCCCATTCCGGCAATTGTCACGGCAGCTTCAGAACCACCAGTAACCATTACGTCGGCATGATTAAGTCGGATATAATTGAAAGCGTCAATAAGCGCATTCGTAGAAGACGCACACGCAGAAACTGTCGTGAAGTTCGGTCCTCTAAAGCCGTATTTTATAGAAATATGGCCACCAGCGATATCGGCAATCATTTTTGGTATAAAGAAAGGGTTGAATTTTGGTACGCCACTTCCTCTCGTAAAGTCCATTACTTCCTGTTGGAACGTTTCAAGACCTCCGATTCCGGAACCCCAGATTACCCCAACTCTGTCTTTGTCTAGTTTGTCAAGATCAAATTTGGCATCTTTTACAGCCTCGTCAGACGACACGATAGCATATTGCGCATAACGGTCCATTTTACGGGCTTCCTTGCGGTCTATAAAATCTTCTGCATTAAAGTTTTTCAGCTCGCATGCAAATTTAGTTTTGAAATGAGTGGTATCAAAATAAGTTATAGGAGCAGCACCGCTGACGCCATTGATCAGTCCGTCCCAATATTCTTGGACGTTATTTCCAATGGGTGTCAAGGCACCTAAACCAGTTACTACAACTCTTCTTAATTTCATACTTACAATTTTATAGTTATAAATTTATATAAAAAATACCCATGCTTTCTTCTTAGTCATAAAAAAGAGACAGGGGTATTGCATAATATCTTAATGATTGAAAGCAATCAAGGATTGAATCTTTTGTAAAAATAATAACTCCCGTGAACTCAAGGAATGCACGGGATGTTAATTGTTATTATTTTTTTGCTTCTTCTATGTAAGAAATTGCTTGACCTACAGTAGCAATGTTTTCCGCTTGGTCGTCTGGAATTTGGATATCAAATTCTTTTTCGAATTCCATAATAAGCTCAACAGTGTCTAATGAATCAGCTCCTAAATCATTTGTGAAGCTAGCTTCTGTTACAACTTCGTTTTCGTCAACGCCTAATTTGTCTACGATAATCGCTTTAACTCTTGATGCAATGTCTGACATAATCTTTTAATTTTTGAATTTAATTGTTGGCAAAAATAAAAAACTTTATTTTAAAACAACGTTTTAGTTGATAAATGTGAGTACTAATTTAAAAAAAATATTTCACAAAGCCCCCTAAAATGTATTTAATATCATTTATTATTCTTTTTTTTGTGCCATAATTAACGACGTCCCAATGAAAAAAATCATCCTGTTTGCTTCGGGTTCGGGTTCCAACGCTGAAAACATCATCCGATATTTTCAGGAGAAAAAGACCGCCGAGACAGTTGCGGTTTTTTCAAACAACCCAAATGCCAAAGTCCTAGAAAAAGCAGCATATCTTCAGGTTCCGACTCATATTTTTACAAAAGAAGAGCTCAATACAGGAAAAGTACTGGAAATTATTGCCGATTTAGAGCCCGATTTGATCGTGCTGGCTGGTTTTTTATGGAAATTTCCAAGCGATATTATAGCAAAATACCCTAACAAGATTATCAATATCCATCCGGCCCTGCTTCCAAAATATGGCGGAAAAGGAATGTATGGCATGAATGTGCATAAAGCCATTTTAGAGAATAAAGAAACGCACTCCGGAATCAGCATCCATTACGTAAACGAAAACTATGACGAAGGCGCTATGATTTTTCAAGCGGAAGTTGAAGTAAGCAGTTGCACGACTCCTGAAGAAATAGCGTTAAAAGTGCAGGAATTGGAGCATATCTATTTTCCTGAAGTTATTGAAAAAAAACTAAATTAATTATGAAATCATTATTGTTTCTTTTGCTGCTTCCCATTTTTTCCGTTTTTGGACAAGATAGATTTGAAGTTGAAAACATAGGCTTTTCAATTCAAGTCCCTAAAGGCTGGACAATATCAGAAGAAAAGGAAGTGTTGGAAAACATCAAAAAATTCGATTTCAATACTAAACAATTGAATGAACTAATCGTAAGTGATAGAGGAGGTTTGAATTTAGTGACTTACACAAAATACAATCCTAAAAAATATGCTGGAATAATCCCTACGATAAAAATTAGAGTTTTGAATACAAACGCTAAAAACATTGAAGACCTGTTGAAATCTGTAGAAATGTCAAATGTTGAAGCTGAAAAAGTACTTGATGATTTTACTTTTGCGAAGAAACCTTCAGTCGTTAAAATTTCAAAAAATGACGCTATTTCATTTTCAGTCAATTTTAAATTGAAAAATGCCAATAATGAATATAAAATCAATAGTGATAGTTATTATATCCTAAGAAAAGGATATTATATATCAATAAATTTTATTGAACAATTAGGTAAGGAAGATAATTCAGAATTATTCAAAACTTTAGTAGAAAGCATAATATTAAGGAATCAATAATGTCCCACGAAGTACACATCTATACCGACGGCGCTGCCAAAGGAAATCCAGGTCCCGGCGGCTATGGCGTAGTGATGGAGTGGGTAGGCAAGCCCTACAGAAAAGAATTCTACGAAGGTTTTCGCCACACCACCAACAATAGGATGGAACTTCTGGCGGTTATCGTAGGATTAGAAAAGCTCAAGTTTCCCAATACCAAGGTGTTGGTTGTTTCCGACTCAAAATACGTAGTAGATTCCGTCACCAAAGGCTGGGTTTTTGGCTGGGAAAAGAAGGGTTTTAAGGATAAAAAGAATCCCGACCTTTGGATGCGCTATCTCAAGATCCACAGAAAGCATCAGGTCGATTTCAAATGGATAAAAGGACATAACAACCATCCGCAAAACGAACGCTGCGACCAATTGGCAGTTATGGCATCAACATTGCCTAATTTGTCTGTGGATGGGTTTTATGAGCGGGAAGAGAAGGGGCTGCTATAATTTAAAAACAACGGATATGACATCTGCTGTTTTATTTGAAATTGTTTTAAATGTCTTCTGTCTAATTTAAATACGATTTCCCATTTGCAACCAAAACAATGGGACTATTGTTGCTAATTTTAAATAAATAATTATACGAAGTCCCATAAGATAATTCCTCTGAAGAAGGCATATCAGAATTAATAGTACTATCAAATTTTCGTAACTCACAATACAAGAAATCTTCTTGTTGTATTGAAAAAAAGCATACATATTTGGTTTTCTTGCTTAACTTATTGTGTTTTGGACCCACTGCATTCTTTTGATTTCGTTTAAAATTTAAGTTATAAAGCTTGCTCTTTTGAGATAATGAATCCCTAACCTGATCAATCTTTTTTAATTCATACTCGCTGTGTTTTTTCATCTCATCGTAATCAGTAATGTGTTTTTTTTGAACCATTCCAAGAGATAGTGTTTCTAAATTAAAAAGGATAGTTTCATCAGAAATAAAAATAACTTCTTTTTTTAAGGGGAGGTCTTTACTGTTATTGATAATCAGATTCACGGCTTGCTGGTAAATGTCAGTATTGCCCTACAGTCTAGACTTGCAAGAATTTATAGTTAGTGATAAATTTATTGCTAGCAGTAATAATACATATTTATATATGATTCTCATGATTCATTTGCCTCAGATTGCTAAACCTATTGAATCTTGAATAATTAAGGGCTATCTGTAATACCAACAGAATGTATTGAAAACAAAATTAAAAAGTAAAACTCTAATCCTGTATTCTCTTCAAAGCTAAAATAAAAAAAGGTTTTAGAATCTTTTTCATCCCACTGGATTTTCCCAATATAATTCTCGTCTAGATATAGTTTCCCTATGGTTTTTTTGAATGGATTGTTAGCAAACTTTAATGATAAACTTTTTCCGTCTACAATTAAATTATAATTTAATCTTTGCTTTTTAATAATTACAGTTTTCTCTAGGCTTTGAGATAAAATTTTCACTTTCCAATATAAAATAGTAAACTCAGAAGTATAAAAGCTAAAAATGAGTTTCTCTTTTTTATATACATTACAAATGCTTCTTATCCCCAAAAGCAATCTCTTTCTTTTTACTGTAAATAATAATAAATCAGTAGCATAATATTCCGAATTGTTTTTAAAAAATACAGTCTTATACATCCTAGATTGTAATTATTTGTTTTTTATAGCTAAAAACTATTTGTTACGCTAAATTCAATAATGCTACTTAATTCTTCCTGAACCAAAGTAATAAGCTTTTTTGTTTTGCGTGTTCAGAAAACTACTCAACTATAATTTTTTTCTTGAAATAAATAATTGATGTCGTTTTTCTGTCTTCGCTACATCCGCTAACAACAATTTTTCTACCCTTTTTGAGATCTATTAGAAATTTGTCGCTATTGTTGTTTCTAATTACTTTTAACATGATTTCCTTTTTTAAATCAAGATACATTTCTTTTCGGGTTTCAGATTTATTACTGTTTTTTATAATAATTCCTTTATTTTTTCCTACAGAATAATATTCAGTATATATATCTGTAACTCCTAGAGAATTTGATGTTAAATTAGTAATATTTATAATTTCTTGATTATTAATAAGAACTTTTAGAGTGTCATTTTCAAAGCAATCATGTATCCCGATATATAAGTCTGAATCATGAATTGCCATTCTTCTTTCTATAGATTTGCATCCTAAAATAAAAAGGAAAAATAATGGCAAAAATAAAAATGTTCTCATCTAATCTGTTTTTCTTTCTCTAGCATGTCTCTGTAGTTAAGAAGAGTTTCAGGACCATGCCTTAGAGACGATCAACGGGTCGCCTCTTTTATTAAAAATCTATAAACTTGTATTCTTTTCAGTTAGTTATATTGCTGTTTTATAAAAACACCTAATATAAAACATTACCATCTATTATGCTTCCTATTATTTTTCTTTAGAGAAACTAGCTGATGATTCTCCATCTGGACTAATATTTAAAAAATTACCATTTATATATAAAATTCCATTACCAAATTCTTTAAACTTTTCGCCTTTCTCGTTAAAGTTTTTCCATTCACTTAACTCTATGTAGCAATATCCATTAGTGCTTTTTTCCCAAGTTCCTTTACTAGTGAGTTCAATCGTTCCCTTTTTGTAGTAATGAAAAAATGTTTTACTTTCATTAATAACAATAAAATTAATTGCTTTTTTGTCGTTAAAACAGAAGTACTTTCCTGATACATCATTACAATTATTTGTGTCAACACAACTGCTAAAAAGTAATACAAACACTAAAAAATTAAATGTTAGTTTAATTGTATTTTTCATAAATATTTAATTTTTAATTAATTTGAACTCTTGATATTTTACTTCATAAACGAAAAAATATTCGGATTTTGAGTTTGTTCCAATAATTATATTAGTTTTCCAATCAAGTAATTCCCTTCCTTCATAATCTCCTAGCGTCTTATTAGTCTTTTGAAAAATATCATGTAGTCCAGCCTTGCTAGTAACTGCATAAAATTGGTCACTAAATAGTTTTTCTGCTCTGGTAAAATCTTTTTGCTTGATATAAGAATACAATTCTTCAGTAACTTTTTCCGCATCTATTTTGTCTGATTCACGATTAATACTGGTTTTATTAAAATTGCAACTAATTAAGCATAGTGTGAAAATAAGACTAAAAGATAGGAGTGTTTTTTTCATAAATTGAAAATCAAATGTTTACTTTTTAATATCATTATAATCTAAAATTTCTAGTAAATTATTATTACGGTAATGCTCAATCTTTAATGAACCTTTCTTTTTTGAAATAGAATCACCAACCTGAAATTTATCGTCCCAGATTGGAGATATGCCCAGTGCTGTGTCTTTAAGCTTTATAAATTGAGTGTTGTGATTTTTTACATCCCGATAAATAAATATTATTTTTGATTGCATATTGATTTTACTTTGAGCTTCTAAAAAATGCTCAAAGGGCGATTTCGGGTCAAACCATAAGTCATATCCTATAAATGATAAGATAATAGATAAAGTGATGAAGATTATACCAAATAAAAATATTTTCACTTTACGAAGTACCATATAATTATCCATATAGATTATTTAATTAAAATAGAATTTTCTTTGACAAACTCGATATCTCTCTTTACAGAAGTTATATAAATTTGACCTAGGTAAAGAATACCATTTTTGTTACTAAAAACAACCTCTTTATTATCAGAGTCAACTTTTACCGAATCTCCCCTTTTTAAAATATCGGATACTGTCGTATAAATTTCTGCTACAGAATCTTTTATGGCATATGGGAATAAATATTTTTCATTAATTATTGGGTTAAATTTTTTATCATTTGTTTCGTTGATTTTAAGAGTAATTACTCCGAATGTATGGTTTTTAGAAATTTTTAAATCGGTAATAATTCCCGAAAATTTAATGTTATTTGACATTAAATGTGATACTTTCTTTTCTTTATCCGAATTCTTGTTCTGAATAATCGAAGCTATTATTAATAAAACGATTATAATTACGATACTATATTTGTATTTCATGTTTACCATATTTTCATGACCTATTTTGATACACTAAGATATAACAAAAGTCTTTTTAGTCTTAAAAAGTAGAGTCGACCATTTGGTCGACTCTGTTTATTTAAAAAAAAAATTAAAAGCACATTGTTTTTTAGGTAGTTATCTTGATAGTTTATAAAAATACTTAATATGATACATTATCACTCTTGGAATGCTACCCAGCCATATATTAATTATTGTTCTACCACAATTACTTTATGTGTGGCTCGAACTTCATTCTCTATATAGCGAACCTTATCATTTGGTTTCTTCGAGCTTATTAATGTATCGATAGCAATATGGTCGTTTATTATGCCATCCAGATAATGTACACCTAATTCTGTAAATTTAATCCCATAAATTGGGATTGTCCTATTATCAGTTGCGCCAAAAGTGTCAAGCTTCATTTTTTTAAGCTCTTCTATTTTGTAATTAATACTTTTTGTCCTTTTCATGTAAAATAAGATATATCTGCTCTTCTGTTCATTATCAAAAGTTGTAGTGATAGTATCTAAAACACTTCTGTAATTTATTTTTCCATTATATATTTTATTTATATAAATAGTATCTGGAAAATCGAAATCAAATTCTACAATATCATTTTTAAATGTTTTTAGACTATCTGTTTTTTTATTTATAGTTTCTTTTTCCTTGTTTAAATTCTCTTTGCAAGAAACTATGAACAATGAAAAAAATAAACTAACCACCGTTACTATTATTACGTTTTGCTTCTTCATAAGCTTTTCTTTTTTCTTTAGCATCATTATTGCGAACTTTATTAATATCTTCTTTTTTTACAATTGTATCTTTTTTGAATGTCTGAACTTGTGATGGATTATTACCTATAACAGGCACAGCTCTAGAATTTTCAGTTTCAATAGTGACTTCGTCTCCTTCATTAGCATCGCTCATTGTGGGATTCGTTGTCTTATTGGTCGTAACGGTATTGCTCTTCGTATTGTTACTGCCACTATCATCAGTAGGAAAACCTCCGGGCGTTAAAAAGGTAGCTAACTGTACAAGAACGTCTACTTCAGCGGTTTTTACATCTCTACCTCCTTGGGGTTTTTTAACAATTCCTTTGTTGGCATTGTCAGGATTTTTAACTGTCAAGTCAAATCCGTTACTGATACTTGTGCCCTTTGCCTTAAACCAATTTGCCGCATGTGTAAAACCTGTTTTTTCGCCAGCCTTAGACAGGTCGTATTTTATTTCAGCAACCTGTTTATTCACATAGGTCTTGACATCTTTTACAGTTGTTTTAACACTTGCTTTTATACTCTTCCAAGAAGGCCACGGCCACATTCCGTCAGGGTCGATAAAATACACAGGGTTGTCCATAGCGTAGGCATACGGCGACCATCGTCTTCCTTGTTCCGCCGCCGGGTCCATATTCATCCACCTACCGATGGCAGGGTCGTAGTTCCTCGCGCCATAATCATACCAATCCAGTCCCATCTCGTCCTGGAGCTCCTTTGCGTTGTACTTGTACTTAATAAGTACTAAAATCTTTTTATCTATTCATAACTTTACAAATTTTATTGATTTTTTTCAATCCAATAAGGGATAATTTCTTCCGTAGCGTTTTCTTTCAATAATGTAGGATGCTGTGAGTCATGAATGTTTAGATATAAAATATACCTTGTAAACCCTTCTGAAAAATCTTGGTCACATTTTAATTTAGTACCTTTTTTAATAAGTCCTAATTCTTTGTGACTATAATCACTTGGGAGCTCCACATAAGCTTCTTCGTCAAAAGATATTTTTTTTGACCCTATATATCCAATAACAATACCGACAAATAAAATAATAATAGTTTTAAATAAATTTTTCATGTAGTTAGCTTTTTTTCTCTTTTTTCTTCTCTTCCTTCTTTTTTGGAGGAGGAGGTACATAGGTAGTTATGGTTATTCCACCCTTTTTATAGACCGTTCGTGATAATCCTAATTTTTTATAATTTTTCTCTAAAAAGCTTAATGAATTTCTTGAGTCATGTTCCTCGCCAAGCCAATTTTCTTCAATTAGACTTAGTCCATCTGTTGACATAGTACAACAATTATTGTCAAATATGTCATAGTCTTCTGATAGCTTATACGATGTTTTTATTTTTTCGGTCACCCTTTTTATTTTTTGTTCCATTTCTTTAGTAGGATTGATTTTTGATTCATAAATAAAAAACCACCCAGTTATGGGTGGCTAGTTTTGTTCGAAAATCATTTATTACATCCAATCTTGTTAGATTCTGTGAGATATTTTATTAGTTCAGGATACGTGCTAAAATTAATTTTTTCACGCTTAGAAATATTCATACCATTACTCTTATAAATATTTAGTTTAACTGAACTGGAGACCTTTTTACTATGATTGTATTCTATACAATTCCATGTACTGCCATAAGAGGAAAGACTACTCCAAAAGTACCCTGTAAATATTGGTTCTTTATTTTGACAAATTGCAAACTTTATGCCATGCTTCATAGAAGATTTAAGGCTTATAATTTTGTTAATCGCCTCTGCAGATAATTCTATTTTTCCTGAAAGAGTATCCAAACACAAGATTTCTTTACTTACAATTAAAGGGTTTTCATTCAACAAATTCTTTGTCACTTCGAATTTTGGAGCATAGGTAAATTCTTTTTTTACTGAATCATACGGAACCTCAATCTTTTCCTCACTTGATTTGAGTGTGTAAATTTCAATTTCGGATTTTTCAACTATTTCCCGACATGAAAAGCTAAATAGTAAGGCAATAAAAAATAAGAGATTGGCTACTTTGTTTAAACTCATAGTGTAAAGAGGATTTTTCAAAGCTATAAGTTATTTTACGCTCTCCAGATAAGTAGCTTTTATTGTGCCATTTTCCTTTAATTTCTCCATATTAGTTTTTTCTGAAAATAAAAGAAATGTATCCATATCATCAATTGCATTGATAACAACCTTATGTTCTTTCTCATCAACATAAAAACTAAAATCTGAATTATTTTTTTCTCTTGAAAAAGCTCTGTTTATTAGCGGTTTTGAGATATATTTTTGCTTCCCGACCAGAATGGAGATGCTATCAATATTATCGATACTAAAAAACTTCTTTCTTTGATTGTCATTAGGTATAAAATAATTTATACCTCCGTATTTTGTCGTATAAAATATTCCAGAAAAGGTATTGATACTATTTCCGTCATTATATACTGCAATATCAATATTATCCTTTTTTTGACAAGCATTTAATATTAAGATGGATGCTATTACTAGTAAATTATTTATTTTCATTTTTTTTATAGTATTTAACGTCTTCCATTGTGAAATTTGTTCCTTGGTGGTCGGCATAGTTATAGACATATCCCGACTTTCCTTCCGATGCTCTCACATACCCTTCCGCGGTCGGAAAGAACTTCAGCGCTGTCCCCTGATAATGGAAACCCGCCCACATAGTCCATCGACATGATGCCGACGCCTCCAGCCACGCTTCCAGAAGCATAGGGGGCATCCTTGCGCACCTTCCTGCCGTCTGCAGCATAAAGATACTCAATTTTACATTACCAATTATTCATTATAATCTTTGATTTAAGACATAATTTAAAATAAAAAGACAAGCAATATTGCTTGTCTTTTTTGTGAATAGAATTAATTTTATTGGGATGCTTGTTTTTTTAAGTAAAGATATAATTACTAAATCTGATACATTACCGATTATTTAAAAATAATTTTCTTTTGAGTAATATTTATAAGATAGCAATCTTGATTGTCTTCGTAATACCTACCACTTCCTAAAAACAAAATTTTATCCCATCCCTCAAAATAGTCACTGGCTTTTTTTTGATTAGAAAAATTGAATAATCCTATATAAATAATACTGTCGTTTGAACTATTTGTATATCCAGCATATTGTCTATAGTACTTAAAGAATTTATTTTTGACCTTTTTAGGTTCTTTCAGCTTTGTATCTAGTTTATGGTTTGATTTAAAGCTATCCAATACTTTTGTTCTATATTCATAATAGCTTGAAAAAAGCAAATCTTCTGCCTGTTTAATTTGTTTTAGAGTAGGAGTAAAAGGCTCTTTATAATCAGATTCTATAAATGGATATTTATAATTTTTGTCAAATATTACTCCTTTGCCATCATAATATTCTTTCAAGGTAATTATTTGAGGCAATTGTAATCCTATAAATGTGCTGGCGATTAAAATAAGTGCTTTTTTCATATAATTATTTTATAACTCTTGGTTTAATCACAATTTAATTTTGGGACTTTATAATCTCCCATTCCTTTATTTGTAGTTACTTTTTTATAGTTCTTCAGATTTCTTTTGCAGAAATAATATTTAGCCCCTTTTTTTGCATCATCAATAATAAATTCGGCATGAGCAACAGTTTCAACAGAATCTATTAAATTATAATCATTGAGCTTGTAAATAATCTGTTCATTTGACTCAAAATTCTTGTCATTCCAATAAAACAGCTTTTTTTCATATTCTAAATATCTATTGGGTAATCGACTCCTCTTCCCGTCTTTTGTTATGATAAATTTACCGACGCTGCTTAATAAGCCAATACAAATTATTTCATCATTTATTTCTTTAATATCAACAATAAAAGTGCTGTCATTTTTGGCTAAAGAACTTTTATGACTGAAATCAATAATCGCATTTGTGATTGCAATTTCATATCCTCCATCTGATTTTATTGTTGATTTCCAAGAATTGCACGAAGAAAAAACCGTCAAGCCAACACAAATTACAAAATATTTCTTCATTTTAATGATTGTTATAAAGTGTAGTTTGCTAATACTTTTTTGAATATTCTTGCCAATCTTTAGGATGAGTTCTTTTTATATCGTTTAGAATATAATCCGATAATGGTTCTTTGCTGTAATCTAATCCTCTTTTCTTTAAAAATTAATTACTAATTTACACAATTGAATACATTACCGGCGTCAATACTTCTTAGGCATTACCTCATATTTAATTTTTCTTACAATAGGTATAAACTCTTGCGAATAACAAGCTTTTTCTGTTTTAAATATGCCTTTCTCAAATGCTTCTTTATGTAGTTTTGGTAGCTTCTTGAATCTTTTCATTCGAAGTCGGTCTATCTTCTTGAGAGTCATAAAATCATAGGTGTCGCTTAACATTATTACAACCTCAACTTCATCACATTTATTTAAAAGCTCTATACTTGTCGGATCCAATCCAACAGACCCGAAAAATATTTTTTTCACAGAAATAGGAATATCTATTTGGAAATAACCGTTTAGATCTGTTTTACCAATATTAATCGAATCATTGATCATAATTGACACTCCTGGCATCGTTTCAAAAAACTCAGAAATCACTCTTCCTTTAATCGTTTTATTCTGAGAATAAACACTACATATTGAAATACTGAGTAACGCAATGATAAATAATAATTTCTTCATTTTTCTATTAATTTTTTAGGCATCCTGAAACTCCTTCCCGTTGTACTTATACTGCTAAATGTATTAAATTTCCATTTAGCTCCAAAAATAAATCTTTAAGACAGCATTCAAAATAACAAAGCTTTTTGAGAAACAGATTGTTCTTCTGCTCAGTCTTTTCAGATGCGTTCGCAAAGTAAGATTCTTTCTTTCAATGTTGTTTGTGCCAAAACGTTTTACAGAATGTAGCTCTGTGTTAAGTAAATAGCGATAGTTTTTTAGCCCGTCGGTAAATATTTTTCTTGCATCTGAAAGTTTCAAAGTATCTATCACACGGCTTAATGTTTTGTTTGTCCGCCTGCCGATATTAAAACCGACTACACTTTTAGACTCCTTTTCTAGAGCATAGACCAGCCAGACAAAATTACGCTTATGCCTGACATAGGTACACATCTCATCTACTTCATAAGTTTTGTCCTTGCTGATGATTGGATGAGAAATGTTTCTGGCGATTGAGATAATTCTTTTCAATAAAGTCGTAGTTGAAATTTTTAATATTCTCGCAGTGCTTCTTATTCCTAAGCCTTCTTTAGTAAACGAAACTATCTCCTTGTTTAAATTTCTTCTATAAGCCTTATATTCATACTTTGACTGCTGTCTCTTTTTACAAATACAGCATTTGTAACGCTGTTTTCCATTAGATTGAAATCCATTTTTTATACAGTCGCCATTACAAAAATTGCATTTTATTTCCATGACCTAATTTGATACACTAAGTTAGCATTAAATCATTTTTAAGCTTTTTAAGACTCTAAAAAATAAAAGAGACGACCCAATTGGTCGTCTCTTTTTACTTGTAAACTTTAAATTCACATTCTTTATCAGGTAGTTAGGTGGCTATTTTATAAAAACACCTAATCTGATACATTACCTGTCTTTTTTGTGAATAGAATTAATTTATTGGGATGCTTGTTTTTTTAAGTAAAGATATAATTACTAAATCTGATACATTACCGATTATTTAAAAACAATTTTCTTTTGAGTAAGATTCATAAGATAGAATTCCTGATTGTCTTGATAATATTCACCACTACCTAAAGATAAAGTTTTATCCCATCCCTCAAAATATTGATTGGCTTTTTTTTGATTAGAAAAATTGAATAATCCTATATAAATGATACTATCGTTTGAATTATTTGTATATCCAGCATATTGCCTATAGTACTTAAAGAATTTATTTTTAACCTTTTTAGGTTCTTTCAGTTTTGTATTTAGTTTATAGTTTGATTTAAAACTATCCAATACTTTTGTTCTATAATCATAATAGTCTGAAAAGAGCAAATCTTCTGCCTGTTTAATTTGCTTTAGAGTCGGAGTAAAAGGTTGTTTATAATCAGATTCTATAAATGGATATTTATAATTTTTGTCAAATATTACTCCTTTGCCAGAATAATATTCTTTTAAGCTAATTAATTGTGGGGCTTGAATCCCTATAATTGTACTTGCAATAAAAATAAAAATCTTTTTCATATTTAATATTGATAAGGTATTAGAATTGTTGTTGTTCCTGTTGTAACAGGAACAAGATTTATGCCAGAAGAAGAATATTGAGTTTGTAAATTTACTGATGGAACAGTTAGCTCATTATAAAAATATAGGCTTTGTCCCAACTGATTTATATTTTGACCTACTGGTTGACCATTGTCACCCATTCCATAATTCTCACGTAAATTAAGACCATTTTCACTTCTAACTTTATTTTCCCAATGCATTGCGAAGAATTCGTTCGCAGGAATATTTCGCCCTTTTATAACTCCAATGCTATTGTCGTTCATTATGCCATCTAAGCCATCAAGCGCATGGCCAAGTTCATGGGCTAATCCAATATATGATGGCCTACTATTGCCTGCGCTATCTTCGTTAGAATTATTCCAATTTACTTTTCCAGAAAGCCCAAAGGAAGCATTTAGTCCTTCACTAATCATAATATTTTTTGAAGTGTTTTGGAGCGTGCTGATTAAATCATTTCCGGAATTTCCTCCATTTCTGATTTGGTCTAATGCAGCTATGGCTTTTCCTAAGAAACCGCCAATAGTTTTGTTGCCATTTTTATCGACTTTAAGGTTTTTACCATTATAAGGTTCCCATTTTCCTGTTTTCGTATTTCTAGAATATAGGTTCCCATTATCATATTTAACATAGGACTTGTCTTGTTTAGAATATATCATAATACTATCACCTTTAATATCATTAAAAATAATAGGATTATTAGCCCCATATTGATATGGGCTTAGGTTATAATATTTTTCAGTAAATCTATCCATATTTAAGAATCTACCAATCGAGGAATCATAATTTCGATTGCCGAAATCATAAACATTTAAATTAAGTTCATTCTGTAGTTCCTTCCCATTATACTTATAATTATACGCAAACTGCGGCACGGGATCGACAGCGGCAGCGGCAGCCATCAGCATAAGCCCAGGCCCAGGGTCCTTCTCCTTAAAGGCAAGCTGGTCCGAGTTGTAATTCGCATGCTTGAGCCCGAACGGATAGTAGTGGCTTTCCTCAATAATTTTAAGAGCGTTCGGGTTTTCCGGATCCTGCGCATAGCTCAGGCGGATGTTCCCCAGATGGTCCGTATAGTTGTACACGTAGCTGTAGGCAAAGCCCACCTTGAGTGCCGTGGCCTGGACATAGCCCTCTGCGGTCGGAAAGAACTTCAGCGCGGTACCCTGGTAGTGGAACCCGCCCAGATAGTCCATCGACATGATGCCGACGCCTCCGGCCACGCTTCCAGAAGCATAGGGGGCGTCCTTGCGCACCTTCCTGCCGTCCGCGGCATAAAGATACTCAATTTTCCACGATTCCGAGCCGAATACGATTTTTGTCGGCAGGTTCAGGTGATTGTAGGTGATGGATGTGATGCCCTTGTTCTGGTCGGAGGTCAGGTTCCCGAAGCCGTCATAGGCATAGTCGTCGTCCGGATCGGTAATCCCGTCGCTGTCGTCGTCAAAGCCCTGCGGGCTTAGGGAGGTATCGAGTACCTTGCGCAGCAGGTTCGGCTTCTGCGCATCGTAGGTATAGGACAGCACGTCGATGCCCTGCGCGGCGATATGCGAGTCGGTGCCCCCGTTTCGGTTCAGCGATCGGATGTTCCCGTTCTTGTCATACAGGATGTCCTCGTTATACGAATGGGTGGCCTGCCCGTTTTTCTGGTAGAAGGCCCTGTTCAGGCGGTTCAGGGCGTCGTAGGCATAATCGTAGCTTCTCAGGTGGCTGTCGCTGGCCGTCTTCCAGAAAGTCTCCGCGATATTGCCGTTATACAGGGGCTTTACCTCATAGCCGGTGGTGTTTTCGACCTGTCCGTAATTGATCTTAAAGGAGAACAGGTCCAATGGAGCTCCTGTCTGGGTAAGCGAACCGGTATCGTTGATGGCCTTCAGCCACCCGCGGATGGTATAGGCATAGTCGACTTTCTGGAAGGCAGCATTCCCAGTCAGGTCGGCACCGCCGACTTTTTTGGAAACCAGCTGCCCCCGCTCGTCATACTCGTTCTTGGCCAGCAGCTCGGTAGGGTTGCTGTTGACCTTATGCGTATGGGTGAGCAGTCGGTCTTGGTCGCTATACGTAAAATCCTCGCGTACGGTCATCACGGTGCCTGTTACCGCTCTTCTGTGTGTAGCCACGGTATAGAGCGTCTTTCCGGAAAAGTCGAGCTTTCTGTCGGCCTGTGTATAGCCGCCGAGATAGTTGTCAGCCCATGTGCGGATCGGCCGTGCCTTGTGGTCATAGAGCATATAGGAAGTCTCTCCTTTTACCAGCGCAGATGTTTCCAGTATCCTGGTCCAGGCCCCGGTCGGCAGTCCTGTCGGCTTTACGGACAGGTTATAGTAGACGGCCTGCCCTTCTACATCAGAAAAAGAAGTAGGAGCTGCAATATAGTCGTAATCGTCATAATAGCTCACGGTGAGCACATGCCATCCCGTTCCCGTAGGCCATGCCGTGTTGGTATAGCGGAAGGCCACCCCGTTTACCCTCGTGCTGGAGGCCGATTTGGCCTCGCTCAGGTTGCTGACCTGTGCATCGCGAGCCGCCTGCAGGGTGGCACGTTCGGCACTGGTCACGGTGGCCGGCATCCATCCGGTATAGGCAATGCGGCCCAAGGCGTCGTATTTGGTAAAGAGCCATCCTGTACCCGTCAGGTTGCTGAAAGGCGACAGTGCAGGCCCTGTGGCAATCACCCTCCCAAGATTGTCATATACTATAAGCTCCCAGTCTTTTCCAGGCAGTTTCTTTTCTACCAATCGGTTGCGCTTATCGTAGCGGTACTGGTAGCACAGACCGTCAAGATCCTGCGTGCTGCCGCTGCCGTCAGATAATGGAGGCAGCACAAATGTGAGATTGCCGAATTGGTCGTACACATAATAGGTATCGTGCCAGCTCTCGCTCGGACTGCCGCCGACGATGGAAGAGCCGAAGGCGCGCTTCAAGACGACCCTTCCTTCCTTGTCCTTGAACTCCTGCGCTGTATGGCTGTTGCCGGAAGCCGGCGTCCAGTTCTCGTCCTTGGTGACGGTCTTGTAGAGCTCTCCGATCGCATAATTGCCCTGCTGCGAGAGCGTGGCCGGATAATAGCCGTTGGCAAGCGCTCCGGCAGAGGCTTTATACTGCTTGACTTCGTCGGTGCCGTTGGCCAGGTAGTCCGTCTTTACCTCATGTCCCGATCCCATCGCCCAGGCATCGCCGGGCGCTGCCTGCTTCAGCACGCGGTTGAGCGGGGAGGCCTCGAAGAGCTTCTGGCTGAACGGATTCGCGGTCGTCTCAAATCCTGCCACGGCTGGCGAAGGCAAGCTGGCATAGTAGGACAGGGCTGCATTCTCTGCATTGCCATCATAGGCCAGCGAGGCGGAAGTGGTCGGATAGGGCAGGTATTCTTTGGCCTGCCTTCCCAGGGCATCGTAGACGATAGGCGTCACCAGGTCCTTGCCGGTACCCGACTGCTTATGCGCGCGTTGCTGTATGGGTCTTCCCAGCCCGTCGAAATAGGTGATGTTCTGCGTTGCTTGTAGTGCAGTAGGCATAGGCAGGCTTGATGACGTTTCAATTTTATAGGTCGTCGTCTTGATATGGTTCTGGTCCGTCGGAGATGCCTTATAATGGTATTCGTTCTCAGAAAGCAGTTTTCCATTGCGATCATAGATACTCTTTAGTCGGCCGAAATCGTCATAGTCGTAGCGGATACGATCATTCTTTGAGTCGGTAATGATGCTAGATCCAAGAAGCAATTTATGGCTGTAGGCAGATACCTGTGCTGCCGACAGTTCGGGCGCATTCCTTAGGTTTTCTAGGGCGGTCAGTAGGTTAGCCTCCACATACGGCACGGCATCAGAAGCAGTCTGTATGGCGGTAATCAGGCCGGCAGGAATAGCACTATAGGCTATGTTCTCGATCTTGGCGACTAGCTGTGTCTTGTTATAGCCCCAGATATATGAGATTTTCATGCCGTTTTCTTGTTGTATTTCCAGAGGATTTCCGGTCAAGACATCTCTAGCATTAAATCGGATTTTGGTTTCCAATACCTCCTTAGCTTTGGAGACTTGGACAAGTTCGGGAGCCAATAGGCTGCCGCCCCAATTCTTATAGATGATTTTTTGCTCAGAAAGTTTGTCTGTATTACGGAAACGTTCTGTTTTTAATACTCCGTCGACCATATTCTTGGCCAGTAATGCTGCGGTATTGGGTTCGCCTGGCAGTTCGTGCGCATAATAATAGTCGGTGCGTTCCTTGCTGCCATCAGAAGTAAACTTTGTCACGGTTTCCGGTTTCAGTAGCGTCGGGTCCAATATTGTTACCGATTTTTCCGTAATCGTGGCAGAAGGAGTGTAGCTATATAAGTCAGACTTGGTATAAGATTTTCGGATATAATCGCTGTTGACATAAAAATTCGTAGCCCCTTGTCGCGAAGAATAATAAAAATACTGCAGGGTGTTGGCCTGTGCGATTTCATAATAATACTTGTCCTTTTTTAGGAGCCTTCCTTGGCTGTCATACACTTCAGAATAATTCAGGAGCCCATCGTCCAATACCGTAAAATACTTCCACAGGTCATAGCTGCTGCCCGTTGAAGACGGATTCTTGTCATAAGGCGTATAATAATACAATTTGGTATAGCCGTTGTCGGTTCCTCGCGTAATCTTTACGTTTTTATAGAACACCTTGCCCTGCTGGTTTTCTTCATCCATGACTTTTTCAAGAATCAGCTGCCCGCTGGAGCTGTATGGGTCGTTAAAATCTTCATACGCATAAGCCGTAGAGGTGCTCGCAACCGCAGCGCCGCTATCGGCAAAATGGCTGATCTTCTTGATACGCAGTCCGCCCTCATAAGCCCATTTGCGCAACGGCTGTGCCGGTTTCCCTTTGATAAAAGTATAGGTGCCGTAGCCGCCGTAGTTGCTGATAAGGTTTAAGGAATGTGTTCCCGCTTCCAGCCTAAACTTCCGGATTTTAAGGCATTGGTCATTAATGACGGTACTTTCGATGACGGCACTGCCCTTCTTGATCGAATAGTCGATAAAAAGCGGATCATTCAAGAATTCCGAAGGATAAGGCGTCCCATGAAAAAGCACATACAGTTCTGTAGGCTCGGTCAGCGTAAACGGAAAGCTGGCGTTCCCCACATGGCTGTCGTAGTCGTATTCGCCGATAAGCTCATAGGTCCTGTTTTCAGGATTGATATTGCTCTCATATATCCAGCTCTGGTCGCTCGGCTGGAATGTATAAGTATTCGTGTTCTGGTCCGTAAAAAGGCTTTCGTTAAAATTATCGTCTGTGTTCAGGTTCTCAAAGCTAAGGTTGCTGGCCACATAGTCCACATAGTTCACCTTATGAGGCTCAAAATCAAATTTGACCTGCCCTCCTGTCGGCAGGGTAACGCTTTCAAGCACGCCATGAGCGGCCGACTGCGGATTGCGGCCAAAAATAGCATCAAGGTTGCACGTATCGATTATTTTCGAAAAGCCATAGAGGTCGGTCTCATGGATAGCAGCAGTCTGCAGGTTATAGGCAAACTCAAATTTTTCTACAGGCACATTATTTTTGTCGGCAATCTCAAACTTGCTGAGAAAACGCACCAGATCCGGCCTGTTGATCTTGGGCTGGTGGTTTTGCATCGTATAGCTAAAGTTGCAGTATTTGATGGCCTCGCCATAGGTGTTCTTCAATACGATAGAATTCAGTTGCGAGATATCGTTTCGCGTATGCTCGAGCGATGTATTGGTGCCAAAGCTGAATTCAAGCTTTCCGATGCCTGGAGACGTTATGCTTTTGAGCTTGCTGACAGATTCAGACTTTATCGTAGATCCCGAAGGAGTAGTAAAATAGACTTCCTCATACTGGAGATTGGCGATTTCCGTTCCGGTCGTATCATAAACCTTGGTAAGGAAAAAGGCACTCCTGTAGGCCATAGGAACAGGGTTCAAGAGCTGTACGTTTGTGACGGTGTTTATCCCATAGTTGCCAAAAACATATTTCATGCCCTTTTCATCAGTAATCGTAAAAGAATCGATCTCCAATCCCGGATAAGCCGAATTCACGAATTCAAATTTCAGCTTGTTAGGCTTTAGGTTCAGGATAGAATAGGCGCCGGTAGCAGCATCCCTGTTGATCTTGAATTTGCCGGACTGTCCCGGAAGATTATAATAATATTCGTCATCAAAGGTAGCATTGGCCGGAATGCTAGGCCTGGTGTTATACCTTCTGTCAGGATCTCCTACTACTGCTACAGAAATGACGCCGGCACCAAAAAGGCTCCATCCCAATCCCACATCAGAAGCCGCATTAAAGTGCGAAATGTTGTTAGGATGGTACTGTAGGGCCAGGTCAAAGCTCGTATTTCCCGATCGGGTCGGTAGCGAAAACAGGGGATATTGGATATTGGGAATCCCGGTATAAGCATCCACGGGTATATCGACATAGGTCGAAAAAGAAGAAGCGGTAGGCGCCTGGGGGGCAGCTGCAAAGCCGGGATCTTCTTCCTGTGCCTGTAGGCTCAAGGTAGCAAACAATAGGGCCGGCAGCAAGGTTGTTTTTTTTAAGCCCGATAAAAAGGGAGAGGCTAGTAAGGATGCTTTAGCATTAAGCAATGCGCATGCGGCGGCCAAAAGGTGCGCCTTGGAGGGTTGGAGGAGGGTCATGTGCTTGTCTTTTATTAAGTTATGGCTTGTTAAATCGTCTTTAATATAACGGCAAAGAAATAAATTTATGATAGAATTATATAACAAATGATAAGAAAAAATATAAAAAAGAATAAATAAGTAAAAGTAAAACGAAAAGGGATGTCAGAAAAAGCCCCTGCTAGCAGGGGCTTTTAAAAACAATGCCCTAAAGGCTAGGCCGTTTCCAGTACGTGCAGCACATTATGCGACCCGTTTTTTAACGGATACTGCACCCCGTTGACCTCTTGAAAAAACTCAATCAGCAGCAGGTAGATCAGTACGCCATTGCCCGCAGGCAGGCCCGGCGGTTCCAGCGAAAAATGAGCCGCTTCTGGTGCCAGTGCCGCGTTCTGGATCTCGCTGGCAGAAAGGCCATATGTCTTGCCGGTCAGGTCGATCTGCAGCACGGCCGCCTGCATCGAATAATGCGTAGCGCCGCTTGGGCTGCTCAAATGCTCAGACGCTTTAAAGCCGCTAAAGCTGATGGCGCCGGTGGCCGTATCCAGCGCTTTGTCCGAACGCAGCACGCTGTCCATAGTGGCCTTGCCGTTAAAGTCAAACCCCTTCAATAGCGATTTCCCCTGCGCGGTTTCCAATCCCTTCGCTACGCTGCGCTGTCCGCGCGGCGACACTAAGTCGTTGTTTTTCACCTTAGAGAGCACGCTGGTCAGGCGGCTCGTAAGCTTGCCGTCTTTCGCTCTAGAAATCAAGCTCCTCGCAGCCTGGCGGAATAATTTTCCTGCCGTAGCACACTCTCCAAATTCCGAAACATTCTCGCGTGTTCGGATAAAAGCAGGATCATGCAAGATCCTGTTGCGGCTTACGCCGCCTTTCTTGCGCACGCGGTATCCGTCCGTGCTTTTGTAAAACGTTAGGCTCTCTAACGTACCCTCGATCTTTAAGATCCCATCTTGTTTTGCCATGATAAAATAATTTAATGTTAGAAGACAAACGTATAAAATATAAGAATATAATACAAATAATTATTATATTATTTTCATATAAAAAGAAGATTTAAGTCAAAATAGCTATAAATTAAGCGATTTTATGGCATGTTAGATAATAGAAAATATTCTAACAGCATAGAATGGTTTTTTACGGCTTCCTATATGGTTACTCCATAGATACTCCACGGATACTCCATAGATAGTCCATGTAGAGTCCATGTCAAGGACAGCGAAAACCAAATTGTGGCGATACGGTATTTCAGCTTCCAGACAATTCAGGCGCTTGCTGAAGAATAGAGTATTGGTAAGTGGCTAAAATACAGGCCGCTATCTTAATGAAACTTTGTGAAGCACGGGCGTTGCAAGTTTGCAAGTTATAAAGTATCTTTGCGCCTTAATTCGAAAATCTAAAGATGAATAAATTATTGATTGTTGGAACGGTAGCTTTCGACGCTATAGAAACCCCTTTCGGAAAGACAGATAAGATTTTAGGCGGTGCCGCGACATACATCGGATTGTCTGCCTCATTCTTCAACCTTAAATCTGCCATAGTTTCTGTTGTGGGCGACGACTTCCCTCAAGAATATTTAGATCTATTAAAAGACAGAAACATCGATATCTCAGGATTAGAAATCGTAAAAGGCGGCAAGACCTTCTTTTGGAGCGGACGCTACCACAACGACCTGAACTCCAGAGACACCCTAGATACGCAGCTCAATACATTGGCCGATTTCCAGCCAAAAGTACCGCAAGAGTTCAAAGACGCCGATGTCGTGATGCTGGGCAACCTGCACCCGTTAGTACAGGCCAGCGTTTTAGACCAGATGGAAAAAGAGCCGAAATTAGTAGTGCTCGACACCATGAACTTTTGGATGGACTGTGCGCTTCCAGAACTGCTAGACGTCATCAAGCGCGTTGATGTCATTACCATAAACGACGAAGAGGCACGCCAGTTGACAGGAGAATACTCTCTAGTAAAAGCAGCCGCAAAAATCCATACCATGGGACCGGAATACGTGGTCATCAAAAAAGGAGAGCACGGAGCCCTGTTGTTCCACGGAAAAGAAATTTTCTTTGCGCCGGCCCTGCCGCTCGAAGAAGTCTTTGACCCGACCGGAGCAGGAGACACCTTTGCAGGCGGTTTTGCAGGATTCATCGCGCAGAGCGAAAACGTATCCTTCAAGAACATGAAAAATGCAATCATCTACGGTTCCAACCTCGCTTCGTTCTGCGTAGAAAAATTCGGGACAGAAAGAATGGTCGGACTCGAAAAAGCCGCAGTGCACGAAAGGCTGCAGCAATTCAAAGCCCTGACCCAGTTTGATATCGTAGTAGAAAATAACGGATAAGACCGAAGCCTCATGATGGGGCTTTTTTTAATCCATAAACACACCTTGTATACGCCATAGAACAGACAAGCTGTCAGAGAAAAGGCTCTTAAAAAAGAAGCCCGACCCCTGATCGTTCAACAAAAAGTACTTCGGTACAAAAATTGCTTTAATAACACAACAACTACAACAACACAACAACAATGAGCGACGCTTTAAAACACGAGTGTGGTATTGCCCTTTTAAGACTTAAGAAGCCGTTAGAATTCTACAAAGAAAAATACGGTTCCGCATTTTACGGAGTACAGAAGATGTACCTCCTCATGGAGAAACAACACAATAGAGGGCAAGATGGAGCCGGATTTGCCAGCATCAAGCTCGATGTAGAGCCGGGCGAACGATACATCAGCCGCGTGCGTTCCAACGACCCGCAGCCCATCCAAGACGTTTTTGCCCAGATCAATGCCCGCATCAACGAAGAGCTGTCGCAGCACCCAGAATATGCCGACAGCGTTGAACTTCAGAAAAAAAACATACCCTATATAGGCGAACTCTTCCTGGGCCACGTGCGCTACGGAACGTTCGGAAAAAACAGCATCGAAAGCGTGCACCCTTTCCTGCGCCAGAACAACTGGATGCACAGGAACCTTATCGTTGCCGGAAACTTCAACATGACCAACGTAAAAGAACTTTTCGACAGTCTTGTAGAACTCGGGCAGCACCCTAAAGAAATGGCAGACACCGTGACCGTAATGGAAAAGATCGGCCATTTTCTAGACGATGAAGTTACCGGACTCTACCAAGACTGCAAAAACGAAGGCTTTTCTAAAAGAGACGCTTCTCCAGTCATTGCAGAACGCCTTGATGTCGCAAAAATACTCCGCAGGGCCTCAAAAGGCTGGGACGGCGGGTATGCCATGGCAGGATTGTTCGGACACGGAGATGCTTTTGTCTTTAGAGATCCGGCAGGAATCCGTCCGGCCTATTTTTACGAAGACGATGAGATTACCGTAGTAGCTTCAGAAAGACCCGTTATCCAGACCGTATTCAACGTGCCGTTCGAAAAAGTACAAGAACTCGATCCGGGCCATGCCTTGATCATCAAGAAAAACGGAAAAGTTTCCAAAGAAGAAATCATAACGCCAACCGTAAAAAAAGCCTGCTCGTTCGAAAGAATTTATTTCTCTCGCGGTAGCGATGCCGAAATCTACCAAGAAAGAAAAGATTTAGGAAAATTGATCCTTCCGGCCGTTTTGGACGCCATAGACCAAGACACAGACAACACCGTTTTCTCTTACATCCCGAACACGGCAGAAACCTCCTTTTACGGAATGGTCGAAGCCGCTCAGGATTTCCTCAACCAGAGAAAAAACAACTACATACTCGAAAACAGGAACACGCTTACCAAAGAAACGCTGCAGCAATTGCTCGAAGTAAAGATCCGTACCGAAAAAGTAGCCATCAAAGATGCCAAGCTCCGTACCTTCATTACCGAAGACAGCAGCCGCGACGATTTGGTAGCCCATGTCTACGACGTGACCTATGGCGTAATTAAGCCGACCGACAACCTCGTCATCATCGACGACAGTATCGTAAGAGGAACCACGCTCAAGAAAAGCATCATCAAGATGATGGACAGGCTCAATCCTAAAAAGATCGTCATCGTCTCTTCCGCACCGCAGATCCGCTACCCAGACTGCTACGGAATCGACATGGCCAAGCTCGAAGGGCTCGTAGCCTTCCAAGCCGCTTTAGAACTATTAAAAGAAAGAAACCTCTACCACATCGTAGACCAGGTCTATGCCAAATGCAAGGCGCAAGAAAACTTCAAAGACAGCGAAGTAGTCAACTACGTCAATGAAATCTATGCTCCGTTCCAGCCACAAGAAATCTCAGACAAGATTGCCGTGATGCTGAGTTCAGAAGGTATCAAGGCCGAAGTCAAGATCATCTTCCAGACCGTAGAAAACCTCCACGCCGCCTGTCCAAAAAACCTAGGCGACTGGTATTTTACAGGAGAGTATCCGACGCCGGGAGGAAACAGAGTAGTCAACAGGGCTTTTATGAACTTCTACGAAGGAAAAGACTCAAGAGCCTATTAAAAAAACACAAGATGTTGCAGTTGGTCGACTTTATGAAATAGTTCGTCTATTTAATTTTGTCGGTTAGCGCAAAATATAGTATATTTGGGGTACCATAGCATTAGTAGGTTAAGTTTATGGTAGATTTGGGGCAAAAAGGGTGGAAGAAATTCCGCCTTTTTTATTTTTAGCCCTTAGGCAGCAACGCCTGCCGTGTTCCCTCCGAATCCATTTTCAAGCCGTTTGGCACTCCCGTCAAGGCCCATTTCCGCACTTTATCGATTATTTTATTCGTTCAACAGAAATAGTTGCACGGCAACAAGCACACCACTACATTTGGAGAACCATAGCATTAGTAGGTTAAGTTTATGGTAGATTTGGGGCAAAAAGGGTGGAAGCAATTCCACCTTTTTTATTTTACGATGCTGTGAAAAGCACAAAAAAAAGCGTCCCAAACAATCAGGACGCTTTTTCGCTTAAGGGGGAAAATACTATTTCTCCAAAGCATATCTTCTCGAAACCTCTTCCCAATTGATCACATTGAAAAAAGCCTCGATATAATCAGGTCTTCTATTTTGGTAATTCAAATAATACGCATGCTCCCAAACATCCATGCCTAAGATCGGAGTACCGCCGCAGCCCACATCCGGCATCAAAGGATTATCCTGGTTAGGCGTGCCGCAAACCTCTAGCTTGCCGCCCTTGTGAACACAAAGCCAAGCCCATCCAGAACCAAACTGCGTAGCGCCCGCCTTAGAAAACTTAGCCTTGAACTCCTCAAAAGTTCCAAAGTCCCTCTCGATAGCATCCAAAAGATCCCCTTTAGGAAGTCCGCCGCCAGTAGGAGACATCACCTTCCAAAACAAGTTGTGGTTGTAGAACCCGCCCCCGTTATTGCGGACAGCAGCATTCTTTTTGTCAAGATTGATAAGAATATTTTCGATAGTCAAGCCATCTAGATCAGTGCCCTGAATAGCCGCGTTCAAGTTGGTTGTGTAAGCATTATGGTGCTTTGAATGATGAATTTCCATTGTTCTAGCATCAATGTGAGGTTCCAGTGCATCATAAGCGTACGGTAATTTTGGTAATTCAAAAGCCATAGTATATATTTTTATTCAGATTAATAAATATTTTATTCAAAATTAAACATTTAACTTTGGAATAAGAAATACTATTTTGTTATAATTACATTAAAGAAAATGATAATACCCCAAAAAAACAAAAGAAATGTGAAAAGCCAATACGGCAACTGTCAGAAAATAAGCCAAGTAAACAATACGAGCCAATACCAAAATAATAAGACCCATAACAACGCTCCCTAACTATTGCAAACAAATTTGTTTATCGCCTAATGCACAAGACCGCATTCACATTATACGACGCCTCTGCCGGCTCAGGAAAAACCTTTACCCTCGTAAAAGAATACCTGAAGATACTCCTCATGTCTTCCAAAAACGACGCCTACAGGAACATCCTTGCTATCACCTTTACCAACAAGGCCGTAGGCGAGATGAAAAGCCGTATCATCACCAGCCTCTCCGAATTCGCCAAAGACGACCCCAGTCCCAAAGCCATGGAGCTCATGCTGGCCATACAGCAAGAAACCGCCCTCAATCCCATAGCAATAAAAACAAAGGCCCGGCAGATCATCAAGAACATCATCCACAACTATGCCTCCTTTGACATTTCGACCATAGACAAGTTTACCCACAAAGTCATCCGCGCCTTTGCCCATGACCTCGGCCTGCCCATCACCTTCGACGTCTCCCTGGAGACCGACAATCTGCTGGCAGAAGCCGTAGATGCCATTATTGCCCAAGCCGGAGAAGAAGAAACCCTGACCAAGCTCCTCGTAGACTTTACGATGGAAAAGACCGACGATGACAAAAGCTGGGACATCACCCGCGAAATCCTCGACACCGGAAGGCTCCTTCTCAACGAAAACAACCGAAATGAGATTGTCCACTTCCAAGACAAGACGATAACCGAATTCGTGGCCATAAAAAAGAAAATCCAAGAAGCCGTAAAAGAACTCGAAACCCAATGCGTAGGCTGGGCCGAAGAAGCCCTGTCTAAGATAGCCGCGGCGGGCATAGACGAAAAATCCTTTTCCGGAGGCTATTTTCCAAAACACCTGCTAAGCATCAAGGAACGGAAATTCAATCCCAAAAACAAGACCTACCACGAAGCAGACGACATCAAGATCAACAAGACCGCCAAAGACAAAGACGCCATCGAAGCCCTTATTCCAGAGCTGCTCTCGATACTCAGCTGCGTATATAAAAATCAAGAAAAGATAGCCTTTTACAGCGCCTTCCTAAAAAACATCACGCCCCTGTCGCTGCTCAATACCGTAAGTCAAGAACTCACAAAAATCCAGAAAGAACAAAATATCCTTTCCATTTCAGAGTTCAACGCCATCATCCACAAAGAAATCCAGAACCAGCCCGCGCCCTTCATCTACGAAAGGCTGGGCGAAAAATACAAGCACTTTTTTATAGACGAGTTTCAGGATACCTCCGAAATGCAGTGGCAGAACCTCATTCCCCTCATCGACAACGCCCTTTCCAGCGAAGACCTTGAAGGCGAAAGAGGCTCGCTCATGATCGTAGGCGACCCAAAACAATCCATCTACCGCTGGCGTGGCGGAAAGGCAGAACAATTTATAGAGCTCGGCAAAGAACACAACCCGTTCAACAATCCCGACAAAAGAATCGAGCATCTCGACAAGAATTTCAGGAGCTACTCCCAGATCATCCAGTTCAACAACCAGTTTTTCAAGATGCTCTCGGGCCAGTTCACCGACCCCGATTACAAAGACCTCTATGAAAACCACAGCCACCAAAAGCCCAATTCAAAAACAGGCGGCTACGTCAATATCTCCTTCATTCCCAAGATAGAAAAAGCCGAAGGCGAGGAAGAAGAAGCCCCAGACAAGACCCGCCAATTTGTGCTGGCCACCTTAGACGCCATCCGCAAGTCGGTAGCCCGAGGCTTCGAATACAAAGACATTGCCATCCTGACGCGCAAGCGCGACCAAGGAATCGCCGTTGCCAATTACTTGACGCAGCAAGGCGTGCCCATCCTCTCGTCAGAAACCCTGATGATCGAGAATGCCACCGAAGTCATCTTTATACTCAACGTGCTCCGCTACCTCAAAAACAGCAGCAACCTCGAAGCAAAAGCCTACCTGTTGCACTACATAGGCGAATACGTGCAGCAAGAGCTTCCCGTCCATGACTTTATTTTTCAAGGGATGGAAAAAAGAGAAGAAAAAGAATTCGAAAGCTGGCTCACCACATTCGACATTTCCCTGTCGTTCCAGAACCTCAGGAGAAAATCGCTCTATGAAGCCGTAGAAAGCATCGTTTCCAAATTCATCAACCTCAAGCAGAACAATGCCTACATCCAATATTTCCTAGACCTGGTGCTCGAAAGAGACATCAAGAACCAAGCAGGAATTACCGATTTTCTTTCCTATTGGGAGAAAAACGGACACAAGTTCAGCATTCCCTCTCCCGACGGAAAAAATGCCGTGCGCATCATGACCATTCACAAATCCAAAGGACTGGAATTTCCCGTCGTCATCATGCCCTTTGCCGAAGAAGACTATTCCCGAAAACCCAAAGACAAGCTCTGGCTCGACAGCGAAGAAAATATTTCAGAACTGCCGCGTGTCCTTATCGACAACAACAGCTCCGTCGAAGGCTTTGGAGAAGAAGCCTCCTTTGTCTACCAGCAGAAAAAACAAGAGGATCTGCTCGACAACGTCAACGTACTCTACGTAGCCCTGACCCGTGCCGAAGAACAGCTCTATATCATCTCGAGCATGAACCTTTCGGCAAAAGGAGAGCTGCCAAAGAACAACATGGCCACGTTTTTTATCAACTACCTAGAGAACTACGCTGATTTTGAAGTCGACAAGCTCGAATATGAAATTGGAAGCCCCGAAAAGCTGTCGCCAGAAAATACGATGACCGAAGAAGCACAGAAAGTACCTTTCGTACAGCACGTGCTAGACCCAAAAGCCATCAAGATTGCCCAGCGCGAATCCCTCATGTGGGGAACGCACCAACAGAAAGCCATCGAATACGGAAACGTAGTCCATGAAATACTATCCTATATAGAAACCAGTTCCGATGTAGAGCTCGCCCTAGCCAAGGCCGTCGAAAACGGACTGATCGTCGCAGCGCAAAAAGAAGAAGTCGCGCAGACCATCCTGCATATCCTCAACCATCCCGAGCTTTCCGACTATTTTTCCGAAGGCCACAAAGTGATGAACGAGCAGACCATCATCCAAAAAGAAGGCACGCCGATCAAGCCCGACCGCATGGTCATGGCAAAAGACAGGCAGGTCTATCTGCTCGATTACAAAACCGGAATGCACAACCAAAAATACCAGCAGCAGCTCGAAGCCTATCAGCAGGCCATCGAGAAAATGGGCTTCCAGGTAGTCAAAAAAGCGCTCGTATATATCGGGGAAGAAGTAAATGTAGTAAATTTGTAAAGTCAGAAAGACATAAAGTCAGAAAGACATAAAGTCGAAAGTTATAAAGTCAGAAAGTCAAAAGGTAAGATAAGCCTAAAATCATAAATCATAAATCCAAAATCATAAATCCAAAATGTACGGAAAAATAAAAGAACACCTTCAGTCGGAATTGCAAACCATAGAAGACAATGGTATTTTCAAGAAAGAAAGAATAATTACCTCGCCGCAAGGAGCAGAAATCACGATCTCAACAGGAGAAACCGTCCTAAACTTTTGTGCTAATAATTACCTCGGGCTATCCTCGCACCCAGAAGTCGTTCAGGCTGCCAAAGATGCTTTAGATACGCACGGTTTCGGAATGTCGTCCGTTCGTTTTATCTGCGGTACCCAAGACATCCACAAGACCCTAGAGAAAAAAATAGCCGATTTCTACGGAACGGAAGACACGATTTTATACGCCGCTGCCTTTGATGCCAACGGCGGTGTCTTTGAGCCGCTGTTTGGCGAAAACGATGCCATTATCTCCGATTCCTTAAACCATGCCTCTATTATCGATGGGGTCCGCCTGTGCAAGGCCGCCCGCTACCGTTATGAAAACAGCAACATGGAAGACCTGGAGCAGCAGCTCATCAAGGCAAACGAAGCCGGACACCGTTTCAAGATTATCGTGACCGACGGAGTCTTTTCTATGGACGGATTGGTAGCGCCGCTAGACAAGATTTGCGACCTCGCAGACAAATACGATGCCCTGGTAATGGTAGACGAATGCCACGCCGCAGGATTTATCGGAGCCACTGGAAAAGGGACCTTAGAAGCCAAAGGCGTTATGGGTAGAGTCGATATCATTACTGGAACCCTAGGAAAAGCCCTGGGAGGTGCAATGGGAGGCTATACGACAGCAAAAAAAGAAATTATCGAGCTGTTGCGCCAGCGTTCAAGACCGTACTTGTTTTCAAACTCGTTAGCGCCGTCGATTGTTGGAGCTTCCATCAAGGTTTTTGAGCTTTTAGAAAGAGATACCGTCTTGAGAGATAAGCTAGAATGGAACACCAATTACTTCAAAAAAGGAATGAAAGAAGCAGGATTTGATATCATCGATGGAGACTCTGCTATCGTTCCCGTGATGCTTTATGACGCCAAATTATCACAAAATATGGCTAACGAATTGTTAAAAGAGGGCATTTATGTAATAGGATTTTTCTTTCCAGTTGTTCCAAAAGACAAAGCAAGGATAAGAGTACAGCTTTCGGCAGCACATTCGAAAGAACACTTAGATGCTGCTATTCAGGCATTTACGACTGTAGGAAAAAGGTTAAACGTAATCTGAATTAACATTTAACTAAATTTGAGTTAATTTTTTAACATAAATCTTTGTAATTACCTTTTAACATATTACTTTTGTCTTAATTAACGTATTGTAATCTAATAAAATTAAGTATGAAACATCTAAACAAAATTTTTGCTGCTATGTTGTTAGCTGTAGGCTTAAATGCCACTGCACAGGATAGCGACAATCCATGGGCTATTTCCTTTGGAGCTAATGCTGTAGATACAAGATTTAGTGCAGCTAAGAAATTTGAAGATCAGTTTTCGAATTTTTTTAATGCAAAAGACAACTGGAACATCTTGCCTTCAGTTTCTTATTTGAATGTATCTAGACACATAGGTTCTGATTTCTCTTTTGGAGTTACAGGGTCTATTAACAAGATTGATAAGTTTGTGAATAAAGTTCCTGGTACTTTAAGCACTTTTGAATCAACTAATCCAGGGGATTTGACGTACTACGCTGTAGATGGTATCATCAAATATAGCCTTATGAACCTAATCGGTTCTAAAGTTATCGATCCTTATGCTCACGTTGGTGGAGGTTATACTTTCTTCGGAGACGCTAGCTACGGAACAGTGAATGGTGGTTTAGGTTTGACTTTCTGGTTTACAGAAACTGTAGGTCTTACACTTCAATCTACTTACAAACATTCATTCGATGAAAACTTGAGACGTCCTAACGGAGATGTTCCTTCTCACATGCAGCACTTTGCTGGTCTTACTTTCAAATTTGGAGGAAAAGATACAGATGGTGACGGAATCTACGATAAAGATGACGCTTGTCCAGATATCGCTGGTCTAAAACAATTCCAAGGATGTCCTGATACTGACGGAGACGGAATTCCAGACAAAGATGACGCTTGTCCAGATGTTGCTGGTTTAGCTGCTTTCCAAGGATGTCCTGATACTGACGGAGACGGAATCGCTGATAAAGATGATGCTTGTCCAAACGAAGCGGGTACTAAAGCTATGAACGGATGTCCAGACAGAGACGGTGACGGTGTTGCTGACAATGTTGACAAATGTCCAGATACTAAAGGTCCAAAAGAAAATGGTGGATGCCCTTGGCCAGATAGAGATGGTGACGGAGTTTTCGATAAAGATGACAGATGTCCAGACGTGAAAGGTACTGTTGCTAACAACGGTTGTCCAGAAATCACTGAAGAGCAAGTTAACAAATTGAACGCTTACGCTAAAACTATCTTGTTCAACAGCGGTAAAGCTACTTTCAAACCAGAAACTATGCCAGTATTGGAAGCTATCAACGCTATCCTTAAAGAATACCCAACTTCAAGATTCTCTATTGAAGGTCACACTGACAGCGACGGTTCTAACGCGTTAAACCAAACGCTTTCTGAAAACAGAGCTGCAGCAGTTAAAAACTTCTTGATTGAAAACGGAATCGAATCTTCTAGATTGAGATCTACAGGTTTCGGTGAAACTAAACCAATCGATACTAACAAAACTGCTAAAGGTAAAGCTAACAACAGAAGAGTTGAAGTGAAATTGATCAAAGATTAATTTTATCCTAAAATAAGTTTTAAAAACGCCTCGATTTATCGGGGCGTTTTTTTATTTTTATCCTATGGCAGAGACTACGTTTTTAGACAAAATAGCGTCCACGATAATCGATGGCTATAACGACAAATTATCCGACTTGGTCGTGGTACTGCCCAATAAAAGAGCCAAGGTCTTTTTGATTGAAGCCCTCAGGAAGAAGACTCAGAATACAATATTTGCCCCACAGATCATCAGCATCGAAGACTTTATCCAAGACATTGCAGGAATACGCTCGGTCGACAGTATTGAACTCGTCTTCGAATTCTACGAAATCTATATCGAGATCACCGACAAAGAAAAACAACAGCCCTTTGAGCTCTTTGCCAATTGGGCAAAAACCCTATTGCAGGATTTCAATGAAATAGACAGGTATCTGTTAGAGCCCAGCCACGTCCTTTCGTATCTCAAAGACATCGAAGACATCAAGCACTGGTCGGTCGATGCCGAAAAAAGAACCACGATGATTGATAATTATCTACAGTTCTGGAACCTGCTGCCAGTTTACTACGAAGCCTTATACGGACACCTTTTAAACAAGGGAATCGGCTACCAAGGCCTGATTTATAGAGAAGCTGTCAAAAACCTAAACCATTTTTCAAATGCAATCGGAAATAAAGAATTTCTTTTTGCCGGTTTCAATGCCCTCAATGCCTCCGAAGAAAAAATAGTACAGCACCTTTTGGTCACCGATAAGGCAAAAATCTTTTGGGATGCAGACGAAGCGTTCCTAAACGATCCGTTTCATGACGCAGGACTGTTTTTGAGACGGTTTAAAGAAAGCTGGAAGCATTACAAGGCCAATCCCTTCGAATGGATCGTAAAAGACTTTTCAGAGCCTAAAAACATCCAGATTATCGGAACGCCAAAAACCATTGGCCAAGCCAAGATTGCCGGGAGCATAATCGAAAAACACGCAGAGCGCGAAAATTCCCTTAACAAGACAGCAATTGTCTTAGGCGAAGAAAACCTTCTGGTACCGCTGCTTTATGCATTGCCAGCATCAGTCAAAGCCCTCAACATCACGATGGGATATTCCGGAAAGAACAATCCTGCCCAGATTCTGATAGCAAAACTCTTCAAGCTGCATTCAAATGCGCTGTCAAGAAACCCAAACAGCTATGTGTTTTACTACAAAGATGTTTTAGATATCCTGACGCACCCTTTGGTAGAACCCTATGCCCAGGCCGCCGCTTTGGTAAACATCATTAACCAAAACAACTATACGTTTATTACCCATAACAAGCTTTTGGAGCTGAGTCCGAATCAAAGCACGCTCTTTCTATTGCTATTCCAAAAATGGGAGCACGGTTCGATGCAAGTGCTCGAGACGATTTCAAGCCTGCTGCTGCAGATCAAGTCCAATCTGAGCAATGACAATGACGAAGAGAAAATTACCAAAGCCTTTGTCTATTCCATTTTCAAGGTCATCAACAAGCTGATGAACTACTACTCTAGGCATCAGCATATCGATACGATAGAAACGCTATTTGCCGTCTACAAGCAGATTATCGACCTCGCCGAAGTCTCTTTTGAAGGAGAACCGCTCAACGGCTTGCAGATTATGGGAGTACTCGAAAGCCGTGTATTGGATTTCGATACCGTAATTGTCACATCGATGAACGAAGGAAAGTTCCCTGCCGGGAAATCACAAAACTCCTTCATTCCGTATGACGTAAAACGCGAATTGGGACTGCCGACGTTTAAAGAAAAAGACGCGATTTATACCTATCACTTTTACCACCTGCTGCAACGAGCAAAAAATATCTACCTGCTGTACAATACAGAAAGCGAAGGTTTGGACGGTGGAGAAAAAAGCCGCTTCATAACCCAGCTCGAAGTCGAAAAGCAGCAAAACCATGCGCTTACCCACGAAATTTATAATGCTGCTTTGCCCGATATCGCCTACAAGCCAATTGTAATTCCGAAATCAGAAAGTGTCATGTTGCGCTTGAAAGAAATTGCCGTTAACGGTTTTTCACCATCGGCCTTGACCAGCTATATCCGAAACCCGATCCAGTTCTATATGCAGAAAATCCTGCGCATACGAGAAGTTGAAGAAGTCGAAGAAAACATTGCCCTAAATACCCTTGGGACAATCATACACGAAACCCTGCGTGTCTTGTATGAACCTTTTATTGATAAATTCCTATCCGCAGAAGACATCAAAAACTGCATCAAGCAGATTGATGATGAGGTCTTAAAGCAGTTCAAGATTGTCTACAAAGAAGGGGAGATCAAAAAAGGCAGGAACCTGCTGGCCTTTGAAGTAGCCAAAAGAAATGTCCTTAACTTTCTGAAACTAGAATTGCAGGAAATCGAAAATGGCGATGCCGTAAAGATAATCGCTCTAGAAAAAACCTATGAAAGACTGTTAGAGCACCCAAAACTGCCGTTTCCAGTATTGATTAAGGGGAATGTCGATAGGATCGAACAACGCAACGGAAAAATCAGGATTATCGACTATAAGACCGGAAAAGTAGACGGTAAAGAAGTATCGTTGAAGCAATGGGACAAATTAACCTCAGAAATCAAGAACGACAAGATCATTCAGGTATTGGCTTATGCCTTTATGTATGCGCCTCATCTGCAGGGCCAAGAAATGGAAGTCGGCATCCTATCGTTTAAGAATTTAAAATCAGGCTTCCTTACTTTTAATTTCAAGGAAGACAAGACCGAAATTTCAATTATAGATGATGCTATTTCAGGAAATTATATCGAACAATTGGTGTTGCTTTTGAACGAAATCTTAGATAAGGAGATTCCGTTCCAAGAAAAAATCTAATTTCCAAAAGCGTAGTGTTTTTAGATGCTTTTAAAGAAAGCCGTCAGCTCTTTTTTTAGTTCCTCTCGGTTTTCAATCGGACTCATGTGTCCGTCGGGGAAAGTAAGCAGTTTAGCAGAAGTATTTTCAATCTGGTCAAGACTTTCTTCGTAATTCAATACCGGATCATTTTTTCCTAAGACCAATAGGATAGGATAGGGCGCAAAATGAAGAATGACTTCCCGATCCTTGCGTATTTTCATTCCTTCCAAAGAAGCAACGATTCCTTGAAGCGGCGTCTTCAGAGCCTCCTCTTTTACGCTTTCAATTTCTGAAGCTAACCTTTCGCGATTGTTTTCGCTGAACAGATTGGCGATAGACAGCCTTACGAAGTTAGTATAGTTCTGCTTTACCGCTTTGATAGCGCGGTCGCGATTGGCTTTCCGTTCGTCGCTATCAGCCCTTGAAGTCGAATTAAGCAAGACAATTCCTTTGACGTTGTCAGGATACAATTCGGCAAAAGCCAGAGCCACATAGCCGCCCATAGAATGACCTACAAATAGTGCTTTCCGGATTTTCAATTCAGATAAGACGGCATGCACCGCATCGGCATTGTCTTCCATAGAATGTACATAGCCTAATGGCTCAGTTTGGCCGTGGCCTAACAAATCGATAGCTATAATACGGTATTTCTTAGAAAAATCAGGAACAAAATAATCCCACATCGTACTGTTTTCTAAAAAACCATGGAGGAATACGATAGCTGTTCCCTTTCCGGAATCCGAATACGAAATTTTTGTGTTTTTGTAGATGATCTCTTTCAAAGCTTTTGTTTTGTCCTGCAAAAATAAGGATTATGTTCCTTAGCAAAAGCTTCTTTAAAATATAAAATAAAAACGGCCTGCAATCCGCAAGCCGTTTTCTAAATCTGCAATCAAAAATCTGCAATTCTATTCGTTCATCAAACTTTCGATTTCTTCAATCTCAATAGGAATATTGCGCATCAAGTTGAACGGCTCGCCGCTTTCATGAACGACAACATTATCCTCAAGACGAATTCCGAAGCCTTCTGCAGGTATGTAAATTCCAGGCTCAACGGTAAACACCATGTTTGCCTGCATCGGTTCGTGAAGCAATCCGTAGTCATGTGTATCCAGTCCCATATGGTGGGAAGTTCCGTGCATAAAATATTTTTTGTAAGCAGGCCAGTCCGGATTTTCGTTTTGCACATCCGCTTTGTCGATAAGTCCTAAGCCTAACAATTCAGAAGTCATCAGTTTGCCGACTTCTACGTGATATTGTTTCCAAAGCGTTCCCGGTACCAGCATTTTTGTAGCTTCGTTTTTGACTCTCAAAACAGCATTATAAACGGCTTTTTGTCTGTCTGTATATTTTCCAGAAACAGGAATAGTCCTAGACAAATCGCTAGAGTAATTCGCATATTCTGCAGCAACATCAAGCAGTATCAAATCGCCGGCCTTGCATTGCTGGTTGTTTTCGATATAATGCAAAACGTTCGCATTGTTTCCAGAAGCGATAATCGGCGTATACGCAAAACCTTTGGAACGGTTTCTGACGAATTCATGAATCAATTCTGCTTCAATTTCATACTCCATCACATTAGGTTTTACAAAAGAAAGCAATCTTCTAAAACCCTTTTCTGTAATGTTGCAGGCATGCTGGATCAAGTCGATTTCTTCGCTTTCTTTCACAGAACGCAAGCGCTGTAAGATTGGATTGGACTTTTCGACTTTATGAGCTGGATAATTTTCTTTCCACCATTTTACAAAACGCGCTTCGCGAGTCTCTGTTTCAATCGTAGCACGGTAATGCTCGTTGGTGTTGATGTATATCGTATCAGAATAGGCCATGATTTCCTTCAAAGTCTTGTTGAAATCTTGCAACCAGATTACGGTCTTGATTCCAGAAACCTCAAAAGCTCTTTCTTTGGTCAGTTTTTCGCCTTCCCAGATGGCAATGTGTTCGCTGGTTTCTTTCAGGAAAAGGATTTCTTTTAAATTCTCGTAGGGAGCATCCGGAAAAAGCAGCAGAATGCTTTCTTCTTGGTCAACGCCACTCAAATAAAAGATGTCGCGGTGTTGTGCAAAAGGTAAAGTACTGTCTGCGGAAACTGGATAAATATCATTAGAATTAAAGATGGCAACGCTATTTGGCTTCATTTGAGCCGTAAACTTTTGGCGATTTTTGATAAAAAGCTGGCGGTCTATTTGATGGTATTTCATAATAATTTCGTTTTTTGAACTTCGATTTCAAAATTACTGTTTTTTTGCAGAAGCGGCATAAGATTGATTTATTAAAGTTTCTTAATTGTTTTTTGTATGCAGATTAAAAAAGCATTTAATTGGAATTGAACTCTATAAAATTTTTTGGCGTCCTTCACATGAATCTTGGTTTCATGAAAAAGGATTGGTTACATTCCTCTTTTGTATATTCGTCATAGTAAAGATTCTAAATTAAAAAATGCAAAAACTAAATCCATCCATAAAATATAATCTGATAGTAGGTTTACTGCTCAGCTTATGGATTTTCATTTTTGCCTTTATCATAAAGCCTTTTGATGACGGAACTTTAAATTTTCGGTCATGGATTTTAATAAGTGTTGGCTTTAGCGTATTGGCTTTTTTATGTTACGGAATTCTTGCGGTGATTCAAAAAAGCATTTATGAAAGAATAGCAAAATGGAATATCGGTTTAGAAACTGGAAGTATTTTATTTTTTCATTTGATTTATTTGATCATTATTTATGCCTATTATAAAAGCCCAATTTTAAAAGGGGGATATAGTTTTGCAGTATTCTTTTCTGTAATATTTATTAAAGTTGTCTTGATCTTAACTCCCGTGATTATTCTAGCAAGAAGATATTTAATAAAACTTATTCCAATAAAAGAGGATATCTTAACCATAAAAGGAGAAAATAAATTAGATGTTTTAAAAATCAGCCAATCTGACTTAGTTTGTATTTCTAATGCGCAAAATTATGTAGAGATTTTTTATATTGAAAATGGCAAGCTTACTTCAAAATTGATTCGAAATTCGCTGAAAAAAGTGAAGGAAGATCTTGGTTTTTTGATGCAAATACATCGTTCTCATTTGATAAATCCAATTCATTTTAAATCTTGGAGAAATCAAAATACAATTGTTCTTACACAAATCGAACTTCCGGTTTCTAAAAATTATAAAGAAACTTTGTTGGCGTTATAATTTCCGTACCTAAAACAATAGGTTTTGTACCTAAGTCAATAAATCCAGTAGTTGCGGTAATTTTTCATTTTAGTTTTGTTTCAACAATTTTAAATTAATTATGAAAACAAAACATTTCTGCGTCATCGGATTATTATTTTTCTTTATCAGTTATTTATTCTTTGCTAACATTCTGCCCAGCTTTCACGAACCAATCGATTTTGCGCATTGGTTTAACTTAATTGGAGCCTGTTTGTTATTGTCATTTAATTATGTCTTTCCTAAGAATAAATTAAATTCGTTTGCTTCGATTCTAACAACTCTAGGCGTAATTGCGCATATTGGTCTTTGCACAATCGATTTTATTATGTGGAGTTTTGGGGATAACGATAATGCGAAAGCTGAATTGAGTTATCAGATTAGGAATACGCCGTCTCTTTTTTATCCTTTTATTGTTATTGGCCCATCCTTGCTGTTTATGGGTTTGTCAATGCACGCTTTAAATTTTATAAAAACTTATTTTATAGCTGTTTTAATGGTTGTCATGGGTTCGGTAGCAATAGGTTTTTCGTTTTTTGTCTTGAAAGATGGAACTTATATGTTGTTGGGTTGCCTGTTTTTTGTTTTTGGGCTTGGTTTGCTTTTATATAGAAAGAAATAAGTAATGCCAAGATTCTAAATATAAAAATCCGAAGGCTTTTAGACTTCGGATTTGAAATAATTTATTCAATCCATTTATAATATCGAGCACCAATTAAACATGGGATTTCTTTTTCTATCCTTTCCAAAATCCATTCGCTTTTAGGAGTTCTGATGCTTTGTTTTTGTTCTTTTTTGTGAAGTTTCTCATAGGTTTCAAAATCTATTTCTTGGCTTTCTTGCAAAGTTTCAAATAGCCTGACTTTTGAAATTTGTGTTTTCCATTCTGGCTGAATCCTGCCTTCAAATACTTTCGATTTGGAGCCGCTTCCGTAGGCTAAGAATCCAAATGTTTTTCCTGAAATTTCGTTTTCAGAATCGTGGAAATGTGCCAAGGTTGACAGCAGTCCCATAAAGATTGAGCCTGTATACAAGTTTCCAATTAATGAAGAAGCCAGTTCTGCAGGAAGCAATTTTTGACTTACAAAACTTTTATAGTCTTCAGACTTGCTGATTTCTTTAAGTTTGTTTTGGTATTCAGAAGCAGATTCATTTCCTGCTAGAACTGTAGCATCCAAGACATAAATTTCAGAAAGCATCCTTCGCCCTTGAAAAGCATACGGCAAGTGCATGATGATGCTTTCCCAAGAATTGTAAAGGGTTTCGTCAGTATTTTTTAATTTTTTGAACGAAAAGTAAGCATTTCGAGTTCGGTCCATATAACATTGGTTTGAATACTGTCCGTCAAAAACAGGCTGTTCCTTGTGAATTTCAATTTCGTTTTCGAGATTTTCATGCCAAGGCTCGTTGGCTGGATTTCCGGTAATTTCTGATTTAGAAAGTGTTCTGTATGGCTTAAAAAAATCAAAAACACCTTTGCTGCTCGTTGCCCAATTACTTTCAAAAGCAATAATTTTTGGGTTGGAAGTAACTAGCATTGCCAAAGCGCCAGCTCCTTGCGTGTATTCTCCCGTTGAATTTAGGTCGTATTTTGCAATGTCCGTCGTAACAACAATCGCTTTCTTTTCGGGATTTAACCGAATAAAATCAAGGCAATTCTGCAAGGCATCAACGCCGCCAATACAGGCAAAAGTAAAATCGACAGCATCGCATTCTGCTAGCAAATCGGCTCCGAATTTTTCTTCCATCAGAGACAATAAGAATGAAGCAATAGGTTTAGAACTGTCGATGCCGCTTTCAGTTCCGACATAAATTCGGGCTATTTCAGACAAATCAATAGCATTCTCTTGGATTAATTTGGTCAACGCATTGGCCCCAAAAACCACAGCATCTTGATACGTGTCTGGCAAGGTCATTTTAATCAGGCCCAAGCCTTTTTCTAACTTTTCAGGTTCTATATTTCTCGCGTTTGCCAGCGTTTTAATAGGCAAGTGTATTTTTGCGATGTCAAAAGCAATAGCATCAATTCCTGTTTTCATTTTAGCTTAAATTTCGGATGCTAAAATTAGAGTTCTGAGTCTTAAAAAAGAGGCTTTTTGCTGTATAAAACAGGCCAAAATTTGATTTTTATCGATTTAAAAATAAACGTTTCGATAAATTAGCAATTCGATAATTTTAGTTTTGCTATCGGCTGATTTATGGCTATTTTAGCGCAAGATTTTTAAAATTCAAGAAATGAAATACTTTTTCTACATAATTGCATTTTTGGTTTCGTTTAACGGAGTTGCACAAGACAAACTTCCGTACCAATTATATACTAAAAACGGAAAGAAAACATCCTATAAAAAAATGCTCAAAGAGTCAGAAAATGCCGAAGTGGTTTTGTTTGGAGAACACCATGATAATTCCATTGTGCATTGGCTTCAATTGGAATTTACAAAAGATTTATCGGAGAAAAAACAGTTGGTTCTAGGCGCAGAAATGATCGAAGCGGATAATCAAAAACAGCTGAATCAATACTTAAAAGGCGAGATCAACCAAAAAGCATTCGATACGTTGGCAAGACTCTGGAACAACCACAAAACAGATTACAAGCCGTTAGTAGATTTTGCAAAATCAAAAAACCTGACTTTCGTGGCGGCTAATATTCCGAGACGATATGCAAGTCTTGTGTACAAGCAAGGTTTTGAAGCGTTAGATAAATTGTCTGCTGAGGAAAAAACTTGGATAGCGCCACTTCCGATTGCTTATGATAAAAATCTTCCAGGTTATGTGAAAATGCTGAAAATGATGGGCGACCACGCCAGCGAAAATATGCCAAAAGCGCAAGCCGTCAAAGATGCGACGATGGGGTATTTTATTGCGAAAAATTTACAGCCGAATACCATTTTTATCCACTACAACGGAACGTATCATAGCGATAATTTTGAAGGCATAAACTGGTATCTCAAACGCGAAAAGCCAAGCGTGAAAATTATGACAATCGCAACAGTTTCTCAAAAAGACATCTCAAAAATCGAAAAAGAGAACCTGAACCTTGCCGATTTTATAATCGTAGTAGACGAAGATATGACCAAAACATTCTAAGATTTACTGTTTTTCTACTGATTTTTAGCTAATTTAAATTGTCTTTTTTAAGGTTTTATTTCTGTTTTTATAATTATTCATCAGTAAAATTATGGGTAATGAAATTTTACGCCTGATTTACTGCAAAATGCATCCACTTTATACTGATTATAAATAGTTCGAAAAGGTTGTAGTTAATTTGAATATGCCTTATTTTTGTGTGATTTTTTAAAACACACAAACAACTCTTATGGCAAAATCTGCAATCTTAAAGTCATCGCTAGCGAAAAAGTACTGGATGGCTCTAACAGGTTTATTTTTATGCTTGTTTTTGGTAGGACATTTAGCTGGAAACTTGCAATTGATTTTTAGCGATGCACTGCATTTTAATGAATATGCATTATTCATGACTACGAACCCAGTAGTAAAACTGTTGTCTTATCTGACGTACATTTCAATTCTTTTTCACGCTGTTGATGGAATTATGTTAACGGTTCAAAACAGAAAGGCAAGACCAATCAGATATGCAAAAGAAGACTCTTCAGCAAATTCAGCTTGGGCCTCAAGAAATATGGCAGTTTTGGGAACCTTGATTTTGGTTTTCATCGTAACACATATGGTGAACTTTTGGGCAGTAATGCACTTCGATAAAAACATGCCGTTGCAGACGATCCACATTACTTATCAAGGACAAGAAATGGATATGTACGTAACGACTAATGACGGAAAATACATTCCTACAGATTTGTCAAATACAGGTCTTGAAATCAGAAACCACAAAGAATTTTATGATGCGGCGGCTAATTTGAAAATGGCCGAAGGAATCAAAGATTTGCACAAAATTACCTTTGCATTTTTTAAAGATGCTAAATATGGCCTAATTGCAACAATACTATATGTGATTGCTATGTTTGTACTCGCATTCCACTTATTACACGGTTTTGCCAGTGCATTCCAATCTTTAGGAGCAAATAACCCAAAATATAACGGACTGATAAAAGGTTTTGGAAAAGGATTCGCGATTATTGTGCCCCTTTTGTTTGCAATTATTCCTGTTTATATTCACTTTTTTGCTAAATAACACACGAACAAGATATGAGTTTAGATTCTAAAATTCCAGAAGGACATATATCAGACAAATGGACCGACTATAAAGACCATCTTAAATTGGTGGCTCCTAATAACAGGCCTAAAATAGATATTATTGTAGTTGGAACCGGTTTGGCAGGAGCTTCGGCTGCAGCTTCTTTAGGCGAAATGGGATATAATGTTAAAGCATTTTGCTTCCAAGATTCGCCGCGAAGAGCTCACTCGATTGCTGCACAAGGAGGTATCAATGCTGCTAAAAATTACCAAAACGACGGCGATAGTGTTTTTCGCTTGTTTTACGATACGATTAAAGGAGGCGACTACCGCGCTAGAGAAGCAAACGTTCACCGTCTTGCCGAAGTTTCAGGAAATATTATCGACCAATGTGTAGCGCAAGGTGTTCCTTTTGCTCGCGATTACGGCGGATTGCTTGACAACCGTTCTTTTGGTGGAACGCAAGTACAACGTACTTTTTATGCAGCAGGACAAACTGGACAGCAATTGCTTTTAGGAGCTTATTCTGCTTTATCAAGACAAATTGGTCTAGGTCGTGTAAAGATGTACAACCGTCATGAAATGCTTGATTTGGTAAAAGTAGACGGAAAAGCAAGAGGAATCATTGCTCGTAACCTAATTACGGGAGAAATCGAAAGACACTCAGCGCATGCTGTTATCATTGCTTCTGGAGGATACGGAAACGTATATTTCCTTTCTACGAATGCGATGGGAAGTAACGTGACTGCTGCTTGGAAAATCCACAAACAAGGAGCTTATTTCGCAAATCCATGTTATGTGCAGATCCACCCAACATGTATTCCAGTTCACGGGACGAATCAGTCAAAACTGACGTTAATGTCCGAATCGTTGCGTAACTCAGGAAGAATCTGGGTGCCTAAAAAGAAAGAAGATGCTGAAGCTATTCGTGCCGGAAAATTAAAACCGACGCAGATTGCTGAAGAAGATAGAGATTATTACTTAGAAAGAAGATACCCTGCATTCGGAAACTTAGTGCCTCGTGACGTAGCGTCAAGAGCAGCAAAAGAACGTTGCGATGCTGGTTATGGAATTGAAGCAAATAGTACTAACGAAGGTGTTTACCTTGATTTTGCTTCCGAAATTCAAAGCAAAGGCCGTCAGACCGCTTATGCGCAAGGAAATCACAATCCTTCTGATGAAGAAGTTATCTCATTAGGGAAAAAATGGATCGAAGAAAAATATGGTAACCTTTTCCAGATGTATGAAAAAATTACAGACGAAAATCCGTATGAAACTCCAATGAAGATCTATCCTGCGGTCCACTATACAATGGGCGGTGTTTGGGTTGATTATAACTTGCAGTCTACTATTCCAGGTTGTTTCGTTGCTGGAGAAGCTAACTTCTCTGACCACGGTGCCAACCGTTTGGGTGCTTCTGCGTTGATGCAAGGTTTGGCCGACGGATATTTCGTATTGCCATATACAGTTTCAAACTATCTTGCTGATGAAATCAGAACTGGAACGATTCCTACTAATTCGCCAGAATTTGACGAAGCTGAGAAAAAAGTAAAAGACTCGATCAATTTCTTCTTGAACAATAATGGTACAAAATCAGTTGACCATTTCCATAAAGCTTTAGGAGACATCATGTGGAATAAAGTAGGGATGGGAAGAAACGAACAAGGACTTACTGAAGCCGTTGCGGAAATCGATGCTTTACGTAAAGAATTCTTTAAAGAAGTATATGTTCCTGGAAGTGCCGATGAATTGAATCCAGAGCTTGAAAAAGCACTTAGAGTGGCCGATTTCATGGAGTTAGGTCAATTGATGGCGATGGATGCTTTGCAAAGAAAAGAATCATGCGGAGGACATTTCCGTGAAGAATATCAAGACGCTGAAGGTGAAACACTTCGTGACGACGAAAACTTTAAGTTTGTAGGAGCATGGGAGTATCACGGAAGCGATATCAATAAAGAAGAGCTTCACAAAGAAGAACTGAATTATGAATTCATAAAAATTGCAGCTCGTAATTACAAATAATCACAACTATGGCTTCATCAAAATTTATAAACATAAACCTGAAAATTTGGCGCCAAAAAAATGCCAAAGAAAAAGGAAAAATCGAAACCTACAGATTAGATAAAGTTTCAACAGATAGCTCATTTCTTGAAATGCTGGATCAGTTGAACGAACAATTGGTTTCAGAAAGAAAAGAACCTGTTGCCTTTGACCACGATTGCCGTGAAGGAATCTGCGGAATGTGTTCGCTGTTCATCAATGGTAGAGCTCACGGTCCAGACACTGGAATCACGACGTGTCAGTTGCACATGCGTATGTTTAAGGACAATGATACCATTTTTGTAGAACCATGGAGAAGCAAGGCTTTCCCGGTTGTAAAAGATTTGGTAGTTGATCGTAGCGCATTTGACAGAATTCAGCAAGCTGGAGGATTTGTCTCTGTAAATACTTCAGGTAACACAATTGATGCTAATGCAACGCCAGTACCTAAACACGACGCAGATCGTGCTTTTGAAGCCGCTGCTTGTATCGGTTGCGGAGCTTGCGTAGCTACTTGTAAAAACGGCTCAGCTATGCTTTTCGTTGGAGCAAAAGTATCACAATACGCTTTGCTACCACAAGGAAAAGTAGAAGCAACACAACGTGTCCTAAACATGGTTCGCCAAATGGACGAAGAAGGTTTCGGAAACTGCACGAATACTGGAGCTTGCGAAGTAGAATGCCCGAAAGGAATTTCTCTAGAAAACATTGCAAGAATGAATAGAGAATATTTGGTAGCAAGTATCAAATAATCATAAAATAAGCCTTATAGGCAAAATAAAAAATGCATCTGTTAGTATTCAGATGCATTTTTATTTTGTGGAAATTCGTCTTTCAATCACTTGCACATTTTTTGTATAAAGCGCTATAAATCTCAGTGCCACATCCCCCAAAATATTTCCTATATTTGGAAACCAAAACCAATAAAATGAAATATTTCTCCCTGCTATTTTTTATTTCGACTTTCACTTTTGCGCAAAATTACCAGCAATACGTTAACCCGATGATTGGAACGGGCGGTCACGGACACACTTTTCCTGGCGCAACAGTCCCATTCGGAATGGTACAACTTTCTCCCGACACAAGAATTGACGGAAGCTGGGACGGATGTTCAGGTTATCATTTTGACGACTCCATAATCTACGGATTTTCACACACGCACTTAAACGGAACGGGAGTCTCTGATTTTGGCGATATTATGCTGATGCCAACAATGGGCGTGCCAAGTCTTGACAATAAAAACTATCCCTCAAAATTCTCCCATAAAAATGAAAAAGCTTCTGCTGGATTTTATTCGGTGAAATTGGACAAGCATAATATTGATGTACGATTGACGACTTCAACTCGTGTTGGTTTTCACGAATACACATTCAATAATTCTGGACAAGCTAATATTATTTTAGATTTAAATCATCGCGATCATTTGTTATATGGCGATGTGAAAGTTATAGATAATAAAACAGTTGAAATCTGTCGAAGAAGCGAAGCTTGGGCCCGTAATCAATATGTTTTTGCCCGAATTGAATTTAATTTTCCGATGAAAGTTAGTAAATCGAAAGGAGATTCGAAACTTGAATTATTTTATCGAGGTTCTGAAGTTGCCGTTAGTTTTTCAAGACAAGTTAAAAAGGGAGAGAAAATCTTAGTAAAGGTATCGCTTTCGCCAACATCCTATGAAGGAGCAAAACTCAATATGTCAGAAATAAACCATTGGGATTTTAACAAAACGAAAGCCGATGCAGAGCAACTTTGGAACAAAGAGTTATCTAAAATCGAAGTCACATCTTCGGATAAAAATAAAAAAACAATATTTTACACCGCTTTGTATCACACGATGATGCAACCCAATATCGCCCAAGATTTAGATGGAAAATACCGCGGAAGAGACAATGAAATTCACACAGCAGAAGGTTTTGATTATTATTCGGTTTTCTCGCTTTGGGATACGTTTAGAGCCGCGCATCCGCTTTATACTTTAATCGATAAAAAACGCACGTCAGACTTTATAAATACCTTTTTAAAGCAATATGAGCAGGGCGGAAGATTGCCGGTTTGGGAACTGGCTTCTAATGAAACCGATTGTATGATCGGCTATCATTCTGTTTCTGTAATAGCAGATGCTATGGCAAAAGGAATCAAAGGTTTTGACTATGAAAAAGCATTTGAAGCCGCAAAACATTCTGCAATGCTTGATCATTTGGGATTGGATGCTTACAAAAAGAATGGTTTCATCAGTATCGATGACGAACACGAAAGCGTTTCCAAAACTGTGGAATATGCCTATGACGATTGGTGTATTGCGCAAATGGCAAAAATGCTGAATAAAAAAGCAGACTATGACTATTTTATGAAACGCTCCCAAAACTGGAAAAATATTTTTGATTGGGAAACAGGTTTCATGCGCCCAAAGAAAAATGGCGGCTGGGATAAGCCATTCGATTCAAGAGAAGTCAATAATAATTTTACCGAAGGCAATTCGTGGCAGTATTCTTTTTTCGTGCTTCAAGACATTCCGGGCATGATTGAGGCGTATGGAGGTAACGAAAAATTTGAAGCCAAACTCGATGAAATGTTCAATAGCGAAAGCAAAACTACGGGGCGTGAACAAGTCGATGTCACTGGACTAATCGGACAATATGCGCATGGAAATGAGCCGAGCCATCATATGACATACCTCTATAATTATATTGGAAAGCCAGAAAAGACACAGCAAAAAGTAGATTACATTTTGAATGAATTCTATAAAAACACGCCCGACGGTTTGATCGGCAACGAAGACTGCGGACAGATGAGCGCTTGGTACGTTTTAAGCTCGATGGGAATGTATGTCGTGACCCCAGGGAATGCAGAATGGATTAAAATCAAGCCGCATTACGAAAAAATAAAAATCAATTTCGAAAATAAGGAATCGCTTACCATTACTAAAAGTGCACTAAAGGGCTATCTGAAAGAAGTGCTGGCAAAAGCAGAAAAAGATAATTTCACTAAAATTACGCCAGTTCCAGTGATTGAAGCACAAGGCAAATCGTTTAAAGAAAAAATGAGTGTCCGTTTCGCTTCTCCAGACAAGACTGCCAACTATTTTTACAAGGTAAACAATGGCAATTTTAAAGCTTTTGCAAAAGAATTGATTTTGACCGAAACATCAGATCTACAATTTTACTCAGACAATGGGCAAGGAAGCGTAAGCGATACGATTTCTGCGACATTCATCAAAAAGCCCAACAATTATACTGTCCAGATAAAATCAAAATACAATCCGCAATACCATGCTGGCGGTGACGAAGGCCTGATTGATGGTGTTTTTGGAAATGAAAATTGGCGCAAAGGCGATTGGCAAGGCTATCAAGGACAAGATTTCGAAGCTGTTGTAGATTTGACCAAGATGCAAAACGTAACGTTGGTTTCAGCCCGATTCTTGCAAGATTCAAGAGCTTGGATTTTGATGCCGACAAAAGTAGAATTCTATACTTCAGAAGATAACCTGAATTTCAAATTAGCAAAAACAATTGACAATACGTTGGACGCTAAAAACACAGAAGTTCAAATCATCGAATTCAAGACAGTAATTCCGGCGACCAAAGCTAGATTCATAAAAATCAAAGGCTACAATTACGGCAAGCTTCCAGAATGGCACCAAGGTTTTGGCGGTGAAGCTTTTATTTTTATAGATGAAATAACAATCAAATAAATTATAACCCTTTTAGGGTTTTAAATTCTGAAAGGGTTTTTTAAAACTAACAAATGAAAATAGCCTTAATCCAAGCTCCCTTGATTTGGGAAAACCCACAAGCCAATCGTGAGTATTTCGAAGAAAGAATTAATTCAATCGAGCAAGAAATAGATCTGATAATTCTTCCAGAAATGTTCACGACAGGATTTACAATGAATCCAAAAAATGTGGCAGAAACAATGCAGAGCGAAACGATTTTGAAGCTAAAAGATCTCGCAAAAAATAAGAACACAGCCATTATCGGAAGCCTTATTATTGTTGAAAACGAAAAGTATTACAACAGATTGATTTTTGTTTTTCCATCAGGAGAAATTGAATATTATGACAAGCGACATCTTTTTTCATTAGCGGGAGAAGAAAAAATTTATACTTCGGGAAAAGAAAAACAAATCGTAGAATATAAAGGCTGGAAAATCTGTCCTATGATCTGTTACGATCTGCGTTTTCCTGTTTTTTCCAGAAATACAGAAGACTATGATTTGCTTTTGTATGTCGCCAATTGGCCAAAACCACGTACAAATGCTTGGGATATTTTGTTAAAAGCACGTTCCGTAGAAAATATGTGCTACACGCTTGGCGTCAACAGGATTGGTTTTGATGAAAGCGGACATGAGTATGTAGGGCATTCGCAAGCCATAGATTTTTTAGGCAATACCATTATAAATGCAGAAGAATCTGAAGGTATTATCATTGCTGATTTAGATAAAAATGCAATGCTGGAAGCCAGACATAAGTTCGGTTTCCTTAACGATAGAGATGCTTTCGAAATTGTATAGCGTCAATCGCCGAGATTTACCGTTTGGTCGACATCCCAATTGGCTCTGACATCTATAGCAGTAGGGTAATAAATTACTTCTTCGGGCTGTCGTTTTTCTAGATAGCTTCCGGTATCCCAAATCTTGTTTTTATTCTCGTCATAAATTACGCGTAGCGTAAAAAGATTAGGCTGCAGTCCCATAAAATCAATGATATCCTTGCCGTCGGAATATTCAGAGGCAATAAGTTCCCCTTTGGAATTGGTAATTTCTACAATAACAGGATAGTGTCTGACATTCTGTAATCGTATTCGAAGATTCCCATATTCGGAAATATTTTGGGTCTTGAGCTTGTAATCCAAAGTGTCGTTTGCTTGTTCCAAATAGTCTGTAAAAGCGCCAGGAAATGCCGTAATGGAATAGCTTTCCAAAGGCTCTTTTTCAAAATCGATTTTTACTTCCTGATTAAATTCGTCATATTCTGTCGTAAAAGGAACTGCTATCGAATCCTTGTTAATCAGTTTTATTTTAGAATTGTCAATTTTGCTCAAAGGAAGGGTAGAGTTGACAGTAAATCGGTCACGGAAATGCAACGTGCCGCTTTGTACCGCTTGGAAATTCAGCGTGTCTTTTTTCTGATTCTTGATTTTTACAGTAAACTCCTTGCTAAAACTCTCCTTGTTTATTTTTAGGCTCAAAGAATCCGTTTTTATCGGATTGAACCAGACCTGAAGAGAATCTTTTTTGGGCATCTGTGTAACTTTTATCGGGAGCTCCTGACTTCCGTTTTTTAGCGTAAGCATGACGTTTTTTGAATCTCCTTCATAAGGAACTACGATCCTGTTGTTTGAAGCTTGATACGGCTTTAATCCTTTGAATGGCACAAGCTCGTTAAACAACTCCATTTCGTAAATAGTGTTATTAGGAAGGGTAACAAACTCTTTATGGAAAGCGATCTTGTCCTTGTTCGGATTAAACTTAAAGTTATTGTTGTAGTCTTTCATCGCAACCAGCAGGTATTTTCCTTCCTTTAGGTTTTCTAGCTTGAAAGTCTTGAGGCTGTCCAAAGTATTCGTGATGTATCTCGGATTTTCTTTGTAGATGATAGAATCGGTAAACGTTTCATTTACTTCATATAACATCACCGAAACAAAATTTTCGACATCTTTTGTATATGCATCTTTGATAAAGCCTTGCAACGAAAGCGAATCAATATAGCTTCCTGTAGAAAACACATATTTGAATTGCTGGTACGGATTGTTTTCGTTGTTGTCTTGGATACTGCTTCCGAAGTTAAAGCTATAGGTCGTATTTGGCTGTAAGGTATCCTTGATTTTGATCGTAATAAATTTGCTGGCATTCGTAGGCGAAACGATAGGCGGATATTTCATCGGCGGCGAAATAATCAGCTGTTTGTTTACATCCTTGATTTTTACATATTCGTCAAAAGTAATCTTGATTTCCTTTACGTTGAAATTCGTACTGAAATTTTTTGGCGTACTGTAACGAAGTACAGGAGGAAGAGTGTCTTTTAAGCCCCCGGTAATATTGCCTCTTTTTGCGCAACCCACTACCGATAGAGCTAAAATGATATATAAAAATGCAAACCGAATTCTAAACATCAGGAAATAATTTATGTACAAAATAACAATTATATTTAGAGGTAACGAAATCTTTGCGAAAATATATTTCAGCAGCTAAGGTTTTCATTGCTAATACGTATAGGCCATAGCCACAATGCTGATTTTTGCTCCTGGAATTTTCAGCAATGCTTTGGCACACGCTTCAATCGTAGTGCCGCTGGTGATGACGTCGTCGATCAATAAAAAATGCTTGTTGTAGTGTGCCTCTGTGAAGGTTACGTCGAATAAATCTTTCTTGATTTCTGTCCGTCCGAAAAAACTTTTCTTAGTCTGTGTTTTGGTATGGAAATTCCGATGCAAGATAGTGCCGTCATATTCAATAGCCAAGATGGATGCTAATGCCCTGCCGAACTCTTCTACTTGATTGTAGCCTCGTTCCTTGAGCCGTTTCTTATGCAAAGGCACAGGGATTATAACATCAAAATTTTTTGCAATTTCTAAAGTTTTTAAATCTTCAGCATACCATTGTCCCAGCATAGTACCGATTTCCTGATGGCTTCGGTATTTTAGATTATGAATCAGCTCTTGCACGATTCCTCTTTTATGGAAATAAATCATGGCCGCTCCGAATTCAATAGGAATCCTGCCGTAAAACTTTTTGATTATTTCATTTTCGGTCTCAAGATGATGATTGGTCAAGGGCAATTCATGTCGGCAGGAAGTACAGATTACATTTTCATTCGACTGAATAAACGAACCGCAGCCTAAGCATAATTGCGGGAAGAAGAGGTTGAATAGGCTTTTAAACATTTTTAATTGGGTTATATAGAACAGCTTAAAAGTATAAAATTTTTAAATAAATAAGACGTATCGTTTCAGTTTTTAGGATGATATACAAGTCTAATTTACATTCTGCAAAGTTGTTTGATTAATTGCTTTGTTTTTTAAGTGTTTGATATGGTGTTATTTAAGAATTTTTTAAGAAATATAAAGAAGTGATTTTTGGATGCAATAGTGTTAAAGACTGTTAGTCAAGCCCTTTTATTAACTGTTAGTCGATTATTTTTTGAAAGCATACGCTGTTGGTTTAATTTCACGAAAATTTTTAGAAACCATGCCTTTCAAGCCTGCTTTGTCTTTTGTAACTATAACCGCCACAATATCCATCCTGACGGTAGCTATCCTTGCCGTAAAATTATGTGACATGAAAACAGAAAAAGAGAGCCTATCACATAATATGGCTATTGATAAAAAGGCACATAATAATGAGATTAGTGAAATTTTAGTGCGTTATGACGCAGTACTGCAGCAAAACGAGCGATTGGAAGCGGAAATTGAAAAGCTAAAAAATCAAACCTTGCAAATTGATGATTCCGTCAAAAGTAGCTACCAATCTTCGCTGAATATCCTTAAAAGCAATATTTCCACGCTGACCAAAGAAACTGACACCAAAAGCACGCAGCTAGAGACATTGAATTCGATCTTGAAGCTAAAACAGCAGGATTTTGAAAACAACAAAAGAGAAATCGAAAAGCTTAATGCCAAGATAAACCAGTTAGAATTGGAAATCACGGCAAGTCCTGACTCAAAAGCAGAAAAAAGAAAACTCAAGGCTTCCAATGTAAGCGCAGTTGGAGTCAGGATTGTTTCTGAAAAAATTCTGGAAACCAAAAAAACCAAAAACACAGAACAGATTAAAGTCTGTTTTACGCTTGGAGAAAATACTGCAATCGAAAAAGGCGCGAAAGAAATATTTATTCAGATCATTAATCCCAAAGCCAATATCGTAAGCAAAAATAAAGCCTCTGTCGAAATCAAGAACAAGACACTTTTTTATAGCGCAAAAACAAGTGTCAACTACGAAAAAGATGATGTCGATGTTTGTGTTTTTATTGAAGCAGGCAAGCAGCATCTTATAAAAGGAAATTACAATATCAATATATTTTCTGGTGCAAATCTTATAGGAAATACGAATCTTCTCCTCCTTTAAACTTTCTAGTTTAAAAAATTAACAATTCCCGCAATTTTCATTCTCTTTTTATATTTTTGCACTATGGCAAAACAAGACGATTTATTTAAAAATGTAGTTTCGCATGCAAAAGAATACGGATATATTTTTCCGTCAAGCGAAATTTACGATGGTTTAAGCGCAGTGTATGACTACGCACAAAACGGTGTTGAACTAAAAAAGAATATCCGCGAATATTGGTGGAAAGCAATGGTGCAAATGCACGAAAACATTGTAGGGATTGATGCTGCAATTTTAATGCATCCGACTACATGGAAAGCTTCGGGCCACGTAGATGCCTTCAATGACCCGTTGATTGATAACAAAGATTCAAAGAAAAGATACCGTGCCGATGTTTTAATTGAGGATTATGCCGAAAAATTAAACCAAAAAGCACAAAAAGAAATCGAAAAAGCAAAAGCCCGTTATGGAGATGCTTTTAACGAACAAGAATTTATTGCTACAAACGCAAGAGTTGTAGAATATAAAGCAAAGCAAAGAGAAATCCTTGAAAGAATGGCGCGTTCTCTTGAAACTGAAAACCTAGAGGACGTGAAGGCCCTAATTGAAGAGCTTGAAATTGCTGATCCGGAAACAGGTTCCAGAAACTGGACAGACGTAAAGCAGTTCAACTTGATGTTTGGAACGAAATTAGGAGCTTCTGCAGAAAGCGCGATGGATTTATACCTTCGCCCGGAAACTGCACAAGGAATTTTTGTAAACTTTCAAAATGTTCAAAAAACAGGAAGGATGAAAATACCTTTCGGAATCGCTCAGACCGGAAAAGCGTTCAGAAATGAGATTGTAGCCAGACAGTTTATTTTCAGGATGAGAGAATTCGAACAAATGGAAATGCAGTTTTTCGTGAAGCCAGGCGAAGAAATGAAATGGTACGAATATTGGAAAACGACACGTCTGAATTGGCATCTATCTCTAGGACTTGGACAAGAAAATTATCGTTTCCACGACCATGAAAAATTAGCACATTATGCCAATGCGGCTGCAGATATCGAATTTAATTTCCCTTTTGGATTTAAAGAGCTAGAAGGAATCCATTCTAGAACTGACTTTGATTTGAAAGCGCACGAACAACATTCAGGCAGAAAATTGCAGTATTTTGATACGGAAACCAACCAGAATTATGTTCCTTATGTAGTGGAAACCTCTGTTGGATTAGACAGGATGTTTTTGGCAGTTTTCTCGAACTCGCTAAAAGAAGAAACTCTCGAAGACGGGTCTACCCGAACTGTTTTGAGATTGCCGTCTGTTTTGGCACCGACAAAAGCAGCTGTTTTGCCGTTGGTTAAAAAAGATGGACTTCCAGAATTAGCGCAAGAAATCATCGAAGACCTGAAATGGGATTTTAATGTTACCTATGACGAGAAAGACGCCGTGGGAAGACGCTATAGAAGGCAAGATGCACTTGGAACGCCATTCTGTATTACAGTAGACCATCAGACTTTAGAAGATAAGACGGTAACTATCCGTCATAGAGATTCTATGAAACAAGACAGGGTGAAAATTTCTGAACTAAAAGATATTATCAATAGAGAAGTTTCGATGAAGACTTGGCTTATGAAAATGTAAAAATTCACTATTTTAAAAATACAAAGAGGCTGACCTTTATTGGAAAGCCTTTTTATTTTCCTGAATTTTTATTTTACATAATAAATTGATTTCGCTGTGCAGGCGGCTAAAAAGACGTACTTTATCGGATTTTTTGAGCCGTTAAAGTATTATATCAACAATAATTAAGAATGTATTAACAACAACTCTATTTTTGCACCAAATAGATTAAATTAGTTGATGATTTTATGTTATAAAATAATGAAAATGATTCTTTTAAATTAAAATCCAGTTGATAAAGAACCGTTTTTAAGTTAATATAGTCCCCAAAACTACTATTCCCATCCGGTTTAAATTTATTTTACTGACTTAATCACGATGCTCTGACAAAATAAGCAACCATTTAATGGATTGCTTTTCCAAAAACAAATTTTGTTACCAGCAATTGATGAGTTATTCGTACGTTATCATTAACGATAATCAAGAGAATGTTTTGAGCATCCAAGGTATGGCCGATGGATTCCAAAGCCTTCACTTTGCTGCATCTGCGAATAATTATGACGATGGCTTGAATGCCATTTTGGAATACCAGCCCCAATTGGTTTTTTTAGAAATCGATCCAAAAGATAAAGCAAGCAAGCTTTCGCTTTCGCTGATTAATGAATTGTATCGTTATCTTAAAACAATTCCCAAAATTGTTGTTACTGCCAAAAATGGCAATCTAGCCTTAGAAGCAATAAAGCACGAGGTTTTTGATTATCTCGTAGCCCCATTCGAATTGAATGATTTCCGAAAGACCGTATTGAAATTTGAAAAGAGCATTTCTTTGCCGGTTTCGAATGTTCCGACTGAAACAATACAAAAGCCGCTTGTCATAGATAATGACCAGTCCTTAAAAGCGGAACCAGAACAACTGACCATCTGCATAAAATCTTACGGAGACTACCGATTTATTGACGCAAAAGATATTCTTTATTTCCAGGCAGATAATAATTCTACCGACATCCATCTAAACAATGGCGAAATGATTACGGCATTCAAGACGCTAAAACATTTTGAAAATGTCCTGCCATCGCAATTTTATAGAATACACAACAGCTATATTGTAAATATAAATTACGTTTCCAGAATCCACACCGGAAACACGGTCTGCTATATTAAAAATACTACTACAAAGCTTCCGTTCTCTAAATCCTACAAAGCAAATGTCGATCAAATTATTGCAGTCATCTCCAGCTCAAATTATCTAGAAATCTAAAAGAGCGGCAATCTAATTTTTTCTTTATTCTCCTTTTTTATATCGTAATCCCACTATTTATAAGGTTTTAGGGCTTTTTTTAAGGCTATTTATTACTTAAAAAACAGCAAACTCTTAAAAATAGGTCATTCACTCTCAAATTAGTATCATCTACTCACAAACGACCTCATTCTACAATAGAGGCCAGTAATTACTACAATAACTGTCAGATGCTCAGTAGTTTTACACCGTGAAAGTCAAACATCACACCCTAATTTCAAGAACAAATCTTACACATATTCATTAAACCACAAATGAAAACATTATGAAAAAAGCGATTTTAACATTCGGATTATTCTCTTTTACTTTTTTATTATCAGGACAAGGTAATGCTGATACAGGAAATCAAGGAGCAGGAGGAAATAAAAAATTAGATGGTATAACTGCAGTGAACAAAGAGCTGTCGGCTAATGCGAAATTGAACTTAACTCTTTCAATTGATACAGGAAATCAAGGAGCAGGAGGAAATAAAAAATTAGATTACTAAACTACTAGTAGTTCTTTAAGATAAAAAAAGCCAACACAAAATGTTGGCTTTTTTTATTTCTAAACTGCAAAAACTTATAATAGTTTTTGCTTTTGAACATTAAAATGATTTATAAAAAGAAACAATCATGTAATTTATTCAATTGTGATATTTTTATGTCAATAGTTTTATTATTTTTGGGAACAAACTTTCCGACTATTGAAAAAAAATACCTACTTGTTTTTCATGCTTGGTCTCTTGCTTTTTGGATGCTCAAAGACGAAAGATAATTTTTCCGAAAAAAGCGTTTCAGATACTCTTGATTCTTATTTACGTTTAGCAAATGAAGACACATTGCCTTATGAGAGTAGGTTTGACTACAATAAAAAAGCATTTGCAATTATAATTAACCAAGATAACGATTCTATTAGCCGGAAAAATTTATTTAAGGTTGCGAATAGATATTTCAATATGAATAATATTGAAGAATATCAAAAAATTTCAAAAATCATAATAGAAAAATCCAAACAAGGTAATGATACGCTGAGTATAGCTAAAGCATATAGTTATCTTGGAGATTATTTTGGATTCAAATCTATTTCAGATAGTGCGTTTTTATATTATTCTAAAGCTGAAAAATTATATAATAAAATAGGGAGTAACCCTAATATTGCTAAGATACAGCTTAATAAGGCTATTTTACAGTATAACGAAAATGAATTTTTAGGTAGTGAAATTTCTGTATTTCAAGCCATAAAATCCTTAAAAGGAGAAAATAATGATGAATTGCTGTATGAAGCCAATAATCTTTTAGGTATTCTTTATAATGAGTTAAATGAATTTGATAAATCGATAGAATATCATAATAAGGCACTAGAGATATTAAAATCAAATGCGGTACCAGCAGAATACCAATCCAAGGCCACTTCTTTAAATAACTTAGGAGTCGTATATCAAAAACTGCAAAACGACAAAAAAGCCATTGTTTATTTTGAAAGTGCTTTAAAAGAAAAGAATCTATTTCAAGAAAAACCTTTTATATATGCTATGTTATTGGACAATATTGCATATTCAAAATTTAGGTTGAATGAGTTTGATGAACTCCCCGGGATGTTTTATAAAGCGTTGAAAATTAGAGATAGTCTGGATGTTACCTCCGGAATTATAATTAACAAAATACATCTTTCCGAATATTATGCTGAAAAGAATGATACTGTAAACTCTAGAAAATATGCAAGAGAAGCATTAAAGCTGTCAAAATCATCTAATAGGCAACGTGATGTGCTAAGCTCATTAAAGCAGCTTTCAAATGTAGAGCCATTAAAGAGCTCCCTGTATTCTAAAGAATATATTAGAATAAACGATAGCCTTCAGCAAACTGAGAGAAAAGTCAAGGATAAATTTACGAGAATTGAATTCGAAACAGATGAAATTATCCAGCAAAATGACAAGCTAGCCGAACAAAACAGAAACATACTTTTCTTTTTCGGATTGGTTGTCATGATCGGAGTTCTTCTTTTTGTCATTAAAAATCAGCGGTCAAAAACTAAGGAGCTGATGCTCAAGCAAGCGCAGCAAAAAGCCAATGAAGATATCTATAATCTGATGTTGTTCCAGCAGAATAGGATAGAAGAAGGACGAGCTAATGAAAAGATAAGGATCGCTCAAGAACTTCACGATGGAATTTTAGGAAGGTTGTTTGGTGCTCGCCTAAATTTGGACAGCTTGAATAAAAGGCAAGATGCTGAAGCAATTGTCAGCAGAAACAATTATCTGGTAGAACTTAAAAATATAGAGCAAGACATCCGAGAAATATCACACGACCTGAATCGTGAAAAACATGCGCTTAATAATAATTTTATCGGCATCGTCAACAATCTTATCGAACAACAGGAAACGGTTTCTCAAGCCAAAGTTTCTTTTGTTGTCGATATGGAAATCGAGTGGGAAAAAATAGAAAACTATGTTAAGATCAACTTGTATAGGATCCTTCAAGAAGCCTTGTTGAATATAAATAAGTATTCCCAAGCAGAAAATGTTAAGATTGAAATAGTAAAACAAGAAAAGACCCTGAGATTAATAGTGTCTGATGATGGTGTCGGATTTTCAGTAAGCAAAAAGAGCAAAGGCATTGGCTTACAGAATATGCTTTCAAGAGCAAATGCCTGTGAAGGTACTTTTGATGTGAAATCAAAACTAGGAAAAGGAACTATTATTACTGTCACATTCCCAATGGAAACCAATCAAAAAATAACATAACCCTATGGCAAAAAAACTAAATATTCTGATTGTCGATGACCATCCCTTTATTATCGAGGCCTATAAGAATACGATTGCAGGATTTCATCCGTCTGAGTTTGAGTTTAATATAACCCAGGCAAACGACTGCAAGTCTGCGTATGAAATCTTGACCAGCCCGACAATGATTCCGTATGATGTTGCTTTTTTTGATATCAGCATGCCACCTTATCAAGAAAAAAATATCCTATCAGGGGAAGATCTGGCCAAATTGATGAAAACGGTATTGCCGACTTGCCGCGTCATACTGCTCACGATGCATACAGAATCGCTAAAAATAAACAATATCATCAAGACGATAAATCCCAACGGGCTTATCATCAAAAATGATCTGACTTTTGACGAATTATTGACGGCATTCGATAAAATATTGAAAAACGAAAACTATTACAGTCAAACAGTTGTCAAGTTCGTAAGCCAACAATCCAGCGATAGCAATCTTATTGATGAATACGATCGCCAGATACTCTACCACCTGTCAAGAGGTGTAAAGACAAAAAACATTCCTTTGCATACGCCATTATCGTTGAGTGCCGTTGAAAAAAGAAAGCTAAATCTTAAAGACCTATTCAAAATCAAGGGAGGGAATGATGAAGACTTGATCAATGAGGCGAGAATCAGAGGCTTTATTTAAAATTATCTTTTTGACTTTAAAATAATTATACGGTTTAACCGTAAAACAAATGCGGGAAAACCGCAAACAGCCTGCTTCAATTAGCAGTAATTTAGCAATGTAATTTTGAGTTAGAATAAATTAGGCCGAACCTCCTAGTTTGATTACTTAAGAAAAAAAGCTGTCTTTTAGATGATAAAAGGCAGCTTTTCTGTTTTATTATATTAAGAGGTTTTTTTTAAACTGTTGTACGGAAATGTTTACGGGAAAACCGTAAAACAAATGCGGGAAAACCGCAAACAACTTTATTTCGTAATTGTTAGTTTTACAATGTAATCAAAACAAAAGATTTTTTTTAAAAAGTTAAAAGCCTAAGAACGGACCAAGCAGCAGAATAATACATAATACCACCCTTTTGTCAGCCCCCAAAATTGACTTAACCTACAAATTTTATCAGCTAGCTTGCAATTTCCAAAAAAAAATAAAAATGCGGTAACTCCCCAAAGTGCCGCTTTTTTTATGCCTTTTGAAGTTACGGCTAAACCGTAAAACAAAAACTGGAAAACCGTAAAATATATGCGGGAAAACCGCAAACATGATAAGCGCCTGTTCGATAATTTAGCGTTCAATACAAAGTGAGAATTCGATGAAGATTAAAACCGTAATCATTATAGCCACATTTACAGTTTTGTTATGCTGTAAAAATGAGACAAATATTAAAAATAGTTCTATGCGTACAGCAAAGACCCATGAAGCCAAAGATTCTTCAGAACAGAAGAAAGTAGCCATCATAAAAAATAATGAATATTTCTTATTGAACGATAAGAAAATGGATCAATGATTTGATTTTTAGAATAATAGATCTGAAATAAAGAGCTTTTACGGGAAAACCGTAAAACAAATGCGGGAAAACCGTAAACAACTTATGAGTTCCTGATGTAGTTTTACAGTGTAATAAAGTATAAGTTTTTTCATTAAAGAGATTAAAAGTAAAACCCAAGAACGTAATAAGCAGGAAAGACCAGTAATACCACCCTTTTGTCAGCCCCCAAAATTGACTTAACCTACAAATTTACTGCTTATCCAATTGGAAAAATAAAAAAAGCGATGATCCCCAACCATCGCTTTTTTTTATTTTTATAACGTTCTATTCCAAATCTTAATTATCTAAAGCATTCCAGCCTCTAGCTTTTAAAGGTATTTTGGTGTTTGCTCTGGTTATCAGATGAATGCCGTCGCTTTCTTCAACCATGTGTCCGATAACAGTAAAATTCGGATTCCCTTTAATCTTATCAAAATCATTCATAGAAATGGTAAAGAGCAGTTCGTAATCTTCTCCGCCATTGATAGCAACTGTCGTGCTGTCGATGTTGAATTCTTCGCAGACACTGATTAATTGCGGGTCTAAAGGCAGTTTTTCTTCGTATAAATTGCATCCAATTCCAGATTGTTTGCACAGATGAATGATTTCTGAAGACAACCCATCAGAAATGTCAATCATCGAAGTCGGTTTTATTTCTAAGGCATGTAGCAGCGTTCGGATGTCTTTTCTGGCTTCCGGCTTTAACTGTCTTTCGATAATATAGGTATACGCATCTAAATCAGGCTGGTTATTTGGATTCACTTGAAATACTTGCTTTTCTCTTTCCAAAACTTGCAATCCCATATAAGCCGCTCCAAGATCGCCCGTAACGACAAGAAGATCGTTTGATTTAGCTCCATTTCTGTAGGTAAGCTCTGCTTCGTCGGCTTCACCGATAGCAGTAATGCTGATGATTAATCCTTTTTGGGAAGAAGTCGTATCACCGCCGATGACGTCTACATTGTATTCTTTTGCGGCCAAAGTTATCCCGTCAAATAATTCTTCAAGAGCTTCTAGCGGAAAACGATTCGAAACAGCGACTGAAACCGTAATCTGCGTAGGTTTTGCATTCATAGCATAAATGTCAGACACATTCACAACGACGGATTTGTATCCTAAATGTTTCAAGGGCATATAAGCCAAATCAAAATGCACGCCTTCAATAAGCAAGTCGGTTGAAATAACAGCCTTTTTATCTTTAAAATCTAAAACAGCAGCATCGTCTCCAATTCCTTTTAGGGTAGACGATTGATTGATTTCGAAATTTTTTGTCAGGTGTTTAATAAGTCCGAATTCTCCTAAATCGGATAAACTTGTGCGTTGCGGATTTTTATCTTCAATCATTATAATATATCTATGAATTTAAATGCAAAGGTACAAAGTTTGGTTGTGAGAGTGCATTTTAAAATTTACACTAAGGTTCTTCTTTTTAAAAAGAAGTTTCAAAAGAGTAACAAAATCATTCTTTCCCCGTCTAACTGATATAATCAACCAAAATACTTACAAATTATGAAGCTTAAAATTAACAACTTAAGTAAGACGTATAAAAACGGCGTTAAGGCTTTAGATAACTTAAATCTAGAAATTGGTTCTGGAATGTTTGGCCTTTTAGGACCGAATGGAGCAGGGAAATCATCATTGATGAGAACTATAGCCACTTTGCAGAAACCAGATTCTGGAACGATTGAATTTGAAGGAATCAATGTTTTGGAAGACAATATCGCTTTAAGGAAAATTTTAGGCTATCTGCCTCAAGAATTTGGTGTTTATCCAAATATGTCGGCAGAAAAATTGTTGGATTATTTTGCAAGATTGAAAGGCATTTCTTCAAAAACAGAAAGAAAAGAATTGGTAAAAAAAGTGTTGGAAGTAACCAATCTTTATGACCAGAGAAGCAAATACGTAAGCGGCTATTCAGGTGGTATGAAACAGCGCTTCGGAATTGCACAATTGCTTTTGAATAATCCTAAATTAATCATCGTTGATGAGCCTACAGCTGGATTGGATCCTGCCGAACGTCACCGTTTCTTGAATGTATTGAGAGAAATCGGAACCAACCATACCGTTATTTTTTCTACTCACATTGTTGACGACGTAAAAGAATTATGCCACGAAATGGCCATCCTAAACGGCGGAAAAATTTTGGCTCAAGGCACTCCAGAACAAGCCGAAGAAAACCTAAAGGGTCAAATCTGGACGAAAATAATTACACGTGAAGAATTAGAAACTTACGAACGTGATTTTAATGTAATTTCTTCAAAATACAACCAAGACAATACTTTGAATATTAAAGTCTATAGCGCAGAAAAACCTAACGAGACTTTTGTAGCGGCAACACCGCAATTAGAAGATGTATATTTTGTAGCACTTAAATCAGACCAATAATATGTTTTCTACGATATTTAATTTTGAATTAAAACGATGGTTCAGAAACCCTTCGTTTTATATATTCGTAATACTGTTTTTTGGAATGTCTTTCCTTTTTGCAGCTGCGAGTTTTGGTGTTTTTGATAGTGTGACCGCGGCCAGAAGCTCTAATGCTTATGCCAATTCGCCTACAGCTTTGAACGGTTTTATCAATAGAATGAATATTCTTATTTATTTCTTGTTGCCCATAATCGTAGGTTCTTCTGTATATAGAGACTTTAGGTTCAATATGCACACGATATTGTTCTCTTATCCTTTTACGAAACTAGATTACATCGCAGGAAAATTTTTAAGTTCCCTGTTCGTTGTTATTCTAATCACATTGACCATTATTTTAGGAATTGTTGCTGCATCATTCCTGCCGTGGGCGAATCAAGATTTGCTATTGCCTTTTAATACGGTGGCTTATGCTCAAATTTATCTGATTTATGTTATTCCGAACTTGCTTTTTATCGGAGTTATTATTTTTGCTTTAGTCACGATTACTCGAAATATTTCTATAGGATTTATTGGAATCATCCTAATTTTATTGTTGCAGGTAGTGCTTTCTAGTTTTACACAAAACATCGATAATAGATATGTCGTAGCTTTATGGGAACCTTTTGGAATGGAAGCCGCGTCCTATTATACGAAGTATTGGACCATTTCAGAACAGAATGACAACCTATTGCCGTTTGAAGGCGTAATCATTTACAACAGATTGATCTGGATGGGTATTTCAGTTCTTATCTTAGGATTGCTCTACTATTATTTCTCATTCAGCCAAACCGCTCTAACTATCGGCAAGAGCAAAAAGAATGAAAGAGTTGTAAAAAACAATTTTGGTGGAATAACCAAAATCGAATTGCCGGTTGTAAAATTTGACTACTCGAATTGGCAGAATTTAAAGACAGCCTGGAGTTTGTCTAGCGTTGATTTTAGATTTATACTGAAAAACTGGGCATTCATTGTTATTTCGATTGTTGGCCTTCTCTTTTTATTGCTGGTATCAATTTCCACAGGTAACATCTTTGGAACAGAGACTTATCCTGTTACTTGGCAGATGTTAGAGATTTCAGGAGGTTCTTTCACGCTTTTTATCAACGTACTCACATTTTTGTTTGCGGGCATATTAATTCACAGGGCTGATACAACTAGGATGAGTCACCTGATTGATGTCACGCCGATTCCGAATTGGGTTTTGCTGTTCTCAAAATTCATAGCGGTCGTAAAAATGCAGATTTCACTTTTGTTGCTAATATTGGTAGCGGGAGTGCTGATTCAGTCATATCACGACTATTATAATTTTGAAATCGGACATTATCTCTTCGAATTATACGGTATAAAAATCTTTAATTTTATGGCTTGGGCCTTATTGGCTGTATTTATACAGACGATCTTCAAGAACTATCTTTTAGGGTTCTTTGTCCTGATGCTTCTTTCTATAGGATTGCAGTTTTTACCGCTATTAGGTGTTGAGCAGGATATCTTCCAATTTAATTCAGATACAGGCTATGCCTATTCAGACATGAACGGATACGGACATCAATTAAAAGGATACTATCTCTATAAATTCTATTGGATTTTGCTCGGAATTGTTTTGTTCTGCACAGCATTACTGTTTTGGAGAAGAGGAATCCCAATGTCGACAAAAGAAAAATTTGCGAACGCAAGAAAACGTTTTTCTCCAAGATTGGCAATTCCGATGATTGTAGCATTAGTAGGTTTCTTGGCCATAGGAAGCGCTATTTATTATGAAAATAATATTACGAATCCATATTATTCCCAAAAAGAAAGCGAAAAGCAAGCTGTCGAGTGGGAAAAGAAATACAAGAAATACCAGCATTATGCACAACCAAGAATCACAGACATCAATGTCGCGATGGATATTTATCCAAAAAGCAGGGATTTCAAGGCAAAAGGCTATTATTTCCTAAAGAATAAATCAAAAGAAAGCATCGATTCTATATTCCTGAATTATAACGGATACGAAAGCAAATTCAAGTTCAACAAAGAAGCACAGCTGGTTTCAAAGGATACGCTTTATCATTTTAACATCTATAGGCTGAAATCTCCTCTAGCGCCAGGTGATTCTATAAAACTGGATTTTGAAGTGTATAACAAGCCTAATACCTTTATAACAGACCACTCTCCCGTTTTGGAAAATGGTACATTTATCAATAATATGTACTTCCCATCTATTGGATATTCTGAAGATGCAGAACTTGTGGATGATGAAACAAGGGCAAAATATGGCTTGAAGCCTAAAGACAGAATGGCTAAGGCTACAGATAGCATCGCTAGACAGAATACCTATATCTCAAACGACGCCGACTGGGTAAATTTTGAGACAACAGTCAGCACTTCTGACGACCAGATTGCTATTGCGCCAGGGTATCTTGAAAAACAATGGAAAGAGAACGGCAGAAATTATTTCCATTATAAGATGGACCAAAAAATGCTGAATTTCTATGCCTACCAATCAGCAAGATATGAAGTGAAAAAAGACAAATGGAAAGACGTAAATATTGAAATCTATTATCAGAAAGGACACGAATACAATATCGACCGAATGATAAAAGGAATCAAAAAATCGTTAGAATATTACACCGAAAATTTCGGGCCATACCAGCACAAGCAGGCAAGAATTATTGAATTCCCAAGAACCGGAGGAGGTTTTGCCCAATCTTTTGCCAATACGATTCCTTATTCCGAAGCCGTTGGTTTCATAGCCCATGTTGATGATGAAAACGAAAATGCAGTCGATTATCCATTTTCTATAACTTCGCATGAAATGGCGCACCAATGGTGGGCGCATCAAGTTATCGGAGCGAATGTGCAAGGTGCAACGCTGATGTCCGAAAGTTTATCAGAATACAGCTCGCTAAAAGTGCTAGAGCATGAGTACGGAAAATCACAGATGCGCATGTTCCTAAAAGAGGCGTTGGATAGTTATTTACAAGGAAGGACCTTTGAAAACAAAAAGGAACAACCGTTGATGTTTAACGAAAACCAACAGTACATTCATTACAACAAAGGATCTTTGGTTTTATACACCCTTAGCGATTATATCGGGGAGAAGAACATGAACAATGCCTTGAAAAAATACATCCAGAAAGTAGCCTATCAAGAAGCTCCTTACACGAATTCTATCGAGTTTGTGTCGTATTTGAACGAGGCGACTCCGGATTCTCTGAAATACATGATCAAGGATATGTTTGAGACCATCACGCTTTATGACAACCGTGTCAAAGGCTTCTCTTCTAAAAAATTGCCGAACGGCAAATACGAAGTGACAATCGATGCACAAGTAAGCAAATACCGTTCTGATGAAAAAGGGAAAAGATCCTTTAAAGACGAAAATGGCAAAACGCTTACCTATAAAGCAAAAGGTGAGAAATATGCAGTAGAATCCTATCCGCTCAATGACTATGTTGAGGTCGGAATCTTTGGCGAGAAAACCGTAAAAGGCAAGATCAAAGAAAAAGAACTTTATCTCAAAAAGCATAAGATTACCAAAATAGATAATAAGTTCGTTATCGTTATTGACGAAAAGCCTGTTGAAGTAGGAATCGATCCTTACAACAAGCTCATCGATACCGATTCAAACGATAATAGGAGGAAGCTTTAAAAAGCAATTTCTTCAGTAATAATAAGGCCTGCAGCTCATTTGACTGCAGGCTTTTTTATGCAAATTAAAATTTTTTAAAATTTGAAAATACTGCTGACAAACTGTTGTCACAAGCCCTGTTTAACTTTGTCATGTAAACAATAAAAAACAAGAAATTATGAATGCAACAGCTCTAGGACCACAGGTAATTACGAAAGAAAATTTATTAAAACATTGGCAAGGACACCGTGCCTTAACTCGTCGTGTCATTGAAGCTTTTCCAGAAAAAGACTTTTTTGAGTTCTCTATAGGAGGAATGAGAACCTTTGCACAGCTAACTTCGGAACTTTTGGCAATCGGTGCTCCAGCTATGAAAGGAATCGTGAATCGCGATGTAAAACCGTATGCAGAAAAATTAGATATCGGAACCACAAAAGCTGATTATTTGAGCAAATGGGATGAAGCGACCGAAGAAATCAATACGTACTGGAATATGCTGGATGTTGCAGATTTCAGCCAAAGATTCAACCTTTTTGGACAGTATGAATTTCCGATTATTGATAATATCTTTTATTTTATCGATAACGAAATTCACCACAGAGGACAAGGCTACGTTTATCTAAGAGCCTTGAATATCCAACCGCCATTTTTTTGGGAAAGAGAACTATAGTCTAGATCGGGTTTTGGAAATTAATTCCAGAACCCGTTCTTTTAATCTTTCGGGTTCAAGTATCGTTCCATAATCGCCAAACATCATATACCATCTCGGAAAGCCTTCTTCGATATCGCGTGACATAAAGGTCATTTCTACTTTTCCGTCTTCTACTTCTTTCTGCGAGACAAATCCATAATGTTTTTTCTGCGAAGAAATATACCTTGATATTTTTCTCGGAACCAAAATCCTTACTTGGGTTGTGCTGAATTTTTGCTGATCCTTTTGCATGTACGTTTCTAAATCAGGATGCTCAAGCGTGAAAGGCTTGTCAGTCGTCTTGATTTGATGAATTCGGTCTGCCCTGAACTGTCTGTAATCTTTGCGCAAATGGCAAAAGCCGAGCGTATACCAATTGTCATTTTCGTGAAAGACTCCAACAGGTTCTATAAGCCTTTCAGTCGTGTCGTCAGCTTCTATTGCTTGGTATAATAATATGATTTGAGTTTTTTCTGCAATACTTTTAAAAAGTACTGCCAGTGTATTCGGAACTTTTTCATTAAATAATTTTCCAGTAGGCTGCATCAAGACATTCGACTCAATTGTTGAAACCCAGTCTTTGTCAGAACTTTGTAATACGGCCTTTAGCTTGAATGCCGCTGAGGTGTAATGGCTTCGCAATTCCTTGTCCGTAAATTTTTCCATAAGCTTTTCAGCCGCTATAAAACTGCTGGCTTCTTCTCTCGTAAACATTACGGGTGGCAATCGGTAGCCTTCCAACAAAGAATAGCCAACGCCAGCTTCGCTATATATCGGAACTCCAGAAGCTTCTAAAGTGCGGATATCGCGATAAATGGTGCGCAGGCTCACTTCAAAGCGATCTGCCAGTTCATGCGCCTTGATGATTTTTTTGGATTGCAGTTGGATAAGAATCGCTACAATCCTGTCAAACCTTTTTGGAGACTCGTCCATCATAATTGAAAACTATTTGCCAAATCAAATATACGCCAAAACAAAAAACCTCGGCAACTTTCGCTGTCGAGGTTTCTCTCTTTTTTTTATTTTTAGAACTAGTCGTTTAGTTTTAAAACCGCCATAAAAGCTTCTTGCGGAATTTCAACGTTACCAACCTGTCTCATACGTTTTTTACCTTTTTTCTGTTTCTCCAATAGCTTACGTTTACGAGAAATATCTCCACCGTAACATTTTGCAGTAACGTCTTTTCTTAAGGCTTTGATTGTTTCACGGGCAATAATCTTAGCACCAATCGCAGCTTGGATCGGAATGTCAAACTGCTGTCTTGGAATCAGTTCACGTAGCTTTTCGGTCATTTTCTTACCGATATTATAAGCATTGTCTTCGTGGATCAAAGCAGAAAGCGCATCAACACCCTGTGCATTCAATAAAATATCCAGTTTTACCAACTTAGAAGTACGCATTCCGATTGGAGAATAGTCAAACGAAGCATATCCTTTTGAAACCGTTTTCAAACGGTCATAAAAATCAAATACGATTTCGGCCAATGGCATATCAAATGTCAATTCAACACGATCTGTCGTCAAATAGGTTTGGTTCGTGATAATACCGCGTTTTTCAATACATAGCGACATTACGTTTCCGACAAAGTCAGATTTTGTAATAATTGTAGCCTTGATGAACGGTTCTTCAACACGATCCAGCCTTGAAGGCTCAGGAAGGTCGGAAGGATTGTTTACTATAAAACCAGTTTCTGGGTCTTTTTTGGTATACGCCAGATACGAAACGTTAGGAACCGTAGTAATTACGGTCATGTCGAATTCACGTTCCAATCGTTCTTGGATGATTTCCATGTGAAGCATTCCTAAGAATCCGCAACGGAAACCGAATCCTAATGCTGCAGAACTTTCAGGAACAAATACTAAAGAAGCATCGTTCAGCTGCAGTTTCTCCATCGAAGCTCTCAAGTCTTCATAATCTTCCGTATCTACAGGATAAATTCCAGCGAAAACCATTGGTTTTACATCTTCGAATCCTGTAATCATATTGGTTGTCGGCGTTTTGGCATCTGTTAGCGTATCACCAACTTTTACCTCCTTAGCTTCTTTAATTCCAGAAATCAGATAACCAACATCACCTGCAGAAATCACCTGTTTTGGAACTTGGTTTAGCTTAAGTGTACCAATTTCATCGGCAAAATATTCATTGCCAGTAGCCATAAATTTGATTTTTTGGCCTTTTTTGATCTGTCCGTTGATAACCCTAAAGATTACCTCAATCCCTCTAAAAGGATTATAAACCGAGTCAAAAATCAATGCTTGAAGCGGTTCTTCTGGATCTCCTTTTGGAGGAGGAATTCGCTCAATAATTGCCGACAAGATATTTTCAACGCCAAATCCGGTTTTTCCAGAGGCATGGATGATTTCTTCTAATTTGCATCCTAACAAATCCACGATATCATCGCTGACTTCTTCCGGATTAGCACTTGGCAAATCTACTTTGTTCAAAACAGGAATAATCTCCAAGTCGTTTTCCAAAGCCAGGTATAGATTAGAAATAGTCTGTGCCTGGATGCTTTGTGCGGCATCAACAATCAAAAGCGCACCTTCGCAAGCCGCAATCGAACGAGAAACTTCATACGAAAAATCGACGTGTCCCGGAGTATCGATCAGGTTCAAGATATAATCTTCACCTTTATAACGATATTCCATTTGAATTGCGTGGCTCTTGATAGTAATGCCTCGCTCGCGCTCCAAGTCCATGTTGTCAAGCAATTGGGCTTTTTCTTCACGAGCCGTGACAGTTTGTGTTGCTCCAAGCAAACGGTCAGCAAGCGTACTTTTTCCGTGGTCGATATGTGCAATAATGCAAAAATTCCTAATATGTTTCATCTTCGTTTTATATCAAATTTAATTTGGGCGTGACCTCAAGGGTCAGGCTTTCCCTCCAATCTTTTTCTTTTTTAAAGAAAAAAAGAAAAAGGATTTTCGTCCAATCCTTCACGCATTCACGAAAAAAACAATGCTTAAAACGAGCTCTTTTCTTCGCTTACCGCTTTATTTCCTTAAAGGTAAGGATTTAATCGGCAAATATAGTTTTTTAGTTGTTAAGTTGAAAGGGGAATTTTTAGCAAGAATCGGAGCCAAGATTTGTCAAATTTGAGTTAAAATCAGGCTTGTTTGGGCACAAAGGTTTTAATCCAAAGATAAATTTCCTATATTTAGTAAAAAGAACAAACCTCATGAAAAAAGTAATTTCAATAATAGCCTTTAGTTTAGCCTGCCTGCTTTCGGTAACATCCTGCAAGAAGAAAGACAAGGATCTTTCCGGCATTGATGTCCACGCAGAAGAAAATGCAATTCATTTTGACAGTACCAAAATAGCTGGATTTTTTTCAAAATATCCTGATTTTAAAGAATTTCAGCCCGAAATAAACGAGCTTTATAAAAAACACGATTACCATTATATCTGGTACGATCGTGATGGACTTATCGAATTTGCCGAAGTCTTGTTTGATAAAGTCAATCAGATAAAATCAGAAGGAGTTCAGAATCAAATTCCCTACAAGGGACAGATAAACGATCTTTTTTACGAAGCCAAAGAAAAAAGCGATCCAGATTTGTATTCGGAGTTGCTGATTTCATCTATGTATTTTTTCTATGCTAAAAATGTTCTTCATGGCATAGATCCAAAAGAAAGTAGGGAGACCGGTTGGTATCTGCCACGAGAGAAAGGCTCGTATGTTTCTTACCTAGACACGCTTATGAAAGACCCGAATCTTCTCAAAAAAGATGATTCAGAATTAATGCCGCTTTACTACAACCTAAAAAAAGGCTTGCAGCACTATAGAGAAATTGAAAAAAAAGGCGGCTGGGGAACAATCGAGATGGAAGCAGGCGTCAAATCCCTTAAGCCTGGTGACAGCTCTAAGACTATCGCGCAGGTTAGGAAAAGGCTTTTTGTTTCAGGTGATTTAAGCAAAGATTCTGGAAAAAGCCAATTTGACGAGGAACTTTTGCAAGGACTTACGGGCTATAAAAAAAGAAATGCTCGCGAAATGGACAATCTTATTACGCCAGATTTGATCAAGCATTTGAATGTTTCTGTTCAAGATAGGATTAAATCTATTGTGGTAAATATGGAGCGCTGCCGTTGGATTTCTACGGATTATACTAAAGATGGCGAATACATCGCCGTGAACATTCCTTCCTACAGAGTACGCTATTTCAAAGACGGAAAGGTAAAGTTAGAATCGAATGTTGTCGTTGGAAAAGAAATGAATAAGACAGTTGTCTTTAGCGGCCAGATGAGCTATCTAGTTTTTAGTCCTTATTGGAATATTCCGAAAAGCATCATTGAAAAAGAAATAAAGCCCGGAATGGCAAAAGACAAAAATTACCTCGCAAATCATAACATGGAATGGAATAACGGAAAAGTACGTCAAAAGCCAGGTGATAAAAATTCTCTTGGATTGGTGAAATTTATGTTTCCGAATTCAAACAATATCTATCTGCATGATAGTCCTGCAAAAAGCCTATTCAATAAAGAAAGCAGAGCTTTTAGCCACGGTTGTGTACGTGTTGAAAAAGCAAGAGATTTAGCCGTAGCAATTTTGGAAGACGATAAAAATTGGACGCCTCAAAAAATAGACAAAGCAATGCATGCTGGAAAAGAGAACAGTTATGCGCTGAAAAAGAAAATTCCTGTTTATATAGCCTATTTTACAGCTTCAGCCGATGAAGAAGGCAACGTGAGCTTTTTTGACGATGTCTACAACAGAGATAGCCGATTAGCTTCTTTGCTCTATAAGCAATAAACCATAAAAAAATGTAGAAAAAAGACTGTGCAACGGCACGGTCTTTTTTTTGCTGTAATGAAACAAGAAACGAGTTTTTTGCTAACTTTACATGCCACATTTATGCCCCACATAAATAACCTACTTATGAAAAAAGACAAATTAGCCATCGCTCTCTTGGACGATGACCACGAAGAGCACCTGCTTTTTAAGGAAGTTGCCGATGATTTCAGCGAAATAAAATCGGTGCTTTCGTTTGCCAAAGGAAAAGAAATGCTTGACTATCTTAGAGGAGAAGACAAAAGCATACTTCCCGATATCTTGTTTTTGGATTTAAATATGCCGCTATTATCAGGCCTAGACTGTCTTATCGAAATCAGGAAGAACGAAAAGTATAAAAATCTTCCCGTAGTAATCTATTCAACGTCCAGTTCAGAAAAAGACAAGGAAGCCACCTATCAAAATGGCGCCAATCTTTATGTCAATAAGCCGGTCGAATTTTCAGATATGAGAAAAATTTTCAATGAAGTCCTTAAGATTAATTGGAAAGAACACTCAGGCGCATTCAATTTCCAGAAATTTTTCCTAGCAATTTGATATTAAGTTTTGTTGCTGGAATGCCGAAAATGAGGTTGGGTTTCATTAAATCAAAATTTCGTAATTTTGCAGCAAAATGAAAAGATGGTCAAGATTGGCAAAATAGAATTACCTGATTTCCCTTTACTTTTAGCGCCTATGGAAGACGTAAGCGATCCGCCGTTCCGCAGATTGTGCAAGCTTCATGGGGCGGATTTGATGTACAGCGAATTTATTTCTTCTGAAGGACTAATCCGTGATGCCATGAAAAGCCGTCAGAAACTCGATATTTTTGACTACGAAAGGCCAGTAGGAATCCAGATTTTTGGTGGCGACGAAGAAGCAATGGCGCTTTCTGCCAAAATAGTAGAAACAGTTAATCCTGATTTGGTAGATATTAATTTCGGATGCCCTGTCAAAAAAGTAGTATGTAAAGGAGCCGGAGCCGGAGTTTTGAAAGATATAGATTTGATGGTTCGTCTGACCAAAGCTGTAATCAAAAGCACACACCTGCCAGTAACTGTAAAAACAAGGCTGGGTTGGGATGAAAATTCCATTAATATTGATGAAGTTGCCGAAAGATTACAAGATGTTGGGGTACAGGCTTTAACGGTACATGCTCGAACAAGAGCCCAGATGTATAAAGGCCATTCAGACTGGACACATATTGAACGAATCAAAAATAATCCTAGAATTACCATGCCTATCTTTGGCAATGGCGATATTGATTCTCCAGAAAAAGCACTAGAATATAAAAATAGATTTGGTCTTGACGGTATGATGATTGGCCGTGCGGCTATTGGATATCCTTGGATTTTTAACGAAATCAAACATTATTTCAAGACTGGTGAAAAACTAGCGCAGCCGACTATGGAAGACAGGGTCGAGGCCGCGAGGAACCATCTTACTTGGTCTATGGATTGGAAAGGAGAAAGAGTCGGAATTGTAGAAATGAGAAGGCATTATACTAATTATTTCAAAGGCATTCCCGGTTTTAAGGAATACAAGCAAAAATTAGTCACAACCGATGATGCCGAAGGCTTGTTTAGAACATTGGATGAAATCCAAGAAGTTTTTGGCGGTTACCAATTCGTATAAATAAAAAATTATATAAATAAGAAGACCTCAGGATTCATAACCCTGAGGCCTTTTTTGTTTTAGACTTCAATGCGTTTCCATTTTCCTCTTTTGAAAAGAATGTAACCTGCAATGGTGATGGCCGTTTCTGCAATCGGCACAGCCATAAATACTCCTGTAGGTCCCATTCCTAGCTTTTTAGCCAATACATAGGCCAATGGTATTTGGAAAAGCCAGAATCCGAAGAAATTAATCCAAGTCGGTGTCCATGTGTCTCCGGCACCATTAAAAGTATTGATCAAAACCATTCCGATTCCGTAGAAAATATAGCCAAGACTCATGATTCTGATAGCCTCTACCGCGATTTCTTTCACTCCTTGGTCATTGGTAAAGAACCCAGCAATATATTCGGCTCCCAAAAGCGTAATCACCATGATGGTTGCCATGAAAATGACATTGTATTTTGCAGTCTGCATTACCGATTTTTCAGCCCTCTCAATCTGCTTAGCACCTAGATTCTGTCCGACCAAAGTCGCAGCAGCATTACTTAGTCCCCAAGCCGGAAGGATAAAGAACATCATGATTCGTAAAGCGGTCTGATATCCAGCCGAACCATGGTCTCCACCTGTTACGGCAACAAGATTCGCTAGAAAAATCCAGCTACAAGATGCAATGACAAACTGTAAAACTCCAGGAGCTGCTACTTTGATTATCGCTTTGATTTGTTTCCAGTCTGGAATAAGATAAGAAGCGACAATTTTTAAAATGCCTTTTCCATTAAATAAGTGATACAGCTGATATAGTACGCCGATGCTTCTTCCTGCTGTTGTTGCTATTGCTGCGCCAGTTAAGCCAAAAGCAGGAATAGGTCCGAAGCCATTGATTAAGATAGGACAAAAGATAATATTGCAGATGTTGGCAATCCAAAGGCTTTTCATTGCTATGGCAGCATTTCCAGCTCCTCTGAATATTCCGTTTATAAGAAACAACAATACGATGCAGAGGCTTCCGCCCATCATTATTCTTGTAAAATTTGTACCATGGAGTGCTGCTTCTGGAGAAGCTCCCATGAGCATTAATATTTCTGTAGCGTATAAAAATCCGAAAATGCTAATGACAGTATTGATGGCAACTGCTATTACAACAGCTTGCATTCCAGCTTTGGATGCGGCTACAGGATCTTTTTCACCAATCCTTCTGGCGACTACAGCCGTCGCGGCCATACTTAAACCGATGGCTAAGGAGTAGATAACTGTCAAGACAGATTCTGTAAGGCCAACAGTCTGGATGGCAAAGCTGCTGTTTTCGAGATGGCCGACAAAATACAAATCGACCAAGGCAAAAACAGATTCCATCATCATTTCCAAAACCATAGGAATGGCCAATAGGATAACTGCTTTGCGGATATTTCCGGAGGTATAATCGAAATCTGCCTCTCCTTTTAGAGATTGCTTAATTGTAATAAATATGCGAGATAAAAAACTTTGTTTTTGTTCTGATTGTGTCATGATTATTTAATATGATAGTGAACGACACCTTGTTTTTAAGGCGACGGAAAAAATTATTAATCAAGGCGGCCTAAAAAGTGGTTAGGCCAAAACAAACACAATCATAGTTTTAAGTATTGGATTGCAAATGTATGATTATTTTTTTAAGGAAGAAATGTTTTTTTAGTCAAGCAATTTTTTAGTTACTCGGCTGGATGCTATGAGTGAAGAAATAAAGCCAAGCGAAAAGATTGTTGCTAAAACAATAACCAGATTCTCTATGTTGAAAATTACGGGATAGGGCATGGAAGGTGTAACCATGACAAGATTATATTTTTGCTGTAGAAGCACAATAATGATTCCAAGGATTAAGCCAATACTGCCACCTGTAAGTGTCAAGATAGAACCTTGAAACAGGAATATTTTTCGTAGGTTTTTGACTTCGACACCCAAATTATATAAGGTCGTAAGATTACTTTTTTTATCGATAATCAGCATGATAATAGCTCCTGCCAAGGTAAAAAGTGTAAGTATGATTACCAGCGTAAAAATAAGATAAAGAGCGGTCTGCTCTGTGTTTAGCATCTTATACAGCGAGTCATTTAGTTGTGCTCTGTTTTTTACGGTTAATTTATTGTTGAAGATGGTTTGGAGTTGCTCAGAAATAACAGCTTCATCAGCTCCAGGTTTGAGCTTGAATTCTATTCCTGTTACTTGATTGGGCTTGAATTCTAAAAGCTCTTGAGCCAGATTCAAATCGGCGAAAACATATTTTTCATCCAATTCTTCACTGACGGCATAAACGCCTACGGGAAGTATAGCAGATTTGTTAAAAGCTTGTTCGGCATTATTAATAGTACCTTTGCCTGGTTTTGGCACATAAACTTCTAACGGATTGCTATAACTTAATAATCCGAGTGAAAGTTTTTGGTAAATTCCATAGCCTACAACAACTTGCGGTGTTTTAGGTTCCAGCCATTCACCTATATTCAGGCTTTTTTCGACGTTATTGACTTTAGAATAAATGCTGTCGACACCTTTAAGATATGTCACGACCTCTTTTCCTTCATATAAAAAAAGAACGCGTTCTTCAATGATGTGGCTTTTTGTAGCAATTCCGTTGATTTTTTCGATTTTTTTCTCTTGTTCTGGGGAGATGAAAAAAGATTTTCCTAAAGTGCTCGTGATTTTAAGGTCTGGGTCAAAATCGTTAGAGAAGGAAAGGCTGAAGTCTTTTAGGCCACTAAAAACAGAAAGCACCACAAACAAAGCGCCGGCACCTACGATAATTCCTAGAGAAGCAATGCCGGTAATGATATTGATGGCGCTGCTTTTACTAAAGCTTACAGTGTAACGTCGGGCTATGTAAAAAGGAAAATTCAAGCTATGATTTTTTTCTTTTTTCTAACAGGTCACGGTTTTCTATTGGATTTTCTTTGCCAGCTAGGGCTTTGTCTATTTTTTCGATGTAATCTAACGAATCGTCAATAAAAAAAGTAAGGTTAGGTACTTTTCGCAATTGCAAGCGTACTCTTTGAGACAAGTCGTGCTTGATTAATGGCGTATTTGTTTTTATAGCAGCCAATAATTCAGGTGCTTTTTCCGGTGGGAAAATGCTTAAATGTACGGTTGCTACTGATAAATCTGAGGTTACGCTAACTTTAGAAACAGAAATCACTAAATTCGGGATTCCATTTTTTCTCACTTCGCCTTGAAGGATGTCTACCAAATCTTTTTGGAGAACGCTTCCTATTTTTTTCTGTCTGTTTGTTTCCATCCTGCAAAAATACGATTAATTTTAGAGTGGCAAAGGTTCTGAGTAACAAAGGTAAAAGATTGAAGCGGCAGGAAAGGGAATAAGTTTTTATATTTGCCGATATCAAGACTAATAAGACGAACAATGAGAAAAATAGAGCATATTGGCATTGCAGTAAAAAACTTAGAAGAATCGAATCTTCTTTTTGAAAAGCTTTTTGGTGCTCCTGCTTATAAAATGGAAGAGGTAGCGAGCGAAGGCGTGAAGACTTCTTTTTTTATGAATGGCCCCAATAAGATAGAGCTGTTGGAAGCTACCAATTCTGAAAGCCCGATTGCTAAATTTTTAGAAAAAAAAGGCGAAGGGATCCATCATATTGCTTTTGACGTTGAAGACATCATTTCAGAAATAAAAAGATTACAATCGGAGGGTTTTACGGTTTTGAATGAGATTCCGAAAAAAGGAGCAGATAACAAGCTGGTCGCTTTTTTGCACCCAAAAGGTACAAATGGTGTACTGATTGAATTGTGCCAAGAAATAAGATAAGCAAGCTTTTAGATCAGAAAATGCGCTGTTCATAAAAAGAATGAAGCAAAAGCAAAGGTTCAGCTTGTTTTTTACGCCTTAAAAAAGCGAGTTTCCTGCTAAATTATTTGCAACATATTAAATTTAGTAGTAATATTGCAACCTCTTAACCGGTCCTATAGCTCAGCTGGTTAGAGCACCTGACTCATAATCAGGTGGTCCCTGGTTCGAGCCCAGGTGGGACCACGAAAACCCTTCCAATTTTATTGGAAGGGTTTTTTGTTTTTTAGAAAAATATAATTTACTGATTTTTAGAAGCAAAATACAGTCAAAATTCATAAGTAGCAGATTTTTATTTCCTAAATTATTTTTGTAAGTTGTTGAAATTTTATATCTTCCGTTTTTAAAAAATAACCACTACTTCAAAACCCCACTATTTTGAAAAATTTTTTAACTTCTGTTTCTATGGTCGTTGAAGAGGAATCAAGGATTTCATTTCGACTGTTAAAAGTGTTTTTGATCACCCTATCAATTATTTGTATGGTATTGCTGACGTTTTATAATTTCAAGGTGTTTGCTACTGGAGGCAGTAGTAACGGTTTAGATTTTTTACTTCGGATTGCCTATAGCTTGTATTAGTCTGGAATGATTTTTTGTTCTTCTAAGTTGGAGTAGATTTCTGCTTCAGCAGCTTTTTACTACGAGCTGTATATCCAATTGCATGGCATATTCCATTCGTTTGACACCGCTGATTTTTTTTGCTTTCTTCAGGTCATTTTCTATAGCTTCAATAGCTCCTCCGCGTGACCAGTTTTGATTAAATGATATTTCCCAAGCCATATTCAGATTCTTGATCTTGAACCATAGCTCTTTTGATAAGACGTTATTAAAAATATTTTTTTGTTCCTCAGTGGCATCGGGCAACTCTAAAATGACTAAAGCTTTGTATCCCATGATTCATAAAATTAGGCAGATTGGTACCCAAATTTACTGTTGGTCAGGCCCATTTCCTTACGGTTTTCCGTAAAGGCGTTTTTTTATGTTTTTTTTAGCATCTCAAAATAAAAAAACCGACAGGGATGTCGGTTGAGAAATAGCAGGCTTGGGGTGCTGTTATATGAGTCCTAGATCTTTTGCATTGCTGATCAGATGGATAGTGTTCTTTGCCTTGAAATAGAGCTTGAGCTTGTTTATCCTCTTCTCAATGCTGCTGTTGCTGGAGGGCACATTGCCTTGCTTCTTGAATTTGGCACCTATTTCATCTTGCGTCAAGCCGATGGACAAGTATTTGATAAGCTTGAGGTCATACTCCTCAATTTCAATGATATTATTGGCCTGAAATATATTAGAAAGTGGCGCCGCGACGTAATTTTCGGTGCTTCCGGCTAAGGCAAGGACGGCTTTTTCTAGTTCTTTCGATCCTTCGCGTCCTTTGGATACATAGCCGTTTATGCCACATTCTTCAAATAAGGCTTTTATTTTATAGGAACGATCTTCTATGGAGTAGGCTATGACCTTTAATTCTGGCTGTGTTTCCTTGACGCTCCTGATAAGATCTTCTCCAGATTCTAGCACAGTGTCTCGATGATCTTGCTTAAAAGAAAGATCTGTTATGAGCAAATCATAAGGTTCTTCATCTAAAAGTGCTTTTTTGACTTTTAGATAAGCTTCGTCACAGTATTTAGCATGATGAATTTCAGCATGTGTCAGCTGGTCGAGCTGTGAAATTACCGAAGTCTGTATACTGTCAATGTCTTCTGCAATCAAAATTTTTTTAAACATAGTCTTAAATTTTTTAAACAGGATAGCCAAAAGAAAGCTTTACTCCTCTGTTTGTCTGTATGTCAAAAATAAGCGTTCCTCGGATGCTTTTTATACGGTTTTCCACATTCTGAAGGCCATTTTTTAAAATAGTTTTTCCAAGTGGCATTCCAATGCCATTGTCCGAATATTGGACGTTAATTTTTTTATCAGCAGTCGAAAAATCAATAACAGCTAGGGTGGCTTGGCTGTGCTTTTTCATGTTGACCATTAATTCTTGGAGAACGCGGTAGGTTACCAATTTCTTATTTTCATCTATTTTTATCCAATCGACAGCATCAATACCTTTGATAAGGACATTCAGCGATTCTGTCTGGTATTCAGAAAGCATTTCTTTTAACTGTCTTGAGAAATTTTCACCCAATTCGACAGGACTGTTTTCTCTTGAGATATCCCGGGTTCTTAAATATACGCTGTCTAGCGAATGTATAAGTGCTTCTTTTTTTTCTGGTTTCTCTAAGTTTTGTGTCGAGGCAAATGTCATGACATTATAAACATCATTTGCAAGCTCGTCGTGTACTTTTTTTGCAATTCGTGTTTCGGTATTGTAAGCCTCCTGAAACTTTTCTTTTTCATGCCTAGATTTCAATAGTCTGTATAGCAACGTTCCAACGAGCACAAGAAATGATATCGTTAGTAATAAGAGCTCATTTCTGCGTTTTGCTTTTTCTGCTTTTAACTTGTTTTCTGCATTTTCTGCTTGATATTTTAGCGATTCTTCTTCAACTTGTTTGGAATCGTAACGAATTTTCGCAAACTGATTTTTTGCTTTCTGACGGACGATTTTTATACTATCGTTCAACTTCGTATATTCAGAAAACAGTTTGTCGGCTTCTTGTTTTGAATTCGATGTCTTGGAAATGAATTTAATAGCGTCAAGCTTATCGTCGGTATTTTTTAGTCTGTTTGCAAGGCTATAGGCTCTTTCTGCATAATTTCTTGATAATGCAGGATTGCTTTGGAGATAGTATTCCGAAAGATGCAGGCAGCTTGCTGATAATCCAAATTCATCATGAATAGAATCTTTTATTTTTAAAGCTTCTAGCATATAAGTAATTCCTCTTTTATCATTTGACATAAAATAAGAATATCCCAAGTTGTCCATTGCTTTTGCTTTGAGTTCTGTATTTGAGCTTGAACTTTTTTTAGAAATAAGAACCTTAAGGATTGCTATTGCCTTTGCATATTCTTTCTTGTCCATATAGACTAAGGCAATATTGTTCATTACTGCGTCTTTTGATACGGTATCTTCGGTGTTTTTATACGCTTTGTCATAATAAAACAAGGCATTCTCATAATTGAAAAGCTGCTTGTAAGACATACCTAAGAAATTATAAGCGGCTACGAGATAGGACGTATTTCCTGTGTTTTTTAGGCACTCTAAAGCATTTGTTGCTGTCGTTTCAGCGCCATAATAATCAGAAGAAATTCGCTGCAGGTCGGTCATCATCAATAAGCTATATCCAGCTCTCAGGCTATCTTTTGCTTTCAGGTATTCCGTTTTTGAACGATCATAATAGGCAAAGCTGCTGTCAACATTTATTGTTGAAAAATACGAAGCATAGAGATAGTAATATCCACCCAGATACGTTTTGCTTTTTGTCTTAAGTGCGAGATGTTTCAGTCTCTTGAGATAATATCTAGAACTGTCCTTTCCATAAAGAAGATCGTGTTCTATCTTATTGTATAAACTCTTGTATTGAGAAGAGTCATTTTTAGAAGCAACGCCTATGCGGTAGGCCTTATTGCTGTAGTCAAGCTGTTTTTCTTCTGAAAATCTATTGTCATAAGACAGTTTCATATAATGCTCGAGACTGTCGGTAGTAGAACTTCCTTTTTTTACGGGCATGCTTTCTCCGCATGAAATGAGTATCAATGTTATAAAAAAAAGCAAAATCGGGGAGTAATGCTTCATAGAAGAATGTTTCCCCGAAAATACTAAAACTGTTTTACAAAAACTTTTTTTATTTATACTTTTTGGCCTATGGCGTTAAAACAGGAGGCGGTGGAGGTGGTTTTGTAGAAGTGTTTGTGTTATTACCGCCGCTATCGTCTGCTTGCTGGCTCATTCCGTTGACTTCATCTGTCGTATCATCTGCTGTGCAGGAGATAAACAGGGTGCTAGAGGCTATGATAGCCAGAGCTAGAATTAATTTTCTCATCTTTTTAGTATTAAAGTTTGACATAGAGGATTGTATTTCGATACTGTTTTTCGAAATTTTAATCCGTCGTTTTTAATGGGTGGTGGCCCTTTTTTTGGGAAGTTCAGCATGCTAAAACAGAAGAGAAGATCATACTTCCCGAATGGTCATTCCATCCTGTTTAGCAACACTGAGGTAAAATCAGTTTTGTACATTTGTCCCAAATGCATGTTAGGACAGGAACTGATTTCTGAGGCAAAGTAAATCTGGTTTTTGCTAGTGATAGCAAGGGAATTCCGATGATTCCGATAATTCCGAACGATTCCAATTAATTCTGAATTTATAAATATGAAAAATAATTTTGAAGAATATAAAAAGGCCATCATAACCCGGTATGAAGAAGAAAAAATGGGAAAATATTCAGATTTGCTTTTAGATCCCACTCCCGCAAATCTTAAAAGATTATGCCTTCTTATCAGCGAAGAAGAAATGAGATTTTCTGATCTTGCTACTTTTCGTCATTTCTTTTGTTTTAAGACTGAAGATGATATTGCAAAGTGGATTAAAAATTTCGATACCGAAAAATTTAAGCCTTTAAGTACCTTCTTGAAGTTAGGAACCAATCTCAAGGATTACCGAAGCGCAAATTTGATTGCAGTCTTGGTGGATTTTAAGCAGAGGCCCTACACGAAGTTTTTAGATCCCAATCATCCTGTAAATGCCGATGACCATAGAAGCAATAATGGAAGTTGGACATCGCCTTCGAGAGATTACTTTTCTGAAAGAATGGCTATCTCAAAACCGGATGAAAACAACCATCAGTTGATGATAAAACCTCCTATGTCAAAAAAGGTGGTGCTGACATTGAGTCTGTTAGGCGGAATTCTTTTTTCTGCTTTTGTTTTAAAAGACGTTTTTGATGATAAATGCATGATTTGGAAAGGAGACCACTATGAAAAGTTTGATTGTGACGAAAATCGAGCATTTGGTGAAATGAGCTATGATAATGTGGTTGCCTTGAATAAGGATGTATTAGAAAATTTCAGAAAGATAGAAATTAGTGATACGACCACTTTTTTTATAAATGATCGGCCGATGGTCTGGTATATAAAGCAAGATGGAAAATGTGAGTTTTTTTCATGCAGTGGTATTCATCCTATTACTAGAAAGCAACTCCGGCCCATTACAAAACATATGGTTGAAAAACACATCCTAAAGGTTCACAATAAGAAATAATTTGGGGAAGTTTTCTTAAGGATTTTGTAGTGTTCTGTCGTTAGTACTGCAGTTAACGTCAATGCATACATTTGCCTTTTTTTGCATATCGCAATATCTTATGACGAAAAACCGTCATGATTGTAGAAATAAACAACTCTTAAAGATGTTTTTTTCTACTCATGACGGTTCTTTTTTTAATTTTTTGCTACTCGTTTTAAGTTAAGTTGTTTTTTAATTTATTGATATGTAAATAATTAAATATTTTTTTTGACTGTGAGTAGATGTGAGTATGCATTTTTTTTCATAATTTAAATTTCCGCCTTTTATTTGTCCTGTTACTTTTTATCAGAGCACTTCTTTTTTAGAAGCCTACTCTTGCTAAAACTTAATATTCTTTGAGATCCCAAATCTGCAGAAAGAACAACTTACCAATTCTATAAATGTGTTTAATTAATTGTATGGAAATCTTTGTAAAGATTTTACATGTTCTGTTTGGCTTTGAATAATAGCATTGCTATGAATTAGATAACTATATCTTGGACTTCTGTGTTTAAGATTAAAATAAATTACCAACTAAAGCTGTTGCTTTAACATTGATTGGTGGTAGGTCAATGCGGTAGTTTTTGAGAGGAGGGTGACCCGTAGTGTTATTTTAGGGGAAAATATGTTCTTGGTTTATGTCGCCCTCCTTATTTTTTACTTCTCTCTATTTGTTTTCAACTATTAAAACGGACTGAATAATTTTCCTTTAAAAGGCAAAATATGCTGTTTTTTTATTTTGTAAAGCTTATGATACTATAAGCTTGATCTTTGGCTTTTTACAAGCTATTTTTCCAACATGCTTTTATATTTTTATGCTGTTTCTTTCATTTATAAAGAAATAAGTGGTGTTAAAATTATTTTTTCACAAGAAAAATGATTTCGTTTTTGAATATATTGCAACTTTATAAGATGGAAAATATAGTTTCTGTTTTAAAAGCCCCTAATTGTCAAATATTTATCGGTTATTGTATTGTTTTTTTATGAAAATGTGTTTTTTATGATGTGATAAATATTTATTTATTTTGCCTGCCCTAAAAATATAGATAGATTGTAAACTAAAACTTCATAATATAAGTGCCTTTCTGTATTTATGAAAAAGAACAAGTATTTCCTATTCTTTATTTTTTTCCTATCACTTGGTAAAAGTTTTAGTCAGAATTTTAATCAAGCTCAAATCGATAGCCTCTTATCTGTTGCCGAACAGCTGGAAAGCAAAAATGCGGCCTATGGAGTTACTTTAAGCCTGAAAGCTTATGATGACTCGAAAAAGTTAGGGTATAAAAAAGGCATGGCTCAAGGATTGCTCATTGCCAGCAGAAAGCAGCATGAATTATCAAAGTATGAAGATGTTCTGAAAAATGCATCAGCAGCAGAGAAACTTGCGGTTGAAATTTCAGATGCTAAATTAATTTCAGATGCTCTTCGATTAAAAGGAATTGGATACACAGGCTTAAGAGATTATGAAAACGGGCTAAAGCAGTTCAGAAAAGCGCTTTCTTTTGCGCAAAATCTTCCTGACAAAGAAATTAAAAGTTCAAGACTAGGAGTGCTTTACAATGACATTGCCTTTAACTTGGATGAGAAAGGCGGCACTACCGATTCGGTTGCTTTTTATTATAGGAAAGGATACCAGGAATTTGAGAAAATGGTGCTGAATAATCCACTGCGGAATAAGACACTTTCCTTGGCATGTTCCAACGTCGGTTCTAGTTTTTTAAGGGCAAAAGAACTTGATTCAGCTGAGTTTTATCTTGACAGAGCATTGCAGCTAGCTAATTCTGTCAATCATCAATCGGTAAAAGCCAATACGCTAAGCGATTTAGGAAGCCTTAATTATTTTAGGAAAAAATACAAACTGTCCATCGATTATTTCAAAAAAGGAATTGAAGTAGCAAAGTCTATCAACGATGCCTATGCGTTAAAGTCTACGTATCTTGGACTGTCAAAATCGTATGAAGCAATTCGTGATGATGCAAACGCCGAAAAATATCTTTCAGAATATAATGCTATCAACGATAGTCTTAAAAATGTTCTTGGGGAAAATACGTCGGTTCAGACCGCATCAATGGGAGAAGACACTCTTGTTAAGAATGTAGACGATGACTTTAATCGGACCATTATATTTACTGCGGTATTTGTTTTATTGCTGATTGTAATATTAGTCCATATCTATGGGAAATTCCAGAAAGAAAAAGCAAATAATGCCCGCCTTCTGGCTGAGGTTCAAGATACCGCCAATATGTTTGTACTGTTGCAAAAAGATGAAGCCCATCTAAAGAAAATGCTTTATCTGGCAAGTACTAATGATCCTTCCTTTTTGATGATTTTTAAGGAAACCTACCCGGATTTTTATAAGAAGCTAAACAAAATAAATTCAGGACTAATTGCTGGCGAACAAAAGCTGTGTGCTTTTTTAAAACTGGATCTTTCCACTAAAGAAATCGCCCAATATACAAATTCATCAATTCGAGCTGTCGAAGCGAAAAAATACAGGCTTCGAAAAAAACTTTCAATACCCTCGGAAGAAGACATAAATGTATGGATGATGAATCTATAACAATTTTATTTTTTCCACATCAATTAATCCTTGTCGAAGCAAGGATTTTTTATTTATACAATTTTCACCATTTAGAAGTAGAACGATAATATAAAAAGTAGTATTTTTCTTAACTTATAATTGCTGTTTTTCGCGTAGATAGTGCTTAATTACTACTCATAATCTTCTTTCTTTTTCATATCTATGAAAAATAATTTATTGATAATCAGTATGAAAATAAAATGTTTGTTGCTGAGTAGATGTGAGTAGTGGTTTTTTTGCAGAAATATTGTGTCTGTATTTTCTTTGCCCGCAAACAGTATAAATAATTGAATACGATGACGCGAAAATTAATAGCAGAATTTATTGGCACGCTTTGGTTGGTTTTAGGAGGTTGCGGAAGTGCTGTATTGGCAGCTTCAGTTCCTGATTTAGGTATTGGATATATAGGTGTTTCGCTGGCCTTCGGTCTGTCGGTCCTTACTATGGTCTACACAATCGGCACTATTTCTGGCTGTCATCTGAATCCTGCTGTGACAATCGGACTGTGGATTGCAGGAAGAACCGAAAGAAGAGAAGTTCTTCCTTATATTATGGCGCAAGTTTTAGGAGGGATTTTTGGTGCCATTATTCTATATCTTATAGCAAGCGGACAGCCGAATTTTGAGCTAGGAAATTTTGCTGCAAACGGTTTTGGAGAACATTCTCCAAACCAATACGATATTTTCTCGGTTCTTACTACCGAAGTAATCATGACTTTTATCTTCATGCTCATCATTCTCGGATCTACCCATAGCTCCGCTCCAAAAGGATTTGCCGGGATTTCAATCGGTCTTGGACTTACTTTGATCCATTTGATGAGTATTCCGGTTTCCAATACTTCGGTAAACCCTGCAAGAAGTACAAGCCAAGCTCTATTTGTTGGAGGATGGGCTTTAGAACAGCTATGGCTTTTCTGGTTGGCTCCAATTGCGGGAGCAATTTTAGCAGGAATCTTTTACGAGTATCTGTCTTCTCAAATTGACGAGGTAGAATAGCTTGGAAAAGAAGAGAAGCTAATTATAGCCTCATGGTTTATTAAATTCTTACAAACGAAAATAATAAATTTTATTGATTTCTTAATTTTTGATAACAATTACATAGCATTTGAGAAATTTTATAGTGTAATTTTGGCGGATATTCATTTGAATATTTTATTTTACAAAATATTTTGACAAAAAGATTTTTTATTTACTTTTACAACCTATGAGGATTGTCCCAAATACAATAATAAATCTTGCAGTAGTTCTGTTTTCTGTAGCTAATTGCTTTGCTGATAATGAGCCTCCTGCACCGCCACCGCCTACGGGTCCAACGCCAATCGGTCTTCCTATCGATAATGGAATTCTTCTTTTGTTGGTGATAGGGTTGGTTTTTGCTTTTTTACGATTTAAGATGTCAACTAAAGATAAAAAAACTCCGATGTAAGTCGGAGTTTTTGTTTTTTGGCTATCTAAGCTGGTGCAATCGCGAAACATATTTTCCAATGACATCAAACTCAAGGTTGATTTTTGTTCCGATTTCAAAATTCTTGAAATTGGTGTGTTCATGCGTGTATGGTATAATCGCAACACTGAATTCGTTCTTTTTAGAATTTACGACAGTCAGACTTACTCCGTTCACGGTAATCGAGCCTTTTTCAATGGTGATATTGCTTAAGGCTGAGTCGTATTCAAAAGTATAATACCAGCTTCCGTCAGCTTCTTCAATAGATTTGCAGATTCCTATTTGGTCTACATGACCTTGCACAATATGCCCGTCTAGCCTGTCTCCTAGCTTCATGCCGCGCTCCAAGTTAAGCATGTCGCCTATTTTCCAGTCGCCTATATTTGTTTTGTCGATAGATTCCTTAATTGCCGTGACCGTATATTGGTCGTCCGAAATTCCCACAACTGTAAGACACACGCCGTTATGCGAAACACTTTGGTCTATTTTAAGCTCATTAGTGATCGATGAGGACACGGTTATGTGTATATTTTCTCCCTCTTTGCGTAAATCTTTGACCGCTCCAAGGGTTTCTATTATTCCTGTAAACATTCTTGTTTTATTTTACTAAATTTGCACTTCAAAATTAGCAATAAATAAGGAGCAAGTAGTATGAAAAAAGCAGAAAATATAATAGTTGGAATTTCAATAGGAGATTTGAACGGTATTGGAAGCGAGGTAATCCTGAAAACCTTCGAAGACCCGCGAATGCTCGAGCTGTGCACGCCAGTTATTTTTGCCAATGTGAAAATACTCTCTTTTGCTAAGAAAAATCTTGATGCTACGATTGCGCTTCACGGAATAGACAAAATTGATCAGCTCCTTCCAGGAAAAATCAATGTTTTAAACGTTTGGAAAGAAGGTGTCAATGTAGAATACGGAGCCAATGATGAGAATATCGGGAAGTATGCCATAAAATCATTTACAGCAGCTACAGCAGCTTTGAAAGAAGGGCAGATAGATGTTTTGGTTACGGCGCCAATTAATAAATACAATATACAGTCCGAAGATTTTAAATTCCCAGGACATACTGATTATCTGGGTCAAGAGCTGGAAGGGAATGCTTTGATGCTTATGGTGCAAGATGATTTGCGCGTGGGCTTGATTACAGATCATATACCTGTAAACGAAGTCGCTTCACATCTTACAGAAGCACTTATCAAGAGTAAAATCGAAACCGTTAAAAAATCGCTCATCCAAGATTTTAGCATAAACAAGCCTAAGATCGCCGTTCTAGGATTGAATCCTCATGCGGGTGATGGAGGCGTAATCGGTAAAGAAGACGACGAGATCCTAAGACCTACAATCAAAAAGCTGTTTGAAAGCGGAACCTTAGTTTTTGGACCGTATGCGGCCGACGGTTTTTTCGGAAGCGGCCAATATGAAAAATTCGATGCTGTGATAGCGACGTATCACGATCAAGGTTTGATTCCTTTTAAGACGCTTTCTTTTGGAAAAGGCGTGAATTATACGGCGGGATTGAATAAAATCAGAACGTCGCCAGATCACGGAACGGCCTATGAGATTGCAGGAAAAGGAATTGCAGATCCCAATTCGTTCAAGGAAGCAGTTTATCTGGCTATCGATATCTATCATTCCAGAAATGAATATGCGATTATTACCGAAAAACCCCTAAAAATAAAAGAAAAACACTTATAAACAAAAAAATGTTTATAACGCTTTTGGAATTGTAATTATTTTATATCTTTGCACTCCCGAAGTTTAGGGCAAATTGTTGTTAAGATGAAAGTAACCAATGAGTTTTTAATTCCTTTTATAGGATTAAAGTTAGGAAAACATCAGTTTGAATATCAAATAAATAAAAAGTTCTTTGAAGACTTTAGTTATGACGAGTTTGAAAGCTGTGATATCAAAGTCAATGTAGTTTTAGAGAAAAAAAGCACCATGCTTGAACTTCAGTTCAAACATAAAGGAACAATTTATGTTCCATGTGATTTGACTAGTGAAATGTTTGATTTGCCGATTAAAGGAAAAATCAAGCTTATCGTTCAGTTTGGAGAAGCTTTTAATGATGATAATGAAGAATTGCTCATTTTGCCTCACGGCGAACATCAAGTGGATATTTCACAATACATCTATGAGATGATTGCGCTTTCCATTCCTCTAAAAAGAATTCATCCAGGTGTGAAAGACGGTACGTTAAAAACAGACGCTCTTGATAAACTGAATGAATTGCAAGTCAATGCGAAAGAACAAAAAGCTGATGCAAAAGAAGAAGAGACAGATCCACGTTGGGATCAATTAAAAAAACTATTAACGGATAAATAATATAGTAAAATGGCACATCCAAAGAGAAAGACCTCGAAAACAAGAAGAGATAAAAGAAGAACACATTATAAAGCATCTGTTCCTCAAATCGCTACATGTCCAGTGACTGGAGAGGCGCATTTATACCACAGAGCTTACTGGCATGAAGGTAAAATGTACTACAGAGGTCAAGTAGTAATTGATAAGCAAGAAGCTGTTGCTTAATACAATTTTGCAGTAAAAAATCGAACTCTCACGTTGTGGGAGTTTTTTTGTTATTTATAATTTATTTATAAATAACGCTTTGCAAAAAGGTATGTTTTAGATTTTTTTTGTAATTTCCACCTCTTTTCGGAACTATATTTTTCGAGAAGAAATTATTAAAAATAGTATGAATACAATCACAGCCGCAATTACCGCAGTTGGAGCCTATGTGCCTGATTTTGTGCTTTCTAATAAAGTACTTGAAACGTTGGTTGACACCAATGATGAGTGGATTACTACTCGTACTGGGATTAAAGAAAGACGCATTTTAAAAGATGATACAAAAGGAACATCTTTTCTTGCCATTAAAGCTGCAGAGAATTTGATTGCGAAAAACAATATCAACCCAGCAGAAATCGATCTAGTACTGCTAGGAACTACAACTCCAGACATGCCCGTTGCCGCGACAGCTGTTTATGTTGCCTCACAAATTGGTGCTGTCAATGCTTTTGCTTACGATTTGCAAGCTGCCTGTTCTAGCTTTTTATACGGAATGTCTACCGCAGCTGCTTACATTGAATCGGGCAGATACAAAAAGATTTTATTGATCGGAGCCGACAAGATGTCTTCCATAATCGATTATACAGATAGAGCAACGTGCATTATCTTTGGTGATGGAGCCGGTGCTGTTTTATTTGAGCCGAATCATGAAGGTCTTGGATTTCAAGACGAATTTTTAAGAAGCGATGGCGTTGGCCGCGAGTTCTTGAAGATCGAAGCCGGAGGTTCCTTGCTTCCTGCGTCAAAAGAAACTGTCGAGAACAAACAACATTATGTTTTTCAAGATGGTAAAACCGTTTTCAAATATGCCGTTTCAGGAATGGCTGATGTCAGCGAAAAAATAATGCAACGCAACAACCTTACTAAAGAGGATGTGAATTGGCTGGTAGCTCATCAAGCAAACAAACGAATTATTGATGCTACGGCAAACAGAATGGGTCTGGATGAATCCAAAGTACTCGTTAATATTCAAAAATATGGCAATACTACTTCAGCAACATTGCCATTGCTTCTGAATGATTTTGAGAAGCAATTCAAAAAAGGAGATAATTTAATATTTGCCGCATTTGGAGGTGGATTCACTTGGGGATCGATCTACATGAAATGGGCATACGACAAACAATAAAACTAAAACCTAAATTCGAATATCATGGATATTAGAGAAATTCAAAACTTAATCAAGTTTGTAGCAAAATCAGGAGCTACTGAAGTAAAATTGGAGATGGATGATTTCAAAATCACAATCAAAACTACTGACGGAGCGTCATCTGAAACTACTACTTACATCCAACAGGCGCCAATAAGCCATGCATTGCCACAAGCTGCTATGCCACAGCCAACAGCTCCAACGGCTCCTTCAACACCAGTTGCAACTTCTGCAGCAGGTGAAGACAACTCAAAATACGTTACGATCAAATCTCCAATTATTGGAACATTATACAGAAAACCTTCTCCAGACAAAGCACCATTCGTAGAAGTAGGCAGCTCAATCTCAAAAGGAGATGTAGTTTGCGTTATCGAAGCAATGAAGCTTTTCAACGAGATCGAATCTGAGGTTTCTGGAAAAATCGTAAAAGTATTGGTAGATGATTCATCTCCAGTAGAATTTGACCAGCCATTATTCTTAGTAGACCCGTCATAATTTAGATTTTAGATTGCAGATGTTTAGATTGCAGATTTTACTAAAATCTCCAGCTTGTCTAATCGTCTAAGTATCCAAATTGTCTAATTATCTAATTTAAATACGATGTTTAAAAAAATACTAATAGCAAACAGGGGAGAAATAGCGCTTCGCGTTATCAGAACCTGTAGAGAAATGGGTATCAAAACGGTAGCCGTTTACTCAACTGCAGATGCAGAAAGCCTTCACGTTCGCTTTGCGGATGAAGCTGTTTGTATCGGCCCACCGCCAAGTAATTTATCTTACTTGAAAATGTCTAACATTATTGCTGCTGCAGAAATTACAAATGCAGATGCAATCCACCCTGGATATGGCTTCCTTTCTGAAAATGCTAAATTTTCAAAAATCTGTCAGGAACATGGTATCAAATTTATTGGTGCTTCTCCTGAAATGATTGACAGAATGGGAGACAAGGCTTCTGCAAAAGCTACAATGAAAGCGGCAGGAGTTCCTACGATTCCAGGTTCAGAAGGTTTGTTAGAATCTTACGAACAGACTAAAAAACTGGCGAAAGAATTCGGTTATCCAGTAATGCTTAAAGCTACGGCTGGAGGCGGTGGAAAAGGAATGAGAGCCGTTTGGAAAGAAGACGAACTTCAAAAAGCTTGGGAAAGCGCTCGTCAAGAAGCTGCTGCTGCATTCGGTAATGACGGAATGTACATGGAGAAATTGATCGAAGAGCCTCGTCATATTGAAATTCAAGTGGTAGGTGATGCTTACGGTAAAGCATGCCACCTTTCTGAAAGAGATTGCTCAGTTCAAAGACGCCACCAAAAACTGACAGAAGAAACGCCTTCTCCATTCATGACAGACGAACTTCGTCAGAAGATGGGTGAAGCTGCTGTAAAAGCGGCAGAATATATCAAATATGAAGGTGCTGGAACCGTAGAATTTTTGGTTGACAAACACAGAAATTTTTACTTCATGGAGATGAATACTCGTATCCAAGTAGAGCACCCGATTACAGAACAAGTTATTGACTATGACTTAATCCGTGAGCAGATTTTAGTTGCTGCTGGTGTGCCGATTTCTGGTAAAAACTATTTGCCACAGTTGCATGCTATCGAATGCCGAATCAACGCGGAAGATCCATACAATGATTTCCGTCCGTCACCAGGAAAAATCACGACGTTGCATACGCCAGGAGGACACGGAGTTCGTCTAGATACTCACGTTTATTCTGGATATACGATTCCGCCGAACTACGATTCCATGATTGCAAAATTGATTACTACAGCTCAAACAAGAGAAGAAGCAATCAGTAAGATGAAACGTGCTTTGGATGAGTTCGTAATCGAAGGTGTAAAAACAACCATTCCTTTCCACAGACAATTGATGGATGATCCAGCTTATGTAGCGGGTGATTATACCACTAAATTCATGGAAAGCTTCAAAATGGAAGATCCTAAATAAAATAGAAATCCCAGCTGAAAGGTTGGGATTTTTTTATTGCTTGCTTTTTTGTTTTTGAACTACTACCAAACAGAGAACAATGACGGCAAGTCCGCCAAATAAATACCAATAATTGCAAGTAGAATCCTCCGAAATATCGCCATAAAAAACAAAGGCACTCCAAAAATAAGGCGACTTTTTGTTGTTTGGAATACTTTTGTCTTGTAAAAAGTCCATCTTTGCTTGATGATTAGCCCTAAAATACATCTCGTCTTTTTCGCAGCTTTGATAAAAATTCTTCATTAAAACAGAAGTCGTATAATCGTTCACTTTCCATAACGAAAACAACAAGTTTTCAGCACCTGCATTCTGAAACCCGCGTGCAATGCTTAAGGCGCCTTCGCCGCGATACAACTTTCCAATACCCGTTTCGCAGGCACTCAGGACAACCAAATCCGGATGAATATCTAAAGAATACAAATTGCTGTACAAAACATCTTGATCATAAAAAGAAATTGCAGCGGGAATTTCCGTATTTCCGGAGGAAGCATGGGTAGAAAGATGGAGTATAGAATGATGTCGGATGTCTTTCAAAAAATTAGCATAGGTTGCCTGATTTTTTTCCAAATAAGTTCCGCCATACAGCTGCTTGATGGATTTTAACTCTTCTATAGAAAAAGCCAGGCTCCTATTGCTGTTTTCAAAAACAGGAAATACGCCCAACACAGATTGATTTGTATAGCTAGGTTTTTTATTGTTCAAGTAAAACTCGGTAGATGTTGCATAACTTATGATTTCTTCGTTCATCAGATAAGGCAGTTTCGAAAAATCAGTGCTTTGCGATGCCTTGGTAAGCAACGATTCAAAAGAAATAAAACAAAGCAATCCATCTGGAAGTATCAGGTGCTTTTTTGTTGTTATTTTCTTCAACTGAAGCAGATTATAGAGCTTATGGCTCTGTTGCTTGTATCCGGCAAGATTATTTGAAATGGCAGACGATTCGGCGAAATAATCCAAATAATCGGTGATTATTTTTTTATTTAGAGAAGAAGTAAGAAAAGAAGTAAGCTGTATCTGAAAATCAGATACATTAAAAACATAAACTTTTTCTTTCCCATAAAAATAAGCCGTTAATGTTGCATCGTCGTTTTTTAATTTATGATAGAGCCTGTCAAAATCCAATTGTGATGGGCCATTGAATTTGTCTTTTTCGAAGCTTTTTTTCAATACCGCTATCTTTTCATTCTGAAGTGCCAAAGCAGTATTGATAGCTTCTAGATTGGCTTTTTCACCTTTTTCTTGTTCTTTTATGACGGTGTTGGAGAGTTCGTGAATTTTATATAAAATTTCTTTTTGGCTTTTACTTCCTGATTTTTTTGCGAGCGCAATATAGTTTTTCAATGCGCTAGATTTTGTTGTTTCTTGTAGCGCGAAAGCTTCTTCTAAAAACATAGGGTCTTTTGATTCTTGATAGCGCTTTTCATACATTCCAATTGCTTTTTCTACTCGATTTCGGATGCCTGAGCTGTGGATAAGCGAAGTCTCTTCGTAAAACAAAAAAGAGGAAAACTGTGCGTCAATCGCAAAAGTAAAGTTGTAACAGTCAATCGCTTTTTGATAGTTTTTTTGCGCCGCATACGTTGAAGCCAATACATCCAATGCATCAATCAAGAATCCTTCTGGATAAAGCATTTTCTGCGTAGGAAAAAGGTTGTTCGGATTATAATTCGGAATCAATTCTTTGAAAATTTCCTGAATTGTTTTTTGGCTTTCTTTTATCTTTTTTTGGCCAAGCAATAGTTGTGCTTCTTCTAGATAAAGTTGTGAAATATCACGTTTAGAATTGCCAGAGAGTTCGGATTTAGCTTTTTTAATATAATCTTCTGCTTTTTTATAGTTTTTTTTGTGTCTGTAAACCGTAGCAAGATTTTTATAAAGAAGGAAACTTGGAGCAATAGTTTCTGCTTTTTCAAAAACCTTTTGTGCTTTGTCAAGCTCATTTTTTGCCAGATAATTTTCTCCAAGAAGGGAAAGAATAATAGCCTTTTTTTCATCTGAAAGCTTCTCTGAAACATAGATATTTTCTAGCAAATCAATAGCTTCCTGATTTTTTCCGATGCTTTTATAAACGGCAGAAAGATTAATTACGGCACTTGCTTTCTGCGACAAATTGTTGTTTTTGATGGCGAGATACAGATAGTGCTTAATGGTATTTTCAGCACTTGTATAATCTCCAGTCATCGTATAGAGATTTCCCAAAGGCTTTAAGCAATATTCGACAATATCATAGTCTGAAAGCTGGTTTTTTTGAAACAGTCCTAATGCTTTTTCATAGGAATGAATTGCCTCAAAATAACGTCCAAATTGTTTTTGATAGAAAGCCTTATTGCAGTTTAAGATGACAATAGCCAGCTTTTCATTTTTAGATTTGGGCTTTGGGTCCTTCCAAAACTGTTTTTCTGTTTCTTCCAGATTTTTTATTCCAGCTAAGCTCGGATGAGCGATAAAATTATCCAATGCTGCGTAGATATGATCTTCAGCAATCGTCTGTTTTTGTGCGAAAGCAAATTGTGCGAATAGTATAAAGAAAATAACCTTTTTCATCAAAATTTCCAGATTGCATAGAATTGCCAATGACTGAAATCATTTTCAAAGCTCCATAAATAACGAATTCCGAGACTTGGTCCTATTCGTGCAAAGCCAAAAGTAACGTCTGCAAAAACATTGGTTTGCAATTTTTCAAATGCTTTTGTAGTTGTCTTTTCGCTCTGGCTTTGTCGGGCACTGGTAATTTCTTCGCCTTGCCGTGGGGGATTCGGGTCATTAAACACGGGCTGAAAATATCGTGTTGTCGTTTCATTTTCGAAAGTCTCATCCAATGCGACAGAAAATTGCGGTCCGAAACCAAACCCAATATAATTATTCAGGCTGTAGCGAAGCGACACGGGAACCACTTCGGCCAGATTCCGTACCGTTTTTTGCTTGTTTTCTGTCTGAACGTAGGCTATGTCTAAAACTGTTCCGTTGCTTAATACTAAAGGCGGATTCAGCTGTCTTAATGTCGGATTTGTGCTGGTGGAAGACCCGCTTTCCATGTAATTATAATACAATTCAGCCTGTACGTACCATCTGTACGATTTATAAGGCGAAATTGTGGCACCTAGAAAATAGCTCTTCGGATTTTCTTGATCTGGAAAATAATTATATCCTGTCCGTACGCCAATAGAAATTCCCGGACTGAAACGCGTGACGGCATAATTGGTAATAATCGGTTCATTTTTGTCAAAGATAATCGCAGTACGGCTTTTGGTTTTTACCTTATGGAAATCTTTGCCAAACTTCAAGCTGTATTTTACAAAGCCCTTTGTGCTATCTTTTTCCATCACATTTTTTTGGTTGCTTCCTGGCAGATAGATATTCTTGAAGGTAAAATGTATCTGATTTTTTAAGACAATCGTATCAAGACAGCTATAGTTTACCTCTTCGTTTTTCGGACAGATTTCGCACTTCGGATACATATCGACAATTTTTAAGGTCGATTTGTCAAAAATATCGGGAATATCTGTTTCGAGTTTTATTTTTCGAGCCGGGCCTTCGCCATCATTTTGAAAGCGAGTCTTGAAATTCAATGTCTTAAATCGGGCGAGCCTATAATTCATGAAAATACCGTTAGAAGACATCTTGTTTGGATCATGAGAAGTCACGATTTCCATCTCAAGGTTTTTTACCTTATGGTTTTTATAATTTCTGTCAGGGACAAAAACACCCCTGATGGTCAGCGTGGCGCTGGTGTCCTTGATCATTTCGGGAGTTGTCTTGAACGTAAAAAATAAATTTCTTGTTTGTTTTGGCGAAAGGCTGTCGAATTCAAAAACCTTTGAGTTTCGGTAAAGTGCTTTTGACTGCTCAAGCGTCTGCTCTAAATTTTCAAGGTCTTCTATAATTTTATTGTTCTTGATTGCTAGACTTTCTGTACTTGCGAGATATGTTTCATGTCTATCATAATCATCAACGAATGCATAGTTTTCTTCTAATTTTTCTTTTTCGTTTTCGTGAACCCTGATTTCTACTGTTCCAAAGTTGTCATTTTTGAATTGCTTGTCGTTATAAAAAAGATAGAGCTTTCCGTTGGTAGAATAGTCTTTCAGGTTTTGATAGCTCATGACTACCACGATTTCCTCGTCGGGCATCGGTTCCCTGTTTTTCTGCAACAGGAAGCCGTCGTACTGTTCTATGGAAGCAATATCTTGATAATCTGTTTCTGATAATTCTGTGACAGCAATCGTTTTTGGACGGGTTGCTGGCGGTTTTCCATTATCATAATTGTTGGTCACGGCGAGTCTTACAGTAGCATTGCCTTTCTTTTTGTAGGTATGTTTGGGTTCTTTTTCCTTGCTGTAATGACCGTCGCCAAATTCCCAGAAATAACTATAGCTGGCTGGCGGTGCTCCTGCGATTTGGATAAGCGGCGGAGTCTGGGGCTTGAAAGAAACTTTATTTCCCTTTTGGTCAAGGCCGATTACGGCTCTTCGGGTTATCGTGTCTTTTGTTTTTGTTTGCGAAAAGCAAAAAGAAATTCCCGAAAATAAAACGGTTATGAGGATTAATTTCTTCATAATCAAGGGGTGTTTGTTACTATAAATGTAAAAAAAAGTGATGAAGTTGTCATCACTTTTGTTAAGATTATATTAATTATTTTATGGAAGGGCGTTAATCGCTGCGATTAACTGAGCTTCTGTTCCGACTGTTGTTTCAGCTAGCGTAAATACATACACATCATTTGCGGCAATTGTAACGGATTTGATAGCGTATCTCCACTGGCCATTATCTTCGGTCACAAAAATCACGTGGCATTCAAGACCGACAGGAATTTGTCCGTAGTGCTCAGAAAACTGATTTGTCGTCGGGTTGAAGGTATCTAATTTTGCCAAAGAGCTTCCTTCGCCATCATAGTGCAGGTAGATAGCACTGTTTTCAAAATTATATCCCGTTGGAGCTTCGGCCAGAATAGTTGTTTTTGGTCTGGGATCGCTATAGAAGCGGTCGACATTGGTCCATCCGAAGCTGCTGAAGTACGCATAATAGTTCGGTCCTTCTACAAAAACACTATTTTCTCCGTTCGCACGATCTTGCTCATCCCATTCCAAGTTGCCGTCTTCATCGATTGTTCCATCCCATAAAGACATTCCGGTATCAGCACCTCCAGTCAGGTTTGCAGGAATGATAACTTGCATCGGACAAGAAATGGCAAGCTGTTGTCCGTTTTTTGTCGCATTGATGTAGAATTCTCCTCCCGAAATCAATAAAGACATGTTGCCGTTTGGCATTCTTCCCATGGTTGGCTTGTTAGTCACCAGCATTGTTCCAGGATTAAATAATTCAGCATATTCGACTACGACTTGTCCTGTTATGGGATTTCCGTTTTGTGTCAAGCAGTTTCCGTTTATGGTAAATTGTACACCATTTGCCGTTGTGAAAGTAGTAGCGCCATCTTCAGCGTTAAATGTAAAAGTCTGTGTGTCTAGGGCCCCTTCTCTTAAGGCAGCGAAGGCAGAAGCTGATGGCACGTAATCTGGCGAATCGCCGTCGTCATTTTTGCTACAGCTCGCTACAAGTATTCCTAGTAAAAACAATTGTCCGATTTTTTTAAAATTTGTTTTCATGATTTCTAATATTTTATGTGTTAGTTATTGTTATATCAATTCTGTTTTTAGATTGTTACCCTTTTTATTGAAAAATAATATCGATATACGGAATTCCGAAATCTGGGACAGGACCTCCCGTACCATAGAAATTCGAAGAAGTGATTGTGATTGCTGCATTTGATACTGGATAAGGACTCGGTCCGTTGAATCGCAAAAGCCTGCCGACTGTATTCCCAATGTTTCCTAGATAATTTGTCACCGTTCTTCTTAACGTATACGAAGTTCCGGCTGTGAGATTTGTTGGCGTTATCGACACATATTCTGTTTGGGCAGAATCGAAAACATGGTTACCGCTGTAGATAGTCAAATTGGTAGTATTGTCTACAATTTCAATCAGATAAGGAATACTGGCGGCATAAAGATTTGCGTTCCCTTGGTAGCCAATGGAGCAAACAGTCTCGTTGGTGTTTACTTCAAAAGTGTATTCGTGTGTCAGAAGATCCATTGTTGTCACATCAGTAAACGAGGAATTGCTCGCTAATGTGGCCGCATATAGCTGGCTGAATTCTGAATTGGCCGTGCTGCAGCCTCCACCTTGGTTTTGGTTGTCGTCATTGTTGCAACTTAGTGTTGCAACTACGGCTACTAATAAGAGTCCGATTTTTTTGATGTGTGTTTTCATAATTAAGTGTTTTTTGTTGTTTTAGTTACTGCGTAAAGCTGTTATCATAAATTATCGTTCAAATTCTGCGCTTCGGATAATCTTGTAGGTAAGAATTTCGCTGGTGCTGACAAGCTGGATCATTTTTAAGGCATGTCCTTCGGAACTTGAAAATCCTTTTGCGGTACCATTGGTGGTTTCCACTTCCCAGAAATACAATCGCAAGGTTGGGCTCGAAATTTCTTCGGCTACTTGGTAATAACTTTCGATTTTTTTGTCGAGGATGATTTCACCGGCAGCCGCCAAGGCAATCCTGTTTTCTGCTTTTTCTAGCGATAAGGCAGTGCCTGAATAACTTCCTTGGTCTGTTTTTACGCTCCAGTCGTAAACGGTTACGATTCTGTCTTTTGTGATTTCTGTTGCATTTTCTGTTTTTGCAACGGTTTTTACTTCTGTAGCATTTGCGCCTATCGATAATGCTATCATTGCTAATGTTAAGATGGACTTTTTCATGATTTCTAAATTTTTAATGTTGTGTTTAAATTTCGATTTATACCGTTATATCAAAATGCTTTTTAAATTGTTACCCTTGATTGGGAATTTTTTAAAACAGTATTTGATGAACTTTATATTCCTATATACTCATTGCTGAAAATTTGTTACCCTTGTGTTTCTATTTTTTCTACATTAGCAGTAAATAAGGCAGTTATGACCGAAAAGAATACTCATTCTGACCAATTCTACATAGAGGGTTTGTTGCAAAACGATTCGGCAGTCATTCAGTCTATCTATAAAAAGTTTGCGCCAAAGGTCAAGAACTACATCCGGACGAATAGTGGAGATGACGATGCCGCAGCTGATGTAATCCAAGAGGTTTTAATAGCTATTTATAACCAAGCAAAAACTAACGGACTTCAGCTCACGTGTCCGTTTGATGCGTATTTTTTCTTGCTTTGCAAAAGACGCTGGCTAAATGAATTGAAAAAATCTTCAAACAAAGGGGTAACAATCAAAGACGATACTCTATCTATAAGCGAATCAGTTCAAGAGCTGGTCCTGCAAGCAGAAACTTTTGATGAAAAACAGTCGCTGTTTGACGAAATGTTCCAAAAACTCGGAGAAAAGTGCCAAGAGGTTCTCAAGCTTAGTTTCGTCTTAAAAACTATGGAAGAAGTAGCCCAGCGGCTAAACGTGACGTACGGCTATGTGAGGAAGAAAAAATCACTCTGCACAGGACAGCTTACAGAAATGATTCAGCAGTCAAATAGGTATAAATCGCTAAAAAAATAACGCCATGAATGAAGAGGCATACAATAGCTTTGAAAGCTATCTCAACAACGAAATGTCTACAGAAGAGCGATTGGATTTTGAATCAAAGCTTCAGGATGATTCTCAATTCAGGGAAAGCTTTGAACTGTATAAAGAAACATCAGCTTTTTTAGAACATAAATTTTCTGCCGAAACCCAAGATTTCAAAAAGAATTTGGCGTTGGTTTCGAAAGATTATTTTTCGGAAGAGGAGGAAGGAACTAAAGTTATTTCCTTCAAGCCTTGGTATTATGCAGCGGCGGCTTCGGTAGTGATTCTTTTGGGGACTTGGATTTTTATGAAAGGCCCAACTCCGGAATACGGCGATTATGACCAGCATGAAAATGCGTCTTTTGTTGAAAGAGGCGATGCTGACGAAAACTTGAAAAACGCCCAGGATTTTTTTAATAAAAAAGAATACAGAAAAGCAGTAGTTTCTTTTCAGAAAATACAGAATCTGGACAATCCAGAACATCAATATTTTTATGCTATTGCTTTGATTGAAACGGATAATTACGTGAAAGCAGAAATGCTTCTGAATGAAATCCAGCATGGTACTTCTATCTATAAAAATAAGGCAATCTGGTATTCTGCTTTGTCTGAATTAAAACAGAAAAATGTGGAGGAATGCAAATCGTTATTACGACAAATTCCAGAAGATTCCGAAGATTATGATAAGGCTCAGGAATTATTAAAAGAATTAGATTAGATAAAAAAATCCCCGCGAAGAGCGGGGATTTTTTTGTTATAAAGTTTCTTTCAACCATCTAAAAAATTCTTTTTGCCAAACCTGTGCATTCTGAGGTTTCAGTACCCAGTGATTTTCATCTGGAAACAGAATGAACCTGCTCTTGATGCCTTGCAATTGAGCGGCTTGGAAAGCTTCCTGTCCTTGCCCGATCGGCACTCTATAATCTTTTCCTCCTTGGAAAATCAAAATAGGAGTATCCCATTTGCTCACGTTATTGATCGGGTTGAATTGAGAATAAGTCTTTTGCGCCGCTGCGTTGTTTGCTTCCCAATAAGCACCGCCAGAATCCCAGTTCGTGAAAAATACTTCTTCCGTGGTTCCGTACATGCTTTGCAGGTTGAAAACGCCACAGTGTGCTATGAAAGTCTTGAATCTTTTTTTGTGGATTCCAGCTAAATAGAACACAGAGTAGCCTCCGTAGCTTGCGCCAATAGCGCCCAGCCTTGCTTTGTCAACATAGCTTTCTTTTGAAACATCGTCGATAGCAGAAAGGTAGTCGTCCATTACTTGGCCGCCCCAGTCTTTACTGATCTGCTCGTTCCAGGCAACACCATGGCCTTGCATTCCTCTTCGGTTTGGCGCTACGACAATATAGCCTTGCGCCGCCATAACCTGAAAGTTCCATCTAAAAGAATAAAATTGTGTCAATGCAGATTGCGGTCCGCCTTGGCAATATAAAAGTGTCGGATATTTTTTGTTCTTGTCAAAATTGGGAGGAAGCACTACCCAAACCAGCATTTTCTTTCCGTCAGTTGTCGTAACATAACGTTTTTCGAATTTGCTCAAGGCTATTTTCGAATAAGCAGCATCGTTTACTTTCGTAATTTGGTTCCATGTTTTTTTCTTCAAATCGTAAGAAAAGATTTCTGCTGCATGATTGAAGTCGGTTCTTGCCACGATAGCCTTATCTCCAGAAAAACCTACAATATCGGTCACGTCAAAATCACCATCGGTAAGCTGTCTTACGGTTATAGCAATTCGAGTCAATCCCGGAAAATTTACCTCAAATAATTGTTTGGTACCGTTGATTGGTGCTAAAAAATATACTTTTTTCCCATCGGCACTCCAAGTAAAGCTGTCAACAGTTCCATCCCAGCCCGAAGTCAGATTGATGTCCATGCCTTTAAAACGTACGATAATATCATTTTTGTCAGCTTCATAACCATCGCGTTTCATCTGCAACCACGTCAAGTCGCCATTCGGAGAAAATTGCGGAGCGGTATCATAACCTGGATTGCTTTCCGTTAGGTTTTTGGTTGTTTTTGTAGCTAAGTCGTATTGGTACAAGTTTGTATTTGTAGAAGTAGCATACGCGGTTCCTTCTAGTTTTTTCGAAACATACACAATGCTTTTTCCGTCGCGGGACCAAGTATAATCTTCATCGCCACCAAATGGTTTTTGAGGTGAATCATAAGGCTCGTCCTTCATGATATCGGTGAAGTTTTCTTTATCATTTACAGGAGAAAAAACCACATGATTGTGCGTGCCGTCATTCCAAGTGTCCCAATGACGATAATCCAATCCATCATAAACTTGTACTTCAGATTTTTCTAAAGCAGGATAATAATCTTTTCCTAAGACTTTCCCGACTTTGATTTCTTTGCTTGCCAATAAAAGCTTGCCGTCAGGAGAAATGTTTTTGTCATTTAGCAGCGAGGCATATTCTGCAACTTCGGTGGCATTGCCGCCTGAAACAGGTATGCTGTAAAATTTAGAATTTGATTTATTTTCTTCTACCGAAGGAATTGAAACTTTGTAGATGATGTTTTTTCCGTCTTTTGAGATGCCAAGCGGACTGACTCTTCCGAGCTGCCAAAGCAATTCTGGCGTCATTACGTTTTGTGCGGCTGCATTTAATCCGATCATACTAATGGTTAAAAAAAGAATTTTTTTCATTTGCGAATGCTGTTAAAAATAAAGGCTTAAAGGTAATCATTTATTCAAATACAGCGGATGTTTCAATAAAAAAGGCCGTCTGAAAAGACGGCCTTTTGCTAAAATGAAAAATGAATTACTTTTTGATGAAACGTTTTACAGTCACGTTTTCGTTATCATTAATCTCAACAATATAATTTCCGTCAGTCAAAGAAGAAACAGCGATGGTTCCATCTTGGATTTTTCCTCTCATGACTTCTTGTCCTAACATATTTACGATTCTGAAGCTCGCTTTTTCAGAAACCGAAGTTAGGTTAATGACCGAAGAAGCAGGATTTGGATATAATTTGATCTCCGCCTGTGCGATGCTTTCTTCTCTTCCTGTAGACACGATGTTTACCGTATAATCTTCTACTTGGCCATACGAAAAGGCTTCACAGGCAGTCGGCACGGCATTGTATTTCATAGAAACTCTCATGCGGGTTGCACCTAAAGTGGCACTAGCAGGAATTGTAAAGCTGCCGCTCACAGGTGTTGTTGTCGAAGCCGTTTTTGTCCAAACTTGTTCTCCAGCATCGGTGAAATCGCCATCTTTGTTGTAATCAATCCAAACAGAATACCCTTCGCTGTAAACAGAACTTGTCCATGATGGCGTGATGGTAATCGTATACGAAATTCCTCTGGTCGCATTAGTAGAAATCGAAGTGAAATCAGTATATCCCGTTCCTCCAGTCGACGTATTGTCGATGGTTCCGAATTGCACGCGCCCGATTTTTTCGTCAGCTACGCTGTTTCCTTGCGAAGCGCAATACGAAACCGAAGTCGATAAGGTAGTTACGTTCACGCTATTGCTTGAAGCCGAACTGTTTCCTGCCGCGTCTTTTGCTTTTACAGAAAAAGTGTATGTAGTTGCTGCTGTCAATCCAGTTACGGCATAGGATGTTGTGGTTACGGTAGTTCTTAAAACACCATCTTGATAGACTTCATATCCAGTGACGGCAACATTGTCGGTTGAAGCTGTCCAAGATAAGTTCGTGGCTGTCTGTGTAGTTCCCGAAGCCACTAAACTTGTAGGTACTGTTGGAGCTGTAGTATCGGCAGATCCAGCCTGAATGTTTACGGTATAATCTTCTACTTCTCCATAAGAGAAAGCCTCACACGCAGTTGGTACTGCATTGTATTTCAAAGAAACTCTCATTCGCGTTGCGCCTGTTGCAGCTGTTGCTGGAACCGTAAACGAACCGCTTGCTGGAGTTGCTGTAGAAGCAGCTCTGCTCCAGGCTAATTCTCCTGTATCGTCAAAATCGCTGTCGCCATTATAGTCAATCCAAACAGCAACACCTTCCGCGTAAGTTGTTCCCGTCCAAGTTGGCGTTACGGTAATTGTATAGGCTGTTCCTTTGCTCAAATTGGTAGAAATAGATGTAAAGTCAGAATAACCTGTTCCTCCTGTCGAAGCATTGTTGATGGTTCCTAACTGTACTCTTCCAATGTATTCGTCAGCAACGCTATTTCCTTTTGAAGCACAATAGGTTGCGGTTCCAGCCAAAGTAGTCACATTTACCGTGTTGCTAGAAGCTGATAAGTTGCCAGCCGCATCTTTAGCTTTTACATAAAAAGTATAAGCTGTAGATGGCGTCAATCCAGTTACGGCATAGGTCGTTGTAGTTACGGTAGTTTTCAGTACGCCGTTTTGGTATACCTCATAACCTGTAACGGCAACATTATCGGTAGAAGCTGTCCAAGACAAGTTGGTTCCTGTCTGAGTCGTTCCAGAAGCGGCTAAGCTTGTAGGCGCTGTCGGGGCTGTTACATCTCCCGATCCGGTAGTAATTGTAAAATTGGTATTGGAAATGTCAAAGAAGATATGGTTGGATCCTTTGACCATGATTCTATTTTGCGTGCCAGGATTATTCGGAACGGTAATAGCCTGAGTTCCGTCATTTGGAGTTCCTGCTAACAAAGTGATAGGGTAGGTGTTTCCGCCATCGGTCGATAGCAAGATGTCCACGTTTGCTGCATTTACGCCATTTGCAGTTGTTCCTGCGACGTTCCATGTCACGGTTTGGGAGGTTCCAGATGCCCAAGATACGGCTGTGTTTGGCGCTGTAAGGACAAAAGGCCCTGCTGTTCCGTTTACGGTAACAATCATATCGTCGCTATTGTTTGCAGGACCGCCCGCTCTGTTGTCTCTAACTGTTAATCTGAAATTTAGAGTTCTTGCTACGTTTGGAACGGCTTCCCATTGCCAAGTTGTCGCGCCAGTTTTAATGGTTTCTAGTCTTGGAAAATAGCGTGTGCCTGATGTTGAAGGTACAAAAGAGCGGAAAGCTGGTCCCGAAGTGGCTGTCGCGCTCGGGTACGTAGTACTTGAAGTTCCTGAGTTCATCTGCTCCCAGCAATACGTCAAAGTATCGCCGTTGGCATCCGTTCCAGAACCAGTCAATAAGAAAGGAGTTCCTTTTGGAACGGTATAATCTGCTCCTGCATTGGCTGTTGGTACCGCATTTCCGGTTGCCGTATTGGTCTGGCAAGAAGTTGTTTTTACATAATTGGTCACCTGTTGGATGCTTACGGCATGAAAGAACGGGTCGCTATGAGGCTGCACGTCTGTAGCGCCTGTAATCCCAGCATATCCCATGATTGTGGTTCCGCTTCCAGGCTCGTTTTGTACGCCAGTTCCCTCATTGCTGAAAGTAAACGTATGGTTAGCTCCAAACTGATGTCCCATTTCGTGGGCCACAAAGTCGATATCGAAATTATCGCCAATTGGAACTGTGCTTGTTGTAAAGCCGCTGCCTTTCCCTGAAGCGCATACACAGCCGATACAGCCTGCGTTTCCATTATTCCCGATGGCTGACATCAAGTGCCCGATATCGTAATTCGCGTTTCCGATTACGCTCGTCAAGGTAGACTGTAGTTGCGAATTGTAATTGGCATCGGTGCTGCCATAAGGATCGGTCGAAGCGTTGGTATAGATTACCGCGTCTGTATTGGAAATAAGTACCATTCGGACTCCGAAATCTTTTTCAAATACGCCGTTGACACGTGTCATGGTATTATTGATAGCGGCTAGAGCGAGAGCTTTGGTGCCTCCATGATACGCCGTGTATTCTCCGGTAACAGACATGGCCAGCCTATAAGTCCTCAATGTGCTATCGTCTGCATTAGGACGTAACGCGAGGTCAGAATTCATCTGGCCTTTTACATGATCCATGACTTCACATTCAAATTTGGTGAAAGCCATTCTCTTGTCCGTTCTCTTGTAGACTGAGTAAGTGCTGAGGTCTTTGGAATACGGCTCGATAAATTCAGCTGGTTTGTCTGCCACTAATTTCATTCCTTGAAATCCAAGCGGCGATACGCTGAAATAGATTGTCGCAGTCGGGTCATCGATTCCTTGTCCTGCATAGGATTTAATTTCTGGATAGCGTGCTGCCAGTTCCGGATCCATGATAGGCAGATCGTAGATTCGGAATCGCTCTGATGCACCGTCGGCTGTTGGAATAGCGATAATAACATTTGAAGCCTGTTTGTAACTGTTTCGAAGCGGTGCCTTTGTCAGTTGGTTTTTTAAAGAAGACAAATCCAGTTCAAATAAATTTTTTGTGGGAAGTGGCATCCGGTTTTCAAAAATGGCAAGATCGCTTTTTGGAGCTGATGCTTTCCAGAGTGATTTTCCATTCTGTGCGAACGAAAAACCAGTCATAGCCAAGAAGGCTACTGATAGTAGAGCGTGTTTCATAAATTAGTAGGTTGGTTAAATTTGGTTATATCAAATGTATGATAATTTTATTTATATTGTGATTTTTAATCAAAAAAAAGATTAAAAAGATATAAATATAACTGTAAAGTATTGTTATTGTTGAATTATTTATAATTGAAAATAATGAGATTTTAGTCGCGTAGGAAGCTTTTGTGCTCTAAAAAATTAAGATTTTATTCACTATTCAAATAGGAGTCAAAAAATATAACTATTTTCACGAACTAAAATAATTACGGTTTGAAAAACAACAATAGACTATTTGCAGCAATCATCATTGCTTTGGTTCTCGGAGTTGCTTTGGGCGCTTATGTCCATTATCAATATCCAGAAGAAAAAGCAGACTTTGCAAAAAATATAAAACTTCTAGGAACGATTTTTATCAGGCTCGTCCAGATGATTATTGCTCCCTTGGTATTTTCGACTTTAGTGGTTGGAATTGCTAAAATGGGCGATATGAAAATGGTCGGAAGAGTAGGAGCCAAAGCCATGGCATGGTTTATCACCGCATCATTAGTGTCGTTATCTGTAGGTTTAGTGCTTGTAAACTGGCTGAAGCCTGGCAAAGGAACTTCAATAAAAATGGATGACCTTTCTACAGCTGACGATCTGCTAAAAAACACCAAGTCTTTTTCTTTGGAACAATTCGTTACCCATGTCGTGCCAAAGAGTGTCATCGAGGCCATGGCGACCAACGAAATATTGCAAATCGTAATCTTCGCGATTCTTTTTGGAGTTGCGCTTTCGTCTATGGGCAAGCTCGGTAATCCGATTATCAAGTCGCTCGACATTGTTTCGCATGTCATCCTAAAAATGGTAACCTACATCATGTGGGTAGCTCCGTTAGGAGTTTTTGGCGCTGTTGCCGCTGCCGTTGCAAATTATGGTTTTGAAATTTTCAGCCTATATGCCAAGTATTTGGTCGATTTTGCTATCGGAATTTTAGTCCTTTGGGCATTGCTTCTTTTGGTCGGCTATTTTATCCTTGGCAACCGACTTTGGACATTGCTTAAGAGAATCAAAAGCCCTTTGCTTATTGCTTTTTCTACTACTTCCAGCGAAGCCGTTTTTCCAAAATTAGTGGAAGAATTAGAGCGTTTCGGCTGCAAAAGCAAGATCGTTTCTTTTACGCTGCCTTTAGGCTATTCCTTCAACCTTGACGGAAGCATGATGTATATGACTTTCGCCAGTATTTTTATCGCTCAAGTCTACGGAGTGGATATGTCTCTAGGAGAACAACTAACGATGCTTTTAGTACTGATGCTGACAAGTAAAGGAGTTGCAGGCGTGCCTCGTGCCTCGTTGATCGTTGTTGTAGCAACCTGTGCCATGTTTGGAATTCCGCCAGAAGGAATCGCCTTGATTTTGCCAATTGACCATTTCTGCGATATGGCAAGAAGCATGACAAACGTGCTGGGCAATGCATTGGCAACAACTGCTGTAGACAAATGGGAATCTGAGCCAGAAACAATAACACAAGAAATAGCATAACCATGGAAAGCTTTGAATGGACGCAATTATTGAATCCTGAATTTTATATCAACCTAAAAGTCAGCGGCGTTCCGATTGGAATCTACGTTGTCTTGTTTATCGTATTTGCTGAAACGGGACTTTTTGCAGGGTTCTTCCTTCCAGGCGACAGCTTGCTGTTTCTTGCAGGAATTTACAGTACTGAGCTGACTTCGACGCTTTTTACTATTGAAAGTGATTTTATAAACCTAGTCGTTTTGTCAACCATGATTGCGGCAGCAGGAATTATCGGCAATACTTTTGGGTATTGGTTCGGCTCTAAAAGCGGCTATTATCTTTATAACAAAAAAGACACTTTCTGGTTCAAGAAAAAATATTTGATCGAATCTAGAATCTTTTTTGAAAAGCATGGCGGACGTGCCATCATCTTTGCGCGTTTCGTTCCTATTATCAGGACTTTTGCACCGATCGTGGCAGGAATCGTGTCAATGGAAAAAAAGAAATTCATGTTCTATAACATTGTCAGTTCATTCCTATGGGCATTTACGCTCATCTTTGCAGGACATTATCTTTACGATCTCTTCCTTACCAAATTTGGAATCGACCTGAAAGCGCACATCGAATTCATCGTCTTAGGCATCGTTGCCATAACAACCGTTCCGCTCGTAATCAATTACCTAAAGAAAAGAACCGGACCAAAAGACGGTCAAGAAGAAGCATAGCTGTCTAGACGAAATACTATCCTTAAAAACCAAGGAAATGAAAGCGAATTTAAGCTACTGGGAGCTGAAAAACTGGTTTTCAAACGTAGACTTTACTATTGTTGGAAGTGGCATCGTAGGCCTGCACGCTGCTTTACGACTGCGCGAGAAATTTCCTGACAGCAAAATACTGGTCTTAGAAAAAGGATTTCTGCCTCAAGGAGCGAGTACCAAGAATGCCGGGTTTGCTTGTTTCGGAAGTATTTCCGAAATCATTGACGACCTTCGCAACCATTCCGAAGAAGAAGTCATCCAACTGATCCAGAAACGCTGGCAAGGACTGCAGCTTCTCAGAAAACGTTTAGGCGATGCAGCCATCGACTACAAATTATATGGCGGTTATGAACTTTTTCTCAAAAATTCCGAAAGTCATTACAATGAATGCCTTCAAAAGATTCCTTTTATAAACGACGTGCTCAAACCGCTTTTCAAAGCCGATGTTTTTGCCAAAGAAATCGACCGATTCAATTTCGGTGGTATAGAAGAATACCTGATTTTTAATCCGTTTGAAGGTCAGATTGATACCGGAAATATGATGGAGGCGCTACTAAAACAAGCTATTGCAGCGGGTATTCTTGTCCTGAATAAGCAAAATGTGACAGCCTATCATGAAACTTCAGAAGGTGTGCAAGTCAGTACCGACGATTTTGATTTCCGAACAAAAAAGCTGCTGTTTGCGACCAACGGATTTGCCAAAAAACTAACCCAAGGTGCCGTAAAACCTGCCAGAGCGCAAGTGCTGATTACAGAACCGATTCCGAATCTGGACATAAAAGGAACCTTCCACATCGACAGAGGTTATTATTATTTTCGAAACTTTGGCGACCGAATCTTGTTTGGCGGTGCGAGAAACCTTGATATTGAAGGAGAAACGACTTCCGAATTCGGACAGACAGATTTAATACAAAATAAACTCGAAGAAATTTTAAAAGAAGTAATTTTGCCTGACCGTGATTTCAAGATCGAACATCGCTGGAGCGGCATTATGGGAATGGGTTCCAGCAAAAAACCGATTGTCGAAAAACTGTCGCAGCATGTGAGTTGTGGCGTGCGACTTGGCGGAATGGGTGTGGCCATCGGAAGCTTGATCGGACAAGAATTGGCTGATCTTGCTACAGAATAATTTAAAATTTATAAGATTCTTTTTTAGACTATGTTGAAAAAAATATTCAGGTTTTTGTGGAAATGCGCGCTTTGGTTCTTCGGAATTTCCATCTTTTTTGTCATTCTTTTCAAATTTGTACCTGTTCCATTCACGCCTTTGATGGCCATTCGTGCCCTAGAGCAAAAACAAGCTGGAAAGGAAATGACTTGCAGTCACGACTGGGTGCCGCTTGAAGATATTTCCATAAACTACCAAAAAGCCGTAATTGCCAGTGAAGACGGAACATTCTTAAGTCATAATGGTTTTGATTTCAAAGCATTGCAGAAAGCCTATAAAAACAATTCCAAAGGAAGAAAATTGAAAGGCGGAAGCACCATCTCACAACAGACCGCAAAAAATGTTTTCCTCTGGCAAGGAAGAAGCTATTTGAGAAAAGGGCTCGAAGCTTATTTTACTGTATTAATTGAAATCTTCTGGGGCAAAGAGCGTATCATGGAAGTATATCTCAACAGCATTGAAATGGGCGATGGCGTTTATGGCGTACAGGCTGCGTCGCAGCATTGGTACCGAAAAGATGCTTCGCAGGTATCAAAAAGAGAAGCTGCCGGAATCGCCGCCATTCTTCCCAACCCACGAAAATTTAAAGCCACCAATTCTTCATCGTATACAGAAAGAAGAAAAGGCAGGATCATGAAGCACATGAACTATGTCAAATTAGACTATTGATTATGCGCCAAAAATTCCCCCTGTTTTTGTTCCTGTTTTTTACGCTGCCGCTTTTTGCGCAAGAGCATTCTGGGGAAATAGGTCTTGTTATTGATAATGATTTGTTCACATCTACCGTCAACGATCAATATTATACCAACGGAATCGAAATTTTCTACCGATACCTGAATGCGAATGAAAATCCCAAGATAAATAAAAGAACTACCGAGTTCCGAATCGGGCAATACATTTACAATCCGCACACCGTCGAAGCCGCTTCGATTTCAAAACACGACCGTCCGTTTGCGGGCTATCTTTTTGCCGAAGCCGGATTTGCAAAATTCTATCAAAGCGAATCTGTATTAAAATTCAGCACGCAGTTGGGCGTTATCGGTCCGAATTCGCAAGCAGAAGGTTTTCAGAAATTATTCCATAAAGCTTTTGGGTATAAAGATGTACAAGGATGGAACTACCAAATCCATAATGGAATTGCTGTACAAGGAGGCCTGTTCTATTCTAAAAAGTTAGGCACGAAGCCAGCTAATAAAATTGATTTTCATATACAAGGCGAAGCCAATCTAGGGACGGTCTTTACTGGAATTTCTGTAGGACCGTTGGCACGAATCAGCTTCAAAAAGAAGTTGCTTCCTATTTATGATTCGGGATTGTACGGTGCTTCGCTAAATTCCGACAAAGCGAAATATAAAGAACAGTCGGAGTTTTATTTTTACATCAACCCAAGCTTGAATCTCCAAGTTTATGATGCTACAATACAAGGGAAACTTTTCAATGACAACAGTCCAGTTACGTTTGATCTCGTACCGCTCCGCTTTAATGGCGAGGCAGGTTTTCGATACCGAAAAGACCATTGGAATCTTCATTATCTGTTTGTATTCCGAAGCAAGGAACTGCGTAATGACAGGATAGAAAATTATTTTTATGGTTCTATTGGCGCGACTTATTTGCTGTATTGATTCTAGGCATCGATATTTTTCTTAACTTTAAGAACACAACCAAAACTTTTTTCCAATGAGTGCTAAATACAAATACGCTACAGTCCTTGAGGCCATAAAACAGCTCCGTGATGCAGGGTTTATGGTCGATTTTAATATAGAAGGCAGCTTCTTGAGTGCCAATTCGAGCAAATACCACACCGACGATTTTGAGATTACCGAAATCTACCGCTACGAAGGCGATACCAATCCCGATGAAGAATCTACGGTTTATGGCATCGAATCGAAAGATGGTGTAAAAGGTATTTTAGTTACTTCTTACGGAATGTATATCGATGATATTTCGGAAGAACTGCTGCAGAAGCTTTCGCTGAAATAGACAGTCTTTTACCTAAAACATAAAAAGCCACCTTTTTGGGTGGCTTTTATAATATCGTGAGAATCGAGTTGCTATTCCTTGACTACTTTTAAAGTTTTTACTTGATTGTCGGCATACACTTTTACCAAATAAGTTCCGCTCGATAAAGCCGTCATGTCGATTTGATTTTCGGTCGAATTGACCTTTTGGAAAAGCACCTGTTGTCCGAGCAAATTAAATAGTGCCACATCAGAGATAACTCCGATTGAAGATAAATTTATTTTGTCTTTTGTTGGGTTTGGATAGATACTAATGTCGGGTTTAATTTCCTTTTCGGTAGCGGATAAGAAATTGCAGCTTACCGGTGTCGGTATCGTAGTAGGAACTGCTGTCAATGCTCCATTTCCTTGCTGACCGTATTCGTTCGCACCCCATGACCAAAGACTGCCATCTATTTTTTGTGCTAAGGAATGTCGGGATCCTGCCGATACGATTTTCCAATTTGTATCAGTTCCGACTTGTGTAGGTGTAATAATATTAGAATGCTCAGCGGGCGCTCCCATTCCTAATTGTCCGTGTATTTTGTTGCCCCAAGCCCATAAAGTGCCATCGCCTTTTAGTGCTAAAGAATGACTTCCTCCAGCACTAACAGCTATCCAGTTGGTGTCGGTTCCGATTTGTATTATCGTATTTCTATTATTATAAGTTCCGTCTCCTAATTGTCCAACCACGTTATATCCGGCCGCCCATAATGTTCCGTTGTTTTTAATCGCTAACATAAAAGAATTGCTCACAGAAACCATCCGCCAATCGGTATCATTGCCTACTTGCGCAGGAGTATTTCTATTACTGCCTGTTGAACCATCTCCTAATACGCCATAATTGTTAGCACCCCAAGTCCATAATGTTCCATTGGTCTTAATTGCTGCCGTACTTTTATATCCAGCCGAAACGGATTGCCAATTGCTTTCGGAGCCGATTATGGTTGGTATTGTCTTGTTGATATTGGTACCGTCGCCTAACTGACCTTCCGTATTTTCGCCCCATGCCCATAAAGTACCGTTGTTTTTAATGGCGAGAGTATGGGTGAGGTCGGTAGATTTGTGGGTTGAGACCGTTTTCCAATTAGTGTCAGTTCCTATTTGTGTCAGGGTGTTTCTGTTTGTCATCGTTCCGTCTCCTAGTTGTCCAGCAGTATTCATCCCCGCCGCCCATAAGGTTCCATCGGTTTTGATTGCAAAAGTCATCATTCCTCCAGCAATAATTGATTGCCAGCCGGAGGTGTTTCCAGAGGCTGTCGGAACATTTCTCTCGGTATTTGTACCGTCGCCTATTTCACCATAATAGTTGCTGCCCCATGCCCAGATTGTGCCGTTAGAAGCTATTGTGGTAGTATGAGAGCTGCCAGCACTAACGGTCTGCCAGCATTGAGCATATAGCTGGATGCCAAAAAGAGAGACTGCAAGTAGTAATGCTTTTTTCATAATAAGAGAATTAAGCTGTTATTTTTCTTTTCAAAGTTATCTATTTTTTTAAATAGTATTAATTTTCAACAATTTAAATACAAAAGTAACAGAGGCCAAAGCCTGCTTCCTATACCTGATATCAGGTAATTTTCAATAATAAAATCCAATATCTTCTACAAAATAGCCTAAGGTTAGTAATTTTATCTTCCGAAGTAAAGGATTGATTTCCTTAATACGGAAGTCTTTTTTTTATAAAACAAGTGTAAATTAAAAAACCCTAATGTTATGAATTTTAAGTTTCTATATTTCGTAATCTTTATGCTATGCCTTGGACAAAATCTTCGGGCGCAATATGTAGAGAAAGAAGAAGAAAAAATCACGACCCTTTATCCAGAAGCGGTTTTTGATTCCATACAAGCTAAAAAAGCCTTGGCTTTGGGAAAAGGAAAAATTACAGGAGTTGCCTTTACAAAAACGGCACCTTTGGCGCCGAGAATCTATGCCGATAACATGAAGATTATGTTGTTTCCTGTAACACCCTATTTTGAAGCATGGTATAAGTTGCGAAACAGTAAGGAAAACTTAAGAAAGAGGCGCTATGTTTATATGTCGGATGCAGCTTTCCGATACAGACTCGAAGCCATATCCAACAGCGTCGGAAAGTTTACGTTTCCGGATATGAAACCTGGGAAATATTTCCTGACCGGCAATATGAGCTGGAGCAGTACAGGTTCTTACAACGAGCATACCGGAACCAGCTATGGCAGTTATGGTACCCAAGCAGATCATTATGAAAAGAGGTATTATACCCAAAATCACGAAGAACGTTTGGAGAAATTTGTAGAAGTAAAAACCGACGGTGAAATAGTAGAAGTTAAGTTGAAATAAATTTTGAAACCCTTTAAGACGAAAAAAGCATCCATAATTGGATGCTTTTTTTATGCGATAAATTGGGCAGCTTATTTTTTAAACTCTCGGATTCCCATGTTGTATAGGGTAAACGATAGGATGTCTGCTGCTTCTTCGATAGTCTTAGAAACTGGTTTTCCTGCACCATGTCCTGCATTAGTTTCAATGCGGATTAATACTGGATTGTTGCCTTTTTGTTTTGCCTGTAATTCTGCCGCAAACTTAAAGCTGTGTGCCGGAACCACCCTGTCGTCATGGTCGCCAGTAGTGATTAAGGTTGCCGGATAGCTTGTGCCTTCTTTTACGTTGTGTACTGGAGAATATTTTTTCAGGTAGTCGAACATTTCTTTAGAATCTTCTGCCGTTCCGTAATCATACGCCCATCCTGCACCTGCAGTAAACGTATGGTAGCGAAGCATGTCTAGAACGCCCACTGCCGGAAGCGCTACTTTCATCAAGTCTGGACGCTGTGTCATGGTGGCTCCTACTAGAAGTCCTCCGTTAGAGCCTCCACGGATAGCCAAGAAGTCAGACGAAGTATATTTCTGTGCGATTAAGTATTCTGCCGCCGCGATAAAATCGTCGAACACGTTTTGCTTTTTCAGCTGCGTGCCGCCGTCGTGCCATTTTTTGCCGTATTCACCGCCGCCGCGAAGGTTCGGAACCGCGTAAACGCCTCCTTGTTCCATCCAAACTGCATTGCTGATGCTGAAAGCTGGTGTAAGGCTTACGTTAAAACCGCCATATCCGTAAAGGATCGTTGGATTCTTTCCGTCAAGCTTCAAGCCTTTTTTGTGCGTGATGATCATCGGTACCTTTGTGCCGTCTTTTGACGTGTAGAATACCTGCTTGCTTTCGTAATCGGCAGAGTTGAAATCTACTTTTGGCTTTTCGTATACAGATGATACTCCTGCTTTTGGCTCAAAAGCATAGATAGTTCCAGGAGTCGTATAGTTTGTGAACGAGTAGTACAATTCTTTGTCTTCTCTCTTACCGCCAAAACCTCCGGCAGAACCGATGCCTGGCAATTTGATCTCACGCAACATTTTTCCCTCATAATCATACTGTTTTACTTGAGAAACGGCATCTTTCATATAGTTGGCAAAGATGAATCCAGAACCTGTCGAAACCGAAAGTACGTTTTCTGTTTCTGCAATAAAGTCTTTCCAGTTCGCTGGTTTCGGGTTGGCCGCATCCACAGTCACTACTCTTTGGTTTGGAGCATTCAGGTTAGTCACGATATATAATTTTGTGCCTACGTTGTCTAAGATATAGTTGTCGCTGTCAAAATTATCAACCACGTTTACGATCTTGCTGTTCGGAACGCTAAGGTCTTTGAAATACAATTCGTTTCCAGAAGTTGAAGTCGAAGCCGAAATGACAAGATATTTATCGTCTTCTGTAACGCTGGCGCCTACATATCTTCTTTTTTCATTCAAGCCGAAGATAACTTTGTCTTCTTTTTGCGCCGTGCCCAATTTGTGGAAATACAATTTGTGTTGGTCGGTTTTGGCAGAAAGCTGGCTTCCTTTTGGCTTGTCGTAGCTGGAGTAGTAGAATCCTTCGTTGCCGATCCAGGCAATACCGCTGAATTTTACGTCTACCAATTCAGCTTCTAGTTTTTTCTTGCTAGCGGCATCTAAAATGATGATCTTGTTCCAGTCGCTTCCTGCTTCTGAGATTGAATAGGCTACTAAAGAACCGTCTTTTGAGAATTCTACAGAAGACAGTGACGTAGTCCCGTCAGAAGAAAAAGTATTTGGGTCAAGAAAGACTTCTTCCTTGCCGCTTTTGTCTTTTCGGTACATCACCGACTGGTTTTGCAATCCGTTGTTCTTGAAATAATAGGTGTAATCTCCTTCCTGCGTAGGGGCAGAAACCTTCTCATAATTCCAAAGTTTTTCGAGACGGTCTTTCATCTCTTTCCTGAAAGGAATTTTTTCCAAATAGCCGAAGGTAACTTCGTTTTCAGCTTTTACCCAAGCGGCAGTCTCGGCAGACTTGTCGTCTTCGAGCCAGCGGTATGGGTCTTTTACTTCGGTTCCGAAATAAGTGTTGACTGTGTCAACTTGCTTGGTTACAGGATATTTAAGCACTATAGCTTCTTCTTTTGTTTCTTCCTTGCAGGAAATGAGGGCAGATGCTGCAATCATCGTGACGAGTACTTTTTTCATTAAAATGTTTTTTGATTCTTACAAAAATAGGGAATCGTTAGTTATTAATTAGTTAAAAAGTGGCCTGTATTGCGGCCAATGTTTGTAGATAAGGATGCCGTTGAGGACAGCAACCAAAATGGCGCCCCCGATGCTCGGAAGATCCAAGAAAAGATGGAAAAGCAAGATGTTTAGGGAGATAGGAGCCAGTACGATCAGCGCAAAGGCAATCCAGTTTTTTGTAAAAAGAAGCAGGGCAATGAAAATTTCCAAGATTCCGATGATAGGCAGCACATAGCCTGTGGCGGCTAGCGAGCCCATAAAACTTGCAGCGTCTTCTGGCAGCTGAGGTACCGGAATAAAGGGCAGCGTGTAAAATTTGTTCAATCCAAAAACTAAAAGAACGAGTCCAAGAAGCACTCTGACAATGGAGGTAAATTTCGAATTCATAAGTATCTACAATTTTTTGGTTACTAAACGTTCATTGAAATTCCTAAATTACTAAAAAAACAGCAATCAAATGGATTGTATATAAAAAAAGCATAATCTAATTAACAGAAATTCAATTTATAACACGAAAAAGAGGCTTTTGCACTTATCATCCTGAGTTGACGCTTTCGCCACGTAGTTGCCTCTTTCCCCTTCCGGAAAGCCTTAACTAATCGGCGGAAAGGATTGGCGTATCTCGGAAATAAACAAAAACCGCCTTTTTGAGGCGGTTTTTTATAGAGCAGTAATAAAAATATTTATTGTGCGGCTACTGTTATCGGGAAGCTTACCTGAATATCGGTTTCTCCTCCGGCATTGGCGATGTTGCCGGCTGCAACGCCTTCGGCATTCTTGTTCGGTTGATGGCGTAATATAATCGTAAAAGTACCTGTTCCAGTTGCAGCCCCTGTAGTCAGCGTAAAGTTAAGCCCTACCGGCTTTCCGTTTTCGTCATTTGGAACGGCATAGGCTGTTGTTGCCAGCGCATTCGAAATGGTAAAGAAAAATTGGTGGTCGTGTGCCTCTTCCAAGATTTCCTCGGTAATGCTTTCGGCAGGGGTAGCCGCCTCGTTCAGCAAGTCAAGCGACCCGGTATAGGTAGTGCTTGGCGCAAGATTTCCAGAAACTGTTACTACCGGAGCATTTGGTCCTTCAGCACCATCAAGATCTCTTGACGTTAAGGTAATCGTATGTCCGCCGCCTGTCAAGGTAGCTGTCAGGGTAGTGATTACTTCTTCTTCGTTCACGGGATTGCTGTCGTCATTGCTGCAAGAAGAACAAAGCGCTATGGCTGCCAAGCCCATTGATAAAAATTTAAATACGTTCATAAGAATAATGGTTTAAAAAATTAATAATTTAGTTTTAGTTGAATCCTGAAATTCCTGCCCAGATCATCTGCATAAAAGCGCGTCCTGTTGAGGTAATCTCTGTAATTCGTGTTTAAAAGATTTTGGATATTGAATCCGAGTGTCATTTTAGATTTTTTCAAGACATCAAAACTCATCTCTGAGCTAAAATGCAACAGGCTGTATCCCTTTGGCGGCTTGCTGATCTGCACCAAAGTGCTGACAGGCTCTCCAGAATCTGTAACGTCTACATAAAAATCATTGTTAGGATAGCGCTGCTGCGTAAAGACGGTTTCGTTTTTTAGGGCAAGCACCAGATGATTCCAATTTTCCTTTTTAAAGCTCAAGGTGTTGTTCAAATTCAGTGGCGGCATGTCGATCAGCGGCTTGTCGTTGGTCGCATCTTCGCCATATACAAAAGCGGCGGTTGAATGCCAGTTGAGGTTTTTGGCAAAGTCATAATCGGCCGTGAGGTCGATCCCGAACATCCTCGCATCTACCTGACGGTATTCCCAGACCGGAAAAGGGCCTCGGTTCGACAAGATAATGGTGGTTGGAACTAGGATCTTGAAATCGGAAACCGTATTAAAATAAGGATTGATTTCAAAGGCAAAGCCCTCTGCGGCATAATTAAGTGCAGTCGACATCTTGAGCGCTACTTCGCGCTGCAGCCTCAAGTCGCCCAATTCGATCTGTCCGGTAGCATGGTGCAGCCCGTCGCTAAACAATTCTGCGGGATTAGGGTTCCTGCTGGCTACGCCGATGTTGGAAAACCAATGCAGCTTGTCGTTGATCTCGTATTTGGCGCCGAGGCTTCCGGAAAAATTATGGTAGGTGAACACCGGATTGGTATACCACTGCTGTCCTTCTTCTCCGATAATGATATCGCTGAAATCGCGATCATAACCGCGTTCTGTCCATCTAGATTTTAGATAATATTTCTTGGCATCGATGTGGCTGAAATCATAGCGGAAGCCTATTTCTAGCACCAGCTTTTCATTGGCTTGATAGCTGGCAATAGCGTAGAGACCCGCATCGAATTTGTTATAATTCGGAATCAGGGCACGTACCTCTGTAGCGCCTGTGTTCGCTGCATTGTTTTGGTAAGCACCGCTGATTCCAGCCTTATATTTCATCTTATCCGAAAAATTAGCTTCATAATCGGCATTGAAGGAGTGAGTCATCAAGTCCAGGTCAACAGATGCCTTGTTGCGGTCATCGCCCCTCCTGAGGTCAAACTCTAGGCGGTTGTTGAACTGGAAGGCGTATTGGAGCGACAGCTTACTGGCATCGGAAAAATAGGTGTAATAGTTAATTTTTCCGAGATGATGCTGTAGTTCCTGCTTGGGCGCATTGATATCATAAGTGAAATCTCTAATGACCTGAGGCTGTCCGCTGTTGATGGCGCGGATCAGGTCGGAGATGCCGCTGATGTGCGAGGCTCTCAGGATTCCGATCTCGGCATTAAAGTAGCTGTAAAAAAAACTGTAGCCGTGATTTTCTCCCTTGTAGCCCAAGCTGGCAGACAGGTTGCGCTCGCGGTTTCCGGTATTAGAAAGTACATAATCTGGCGCTTCGAAATCGCCAAAGTATTTGAACGTTCCCTGAAGGTTCCAGTTCCAGCCGTTTTCATAACCTTTGGAGAGCGAAGACGAAATGCTGCCTCCACGTCCGTTTGATGCGCCGTTGATAATGGTCTTTCCAAAAATCGTGTCTTTTACAGGAATGTGCGCGAGTTCTATAATGACGGTGCCGCCTATGGCATCACCACCATACTGTAATCCGGATGCGCCCTTGATGACCGAAATTTTTCCGGCGGTATTGACATCCATGTTCGGTGCGTGTTCGGTGCCCCACTGCTGGTCTTCGAGGCGCACGTTGTTATTGACTATAAGCACGCGGCTGCTATGCAGTCCGTTGATAATCGGCTTTACGATCGTGCTTCCGGTCTTTAATGACGATACGCCGCTGATTTCCTTTAGGGCATCACCCAGGCTCTCGCTGCTGTAGTTTTCGAGCACGTTGGCTTTGATTTCTTGTGTCGAAGCATTTTTCTCGGAAAGTGTCTTTTTAAGGACAACTTCTGACAGCTGCGAGACTTCTGGCTTCAGGGAAATGTCCAATACGACATCTTTATGGACAGCAATTACGGTATCTAGGGTCTTATAGCCCAGATATTCGATGGTCACGGCCAAGTTGCCGTTTGGGATGCCACTTATTGAAAAGCTCCCGTCGGCTGCAGCATTCGCAAAAAAAGTTCCGGCATGGATGTGGCTCCCCGCCAAAGGTTGTTTTTTCTCGTTGGTAATCTTCCCGCTCACCGTGTGTTGGGAATATACGAGGGTTTGGTTTCCTGCCAAGAGGAAAACAAAAAATAGGATATAGCGCATTTTGAAAAAATCTAAAATGATAATTAAGGCATGCTTCTAAAACAAACAGCCCGAAAGAAGAGCAAGGCTCTTTTCGTTAATTAACAGCTAGATGGCGGTCCGCGGTGCGAAAACAGGCTGCCTGCAAAGAATTCTGCTGTTTCTGCAGCAGGAAAGTTGTAGGCTACGGTCTTGAAAGGGACCTGAAGGTTGAATGTAAAGGTTTCTGTCGCAATAAAACTGCTTAGGGTAAATTCGCAGACAAAACATTTTTCGTGATTGTGGTCGAGGGTCTGGATTTTGGTACTGCCGTCATCGTCTGATTGGCTAACAGTAGCAACGTTTCCGTCTAAGAAGTGCTCATAGAAATGGACTGATTGAAACAGTATCGAGAACAATACTGCAATCATCAATGAGAGGTTTATTATGGCGAACTTCTTCTTCATCCAATTGCAAATGTATGAAAGTGTAAAAGAAAACCGTCTGTTTTAACAAATTTTATGGTTTGTCAAAACAGGCGGTTGTGGCATGTGCTGGTCAGCTATGGGTCTTATACCAAGCCGTTAGCGACTAGATATTCTGCAATTTGTATGGTGTTTGTAGCGGCTCCTTTTCTAAGGTTGTCGGCAACAATCCACATATTCAAGGTATTTGGCTGCGACTCGTCGCGACGTATTCTTCCTACGAAAACATCGTCTTTGCCATGCGCATACAGCGGCATCGGGTAAGTAAAGGTGTCTGTATTGTCTTGAACAACGATTCCTGGCGTTTCGTGAAGAATCTTTCGTACATCGTTTACGTCGAAATCAGTAGAGAACTCTACGTTTACAGCTTCGCTGTGTCCGCCTACTATAGGCACTCGCACGGCAGTGGCTGTTACGGCAATGGTTTTATCGCTTAAGATCTTTTGCGTCTCGCGCACCAGTTTCATCTCTTCTTTGGTGTATCCGTTGTCTTCAAAAACGTCGCATTGTGGGATAGCGTTTCTGTGGATTTGGTATTTGTAGGCCATTTCGCCTTTAGTTCCAGCATATTCATTTTCCAATTGCTGTACGGCTTTGACTCCGGTTCCGGTAATGGACTGATAAGTCGAAACGATAATTCTCTTGATGTTGTATTTTTTATGCAAAGGTGCCAATGCCAAAACCATTTGTATGGTCGAGCAGTTTGGGTTGGCAATAATCTTGTCTTCTTTGGTCAATTCTGAAGCGTTGATTTCAGGAACAATCAGTTTTTTGTCAGCGTGCATTCTCCAAGCCGATGAGTTGTCGATTACGGTAGTTCCGGCTTTCGCAAATTTTGGCGCCCAAGCTAGAGAAGTTTCTCCGCCAGCAGAAAACAAGGCGATTTCTGGCTTCATTGAAACAGCTGTTTCTAATCCAACAACGCTATACTTTTTTCCTTTGAATTCGATTTCCTTACCTACGGATTTCTCTGAAGCCACGGGAATTAATTCCGTTATAGGAAAATTTCTTTCTGCCAAAACTTGAAGCATTACTTCGCCAACCATTCCGGTTGCACCAACAACAGCAACTTTCATATTCTATTTTTTAAAGTGGTTAAAAACTGATTTTCTGAATGCAAAAGTAGCTAATAAAGTTATTGAAAAAACGAATTATAAAAATATAACATATTGTTATGAAAATAAATAATTAAAAGAAAAACCGCCCTGTTTTGTGAGCGGTTTAGTTAGAATATATAATGCAGCGGTACTATTTCGAGATTATTTATTTCTTAGGGCATCGCGTATTTCCATCAATAATTTTTCTTCATTGGTAGGAGCTGGCGGTGCAGCAGGAGCTTCTGCTTCTTTTTTTCTGGCAGAATTGATTCCTTTAACAACAATGAAAAGCACAAAAGCAACGATAAGGAAATTGATTACAGCTGAAAGAAATAGGCCGTATTTGACCGATCCGAACATGACCAAGTCTTCAATTTTTGAAAGATTTGCGGCTTCAAGAGCTGGCTTGAGCAGTAATGGCGTGATTACGTCTTCAATAAATGAACTTACGATTTTTCCGAAAGCGGCGCCTATGATGACCCCGATAGCTAAGTCTACGACATTGCCTTTTAATGCAAAGGCCTTAAATTCAGATACCATTCCCATAATTAGTTGATTTTAGGATTATTATATAAAAATTGGTTTTAGTTACTAGCTAAAGTAGTTAAATATTTTAACATTTCTGCGCCGAATTTTTAAAATTTGTATTATTCTCTGTAAAAAACACGCTTAACACGGTGGGAAATGCCGGTCAAAATCTCGTAAGGAATTGTCCCGAGTTTTTCTGCAATGTAGGTGACGTTTGGGTCTTCTCCGAAAATAATAACCGGATCGCCTTCCAGACAGTCGATGGTCGAAACGTCTACCATCAGCATGTCCATGCAGACGCTTCCTACAATACTTGCTTTTTGATTCTTAATCATGACATAACCGAGCTGGTTGCCCCAACTTCTTGGAATTCCGTCGGCATAACCGATCGGGATGGTCGCAATTTTGGTTTCTTTTGAAGCCATAAACCTTCTGCCATAACCCACGCTTTCGCCGGACTGAATGGTCCTGATCTGGGAAATTATCGATTTCAATGTGCCTACGTTTTCTAAATATTTAGTCTCCGACGGATCGTTAGAAACACCATAAAGCCCGATGCCGAGGCGCACCATATCGTATTGCGCTTCCGGATAATTGCTGATTCCAGACGTATTAAGGATGTGACGTATTGGGTTTATCGAAAGCTCTTGCATCAGCCTTGCAGACAGTTTTTCAAACAAAGCAATCTGTGACTTCGCAAATTCATGGTGCGTCAGGTCGTCGCTCGTGGCCATGTGTGAAAGGATGCTTTTTACTTTGATAGAAGGTGTATTTTTTAAGGTTGCTATCAGTTCGTCCAGATCATCTTCTTGGAAACCCAAGCGATGCATTCCGGTGTCCAGCTTGATATGGACAGGAAATTGCTCGAGGTTTTTCTGTTCGGCAATCTTTAGAAAAGCTCTCAATCCTTTGATGGAATAGATTTCAGGCTCGAGATTGTGCTCAATGATGGCGCTAAAGCTTGTGTTTTCTGGATTCAGGACCATGATAGGCAGGGTGATTCCGGCACTTTTCAGCGCAATTCCTTCATCGGCAAAAGCAACGCCCAAATAGTCAGCTTTGTGATATTCCAAAAGTTTTGCAATCTCAAAACCGCCGCTTCCATAGCCGAAAGCTTTGACCATCACCATAAGCTTGGTTTGCGGTTTTAGCTTCGATTTGAAGAAATTCAGGTTGTGGCTGATGGCGTTGAGGTTGATTTCTAAAACCGTTTCATGGGTCTTTTCTTCCAGCAAGGAGGTAATTTTTTCGAACTGGAAAATTCGTGCTCCTTTGATCAATATGGTTTCGTTTTCAAAATTCAGGTTTTTGAAATCCGAGATAAGATCGTCTGTGTTTTTGTAGGTGATGATGTTTTTAAAACTGTTGGAGTAAGTCCCGATTTCTTCACCCACGCCAATAACGCGGTCTATTTTGTTGGAGGTAACGAGTTCTGAAACTTTTTTGTACAATTCGTCCGTTGGCAATCCGCTTTGGATGATGTCCGAAAGGATGATGGTCTTTTTCTTGTATTGTTTCTGCTGCTCTAGAAAGTCCAACGCAATTTTTAGCGATTGGTAGTCGGAACTGTAGCTGTCGTCGACAATTGCCGTATTATTGATTCCGTTTTTGACTTTCAGGCGCATTTCAACGGAATACAACAACTGCATTCTCTCCTGGATGATTTCTGGCAGATAGCCCAAATAAAGCAAAGCCATCAGGCAGCTTATGGCGTTTTCGATGGAGGCCTTGTCCTGAAAAGGAATAATAGCGTTGAAAGAAATCGTATCGTAGGAAATGCTTAGCTGTGTCTTTTCAGAAAGCTGCTTTTGCGTTATAAACACATTCGCATTTTTGTCGTTGAAACTCCACGAAAAAGTTTTTGTAGTAGCATCTATAAGCGAATCGACTAGCGTATTTTTTTGGTAAATCAGGACTTCAGAATGTTCAAAAAGACGGAGTTTTTCCGAAATTTTTTCTTCTAGATTTTGAAAGCCTTCGTCATGAGCGGAACCAATATTGGTTAAGATCCCGATAGTCGGCTGGATAATTTTTTCCAGCTTTTCCATTTCACGAACGGTTGAAATTCCGGCCTCAAAAATTCCAAGATTGTGCTTTTCGTTTATCGAAATTACCGAAAGCGGCACGCCGACTTGCGAGTTATAGCTCTTCGGGCTTCTGATGATGTTATAGTCTGGACTGAGCAGAAAATTCAGCCATTCTTTTACGATGGTCTTCCCGTTGCTTCCCGTGATTCCGATAATCGGAAAATGAAAAGATTTTCGGTAGTAGGAAGCAAAATCCTGCAAAGCTTGCAAGGTGTTTTCTACGAGGAGAAAATTGGCTTTACTTTCTAAATCTTTTGGAATATGATTAACGACAAAGTTCTGAACGCCTTTGGCAATCAGGTCAGGAATGTATTGATGGGCATCATTGTTCAGTCCCGCCAAAGCAAAAAATAAAGTTTGTGAATTGTTTTGCAATGAACGGCTGTCGATAGAAACGGTGTCGATTTCAGTATCTGGATTTCCAGAGAAACGGGCGTGAATCTCAGGAATGATATGTTGGATTTTCAGGCTCAATTTATTTTTCTTTTTAAAGCTATGTAAAAATAACTAATTTTTTGATGGAAATTGTGGTTCCGTCACGCAGGTGTACGACGCAATAGCCTTCTTGTTATGCTTGCGCTCTATTTATTGTGTGAATTTGGAAGTCTTGGCTTACGGAGTTTTCTTGTTCTTTGAAAAAAAGCTTTCTTCTTTTTCCTGAAGCTCTTTCATCGCATTGAAATATGCGGCGCGGCTCAACGGTTCGTATTCTTCCGTTTCTCCCAGCATAACCAGATTATTGTTGTTGGCTTTACGGAAACTGTAATTGGCAAGATTTCCTGTTCGTGTACAGACGGCATGGACTTTCGTCACATATTCTGCCGTAGCCATAAGTGCAGGCATCGGGCCGAAAGGATTTCCCTTGAAATCCATATCCAATCCGGCAACAATAACGCGGATTCCAGAGTTGGCCAAGTCATTACAGACCGAAACAATCTCATCATCAAAAAATTGAGCTTCATCGATACCGATAACTTCACAGCCTTGCGCTAAGATGCGTATGTTGGCAGCGGCAGGAACAGGAGTAGAGCGTATTTCGTTAGAATCGTGTGAAACCACCATCTCGTCATGGTAGCGTGTGTCGATGGCAGGCTTGAAAATTTCTACTTTCTGCTTGGCAAATTGAGCCCTTTTCAAACGGCGGATAAGCTCTTCGGTCTTTCCCGAAAACATCGAACCGCAGATTACTTCAATCCAGCCAAATTGTTCTTTATGATTTACTGTATTTTCGAGAAACATTTTGTATTTTTCAGCCTTAAAAAGGATTAGTTTTTTTTACTTTGTGATGAAAACAAATTTATTAAAAAACCATTGCTTTACTCAATATAATATCAAAAGTTATGAAGAAAAAATTAGAAGCCGAATTAATCAGTATTGCGCACAGAATCTTGAAGCTGAAAAATAAATCAGAACTGATTCAGCTGCATCAGGAAAGCCAAAAACTGTATGAAAAATTGTCTGTTTTGTTGTTTGTAGAAGAGAATTTTACAGGCGCACAGCCGACAATTGGAAGATCTGAGGCGTATGAAGTGCTGGAAACGGCTTTTGATGAAAATGAAGTTGCGGGCAAAGTTGAGATGGACGTGCAGGAAGAAATTGCCTTAGAAGCAGAAAAAGTCGTGGAAGAAACGCCGAAACAAGAAGTTGAAGCTGTCGAAACCGCAGAAGAAATCAAAGTGGCGGAAGAAGAAGCTGAAACACAACCCGAATCAGAACAAGAAAAAGTAGTTGTTGGAGAAATCGAGCTTTCTGATGAAGAACTGGAAGAAGAAGAAACCGTAACTGCTGAAAATGAAGAAGAGGCTATCGTTGAAGAGCCGGAAGAAGAGGAAGAAAGCGTTACTGCAGAAGAAGAAAAAGCATCAGAAGAAACGAAAGAAGAAGTAATAGAACCTGCGTTTGAACTGGCTTTCGATAAAAAAGAAGACGTCGAAGAGGTCGCAAAAGAATCAGGACATCAGATTATCTTTGAAGATTTCTTGGGCTCCGATTACAAAGACTTAGAATTCGTGAAAGCTGAAATCGAGGAAAAACACAAGCACGACCACGATGAAGAGCCCGAAAAAGACGAAGTAAAAGAAGAAATTAAAGAAGAGGTCAAGGCAGTAGAGCCAGAACCTGAGCCTATACAAGAACCTGTTGCCGAAGCGCCAAAACCAGCCGTTGAAAAAGTAACCAAAGGAATCACGATCGGTCTGAACGACAGAGTCGGTTTTGTAAACCATCTTTTTGGCGGCAGTAACGAAGATTTCAACAGAGTCCTGTCGCAATTGAATACGTTTGATACGTTCCAAGACGCAAAAAATTTCATTGAAGATTTGGTAAAGCCAGATTACAACGAATGGAAAGGCAAGGAAGATTATGCAGAACGCTTTTTGGAAGTAGTGGAGAACAAGTTTAAATAGTCTAGATGTCAAAATTATATTTAGTTCCAACGCCTATCGGGAATCTTGAAGACATGACATTCAGGGCGATAAAAGTCCTGAAAGAAGTAGACTTGATTCTGGCAGAGGACACTCGAAACAGCGGCAAGCTGCTGAAACATTTTGAGATTGGAACGCACATGCAGAGCCACCACATGCACAACGAGCACAAGACGGTGGAAAATCTGATTGCACGATTGAAATCGGGTGAAACCATTGCCTTGATATCGGATGCCGGAACGCCAGCTATTTCCGATCCAGGGTTTTTGCTGACGCGTGCCTGCGTAGAAAACAATATTGCCGTAGAATGCCTTCCGGGTGCGACAGCTTTTGTTCCTGCGCTGGTCAACAGCGGCTTGCCGAATGACAAATTTGTCTTTGAAGGTTTTCTCCCAGACAAAAAAGGAAGACAGACGCGTTATCTGGCTTTAGCTGAGGAAACCCGAACCATGATTTTATATGTTTCGCCCCATAAATTGGTCAAGACGTTAGCAGAGTTTATCCAATATTTTGGAGAAGATAGGTCGGTTTCTGTTTCTAGGGAATTGTCTAAACTGCATGAAGAAACCGTTCGAGGAACCGCTTCCGAAGTCTTGAAGCACTTTGAAGCCAAACCTCCAAAAGGCGAGATTGTGGTGATTGTTGGAGGAAAAAGTAGCAAGTAAATCTTATACAATATAGTCATGGCGACACATCACGTAACTACAAAATGGCTTGGAGATATGGCTTTTGAAGCCACGAATCCAGGAGGAAAAATAAAAATGGATTCCGATCCAGAATATGGCGGACACGATGATGGACTCCGTCCTAAATCCATGATGCTCGCTTCATTGGCGGGCTGTACCGGAATTGATATCGCATCTTTGATTAAAAAGATGAAGGTTGATATTGATACTTTTTCAATTGAAGTAGAAGGCGACCTGACCGAAGAACACCCAAAATATTATCACACGGTTCGTGTAGATTATCATTTTTACGGATTGAACCTTGACGAAACAAAACTTCAGAAAATAGTTGATTTGTCTTTAGAAAAATATTGCGGCGTGATGGAAATGTTCCGTCATTTTGCCAAAGTCGAAGTCCGAATACTATATCATCCTAATTAAGGTACTGAGTTACTAAGGGGACCTTAGCACCTCAGAGCCTTATTACCTTAACTTAAAATCCATACAAAATGCGCTGGAACCTTAAACCTAAACCCGATTCAGAAAAAGTAAAAAGCCTACAAAATTCCTTAAGCGTTGACGAACTTACGGCAACTTTGCTTGTGCAGCGAGGCATCGAGACTTTTGAAGAAGCCCGACAATTTTTCCGACCTAAACTAGAAGACCTGCATGATCCGTACCTGATGAAAGATATGGACAAGGCCGTTGCTCGGATTGAAAAAGCCATCAAACAACAAGAAAATATTTTAGTCTTTGGCGATTATGACGTCGATGGAACTACAGCAGTTTCTTTGGTTTCCTCTTATCTAAGAACTTATTATCCTAACGTCGATACCTATATTCCGGACCGTTATGACGAAGGCTACGGAGTTTCTTTTAAAGGAATCGATTATGCAGAAGACAACGGAATTACATTAATAATTGCGTTGGACTGCGGTATAAAATCAATCGACCATGTCGCTTATGCTACTGAAAAAGGAATCGATTTTATAATCTGTGACCACCATAGACCAGGAAATTCGCTTCCCGAAGCTGTAGCTATTTTAGATCCAAAACGCGACGATTGCACTTATCCGTATGATGAATTATGCGGTTGCGGTATCGGCTTCAAATTGCTTCAGGCTTTGGCTCAAAACAGAAATCAGACGATTCAAGATTTGGTTCCGTATCTGGATTTAGTTGCAACAGCAATTGGGGCTGACATTGTTCCTATGACTGGAGAGAACAGAATTTTGGCCAAATTTGGTTTGGAGGTTATCAACGTTGATCCTCGTCCCGGTTTTAAGGCGATTACTCAAAATCTAAAGAAAAAACAGCTTACGATCAGCGATGTCGTTTTTATAATTGCGCCAAGAATAAATGCGGCCGGACGGATTAAACACGGAAATTATGCCGTGCAACTGCTGACGGAATTTGGAATCGAGGAAGCCGAAGCTTTTGCTAAAGAAATCGAAATTTTTAATGCCAACAGGAAAGACTTGGACAAACAGATTACCTTGCAAGCCTTGACACAGATTATAGACAATCAGGAAGAAAATCGATTTTCGACAGTAGTGTATCAGGAAGATTGGCATAAAGGAGTTATCGGGATTGTGGCTTCACGCTTGATAGAAACCTATTATCGTCCGACCTTGGTGTTTACCAAAAGTGGCGATAAGCTGGCGGCTTCGGCACGTTCTGTGAAGGATTTTGATGTGTATAATGCATTGGAAGCCTGTTCTGAATATTTGCTGCAATTTGGCGGACATATGTATGCGGCAGGACTGACATTAGAAGAAACTCAGTTCGAAAATTTTAAAAATCAATTTGAAAAAGTAGTATCCGAGACGATTGCCGAAGAACTACGGACTCCTGAAATTCTGATTGATGCTGAAATCGACTTAATCGATATCAACGAAAAGTTTATCCGAATACTAAAGCAATTTGAACCTTTCGGGCCGATGAACATGACGCCTATTTTCTTGACTAAAGACCTTATCGATACGGGCTATGCAAAAAAGATAGGCAGCGATGAGGAGCACCTGCGTCTTTTTGTGAAACAAGAGAATTCGGAAGGGTTTGGCGCTATCGGATTTAAAATGGGGAATAAGTTTGACATAGCGAAAGAACGTCAGCTTTTCGATGCCGTCTATTCTATAGAAGAAAATGAATTCAATGGAAATGTGAGCCTGCAATTACGACTTCGTGATATTAAAGGAAAGGAGTAAGACGCAAAAAAATTCTAAATTTTAAGATAATTTAATTTAGAATGATTTTAAATAATTGCTATATTTGTTCGAAATAATTCAGGTTATGAAAGAAATTGAGCAAATCTATTTTAATGATTTTGGTGTCGCTTTTCATTGGAAAAAAGAGCAAAAGGTGCTAAAAAGCAAAGTACAGCTGGTTTTTAAAGAAACTGGCTTTTATCTTTCAAAAGAAGAACTCAATATCTTTGCCGACACGATAGATGCTGCCTGCGGTGATGCTCATTGCAATGGCTGCGAGTTTAAAAGGAAATGTCATAAGTTCTTGCTGAAAACACCGTTACAGCAAATTGATTTGGCGGTTTCAGTAAACGAATTGATGCAGATAAAGGATTTGGTAGAAGGAACGATCTTCCAGATCCAGCTAAAAGAATATCTAGATGAAATCTGTCAGAATTAGCTCTTGTATTCTTTCAACTCGAACGTTTTTCCATCAAAAACACCGTATGTAAAATAGCCAATCCAGTCGCCTAAATTTACGTAGCTTGAATTTTCTCCCACTTTTATAGTCATAGGCAGATGCCTGTGGCCAAACACGAAATAATCGTAGTGCTTGGTTTCCAACTTTCGTTTCGAATATTGCACCAACCATTCATTTTCTTCTCCTAAAAAACGTACATCCTCGTCACCAGAAATCAATTTGTTTTTGACAGAAAGATATTGCGCCAATCGTACGCCCAAATCCGGATGCAGCCATCTGAAAAGCCATTTCGAAAAAGGATTGGTAAACACTTTTTTCATCCTTTTGTAGCCTTTGTCGCCCGGACCGAGACCATCGCCATGGCCAATCAAAAATGATTTGCCGTCAAAGGTGAATTCTTGCGTAGTATGATAGACAGGAATATTTAATTCTTTTTGAAAATAATCGTGCATCCACAAATCGTGATTGCCCACAAAAAAATAAACAGGAATACCGCTGTCACGGATTTCGGCTAATTTGCCTAAAACACGGACAAATCCTTTCGGCACGACAGTCTTGTATTCAAACCAAAAATCGAATAAGTCGCCCAATAAGAATAATGCGGTTGCATCTTTTTTGATTTCATCCAACCAAGCTACAAATTTTTGTTCCCTTGGAAAGCTGAGTTCGGGTGTAGGAGCTCCAAAATGCTGGTCTGAAGCAAAATATATCTTAGTGTCTGCCACGTGTATTCAATTAAAATCCAAAGATAGGAAAGATTGCGCACTTATTTAGAGTCGCATCGGTATCTTCTCTAGCGTCCCCAGATTTCGCTCTCAATAACCATCGGGATGACCACGCCGATTACAAAAGACGACATGACAAGCGTCCAGTCGCGCTTTGAAAAACGAAAGACAGTCTGTACGATATACGATAAAATCAATACAATAAGCACGACGATAACCTGCGCAGCTTCAATTCCTAAAGCAAATTCTAACAAAGGAATCAGCTTGGCGGAAGCATTTCCAGGCAAAATCGTATTAAAATAATTGGAGAATCCGAGTCCGTGGATGATTCCAAAAAATAAGGTGACGATAGCAATAAAGCTGATGCTTTCCTTCTTGCTATTTTTTCCAGCTGTAAAAAGGTGAAAGAAAGCCGTAATTAAAATGGTTATTGGAATCAAGAATTCAACAAGATTCACTTTTATCTGCACGAATCCATATACAGAAAGCAATAATGCCATGGTATGTCCCACCGTAAAAAGAGTGACTAAAAGCAAAACTCTTTGCCAATCCTTAAAAGCATAAGGAATAGTAAGAGCGATTAAAAATAAGACATGGTCGTAGGCGTGAATGTCTAAAACGTGACGCAATCCTGTGTTGAAGTAGATCCAAAACTCAGACATATATTGAAAATTTTGATTGGGATTCCAAACTTACGATATATTTTGGAAAGAGTTTATTTCTGTTAAGAAAAGTCGGCATTTTGTGCCGTTAAAATAGAAATAGGATTATATTTGCAAAAAATATATAATTATGTCAATTTCAGATTTATTTGATAGCGGATTTAAAAATAGAAATAAAGGACATTTCTCTTCTATCGTGAGAGTTGCAATGGAAAACGGGCATTTGAGCGAAGAAGAAAGACATTTCTTGGACAAGCTGGCCATGCAATTGGAAATCTCTTCTGAAGAGTATGCCGAAATTCTTGCAAATCCAACGAAATACCCAATCAATCCTCCGTATTTGCATACGCAAAGACTAGAGCGTTTGTACGATCTGTCAAGAATGGTATATGCTGATCACGTCTTAGGACCAAAGCAAAAAGAAATCCTTACACGATTTGCTTTAGCATTAGGATTTACTCCTGGAAACGTGCACTATATTGTTGACAAAGCTTTATCATTGCTTGTGTTAGGTGTAGACTTAGACACTTTCCTTTTCGAAATGACTCACATGAATAAATAAAAAAAAGCTCCAATTGGAGCTTTTTTTATATCTAATTACTTGCCTTTTTCATAAATTCTTCGGCCTTTTCGACCATATTTTGGCTGCCACAAAAGAACGGTACGCGTTGGTGCAATTCTGTCGGTTGGATTTCCATGATTCTTCCAAAACCATCTGATGCTTTTCCGCCCGCTTGTTCTGCCAGAAAAGCCATCGGGTTGCATTCGTATAGCAGGCGAAGCTTGCCGCTTGGCGCTTTTGAGCTTGTCGGATAAATATAAATCCCTCCCTTGATCATATTTCTGTGAATGTCAGAAACCAAGCTCCCGATATAGCGCGAAGTATAAGGCCTGTCACCTTCTTCCAGCTGGCAGTATTTGATATAATCTTTTACGCCTTGTGGAAAATGAACATAGTTTCCTTCGTTTATCGAATAAATAGTCCCGTCTTTAGGAAACTGCATGTTCGGATGCGAAAGATAAAATGTTCCGATAGCAGGGTTTAAGGTAAAACCGTTCACGCCGCGGCCTGTCGTATAGACAAGCATCGTTGAGGTACCGTAAATTACATAGCCCGCCGCTACCTGATTCACGCCTGGCTGCAAGAAATCTTCTAAAGTTACCGGAGTTCCGATCGGCGTAATTCTTCGGTAGACAGAAAAAATCGTCCCTACAGAAACGTTCACGTCAATATTTGAAGAACCGTCTAGCGGATCCATCAGCACCACATATTTATTGTTATGGCTTTCGTCCTGGCCTTTGATAACGATGAAATCATCGCTTTCTTCCGAAGCAATACCGCAGACAATCTCACGATTGATAAGCGTCTGTATAAAAGTGTCGTTTGCAAAGACATCTAATTTTTGTTGGTCTTCTCCCTGCACATTCTGGGCACCTGCAGCGCCCACGATGTCTACCAGTCCAGCTTTATTTACCTTGTAGTTTACGACTTTGGCAGCCAGTCGGATGGAGTTGATTAACCTTGATAATTCTCCCGAAGAATATTGAAAATCTTCCTGTTTTTCAATAATAAATTCCCCTAATGTTTTATTGCGTTCCTCCATTACTATAACGTTGTAGTTGTGGGTGCAAATATCGTTTATAAATTGCTATAATTTTAGAATGCCATCAAAAAAATATTTATCAAAAAATGTTACAAATATAAATAATTGTTATTTTTGTATTTTTGAAATTGATGCGCTAATTTCGAAAAGAAAGACCGATAATTGTGCAGTTGCATCAGCTTTTAATATATTCGCTGTGAAAAGCGAAAGCTGAAAATACATAGAAAAAAATGATAATTAGAAAAGGTACCGAAAACGACATGCCTACTGTTTTAGGACTAATTAAAGAACTGGCCGTTTTCGAGAAAGAGCCAGACGCAGTCGTTATTACAAAAGAAGATCTGGTTCGCGATGGTTTTGGAACACAACCGCTGTTCCATACTTTTGTGGCAGAATTAGATAATCAGATTATAGGAATGGCGTTATTCTATTACCGATTTTCAACGTGGAAAGGCAAGACCATCCATCTCGAAGATTTGATCGTTACCGAAAAGATGAGAGGAACTGGAGCCGGAATGGCGCTCTATTCTGAAATTATAAAAGAAGGAGAAAAAGAAAACGTACGCCGTATCGAATGGAACGTGCTCGACTGGAATACACCAGCGATTAAATTTTATGAGAAATCTGGAGCAAGGGTTTTATCCGATTGGCGCGTGGTCCACATGGACGAACAAGGAATTAATGATTTTTTAAAAAATAATTTACCTATTTCAGACAGCAATCGAGTAATTGGCTAGGTCTAAATCTGAAATCTAAAATCTGAAATCAAATAATGAGAGTATTTAAATTTGGAGGTGCTTCAGTCAAAGATGCTGAAGGCATTAAAAACGTATACGACGTTTTGCAGCAGGTAGGTTTTGATGATGTTTTGCTCGTAGTTTCGGCTATGGGAAAAACAACAAATGCCTTAGAAGTAGTGATAAAGAACTATTTCGAAAAATCGGCAGAATTGCAATCTTCTGTACAAGATGTCAAGAAGTACCATAACCAGATTTTGCTAGATTTATTTGAAGACGACAAGAATGCGGTTTTTGGCGCTATCAACCAGCTTTTTTCTGATTTAGAAAGCTTTTTGAAAAACAACAAATCCCCGAATTACAACTTTGTCTACGACCAGATTGTCAGTTTCGGGGAAATAATCTCGACCACCATCATCAGTCACTATTTTAATTATAAAGGATTAAAAAATCAATGGCTTGATGTCCGTAATTTTATAAAAACCGATACGACTTATCGCGATGCTATCGTAGATTGGGACCAAACTCAGACGCTCATTTCTAAAAACGTAAAGAAAAAAGTACTGAACATCACCCAAGGATTTTTAGGCTCCGACGAAAATAATTTCACGACAACCCTTGGCCGCGAAGGTTCCGATTATACCGCCGCCATTTTTGCGTATTGCCTGAACGCCGAAAGCGTCACGATCTGGAAGGACGTTCCGGGCGTGATGAATGCCGACCCGAGGTATTTTGAAAATGCAACGCTCTTGAACCAAATTTCCTACCGCGAGGCTATCGAATTGGCTTTTTATGGCGCGACAGTCATCCATCCGAAAACATTGCAGCCGCTACAGCGAAAAGAAATTCCATTGTTTGTGAAATCGTTCCTCAATCCTTCTTTGCCGGGAACAAGCGTGAGCAAAGGAGCCGATTTAGAGCCGCACCTGCCCTGTTATATCGTAAAAAAAGGACAGTTGCTGATTTCGCTTTCTTCTATAGATTTTTCTTTTATCATGGAAGAAAACATCAGCGAGATTTTCGGGCTTTTCCACCAATACAAGATGAAGGTCAGCCTGATTCAGAACTCGGCTATCAGTTTTTCAGTATGTATCGAAGACAAATTCGGCAATTTTAACGACTTGAAAAACGTGCTGTCTAAGAAATTTAAAGTTGCGTACAACGATAATGTTTCGCTTTATACGATTCGCCACTTTAATGAAAAAGCCGCAGAAATGGTCGAAAAAGACAAACAAGTGTTGCTCAAGCAAGTCAGCAGAGAAACCATGCAGATTGTTACAAAAGAAGCCATTAGTTAGAAAATAGTGAATCGGGAGCCTCAAATTTTTGAAACTCCCGATTTTTTTATGGCAGCTTGGTTTTTGCGCGAAAGCAGCTATTGAAATTTTAATTTTATAAATACTACTTTTGAGCTTTCAGAGTTATAGTATTTATGTTGAAAAAATTGCTCTTTCTGTTTTTAATAGGCTTTGTTTCTGGGCTTTCTGCTCAGGAAGTCAAAACGCCGTATAAAAATAGGAAGATTATCGCTTCAAAAGATACGATCCAAATTGACAGCGTGAGCATCAGCAGCTCTTTCTTTAAGCTTCAGGACAAGCTCGGGAATGATATTGATACGACCTATTATAAAGTAGATTTCCAAAAAAGCATCCTTGTTTTTAAGAATAATTACGCGTCTGAAGATACGCTCACACTGCGCTATTTCAGCTATCCCGAATACCTTACAAAAAAATACAGTATTTACGACGACAGCCGCGTCGTGAGCAACGAAGCAGGAAAAGGCAATCTCTATAAAGTTTCCCGCGATCCGATAAGCACTTTCAAGCCTTTTGACGGATTGAATACTTCGGGAAGCATTACGCGAGGAATTACCATAGGAAATAACCAAAATTCAGTTGTCAATTCAAATCTCGATTTGCAGATCACCGGAAAGATTTCAGACAAAGTAAGCCTTCGAGCTTCCATCCAAGACAGCAATATTCCGCTGCAAGAAGGCGGCTATTCGCAAAAGCTGGATGAATTCGACCAGATTTTTATCGAGCTTTTCAGCGACAAATGGAACATCCGAGCCGGGGATTTATTCTTAGAAAACAGACAATCGCGATTCCTGAATTTTAATAAAAAGGTACAAGGACTGTCCGCTAATTTTACTTTCGGAACTCCCGAAAAAAAGACCAATGTCTTTGCCTCAGCGGCTTTGGTAAGAGGACAATATGCGCGAAGCAGTTTTACAGGACAGGAGGGCAACCAAGGCCCATACAAGCTTCAAGGCCCGAATGGCGAATTGTATATCTTGGTGATTTCAGGTTCCGAAAGAGTTTTTGTCAACGGAATTTTACTGACACGAGGCGAAAACAACGATTATACCATCGATTACAATGCGGGAGAAATTATCTTCACATCCCTGTTTCCGATTACCTCCGAAATGAGGATCAATGTCGAATACCAATATTCCGATAGAAATTATACCCGATTTGTGACGTATGCGGGAGCGACGCACGAGCAGGAAAAATGGAGCATCGGCGGCTTTTTATATTCAGAAAACGACGTGAAGAACCAGCCTTTGCAGCAAAATCTTTCTCCAGAACAAGTAAACGTGCTAAAAGAAGCGGGAGATAATCCTTCGCAAATGACAGCGCCTTCTGCGTATGTTGACAGTTATTCTGAAAATAAAATCCTTTATAAAAAAGTAATCATTGGCGGCGTTGAGGTCTTTGAGTTTTCAAATAATCCAGAAGACGAGCTTTACAACGTACGCTTCTCCTTGGTTGGCAATAATCAAGGGAATTATAGGATTTCGAATACGGCAGCAGTCGGTAGAATCTATGAATATGTTCCGCCCGTGAGCGGAATTCCGCAAGGTAATTTTGAACCGATTATTCGATTGGTCGCTCCGACAAAAATCCAGATTGCTACCGTGTTGGGAAAATACAAGCCCAGCGAAAAGACATTGGTCGATTTTGAGATTGGCGTAAGCAACAACGACCTGAACTTATTTTCGTCTAAAGATGACGGCGACAACCAAGGCCTTGCCGGGAAGATCTATGCCAAGCAGCGGCTGTTTTCAAAGAAATGGCTGGTAGATGCTTTTGTCAATTATCAGTTCGTGCAGAAAGAATTCAAGACCATCGAGCGCCTATTCACGATTGAATTTGACCGCGACTGGAACTTGACGAATCCTTTAGGCAACCAGAGCCTGTTAATTTCGGGTGTAAATTTTACGCTTCCGAACAAAGGAAGCGCAAGATATCAGTTAGAAAAGCTCGATTTCTCTGAAAGTTTCTCAGGAACTAGGCATGTGGTTGACGGCTCTTTCCGATTTAAAAATTTTACCATCCAGAACAACGGAAGTATCTTAAAAAGCGACAGCGATTATTCCGAGTCTAAATTTATCAGGAATCAGACACAGGCCAGATACCATTTCGGCAAGAATTGGGTTGGCGGTACGTTTAGGCTGGAAGATAACGAAGAAAAAATCAAGGAAACCAATCAGTTTTCGGCCTTGAGCCAAAGATTTAACGAGTTTGGTCTTTTTACAGGACGCGGCGACAGTACCAAAGTGTATGTGGAATTAGGCTATCTGCAGCGTTCTAATGACAGTTTGGTCAACGGATTTGTGAGAAAGGTAAATACGTCCAATTCCTATTACCTCAAGTCACGATTGATGAAGACCGAAAAGAGCGATCTTTCCTTGTTCGTGAATTACAGGAATTTGAAATTTGAAGACCCAACTCGTAAAAACGAGCCTTCGCTAAATTCCAGATTGCTTTATAATGACCGTTATTTCAACCAGCTGGTTCAAGTCACGACTACCTATGAAACCACGTCGGGAACGATACCGCAACAGGAATTTACGTATCTGAAAGTAGAACCGGGGCAGGGTGTCTACACTTGGATTGATTACAACGGCAACGGAATCCAAGAGCTCGAAGAATTTGAAATCGCAAAGTTTTCCGACCAGGCAGAATACGTCAGGATTTTTCTCCCGAATCAGATTTTTATCAAGACCCACCAAAACAAGTTCTCGCAATCGGTTATCTTGAACGCCAACCAGTGGCAGAACGAAAAAGGGCTTAAGAAATTCTTGTCCTATTTTTACAACCAGACCTCTTTTTTGATCGACCGAAAGATCGTACGCGACAGCGATAATTTTGACTTGAATCCGTTTTCTACAAGCGATAAAGATCTTTTGGGACTTAATTCTAGTTTCAGGAACAGCTTTTTTTACAACAGAGGTAAGCAAGACCATTCCGTAACGTATACCTATTTGAGAAACCGTGCCAAAACGCTGCTCTCGGTCGGTTCGCAGGAAAACAACAACCGTTCGCACCAACTCCAATATGCCCATTTGATTCAGAAAAGCTGGCTGTTAGGCTTTTTGGGAAAGACCATCGAATCAGAACTTTTTTCAGAAAACTATTCCAGCAAGAATTTCGAGCTGAAAGGCTATCAGCTGGCGCCTAAGATTTCCTATCTTTTTTCAAGAAATGCAAGCTGGGACCTGTTCTATGAATACCAAGACAAAGAGAACAAGATCAATGATATGGAAAAGTTGCAGCAGCATCGCTTCGGAACCTCTTTTACCTATGCTTCGGAAAAGAAATTCACGATGAATGGCGAATTCTCTCTTTATCAAAATGATTTTACTGGCGATGCTTTGTCTCCAGTCGCTTACCAGATGCTTGAAGGACTGCAGGCAGGACAGAATATGACTTGGCGACTGCTTTTGCAAAAGAATCTGACGCAGTTTCTAGATATCAATGTAAATTATGAAGGAAGGAAAAGTGAAGAAAGCAAAGCAATCCACACAGGAAGCGTGCAGTTAAGAGCTTATTTTTAACATAGATAATCATCTGAAACGCTTATATTTGAATTCTTAATTTAAAAAACTAACAATGAAAACAAAAATAATAGCTGGCTCGCTTTTGGCAGTTTCACTGTTCATGACTTCATGTAAAAAAGAATTAGAGCCTCAAGAAAGTGCAGCGCCAGCAGAAGCTGTTGCAGCAGATCCGGCAGCTGCTCCTGCAGACGGACAAGTTCCGGTTACTGCTCAGCCGCAAACGGTGCAAGCACAGCCACAGCAGATTCAGCCACAGGCTACAGCTACGGCTCCAGGTATGAATCCGCCACACGGACAGCCAGGGCACAGATGCGATATTCCTGTAGGGGCTCCGTTAAATTCGCCTCCAGGACAAAAACCAGCGGCGCAGCCGCAACCAACACAGCCGACTGCAACTGCCGCTCCAACTACAGTAACGCCGGTGAACAATGCAAATGTCGTAACTGCACCAGGTATGAATCCACCACACGGACAGCCAGGCCACAGATGCGATGTTGCTGTCGGACAGCCATTACCAAAAGCATAAACAGCTACATTCCCAATAAAAAAGCCTCCAATAATCTTGGAGGCTTTTCTGTTTTAGTATAGCCCATTACCCTATCAAAGAAAGCAGGTTTGCGATTGAAAAGACAATACTAAGCGTGACGCTGATGATAAGTGTTGCGAATACAAATTTTGGTTTTTGCTGAGACAAGACGGCTCCGTTAAATCCCATACAGAAGATGGTGACAAAAAATAACTGTATCATTTGTCCGACTGAAGTTCCTCCCATAAGAATAAGCATTGCGGCAATAGAACCTAGACAGCTTTGGGCAAGAATGCTCAATGTAGCAAAACCGATAAGACCTCGTTTGTAACCTTCCAGATAATTATGATATGTTTTCATGATAAAAGTGCTTTAGAATTATAGTAACAAAGTTAGCTACACATCCCGCCAGCATTTTATGACTTAAATCATATTAGGTGAAATAATTGCAAAAAAAACTATCGAAAAACTTTTCGGTTTTCGATCAAAAGCAGTCCCTTTTTTTCGAGTGATTTTATGGAGCGGATTACGGTTTCGACCCTCAGTCCGGTCAGGTCGGCAATCTGCTGGCGGGTGAGATCTACTCTGTATTTTTCATCGGGTTGTATTTGGCTGATAGACTCCTTAAAATAATCAATCAGCTTTAAGATACGGTGTTCTGGTTCTTGAGAAGAAATTTCGGAAGCCATGACCGATTTGTAATAAAGACGCTGGGCAAGATTGACCGTCATGTTCAGGTGCGCTTCGGGATTTGAATACAGCAATTTGAAAAACGATTCTTTTGAGATGGCATAAATTTCAGAATCGGCAATAGCAACAGCATTGGCTGGATAAGGCTTGTCGATAAACAAAGGCGGCTCGCCAAAACAGTTTCCTTCGCCAAAGATGCTTTGGATAAATTCCTTGCCTTCGTCGTTGAAATTGTTCATCTTGATTTCTCCAGAATGTACTTGGAAAAAATATTTCGCAGTAGCGCCTTCCTCAAAAAGTATTTCTCCTTTTTTGAGTACGATTGTATGAGCGCCGAACGCCAACAGAAGTTGTTCTTCAATCATCTTTTTGTAAACTAAAATACCCAGCCCTTTTTGAATAGAGCTGGGTAAATTTACTAAAAAAGCAGATTGCTATTGGAGCCCATCCTTACATTTCTAGTATCGCATCATTAATAAATTTCATTTCGTCGGCAGTGATGGAAACTGCTGCGGCTTTTGCGTTTTCGATAGCCTGTGTCGCATTTCTTGCGCCTGCCAGCACTACGCTGATTCCCGGCTGCAAGCTTGTCCATCGCAAGACCAGTTGCGACAAAGAAGCGTTCTTGTTTTGCGCAATCGGCTCGATCTTGTCTAAAAGCGCTTTGACACTTTCGGCAGAAAACTGTCCGAAGTAGCCGTTTCTATGATCGTCAGACTGTAGCTTGGCCTCCTTAAAATATTTTCCGGTCAGCAGTCCTCTTTCCATAGGGCTGTAGGCGATGATTCCCATGTTTTTCTCAACAGCATAAGGCACGATGTCTTTTTCGATAGCCCTGTTTAGCATGCTGTACGAAACTTGGTTCGAAGCCAGCTGTATTGTTTTTTCTGCTTCTTTCAATTGCGAAAGGTCGTAGTTGCAGACGCCTGCAGCGCGGATTTTTCCTTGCTCCATCAAAAGATTTAAAGTTTCCATCGTCTCGTCAATCGGCGTAGTCGAGTCGGGCCAGTGAATCTGCAACAGGTCGATATAATCGGTACCGAGGCGTTTCAGGCTCTCTTCCAGTTCTTTGATGATATTTGCTTTTGAAGCATATTTATAGACTGGAAATGTTTTTCCGTCTGCAGAAGCATCAAAGAAATAATCTCCCTTTCCGTTATTGCTTCCGTCCCATACGAGGCCGAATTTTGTAAGCAGCTGTAGCTTGTCGCGGTTTTTCCCTTTGATGGCTTCCCCGATCAATTCTTCGCTCAATCCCATACCGTAGAAAGGAGCCGTATCTAGTGAAGTAACGCCGTGGTCCAGCGAAGCATGTACCGCAGCAATAGAATCCTGCTTTTCGTTGCCGCCCCACATGTTGCCGCCAATGGCAAAAGCTCCGTAAGTGATAGCCGATAATTCCAAATCCGAACTTCCTAATTTTCGATAGTCCATTATCCTATTTTTTGTGTTTTATAAATAATTACGTTTTCTTCCAGAAGCGCTTCCGAGGCCTTTACGAAATCTTGAATGTACGGCTTTGCATTATGCTCTTCCAGTCCTTTTGCATCTTTCCAGATTTCATGGAACACAAAAATGCTCGGCTCCTCATTATTCTGGTGCAGGTCGTATTGAAGGCAGGCTTCTTCTTTTTTAGAATGCAACGCCATGTTCAGCAGGTAGGTTTTTACCTCTTCCGTATGCTCGGGCCTGCTTTTGATTATTGCGGTCAAATGTATAGCCATGATTAGTTTATGAAGATTTTGCTCAAGTGCTCGTTATACAATTTCAAGTCTCTGGCGACGTCGGCATTTTTCTCGATATCATGAAAATGCATGCTTTCCAGAGGCGTCATTCCGGTAAAAGCATTCATGCGGTGAAAGCCAAACAACGGTCCGTCATCGACGCTTTTTTGCGAAAAGAACTCTCCCGGAAGCGTAAAGGCTTCTTTCGGCGCATTCCATGAAGTCGTGAGCATGTATTTTCTGCCGTGCAGCATGCCTCCGGTTCCGTAGTTGATGGCAGGGTTTTGAGAAGAACGGCCGTCGCTGTTGTAAATTCCTGTCGCATGCCCTTCCGTAAAGACCACATCTATATATTTCTTGAAGTCGTGCGGCACTTGGAACCACCAGATCGGCGTATGGTAGATGATGACATCGGCCCAGACAAACTTCTGTACTTCTTCGGCAGGGTCATAGTCGTGGTTGATATCGGTCAGCTTCACTTCAAAGTTGGGATTGTTTTTAAAAAAATTCAAAGTTTCTTGCGAGATGGTTTCGTTGAACCTTCCGCCCGAATGGCCAAATTTTTGACCTCCATTAATGATAAATATTTTTTTCATAAGTCTTCTATCTAATTGATGATGCAAATTTACGGCGGCATTATCTATTATTAAAATAACTTAATTCATACCTTTGCATCAGAATTATAATAGTTTGATCATGGTAAATCTAGAATGGTACCGGACATTTAAGGCGGTCTACAAATCGGGAACGCTAACGGGAGCTGCTGAAGTATTGTTTATTTCCCAGCCAGGAGTGAGTTTGCACTTGAGCTCGCTGGAAAATTATGTGGGCTATAAATTGTTTGACCGCACGGGCCGCAAGATGGTGCCAACGGAAAGAGGAAAGGTCCTTTATAATTTTATCATCGAAGCGATGACCAAGCTGGAAGAAGCCGAAAAGAATTTCCAGCGGAGTACCGAAAAACACACGCCCACTATCAGCGTAGGAATGTGCTTTGAGACTTTCCAGATTACGCTTGAGCAGTATATTTCTACATTGCCATTCAACGTCATCATCCAGTTCGGGGAATATCCGGAAATGGTAGAGAACTTGGAAAAAGGCATTCTGGATATTATCATCACGCCGCAGATGGTTCCGAAGAGCAGCATCGACTACCAGCCGTTTTCGTCAGAAACCATCGTATTGGTGGGAGGCAATGATATTGATGTCGCTACATTTGACGCCTTGGAAAAAGCATGCGACATAGAAGGAATAGAGGCTTGGCTGAAAGAGCAGAAATGGTACGGTACGACGGGCGATATGGAACACTTGAGACGGTTTTGGCAACTGAACTTTAACAAATACCCTGACTTCCGTCCCAATTATATCGTCCCGAACTTGAATTCTATCGTGCGTTGCCTGAGCAGCGGACAGGGACTGGCGGTAATTCCTGATTTCTTGTGCAAAAAAGAAATCGAGAGCGGACTGATCAAGATGGTCTGGAAAGGGAAGACCCCGCTAGAGAATACGCTCCATTTTGCCACACGAAAAAAGACAATCTACGCGGACGAGATTGCCTTGATTAAAAAGATATTTATAGAAGTGATGGGATAATAGCCTTATTCTTTTTTCTTCTTGAAATTAGGCATAAAAGAAATTCCGAGACTGAAATAGCCTGTAGAGTCCTGTTTGGTCGAAAAGATATAATCGTTGGTGTTTTCGCCTCTTTCGGATAATCTCGAATTAAACACATTCGACAAGCCTGTCTTGAATGTAGCAATAATCGTAGTATTGATGCGGTGTTCGTATGTAATTCCGGAACGCAGTTCTAAAACGCGGTAATCATAAACATCGGCAAAACCTGGCGCTTTATTGTAGACATAGAATCCGTCACCGTTCAATTCAGTTCCCAAAGAAAGCTTTCCGTTTTCAAATAGCGGCCTGTGAAACAAAAGGCGCTGCGGAAGGATCAAATCCATGACCCAAGGCGAGTTTTTGAACTTATGCTCCATGATAAAGGTAGGAGCGACCGGAATCGGAGAAGCAGGGTCGATAAAGATAACGGCACCCACACCAATCATCGTTCTTTCTGTTTTTTTCAAGATAATCGAAGCACCTACAAAACCTTTTAATCGCTCTACATCTTTTTCAGAACCGTCTGCCGTAAAGCTGGCATTGTAGATAAACGGCTTGTTAAACAGCCTGGCAAAATACGAAAAGCTCAATGTGGCAGAAAGGTAGTGGAAATCTACATTTTTGTTGTAAGGAGCAATTGCATCGCCGGCAACATTTTCTACATCATTAAGCTCAAAAGCCTCATATTTGTAGTTGAGCGAAGTCGTGATGTTCCATCTTGGCTTAGAGAAGATGGTAAAATTGGTATTGGCATTCAGTCGATAATGGTTCTTGATTTCCCCTTCTTCAAAGGCCCTGTCAAACAGTTCCGAGTCAAAGTCGGTCGGGAGATATTGCTGGTACTGGATGTCCAGAAAGCGCGTCGTAGGAAATCGATCTGTCACGGCTTCCTTTACTTTTTCCTTCAATTCTTCGTTTTCTTGAGCATTCACGAATGCGCAAAAGAATACTGCCAATGGCAAAAACTTTAATTTCATAGCTTGTTTATAAAAAGGTTTGTTATAATCGGTCGGAAATATTCTTTCCTAAATACTGCTCCAGGAATTTTTTTCGGAAAACATCTCCGATCGGAATTTCTGAGGTTTTTATATGGATTGTGTGGTTGTCAAAAGAATCAATGTGCTGCACGTTGACCATATACGATTTGCTGACCCTTACGAATTGGGCTTCCGGCAAATGCTGCGAAATGGTCTTGAGGTTCATGGCCGTGATGATCTTGCTGTCGTTGGCATAAATCACGACATAATCTTTCAGTCCCTCGATATAGAGCACGTCGCGAAAAAGAATCTTGTGAAATTTTCGATCCGACTTGATGAGCATAAAATCTTGTTCCAGGCTTTCGAGCGTGCTTTTTCCTTCCTTATTGGCCAGAAGCTCTTTATAAGCAAAAGCTTTTTTTATGGATTTGTCCAAGCGGCTCTTGATGATCGGCTTGACCAGATAATCTATGGCATCGACCTCATAGCTTTTCAGGGCATATTGCGAGAAGGCCGTAGTAAAAATAATCAAGGTGTTTTCAGAAATCGATTCGGCAAATTCCAGTCCATTGATTCCAGGCATCTGTATGTCCAGAAAAATCAAGTCAACGGGGTTTTCTTGCATGAATTCGCGCGCTTTCTTGGCACCATTGAAGCACCCGATTACATTCAGGTCCGGAATGTCTTGCAGCAGTAGCAGCATTCCTTCTCTTGCCAACGGCTCGTCATCAACGATTATGCAGTTCATATAGGTAGGGTTAAGGTTGCTGTATAGTTGGTGTCATTATTTTCGATCTCGAGCCTGAAATCCTTGCCATAAAGAAGTTCCAGCCTGCGCTTGATGTTGGCCAGTCCGAGGCCTCCCTTTTTGTCGCTATCGATAGGCTCTGCAGGTTTTGTGTTGGAACAGACAAAGCGCAGTTCTTTTTTATAAATCGTAAAGCTCACGTCTACTTTAGAAGGACTGTCGGCATCGGCACTGTGCTTGATCGCGTTTTCAATAAACGTAATGAACAAGTTGGGCGGAAGCACAAGCTGCGAAATCATATTTTCGTTGGAGCTTTCGTTCTGTATGCTGAGGTTGAAATTAAAATCGTCGCGGCGGATTTTCTCCAGTTCCATAAAATCGTTCAGGAATTGGATTTCCGACAGCAGCAGTACCGAATGCTGGTTGTTGTCATACAGCTGGTATCTCAAGAAATCCGAAAGTTTCATGATAATCGTAGACGCCTTGTCTGGATTTTTTTTGACGAGCACATTCACGTTGTTCAGCATATTGAAGAGAAAATGCGGATTGATCTGATTCTTCAGTTCCCGCAGTTCAATCTGGAGCGAGTTTTTTTCCAGCTCGTTGATCCTATCGCTGTCTCTTGCCCACCGCTGAAACAGCTTGATCGATGTAGAAGCAAAAACCATGAGGGTGAGCATGTTGATTGTTACGAAAAAATTCTTGAACGAGTTGCTCTCCTTTGCTTCATTTACAAAATCGTAGCCTTTCATAAAGGTTTCCGTTAACACTGTGGCTATGAGATAGCAACAGATGATAATAGTAATTAGGCTGAAAATATAAGTAAGGTACCTTCCTTTATACAGAAAAGCAGGCATGAGTACATACATGTTCAGATAGAACATGGCTAGAAAATAAATGTTCCAGATAATGCTTCTTAAATAATCATCATCCCCCACCTCTTCCGACGAGTTTCTGGAGACAATAAATATAGCAATCATATAAGCGAAAATCAGCAGATGCCTGTATATCCTGTATTTTGGAGCGATAAGAAACTCCATGAACCAGTTTTTGTTACAATTTTTGTCAAACATAGCTTTTGCTTGCTGTTAATTTTGATGCGAAGTAACTTAAAAACTGTTTAACAAGATATTATATTATACAAAACCTGAATTAAATTATACAAAACCCTATCCGAAGTATTTTTAGTACCACAATTAAGGATTTAGTATAAAATAAAAGGCGGTTCGTATAAAAAAGCCAGCCAGCTTTGGTGTTCGCTCTATTTTTGAATAAAAAAAGATGAAGATGATTCAAGCAATAGAAAACTGGATGGATGCCATAGAAAGCTCAAAGCAGAAAAAAAGGGTGAAAGAGCAAGAAATCAAAGCAATTGTTGATTTGTGGAAATTTGCTGAGTCGTATGACGGCGAGGCCATCATTTCGCAAAAAGGAGAGCTCATCATCGGGAGCTCCGAAGGCCCAGAGAAGATTAACGTGCAGTGCGCAGACCTGCTCTTGAACCAGAAAAAAAACGCCATCTCAAAAATCCTTTTAGAAATCGAAATCGAATTGACAGCTTTAGGTTCCCGATATACCGGACTCTATAATGTAGAATTCAGGAAGCCGAATGCTAATTTTGATGCTGGAGAAATGCAGAACCTGAAAAACGAAATTATTTCGGGCATCAAAGGCGAGGTCATCTTATATAAATATGTAGAACGCATCCGCAAGCTGCCTTCTTCGGAACTCAAAATTGTCAACCGCGATTTCAAGATTGTCGAGTGCAGCAGCAGCGCTATTGCAGGAATCATTGCCAAGAGCCAGCCGATTCAAGCGGTGCACGAAAAACAATGGCTCGTCTTAATCTTAAGCTCTATCGACCATTGCTGCAAGTCGTTCTTGATTGATGAGGCGATACAGGCCAAGACTTTCGAATCGGATTTTGACAAGATCTTTATTTTTGATTTCTATACGTCAGAAATTATCGAACTGAATGTCGCATTTGGCGTTCAGAACCCCGCGGATGGCGTTCCATCACCCGCGAATGGCGTTGCCTGACGCCAAAAGACACGTTCCGAACGCCAAAATTGGCGTAGGGTAACGCCAATTTATACGTCAAGAACCCCACGAATGGCGTTCCGAACGCCATCGGCGGGGTTCCGAGGGCCGTGCGCGGGTGATGGAACGCCATTTACGGCTCTTTTTGCCTCAAAAAAGCATCAATCATACCCTTCTGCGCAGTCTGTTGCACTCTTCTGGGCTGCAATTGATAAAAACACGCACCCTACCGAGGCCGAGTCTAGAAAAGGCCTTCGATAGAAAGGTAGCGTTCCCCCGTATCATAATTAAAAGTCAGTATTCGCGCATCGTCTGGCAGCGAAGCTATTTTTTTTGCGACAGCGGCCAAAGAAGCGCCTGTAGAAATTCCTGCCAAGATGCCCTCTTTTTTTGCAACAGCCCTCGCATAGTCAAAAGCATCTTCCTTGCTTACCTGAATGATTTCATCAATTGCATCGCCGTGGTAGTTCTGTGGCACAAAACCAGCGCCGATTCCTTGGATAGGATGGGGCGATGGGCTTCCGCCGCTCAAGACTGGCGACAGTTCGGGCTCGACGGCTATGACTTTCAGGTTAGGGAACTTTTTCTTCAGGACTTCGGCTACGCCCGTGATATGTCCGCCGGTGCCCACACCCGTGATGATATAATCCAGTCCGTCCGGAAAATCCTCTAGTATTTCTTGAGCCGTAGTGTTTTTATGTACTTCCACGTTCGCAGGATTCTCAAACTGTTTCGGCGACCAAGCATTGGGCGTTTCGGCTACCAGTTCATTGGCTCTTTCGATAGCCCCTTTCATTCCTTTCTCGCGCGGCGTCAGCTCGAACTCGGCGCCGTAAATTTCCATCAATTTTCGGCGCTCCACGCTCATGGATTCTGGCATGACTAAAATGACCTTATAGCCTTTGACTGCCGCCACGATCGCCAGTCCGATTCCGGTATTGCCCGATGTCGGCTCAATAATCACGCTGCCCGGCTTGAGCAGTCCTTTTGCCTCAGCATCTTCGATCATGGCCAAGGCGATACGGTCTTTGATACTGTTTCCGGGATTGTTTCTTTCTAGTTTTATCCAGATGTTCTTGGTCTCGCCAAACAATCGGTTGATTTTCACCACGGGCGTCTTGCCGATGGTTTCTAAAATACTATTTGCTTTCATGTTCTTTCTATTTTTTAAATTTAAGGATGCTTTTTATTTAGATGCTGAAATTGAGCGCTTCTGGAAATACCTGCTTGCTCTTGATGATGATTTCGCTTTTGTGGAAGACGAGCGATTCTGCCGGAATGGAATTGGTAATCCAGACGTTGCCTCCGATGACAGCTCCTTTTCCGACGACCGTGCTGCCGCCCAAAATGGTCGCGTTGGAATAGATAATCACGCCGTCTTCGATGGTCGGATGCCGTTTTTCTTCGGCCTTGTCTTTGCTCACGCTTAGAGCGCCTAGGGTAACGCCTTGGTAAATTTTCACGTCGTTTCCTATAATAGTCGTCTCGCCGATAACCGCTCCCGTTCCGTGGTCGATAAAAAACCGTTCGCCGATAACCGCTCCCGGATGGATGTCAATTCCGGTGGCACTGTGGGCATATTCCGAAACCAGTCGGGCCAAGGTAAGCGCCTTTTCTTGCCACAATATATGAGCGGTGCGGTAGACCGTGACCGCAAAGAATCCAGGATAGGCGAGGATGACTTCGTTTCTTGATTTGGCCGCAGGGTCAAATTCCAGCACGGCTTTTAAGTCTTCCGATAGCAGCTTGTGCAGCGAGGCTGCGTTCTCAAAAAAGGCTTCGGATAGTTGCGAGGCTTCTTTTTCAGCAAACGATTCGGCTTCTAAGAGTTCTTTCAGCAGCAGTTTCAGTTCAAATTCCTTCTTTTCGAAAAAGCTAAAATCAATATATTCTTTCTGGCTGCAGAAAAGCCAGGACGCTAATTCGGTAATCCAATAGCTCGCTTTTTTCTTGTCCAGAAAAATCTTTTTCTCCGAAAAATTAGACTGGTAGAGCGATTTGTTTTTTGACTTCTCGGGCATGGCAAGAGGGATTCGTTTTTTAAAGTTTGACATTCGTTTGTTCTGTGATATAGAAAAAGCCTGTTGAGAATTTCAAGAGGCTTTGGCGGGGCTAATTATATCGGGGCGTTATAAATAGGGCGGCTACCTCTGGACCACAAAAGCAGACAGCAGCACATTTCGTTTAAAAGTGATAAGTTTGAAACCATAGTTTATATAATGCTTTAAATAACAAAAACTCCCCAATTTCTTGAGGAGTTTTTGTTATGCTTGAATCGTTTTATAAATTGCTAAAGCTGACAAATCACTCCTCGTTTTTCGAGCAGCAGATGCAAGCCATACGCTTCATTATAAATGGATTGTTCATTAATTTCTTTCTAAAATCAGTACAGTAAACTTATAAAGTTTTCTCCACTTTTCAAACTTTAAATCGGCTGTTAACACCGAAATCAGAAATTGTTTTTTTAAGGTTTAAAAAATTGAAGTATCGATTTTTTTGAGGCCCTATTCTGTTATAAAATCTAATAATTGTCAAGATTTGGGAAATTGAAATGTTAAAGAGAAGCCTTTCTTTTCTAGCCTGATTATCTTTTTATAATCTTTTTAGCGAATGACGTTCCGTCTGTAGTACTGCCTTTAAGAAAATACGTTCCGGCAGCCAGCGCGCTGATGTCGATATTCTCGCTTCGATTGGTCTGCAGCACCTTTTGTCCGGTAATTGTATAAAATGCCGCTTCCGCTAGTGCTGCATTGGAAGGCAATGCGATAGAAACAGTCGCTTGAACCGGATTTGGATATACTGCAAAAGAAGGATTCTCAACAGGAGTCGTGCCCAAGCTTCCGCTGGTGATTATAAAATTGTCATAATACGCATTACCGCCATAATTATTGTGCAGCATAGTAAAGCCGGCAATCTCCAGATCGGTATAATTGTCGATGGTTTTTTCTAAGACATTATTGACATAGTACTTGATTGCATCTGCAGTAACCTCAATCTTGATGGCGACCCATTGGTTAGGAGTCCACTCGGCCTCGGCATAGAGAATGCCGTAATTTACATCTTTGATCAAGTAGATATACCCTCTGTTTTCGATGCCGACTCCGGCAACAGGCACATATTCTTCGTTGCCGTCTATGGCAAAGAGCGTGAATTCAAAGTCAGAGCCCTGCTGTTCTGTAGCCAATACATCATAAGTGATGGTGAAATTAGCAAACCCCTGAGGCACATCGAAAATTTTTGAAGCCCCGAATATCGGTAAAAACTGGTCGTTAAAGCTAGGCTCGAAAGCATTTTTAAAAGAAAAACTGCCAGCAGAAGCCTTTTCATTGCTTACGACCTGATTGAGAAGAAAGCCGCCAGAGCCTTCTGTCACTTCCCAGCCATTTTGCTGGTGTAAGGTTCCGGGCTGATAGCCTTCTGACGTTTCGAAAGAAATGGTCTGCTGGGCAAAGGCTGCTGCTGACGTGAACGCAAGAAATAAGGTGTAGATCGTTTTCATAGTTATCTGGTTTTAATGTTATCTAAATTTAATCCGCAGAAAACAGGGCGCAGGACAATTCCTGACAAGTTTTCGCTTGCGAAATGTTGTTACTGTTGCTCTAAATAGCTTGGCTGCGGCCCTAGAAATAAAGGCCGTCAGTTTTTTTGGGAATCCTATCGCCGGGCGGGAATAACGGCAGTTTACAGAGAAGCGAAAATTAGGCGTTATTTTATCTTGAAGTTTCACGGCAATTAAAAACTTATTAACAATTTGCCTGAGAAAGCAGATTTTTGCAACATATTTTAGGCGTAAAAGCGGTGTTTGCATTTCGGCAGAATAGGAATTGTAAAGAATTTTAATAGTTTTGTAAACAATTCAGAAGCATATACCACAGTCCCCCTATAAAACCTATGGCAAATTTTGTTTTTTACCTGACATTATTTTTTTGTGTTCTTTTACCCCAACAGTCGCACTCCCAAAATACTGCAGATTCACTGCAGACCCTCCTAAAAAAAGCAGAAGAGCCTCGAAAAGGCGAGCTCAACCTGGAAATTGCGAGACATTTTTTGCCAACCCATCAAGATTCTTGCATCTACTACAGCCGCATTGCGCAAGCCATCGGAAAAAAAACAAACAATCAGACCGTCGTGATCCGTTCGTATGCGTTGATTGCAGAAGCCTATCAGAAACAAAACAAGATGAAGGAAGCCATTGCTTCTTACCTAAAAGGTCTTGAGCTGGCTGAAAAGCACAATGAAAAATCCCTAGCGGGAACACTATACAACGGCATAGGCACTTGTTATTTTTACCTGAACGATCCAAAGAAAGCAGAGTCCTATCTGAAGCAGGCGGCGCAGGCTAAGAAAGAGGCGAACGACTACCAATACTATTCCTTTATCGCCGCAAATCTCGCGGCTCTGCAGATCATGAACCAATCTTTTGATGAGGCCATAAAGACGCTGAAGGAAGCAGAAAGAACACTTCTAAAAAACAAGCAGGACAATTATCTGGCCACAGTCTATAACTCTCTCGGGGCGGCCTATCAGGGTACAAAATCGGATTCTTGCGTTTACTATTACGAAAAAGGCCTTGTGCTTTCTGAAAAAAACAAGGACTATCTCAACATGATGACTACCCATCAGAATTTGGGCGATTATTATCTGGAGAAGAAAAACTACTCCAAAGCAATCGAATACATGAAAAAAGCGATTGCCGTAAATGAATTGAGGCCAGAAGACCCCTATAAGCCTGCTTTGTTTGAAAGGATGAGCGCTTTATATGAGTCGATGGGAGACTTTAAAAATGCCCATCATTATAAAAAGCTGGAAACCGAAACGCGCCAGCGCCTGCTTGCAGCAACCAACAAAAAAGAAATCGAAGAACTGGAAATCAAATACCAAACCGAAAAAAAGGAAAAAGAAATCCAGCGGCACAAGCATGCAATTGAAAAAGCTAAAAACCAGCAGATTTGGCTTTTATTCGGTGCCGTTTCGCTGTTTGTGATTGCCGGATTCATTATGTACCTGATCTTCCAGAGAAGAAAGATTACCCGAAAATTTGAGCAGGAAAAACTCAGGCTGTTCGAAAACATAGTACATGACATAAAAACACCGCTCACGCTTATCGACGGACCTATCCAGATGATGAAGCAGCATCCGGAGACCCCGCATCAGGAGCAGCTGGTCTTGATGGAACGCAATTCGAAAAAGCTGATGGGCTTGGTCAATGAACTGCTGGACGCGTCAAAATTGCGAAAAGGAAACTTTCAGCTGCATTACACGACCGGAAATCTTGATGGTTTTATTGAAAACAACATCGACAGTTTTGCAGGCGAAGCAAAATTCAAAGACATACGTATTGTCCACACTAAGAATAATGCCGAAAAACACTATTCATTTCCTTCAAATGCTTTAGAAAAGATACTTTCCAATCTTATCGGGAATGCTGTAAAATATTGTCCTCCAACATCAGAAATCCAAGTCACGTCTATCCTAGAGGTTGGCAAGCTGATAATCCGCGTAAATGATAACGGTCCGGGAATTCCCAAGCAAGAACAGAAAAAAGTGTTCCAGCGTTTTTTCAGAGGAAAAGAAACGTCGGATGTCAATGGCACGGGCATAGGCTTGTCATTGGTGAAAGAATTGGTAGACTTGGCGCAAGGAACAATCGAGCTTCAAAGCAGTCCTGCGGGAACCACATTTATCGTGTCTCTTCCGATACAAGAATTTACTGCTGCGGTTGATACAACGATTCATAATGATGGCATTCCGTTACTCCTATTAGTAGAGGATGACGCCGATACAGCCGTTTTCAGTATGTCTGTACTGAAAGAAAACTTCCAGGTCCTGCATGCCAAAAACGGACAGGAAGCTATAGGCATGATTCGTGAAAATTTGCCAGATATTGTCCTTTCCGACATCATGATGCCAGAAAAAGACGGAATCGAATTGCTGCAGGAAATCCGTGCAGACGAATTGACAAGCCATCTGCCTGTTGTCTTGTTTTCTGCAAAAGCCTCGCTGGAAAGCCGTTTGAAAGGACTGCAGCACGGAGCCGACGCTTATATTTCGAAACCTTTTTCACCAGAAGAATTAAAGCTGACGATACAGAACTTGTTTGCCACTGTCCAGCGAAATAAAGAAGCGTATAAAGACTCCATCCAATCTGAAAAAACATTCGAAGAACGAACCAAGAGCCAAAACGCATACGTCAATAAAGTTATCGCTAGCATCATCAGCAATATCGATAATCAAGATTATTCGGTTACAGAACTTTCTAATGACATGTCGGTCAGCCGAAGCCAGCTTCATCGAAAATTAACGGCACTCACAGGATTCTCCACAACCAATTTCATCAGCATGATTCGTCTTGAAAAAGCCAAAGACCTTTTGTCTGGCAACGAAGGAAACATCACCGAAATTGCGTATAAATGCGGCTTCAGCAGCCAATCCTATTTCACAAAATCCTTTACGGAATACTTTGGAAAATCACCAAGCCACTTTCTTAAAAAGTAGTGATTTTCAGTTAAATGCAACAATGATGCATAATCTGGCAACATGATTACATAACTAATTGTGGCCAGAAATCTAAATTTACCGACGTAATCAACAATCAAAATCAATAACTATTTATGACAAAACGTCTCTTACTCTTTTTTGTCTTTTTTTGGCACATTACCTCCTATGCCAATGACGAATGCTCTAATGCAATACAATTAACTCCGAGCGCTAACTGTACTAACATAAGCGGAACATTTAATGGAATGACTCTTAGCGGAGCTGCCCCTACCTGCGCGCCAAATGCCTCGCAGGACGTATGGTATAGGTTTACGGCTACCGAGCAGACGATGGCCATATCCGTTTCCAGGGCCACGACGGGCTGGACGATGTACTTTGCCATGGAAATCTACGAGGACAGCTGCACGGGCAACCGATTCAAGTGCATTGCCTCTGACATGAATTCCGTGGGCTACTATAATACAGACTTTGTGGTGGGCAGGACCTACTACGTGCGCGTGCTGAATGCTTCGGCGACCATCCATACGCTGGGCTTCAACATCTGCCTGCAGGCCTTGCCGAAGCCGGCGAACGATACCTGCGCGAATGCCGCGCTGCTGGCACCTAATAGTACCTGCACCAATACCTTCGGCACGTTCAGCGGCGCGCTGCAGGACGGGGCAGCACCGTCGTGTGCGCCAGGCTCCTCGCAGGACGTATGGTACAGGTTCACGGCTACCGAGCAGACGATGGCCATATCCGTTTC
>NZ_RBLC01000001.1:1180549-1189883 GCF_003634455.1 Flavobacterium endophyticum | reverse complement strand
TACGAGGACAGCTGCACGGGCAACCGATTCAAGTGCATTGCCTCGGACATGAATTCCGTAGGCTACTATAATACAGACTTTGTGGTGGGCAGGACGTACTACGTGCGCGTGCTGAATGCTTCCGCGACCATCCATACGCTCGGCTTCAACATCTGCCTTCAGGCCTTGCCGAAGCCGGCTAATGATATTTGTGCTACTGCTGCGGAATTGACTCCGAACAGCAGCTGTGTGAATACTATTGGCACGTTCAGCGGCGCGCTGCAGGACGGGGCTGCCCCGTCGTGTGCGCCAGGCTCCTCGCAGGATGTCTGGTATAAATTTACGGCTACAGGACAGACTATGTCGGTCAATATTGTCAGAATTTCGACGGGCTGGACGATGTATTTCGCTCTAGAGATTTATGAAGAAAGCTGTACTGGAAACCGACTCCAATGTACTCCATACAATACGGATGGTATAAGCTATTCAAGTAGTAATTTTGTTGTCGGCAGGACGTATTATGTACGTGTACTGAATGCTTCGGCAACCATCCATACGCTTTCTTTTGCTATTTGCTTGATCGGACCGCCCCCGGTGGCTTGCACGCCTTCTGTGGCAATCAATGCTTCGGCCACTTCGATCTGCCAAGGACAAAGTGTTGTCTTTACGGCAACACCTACCAATGGTGGTACTGCGCCGTCCTATCAGTGGAAAGTCAACGGAAATAATGTCGGGACAAACAGTCCGTCTTACACTAGTACGACATTGGCAAACGGAAGCAGTGTTACTTGTGTAATGACAAGCAACGCTTCTTGTGCCTCTCCATTAACTGCCACGAGCAATGCTGTTGTGATGAATGTTTCTGCTCCAGTTGTTCCTGCTTTTACGCAGGTAGCGCCAATTTGTTCAGGGGGATCCTTTACGCTGCCAGCCACTTCTAGTAACGGAATTACGGGAACATGGAGTCCTAGCATAAACACAACCGCAACGACAGCCTATACCTTTACGCCAAACACGGGACAATGTGCTTCGACAGCAACAATGACGGTTACAGTGACTTCGATAAATACGGCGACCACTGTTCAAGGTAGTACCATTACGGCAACTGCAACCGGAGCTGCGTATCAATGGATTAATTGTGCGAATAACCAGCCAATAAATGGAGCAACAAATGCTTCTTATACAGCAAGCGGAAATGGCTCTTATGCAGTAGTCGTGACTCAAAACGGATGCTCTGCAACGTCAAACTGTGTTCAGATAACCAATCTGGACGTGGACACATTTGAACAAAACAGATTGAGAATTTATCCAAATCCGGCTACTCATCAATTGTTTATCCAATTGAACGAAGCTACCGAAATCGTAATTGTAGACATGACAGGAAAAACAATCCAGCAAGAATCTCTGAAAGCGGGGAATAATGCAGTGGATGTAAGTTCGCTAGCTTCTGGAATGTATTTTATAAAATCGGTATCGGGAGCCAATGCAAAATTTGTGAAGAAATAAAATAGTTTTATGCTTATTAAAAACGCCCCTTTTCGAAAGAGTAGGGGCTTTTTGTTTATAACTGCGGCAATAAAATTTGTTAAACTGGAAACCTGCTGCCATAGGGTTGTCACTTGAGGGGTTTTATTTTGTGTACGAATCGCAAATACAACTACTCATGAAAAAATTAAATTTAACGCAGCAGTACAAGACGTACTTCACTTTTAAAACAGCACCTGAAATTGTTGAGATCGAACCAGCACAATTCCTCTCCTTGACGGGAAAGGGGGATCCTTCAGAAAAATCTTTTTCGGAAAAGATACAGGCGCTTTATACGGTTGCCTATGCCATCAAGTTTATGTGCAAGCAATTGGACAAAGATTTCACGGTTTCAAAATTAGAAGGCTTATGGTGGTATGATGAAAACAAGTTTGGAAATGTTTCTATGGAGGAAGCACCCAAGGTAATCGCTAGAAGCGAGTGGGAATATCGTTTATTGATAAGAATGCCCGACTATATAATCGAGAACGATGTGAATAGGGGAGTTGAAACTGCTTTCGCAAAAAAGAAACTGGAACTCATAAAAGAAATCGAATTTTTCCGAATGAACGAAGGTAAATCTGTTCAGATGCTTCATGTAGGCCCATTTTCAAAAGAAGGAGAGACATTGCAGGAAATGAAGAAACTTATAGAAGAAAACCGATTCCAAAAAAACGGACTGCATCATGAAATATATTTATCCGATTTTAATAGGACAGCCCCAGACAAACTAAAGACTATTTTAAGAGAACCCGTGAAATAGGTGCTGCTTTAAAGCTTCCAATATCACTAAAATAAAAACCCTGAGAGTGCTAACTTTCAGGGTTTTTAAAAAATAATGGTTTTCTTATTTCTCTGATAATTCCTTGATGATTTTTAAGGCGGCATCCCACATGGCACCGTGATTTTGGACATATTTTTTCGCTATCGGGCCAGACTCGACGTTTAATACAAAATCTCCATTATCAGCTTTTGTCAATGTATAGTTCTCTTTATAATCTCCTATTTCCACATTGGGTGCAGGATCAACTTCATCATACATTTGGACTTGAAGGTATTCCGTTGGATCATGTTCTTTCACGATTCCGTAAGCACCGACATTACCCTCTAAGTCGGTCCAAATTACATCAGAACCTACTTTCCAATCGGTCTTCACTAATGCTCCGCCGCCAAATGCTATTGCCCATTGGTCGTTTGGATGAAGCAAAATGTCCCATATAGTTTCAGGTTTGGCTTTAATAGCAACCGATTTTTTGATGACTTCTGTTTCTACAAAAGCTGGAAGCGCCTCGTTGACGAAATAGTTCCAACCGCCAGTAAAGCTCTCGACTCTGAAGTTTGGATTTTCTTGAGGGAAGCTCTCCAGTCCTTCATGAGTTAGCTTTAGCCGTGTCCTGTTTTCTGCTTCGCTAAAAAGCTCCCACGTTAATACAGAATATCCCTTGTATTCAGGATACCTCCATGAATAGCTTATTTTGTTAGGAGGGTCGCTTACCAATACTTCACATTCGTGAAGGTACTGTACGTTTTCATCTCCTCCGGTAAACTGAAATTTGAATCCTTTTTCGGGCTTAAATTCTTCAAATTCAAAATACCATTCCTTCATCTGGTCTCGGTTGGTGATGGCATCCCATACCTTTTGGATAGGCGCGTTATACGTACGCTCTAAAACAAGTGGTTTTGTTTCCATATTTATTTGTTTTTAAGATGATTTTTGTCTTTCGGCAGATCAGCATCGTCTTGACGTTCAAGGTAAGAACCAAGGGCATCGAGTTTCTTGTTCCAAAATTCCCTATATCGATTCAGCCATAGGTCTACTTCTTGCAGCTTGTGCAGGTCTGTCTTGCAATAGCGTTCTCTTCCTGTCTGCTTGATAATAATCAACCCGCATTCTGTTAGTATTTTGATGTGTTTTGAAATGGCCGGACGGCTGATGTCAAAATGACCAGCAACACTATTAAGGTTCATAGACTGATTGCTTAGTAAATCGATAATTTCTCTTCTTGTCGGATCGGCAATTGCCTGAAACACATCTCTTCTTAATTCCATATAAGTTACCATTTGGTTACAAATATATATGATACCATTTGGTTACGCAAATTTTAAATGAATTTTTTAGTGAAATTGTACAAAGAATTTATTGTTCGAATTAAGTAGCGTAATAGCACAAAATGATACCTATTTTGAATTTTTATTTCGTAAAATAATTAGGCAGGGTGAATTTGCTCGTAAAAAACAGACCATTTTTTCGAAAATTTGACGCTTTTAAGCTGTTTTTTACCCCTAAAAAGAGGGCAGCAAAAAACAGTTACACCAAAAAAGTGACCAGTTACGCCCGTATTTGACCACTTATTACTTCTCGCTATTAAATCTCAAACAAACTTCTAACCTTTGTTCCGTAGATGAGCAATCAAAGATTTATAACCTATTTGCACTCATAGATTGTTTCATTTTAAGCTAGCCCCAGCTACTTTCTAAACTTGTCCTGCTTAATTGTTGAGGAGAAAACTCAATGCTTATAAATAGTTGTTTTTTGATGACCAATCATTGAAAATTACTTCAACGCGCTAGAGTTGTGTTTTAGTTATTATTATAAAAACAATATGAAAAATATGATAAATAAAAGTGAGCCGAAGATGTATCTGAAGGATAACTGTCCTGCATCTGTGCTGTATTTGTGGTAGAAACGCACATGGCCACTTCAGGTAGCGGCGGCAGGAATATCGATACGGTTTTAGGGGTAAAATTTTGGTGTCGAGCCTGCCGCAACGCGCCTAACAGATTTAGAAAGATAATTATAAAATCGTCAAAGGCAAAAAAATAAGAAGATGAAGACAATGACAATAAGGAGCCTACTTTTTTTCTCACTATTCATTAGCGTGAAAGCGGTTGCACAGACAGTAAATACGGGAGAGATGTCAATCCTGCCAGGAACTGTAGTTTCAACCCGATTTGATTTTGGCAATACGCCGACGGCAACATTTACAAACGATGGAGAATTTTACGTATTCGGCAACTTCAATAACGACGGGCTCGTAAGCTTCACTCCCGGACAGAGAGGCTATACGATATTTCAAGGCAATGTTGCACAATCTATTTCAGGAAGTGCTCCGAGTGATTATTTTAAGTTCTACGACGTACTTTTTAATAACGAATCGCCACAGCCTGCTTTCCAGCTTTCCGCAGATATCAGTATCACAGGAAATTCGGATTTCCTGAATGGAATTGTCAGGATTAATGAGACTGAGGGGCTTATAGTGTACGAAAACAATGCGACTCATTCTAATACAGATAATGACGGCCATGTAGATGGCTATGTACAGAAAAATGGCAATGTGGAGTTTACCTATCCTATAGGGAATTCTAGTTTTTTCAGGCCCGCTAAGATTCTTCCGACAGCTCCAAATGCTGCCACCGATGCCTTTACGGGAAAATATTTCCTTGAGAATTCCAATACACTTTATCCGCATGCCAGCAAAGTCGGGAACGTAGAACTGATCGATGACAAGGAATATTGGACACTAGATAAGACAGAGGGAAATACCGAAATCATGCTCACGCTGTCATGGGATCAGGCAACCACGCCAGGATTTATATGGCAGGATCTCGACCCGTCGTCTCCAGAAGGAATGGAGAAGCTCACGATCGCCCGCTGGGATGAAGAGAAGAGACTCTGGGTAGATGAAGGTGGCATCGTCGAAATTGGTGCTGGCGGGATACAAACAGGAACCGTGACCTCTTTTTTCGCGACTTCAGGTTTTGGAGTCTTTACGCTGGCTAAAGTAAAAAGAAGGGTGGAACCGGTTGGAAATATCGTGATTTATAACGGGGTTACTCCTAATGATGATGGGAAGAACGATTACTTTATAATAGACGGTATCACGAACTACCCTAACAACAGAGTAAGCATCTATAACCGCTGGGGAGTAAAGGTTTTCGAGACCACAAATTATGATTCTGACGGAAATGTTTTCAACGGCCACTCTGAAGGAAGAGCTACCGTAAGCCCAGACCAGAAGCTCCCTTCTGGAACCTACTTCTACGTACTCACCTATGAACTTACCTATCCAGGAGGGGAAAAAAGAAACATCGAAAAGGCAGGCTATCTGTACCTGAACGATAATTAACAAGAAAACGTAAAAGATATGATAACTAACTATAAGCTTGTCCTTTTAGTAGCTCTTCTTTGGAGTATTTCAGGCTCGGCCCAACAGGACTCGCAGTATACACAGTACATGTATAATACGGCAAACATGAACCCAGCCTATGCAGGATCAAGAGGAGTACTGAGCATATTCGGACTCCACAGGACGCAATGGGTCGGACTAGACGGTGCGCCGACTACGAACTCCTTCGCGCTGCATTCTCCTATCGGAATCAGCAAGGTCGGGCTAGGGCTTTCTTTTATCAATGAAAGGATCGGACCTTCGGACGAGAATAGTATTTCTGCCGACTTTTCCTATACGATACGGGCTTCAGAAACCTTCAAGCTGGCCTTCGGGCTAAAGGCAACCGCCAACCTGCTGAACATAGATTATACCAAGCTGGATATCTACGATCCCAACGATCCGAGATTCCAAAGAAACATAGAAGATTCCTTTACGCCCAATATCGGTGCTGGTGCCTATCTGTATTCAGAAAACACCTATGTAGGGCTTTCGATTCCTAATTTTCTAGAAACAAAACACTACCAAGACGATGGGAATTATTCAGTCGCTAAAGAAAGAATGCATTTCTACCTGATGGGAGGACATGTCTTTGAACTCAGTTCCACCCTGAAATTCAAGCCTTCTGTGCTGGCCAAGATCGTTGAGGGCGCTCCATTACAGGCAGATATCTCCGCCAACTTTCTGTTCAGCGAAAAGCTTACCCTCGGATCTGCCTACCGCTGGGATGCGGCAGTGAGCGTCATGGCTGGTTTCCAGATAAGCGAAGGGCTTTTTGTCGGCTATGCCTATGATACAGAGACTACAAAGCTCGCGACCTACAATTCGGGCTCTCATGAGATATTCCTGCGCTTTGAATTATTCAAAAGCTATGACGGTACCGCATCGCCGAGATTCTTTTAATACAATCAAAACATGAAAAATAGAACAACATACCTGCTTATCGTCCTTACGGCTCTTTTTGCTTCCTACGCAGATGCGCAGCAGCAGAAGTTGGCTAAGGCAGGAAAGCTATATGACAATTATGCCTATATCGATGCCATCAAGATTTATGAAAATATTGCCTCAAAAGGATACAAGTCGGCAGAGCTATTTCAGAAGCTCGGGAATGCCTACTATTTCAATTCCGAGTTTGCCGAAGCGAACCGTTGGTATACAGAACTCTTCACTCTCGGAATAGAGCCGGAACCCGAATACTATTATAGGTTTTCACAAACGCTAAAATCTATCGGCGACTATGACAAGTCGGCCCAAATGATGAAGAAATTCGTAGAGAAGAATTCGGCAGACGAAAGAGGCCGTATCTATGAAGAAGACAAGAACTATTTAGCCGAAATCAGGAAGAACTCCGGCCGCTATGCAATCGAAAATGCTGGCATCAATTCCGAAGGGCAAGATTATGGAACGGCCTTTTTCGACGGAAAGCTTGTCTTTGCCTCATCCAGACAGACCAGCGGCCTATCGAAAACCATAGACAAGCGCACAGGACTGCCTTTCACCAACCTGTTTGCCTCTACAGTAAAAAGCGACGGCACATTTGAGACGCCTGAAAAATTCTCGGGAACTATCGACAGCAAGTTTCATGAAGCAACCCCCGCTTTTGCCAAGGATGGAAAAACGATGTATTTCACTCGAAACAACTACAACGAAGGAAAAAAAAGAAAAAGCAACGAGAAGAAAATACTGCTCAAACTATATAAGGCCGTTCTCGAAAAGGGCAAATGGACCAATGTTACGGAACTTCCATTCAACAGCAATGAGTACAGTACGGCACATCCGGCACTCAGCCCAGATGACAAGACGCTGTATTTCGTGTCCGATAGGCCCGGAACTCTAGGGCAGTCGGATATCTATAAAGTAAGCATAAATTCTGACGGCACATTCGGGAATCCCGAAAACTTAGGGAGAACAATAAATACAGAAGGCAAAGAAACCTACCCGTTCGTGTCCGACGAAAATGAGCTCTATTTTTCTTCCGATGGCCATCCAGGACTGGGAGGGCTAGACATCTTCAAGAGCAGGATTGAGAATAATGACTTTTCTAAGCCATTGAATGTGGGAGAACCCGTAAACGGACGCCAAGATGATTTTGCGTTTATGATCGACACAAAATCCCAAGCCGGATTCTTTTCCTCTAATCGAGAAGGAGGGATGGGCTATGACGATATCTACAGGTTTAAGGAAAATAAGAAGCTGGAATGCGAACAGCTTCTGGCAGGGAGGATAACCGACCAGCAGGCCGGAACAGGGCTCGAGAACGCAAAAGTGAGCCTTTTGGACAACGATTTCAAACTGCTGGAAACAGCATATACAGATGCAGACGGCAATTATTCTTTTAAAGTTGAATGTGGCAAAAAATATAGGGTAAGAATCGAAAAGAAAGAGTATTTGGCAGATGAAAAAAGTGTTACGATTTCAAAAGATTCAGGCACAACCATCTTGGATATAGAGCAACAGAAACGCCTGTCTGAGATTGGAAAAGACGGGGACATAGCAGCTGTTTTCGGAATCCGAGAAATCCATTTCGATTTCGACAGCTGGAATATCCGTGAAGATGCGGCTATAGACCTGCAAAAAATCATAGAAGTAATGTGGGAATATCCTAGCATGACGGTAGCCATCCGGTCGCATACCGACAGCAGGGGCAATGATGACTACAACCAGCTGCTCTCCGAAAAAAGAGCTCAGGCAACAAAGCACTATATGATTTCTCAAGGAATCGATTCCAGTAGGCTGTCTGCCAAAGGGTATGGTGAAACACAACTGAAGAACAAATGTGGCAGCGACGCAAAATGTACCGATAAGGAACATCAGGAAAATAGGAGAAGCGAATTTATAATCCTTAGAATCAGATAACATAAGATTAATACATATATAATTTATAAAAAAAAGGCTTCTTGTCAAGTAGCATGTTGGAGATAAGGAAGCTAGGAGTCAAACAAATTTTAAAAAATGAGATCATGAAGAGATTACTACTCACCGCCATTGCGATGCTGGGCGTTTCCGCCGCTTATTCACAGGTAGGAATAGGAACCAGTACGCCAAATAACTCATCCCAGTTAGAAGTAACGGTTGAAGGACAATCGGAAAAAAGAGGTGTCCTGATACCAAGAGTGGCGCTTCAGAATACGGAAAGCATGGATCCGATTATCAATACGGGAACCTTGCCGAACAGCCTGCTGGTTTTTAATACCGCTACTTCTGGAACCGCACCTTTCAATGTTTCGCCAGGCTATTATTATTGGTATGATACAAAATGGCACAAGATGGCAAACAGCAGCGATGATGCCAATACGACCAATGTCAGCCTGACCAAAGACAACATGAATCTTATATTGACAGACAGCGATGGCAATAGCGTACAGATCGCATTATCAGATTTGCAGACTATAACGACTTTGGTAAGCAACGGCAACGGCAAGTACACCTATACTTCCGAGAACGGCACGGTTACCGTTATCGACGTCCCAGCCGACGTGATCCAAAACTTCGAGACGATCATCCAGGACACGAGCGTCCTGAACCAGATTACGGAACTGATACAGAATATAGGCGGCAACGTGTCCTATAACGGCAACAGCTTTACCTATGTAGACGCCACGGGCACGACGCAGACCATCAACATACAGGAAATCGTGCGCAATAACGAGACGGTTACGACCCTT
>NZ_RBLC01000001.1:0-1180194 GCF_003634455.1 Flavobacterium endophyticum | reverse complement strand
ATTTTGAGGAGATCATCAACAACACGCAGGTGCTGAACCAGCTTATCGAAAATCTTACGAATACTACGGTAGGCGGGAACGTGTCCTATAACGGCACGAACTTTACCTACGTGGATGCCACGGGCACGACGCAGACAATCAACCTCGAGGAGCTTGTGCAGGCGAACGAGACGGTTACTACCTTGACCAACAATGGCGACGGCACGTATACCTATAAAAACGAGGCCGGCGCCGAGGTGACGATCAATGTTCCTGTCGATGTGATGAACAACTTTGAGGAGATCATCAACAACACGGAAGTGCTGAACCAGCTTATCGAAAACCTTACGAATACTACGGTAGGCGGCAACGTGTCCTATAACGGCACGAACTTTACCTATGTCGATGCTACCGGCACGACGCAGACGATCAACTTCGAGGAACTTGTGCAGGCAAACGAGACGGTTACCACACTTGTGAGCGACGGCGATGGAAAATACACCTATACTTCTGAGGACGGTACCACGACGCTTATCGACGTTCCTGCCGATGTTATCGAAAACTTTACTGCGATCATGGGCGACACCAGTGTGTCCACGACGATAAAAAACATCATCGACGCGAACGAGACGTTGACCATACTGGGCTATGATTCGGTTACCAAGAAGCTGACCTACAAGGACGAGGACGGGAATACCACTACCCTAGACATGGCTCAGCTTGTTGCGGGCAACGAGACGGTTACGACCCTTGCCAACAATGGCGACGGTACGTATACCTATAAAAACGAGGCCGGTGCGGAGGTGACGATTAATGTTCCTGCCGATGTGATGAACAACTTTGAGGAGATCATCAGCAACACGGAAGTGCTGAACCAGCTTATCGAAAACCTTACGAATACTACGGTAGGCGGAAACGTGTCCTATAACGGCACGAGCTTCACTTATGTCGATGCTACCGGCACGACGCAGACCATCAACATCGAAGACCTCGTGCAGGCGAACGAGACGGTGACTACTCTTGTAAGTAATGGCAGTGGAAAATATACCTATACCTCCGAGGACGGGACAACAACGCTGATCGACGTGCCTGCCGATGTCATAAGCAACTTTACTACGATCATGGGCGACACCAGCGTGTCCACCACGATAAAAAACATCATCGACGCCAACGAGACGCTGACCATACTGGGCTACGATGCGGCTACCAAAAAGCTGACCTACAAAGACGAGGACGGGAATACCACTATCCTTGACATGGCGCAGCTTGTTGCAGGCAACGAGACGGTTACGACCCTTGCCAACAATGGCGACGGCACGTATACCTATAAAAACGAGGCCGGCGCCGAGGTGACCATCAATGTTCCTGCCGATGTGATGAACAATTTTGAGGAGATCATCAACAATACGGAAGTGCTAAACCAGCTTATCGAAAACCTTACGAATACTACTGTAGGCGGAAACGTGTCCTACAACGGCACGAACTTTACCTACGTAGATGCCACGGGCACGACGCAGACCATCAACATACAGGAAATCGTGCGCGGCAACGAGACGGTTACTACCTTGACCAACAACGGCGACGGAACGTATACCTATAAGAACGAGGCCGGCGCCGTGGTGACCATCAATGTTCCTGCCGATGTGATGAACAACTTCGAGCAGATCATCAACAACACGGAAGTGCTGAACCAGCTTATCGAAAATCTTACGAATACTATGGTAGGCGGGAACGTGTCCTATAACGGCACGAACTTCACCTATGTAGACGCCACGGGCACGACGCAGACGATCAACCTCGAGGAGCTTGTGCAGGCGAACGAGACGGTTACGACCCTTGTGAGCGACGGCGATGGAAAATACACCTACACCTCTGAGGACGGTACCACGACGCTTATCGACGTTCCTGCCGATGTTATCGAAAACTTCACTACGATCATGGGCGACACCAGCGTGTCCACGACGATCAAGAACATCATCGACGCGAACGAGACGCTGACCATACTGGGCTACGATTCGGCTACCAAGAAGCTGACCTACAAGGACGAGGACGGGAATACCACTATCCTTGACATGGCGCAGCTTGTTACGGGCAACGAGACGGTTACGACCCTTGCCAACAATGGCGACGGCACGTATACCTATAAAAACGAGGCTGGCGCCGAGGTGACCATCAATGTTCCTGCCGATGTGATGAACAACTTTGAGCAGATCATCAGCAACACGGAAGTATTGAACCAGCTTATCGAAAACCTTACGAATACTACCGTAGGCGGGAACGTGTCCTATAACGGCACGAACTTCACCTATGTAGACGCCACGGGCACGACGCAGACGATCAACCTCGAGGAGCTTGTGCAGGCGAACGAGACGGTTACGACCCTTGCCAACAATGGCGATGGCACGTATACCTATAAAAACGAGGCTGGCGCCGAGGTGACCATCAATGTTCCTGCCGACGTGATGAACAACTTTGAGGAGATCATCAGCAACACGGAGGTGCTGAACCAGCTTATCGAAAACCTTACGAATACTACGGTAGGCGGGAACGTGTCCTATAACGGCACGAACTTTACCTATGTAGACGCCACGGGCACGACGCAGACGATCAATATCGAGGAACTTGTGCAGGCTAACGAGACGCTGACCATACTGGGCTACGATACAGCCACCAAGGAGCTGACCTACAAGGATGAGGATGGGAATACCACTACCCTCGACATGGCACAGATCATAGCGAGGAACGAAACAGTAACCACCCTTACTCAAATTGGTAATGACTATACATATACTAACGAAGCCGGAACACCAGTAACGTTTAGGATTCCTACTCTTTCACCACCTACTGAGCCTTGGAATGTACAAGGAACAACGGCTATAGCTGACCATAATACCGATAAAATCTACCAACAGGGCAACGTAGCCGTAGGCTTTACAGCTACTGATGGGGAATCAACCAAAAAGTTTGAGGTAAAAGGAGATATGAAAGTTTTAGGTGTAGGTAGCCCAGGTTTTTATAACCATTTTGATAGTAAAGATACTGATGGTAATATGCTGATGTCTGTAGCTAATAATCAGCTACTAGGTTTGGCCACCGAATTTTCTAAGCTCCTTTTAACTAAGGACAATTTTGAGGTGAAACTTAGTAAAAGTCCTGTTATTGATGCAAGGGCATATATTGATCCAAGTGGCTTCGCTTTGCGCTCAAACACTTCTGGTTATTGGAATGGTATTGGCTCATACAACAATGATGCCTTAGGCATGAGCAGTTTAACGATGAGTAGTTATGATCCAACAACAGGAAGTTCTCATATAGAAATAACCCCTGGAGCTGGCGTTAATTTTGCATTTTATAATCCTGCTGGCACACCTACATCCAATTATGTTTTTCCAAGAGATGGTGGTTCGGATAACCAGGTATTGGTTACCAATGGAATGGCAAGTAGCACGCTTTCATGGAAAGATATTTCTTCCCTCGAAAAAACAAGTTCAGTTGTAGCGGGAACTAACACTACGGTGCAAGCAAATACACCAGGAGGCAGCAACAATACCGCATACACCGTTAACGTACCTACCGCTACCACTGCTATTGCAGGTGCGGTAAAAGCAGGAGCAGGTCTTAATGTAGCTACTGATGGTACACTTTCGGTAAACACCGGCACTTCGGGTATAGGGAAGGACTTTACTTCAGCTGACCTTGACATAACTGGTGGTTTGGGAGCAACCCTTGCTAACGTAACAGCCAACATCAAGAACGGTGCGGTAACTCCGGCTAAAATGGCCACTGCCGGCATCAACCAAGTATTAACCACTAATGGAGCAGGTGCACCAACCTGGGTCAACCAATCTACTTTGGTACCTGCTATTTCGGTGTCTAATCTTTCTAACAATAACAGCCTAACCACTACCGTAAACAGTGTAACGGGAACAGCTGTTAACATCATCAACAGCAATGGGCTGTCGTTAAATGCAAGCAACCAATTGATAAGCACTGTAAATGGGCAGCCTAGTGCACCATTAAACTTAGCACCAGCCATTACCGCCAACCAAACAACAAGTTCAGTTGTAGCGGGTACAAATGTTAGCGTAACACCAACAACACCAAGTCCTATTGGAAATACAGCATACACCGTTAGCGTACCTACCGCTACCACTGTTATTCCAGGTGCGGTAAAAGCGGGGGCAGGCCTTAATATAGCTGCCGATGGTACGCTTTCGGTAAACACTGCGGCTACGGGGATTGGTAAAAACCTTACCGCTGATGCTTCTATAGCGCTAAACGGGGGAGCCGCCGGAAGCGTTGCTAATGCTGTTTTGGTGGCAACAACTGTAAGCGTGGCACCTGGCGGAATTGGCAATACCCATATACAAGCCAATGCGGTAGGAACAAACCAGATACAAGATAATGCGGTAACAACTAATAAGATACAAAACGGTGCGGTAACTACTACGCAAATGGCCAATTCGCCATTGGCAAATCAGGTGTTGACTTCAAATGGCAGCAATGCACCAACATGGATAGACCAATCGGCATTGCCAGCAAATAACATTTATACCACAGATGGTACACTTGCTACCGATGCCTCTAACACCAGGGTTGTAACTATGACAGGGAAGACTCTTAATTTTAAATCATTTGGGCCAAATACCAGAGAAACAAAAATTAATCACAGCGGCGCAAACAATACCTTGTATCACGGAACATCAACTGGCGATGCGGTTATACAATTACAGGCTGCCAATAGTTTGGTAAATATAGGACAGCGTTATAATGGCGATGCTTATGTAACGACAGGTGTACTTGCAGCTAATACCACTGGGCTTGTCCTAGGTACTGGTAGTTCATCAACAGGAAATTTACAATTGCAAACGGCTGCTACTACAAGAATCCATGTTAACAGTGCTGGTAAAGTAGGCATAGGTACCACCAATATGATGCTGGGCAGCCCCGCCACCGCCGCCAATCCCAATACCTTGCTTGCTGTTAACGGGGGCATTGAAACGGTCAACTCTGTCTTTCCCGATTATGTGTTTGAAGATTATTTTAATGGCTTCTCTGAACTGAAAAGCGATTATTCTTTTAAATCGCTGAAAGAAGTAGAAGCATTTATCAACAAGAACAAACATTTGCCTGGCGTAACCAGTATCAAAGGCCTCCGCAAAAACGAAAAAGGCGATTACGTATTCAATATCTCCGAACTGAGCATACAAATGCTTGAAAAAGTAGAAGAGCTATACCTGCATACTATTGAGCAGCAAAAGCTGATAGACCAACAGCAGGCCGAAATAAAAGCCCTGAAAGAAGATGCCGAAGCCACCAAGGCCAGGTTAGAAAAATTGGAAAAAATCATGCTGGAAAACCAGAAAAAAGACACCAACAAAAGCGGGAAGTAAAAAACAGAAAGGTCTTGCTACCCGATATCCATACCAACAATTAAAAAAGCAAAGGGATGAAAAATAGGCTCGTTACAATACTATTAGGCGCACTGGCCACTGGTAGTGTTTATGCTCAAAACACCGGGGTGAATACTAAAAACCCTAAAAGCCCTTTGCATGTTGATGCCGGTAAAGATAATAATGCTAGCGGCGATCCTGATGCGGCACAGCAAGCTAACGATTTTATAGTAACCAATGCAGGTAATGTAGGTATTGGCACCTTAAGCCCTAGCCATAAGTTGGACCTTAGGGGAAAAATTCAAATTAAAGATGGTGGAGAAAGGGCGGGCAGTATTTTAACTACCGATGCCACTGGTCTTGCAAGATGGATCAGCCCTTCGGTAGTGAAGCCCTTGGTTAATGGAACTTTTCCAACAACCGATCCAGGCCTCATAGTGCCTAATGGTGGTATGGCTCCAATAGATTCAAAGATATCGATTACGCTGAGTAGGGGAAAGTGGATGGTACATGCAGGTGTTACTTTTACAAATGGAAATTCAACCCTCTTTCAACGCTGTTACCTGTCGTCAGCTACTAATGCGCTTCAGCAGACTGGTTTTAATTTTTTGGGACCTGCTGGCGTACAAACAAGCTATGGCGGAGTATTGGTACAAGGGCTTATGGACACTAACCCGACGCCATTAATGCAATTTGGCTTTGTTACCGGTAGTACACTGATAGAGGTGACAGCGCCATCGGTTGTTATTTATTTATTGTTGCAGAATCAGCCCGTTGGCGCATACAAGTTTAATCCAAAAACCTATCTCGAAAATTATTTTTTTGCAAAACCAGTAGATTGATGAAGGGATTAGTTTTCAAATAGACACGAAGATGAATACCGTTGCATAGTACAGAGGATACAATATGATAATTAATTAACATGAAACAGAATAAAATTATAGCCGCAGTACTTATTTTATCCCTATCTGCTTCCGCTTATGCGCAACAATCGGGAGTAAATACCAAAAACCCGAAAGGCACCTTGCATGTGGATGGGGCTAGGGATAATAATGCCAGCGGCGATCCGACTGCGCCACAGCAGGCTAATGATTTTGTAGTGACTCAAGCAGGCAATGTAGGCATTGGTACTGTTGTGCCAAACGCAAAACTGGTGATAAATAATGGAACTGCCGGAGCGGCGATTAAAATTATGGATGGTACACAAGCCAATGGCTATGTGCTTACCAGTGATGCCAATGGAGTAGGTGCCTGGGCTGCAGTCCCGGCATTCCGCCCTACCATATTAGGTGCATTTCCGCCCGTTCCAGCCACTGTAAATGCTAACGCTGGTTCAGGAACAATTGTCTATTCTGGCGTGTCTATAACGCTTGCCCCAGGGAAGTGGGCAGTAAATGCTGGAATGACCTTTAATAATATCACTACCGATATTTGGCAGCATTGCTATTTGTCATCAAATACTGCCAGTGTAGCACAAGCAGGTTTTACGCACTTGGGGCCAGCTGGCACTAGCACCACTTATGCAGGGATATTACTTAAAGCGGCCAAAGCCTTGCCTGCGGATGTTACTGGAACAGGCTTCATATCAGGAAGCTCAGTAATTGAGGTAACTGCACCAGCTGGTGTTACTATATATTTAGTTTTTCAAAAATGGAGCACTACTATTTTTAGCTATAACACCAATAGTCCCGAAAATTATTTTTATGCTCTTCCTATACAATAAAGAGGACAAACAAGGTTGGAAGTGCAAATCTAAAGTGAAAAGTAGAGAGGGATAAGATTGCTTTATACGAATATCATAATTAAAAAATTAGAATGATGAAAAAAATACTCGTTACCCTATTATTAGGTACGTTCGTCGTTGGTAAACTGCAGGCCCAGAACACGGGGATTAACACCAAAAATCCTAACAGCAGTCTTACCGTAAACGGTTCTTATGCCGGGAGCTACAAAACTATAGCCGCAGATGCTACCCTCACCAATACCGATCAATTTGTAAATGTACTGGGCAGTGCAGCGGCAGTTACCCTTACGCTGCCCAATGCCGTGGTGGCAGATGCCGCTAAAGATGCATTTTACGGAAGGGTGTATCACATCAAAAATACTTCGGCATTTGATGTGACCATCAAAGGAAACGGCACACAGTTGCTGCAAATCGATGCTGCTTCCATTGTAAATACTTTTGTTCTTAAACCGGGACTATCGGTAATGGTTGTTAAAAACACAAATAATACAGTAGCAGTTGCCTTATGGGATGTTTTTCTGCAGTCTACTGCCATCACCAACAATAATAATTTTGAGGTGCATGCCATTAAGTCGTTTAAGGCAGTTGTACCTGCTTCCACCTTTACAGACTATAGTGCATCAAACAAAATGATGAATGGAAAAAATGTGAACAATACAATCAATTCCAATAGACGTTCGGCTTATGAGCTGTCTACTGCAGCAGAACAAGCAAAATTTATTGTAATTAATGGTTTAAGAATGGATTTTCTTCAAAGCTGGAGGGGTAACCCATCTACATCTCCCAAACTTTTCAATACTACTGCCGGAGCAATAACCTATAATATTTCCTCTCTTTCAACTGGCGATAGATATGTTAACGGGGCTAATACAACTATTGCTCCCGGTTATTATAGTTTTAATGTTGATGGGAATGATGATTTTTCGACAGTAGACCAAGGAGATATAGAATATGTGAACGCTATGCTAACCTTTACCAATGGCGAGTGGTACAACTGTACTTGGCACGCTACCAGAGATGCCACTAACTATTATTTTTATTTTACAGCCCAAAGGCTGAATTAGGAAGTGCACAAAGTAGTAATTAATAATTTAAAAATCAGGGAATGAAAAAAATACTCGTTACCCTACTATTAGCTGCGTTGGCTGTTGGTAGCCTGTATGCCCAAAACACGGGCATCAACACCAAAAATCCTAACAGCAGCCTTACCGTAAACGGTTCTTATGCAGGGAGCTATAAAGTTATAGCAGCAGATGCTGCCCTCACCAATACCGATCAATTTGTAAATGTACTGGGAAATACAGCGGCAATTACCCTTACGCTGCCCAATGCCGTGGTGGCAGATGCCGCTAAAGATGCATTTTACGGAAGGGTGTACCGCATCAAAAATACTTCGGCATTTGATGTGACCATCAAAGGAAACAGCACACAGCTGATACAAACCAACGCTGCTTCTATTGCAAATACTATTGTTATCAAACCGGGGCAGTCGGTAGTAGTAGTTAAAAACACAAATAATATAATATCGGCTGCTTTATGGGACGTTTTTCTGCAATCTACGGTTATCACCAACAATAATAATTTTGAGGTGAATGGCATTAAGTCGTTTAGGGCAGTTGTACCTGCTGCCACCTTTACAGCAAATGGAGGATCAAGAAATATGATGAATGGGAAAAACGCGGGCAATATAACCACTACCAATAGACGTTCGGCTTATGAGCTGTCTAATGCAACAGAACAGGCAAAATTTATTGTAATTAATGGTTTAAGAATGGATTTTATTGAAGCTGATTTTAATGGTGATACGGCGCCTAAATTTTTCAATACTACTGGTACAGCTATTACTTATAACATTTCCGCTTTTTCAACTATCAATGCATATGTTAACGGGGCTGGTACAACTATTAATCCCGGTTATTATAGTTATTATATTGACGGAGATGATGATCTTGGAACAAATTCAATTAACTATGACTCCGAATATATAAATGTTATGGTCACCTTTACCAATGGCGAGTGGTACAATTGTACTTGGCATGCCACCGGAGATGCCTCTAACTATTATTTTTATTTTACGGCCAAAAGGCTGAATTAAGGTGTAGGGCTGAAAGTTGAAAGCAGGATATAATGAGAAAGAGGATGAGGATATAAAAGATTGTTTTGTGGAGGAAATACGAATACTAAAACTAATTCTATACGAAACGTCAATGTCAAAATACATCAACATAGTCGAGTCAAAAATGACCCTCAATTATAAAGGGGCTGTGCATGAATTTGATATTGCGAATATCGATCGGATTTTTGTGTCTAGAAAGAATATTCCCTATCACGGTATCATCCGTGCCGTCCTATTGCTGTCGCTTGGTCCGCTACTTGCATATTGCTTGAGAGCCGATTCACTTTATGTTACGGGCTCTTGTGCAGCAGCCTATTGCCTTCTCTATTCAGCACATGATTTGCGGTCTTATAGGCTGTGTGTGTTTACTAAAGACGGGAAAAGGACAAGGATACGGATACGGAGGTGCGAAAAAAAAGATTTTATTGAAGAAGTTACTTGTTTTTTAGAAGAGTATCCTTTCCGATAATACAATCTCAGGTCCAGGGCTTTTTTAGATATGATGTAATAACCTTTAAAAATGTAAGACGATGAAAAAAAGATCTGTATGGTGCTTAGTAGTGCTGCCATTGGCTATTGTTTCCTGTAACAAAGACGATGACAATGCCAAAGCAATTGAAAGCGGCAGTGTTGTCGGAATGTGGCAGTATACCACTGCCGAGGCAGTATCGGGCAGCGATACTACCGTTATTTTGACAGAAATTATAACAGGATGCTCGGCAGAGAATCGGTTTGAAATGGCAGCAGACCAAACCTTTCATTTTGTGTTTTATGAAAATGATGCTAGTGATGAAGATCAAGACTGCATCATAAGACAGGAAACAACCGGTACCTATTCGTATGATGCCGGCACCAAAATCATTGCTTTTAGCCGCAATGGTACTGTTGTAGAATCTTGGCGCCTGCAATCGGTGACGGCAGACAGGCTTCGAATCATAGAAAATGACGACCGCGATTATAATAATGACGGCATTTTAGATAAAGAAATCTCGGTTTTAGCAAGAGTGCCCTAGAAGTGTTGCTGCTCCGTACCAAAACCATAAAATGTAACCGCGCCGGTGTTGTTATACTATCATGGCGGTTAGAATCGGTAGCGGCAGACAGGATACGGGTCATAAAAAACGATGATTCCGATTACAATGATGATGCTGTTTCAGACCAAGAAATTCTTATCTTTGTGAAAACATCCTAAGATTTCTATGATAAGCAATAGTTAGAATAACTTCTTTTTTTACCCCTCTTTAAAATCGTAATCGAAAAAGCCGCTCTTTAATTAAGGGCGGCTTTTGCTTTTTAGCTGTTAGAAACTGAGTCCCTTGACTAGCTTATGTTCTATAGAGTCGACACCGTATTGCGCCTTGACCATATCCTTGATGCGTTTGGCGGTAGTGTTAAGCTGCTCAAAATTATTTTGACGCTCGACTACCTTGGGCTTAAAAGCGGCCAGCTTGACCGAGGCCTGATCGTTAAGTTGCAAGATTTGCGCATGCAGCTCTTTTAGTTTTGCCAGCTTGATAGCGCTATTGGTGGGCGTATAGTCGGCTCCTAGCTGTGTCGCCAGCGTAATCAGGTCGCCCAAATACTCTGCCTGGCTTCCATAAGACTTTTCAGAGCGGCTTATCATTTCTGTATCCGCATCCCGAGTGATCCGTACGGGCTTTTCGCCCCTTATCTTTTTGACGAGCGAATTCACATCCGCATAAATCTGCGAATCTTTCTGGAATTTACCCCTGATATACGCATTAATCAAGGTGATGGTCTTTAATAGCGAATTGGGGTTTTCGCTAAATACGATCCTGCGCTGCTTAGCCGCTTCGGCAAAAGAATGATGGGCTTCTGTATGCTGCGCTTGCGCGACGGTCATTGCTTCCAGCATCGCCTTAAAGGTCTGGGGAGCAAATTCCGGCACATCTGGTGCATACCCCGGAAATGAATTGAGTAATTGGTACAGCTTCTTGCCTTTCGAGAGGCGGGCTGCAAAAGAGGCTTGCGATTGGGAGGCCATAAGGTTACATTTTTAAATTAATACTACGTTGTTTGTATTGGAAGAATGATTTTCTATCCAAAATTTATCATAATAAGGACTTTTTAAGGGTTGCGACGTACTTCTTGTCTTCTATAAAGTGCGTATAAGAACTTGAGGAGTGCGTATAAGAACATGAGCAGTGCCTATAAGAACTTGAGGAGTGCGTATAAGAACATGAGCAGAGCCTATAAGAACTTGAGGAGTGCGTATAAGAACATGAGCAGAGCCTATAAGAACTTGAGGAGTGCGTATAAGAACATGAGCAGAGCCTATAAGAACTTGAGGAGTGCATATAAGAACATGAGCAGAGCCTATAAGAACTTGAGGAGTGCCAATAAGAACTTCAAGAGTCGCAATAAGAACATAAGCTGTCCGTATAAGGAAAGCAGGGACACAGCGAAGAAAAGATTCTTGCCGTTTAGGCAGCTGCAGACCTAATTTATATAGCAGCTACAGGTTTGGCGCTGCTGTAGGAGCTTGTGTAAAACAATAAGGAGCTCTCCATCGGGTTTGTATAACGTGATAATTTTCATATTTTAAACTATGATGACTAAATATTTTATGAAAATAAGATGAAGAGCGTTCCTTATAGTTTTAAGAAAAAGTGCCCCAATAATGCTATCAGTAACCAATGAAACCTATTCCACCAATCTGTTCCAAGTGTGCGCTATTTACTACCAAAATCACCTGATACGCCTTACGAGGCACTTATTTTTGAACTTTTTTTACAGTACACCATTAGGCAAGATAGTTGGCCTGCCTTGTTATAAAATAAAGAAAAGAAAGTGGCCCGTTTTTGTTATTCTGCTAATCAAAATCATTACTTTAAAAAATAGCAAGGCACACTTTCTTTATTTTTATAACCGACTGCAAAGCCTAAAAAAGCCATAACATGCCAATGAACAAATGGTCTTGTTTTAAAAGGAGTGTCTCTCGGTTTTTTTTGTATTAACTAAACCTAGATTCTTATGAAGAAACTTTTGAGAGACACTTTTTAATCCTCTTATTAGTAACTTTTAAAACTGTGACAAGACAAAGGTTGCTATTTGAGTTTAAAAAGGCAACCCAAAAGTAATAAGTGGTCAAATACGGGCGTAACTGGTCACTTTTTTGGTGTAACTGTTTTTTTAGGCAATCCTAAAAGTGATATTTTTACTAAAAAAGATGGCTTGAAATATATTTTTTTACGCTACACTCTGAAGGCATCTACAAAAAACAATTTGCAGAATTAAGACATTCAAATAACTTAAATTTGGAGTATGTAAGCATTTAATTAAAAATGATTTAAGTATGCATTACCAATTACCCATTCCAAAAAGCCCAGAAGTATTTGAAAGCCTCGTATGCGATTTGCTAAATGCTGTGCATAATACTACAAGTTTTTCGCTATACGGTCGCCGGGGGCAGAGCCAAAATGGGATAGATATTATTTCGCCTGAAAAAAAGATTGCTTCCCAATGCAAGCTCAGAAATCTTAATCTTAATAGTAATGCTCAAAAGGTCAATTTCATAAATGAAATTATTGATGATATAAATGCCATTTTAAAGACGGGAACTTTTCCTCGTAAGCTTATTATTGCGACCTCATTAGAAAATGATGTTCACATACAAAATCTCTTAAATACTTTAGCATACAAGCACAATTTACCTTTTAGCATCGAATATTGGAGTTGGGACTACATCAGCAATAATTTGTTCTTGTTTAGTCATTTGGTTAACAAATACTATCCTTTTAGGAATAATTTCATAGAAATAGCCAGGATTGAAGTGTTAAGTAAAAAAATATACCGTCAATATGAGACCAATAAGATGGTATACGAATTTCACGACGACAGAAGCAAAAACATACTTCCTGTTTTTGACATATCTTTTATCAATAATTCAGAGAATACAATACTGTTGAATTCAATAGATATATTAGCCCAGCTACTTCCTGTCGCGTTTGCTGGAAGACTAAATAAACCAACAGGAATTCTAAAGGTTACCAAGAAGTTTAACGCAAAATTAGTATGTGATCTTGCTCAAGAAGGGAAAAACACAATTGAATTGGAGGACCCAATATATGCATATCCTAAAGCTCTTTTTAGGATCCAAATTCAGCTTACAGAACCGATAGACTTTTTTGTAAAAGTTAGAATGGCTTTTAACTTCTCTACCGATACAATTATAAGTCCTGATTTTTATTTCAATTCAGATATTGCTACTACGGGAGAGCTATACCTCAGGGATGATGATTTTAATGATGGAGATATTCCTAGACCGTAATTGCCAAAACTTAATAAAAAAATAAGGAGCTCTCCATCTCTATAATTGAACTTTTAACTTTTAATTTTCACATATTTAAACTATGAGGACAAAATTTTATGAAAATAAGATGAAGAGCGTTCCTTATAAATGGAATTAAAAATGCCTCTAGACGCTTATCAGTACCCTATGAACTAATACCCCTACTGTTCCTGTTTGTAACTTTACTACCAAACTTAACCTGATAAACAACTAAGAGGCACTTATGCTTTGAACGTTCTTGTTAGAAAAAGAAAGTAGCTCTCTTTCTTTAGGGATGTCAATCAAAACTCACTAAAAATGAAAAATAAAAGAGCTTGCTTTCTTTGTTGTATAGCCTAATCTATGCCTGGCCTATTTTTACTTTACCGCCGATGAGAATTTAAAATTCCTATCTGGACTGCCTTGTTTTTAAAAGGAGTGTCTCTCTCGGTTTTTTTGTTTACCTAAACCAGTTTCTTTTATGAACAAAACGTTGAGAGACACTTTTTTCAAACCTTTATTAATAACATTTAAAAACAAAGACAAGACAAAGGTTGCTATTTGAGTTTAAAAAGACAACCCAAAAGTAATAAGTGGTCAAATACAGGCGTAAGTGGTCACTTTTTTGGTGTAACTGTTTTTTAGGCGCTCCAAAAAGCACACTTTTTTCCTCAAAAACAACATGAAAAAAATCCAAAATCTAAAATCCACAATCTAAAATCTGAAATCCAAAATCTCCAAATAAAAAAACCAGCCAGATAATCTAATTACCCGGCTGGCTTTTAAAAAAACAACTATTTTGTTTATTGCTTGATGACTTTTATCGTCTTCATGCTGCTATCAGCTGTTCTCGCTTTTACCACATAGGTGCCCGATGGCAATGCCGATAGGTCTATCTGGCCTTTGCTATCGCGTATCGATGTAGCGAGTACCTGCTGTCCTACCATGTTGAACACCGCAATCTCCGTAATCTCCTGGCTGTACGAAAGATGCAGCAGGTCTTTTACCGGGTTCGGATACGCTTTGAAAGCTGTCGTTTCAAAATCTGGATTAGAAAGCGCTACGTCAACCGCAATATTATCTACATAAATCTGAGCCCTGTCTGTGATAGAGTAGGCGTTGAATCCTAGATAATACACACCGCTTGTTTCTACCGTGAAGGTAGTAGACGATTCTAGCGGCGTGTTGTTTGTGATGGCCGGATAGTCTACGATGTTTCTTGTCATCGCATTATAATCCGCAGAAGCAGCAATGTTGACTTTTAGTCTTTCTACATAATTTGTATTGCCGCTGTTTCCGTACTGGAATTTCAGCGTATAGTTTGTTCCTGCTTCTAATTGGATTCCGTTGGTATAGAACCAAGCATTAGCCGGGTTTGAAGAATTGTAGCTATAGTTCAAAAGTTTAGAAGCAAAGCCCCATCCGTTTACGTTGTCGGTTTTCCAGTTATTTCCAGTTCCCGCATTTTGGATAGACGTACATACTGGCAATGCAGGAATTGTTACCTCGTTAAAGTCAAGCAAGTAAGGAACGGTCTGTGCTCCGCAAGCTGTCGTGAAAGAGAACGGTCCAGCCCAAGCACTTAGGTCTCCGGCACCGCAGTTTCTGCGTACGTAGAACTGGTACGCTGTATTGGAAGTAAGTCCAGAAATGCCATGCTGCGGCTGTGTTAGAGCAGTTGCCATTGTTCCTGTGCCTTGCGTAAATCCTCTAGGGCCATATTCTACGTCAAACGACGTTCCGTTGCTGGTCCATGACAGCTGTGCTGTTGTAGACGTTGCGCTTGCGGCTAATGCGGCAGGCGGCAGGCAAGACGGAGGTGTCGCTACCTGAAAAGTATAGTCTTCTACCTCTCCGTTTCCAGTATTGAAGCCGCACGGATTGTTTGGGGTAGTGAGGTTAAAATCGGCCAGCACCCTCATGCGGTAGCTGCCCACTGGCGTTCCTGAAGGAACGGTAATGGTTCCGATCTGCGATGAGCTGTACGCCGTAGTTTGGAACATCCTTTCTGAAGTCTCAAACACCATGTTTCGGTTCCAGTCGACCCAGATGGCAAGGCCAAAGGTTCCGCCATTATAGACTGCGCTGAAATTGACTGGTGCACCTTCGTGCTGGCTGACTGCCATGCTCGTATGGTTGGCATAGCCTCCCGCACCTTGTCCCGTATTCAGGTTGCTGATGTTGGTATACCCTCCCGTAGTAGAAAAATCCTTGATGTAATTGGAAGTTCCCGTGGCAGCAGGAAGACAGTATCCGGTATAGAAACGGAACGGTCCTGCCCAAGTGCTCTTGTCTGTGGTACTGCAGGCCCTGCGTACGTAGAACTGGTAAGCGGTATCAGAAGTAAGTCCTGTGACATCATAAGGATTGGCTACAGCAGTTGCCATAGTTCCCGTGCCTTGCGTGAATCCGGCAGGGCCGTATTCTACGTCGAACGACGTTCCGCTGCTTACCCATGTCAGCTGTGCCGTCGTAAAAGTAAGGTTTCCGGCTGCTCCGCCTGTCGGTGCAGGACATGCAGGAGGAGTAACTACCTCAAAGGTATAGTCTTCCGCTTCTCCGTTGCCTGAGTTAAACCCGCAGGCATCAGACGGGCTGGTGTTGTTGTAGTCCATACGGATTCTCATCCTATAGTTTCCTACAGGAGTCGTAGCCGGAACGGTAATGCTTCCAGTTGCAGCAGCACCGTAGGCTGTCGTACTGAATACTCTTTCGTTAGTATCAAAAACCATGTTGTTGTTCCAGTCTACCCAGATTGCAAATCCAGAGCCGCTGCTATAGGCAGCGCTGAAGCCGACAGAAGCGCCTTCGTATTGCTGCACTTTCATGGCCGTAAAGTTAGAGTAGCCTCCGGTTCCGATGGTCGTGCCGGTATTGCTGATGTTTGCAGATCCGCCCGTAGTGGTGAAGCTGCTGATAAAATAGCTTGTAGAAGTTGCAGCAGGCGTGCAGTATCCGGTAAAGAAACGGAACGGTCCTGCCCAGGCGCTCTTGCCGTCGGTACCGCAGTCTCTACGTACATAGAACTGGTACGCGGTCTCTGCCGTAAGTCCTGAAATGTTCAAAGGATTGGCTGTTCCTGTTGTCATGGTTCCAGTACCTGGCGTGAATCCGGCAGGGCCGTATTCTACGTCAAACAACGTTCCTGTGCTTGTCCAAGTCAATTGTGCTGCTGTAGGCGTCATGTTTCCTACTGCTAGATTGGTCGGAGGCAGGCAAGACGGAGGCGTCACTACTTCAACCGTATAGTCTTCTGCTTCTCCGTTGCCAGAGCTTGGCGCGCAAGGCGTAGTCGGACTCGTACTGTTGTAGTCCAGCATGATTCTCATGCGGTAGCTGCCCAAGGCAGTTCCGGCTGGAACCGCAAAGCTTCCGGTTGCTGCCACACCATAGGCAGTCGTATTGAATACTCTTTCGTCGGTATCAAATACCATGTTCTTGTTCCAGTCTACCCAGATGGCAAATCCGGAATTGCCGACGTAGGCAGCGCTGAAGTTGATTGTGCCGCCTACAGCCTGCTGTACCCTCATGGCAGCAAAGTTAGAATAGCCTCCGGTTCCGATGCCTGTAGCAGTATTGCTGATGTTCAGGAATCCTCCGGTCGTAGTAAAGTCTCTGATAAAGTAGCTTGTAGAAGTCGCTGCAAAACGGCAAGGACCCGTATAGAAACGGAATGGACCTGCCCACGGGCTTTTGTCTGTGGCACTGCAGACCCTGCGCACATAAAATTGGTACGATGTATCAGCAGTCAGTCCTGTGGCATCATAAGGATTGGCTACAGAGGAAGCCATGGTTCCTGTACCTTGCGTGAATCCGGCAGGGCCGTATTCTACGTCAAACACGGTTCCTTCGCCCAGCCAAGAAAACTGTGCTGTCGTAAAGGTTACGTTGCCGGCTCCTAGTTCTGTTGGAGGCATGCAAGTAGGAGGAGTAACTACCTCAAAAGTATAGTCTTCCGCTTCCCCATTGCCTGAGTTAAAGGTACAAGCATCAGAAGGGCTGCTGTTGTTATAATCCATACGAATTCTCATGCGGTAGTTTCCGACAGGAGTTCCGGCAGGAACGTTAAAGTTTCCTGTTGAAGAGGACCCATAAGCTGTAGTAGTGAATACTCTTTCATCCGTATCGAAAGCCATGTTTCGGTTCCAGTCGATCCAGATCGAAAATCCAGAACCGCTGCTATAGGCAGCGCTGAAGCTTACCGATCCGTTTTCGTGGTGGCTCACCTTTTGGGCGGTATAGTTGGAGTAGCCCCCAGTTCCTATAGTCGTGCCCGTATTGTTAATGTTGGCAAATCCTCCAGTCGTGGTGAAGCTGTTGATAAAATAGCTTGTAGAAGTTGCAGCAGGCGTACAATATCCGGTAAAGAAACGGAACGGACCTGCCCACGGGCTCTTGTTTGTGGCACTGCAGATCCTGCGTACATAGAATTGGTACGATGTATTCGGAGTCAGCCCTGTAGCGTCATAAGGATTGGCTACAGAAGAAGCCATGGTTCCCGTTCCTTGCGTGAATCCGGCAGGTCCGTATTCTACGTCAAATACGGTTCCTTCGCCCAGCCAAGAGAGCTGTGCTCCTGTAAAGGTCAGGTTTCCGACACCTAGTTCCGTTGGAGGAAGGCAGGATGGAGGAGTGACTACTTCAACCGTGTAGTCTTCTGCCTCTCCGTTGCCTGAGTTAAAGGTACAAGGGTTAGAAGGGCTGTTGTTGTTATAATCCATACGGATTCTCATGCGGTAGTTTCCGACAGGAGTCCCGGCAGGAACGGTAAAGTTTCCTGTTGAAGAGGCCCCATAAGCTGTAGTAGCGAACATTCTTTCGCCAGTCTCGAATGTCATGTTGTTGTTCCAGTCTACCCAGACGGCAAATCCAGAACCGCTGCTATAGGCAGCACTAAAGTTGATTGTTCCGCCTTCAAAATGGCTTACCTTTTGGGCGGTATAGTTGGAGTAGCCCCCAGTTCCTATAGTCGTGCCCGTATTGTTAATGTTGGCAAATCCTCCAGTCGTAGTGAAGCTGTTGATAAAATAGCTTGTAGAAGTTGCAGCAGGCGTACAATACCCGGTAAAGAAACGGAACGGTCCTGCCCAGGCGCTCTTGCCATCAGGACCGCAGTCTGTACGTACATAGAACTGGTAGGCAGTCTGTGCAGTAAGCCCTGAAATATTCAGCGGGTTGGCTGTTCCTGTTGTCATGGTTCCTGTGCCTTGCGTGAATCCGGCAGGGCCGTATTCTACATCAAACAATGTTCTTGTGCTCGTCCAGGTCAGCCGAGCTGTGGTAGGCGTCATGTTTCCTACGGCTAGATTTGTCGGAGGTAGACAGGCAGGAGGGGCAGTTACTACAAACGTATAATCTTCTGCCTCTCCTCTTCCGCTTGAGAAAGCACACGGATTGTTTGGGTTGGTGCTGTTGAAATCGGCCAGCACCCTCATGCGATAGCTGCCCTGTGCCGTTCCTGCAGGAACCGTGATGGTTCCGGTCTGCGATGAGCTGTACGCTGAAGTTTGGAACATCCTTTCTGAAGTCTCAAAGGTTTCGTTATTGTTCCAATCGACCCAAATGGCAAGGCCAAAGGTTCCAGTGTTGTAGACCGCGCTAAAGCTGACCGGGGCGCCTTCGTATTGGCCGACTGTCATGGTAGTATGGTTGGCATAGCCGCCCGTACCTTGTCCTGTATTCAGGTTGCTGATGTTGGTGCTGCCGCCCGTTGTACTAAAGTCTTTGATAAAACTGCTAGTTGAAGTAGCAGCAGGCGTACAATAGGCGAGGGAGCCCCTGCCTGTGTTTGGATTCGGATTTGCATGTAGCCATGGACTCATGCCAATGAAGGACAGCAGCGCCATCCACCATTTCATTCGGGATCGTGCCCGATGCGAAAATGTAATGTTTTCCATAATTAAGTTATATATTGATTAAAGTGAATAGGCGCTCTCACAGCGCTATGGGTTTGATTCGTTACTAATAAAAAGCCATGACAGACAAAATACGGAGGGTCGTGTCTGCCATGGCATAACAGCCATTTTCGGCTCAGGCAGCTTGCAAAGGATGTTTCTTAAAATAGGAGCTCTCTGATTTGCGAGTTGTATAACGATGCAAATGTTTTCCATATAAACTAAATATTGATAATTTTACTACCAAAGAGGAAAGCCAGAGAGCCGCCTAAAAAATATAAGTGCCCCTATAATCTTGCACCACAGAATTTCCCCAAACCTATAATGCATATGAAACTGAACCTCACATCCATTGGGCAATAATTACGAGAGGCACTGTTGAGGTAAAAAGATGAAGAAGAGGAAGCGGTCTTATTTTCAAATAATAATTAGCTGTTAATCAAAATACTCTAAATGAAAAAAATACTTAGACACGCTTCCTTTCTTACATTCTTATCACAATTAACCTTTTCAATTTTATATCTTGTTTTCGGTTCCTAACGGTCCCTCAAATTTTTGACTGAATAAACGGCAAGGAGGTCTCAAAACGGTAGCGATAGACCTTACCTCATTTAGTGTAAAAGCATCTCCGAAGTTTCTTTGTACCAAACTAACCACATGAAGAGGATGGAGATGCTTTTTTTAATCAATTTACTTATGACAAAGGTTGGAGATTGTAAATTATTTAGCAACCCAAAAGTAATAAGTGGTCAAATACGGGCGTAACTGGTCACTTTTTTGGTGTAACTGTTTTTTTGGATACTAAAAAAGCCATCAGATTTGGTGTCTGATGGCTGCTTTTTTTGTCATAAAAACAAGAAAATGATTCTTTTTGCTAATTTTTGATCTTGAGAAAGACGTTAAAGTCGTCTTGCTTTCTTTTGGAGATAGGCAATAATACGCCGCCTGCCATTTCGCAGTAGCTTCCGTCTCTTTTTACTATTCGGAGCAGGTGCTGGATATTGACGATATAGGAATGGTGTATTCTGAAAAAAGACAAGGGATCTGCAACAGTCTCAAAATACTGCAGGTTTTTGCTTGATATGTATTTCTTTCCTTCTGTGGTGGTATGCAGGATGGTATATTTGTTATCGGCTTCGATATATATGATATGGCTGTTTCGTACTAGATCGACAGCATCCATAGAGGGTATGGCTAAATAGTCTTTGTTTTCTGGCACGAGCGATTGAAAATCGCTGGATATGTTTTTTTGGAAATCGAAATACTGTTTCTGCTCGATGTTTTTTATGGCTTTGTTTACGGATAGGACAACATCTTCGATCAATATCGGCTTTAGGATATAGTCAACAGCATTGTACTTAAATGCTTTTATGGCATATTCGTCATAAGAGGTGACAAAAATGACCTGCGCCTTGATGTTTTCTATTTTGTCAAGAATATCAAAAGCGTCGCCTTCATTAAGCCGGATGTCTAAAAAGATAATGTCGGGCTGCTTGCTGTTAATTTCTGAAACGGCTTGGGCTACAGTAGTTGCCTGGCCGATGACCTCGACATTTCGGCAATAGGTAGTAACAAAATGTTGCAGTATAGCACTATTATTGACCTCGTCATCTACTATCAGCGCTCTATAAATGTTCATGTCGTGCGAAATTAGGTTCTACTAAAAAGCTGGGCAATTGTTTTTTTAAAATTAAAAAAATTTAACAGATGTCAAACATTAAATCAATTTATTTTCAAGCGTATAACAACCTTGGTTCCTGACGGCACTCCTTCTTTTTCTAGGTCGATGATTTCTAGGCTTACGGAGTCTTTATAAGAATCGTTCATTATCTTGATGCGTTCATTTACAATAGTAGTTGCCCAAGACTTGTGCGTTTCTGTTTTGTTTTTAGACAGCAGCGCTGCCGCTGCCCTGCCGATACCATTGTCTTCTATGGTTACTATAAGGTAATGGTCTTGAATCGTAAAATGAAGAACCAGCTTGCGGTCTTTTTTTCGGGATAATCCGTGGAGGATTGCGTTTTCGACAAAAGGCTGTATCAACATCCCAGCCAATGCTATGTCGGAAGTATTCTTGATGCTGTCTTCAACGACTATCGAATAGTCTAATTCGTCATTCAATTGCATTTTATTAAGCAGCAGGTAATTGGTGATGTAGTCTATTTCGTCATTCAGCGTTACCAGCTCTTGTTTTGACATGTCTAATGTCAGCCTGAGCAGCTTGGAAAAAGCACCAAAGTATTTGTTGACTTCTCTTTCGCCTTTTAATATCAAGACGCTCTGCATATTGTTGAGAATGTTAAAGACAAAGTGAGGATTCATCTGGGCTTTTAGCGCGCTCGCTTTGAGCTCGATGATTTCTTTTTCTCTTTCGAAAATTCTTTTCTGCTTCTTGCTGCGCCTGATAAACAGATAGATAACAAGAGCCAACACAGAAAGCAGGGCCAAGCCCATAAAAAGAGGGGTCTTGTAAAATAGCTGTTCTACATGCAGGCGGATTTTGATTTCGTTGGCAGTTTCTATTCCTTTGGCATCTTTTCCTTTTACCCGCAGCACATAATTGCCAGGCGGCAAGCTGGGAAGTTCTATAGAGCCTGAAGTTCCGGCATCGATCCATTCCTCCCTGAGCCCTTCGATCTTATATAAATAGCTGTTCTTTTCAATAAAAAACAGTTCGTTAATAGAAAAGATGGCCGAAAAGTAATTCTTGTTATAAGGAAGGCTGATGGTCTGTTGGTCAAGATTTAGATAATCTGTTATGTTTTTATTTTTGTCTTTTGAAAAATAAGAGGAGCTGTATAAGAAAAGAGTATGGGGGTGTTTGGAACTGATTTCTATTTTTTCGGGATTGAATTCTACAATACCATTGAGGCCTCCGAAATAAAAGGAATTATTGTTTTTCTTATAGGAAGATCTTACATTAAATTCATTCTCACTGAGTCCGTCTTCTTTATAATATACTGTAAAAAAGGCTTTCTGCTTGTCGAATCGTGACAATCCGTAATAGGTAGAAAACCACAGCGCGTCCTTGCTTTCTATTATGCCGCAGACGATGTTGTTGGAAAGCCCGTTGGATTGGGTCAGGTTTTTGAATCGGTTGGTTTTAGGATCTAAGAAAACAATCCCTTTGCCATCAGTACCCATCCATAAATTGCCTTTCTCGTCTTCGTGCAGTACCAGCAGGTTTTTATAATCAAAAGATGGATTTAGGGTATGGTAGTTGATAAAATCCTTGCCTTTTTCTTTCACGAACAGCCCTTGTCGGGTCGCTATCCATTTTTTCCCGTTTCTGGCTTCTATAAAGCCGAATACGGAAGTGTTCCCCAAGAAATAGCCATCTTCTACATAAGGACTTGTTTTTCCGGTCTTTTTATCGAAAACAAATAGGCCCTGATCTGTTCCTAGCCAAAAAGCATCGGATGATTTTTCTTTTAGGCACTGAATCGCCAAGCCATCTGTCTGTTCAAATTCTTTTTTTGTATGCGTATTCAGATTCACTCTTTTGATCCAGTTGTATCCTTCTGTAGCCCATAAGATAGAATCATTTTTTTCTAAAAACAAAATGTCATAGACTCCGTTTTTTTCGCCCTTGACTACAACTTCTTTAGCTTTTTTGTGTCCGTTCTCTTGCGTATAAAGACCTTCGTAGGTTCCGATGTAGAGGTTGTTTTTTGAGTCCGCCACAATGCCTCTGGTACTGAGCTGCCTGTTGTTGAATTGTAAGATTCTTTCGAAATGGCTCGGTGTTACCAATAGCTTGTATAGCTCATCATAAGTCGATATCCATATAAAATTAGGATGGTGCTTGTTGGAAGCTATGGAAATGGGCTTTTTGAAGTGCAGGGTATCGATAGTGCGAATCTCATTCGTATTCTTATCAATCTCGTTGACGAAGAGATTGGAGTCGTCTGCAATAAAAAGCTTGGAATCGGCAATGAGCGTATTGTTGCTCCAATCGCAATTGCCCAGATAACAGTCTCCGTCGCCATACGAATAGTTGAACAGCTGCAGGTCTAATCCTTTTAAGTAAATATACTTGTAGGCAGTAGCATTGTATTTATAGTAGCCACTGGTGTTTTTTGCAACAATTTTACCATTCTCAAAGAGGGCAAAATCATAATTGATATCTTTGTCTATGGCTTTAAGGTCGCCAAAAAAGTGCAATCCTTTGGCATCGATGTAAAAAAGACGAAATCCTGATTTGGCGATGATCCTGCCATCCTCTAGGGTCTTCATTATATCAAAGCTTTCTTTTTTATTTTCTAGTATGGGATGGGTAACCTGAGTCACCTGTCGGTCAGGAGTGATTTTGATTAAAAAACGCGATCCATTGCTGATCCATAGGTTGTTTGCTTTGTCTTTGGCAATAGCAGATTTGATTCGTAAGCCCTCTGTAGGATATTGGATGCATTCTACTTGAAGCTTGTCTGGCGTTATGAGATAGGCTTTGTTCAGTTCGGCAGCCCAAATCGTATTATTGGAATCTTGTATCCAGGCATGGCTCGAGATATAAAAGCTGTCATAGTAGTTGTCTTTGTCTTTATGAAAGCGATACCGAAGCTTATTCTTTCCGTCAAACCTATAGAAATCGCCATCACGATTGGTAGCATACCAGACAAATCGGTTGTTATCAACAAATGGGGCGCTGCTTAAAAGATAGGTGTTGTCTTTGTCTCTGATCTGCGCTTCCTTTAAAGCAAGTTCCTGTCCAAAACCTTGGATAAAGTACAGCAACGCTACTATTAAGATTCGGACGCGCATAAATATAAATTATGAAGCCAAAATAGTTATTTTTAGGTAAATAAATACATTTGGAAGGTTTGAGAGATAAAAAAGGATTCGGTCCTATAATTTTTTTCTGATCTATTCCATAATTGGTAAAAAAGGTACCAGCTGATATAGTACCGATAGAACATAAAAAAACCCCGCTAAAGGCGGGGTTTTAAGGTTAAAAACTATAGTAATCTATCAAAATTTAGTTCTTTTTAAGAGCTAGTTTTTTAGTAACTGTCTTATTCTGATAATCTATTTTTACATAATAAATACCTTCTGCAAAACTATCAATTGATAAATCCGATTTTGATAAAGAAGGTTTGAAAGTAGTGATGACCCTTCCAAGATTATCTGTAATTGTGATAGTATCAGCCGTTACACTTCCGGTTTCGACAGTAAATTGTCCGTAACTTGGATTCGGATAAATGGTAACGTTATTTTGAGCAAATTGCTCATCAATACCAAGAGGGTTTCTGCATGTAATCGATTTTAGTCTGACAGAATTTTGAGAACCACAGTTTGCATTGGTGTGTACATAATAACGGATAACACCTACATTGCTTCCAGATGACCAGTTCAGTGGAGTAGGTCCGCTAGCTAAAATTGTCATTCCATTATCATCTGTGATAGTAATATAATCCGTTGCTACTGAGCTTGAGAAGGTATATTGCTGACCAAAATTGATATAGACTTTTGCATACTCTCCAGCATAGCCTTCAGAAATGATCTCAGCAGTTCCCATACAGCCAATCTGCACAGCTTCTACAGGATGAGGACCGTATACAGCACCGTTACAACCAACAGCAGGAATCGCATCAAAACTTCCGCCATAAACCCAGTCTCCTTTTGTAGAACCACAATTAGCGCGTACCCAATAAGCATAATTCGTTGCAGGGCTCAGTCCGCTCACAACCGTTGAAGTGTAGTTGTTAGAAACGGTATGCGTAGGAGTGGTATTGTAATTAGGAACAGTATTGCTGTTTACAACATACAAATCATATCCTGCAGAAGGTGTTGGAACTGGAGGTGTCCAGCTGATTAGAGCAGAGTTTGACGTTACGTTAGATGCCGAAACATTGGTTGGTAGACCACAGCCTCCAATCGGAGTGCTGCTGCACGTAACCGATTTTACTCTGATAGCATCTTGAGCCCCGCAGTTTGCATTGCTATGTACATAAAAACGGATAGACCCCAAATTGGTTCCTGATGCCCAGCTTAGTGGCGTAGTTCCACTTGCATACACTGTCATTCCAGAGGCATCCGTGATAGTGATATAATCCGTTGCTATTGAACTTGAAAAGACATAATACTGACTGAAATTGATGTAAATCTTTGTAAACTGACCGGCAAGACCTTCAGCAACTATCTCAGGGCTTCCAGTACAAGCGATCTGAAGGGTTTCTGTAGGATAAGATCCGAATATAGCACCATTACAACCAACAACAGGAATAACATCAAAACTTCCGCCATACACCCAGTTTCCTCTTGTTGAACCGCAATTTGTACGTACCCAATAGTTGTAATTTGTTGCAGGACTCAATCCGGTAATCAGTCTTGTAATGTCAGAAGATAGATGCGTAGGAGCAGTATTTGCAGTAGGAGCAGTATTACTTTGTACAACATACAAGTCATATCCCATAGGTGCAGGAAAAGGCCCCGCCCAGTTAATTCGAGCTGAATTTGATGTTATGTCAGTTACTGAAAGGTCGCTTGGTACACCGCAACCTGCAGGAGCAGCGACACACTTAATAGAACGTATTCTATCTGCGTTCGCAGTTCCACAGTTTGCATTGGTATTCAAGTGGTACCTTATAATACCTGAAGTAGAGCCTGAACTCCAGTTTAAAGGCGTTACTCCGCTTGCCAAAACTACTGTTCCTGTAGCATTTGTAATCGTAATGTAATCTGTGGCAACCGAACTTGTAAACGTGTACTGCTTGTTGTCCATTACATTGACATTAGAATATTCTCCTGCCCACGCATCAGCAACTATTTGTTCATTAGCTCCTGTACACGCTGGCGTGAAAGTCGCATTAGGATACAATCCGTTGGTAGCGCCATTACAGTTTAGAGCCGCAATGGTCGTAAAATTCCCACCAGATACCCATGCACTTTTTGTAGTACCGCAATTGGATCTGATCCAATAATAGTAAGTTGTAGCAGCTGCCAATCCGTTTAGAACACCCACACCTGCATTATTACTTACAACAGTAGCAGTGGTATTGGCATTCGGAGCGGTATTTGTAGTAATGATGTAAATATCGTATGTAGAAGGCGCAGTTGCTGGAGCAGTCCAATTCAATCGGCTTGAATTTGATGTTATGTTTGTAACCGATAATGCTGTTGGTACACCACAATTTCCTGCCGGAGCATCAACACACTTAATAGAACGTGTTCTTACTGCGTTTACAGTTCCACAGCTTGTATTAGTATTCAAGTGGTATCTCACAACTCCCGTAGTAGAACCCGATGTCCAGTTTAAAGGAGTTACTCCGCTTGCCAAAACTACCGTTCCTGTAGCATTTGTAATCGTAATATAATCGGTAGCAATTGAACTCGTAAATGTATATAGCTTATTTGCCACTACGTTTACATTTGAATATTCTCCTGCCCACGAGTCATTAGCTATTTGTTCAGTAGCTCCTGTACACGCTGGCGTGAAAGTCGCATCAGGATACAACCCGTTGATAGCACCGTTACAATTTAGGGCAGCAAGGGTCGTAAAATTCCCACCAGACACCCATGCACTTTTTGCAGTACCGCAATTAGATCTGATCCAATAATAGTAAGTTGTAGCAGCTGCCAATCCGTTAAGAGTGCCCACGCCTGCAGTAGTACTTGTAACAGTAGCAGCAGTATTGTCATTCGGAGCGGTATTTGCAGTAACGATGTAAATATCGTATGAAGCAGGCGCAGTTGCAGGTGCCGTCCAGTTCAATCGGCTAGAATTTGAGGTTATGTTAGTAACCGATAAAGCGCTAGGTGCACCACAAGTTGGAGTAGCGGCACATTGGATATAACGCTGTCTGTTGATGTTCTGTGTACCACAGCTTGAATTAGTATGTATGTAATATCTGATGACACCAGATGTTGAACCTGAATTCCAAACCAGTGGAGAAGGACCGGTAGCCATCGCTACATTTCCAACCGGATTCGAAATAGTGATAAAATCACCTACTTTCGAACTTGAAAAAGTATAGTCTTTGTTAGCCGTTACATTGATATTGGAATATTCACCCGCATAGGCGTCGTTAACAACCAATTCAGTAGATCCGGTGCACGCTGGAGTAAATGTGGCTTGTGGATGAAGATCCCCACTGGTACATCCTCCTACAACACCACCGCATTTAATTGATTTGATTCTTGGTGAAGCCTCAGTTCCGCAAGAAGAATTACTATGCAGATAATATCTGATGCTTGCCCAATTGGAGTTGTTAACCCATACAAATGGTGTTTGTCCGGAAGCATAAATGGTAGCTCCGGTAGGATCGGTAATAGTAATAAAGTCTGTCGATACAGAACTGCTAAATGTGTATTGCTGATTGCTGCTTACAGAAACATTTGTATATTCTCCTGCATGAGCATCGGTAGCGATTTGCTGCACAGTTCCGTTACAGGTTACATTGACAGTAGCTTGAGGATACAGTCCGTAAGGAGCGCCGTTACAGCCAGCACCAGCAGGATTGGTCCTGAAAGAACCGCCAGGAACCCAAATTCCACCATTGGCAACACATCTAGTTCGTACCCAATAATAATGTGTTGTATTGGCGGCTAATCCCGACACTTGAGCTTCTCTAGAACCTGCTGCCTGCACAGTTGGAGTTGTATTTTCAACAGGAGCAACTCCCGTAGTGTTCACATAAACATCATAGGATGTAATCTGCCCTATAATTTGAGCGTTCCAACTTACTTTACAAGAGTTCGACGTGATATTCGAAACCGAAAGTGTATTAGGAGAATCACAAGAATTGTCTATTGTTGTAGTCTTTAAAACTAGATCCGTTGTTATAAACGGATTAGTTTCGCACTGTGCATTGGTGTGAACGTAAAAACGAATCGTTTGAGGATAAGGTGGTGTAAAGCTTACTCCATTCGAACCATTTAATCCGCTTGCAAATATCTGTGAACCGTTAGCATCGGTAATCGTAATATACTCTGTAGGACGGTCACTTTTGAAAGTGTAACGGGTAGCCGTTGAAAATGTATTCACCCGGAAGTATTCACCCGGATGGGTATTGCCACTGATGATGCGTTCATTGTTGTCATGAATGGGGGTGTATGCTTGTGACGAAGATGGACCTCCGTTAGTGCATTGCGCACTGACCTTCTGGATAAAGCATATAAGTGCCAGAAGGTACAGAAAAGTAATTTTTGTTCTCATAGTTTGTATTTAAGGTTTGCTTTTTAATTTTTAAATGCTAAAGTAAACCGACATGATTTTGATGGCGAGGCAATCTAATTTCATTATTTACAGTTTAATCGCATGCAATAATAAATCAAAGAAAAAATATAATTTCAGCTAATGAATAAGCGAAGCTTTTTTGGATATAAGCGTAGCGAATTAGAGTAAAATCGTTTTTATGAGAAAAAGAATTTTACAATTTTGGAGGTACAAGTATTATTTTCGCATTGAGTAGATACAGATTATGGTTTTCAAACATTCATCAATGCTTGATTTGGATATTATTTCAAAGGATTTTTTACGATAGAACTCGAAAAAATACAACATAAAAAAAGACGATTTAGTTTGATCAAACTAGATCGTCTCTTGTGGTGGAGAAGATGGGATTCGAACCCACTACCTCTTGGCTGCCAGCCAAGCGCTCTAGCCAAGTGAGCTACATCCCCAAAGCTGAGGCAAATTAAGGCAATTAATTTTCAAAAAGCAAATGCCTTGGAGTGAATTTATTTCTCAAAACCGTAACTTTACGGACAAATATTTTTTTATGACAACAGAAAGGCAAAACGGTTCGCTCTATACCACTATCGAAAATAAAATAGCAACCGTTGAATTTGGACATCCGGCCAGCAATTCTTTTCCTAGCGAGCTGCTGCAGCGACTGACAAAAGAACTCAATGATTTAAGCAACAATCAAGAAGTCAACCTGATAATTCTTAAAAGCGAAGGCGAAGGCGCTTTTTGTGCCGGAGCTTCTTTTGACGAGCTGCTGGCTGTTTCCAATTTAATTGAAGGAACGAGCTTTTTTTCAGGCTTTGCCAACGTAATCAATGCGATGCGAAAATGTTCCAAGCTGATTGTCGGACGTATCCATGGTAAAGCTGTAGGAGGGGGAGTAGGACTGGCTGCTGCATGCGATTATGCATTTGCCACAGTAGACAGCGCCATAAAACTTTCAGAATTGGCAATAGGTATCGGCCCATTCGTCATCGAGCCAGCCGTTTCTAGAAGGATAGGCAAAAGTGCTTTGGGCGAAATGACTTTAGCCGCTCATGAATGGAAAAACGCCTATTGGGCTCAAGAAAAAGGTTTGTATGCCAACGTTTTTGAGACTAGAGAAGAACTGGATAAGGAACTCGAAATTTTTGCTTCAAAATTAGCATCCTACAATCCTGAAGCATTATCAGAAATGAAAAAAGTACTTTGGGAAGGAACTGAAAATTGGGAAACGCTTCTCTATGAAAGAGCTTCAATTTCAGGCAAGTTGGTTTTGTCAGATTTTAGCAGAAATGCCCTGAACCAATTCAAAAAGTAACTAAATTTGCATCTAAATAAAATAGAATGAGCAAAATCAGAATTACCAAGCAATTCAGTTTCGAAACGGGACATGCGCTTTATGGCTACGACGGAAAATGTAAAAACGTGCACGGACATAGCTATAAATTATCGGTAACCGTTATCGGAACTCCAATTTCAGACAATACAAACGTGAAATTTGGAATGGTGATTGATTTTTCAGACTTGAAAAAGATTGTCCGCGAAGAAGTTGTAGATGTTTTTGACCACGCTACTGTCTTTAATAAAAATACGCCCCATATCGAACTGGCTGAGGAACTCAAAAGCCGCGACCACCACGTCATTTTAGTAAACTATCAGCCGACAAGCGAAAATATGGTGATTGATTTCGCCGCAAAAATCAAAAGCAGGCTGCCCGAAAACATTACATTGCATTCCTTGAGGCTTCAGGAAACCGAAACCTCATTTGCAGAATGGTTCCAAAGCGATAATTAATTGTACGCTGGAAACAAAATCACTGTAATAAATCTTCTTCAAACGTATGAATCTGAATAAGTTAAATAAATACGATAAGGCCTATCTTCGTATTGCAAAAGAATGGAGCCGGCTGTCGTATTGCAAAAGAAAACAAGTTGGCGCAATTATTGTGAAAGACAGGATGATTATTTCTGACGGATACAATGGAACGCCATCTGGATTTGAAAATTCTTGTGAAGGTGCCGATGGCCTGACATTATGGTATGTGCTTCATGCCGAAGCCAATGCGATTCTGAAAGTGGCTGGTTCAACACAATCTTGCGAAGGTGCCACATTATATATTACGTTGTCGCCTTGCAAGGAATGCAGCAAATTGATCCACCAATCGGGAATAAAACGCGTCGTTTATCAAGAAGGCTATAAAGACGATTCAGGAATACAATTTTTAAAAGATGCAGGCGTTGAGGTAGTTCATATCTCCGAAACCGAAATGAATGAAAAACAATAAGATATATTTGCCTTTTATCATTTTTGCCGCTCTGGCGATTGGAGTGGTCTTGGGAGGAATGCTCAATTTTCCGTCCCAAGGCGTAGCGTTTTCTAAAGCCAATCCTAAAAATAAACTCAACAAGCTCCTTGATTTTATTGATCGAGAATATGTCGATAATGTCAATACCGATTCGATTGTCGATTTGACGGTAACAGGCATATTGGACAGGCTGGATCCGCACTCTGTCTACATAGCGAAAAACGAATTTGAGCAGGTTTCTCAAAGCATGAAAGGCGATTTTGTAGGCATTGGCGTCAATTTCTATATGTACAATGATACCGTTGCCGTAATAAAACCTGTGGAAGGTGGACCTTCTGAAAGGGCCGGAATCAAATCGGGCGACAGGATTCTTTTTGCCAACAATTATAAGCTCTTTGGAAGAAAAATCACCAATGATACGCTCTTTTCCAAACTAAAAGGAAGCGTGGGTTCTGATGTAGAGCTGACGATTTACAGGAAAAACGAAAACAAAAAGCTGAAGGTAAAAGTGAAGCGCGATATCGTTCCGATAAAAAGCGTTGATATTGCTGTAATGGTAAATCCTGCGGTCGGTTATATAAAAGTGAATCGTTTTGCCGAAACTACTTACGATGAGTTCGAGACAGGACTTTTAAATCTCAAAAGACAAGGAGCCAAGACGCTTATTGTGGATGTACGCGATAATGGAGGCGGCTATTTAGACAAGGCAATCGATATTGCGGATGACTTTTTGAAAGACGATGCCTTGATCGTATTCACCAAAAATAAAAAAGGAAGAATCGACAAGACCTATGCTACAAGCGATGGCAGTTTTGAAAACGGAAAAGTATATATACTGATCAACGAAAACAGTGCTTCTGCCAGCGAAATTCTTGCAGGCGCCATACAAGATAATGACCGCGGACTGATTGTTGGAAGACGTTCTTTCGGAAAAGGACTTGTGCAGCGCGAAATGCCTTTGGGCGACGGATCTGCCGTACGTTTGACTGTGGCGAGATACTATACTCCAACCGGACGCTCGATCCAAAAATCCTACGAAAAAGGAAGCGAAGAATACTTTAAGGAATTTGAAAAACGCTTCGAATCCGGAGAATTATATAAGTCGGATAGCATTAAGGTAGCCGATACCCTAAAATTCAAAACACCAAAAGGACGCATTGTATATGGCGGCGGCGGAATCGTTCCGGATATTTTTGTGCCTTTAGAAGTAGAACATGGCGAAGAGAGCATCGCTTATATGATGCAGTCGGGTCTGGTAGGTTATTTTGCCTTCGAAGAATTGGATAAAAAGCGCGATGATTTTAAAGGCTTGAGCTTTGAGCAATTCCAAGCAAAAATGCATAATTCCGATGCCTATTTCAATACATTTCAGAAATATTTGATTAAAAACGGCGTGCTTTTGGACTTGAAACATACCAAAAATCTTGTAAAACGCTACCTGGCTGCCGAGTTTGCACGACAATTGTATGGCGACGATAAATATTATGAAATCGTCTTGAAGGAAGATGCCATGATTAAGGCCGTTTTGGAAAGAAAATAATTTCATCAAACAAAATAAAAAAGCATCCGTTATGGATGCTTTTTCTGTTTATATAAATCATAAATTTATTTTCGAATACTGTCGTGTACTTGCGAATGATTGCCGTTATTCCACAATGTCAAGATATCGGTAGCTACTGAAGCTCCGCTTCCTGCCGCAATAGACAATTGGCTTCTGAGTCCTGCCAAGGTCCCAGCCACATAAATTCCTTCTGCAACTAGATGATCTTCGTTTTTTAACTGGATTCGGTTCTTTTCTACAATCGCTTTTTTGTGCGGTATTACATAATCCATTAAGCCTTCAATCGCAAAAGTATTGGTAGCGTTAATCGCGACTACGATGATTTTTGTCTGGTAAGAATTTTTGTTGGTCGTAACCGTAAAGTTTGGATATTCGCCTTCCACGCTCATGACCTTTTCATTTTCAATCTGCGCCACATGAGGATAAAGCGATGCCAGTTGCGCTTTGCTTTCTTCCAATAATTCCGAGCCTAATTTCCCTGCCGGAATTCCGTAAGCATTATTAAAAACAGCATCTTGAAGATTCGATGCTTTCTGGTGCGTAAAAATTCCGATTTTTTTATCTGCAGCAAAAGCTTTGTTTCCTGCAGAACCCAAAACCAAGGCGCATGACATTCCTGAAACACCGCCTCCAATGATTAAAACGTCAAACATAAACTATTTGTCTTTTGTTTTTTCTTCAATCATTTTTGACATCCTAAATATCAAAAGGATAAAGATAGCGCAGAAAGAAGCTGCAATTCCAATCAATCCAACCACGCTGTCTCCTTCGAATAAGTGGTCGAAATCTAGGATCGTGATGTTGAAAATGATTAATGCTAACGCTAAAAATATTAATATATAAGTAAAAATTTTCATTATAAGAAGGGGTTGTCTAATTATGAATTGTGAAATTAATAAAATCTATTTTAGATGAAAAGTCCTTTAACATTGGCGCCAAATAATTTAACAGCAATAGCCAGCAAAATCACGCCGAAAATTTTTCGGATAACGCCAAGGCCATTTTCGCCAAGCAGTTTCTCGATTTTTGAAGACGACTTTAAGACGGCGAAAACTACGATTATATTTATGATTATGGCAACAATTATGTTTATTTTTTCATACTCCGCTCTCAAGGAAAGAATAGTAGTCATCGTTCCAGCTCCGGCAATCAAGGGAAAGGCAATCGGAACGATAGAAGCGGTGCTGGGATTGTCTTCTTTATAAAGACGGATTCCTAAAATCATTTCTAAAGCCAGGAAAAACAATACGAAAGAACCCGCCACAGCAAATGAACTTGCGTTGATGCCGATCAGTTTCAAGATTTCCTCGCCTACAAAAAGAAAAGCGATCATGATAACACAGGCTACGATTGAAGCTTTTTCAGATTGAATATGCCCTACTTTGGAACGCAAATCGACAATAATCGGAATGCTTCCGACAATATCGATAACAGCGAACAAAACCATGCTAACAGTAAAAATCTCTTTCCAATCGAATCCCATAACGATGCTTTTTGAAGCTGCAAAATTATTTTATTTAAAATGGAAATACGCTAACGATAAGTTAATTTTTTGTTGGTATTATATTCTGAAAATTAGACACTTAAAAGTTTAACATCAAATCTAAAGTCTAAAATCTGAAATCTGAAATCCAAATTGTATCTTTGCAACATGTTTCAATTAGGAAAAACCATTGTCTCTGAAGACATACTAGAAAAAGAATTTGTGTGCAACCTTTCGGCTTGCAAAGGGGCTTGCTGTGTTGATGGCGATGCCGGTGCACCTTTAAATGAAGAAGAGACAAAAATTTTAGAAGCTATTTACCCTAAAGTAAAGCCGTTTCTTCGCAAAGAAGGAATTGCAGCAATCGAAGCGCAAGGCACTTGGGTAAAAGGTACCGATGGCGATTTGGAAACGCCGCTAATTGATAATAAAGATTGCGCCTATGTAATCTTTGACGGAAAAACCGCGCTTTGCGGTATCGAACAAGCCTATAATCAAGGTATTGTAGATTGGAAAAAACCAGTTTCTTGCCACTTATATCCGATAAGGATTAAGGATTTCACCGAGTTTGCCGCTGTCAATTATGATAAATGGGAAATCTGTGACGATGCTTGCTCTTTGGGTAAAGAATTAGAAGTGCCCGTTTACAAATTCGTGAAAGAAGCGTTGATTCGCCGCTTTGGAGAAGACTGGTATATGGAGCTCGAAAAGGTCGCTCAAGAACTTAAAAATCAATAAGTTTTTTTAATCTCAAATTTTAAATTTTCGGATGTGTCAGTTCCTATATTTTATAGGAGTTTACAGCGTTTTTTACTTTCTAATTGCTTGTTTTTCAGTTAATTGGAAAAATGTAAAAAAGTAAGAATTAAATTACCTCTTGTTAAAAACTATGTCCAATTGTGGATAAGTTTGGCTTTCATTTACCGATACAAATGACAATCTTTGTAGTGTAAAGAAATCAAAGAATAATTTCCTATAAAACAATAAACGTCAAGATAGTATGGCAGCGATAGAACCAATTTTACAAGAAAACAAGAATAGATTTGTCATTTTTCCTATCAAACACCACGATATTTGGGAATGGTATAAAAAAATGGAAGCTAGTTTTTGGACAGCTGAAGAAATTGATTTGTCACAAGATTTAAATGACTGGAATAACAAGCTTAATAATGAAGAGAAATATTTCATCAAGCATATTCTAGCTTTTTTTGCCGCATCTGACGGGATTGTAAACGAAAATCTTGCCGAAAACTTCGTGAACGAAGTGCAATATGCAGAAGCAAAATTTTTCTACGGTTTTCAGATTATGATGGAGAACATTCATAGCGAAACCTATTCGCTTCTGATTGATACTTACGTTAAAGATGAAGCCGAAAAAGACGAATTATTCAATGCTTTGGAAGTTTTTCCAGCCATACGAAAAAAAGCAGATTGGGCTCTAAAATGGATTGAATCTGACTCATTTGCCGAAAGGTTAATCGCTTTTGCAGCTGTTGAAGGAATCTTTTTCTCAGGCGCTTTTTGCTCGATTTACTGGTTGAAAAAACGCGGTTTAATGCCAGGTTTGACATTCTCAAACGAATTAATTTCTCGTGATGAAGGCGTTCACTGTGACTTTGCAGTGCATTTGCACAACCACCACTTGGTCAATAAAGTTTCAAAAGCCAGAATCAGAGAGATAATTGTTGAGGCATTAAACATTGAAAGAGAATTCATTACCGAATCGCTTCCTGTAAGTTTGATCGGAATGAATGCGGGACTAATGACACAATATCTGGAGTTTGTAACCGACAGATTATTAGTAGAATTAGGATGTGAAAGAGAATACGGAACGGCAAATCCTTTCGATTTCATGGACATGATTTCGCTTCAAGGAAAAACTAACTTCTTTGAAAAGAAAGTGTCAGAATACCAAAAAGCTGGAGTTTTAAACAGCGGAACAGGGAACGACAGCGAATCGCAAAAAATTAGTTTCGACGCCGATTTCTAGATACTTAGAAGCCAGACACCCTTTTGTCCTTTAAACCATTTTCTGGATGATGCAGACTATTTTCTTTTTGAGAAAATAATTCTTCTTTCATCAAGACCAAGAATCCATTTCGATGGATTTTCTTAACCTTTTTAATAATCCCGAATGGTCTTCCATTCCCTAACCAAATTTGTAAACTTATGTATGTAGTAAAAAGAGATGGCCACAGAGAGCCGGTAATGTTTGATAAGATTACGGATAGAATTAAAAAATTATGCTATGGCTTGAACGATCTTGTTGATCCGGTAAAAGTAGCAATGCGCGTTATCGAAGGGTTGTATGATGGTGTTACAACTTCAGAATTAGATAATCTTGCAGCAGAAACAGCAGCTTCTATGACGATTGCCCATCCAGATTATGCCCAATTGGCAGCAAGGATTGCAATTTCGAACCTGCACAAAAACACCACAAAATCGTTCTCAGAAACGATGAAAGAAATGTTTTTCTATGTAAATCCAAGAACCAATCAAGAAGCGCCTCTGCTTTCGGAAGAAGTGTATAACGTAATCCAAGAAAATGCGGCTTTCCTTGATTCTCACGTGATTTACAATAGAGATTTCAACTACGATTATTTTGGATTCAAGACTTTGGAGCGCTCGTATCTGTTGAAAATAAACGGAAAAATCGTAGAAAGACCACAGCACATGCTAATGCGTGTTGCTGTAGGAATTCACTTAAATGACCTAGACGCGGTGTTAGAAACCTACGATTTGATGTCGAAAAAATTCTTTACGCACGCGACTCCGACATTATTCAATGCTGGAACTCCAAAACCGCAAATGTCTTCTTGTTTCCTTTTGGCAATGCAGGACGACAGTATCGACGGAATCTACGATACGTTGAAACAAACTGCAAAAATCTCGCAATCGGCAGGCGGAATTGGTTTGTCAATTCATAACGTTCGTGCGACAGGATCATATATTCGTGGTACTAACGGAACATCAAACGGAATCGTTCCGATGTTGCGTGTGTTCAATGACACGGCTCGTTATGTAGACCAAGGCGGCGGAAAACGCAAAGGAAGCTTTGCGATTTATATCGAAACTTGGCATGCCGATATCTTTGAATTCCTAGATCTGAAAAAGAATACAGGAAAAGAAGAAATGCGTGCGCGTGACTTGTTTTTCGCTATGTGGACATCAGATTTGTTCATGAAACGTGTTCAGGAAGATTCTACTTGGACATTGATGTGTCCAAATGAATGCCCAGGATTGTACGATATTTATGGTGACGAATTCGAAGCACTATATACATCTTACGAAGCACAAGGAAAAGGAAGAAAAACCATCAAAGCAAGAGAATTATGGGAGAAAATCTTGGAATCTCAAATCGAGACCGGAACACCATACATGCTTTATAAAGACGCCGCAAACCGCAAATCGAACCAAAAAAATCTTGGAACGATTCGTTCGTCTAACTTGTGTACCGAAATTATGGAGTACACTTCAAAAGACGAAATTGCAGTTTGTAACTTGGCATCCTTATCATTGCCAATGTTCGTTGAAAACGGAAAATTCAATCATGACTTGCTTTACAGCGTAACAAAACGCGTGACAAGAAACTTGAACAAAGTAATCGATAGAAACTATTACCCAGTTCAAGAAGCAGAAAATTCAAACCTACGCCACCGTCCGGTTGGATTGGGAGTTCAAGGTTTGGCAGATGCTTTCATCTTGTTGAGAATGCCTTTCACGTCGGATGAGGCTAAAAAACTAAACCAAGAAATCTTCGAAACGCTTTATTTCGCTGCAGTAACTGCTTCGATGGAAATGGCGAAAGAAGAAGGTCCATATTCTACTTTTGAAGGTTCTCCAATTTCTCAAGGAGAATTCCAATACAATCTTTGGGGATTAAAAGACGAAGAATTATCTGGTCGTTGGGATTGGGCTTCTTTGAGAAAAGAAGTGATGGAAAACGGTGTGAGAAACTCTTTATTAGTAGCTCCGATGCCGACAGCTTCAACGTCTCAAATTCTTGGGAATAATGAAGCTTTCGAACCTTATACTTCAAACATCTACACCAGACGTGTTCTTTCTGGCGAGTTTATCGTCGTGAACAAACACTTGTTGGAAGATTTAGTGAAACTAGGACTTTGGAACGAAGACTTGAAACAAGAAATCATGCGTCATAATGGATCCGTTCAAAATATTGATGCGATCCCACAAGATTTGAAAGAACTTTACAAAACAGTTTGGGAAATGTCTATGAAAGACATCATCGACATGTCACGCCAAAGAGGTTATTTCATTGACCAATCACAGTCGTTGAACTTGTTTATGCAAGATGCTAATTATGCAAAACTGACTTCGATGCATTTCTATGCTTGGCAATCTGGATTAAAAACCGGAATGTATTATTTGAGAACTAAATCTGCAGTAGACGCAATTAAGTTTACATTGAATAATGATAAAAAAGCAGAGCCTGTAGCAGTTGAAGCTGTTGCAGAACCAGCAATTGCTGTTGATGAATTCAGAGCAATGCTAGAACGTTCTAAAAATGCAGAACCAGACGATTGTGAAATGTGCGGTTCATAATAATAGTATAAAATACCATTTCAAGAAAACAGCCGTCATTTGATGGCTGTTTTTTATAGCAATAGTTTTAGTCTTAGTATATTTGCTTGCAAAATTAAGAGCGCTTGAGTACTTTATATTTCAGAGATCGGGAAAATGTAAATTTAGAAGATGTGGTTTTCGAAGCATCTGTGTCTGAACAGATCAGTCAGTTTCTAAAAGAACAACAGTTTTCTGAAATTTTGCACCATTATGAGCTTCCTGTTGCCAATAAAATATTCCTGTACGGAAAGACCGGATGTGGCAAGACCATGACAGCAAAGGCTATAGCAAAAGAATTGGATAAGAAGATTTTTATAGTGAACCTGTCGACTATCGTATCTTCAAAGCTAGGAGAGACGGCAAAGAACATTCATAATATCTTCAAAGAATCCAATCACGAAAGCTCAGTGCTGTTTTTTGATGAATTTGATTCCTTAGGACAGATCAGGGATTATGATAACAAAGACAGCAGCGAAATGAAACGTGTTGTGAATGCTCTATTGCAATTGATTGATAATTTTCCAAAGAATTCGATATTGATTGCGGCAACCAATCAAATCCAAATGATTGACGAAGCACTGCTTCGAAGATTTGAGCTCAAGCTGGAGTTCATATCGCCATCAGACCAAGTTTTAGACGGCTATTACGACAAGCTATTGTCGAAGTTTCCAATAAAATACCAAAATGTAGAAAGAAAGTATGCTATTTCTTTTTCCGAAGCTAAAGATTTCCTCTTTAGTCAGGTGAAAAACAATATTATTCTAGACGAAATGTCGAAGCTTTCCTAATCAAAACAAATTATTTACTTTAATCTCAAACAAAATGTCAAAAGAAAAAAAAGGAGTTTATACCGGAATCATAGAAAAAGATGAAAACGGAAATTATTTCTGCGGACCGTACCTTCTAGATTACCAATACACCGAAGCCAATTTTAAGATTGGAGACGAAGTAAATATCAAGTCGATAATTGAAAATCCTAGCGATAAGACCTATCAGCAATATCCAAAGAAATCTAAGAATTTCTTTTTGTCGAACTTAAAAGAATAATTTCAAAAGATGGACTATAGAACTTCAAGGCAATTTACGTTGGATAATGATTTGTATGCAAGCCAAGGTACTCGTCTAGCAAATTATGTTATAGACTATGTTTGTCAGCTGGTATTGCTGTTCGGCCTTGTGATAGTGCTGACGATTATCGCTCTTATTACTGGAAACGATGGTATCCTTGCGCGAATTGAAAGCATGAATATGATCGAAGAATATGCTTTAGGAGCTGTGACTGCACTAATCTACTATAATATATTCGAAATCTTTTTTTCAAGAACGATAGGAAAATTTATCACAAAAACAGTTGTTGTTGATATTTACGGCGAAAAGCCAGACAGCCAAGAAATATTAGTACGCTCGCTCTGCAGGCTGATTCCTTTTGACGCTTTTTCTTTTTTGGGAGCTCCAAACAAAGGCTGGCACGACAGTATTTCCAAAACCTATGTAGTAAACAAAGAACTATTAGAAAAGAAAAAAGAACTGTTTTATTCTTTAGATGAAATAGGAAATAATACCAACGAATTATGATGAACTGGGAACAGCTTTTATCCCTGAAAAGACAAGGCGATAAAGGAAAAAGATTGCGCAAAGAGCAAGACGATACGCGTTTGGGCTTTGAAGTTGATTACGATAGGATTATATTTTCTTCAGCATTCAGAAGCCTTCAAGATAAGACGCAGGTAATTCCGCTTTCAAAAACAGATTTCGTGCATACACGACTGACGCACAGTCTGGAAGTGTCTGTGGTCGGACGTTCTATCGGCAGGCTTGTCGGAAAAAAAATTATCGAAAAATACCCGCATCTGCGAGAAGTTCATGGCTATCAGCCGAATGATTTCGGAGCTATAGTTGCTGCGGCTTCCTTGGCTCATGATATTGGCAATCCGCCATTTGGTCATTCGGGTGAAAAAGCAATCGGCGAATATTTCAAGATTGGAAACGGAAAGCAATTCAAAGACCAGCTTTCTGAAAAAGAATGGCAGGATCTGATTGATTTTGAAGGAAATGCCAACGGTTTTTCACTATTGACGGCATCTCGCCCAGGTATTGAAGGCGGGCTTAGAATTTCGTATGCTACTTTGGGAGCTTTTATGAAATACCCAAAAGAATCTTTGCCTAAAAAGCCGACAAGTCATATTTCTGATAAAAAATACGGCTTCTTCCAGACTGATAAGGAATTCTTCTCTGAAGTCGCCAATGAGTTGGGATTGATTCCTAATAAATCAGGAAACGATATTGGTTTCGAAAGACATCCGTTGGCCTTTTTGGTCGAAGCAGCCGATGATATATGCTACACGATTATTGATTTTGAAGACGGAATTAACCTCGGATTGGTTTCGGAAGATTTTGCGCTAGAATATCTTATCAAATTAGTCAAAGACAGTATCGATACCAAAAAATTCAATGCACTAATTACTAAAGAAGACAGAATAAGCTATTTGAGAGCTTTGGCAATAGGCAGTTTGATCAATGATGTCGTGCAAGTTTTTATCGAAAATGAAGAACAGATCTTGCAAGGAAAATTCCATTATGCTTTAACAGAAAAAAGCAAGTATACGGCCCAGATGAATGATATTATCAGCTTGAGCGTGAAAAACATTTATCAAAGTAGGGAAGTCATTGAGAAAGAATTAGTCGGATATCAAATTATCCAGACGTTATTGGACAAATTCATCACAGCTTTTAACAACAAATTCCATGATCAAGCCTCGAATTACGACAAATTGCTGTTAAAGATGCTTCCGGAAAAATTCCACAACGAAAAGGACAACCTCTACAAAAGGCTATTGCATATCTGCCACTACGTCTCGCTTCTAACGGATGGAAATGCGCTCGAATTGTTCAATACGATAAACGGAAGAAAGAAGCTGTAATAAGCCTAGAAGCTGTAAATCAACCCGACGCCAAGCATCTGTTTGAATTGTACTTTTGGCCCAACAATAACCTGCTCGCCATTGATTTCTTCTTTGGCCTTGATGTCGTGATCGTAAATTAAGTGGGTATTGATGTTTGCACGTACGTATTTGTTGACGATAAAATCCAGCTGTACTTGCCAGTCCACGTCAATATTTCCGAAATTATTGATGTAATCAGTATAAAGATTCAGCTTGTTTTCAAAATTTATATTCTTGAAAAGCTCTTTTTTATAACCGCTTGTAAAAAGGAAACCAAGCTCTGTTCGGGAGTTTTTTCCTTCGGAAATCATTGCCCCCGTCACTTCATCATAAACGGCTTTATCAACCCCGAATGCTCCTTGGTCAGCCAATCTTTGATCCAAAACCAAAGTGTTTTTTAAAGTGAGTGGTGAAATATACAATTGCAGGTTTTTCTTTTTATTATTATATTCGGCTCCGACCCCAAGGAAAGTGTAGGCTGGAGCAAAAGGTTTCGAAATCGCCAGATCTGTATTTGGATAGGCATAACCACTTGTGAATTGCGTGTTGAAATTGAATTTCGCACTATGAAACCAATTCGAAGTAGTATCTCTTCTGTAACCAAAAGTGGAATTGAATTGGAAAGCATCGTCAGTTTTTCTCAATTCGACACCATCTTGCTTGCTAACGCCATAACGGACAATCAATTCGTTAAGCCATTTTACATTTCCGTTTTCATATTTTCGGGTAAACGTACCTTTTAAAAGTCCTGAAATAGCGCTGTTTCCACCCGCACTCCAATTGACAAAAGCAATTTCGTTTAAGTCAAATCCTATGACATTTTTCTTTTCCCAGTGCGTTACTTTTTTGACTATTGCCGAATCTAGCTTTTTGGATTGAATAGTATCTACCGATTGAGCGATAGAATTGATAGAAAAAAGTAAGAATAACCCTAGGGTCAGTGAAGATAATCTCATAACAGGCGTATTAAATTTAAGGAATATGCAAAAATCAGTAATTTTGGCAGTTTTCAAAAATTATTTGCAGGTTTTTTGAATCTATTTTACTAAAACGTTGTAGTTGGTCAATCGTTCCATGCTCGATAAATTCATCAGGAATTCCTAAAATTTGTATCCTTTTTGTGTAGTTGTGGAATGCGGCAAATTCTGTTATAGCACTTCCGAAACCGCCTTTTGCCACTCCATCTTCAAGAGTGATAATAGTTTCATATTTCTTAAAGATAGTATGCAGAAGCTCCTTATCTAAAGGCTTGACAAAAGGGAAATCATAATGAGAAAAATCTTCAGGATTCGCTATGCCAGCCAAAGCAGGTATAACGTTATTGCCGATGAATCCGTTAGAAAGTATGGCGATTCTCTTTCCTTCTTTCAATAATCTACCTTTTCCGATGGCAATTTTTTCAAAAGGTCTTTTCCAATCTACGATGACGCCACGGCCTCTTGGATATCGAATAGCAATCGGGTGATTCAATCCTAACTGCGCCGTATATAAAATATTTCGCAAGCCGATTTCATTCATTGGCGAATAGATAATCAGGTTCGGAATACAGCGTAGGTAAGCCAAGTCAAAAACACCATGATGTGTGGCTCCGTCTTCACCAACTAATCCCGCTCGGTCCAAGCAAAAAATGACAGGAAGATTTTGAAGTGCCACATCGTGGATGACCTGATCATAAGCTCGCTGCAAAAACGTTGAATAAATATTGCAATAAACAATCATTCCCTGTGTTGCCATTCCTGCTGCCAAAGTCACGGCATGCTGTTCTGCAATTCCTACATCAAACGCGCGCTTCGGAAAAGCATCCATCATAAACTTAAGCGAACTTCCCGAAGGCATGGCAGGCGTAATACCAACAATTTTCTGATTCTTTTCCGCCAATTCCAATAAAGTCAGTCCAAAGACATCTTGAAATTTAGGAGGCAGGTTTTCTTCTGATTTTAAGATAATCTCTCCCGTCAGTTTGTCAAATTTGCCAGGAGCATGGTATTTTACCTGATCTTTTTCGGCCTGTTCCAAGCCCTTGCCTTTAGTAGTAATGATATGTAGGAATTTAGGGCCTTTTATACTTTTAAGCCTTTTTAATTCTTTAATAACAGCAAAAATATCATGTCCGTCGATGGGTCCTGAATAATCAAAATTCAACGACTTTATCATGTTGTTTTCACGGGGATTTTTTCCTTGTTTTACAGCTGTCAGGTAGTTTTTTAAAGCACCTACGCTCGGGTCAATTCCGATGGCGTTATCGTTTAAGATGACTAATAAATTTGCATCGGTTACCCCGGCATGATTTAATCCTTCAAACGCCATTCCTGAAGCAATCGACGCATCGCCTACAACAGCAATATGGTTTTTTTCAACATCACCATTTAGATTGGAAGCAATCGCCATTCCTAAGGCGGCAGAGATTGCCGTAGAAGAATGCCCTACACCAAAAGTATCATAAATACTTTCGCTCCTTTTTGGAAAGCCAGAAATGCCTCCCCATTGCCTGTTTGTATCAAAATTATCTTTTCTGCCAGTAAGGATTTTATGCCCGTACGCTTGATGTCCGACATCCCATACCAATAAATCGTCAGGCGTATTAAAAACATAATGAAGCGCAATCGTCAATTCAATAACGCCGAGACTAGCGCCAAGATGTCCTTCCTTGACAGAAACGATATCAATTATAAAATCACGTAGTTCTCTGCCGAGAGTAGGTAATTCCGATTCTGCCAGCTTTCTTAGATCTTCAGGAGAATTTATATTTTGAAGGATGGTTTTGCTCATTTCTAGATTAAAAATCAAATTTACGATATTGTTTTCTATTTTTGGGCTATGGAAAATACCTACACCGACGAATATTTCATGAAAAAAGCGCTACAAGAAGCGGAGATTGCTTTTGAAAAAGGCGAAATCCCTGTTGGAGCGATTATTGTCGTTGAGAATCGTGTCATTGCGAGGAGCCATAATCTTACAGAAATGCTGAACGATGTTACGGCTCATGCAGAAATGCAGTCGATTACAGCCGCTGCCAATTTTTTGGGAGGGAAATACCTTAAAAACTGTACGCTCTATGTTACCTTGGAACCTTGCCAGATGTGTGCTGGAGCCTTGTATTGGAGCCAGATTTCAAAAATTGTTTTCGGTGCCAGAGACGAACAAAGAGGATTCATGGCTTTGGGCACAAAACTACATCCAAAAACAATCGTAGAATATGGCGTTTTAGAAGCAGAAGCTTCTAGTTTGATGAAGCGTTTTTTTCTGGAAAAACGTAAATAGTCCTCTGTTTTAAGAAGAAAATCAAAACGTAATTTTTCTTACTAAAAATTTAAAAAATTAATCCTATATTTATTACAATAAAGACGAGCCATATTCAGTTATGGTGAAATGTCACTAAGGACAAAACCTACGTTCAACTTCTAATCAATCATTTTATGAAAACTGGAAAATTAATGCTGTTGGTTTCAGTATTTTTTTTGTTAAATGCATGTAAAAAATCTTCGCCTGAAGATTTTGATTCTGATTTTTCGCTTTATCGTGATTATGTTACCAGTTTTTCATCGGGAATGATTTCCGCCAATTCTGATATTCAGGTCGGACTGGCATTCTCGAAAGCAGAATGGAAACCAAATCAAGAATTGGACGAGGATATCTTTGATATTTCTCCTAGTGTCGACGGAAAAGTTGTCGTACTGCCGAATAATATTTTGGCTTTTCAGCCGAAGAAAAAGCTTAAGCAGAACGAGCAATACCAAGTAACCCTACATCTTGATAAGCTTATTGAAGTCCCAAAAGAACTTGCTGACTTTAAATTTACGGTGAAGACTATCGAGCAGGATTTTAAAATAGAAACCCAAGACTTGCAATCCTATACAAAAGACACGCAATTCTTAAATGTACTTCTGAAAACTGCCGATAACATGGATTTGTCTACAGCCAAAAAACTTGTTTCAGCACAGCAGAACGGAAAAGAACTTCCGATAAAATTTAATGAATCGGTCAAATCGGCAACGGAGTTTTCTTTTGTCGTGGATCAGATTCAAAGAGGAATTGAAGACAGCAAGATTATCATCAAATGGGATGGAAGCAATGCTGATATAAACCAAAAAGGAGAGAAAGAATTTGCAATTCCAGGCAAAAATAACTTTACGATTGTTGACGTAAAAATTGGCGATGAAAACAATCAGTCGGTTCATATTAATTTTTCAGATCCTTTAAAGAAAAGCCAAGATTTTAGCGGTCTTGTGGCGCTCGAAACAGCCAATAACCTGCGTTATGCTGTCGATGGCAATGTCTTGAAAGTTTTTTCAGATGTTGCGTTAGATGGCAAATTACTGCTAGAGGTTTTCCAAGGAATTGAAAATACGGACGGCTTTAAGATGAAGAAAAGTTATGCCGCAAAAATCACCTTTGAACAAATCAAGCCAGAAGTGCGATTCGTAAAAAGCGGTACGATTCTGCCAAGTTCCAATAACTTAAAAGTAAATTTTGAAGCCGCGAACTTGAAAAAAGTAGATGTAAAAGTATTCCGCATTTTTGAAAATAACGTACTTCAGTTCTTGCAAGACAACGAATTGAATGGCAATTACGATTTAAGAAAAGTAGCTCTTCCAGTCGCTAAAAAAACATTGGAATTAACGACCAACAAACTAGCCAATTATAAAAAATGGAATACCTATTCTTTGGACTTGTCTACGTTAATCAAGCCAGAGCAGGGTGCTATTTATCGCGTAGAGTTTTCCATCAAAAAAGCCTATTCTCTATATACTTGCGATACTCCTACGGAAGAAGAACCAGCGGAAGAAGAAGACCAAGAACCAGAAGATTTTTCTACGTATGATTCTTATGATTATGACTATTATGACTATGATTATGACTGGAACGAAAGAGAAAATCCGTGCCATAAGTCCTACTATTCTAACAATAAAGTAGCTACAAACATATTGGCTACCGATTTGGGTGTCATCGTAAAACGAGGCGAAAACGGTTCCTATTTCTTTGCAGTGAATAATATTGTAACGACAGAGCCGGTTTCAGGAGCAACGGTAGACTTATACAATTACCAGAAGCAAAAATTAGCTTCTTACAGTACGAATGGTGAAGGTGTTGTCAACTTCAGTATCGATAAAAAAGCCTTTTTTGCCATTATCAAAAAAGATAAAAATACAACCTATGTCAAGCTAGACGATGGAAATTCACAGTCGGTCAGCAATTTTAATGTCGATGGCGAAGCACTTCAAAAAGGACTGAAAGGTTTTATTTATGGAGAACGCGGCGTTTGGCGTCCGGGTGATACGATCTATTTATCGTTCCTCCTGAATGATAATTCTAGCCGATTACCAAATACGCATCCGATCAAGCTGAAATTGTCCGATCCGAATGGAAAAGTAGTATATCAAAAAGTCCAAAAATATTCGGATAAGAACCACTATAAATTTGCTTTCAAGACGCAGCCAAATGCACCGACAGGCAATTATGAAGCAGTTATTTCTGTTGGAGGTGCTCGTTTCTATAAATCTGTAAAGATTGAAACCATCAAGCCAAACCGATTGAGAATCAAAAATGGTTTTGAAGGGAAAGTACTCTCAGCTTTTCATAAAAATGATGCTAGGGTAGATGTAGCCTGGTTGCACGGTGCCATTGCAAAAGACTTGAAATTAGAAATGCAGGCGAAATTTACGCAACAACCAACAACATTCAAAAACTACAGCAAGTATATTTTTGACGACCCTTCCCGTAAATTTTCTACAGAAGAAGTAAATATCTATTCTGGAAAAATTGATGAAACAGGAAAAGCCAACGTAAGCATCCAGCCAAGATTGCAATCACAAGCACCGGGAATGTTGAAAGCTGCTTTCATCACAAAAGTCTATGAAAACGGAGGGGATTTTAGTACCGATGTAATTACAGCGACGTATTCTCCGTTTCAAACCTATGTTGGAGTAAAAGCTCCAGAACCAAACAAATATGGCATGCTGGAAACAGGAAAAAGCAATGCTTTTGATGTGGTTACGGTAGATGAAAACGGAAGGCCGAAATCGGTCAGAAATTTAGAAGTAAGAGTCTATAAAGTAGAATGGCGCTGGTGGTGGGATGCTACTGATGATTTGTCAAACTACAGCAGTTCGACAACCAACACGCCTTTTTATTCTCAAGTAGTAAATACCGACGGTTTAGGAAAAGCCCGTTTTCAATTCAAGACAGACGAAGACGAATGGGGACGTTATCTCGTTAGGGTAACAGATCCGAACGGCGGACATTCTGCTGGAGAAACAGTAATGATAGACTGGCCAATCTGGTCTGGAAAAACAAGAAATTCAACTGGGGCTGAGGCAAAAATGCTTGTTTTTTCTTCGAATAAGGAAAAATACAATGTAGGTGAAAAAGCAACCGTTTCCTTTCCGTCAAGCGAAGGCGGCCGTGCTTTGATTTCTCTTGAAAATGGTTCGCAAGTAGTTGAAACGTTATGGGCAGAAACTAAAAAAGGAGAAACGCAGGTGGAAATTCCGATTACCGCTAAAATGGCTCCGAATGTATACATTCACATCACATTATTGCAACCACATGCCTCAACCAAAAATGATTCGCCGATTCGCTTGTACGGAATTATTCCGATAGAAGTAGTCGATAAAAATACGGTTCTAGAACCGCTGATAGCCATGCCGAATGTTCTAAAACCAGAACAGAAAACAACAATAAAAGTAAGCGAGAAAAACGGCAAGGCCATGACCTATACGATTGCGATTGTCGATGAAGGCTTGCTAGATCTGACGCGATTCAAGACGCCGAATGCGTGGAATAGTTTCTATTCTCGCGAAGCCTTGGGCGTAAAAACGTGGGATATTTATGATGATATAATTGGAGCCTACGGTGGTAAAGTAAACCAGATTTTTAGTATTGGTGGTGATGAAGATTTAGGCGGTGGAGCAGCTAAAAAAGCCAACCGATTTAAGCCAGTCGTGATTTACCTCGGACCATTTGCGTTAGCTAAAGGACAGACAAAAGCCCATGAAATTACCCTTCCAAAATATGTCGGATCTGTTAGGACGATGGTAGTAGCTGGTGATGCCAAAACCAGCGCTTATGGTAGCGTTGAGAAAGCAACTCCAGTCAGAAATCCTTTGATGATTTTGGCATCATTGCCAAGAAAGGTTTCTCCAGGAGAAAAAGTAACCTTGCCGGTGACGGTATTTGCGATGGAAAAACATGTCAAAAATGTTTCCTTGCAGTTGAAAACGAATAACGGTTTTCGTGTAATCGGAGCTTCAAAACAAGCGATGTCTTTTGCGCAGCCTGATGAAAAAATAGCCTACTTTGATTTGGAAGTAGGAGATCTGACGGGTATCGGAAAAGTAACTGTTGTTGCCACTTCTGGAAAAGAAAAAGCAAGTTTTGATGTCGAATTGGATATCTTGAACCCAAATCCGGTAACGCAAGACTATAAAGAATTGGTATTGGAACCGAATAGCTCAGGTACGATCAATTGGAGTGCTTTTGGAGTTGCAGGAACAAATACAGCTAAGCTTGAAGTTTCCGCATTCCCATCTATGGATTTCAACAAGCGTCTGGATTATTTGATTCAATATCCGCACGGATGTCTGGAACAGACAACGTCTAGCGTTTTTCCACAATTGTATTTGGCCGATATTGCCGATGTTGATGCCACACGTAAAGCCAAAATCCAAAAGAATATAACAGCAGGAATTCAAAAATTAGCACAATTTCAGTTGGCAAATGGAGGCTTTGCGTATTGGCAAGGAAACCAAACGCCAGACGATTGGAGCACGACTTATGTGGGACACTTTTTGATTGAAGCCGAAAGAAAAGGCTATGCACTTCCGGCAAATCTAAAAAAACAATGGATTGCCTATCAGTCGAAAACAGCCAAACAATGGCGTTATAACGAAGGGTATCACAATGATTTCCCACAGTCGTATCGATTGTATGCCTTGGCATTGGCAGGTTCTCCAGATTTGTCTTCGATGAACCGATTGAGAGAAACGTCTGGAATTTCAAATGAAACCAAATTAAGGCTGGCAGCTACTTATGCATTGGCTGGACAGAAAAATGTTGGAATGACATTGCTAAGCCAAAGCAGCATAGACGAAGAAACACAATACGGTTATTACTATTATTATGGCTCGAGCGAAAGAAACCGCGCGATGGCATTAGAAACATTATTGTTACTTGGACGAAAAGGCGAAGCATTTACGATGGCGAACAAATTGGCAAAACAAATGTCATCAAACCAATGGATGTCAACACAGACTACGGCCTATTGCTTGTATGCTATGTCGAAATTCGCACAGCAAAATGGAACGAAAGGTATTGACGTAAGCTTCACAAGCAAAGGCAAATCACAAGCTATTAAGACCGCAAAAACATTTGCCGACAGAACATTACAGGTTTCAGGCAGCGGAAATTCCGTAACGGTTAAGAATAACAAGAACACGACGCTTTATGTAAAAGTGATTACCAGTGGTATTCTTCCAATCGGACAGGAACAAACCGAACAAAGAGGTCTTGCTACCGATATTGTTTTCCGCGATAGAAAAGGAAATGCAATTAACGTAGCTTCTTTGGCGCAAGGCACTGAATTTGTTGCTGAAGTCACGGTTTCCAATACCAAAGGCGAATCTGTCGAGAATGTTGCATTGACGCAGATTATTCCGTCAGGCTGGGAAATCGTCAATACGCGTTTCACCGATTATGGAAGTTTTGCCGACAACAAGGTGGATTATACAGACATTCGCGATGACCGTACGAATTTCTATTTTACGTTGAAATCGAATGAAACCAAAACGTTCAAGATTCTTCTGAATGCCTCATATCTCGGGAAATATTATCTTCCAGGCGTACAATGCGAAGCCATGTATGACAACTCTTATTATGCAAGAACGAGAGGGCAATGGGTCAATGTCGTGAAATAAATTTCCGCTCAATAAAATGATTTTTAGAAGGGAAATTATATAATGAAGTAAGAATTGAAGAGTAAAATAAAAGCGTTTCTGAAACGCATTATTGATAAAATAAAACGCAATCCGAAAAAATCCATTTTTTTCGGATTGCTTTTAATGGCCTATTATTTCTGCCTGCCAAGAACGCTTTTCGAGCAACCTTATTCAACGGTTATCGAAAGCGAAGAAGGCGAGCTCTTAGGTGCTAAAATAGCTCGTGACGGACAATGGCGATTTCCAGCCCAAGATTCCATACCTGAAAAATTCAAAAAATGTATTGTCTATTTTGAAGACGAACATTTTTACCAGCATCCCGGATTCAATCCTGTCGCGATGGTAAAAGCCGTAAAGCAAAATCACGAAGCAGGAAAAGTAGTCCGTGGTGGAAGTACGCTGACACAACAAGTCATCCGACTTTCCAGAGACGGAAAAAAACGAAGCTATTTTGAAAAACTCATCGAATTGGTTTTGGCGACGCGTTTGGAATTTCGCTATTCTAAAGAAAAAATCATTGAATTGTATGCCGCGCATGCTCCTTATGGTGGTAATGTCGTGGGTTTAGAAATGGCTTCTTGGCGTTATTTTGGCGTACAGCCACACCAATTATCTTGGGCTGAAACCGCAACTTTGGCGGTACTTCCAAATGCTCCAAGTTTGATTTATCCTGGTAAAAATCAGCAACGGCTTTTGAATAAGCGCAATGGGCTGCTCAAAAAACTATATGAGGAAAAAGTAATTGATAAGACGACCTATGAGCTTTCTATATTGGAAGACTTGCCACAAAAACCCTATGATTTGCCACAAATTGCACCGCATTTGCTGCAGAATGTTGCCAAGAAGGAAGAAGGACAACGAATCAAGACAACGGTCAAATTTGCATTGCAAAATAGGGTGAATCAAATCGCAGGACAATATTACAATCAATACCGACAGTCAGAAATTTACAATCTTGCGATTATTATTGTAGATGTAGAAACAAGAAATATTATCAGCTATGTTGGGAATTCGCCGACAGATAAAGACCATCAAAAAGATGTCGATATTATAACGGCGCCAAGAAGTACGGGAAGCATCTTAAAGCCGTTTTTATACGCTTCTATGCTCGATGCTGGCGAAATATTGCCGAATACATTGGTTCCGGATATTCCGACGCAGATTGCGGGTTATAGCCCAAAAAATTTCGACTTGACGTATGACGGAGCTGTTCCAGCCCATCGCGCCTTGTCGCGATCGCTGAATATTCCGTCGGTTTTGATGCTGAGAGACCATGGCGTTTATCGATTTTATGACCAATTGCAGCAGTTTAAATTGCGGGATATTAACAAACACCCGAACCATTACGGGCTTTCGCTGATTCTCGGCGGAGCAGAAAGCAATCTTTGGGATTTGACAAAAACCTACGCAGGACTGACTTCTACAATGAATTATTTTACGACACATTCTGCAAAATATCGTACCAATGAATTTACAGAATTGAATTGGACGCTTGGTAAGGAAATGGATTTCGGAAAAGAATCGTATGACAAGAAAAATTTAGGAGCAGGATCGATTTGGCTGACTTATAATGCCATGAAAGAAGTCAATAGACCAGAAGGAGACGAAGCTTGGAAGTTCTACGATTCTTCGCTAGAAATCGCATGGAAAACAGGTACAAGTTTCGGAAATCGTGACGGCTGGGCCATCGGCACTAATTCGAGATATGTCGTAGGCGTGTGGGTTGGAAATGCTTCTGGAGAAGGAAGACCTTCTTTAACAGGTGTTGGAAGTGCGGCGCCTATTTTGTTTGACGTATTTAATCTATTACCACGAAAAAAATGGTTCGCAACTCCGTATGATGATTTGGAAGAAGCCGAAGTCTGCCAATTGAGCGGCCATATAGGTGGAGAAAACTGTCCAAAAATCAAACAATCGATTCCGCTAAAAAGCAAGCAGACTACCGTTTGTCCGTATCATAAAATGATACATTTGGATGCTTCGCAACAGTTTCAGGTGAATAGCAATTGCGAGGATGTAGACAAAATGGTGACGAAGCCTTGGTTTGTTTTGCCTCCCGTAATGGAACTGTATTACAAGACCAAACATATCGATTATGTTTCATTACCACCGTTTCGAGCAGATTGCTTAGGAGTATCATCTTATTCGATGGATTTTATTTATCCGAAGGAAAACGGAAAGGTCTATCTGACCAAAAACTTTAATGGAGAAATACAACCGTTTGTATTGAAAGTGGCCCATTCCGACGAAAGAGCAAAACTATTCTGGTATCTGAATGATACGTTTTTAGGAACCACGCAAACGTTTCACGAGATGTCTGTAGAAGCAAAAACAGGAAAATATTATATTACAGTGACAGATGAATCAGGCAATGAAATCAGCAGAAGAATCGAGATTGTAAAAGAATAATCTACTTAAAAGAAACAAAAAAACCGCCAATCTCACGAAAGGCGGTTTTTTATTTAATCTCTAATTTCATTTCCATGTTTGTCATAGAAATGGTATTCTAAAAACGTGTAAGCGTCACGAGGTATTATTTTCACCCATTTTTTATGTTCAAAAAACCATTTTGAACGTAATGATGGAAAACCTTTAGTAAGGTATGCTGCCACAAAAGGATGTGCATTAAGCACTACTTTTTTATGGGCTTTCAATAGTCGTTCAACATCTGAAGAAATCTTATCGACAATCAGAATCGGAGCTTCAATTTCCCCATTTTCATTGTTGGGATCTTCTTCTCTGGTCTTGATGTTTACTTCAGGTCGTACTCTTTGCCGCGTAATCTGGATCAATCCAAATTTGCTTGGTGGCAAGATTTTGTGTTTGGCTTTATCATCGCTCATTTCTTCTCTCAAGAAATCGTAAAGGACTTTACGGTTTTCTGGATTGGACATATCAATAAAATCGACAACAATGATGCCGCCCATATCTCTCAGGCGGAGTTGTCTTGCCACTTCTGCAGCGGCGATGAGGTTTACTTCCAAGGCAGTATCTTCTTGATTTGAAGCTTTGTTTGAACGGTTTCCGCTATTGACGTCGATGACGTGCAATGCTTCAGTATGCTCAATAATCAAATAAGCTCCTTTGCTCATCGATACTGTTTTTCCGAAGGAAGTCTTGATCTGTCTCTCTATGTTATATTTTTCGAAGATAGGCGTGTCTTTTGATTGATAAAACTTCACTATTGATTGTTTTGAAGGTGCAATTTCTTGCAGATAATCCTTCGTTTCGTTGTACAACTCTTCATCATCAATGTGAATACCGGTAAAGGTATCATTAAATACGTCTCTTAAAATTGAAGAAGCTCTGTTGAGCTCTCCTAATATTTTTGACGGATGATGAGCAGTTGGTAATTTTTTACACATTGCAGTCCATCTGCTGAGCAGATTCTGCAAATCTTTGTCTAGTTCGGCTACTTTTTTGCCTTCTGCTACTGTTCTCACAATAACACCGAATCCTTTTGGTCGGATTGATTGTACTAAGCGTTTAAGACGATCTTTTTCTTCTTTGGATTCTATTTTTTGTGATATAGAAACTCTATCAGAAAAAGGAACGAGAACAATAAATCGACCGGCAAGAGAAAGCTCAGAGCTGATTCTTGGGCCTTTTGTCGATATAGGTTCTTTGACGACTTGTACTAAAATGGACTGGTTGGCACTAATTACATCAGTGATAACGCCATCTTTGTCAATCTCTTTTTCAAAAGGAAAGCTTTTTAGGGAGAAATCTTTTATTTTACCTGCGCTTACAAGTTTGATGAATTTCAATTGGGAAGCTAAATTTGGCCCTAAATCGTGATAATGCAAAAAGGCATCTTTTTCGAAGCCTACATTTACAAAAGCAGCGTTTAATCCCGCAACGGGCTTTCTGATTTTGGCAATAAAAATATCGCCGACCTGAAAGTTGCTTTTTTCTTCTTCCTTGTGCAATTCAACTAGTTTTCCATCTTTTAATAAGGCAAAATCTACGGCTTCCGAACCAGATCGGATGATCAGTTCTTTATTCACACTGTAAATTTTTATCTGTTTTTTCAGAAAATAGAATATAGAGAGAAGAGTGTAGATTTAAAAACCTAAAATCTAAAATCCAAAATCTAAAATCTTATTTACAGATGGATTAAACAATTATTTAACAGGTATTGTACCCGGAGAAAATAGTCTTGAGAAGAAAAAACCAAGGGTTAAGAAGCTTAGCCCTTGTTTTTGTTCTATTCTCTTAATCAGTCTATTTTCAAATTTCAATGAACTATTGTAAATATTCTTAAAAAAGAAAAAAGTAGTCAGACTACTTTTTCTTCTTGTGACGGTTAGCTCTCGCTCTCTTTTTACGTTTGTGAGTCGCTACCTTATGTCTTTTTCTCTTTTTACCACTTGGCATATTTTGAAAATTTAGTGATTAATAAATTAGTTTACTTTTGCTTCAGTATTCGTTTTAACTCCTTCAACAAAAACCTTTGCTGGTTTGAATGCAGGAATATTGTGTGCAGGAATTTTAATTGTAGTGTTTTTTGAGATATTTCTACCTGTTTTTTCAGCTCTTGTTTTGATGATGAAACTACCAAAACCTCTTAAGTAAACATTATCACCAGTTTCCAAAGAGTTTTTTACTTCGTCCATAAAAGACTCAACTGTTGCTTGAACGTCTCCTTTTTCAAGACCTAATTTTTCTGAAATTTTCGCAACGATATCTGCTTTCGTCATTTTCTTTCTTATTTTAAATTTATTGTGTAAAATTTTGAGGTTGCAAATATATGAATTAAAAAAACAATATTTCAACCATAAACGATTAAAATTTAATAACATAAACTTTTACTTTTGCTAACCAATTTTATCTGATGAATTTTTCTAACTCGTTAATCCAATGGTATTTACAAAATAAGCGTGATTTGCCTTGGCGAAACACGGTCAATCCATATCATATTTGGCTGTCGGAAATTATGCTCCAGCAGACCCGTGTTGCACAAGGTTTGCCTTATTTTTTATCATTTACCGCTTCATTTCCAACTGTTTTTGATTTGGCCAATGCTGATGAAGAGCAGGTGTTAAAACTTTGGCAAGGATTAGGCTACTATTCTAGAGCCAGAAACCTTCATAATACCGCAAAATATGTGGCTTTTGAATTGGGCGGAATTTTTCCGGATAACTATAAGGATTTGCTACAGTTAAAAGGAGTAGGAGAGTATACGGCCGCGGCTATCGCTTCTTTTTCGTATAATGAAGTAGTTCCTGTAGTTGATGGTAATGTTTTCAGGGTCTTGTCAAGATATTTTGATATTGAAACAGATATCGCTTCCAGCGGCGCGAAAAAAGAATTTACGGAATTGGCCGCTGCATTGATTCCAAAAGACAAGCCGGCGCTATTTAACCAAGCGATTATGGAATTTGGTGCATTGCAATGTGTTCCGAAAAATCCAGACTGCGAAATATGTGTCTTGAATTCAGGCTGCTTGGCTTTGCAGAAGCATAAAGTAAACCAGCTTCCGGTTAAACTGAAGAAGACCAAAGTGAGAAATCGCTATTTTAATTATTTGGTTTTTTCTGACGATAACGAGCAGTATCTTTTAAGAAAAAGGACCGAAAAAGGGATATGGCATAATTTATATGAGTTTCCTCTTATCGAAACTGAATCTGAAGTAGATTTTGATGAAATTTCAAAATTGATTTCTGAGGAATATGGCTCAAAATTTGAAATCTTGTCAATAAAGTCGTTAAATAATGAGAGTATCTTACATAAATTATCACATCAGCATTTGTATATACGTTTTTTAAGGGTGAAAATTCAAGGTGTGGCTGAAAATGCAATATCTTATGAATCAATGATTTCTTTTCCATTTCCGATAGTAATTCACAATTTTATTGAAAAAGATTTGCTTTGATAAGCCAAATTTGATAGAAATTATTATATTTGAAGGTTTCTACTAACTCCCCACGAAAAATGAATGGTACGTTAAATAAAGTGATTTTGATAGGACATTTAGGCGATGATGTCAAAATGCACTATTTTGAAGGCGGTAACTGCATCGGCAGATTTCCCCTTGCAACAAATGAGATTTACATAAACAAGCAAACTAATGAAAAGATTGCTTCTACCGAATGGCATAATCTCGTTGTTCGTAACAAAGCCGCCGAAATCTGCGAAAAATATCTGTCCAAAGGAGACAAGATATACGTTGAAGGAAGAATAAAATCCCGTCAATGGCAGACTGAAGAAGGCATTACAAAATACACCACAGAAATTCAGGTAACTGAATTTACTTTCTTGACCACAAAGAAAGATATTGATGCTGGAAAACAAGGATCCTCAGTTGATGTAAAATCTGCTAATTTTGATTCAAGCTCCCAAGAAGAAGATCTTCAATACTAATAATGTTTAGGAAAAGTATAGCACTTTTAATTTCTGGATTTATTGTCGTTTCGGTATTTAGCTGCCAAAATGATACAGTTCCAAAACCTGCTGGCCAGTTAAGGCTGGAATATCCTATGGCTGAATACGTGCATTTTGAAAATAATTGCCCTTTTACATTTGATATGAACGAGGATGCTGTTATTTCAGATAAAGGAACTTGTAATTTTACGATCAGCTATCCTAAAATGAAAGCTACCATTTATCTGACGTACAAGCCGGTAAAAAATGATATCGAAGCGCATTTAAGAGATGCCCAGACTCTGACTTACAAGCATACAATTAAGGCAGATGATATTATGGAGCAGCCTTTCATAAATGAAAAGAATAAAGTGTATGGTATGTTTTATAAGGTAGGAGGCAATGCGGCTACTAATGCACTGTTTTATGCTACTGACAGTACTAGGCATTTTGTGACGGGTTCGGTATATTTTTATGCAAAGCCCAACTTTGATTCGATAATGCCTGCTTCGAGTTATGTCAAGAATGACATGCAGGTCTTAATGGAAACCTTACGATGGAAACAATAAAAAAAGAGAACCAAATCGGTTCTCTTTTTATTTGTATATGGGCCAAGACCTAAGCGCTTTTTGCTTTTTTCTCATCAGCTGAGCAAGATTTTTTTCCTGAGCAGCATCCGCCAGCTTTTGCATCTTTTGATTTCTCATCGTGGCAAGAAGCTTTTTTGTCGTCTTTTTTCTTTTTCTCTTTTTCCTTTTCTTTCTCTTTGTAAAGCATTGCTTTGTCTCCAGACGATTTTACATTTGAAACTTTATAGGTTTCGCCGCCAGCAACAGCTTCTACTGTTTCTACTAATGTTTCAGGAGTCTGTTTTGCCGCGTCATAAGCTACGGTTGCTGTTTTTTTCTCGAAGTCAACTTTAGCCTCTTGCACTCCGTCAAGGCTGGCCAGTTTTTTCTCGATTGTTTTTGCGCATCCTACAGCACAAGACATGCCATCAATTTGGAAGCTTGCTGTCTGAAGATTGGCAGCAGTTGTTTTTTCAGCTGTTGAATCTTTTGCAGTTTCTGTTGGCTCTCCAGCTTCTGTTGCTTTTGGCTCGTTCTTGCAGCTAACGAACATGATTCCAGATAGTGCAAGGACTAATAATGATTTTGAGAAATTCATAGTATTGTGTTTAAAATTTGAATTAACAATTCCTTTGACTTATAAAGGTTTACAAAATTAATAAAAAAAGAAACCTGAAATTCATTAAAATAGCAGAATTTTGGGCAACAAAATAATAGCTATGAAAGCAATCCAGTCCAAATGGTTTTTCTTGATTTTTCTTTCCTTGATTTGGGGAAGTTCTTTTATCCTTATAAAAAGAGGTTTGGTTGGATTGACGCCTTTTCAATTGGGGTCGCTGCGTATGATTTTTGCTGCTGTTTTTTTGCTGTCTGTTGGCTTTAGAAGCCTAAAGAATATCAAACAGCATCAATGGAAATATATCGCTTTGACTGCCATGATGGGGACATTTTTTCCAGCTTATCTTTTTTCCATCGCTCAGACGCAGATTGACAGTTCGATCAGTGCTATCTTAAATTCGTTGACACCATTGGGGACTCTTGTTTTAGGTGCCTTGGTTTTTGGACTGAGTTTTCAAAGGAGGCAGGTTTTCGGCGTTATAATTGGTTTGCTTGGAAGCGCTTTGCTGATCTTAAACGGTGCCGTCAATCATCCCGGACAGAATTATTGGTTTGCTACTTTGGCAATTTGCGGCGCAATCTGCTATGCTATTAATGTAAACTTGATTAAAAAATATCTTTCAGATCTGAATCCGTTAAGTATTACAGTCGGCAATTTTACGGTTCTGCTGATTCCGGCTTTTATTATTTTGTGCTGTTCGAATTTCTTTGAAGTGGCACATCTTCCGAACGTAAAAACATCAATGCTTTTTGTCGGAGTCTTGGCTGTTTTTGGGACCTGTGTTGCGAATGTGATTTATTTTAAGCTGATACACATTTCATCGCCAATTTTTGCTTCTTCAGTTACGTATATGCTGCCTGTAGTGGCTTGCGTTTGGGGAATTTTAGATGGCGAGAGCCTGACTTTGGTTCAAGCTTTGGGTGCTTTTATTGTCTTGATTGGAGTTTATCTGTCGGCTAGGAAATAGCTAAATGAAAAAAGGCTGTCATTTCTGACAGCCTTTACTTTTTATGCTTGAGTTTGATTATTTGAAATCTGTTTCAGAAACACCTTCGTTGATTTTTACATCAGAAGCTGTTAATTCGATTTCGATACCAACGTTCAAAACTGTTTTGAAAGGAACTTTCACGCCTTTTACATCTTTGTAGTCAGAGAATGTAACTAATTGTGTCATTTGCTGTCCTTGTGCTTCTTCAACGTTTGATTCTGCAATTTTCAATCCTGTTTTTACATCGTAGAAAAGCGTCTTTTTACCGTCTTTGATTGCATAAGCGTCTTTTCCATCAATTGATTCGATTCCAGATAATGTGATTCCTGGTTTTGAAGCCAAAGTCAATTCTGGGAAAGGAGCAGCGTAGAATTTAGCATCAGCAATTTTAGCCGCATCGTAGTCTTGTTTTTGACCTTGAGCAGACTCGTATCCTTTTGTTCCGTCAAAAACTTCTTTGCTTAATGTTTGTCCCATGCCTGTAACTTCGTCAGCTTTTTTACCGCTAGCAGAAGATTTTCTAGTCATAGTTACTGCAATCCCTTGAACATTTCCAGTTAAAGTAGAGAATACAGTTTTTACCGCTTTTGCGTTTTTATCACCACCGATAGCTTTGATATAGTTTTCAAAAACTGTTTTAGCAGTTACTCCAGCAGGAACTTCTTTTTTAGCAACTGGTTTTTCTATCGGGTTTCCGAATTTATCAAAATAGAACATTGGGATTCCTAATTTTTCAAGACCTGGCAATACTTCGCTTCCTTTTCCTGTAATTACAACTCTTGTGTTGTCGGCAAGGAAGTATTTATTTGCTACTCTCATGATATCATCTGCAGTTACAGCATTGATGTTTTTGATATAGTTTTCGTAGAAATCAGCTGGAAGACCTTGTGTTTTAGTCAATAAAGCATAACGTGCTACAGTTCCAGGTTTTTGGATTTGCATTACAAAATTTCCAACATAACCCGCTTTTACGTTTTTCAACATATCTGGAGCTACTTTCTCCGTTCTGATTCTTTTCAATTCTTTGAAGAATTCAACTACGGCACTGTCTGTTACAGCATTTCTAACTTGAGTATTCGATTTGAATTTTCCAACATATTTGTCACCGCGGATGCTAGAGCGAGCGCCGTAAGTCCATCCGTGAGCCTCTCTCAAGTTCATGTTAAGGTAGCTGTTGAAATCTCCTCCGATAACTTGGTTTGCCAAAAGAACTGCGAAATAATCTTTATCAGTCATTTTAAGGTTAGAAACATTTACCAAAGCAATTTCTGATTGAACTGCATTAGGCATGTCTACAAAGTTGATTTGAGTGTATTGAACGTCTTTTGGATCTGAGTAAGTCACTGCAGGAGCGCTTGCTTTTTTCCATGAACCGAAATATTTCTCAACTGCTTTCTTAACGTCTTTGAATTTTACATCTCCAATAACAACTAGGTATGCATTTGCAGGCACGTAATAGGTATTGTAGTTTAAGATGGCATCATTTAAAGTTACTTTGTTGATTACTTCTTCTGTAAGGTATTCTCCGTTTGGATGGTTTTTTCCGTATACCAAAACGTCCTCAACTCTTGAAGCTACAGCTTGAACACTTTTCTCTTGCGTTTTAAGACCTTCAATAAGTTTTGCTTTTTCTTTGTCGAATTCTTCTTGAGTGAAAACAGAGTTTAGGGCTCCGTCGGCCATCAATTCAAGGATTCTGTCAGAATATTTAGAAAGCCCAGAAGCATAAGCTCCGTTAGAGTTGAATCCGATGTTCGCTCCTAAAAAGTCAACTTCTTCGTTGAAAACGTCTTTAGACATTTTTTTAGTACCGCTTCCGATCAATGCGCTTGTAATGTCAGCAACTCCTTTTTTGTCGCCTTCTGCATAAGGAGCATTGTCTAATGTCAGGTTATAAGAAACTCTTGGAAGCTTGTTGTTTTCGACAACCATTACTTTCAATCCGTTTTTCAATTCAAAAGTCTCAGGTTTCCCGATATTGATAACTGGAGCTGGACCTGGTTTTGGCTGTGGTCTGTCTTGTGCTTGCATAATTACTGTTAAAAACAAGCTTGATAAAATGAATATTGTTTTTTTCATGATGTATATCTTAGTTTTGAGCTTTGTCTTTTGCTGGTACGTAATCCAAAATCAATCTTTGGTTTGGGTTCAAGTATTTTTTTGCAACGTCTCTGATTTCTTCACGAGTGATAGAACGGTAGATTTCGTTCTCTGTGTTGATCAAGTTGATGTCGCCATAAAGCAAATAGTATGTAGCTAGATTTTCGGCAATTCCTTCAACAGAAGAGTTGCTGTTTACATATTGATTCTCAAATTTGTTTTGCAGTTTTTGGAAATCTTTCTCAGAAATCAATTCAGTCTGAAGTTTTGTAACTTCCTCATCAATTTCTTTAGTAAGACTTTCAAGCGTAGCATCTCCCATTGGCAAACCGTAGATGAAGTAAACGCCGTAGTCTTCTTGGCTGTAGTTGAATGCGCCAATTTCTAGAGCCATTTTCTTTTGGTCAACGATTTTTTTGTACAATCTAGAGCTTTTTCCATCGCTCAAGATAGAAGAAATCATATCCAAAACTTTCGCATCACGAGTTTTCATTGATGGCGTTCTGTAAGCAGTTACTAACATCGGAAGCTGAATGTTCGGGTCTTCGTAAGTTGCTTTGATAGGTTGAGTGATCGGGTCTTCCGTAAAAGTTTGTTTTGTAAGATCAGTTTTTCCTTTTGGAATTGAACCGAAATATTGTTTTACCCATTTAATTGTTTGAGCATAATCAATATCACCTGCCACGACAAGAACTGCGTTATTAGGAACGTAGAATTTTTTGTTGAACGCTTGGAATTCTTCTAAAGTAGCTGCATCAAGGTGTTCCATAGAACCGATTGGAGCCCAACGGTAAGGGTGTTTCTTGAACATGTTTTGTTTTACAGCTGTAAAAAGATTTCCGTATGGCTGATTGTCAACACGAAGTCTTTTTTCTTCCTTAACAACTTCATTCTGAGTGTCAACACCAATCTGGTTGATTACAGGGTGCATTAATCTTTCAGATTCCATCCACAATCCTAGTTCAAGGCTGTTTGAAGGGAAAATTTCATAGTAGTACGTTCTGTCGTCAGAAGTATTTGCGTTATTGGTACCACCGTTTCCTGAAACGATTTTGAACCATTCTCCACGACCGATATTTTTTGTTCCTTCAAATAAAAGGTGTTCAAAAAAGTGAGCAAAACCAGTTCTTTCAGGGTTTTCATCTTTTGCACCCACGTGATACATTACAGACGTAATTACAACTGGAGCTGATTTGTCTTGATGCAAGATAACATGAAGACCATTTTCTAGTGTATATTCTTCAAAAGCTACTTTTTGAGCTGAAGCGACACTTCCGAGCATGAGAACTGAACCCAAAGCCATTAATGATTTTTTCATAACGATTAATAATTTGTTATTGATTTTGACATTTGTATGTCAAATGTGTGTTTTGTTACGCCAAATGTAACTTTTTTTCAAGATTTTTTTAAGAAAAGATAACTTTTTAATGGGACTAAATCCATACTTTTCAGGATTATCCTTCAAAAGCGCTTCTTTTGAGGCTAAAAGGCTGTCTTTTTGAAGGTTGAAATTTTTTTCTCCGTGAGAATTGCAGGATTAATATTTAATTGTATATTTGCATCCTTAAAAATTAACTAAACATCATTGTTATGTACGCAATCGTAGAGATAGCAGGGCAACAATTTAAAGTAAGCAAAGACTTAAAGGTTTATGTTCACCGTTTGGCTGACAAAGAAGGAGATGCAATTTCTTTTGCAAAAGTTCTTTTGTTGGATGATAACGGAACAATCACTTTAGGCGCCCCGGCTGTAGAAGGTGCTTCTGTAGAAGCCAAAGTGTTACAACACTTAAAAGGAGATAAAGTAATCGTTTTCAAAAAGAAAAGAAGAAAAGGTTACAAAAAGAGAAACGGACACCGTCAGTATTTGACTCAAATCCAAATCTCTGGAATTACTGCTCCAGGTGCAAAAAAAGCTGCTGCTAAAAAAGAAGCTGCTCCTGCAACTGAAGAAACAGTAGAAGCTCCAAAGAAAAAAGTTGCTAAGGCTAAAAAAGAAGAAACTCAAGAATAATTAACATTTAAAACTAATACGTCATGGCTCATAAGAAAGGTGTCGGTAGTTCCAAGAATGGTAGAGAATCAGAATCGAAACGTTTAGGTGTTAAGATTTATGGTGGTCAAGCTGCAATCGCTGGGAACATCATCGTTAGACAAAGAGGTTCTAAACACAATCCAGGAGAAAACGTTTACATGGGTAAAGATCATACTTTACATGCAAAAGTTGATGGAGTTGTTAAGTTCCAAAAGAAATCAGATAACAAATCTTTCGTTTCTGTTGTTCCATTTGAAGCATAAGAACAAGATTTTTGATATTAAAAAGCCCATTCGAAAGAATGGGCTTTTTGTTTTGTTGTTCTTTTTTATTCGACTTTAGCTTTCTCTAAAGTATTGTTATAGCCTTCCTTCATATCTTCTTTGGCTTTTTTTGCTCCTTCTTTAATATCTTCAGAAGTTTCTTTTATGCCGTCTTTTGTAGCTTCCCAAGCACTTTTCGCTTTGTCTACAGCCGCTTGAGCTATTCTTTCGGCTTCTTTATCGCCTTTTGCTTTTGCTTCGGCTAATTTCTTTTCGGCTTCATCCAGATTCGCTTTTGCTTTTTCACTCAATTCGAGATCCAGATTGCTTTTGGTTGTCGTTGTTGTTACGGTTGTATTGCCATCACCATCTGTAGTTGTAACAGTTTCTTCTTTTTTGCAGGATGTAGCGAGTAACATACTGCCTATCGCTACCGTAAAAATTAGTTTTTTCATAAGGTTATAATTTAGTTTTTTATAAAAATAACAAAAAAACGACAAGATGAAATAAATTTCACGAAATTCTTATTGGTCTAAGAATAGATAATCCTGAAAGGAACTATGTTTATTGCTCGGTTTTCAATCATCAACTTTAAATCTTCGCTCAAGAAATACCATTCTTCTTCATTATAATATTCCTTGTCTTTTCGTTCAAGATATATGTCGATGGTAGGCGTGTAGCCCACGTTGCTGTCTAAGCTCGTCTGTATGCCGTTTTTTACATCGACTCTAGTAATGGCATCGCCAAAATGATTCTTGCAAAGAATGATGATATCTTGACGCGTTACGACTCTTTGATTGGAAACCAGATTTTCTCGGTACGCATAGATTTTCTCCGAATTCGAAAGTTCGTCTTTTCCGCCTTGAGTAGTGGATAAGAACATAATGTTGTCTCTTTCAAAATCAGAACCTTTATGCGAAACCAATCTTGAAAACGTATTGATTTTATTAGCACTTTCTCCGTTTGTCGTCCAATATTTGGCAAATAAGGTGCCTTTGTTCGTATTGCTCGCTGTATTCAGGATTAAGTAAGGATTGTTGATATTCTGCATGCCAACCTGCGACATCTTATTCCTAAAACGCGAAATGATTTGATTGATCTCTTTCAGGTTATTATCCGTAAAATCATGGCCAAGCCTAGAAAAAGCTGCCGCTTCATCGCGAATCAAATCAATTAAATAGTTGATTTCTTCAGTTGCATTTCTTTCGTCAAAACGAGCTATTCCGCCAAATCTGAGATACGCATAATCATTGTCGCCTTTTTCGTCATCGTTTTTGATTACATCGAATTCCTTGTTCTTGTCGTCTGCCACTGAAAAAAGTTCTAGAAAAAACTCCTCATTCAGATGTAAAGGATAAATGTTCAGCAGGCTTTTGATGTTTCCTTGAACTTCATTTAGTTTTTTATTGATGACCGGAAAGCAGTTATTGGCACAAAAAACTTCAGAAAGTATGTCTTTTCCGATTACGTTAGGAAACTCGACACGAATCCAGATCAGCTTTTCATCGGCCATAACTTTCAAATCTTCTGCAGGGATAAAACTGCTGAGTTCCGGTGGTATGGAGTAATGACTGTCGCCGATATTGATGATGTCTTTTATCGTGATGAAATTCTTTCTGTAATAATCATTCGTGTGTTCTTGAGTCCTTTCAATATGATAAAATTCTTCCTGGATTAATTCACCATAATTGTTGTCATATTTTTCGTCATTATTGTATCCTTGGACCGTCATTAGCTGATGGTCGCCCAAATACCATTTTGCTCTTGGCAGGAAGTGGAAAAAAGTATTGCGGTCATGAATGTTTTTCAAATAAAAATAAAACATCAGATCTTTGATTATACCGTCGCCTTGATGTTTCAGTCCAAGCCAGATGGTTCCGTGAGGAGCAGGCTTTATATAATTATTACTGCTTACAGTTTCCCTGAATTGCTCCTTTACGACCTGTTGTACGCCGTTTGGAAGTATTACGTAATTGAGCTTATTGCGATTTAATTTTACAGGTTTTGTAGGGCCGAAAAAATAATTCTTGATTATATTTTCGGTAGGATTATAAGGATTTGCTTCCTTTTTTTGGAAATAAAACTGATGGTAATCGTTTAAAGTTACTTCATTTTCGACAGGATAGGCTCTTACAATGGCGCGTGCCGGAGTGGCTTTTGCCGAAGCTGTCGGAGTCAAGATGTCTACCAAACGCTCGGTAATTCTTCTTCGGCTAGAAAAAACTTCATTGGAAATTTTCTCCAATTCTTTGGCGCAGACATCAAAAAGCAGGTTAACGATCGGGTCAAAGACGTTTTCCAGCTCCACATCGGAATAGCCCCATTGTTTGGCGGCGCGCTTGAGTAATCGGTCCTTAATTTGGTCTTTTGATAATTGGTTCATCGATGCTTTTTATTTAAATGAAAACGGCGCTAAAAAATAGGAGCTTTTATAATAGTACGGCTGGTTTGTTTTTTTGATTACGCCATAAACTACAATGTCCAAGCGTTTTTTTACGCGGATATTGGCTTCATAGCTTACGGTGTCTTCGCTTACGCCTAAAGTTACGTCGGTAACAATCAGGCGCTTTTCGTATTTTTTTACTTTTTCATGAACAGATTCTTTGATCATGTCTTTTAGCTGATTGGCATTCGCCAAAAGATTAAAATCGGTTTCCCAGATAACAGTTCCAAACTCGTCATCGTATTTGTATTCTCCGAAAATCGTTGTGATGATCAGGGAAATATATTGCGCCAGAGATTCTTCGATAGTGACTTTTCTCAAATCTTCGCCGCTTGATAATCGCTTGAAATCAATTGGAATCTTGTAGAATAGGTCTTTCATTTTCTATCGTAAATTTAATTTCTCCTTCTTCATTCAATGTGACTTTGAGCGTATCGCCTTTTTTGATTTCGTTGGAAATAATCATGCGTGAAAGCGGTCTTTTCAGCTGATTTCGGATTGTTCCTTTGATTGGTCGTGCGCCGTATTCTGGCGTGAAGCCCATCAAGGCAATCTGTTCTTTGTCTTTTTCGTCGATATGCAGCGTGATGTCCAATTTTTCTAGTAATTGCAACAATTCTTTCTTTAAGTGAATGTCAAAAATCCTCGAAACGCTTTTTCTGCTGATTGGCGCAAACGGAATGATTTCGGTTAGACGTCCTAAAAATTCAGGCCTGAAATACCCGGTCATCAATTGAATCAGATCATTTGATTTTGGAATGATCTCTTTTTCAAACGATTTGACGATAAAATCAGAACCGATATTTGACGTGAAAAGAATCACCGAATTCGAAAAATCACCTTCTTTGCCCAATCTGTCGTGCAATTTTCCCTCATCCAAAATTTGAAGAAAGACGTCAAAAACAGACTTATGTGCTTTTTCAATTTCGTCAAAAAGTACAATAGAATATGGCTTTTGTCTGATTTTATTAACCAAAAGTCCGCCTTCTTCATAGCCTACATAGCCAGGAGGCGCACCATATAAAAGTGCAGCAGAATGTTCTTCTTTGAACTCTGACATGTCCAAACGAATGATCGCATTTTCATCTCCGAAAAGGAAATCAGCCAGCGATTTTGCCAATTCTGTTTTTCCTGTCCCTGTTGGTCCAAGGAAGAAAAAGGAGCCGATAGGTTGTCCAGGTTTAGTCAATCCTGAACGGGATTCTAATATGGCATCTGAAACTACTTTTACGGCATGGTCTTGGCCGATAACTCTCTTTTTTAACGTGTTTTCTATGTCAAGCAAGCGTTCACGTTCGTCGGATTTTACTTTTCCTGCTGGAATTCCTGTAATGCCTGATACGACGTGCGACAGGTGAGAAGAAGAAACAATATTTTCTTCGTCATTCAATCGTTCCATATTGGCCAAAAGCCCTTCTAGGTGCGCGATTTTTTGTTCGTTTGCAACTGATGAAAAGTTTTCTTCGCTGTCGCTGAAAAGCTTTCCAGTCTTATTTTGGATATCGGAATGGAGCCAGACGATTTTTTCTTCTCTCTCTAATTCTTCAATGATATCATTGATTTCCGTAAGCTGTTTTTTGAGTTCTGGAAGTTCTTTTTTAATAGTTTCTTTGGCTACTTTCAAAGAAGACATGGTCCTGTCGATTAAATCCAATGCCGAATCCGGCAATGATTTTTCTTTTAGATAGCGTTTTGAAAGTCGAATGGATTCTTTCAAGCCTTCTTCGTCTATGCTGAAATCGTGATGTGTCTGATAATGGGAAATCACGTTCTTAATCATTCTCAAAGCCAGATCTTGATTCGGTTCATGGACTTCCAGCGTTTCAAATCTTCTGGAAAGTGCATCATCCTTGCCTAACGATTTTCTGAATTTTTCTGTAGTTGTAGCTCCGATAAACGTAATGTCGCCTTTGGAAAGTTCTGATTTGATAATGCTCCCGATTCCATTTCCTTGATTGGAGTCGAATAATTCGTGAATGTCATCGATGAAAAGTATCGGCTTTTCGTAGTTTTTTACTTCATTGAAAATCTTCTGAAGACGGTCTTCGACTTCTCCTTTGTAGGAAGCGCCAGCAAATAAAGGACCGATGTTGATTTCAAAAACATTGGCGTTATTAAAGGCGGCCAATATAGTTTTATCGGCAATTTTTCCGCAGAAACCTTCAATAAGCGTTGATTTTCCTACACCAGATTCGCCAATTACGATTACGTGTGGCTTCAATTTTCGGTTCAGGATTTCTGTAATTGTTTTCAATTCTTCATCGCGGCCAATCATCGGAATTGATTCTTTCGACTTATAATGTTTTATTTTGTCCGTACAATATTTGTCTAATGTGGACGAATTTCCTGTTGGATTGATTTTTGTTTTTTCAGAATTAGACTGCGTGCTTGCGGTTCCGGAACCATAAAGTGATGATAAATCAGTTGGAGTCAACGGCAAGGATTTTAGCTGGTCGTGCGAAAAGCCAACGCCTGGAGTCACCAATGCTTTTAGAATAGGCACAAAACTGATTTCATCGCCTGATTTTTTTGCAATTTCTTCTGCTTCGGCAAGGATGGCATTCATGCCACTGTCTGGAGCCGGATCATCGCTTGGCTTTGAAGCTTTTGCATATTCACTGATTCGGATATCAGCCCATTCGTCAAGATAGAAAACATCAATTCCTTTAGAATCAAGCTCTCTCATAAAGTTGAACTGAGGATTCAAAAGCGCCTTTAGCAAATGTGCCGGAGAATATTTTTGATTGAAATTGTCTTTAGCGTATTGCTTTGCAATGTGGATTGCCTGCAAGATGTCTTCTGTGATCATAATTCTCGAATTTAGTTAGTTCTTCTCAATTGTTGTGTCAATCGCAGATCACGGAGTAATTCCTTGTTTTCTTCTTCGTATTCTTTCAGCTGTTTGTTCAGCAAATCGATTTCTTTTTTAGAATCGTTGACTTGCAGCAGCAACTTTTTGGTTTTTACCAAATCATTGATGGTTATGATTACATTGTCGTATAGCTTCAAGCTTTGGTCAGAATCAGCAGGAATTTTTTCCTTTAGGTCTACCAGCTCAAAGCTGATGTTCTGCTCGATAAACTGAAAGCTTTCAGGAGCTTTGTCCAGCGAATCAATCAATACTCCGATATGCTCGATCTTGTCGGAAAATTGTTTTTGGAAGTTAAACTCGGTCAGGATTCGGTCGTTTTCGCTTTTTAAGACCTCATTTTCTTTTAGAGGCAATTTGTAGTTAAAAAATATCGCAAAAAACAATACTCCGGTCGTGATGATAAACATCAGCAGGAACAGTAGGAATGCGGAAGCTCGTTCTTTTCTATTTAAGATATCCATTGTTGGTGTAGATTTTTGGGTTGGTTTATTCTGCTAAAAAAGTTGGCGCTGAGTTTGGCGGATTGTTGTCTTTGTCGTCGTTGCCGAAAAAGCTAACTCTTTCGTTTCTGACGATATTTTCATTAACAAAAATTCCGGCATCGCGTTTTTTGCCGATATAATCTAGCTGGTTTAAGATATTGAACAGGTAATCTATTTTTGAAATAAAATTATTGACTTGGTGTACGGTTGGCTCAATATCATACGCTTTGTATTTGGTGTTGATGGTTTCTGAAAAAAGCCTTTCATAATCCCCGCTGGAAATTTCTGTCCATTCTGAAAAATAGTTGAAAAGCATTTCTTTTCCATCTCCAGAAAAAGAGTCAAAGCTATTCTTGATGATTCGTGCCAAGCTTACGGTATTTTCTAGAACTTCCATCGGTTTCATGGAGAAGTTTTCCCATTTGCTTCTGGTGATATTCTGCGCTACGTAGCTCAGGATTTTTTCACAAGCTTCAAAAACCATGTTCGCGATTAAGTTTTCGTCTTCGGTACTGTTCCTGAATCTGATTTTTTGAGAAATCTGAACGGCATTGAACTCCATCTGTTTGAAGAACGATTCGTAATTTTCAAACAAGGTAATCAATGTCGGATGGCTGTTGACCGTCAAGCTAGGCGGAATATAATCCGTCAAGATTTCATAACTGTTGGCCGAAGTTTTGAATTTCGCCAGCGGAAATTGCAAAGCGCCGATATTATTTTGGTTTACTTCGCTTTCGATAACGCTTGTCAGGAAATAGCGCGACATCGCATTCGGAAAACGTGGCGGTACTTCCTCCATGTTCTGCTCGCCGGTCGGTATTCTTTGAAACGGATCAACATTCAGCAAAAGAAAGTAATTGTTTTCTTTTAGGTCAAAATCTTTCAATTCGATTTTCTCATTGAACTCGCCTGTATAATCGGTGATTTCAATTCTTCCGCCGCCAGGTGTTACCGCTTTGATAAGCTTGATGCTTACGCTCAGTTCATTATGCGCATCTATAGAGATTGAATATTGGAAAGGCCGTGTCAGGTTAGTAGACATCAAGCCATAATTCAGTTCGTTTACGCCTAAATTTCGCGCATCGCGAACCAAATCTTCAATATTGTCCTGCAAGGTGATGAAGTGATTTTTGTTTATTTTCATTCCATCAATCCAGTTTACTGGAAAGTGTTTTATATTTTCAGCCATAATTAAAAAATTATATTCGTTGACAAATTATCGTTGCTCCGTCTTTGATGTTATTGGTGTCTATTGCTAAATCAGGATCGATGTAATCGGATGAGCTGAACCATTTTGGCTTGGTGTAGAAATACCATCCATACGGCTGGTTTTTGTCGTCCAGATAACGGACTTGGCTGTTAGGATTCTTCTCGTTGTAATCGTTTATGAAATAATAAAACAGTTTTCCAAAGTCGAAAGCACGTGGCGCTTTTACTTTGAAATTTATGATTGTTGAATCATTTGCTTTTTTCGTGAATACTAAATTTACGATAATTATATTTCGCATTTCAGAAATTTGCGGCGCAGGATATTTCGTATTTACGGGATAGAACCATCTTTTGTGAAGCTTTGCCGGAATCGAAATAGCGGTTTTGAAAAGCGTAAAACAAAATGTTGGAACCAAAAAGAACAACATCGTCCCAAGATAATAGTACATATAAACTAACTCTTGGAAATGTCCGATAAGCATGATTACAAAGGCTTCCAAGAAAATTCCAGAAACAATGGCTATGAAGATTTCTTTATAGAGTTCTTTGGCTTCAAATTGCTTGAAATACAAATAGAAAAAAGTTAAATGTACGGCTCCGGCAATGAGCAGGTATACTTGAAATGAGATGAATCGGATATTAACTGTCGTGTCTTTTAAATTGAATAAAATCGCGCCGAAAATCAACAGCATTAATCCTTGGCAAATAATATAGATGAAGAAGCTTTTTTTCTCTTGTCTGAATTTTGGCGTTTTCATGCCAATAAACATGCTGATAATCATCGCTATTGCAATGGCTAAAAAGATATAGACAAGCGTTTCGCCCCCGCCAATTTGATTTAGATATTTTCTCATATTACTGTTGATATTCCTAGTCTTGATTTATAAATTGTGTCATCCATTGCAAATAGCTCGTCTTCTGAATTTAATTGGATTTCAAAAGAATATTGTACTTGAAACGGAAGAAAAAGGTTAAAGAACGTGGTTAAAAAATTTTCTAGAACTTGATCGTTGAAATAATTAGGGAGGTTGTCGGGATTCGTCAAAGGTCCAATAGTGAAATTATATTTCTTTAGAAAAATTTCCTGATTGCTCTGCAAGGTTGTCGTGATTCCCATAATCATTTCTCCCGAATCTTCTACGACATCATGGCCGTTTTCCAGTTGGATGTTTTTAGATGTATACGAAATCTTTTCGCCCAATATTTTTTCAAGAATTGCAGTAATGTCAGAAATATTCTGTCCAGAATTTCCTTTGAGCTTCATCAAAGCGTAAAACATCTTTACGGTCAAGAGATCGGGAATGTTTTTTTCTACGCCTAGAATCATCCTGATGATATCGGCAATTCCGTTCGTGCTTAGTTTTGAAAAGAAATCGGACTCGTATCGTTCAATCTGGTGTCGGAATCGGAATAGCTCATTTTCTAAAGGATTATAGAAATGGCGAGCTTCTTTTTCTTCCTTTTTACGGATTTTAAATTCTTGCGAAGCATCATTTCTTTGATCGCGATTTCTGTAATTGTGCGTGATGCTTTCAGGCAAGATATCATAGAATCCATCACGACTGATATCGATGTTCAAGATGTCTGAATCATTTACATCAGTAGTAATGTTCATCGTGTCCTTGCTGAATTTCCTGTAAAAAACACCATTCGGCTTAAGAACCACATCTAGGTCGTCGGTCCTGTTTTTTAAAAGCGTATCAAATAACAGCTCGACCCTTAAGTCAAAAGGCGTCAAGTTTCTGTAATTTTCAACAAAAAAGCGATTTTTTATCATACCCCAATTATTGTTTAAATCTGCCGGCGGCTACGAAATTTTTTTTCCAAAAAGCTTTTTTTAAGCTTGAGATTTCAACTCCTCCAACTTGATTTGCCGCAAAAAACTTGTTGTTTTTAAGATAAATTCCAACATGAGAGATTATTTTTTCTTCAGTAATTCTGAAGAAAACCAGATCTCCTTCGCGCAATTTTTCGTTAGACTTAAACAATTCAATCCTATTGTCCATGCTCATTTCTGAAGCGGTTCTCGGAAGGTCTTTTTTATACACATACGTATAAAGCTCTTGCATTAAGGCTGAGCAATCGATTCCGTTTCGCGTTTCTCCCCCATAAACATATTTTGTGCCTTCCCAGCTTTTTATAAAATTATATAGTTTCTCATTTAATATTTCTGTTTCGCTGACTTCTAATTTTTTTGCGAAATATTTTTTGTCCTCATCGCTCAAAACAGTATTGTAAGTGTGTTTGTTGCCAGCTCCTTTTTTTGTGCTTCCAGCTTGCGAAGCCACAAAATCATCGGTGATAGCAAAGTCTTTTTTAGGCAGACAAGAAACAAAACATATAGGCATAAGGCTTAAAAAAACAATCTTTTTAAACATAATTAACGGCGGTTTAGTTCAGAAACTTTACTAAAATAGCTAAATAATCTTTTGTGCTTTTGAAGGGGGAAGCTGATTATTTAAACCTAAAAATTTTGGGAACTAATTTATACATTTAGGATTTAAAATCCTTTTCTATGATGTTAAATTAATACTTTTTACCCACAAAACTCACAATTAACATTTGGATAAAGCGAATTTAACAAAATATTATCATTAATTATGAAGGTAGTAAAATCAAGCATTGACGGTTTAAATATATGTTAATTCATTGTCACTTTAACAATAATTTTTTTGATAAAGTATTTTAACATGAAAAACGAAAGGAAATTTTTATAAATTTGGAATAAGACAAATTTCGCTTATTTATCGCCCCCAGCAGTTTATAATTTACCAATATTATAAAATGAATAAGAGTAATCAAATAAAAACCCACTTTGATGGAAAAATTATATTGTTCTTCATTATAATTTTTGTCATTTCTTGTGGCTTACTGGCCTTCAAAATAAACAACAAAGCGATTTGTACTGTTAAAGAGTTTAAGATTGATGCTCCAACCTTTAAAGCAGGGGAGCTCATTACCTTTTCAGATAATACGCCTAACTCGTATGAGTGGAGATGGTATTTTGGCGACGGAAGTAAAATCTCGTACCGCTCAAAAGTCGCGCATTCCTTTTCCAAACCCGGAAAATATACTGTAAAGCTTTTAATCAATAACAACTGTACTATTGAAAAAACAATCACAATTCTTCCGAAAAATGATGTGATTGATGAAAGTCTATTGCCTAAATTTTATGCCCCAAAAGTGGTGTATGAAGGAGAAAAAGTGCAATTCAAAGACTCTACTTCGCATGCTAAATCGTGGGAATGGAGATTTGGAGACGGAATCAAAATTGATGCGATTGACCAGAATCCTACCTATGTATATAGAATTCCAGGCGAAAAAATAGTTTCGTTAGTCGTTAATGGCGACATAAAATATGTAAAGCAGGTAAAAATAACAGTACTGCCTGCCAAAAAAGAAGTAAAAGATGTCGTTTCTGAAAGATTAGAAAGAAGAAGCAATTCTAGAGCAGATATCGTTGGCGATTATTTCAAGCAATTGCCCGATGCTCCAAAACGCAGTCCGGAACTTGCCGGGTTGAATGAAGAAAAGTTTAAAGCAATACTTTTAGGCATCAGCGAAGACAAGCTTTCTTTTGAAAACGTAAAAAGATATTTCTGTGAAGACGACCTGCCGCTAGTCAAGCTACGCAATGGCAAGACGATTTCTTTAAAAGATTTAGATGAAGCAATCAGAGACAGGAATATCAATATTAAAAAAATCGAATTGCAAAAAGACCAAGATGGTTGTGTCACTATAATCAACTTGAACTACAGATATAAGACTATTTTTTAAAGCTCTTTTTCTATACTAACATTAACATTTAATACTAGACAGCATGGCGAATTCATTTTCAAACAGTTATGGAATTGGGGGTAACGAAGTCAGACAAGAAGGTCAGGAAAGTATCCTTGAAATCCCTCAAAATAAAACTTTAATCGCTCAGAAATTAACACCTAATACGCCTGTACGGCCAGAAATTGTTACAGGATTAAAAAATATGGACGAAGTTTTCGAACACTTTGACCCAAAAATCAATGTGGCTTTTGAAGATGACGAGGGAAGAATTACCCGCGAAGAATTAGGATTTAAAAATATTGGCGATTTTTCGATCAATGGGCTCATTGCACAAAGTCCGTTTTTGGCAGACTTAAAAACTAAAAATGAGCAATATCAAAAAATGATCAAACAGCTTAAGACCAACAAAGTTCTAAAGCTGGCGCTTCAAGATCCTGAAGCTAGACAATCAATCATCGAAACAATCGAAGCATTAATAAAAGAAATCGAACAAACTGATAAATAAGTAAGCCATGGCAAATCAAGAAAACACTAAAGCAACGAATAATACATTGGCGAGTCAGGAACGTTCAACGAGAACTCTGGAGCAAAATGTTGAATCTTTTATACAGTACGGAGGCTTTGACCTTCTGGAGGGCGCCATCGAAGGCGTACAAAACTTAAATCCAGAAAGAAAGGCACGTAAAAATATTTTCTTAAGCGAAAGCAGCAAAAAAGCCGAGCGCCAAGCGTTGAAAACAGTCTTGAAACTTTGGGCTGATTCTTTAAAAACGACAGACAATTTATTAGACTTGGTTTCTGAAAGCACTAAAAAATCAGAACTTGCAGAACAAGCCTTAAAGAAAAATCTTTCTATCGCTGTTGCTGAATCCAAAGAATTAGAAGAAAACTACAGAACAATCTCTCTTTTCTATAAAAATACAGAAGAAAGCAAAGTCAAAAATATTTCCATCATGAACGCTGAGCTGGATCAGTTAAAAGATCTTGACAATTCGCGTTTCATCGATAACATCCAAGAAGAATTGGTAAATGGCTTTGACCGTTTAGATTTGCGTCAGAATTACTCGCTTTTGGTTATTCCAGGTTATTTGGGATCCAACAAAGTGATTGAAAAATGGGCCAAAATTGCCTATGACAATAAAGTAATGTTGATTACAGATTTCCAACATTTAGACGAACCGGATGATGTAATGGAAATGTTCGAATCGGCAAACCTAACAGGAGGTGATACCTACCGTTCCAATGTTATGATGGCGTGCAACTGGCTTGTGGGTCGTGGCAAACATGATGAGATTGAAGAAGCCGATCACTTATACATTCCACCTTCCACGGCTTTGGCAGGAAAAGTTTATAATACTTTGATGTCGCAAGTAACGGCCGGTAAAAAATACGGAGGAATCAACGAAGTTGACGGTGTTAAGTTTGACTTGAAGAAAAGCGAAATTGCCAATCTTGAAAACTTGGGATTGATTCCGATGGTAAACGAATACGGAAAAGTAATGGCTTTTTCTGGAAAGACGCTTTTTAACGGAGACAACCTTGGACTTCAGACGTATTCTGTAGTGCGTGTTTTTGACTATGTGACGAAAGTTTTGATGGATTTCTTAAACCGTAGAGCTTTTGAAAACTTCAATGCAAAAACCAGAAAAGAAATCTTAAATCAGATCGTAAAATTCTTAGACAACGTTGCAGGACCAGATAAGCTGATTGAAGATTTTGAAATCAAAAGGTTTGAGCAAGACCCAAATCAAAAAGACAGAATCTTTTTGGATATCCGATTGAAACCGTATTTCCCAGCTAAAAATTTCCTTATTAAAATGGACGGCCAAAAAGGCGATGACGGAAACGATTGGGATACTGAATATGCAGAATCAAAATAAATAGCAAATTTCAAATAACAATTTTATAATATTAATATACAGGGTATTGCAGATTAATTTTTGATAATTTAACGTCGAATTAATTGTATTTGTATCAAAAAAATGCTATCTTAGAATACCAAAATATAAAAGTAAAATAGAATAGAAAATCCCCCCAACTTCTATCACAATTAATAAATTTTAATCTTTAAATTTTTTTATTATGTCATTCAAATCAAAACTAAAAGTTGGCGGAAAGGAATTAAACATTTTGAACGCTTCGTATGATTTGCATCAAGAAGTAGATGCTAGTGGTCGCCCATCATCTGTTACCAGAGGGGGAACAATCAATTTAACTGTCGAATCAACTGGAGATTCATTCTTTTTTGAATGGATGACCAACAACTTCGAAAGAAAAGACGGATCAATCCAGTATGTGAAGCGTGATACAGACGCTAAACTTAAAGAAATGAACTTCAAGGAAGGATATCTGGTAAAATACAGAGAATCTTTCGATGCTCAAGATGGTAATCCATTGACCGAGACTTTCACAATTTCTGCAAAAGAAATTTCAATGGGCGGCGGTGAGCACATTAATGAATGGGTTTAATTCAATTAGAATTACTTTAAAGTTTTTAATGATGAAGGGTTTGTAATACTGCATTCCCTTTATCATTATATCTTACTATTTGCAGTTTTTTTAATTATTTAAATCTATCTACTTATGTCATTTTTAGCAAAGCTTGAAATTGACGGAGAGGTGTTGAATGTCTTAGAATTTCAATGCACTCTTGGTCAAGATACTGATAAAAGCGGTAAGCCATCTGCCGATCCGGCCGGTGGAAAGATCCGAATTGTTGTAGAATCTACAAAAAGCACAATGCTGTTTGATTGGATGGTTAGTAATTCGCAGACCAAAAATGGAAAATTGACCTTTTACAGGCGAGATGCTATTTCAAAAATGCGCGAGCTCCAATTCAAAGAAGCCTATTGCATCCGATATGATGAACTTTTCATTGCCTATAATACGATGTCTATGAAAATCGAGATCGTAATTTCGGCTAAAGAAATAAACATGAACGGTTCACAATTTGCCAGAAACTGGCCATTGAAATTCTAAAATAAAGTTTTATGGACGAACTTAATACTAAATTTTTTATAGGGTTGAGTTGGCATTTCGGCGGAGGTCCAAAATCTTATTTCAGCGGTACGGCCGGCGTTGGCGTTAGTCGAAGATTTGGCCCGGTTGAACCAGGTATCAATATTGCTATCAATGCCTATAATGGAGGTATTGGTACGCGCTCCGACAGCAATGCCATGAATTTTGACACTGTCTTGACAGGCAAGATTACGGCTGGTGGAGGACATGCAAACCCAATGTCTGTGTATCCTTTGCATATGGAGAGCGGAACCGGAATGGAAGATACCTATAGATATTCGGCGACACTCGGAACCAGCTTGATACTAAACAATAATAACAGAAACCAGCAGGTCGGTTTTTTGCAATTAAGAGCCAGTGATTTTGGATTCCAATTTTATAATGATTTTGGAGGCTTCAAAAAAATAGGCATTGCAGACGGACATGATCGTTGGTGGACAGGAGGCGGAAAAGTCATTGTCGGAAACAACAGAAGCAGCTACCAAATGATAGTAGCTAGCGACGTTTTTACGGCTGATACCGATTCTGAAAATGTTCTGGATTCTGAAGCTGCAGATCGTAGCCTTAAAGAATTTGAGCAAAGACATATCGGAAGCAGCGGATTTGAAAAATTCTCTGATAAAGCATTCAATTATACTCCGACCTCGGCTTCAGAAGTGGGTCAGGAATTTTTAAATGCAAAAAGAGGCGGGGTCGCTTGGAATCCGAATGCCCATTCTTTTGATTTAAACCAAGGAAGGACTTCTTTTCATGCCAGAACGCCGCAAGGTAGTTTTGGAATCAATGGTCTTGGACAAAGCCATATGTATTCGCAAGACTTGATCCACCGATTTATTAACTTTCATCTGATTCCATCCGAAAGGCCAAATTATTGGGAAGTACAGACCGGACCAAATATAAACACAGGATTTTGATGAAAAAAAAAATAGGAATCATGTTACTGGCAGTCGCATTTTTCTCTTGTTCAAAAAGCATGTATACCAAACAAGACTACCGTTTGTTTGAAGAAAATTTTCTTCTTTCCCCAAATACGCCCCTACGGACTGATGGGGTTTACGTTTTAGAATCTGTTTGGAATAAAGACACAGGAGAGCGAAAAGCTGACGAACATATTTTCTATAAATTTTATAATACAGGACAAGCAAATCTTACGGTTGACTTGGATAAGTCGATAAATACAAGTCAAGAATATCTTGAAAGCATTAAGAAGCATATTGCTTCTACAAATAAAGGTGGATTCAAGACACATTTGGAAGGATATTATCATTTAGAAGGAAATAAAATTGTAATCGAACGCATCACAGTTCCTAGAGATGTGGCTGTTTATAGTTACGGTTATGTAGAAAATGGAAAGCTGGTAATTGTTACCGAAACCATCGAAGGTAAAGGAAAGCTGAATGATAAATATTTTACAGATTTTTATAAGGCAACGTATGTATTTCTTCCATTGGAAAAATCAGAGCTTGAAAATTTGAAGCCAGGCTGGTAAAAAATTATAAATTATGAAGATTAGAAAAATATATGCACTCCTATTTTTTTTGTTGATTATGCAATCGTATGGTCAAGAAAAAAAATATGTCGTTTCTGATTTTGATAATGCTTATCTTCAAGAAATAAAAGCGGAAAATTCAGAACTCTCTGCGAGAATCAAAACCTTTCCCCAAGAAATTCAAGACCTAAATAAAAAAGTAGCGCAGGCCATCCGAAATAATGATGACGCCAAAGCCTTAGAGCTCGCAATCGAGATGGATAAAAAATTTCCAAAAAATGCCGATATAAAAAATTTCATTGGCAAGCTGCAAGCCAAAGCACTGAAATATGATGAAGCCTTAGTCTTTTTTGACGAAGCTTTACTGATAAATCCAGACAATAAATGGTTTTATATAAACAAAGCCACAGCCTTGGCAGAAAATAATAAAAGCCAAGAAGCCATGAAAACCATCGAAAAGTTGAATTCTAAATTCCCGAACTGGAGCATTGGCTATAATTTCAAAGCCTCTCTATTTCGCGATATGAATCAGCAAAATGAAGCCTTAAAAGCATACGATCTTGCCATAATTTCAGAACCCAAAAGCGCCCAGATATTTACAAATAGAGGTGACTTTTTGTTAGAACTAAGCAAAGAAGAACAAGCAATTGCCGATTATAAAAAAGCATTAGAAATCCAGCCCGATTATGCCAGAGCCCAAGAGAAGCTGAAATCGATTTCAAAGACAGTTTCTGAAAAGAAATAACACAAGTTTAAAAAAGTAGCATCATGCCAATCAGTACCCAGATAAAAATAGAAATTGCAGGAGAAACTCTTACCCGTTTTTCAAAATTAGTGATTGACCAAAAAGTACATACGCACCACAGGTTTTCGCTATTGCAACCGTTGCCTAAGGAATTTGTAGGCGAAGCCATCGACAAAGCCCAAAACTATATTGGGCAATCTATAAAGATCATGATTAGTCCGTCAAATATGATGACAGCTTCGCCATTGACCTTCAACGGTATTATCACAGAAGCACAGATGGTCAGAACAGCTGGAGCTTCGGGAGGCATAATTATCAACGGATACAGCCCGACTATTTTATTAGAAGGAACACCAAATATCAAATCGTATACAGATAAATCACTTTCTGATATCGTTCAAGAGGTATTGAGCGGTTATTCTGCAGATAGCTTGAAACCTGCTGTTTCTGTTCAAAAAGACGCTACTTTGCCGTACACTGTCCAATATTCTGAAAGTGACTTTTCGTTTTTATGCAGGATTGCACAGAAAAAAGGACAATGGTTCTATTTCAATGGCGAAGAACTGGTTTTTGGCAAGCCGAAATCCAAAGATTTTACTTTAGAATACGGAAGGACTTTGCATTCGTTCAATATCGAAATGCGGGCAAAGTCGCTTGGATTCGAATATTTGGGTTATGATCCTTCAAATGGGGAAGTCCAAACCGCAAGCTCGTCCGAAGTCAACTATGAGCCAAACGGCTACTCGAAATCTGTATTTGAATCCTCAAAAAAACTATTCCCAAATACTTCAACGATGCTGTATTCGCATTCGCTGGAAGAAGGAAATTCTAAAACACATCTGACCGACCGTGTCACAACCCAATTGCAATCTCGCTCTGCAGACTTAGTGACTGCTAAAGGAGATTCTGATGAAACTGGACTTCGAATAGGCGATGTCATTAATATCAAAGAACCTGCTTTTTCATTGACGGGTAACCTGTCTGACGGATTGCAGGAGCAAAATTTCGGAAGCTATATTATTACCGATATCATGCACATTTGCGATGAATCGGGCAATTACCATAATAGCTTTGATGCCGTTCCAGATTCTGTTGCTTCGCCGCCTTATGGGAACGTACACAGTTTTCCGGTCGCCGAATCACAACCTGCAACGGTAATTTCAAACGATGATCCTGCTGGTCTTGGACGAGTACAAGTCGCTTTTGCATGGCAGAAAATTTCAGGTACAAATACGCCTTGGATTCGAATGACAAATCCGCATTCTGGCGGAGGAAAGGGATTTTATTTTATCCCTGAAGTCGGAGAAGAAGTACTCGTGGCTTTTGAAAGCGGCAATGCTGAAAAGCCTTTTGTATTAGGAGCAATGTATAATGGAGCCGCTTTGAGCGAATACCATACCTCTGGAAATGATAAAAAAGTAATTCAGACCCGATCGGGCACAAAAGTAATCATGAACGATGCCGAAGGAAGTATTTTTATTGAAGATCCGAGTGGCAATACGTGGCTGATGGATGGCAAAGGCAACATCAATGTGAATGCTCCCAAAAATATGACATTTACCATCGGAGAGAACTTTAATATTTCCGTAGGAAAAGATATGATTACGAATATTGGCGAAAACAGGACGACCAACGTTACGATGAAAGACCGACTGCAAGCCCAAGAAGCTTTCGAGACAATCAACGAAAACAAGACGGTCAAAGTAAACGGCGATCTGAAAGAAAATACCGGAACGACAACACACAAGGCAGAACAAGGAGATATATTTTTCCAAAGCGCGGGTGTTGCTAAAGTGCTCGGAGCTATAGATGCCAAAGTAAACAAAGGCTAATTCAGCAAAAAATGAAACTAATACGACCCTCTTTTTTCGTTTTACTGCTGCTATTGGCCTGCAGTAGTTCCTGCAAAGAAAATAATGCAAAAAACACAAATACAGCTAACGCAAATAAAGATTATAGCACAAAAATAATGGATACAGAAAAATTTTACTGGGAAGAAAACATCAATAGTCCATTAGGGTATCCGATTGAAGTCTACAAAGGCGGCCTCGAAGCAGAAGACGGAAGCTACGTAAGCCTAAGTCTTGGTCCAGACGCAGGCAATTGGGGCGAACTCGGAAGCGGTATGAGCTCTGGAGAAAAACCAGTTCCTAATCGACTTAATGTGACTTGGATTTCTTACGCAGAAAACGTTTTTTACGATATCGATACTGAAATTGACCATGACAAAATGGTGAAGTTATTCAAAGAAGGTTATGAAGAAAATAATAAAAAGTGGGGCAGGAGAAAAGAAAATTATAGAACCATAATCGTAGGTTTTGCTCCTGGCGGAGTTGCTGTCATTTGGCTGGCTGGCGCTGCAAAACAAGTAGAAATTGGCCGATATCAAGCGTCTAAAATCAAAATTTCTCAAGAAGAAATAAGCAAGCTTGACGACCATGATAAGCTTCTTTTTGATGAAGCCAATGTCAAAAGGATTATGTCGAAAGAAAGCTTCGTGCCATTGGAAGTCCAAAAAGCAAACCAAAATAAACCGATCCCTTTTGGGTTATGGGACACCTACAGAAAAACATACGATTGGAAAATTGATTTTGTTGTCGATAACGGAGGAAAGGTAGCCGATTTTAGCTATATGTTGTTTAATGGTGAACGCGATGAAATTTTTCCTGAAAACCTTCCTGAAAAATCAGTTGCAAAAAGAGCCATTCCAAAACAGTTAAGTCTTGGCTGGCACGATCAAGCCGGACAGCTTTACGGCGGTTCTCTCGATTTTAATGAAAAAGAAATTTTCAATGCATTTGCATCTATTTATGAAAGCGACCCGAATGCAAAAGCAACCTTGGTGCTTACCGTAAATAAGACAAATACGTATGTAACTGTAGCGTTAAAAACTGATGATAAGACAATACCGTTAAAAGAAAATAACATCAATATTTTTAAATCTCGTAAAAAATAGATTGAAAATTTTGGACTGCGACAATTAATAGAATGACCATGGGTAAAAGTTTTGTATATAACACTGGCGAATCAAAAGCTCCTGAAGAAGAGCTGGAACTGACTTTTGGTGTCTTTATCGATGGAACATTGAACAACAAGACAAACACAGAGCTTAGAAGAAAATATAGGAATGGCGGTGTTGAAAATTTAACCGACGACCAGATTTCTGAGTCCGTAAAAAGAGACGAAGAAGCCTACAAAAAGCTAATGAAAAGAGGTGTTCCTGCAAACCCTACCGAATACGAACAATATTTGATTGGCTCCCATAGAACCTACATGGATAAGATGGGAACTGATAACAGCTATAGCAACGATTACACCAACGTAGCCCGAATGTGGAAATATTGCGACAAGGAATATCGTATTTATGTCGAAGGTATGGGGACAGATGACAAGCAGAAAGACAGCCAGGATGGTTTTGCGTTCGGAGCTGGATTGACGGGAGTCAGAGCCAAAGTAAGAAAGGCCTGCGAAATCATGTCCAACAAGATTAATGAAGAAAAAAGAAAAGGAAATAACCGAAATAAAGTACTGACCAAAATTACTATAGATGCGTTTGGTTTCAGCCGTGGTGCAGCTTCTGCCCGAAATTTTGTCCATGAAGTAAATGTAAAAAAAGAATACGAGCCAAAACCGTTTAGTATGCCTGATGGCTATTATCCAATTAACCCGTATTCAGAAGGAATGCCGGTCAGAAAATACAGAAGAACTATAGGCGATGCAGACGGTTTGGAAATAAATTCTGAAATTCTGGTGGAAGGAAAACTTCCAAGAATGGGACATTTGGGATACAGTATTCTTAAAAATACCGACATAACCCCCGAAGAACTTGAAGACATTATACTCGTCGTAAGATTTGTAGGTATTTATGACACGGTTTCATCCTACGGAGAATCTGGAGGAAGGCTAGGCGAATACGACGTAAATGGCGAACTAAAAGACGACGGTTTTTTTAAGAAAGCGGCCACAGAGGTGGTTTCAACTCATTTCGATGACGATGTAGAAGAACTGCAATTGAATAACTTGGGCTATTTTCAAAAAATGGTGCATTTTACGGCAAAAGACGAACATCGAAAAAATTTCTCTCTGACAAGAATCCGCCAGATTAAAGACAGAGCGATTGAAAAGAACCTTCCAGGCGTGCATTGCGATATCGGTGGCGCTTATGAAACGGAAACGGAATATAAAGACGAAATAGAAACGTCCAATCACAAGCCGCTTTGGCAGCTCAAGAGTTATATGAACGAGCTGATTGCCGGAGGTTGGTTTAAGGATGATCAGATAGAGATAAACAATAAGTTTTGGAATTTCATGACGAGCGGCCTTGTATATAGAAAGCTAAGCGGAACGCGCTATCTTAAAAAAGAATACAGCTACTTGCCGTTGCATTTTATGGAAGAATTCGGCAAGGAGATAATGAAGACGAAAGAAAAAAGCAATGCCTTGATCGATGATTTGACAATTCAATATAGTGTGGAAGGCCATCCGTTGTTAGTAAGCGCAAAATCCTATATGGAAGGCTATATGAAGGATGAAATTCCAGAATGGGATTTCGTAAGCGATGAAGAACTGGCAAAAAGAAAGCAGGACAGAATCAATAGAGAAAATCTCGAGAAGATGCTCGAAGAAATGGAAAAGAACAAAATCTATCAAGAGCAAAATTCGTCTGGATTTGATGGACAAAGACAGTATTGGCCTACAATGCCTCCAGGATTAGGAAAAGATCCACAGCCACAACTAGAACAAGACGAAAATATACGGACAACCACTTTAGAAGAAGTTGTAGTAACAGCCTATCATCCTCAGACGCTTTTGAGAAAATTGCGAAATGAATATTTCCATTGGTCGGCATCCAGAGATTGGTTTGGAATGGAGCCCAATAACGACAGAAAGCGAAGAGAACATTAAAAGATTTAAAGTCAATGATTTCTATAGTCCACGGATTAAAAGAATACCACCTTCAGCCAAAGGTTGGAGCTCGATATAGTTACCGATTTGAAACCATAGTAGATGATTTTTCGATTGAAAAACGTCCTATACAAAAATCGTATATCAGGGACGTAAAGATTATGCCGATTGGAAAAGCAGAATATTTGGATGTTTATCAGATTTTTACAGCTAAAATCTCGATAAAAAGCAATGTAGCCGTAGCCGATGAATATTTGATAAAACAGATTGGATACGCTTTCGACGAAATTGAAGCCGGCGTTGATTATACTGGAAAGATTGTTCGTATTTTTAATAAGGCAGAACTAAGTTCGCGATGGCAAAAGACCAGCCGTGAGCTCGAAAAAGAATACGAAGGAAGCTTTATACAAAGCTATTTTAGTGAGATTGCTATGATTCTAAAAGACGAGACCAAGCTGATTGAATTTTTGTCAAGCTATAAAATGTTCGGACTTTATTTTCATGGTTTATTCGGGAATTATCTTTTATGGGAAATGCCAATTGTCAGAAAAAAAATAGCCGAAGATTTTAAAAATAGCGAAGTCACAGAGCAGATCCATCCAGAAAAGAAAGATTTTGTAAGATATAAAATAAACGGCAGATCAAATGCCTTGTATAAATATGAAGGCGAATTAGTATACAAAGAGTATCAATTGAAAGAGGCTTTAATTGAGCTTGAAGACAGTATGCAATCTATCAAATATGCCACGCTTTTTTTAGGGTAAAAAAGCAAAAAACATGCAGCCATGGAAGATGTCAAAGAAAATAATAAGAAAGAAATAGCCGAAAAGCGAGAAGAACGCGAAAAAGAAGACAAAGTCTCTGAAGACCTAAAACTTGTCATCGATATGGCTAAAATTGAATGCAAACTTTGCACGAATCCTCAAGGAATCTTGAAGGTCAACTTCGACACGCCCACAACCCAAGATAAATTGACAGCTACGGTTGTCGAAAAAGATTTCAGAAGCTTGATCTTTACAGGAACCTGTACCAAAAGCCCGAATAGTGCTGCTCCGTGCGCTTCCGTAATGCAGTTGGGAGAATGGAAAGATGTCGGAACGCTCAAAGTGCAGGATCAATTTCCGTTATTAAAGAAAAGTACCATTCCGTGCAATTATGGCGGAAGCACGATTGAAATTACAGATAGTGGTCAAAAAAGCGAGCCTGCCCAAGTCCCACCTGCTGCACCGCTGCCTAAAAAAGACGAACCGTATAAATGCAAGCATTGTGAGGAAGAATTTACATCAGCCTTGATTTTAGATACTATAGGATTAAAAAAACCTACTGCAAAACAGACAGAGATTATAGATTCTATTCTTCCATATTTGAACCAATACCGAAAAGACTTTGGTCTAGATACTTGTTTGAGAAAGGCACATTTCATTGCTCAGATTGGTGTTGAGAGTGCTAATTTTAAAACATTTTCAGAATACGAAGACTATTCAAATCCGCCAGGAGTCTTCAGTTCAAAAGGTATTACTATTGACGAAACCATAGTAAAATCATTAAAAGATAATCTGACTTCTATTTTTAAGATTGTAGATGCTAAAGGTGCTGAAGTTGCAAAAACCAACGATCAGCTCAGTACATTATTACTTAGCGAAAAACCAACGGTAGTAGATATTCAGTTGTATGCAAAATATTCTGGTGAAGCTGATCCAAAAGATAAAAAGAAACGAAATGATAAGTTGCTTAAAACAGTTCTGAAGGCAGATAAAACAGTAGACTATCATATCTATTTAAAACCACATTCTAATTTTGGAGTTCCGCTGATGTCCAGAGCCTATGCTCCTTATCCGGGAGACAAGCGTGGTTTAGGAAACGGAGACGAGCTGACAAGGGATGGTTGGAAATTCAAAGGAAGAGGCCTCAAACAATTGACCGGTCGCGGCAACTATGTTTCATTTACGAACTATAGAAATAAAAACACATTTACAGGAGATACTTCTGGCGCTATCGATTTTACAGAAGAAAAACCAGGAGTGGCACTGCAAGGAAAATATCTGTTGCTTTCAAGCAATGCCATGTATGCTACACAGTCGGCCCTTTACTTTTGGAATGACGGTACAAAGAAGAATAAAAAATATGCCAAAGATCACGCTCAAGATGACAACATTGATATGGTAATCAACTGTGTCAACCAATATGACGGGGCCAGCGGAAAGAAAAATCGTAAAAGCAATTACGCAAGAGGAAAAGCCAAAGGCGTGTTTGATATCATCAGGCACTTTGATCTAATGCTTCAGAACGGAAACGAGGCTCAAAAGATTGAAGCGAAAGCCTATCTAGAAAAACAAAAAGCAGCAAAAGACCCAGAAGCGACAAAAATTCTGGAAGAATACGAAAAGAAAAACCCACCACAAAAGAAGTAATTGATGAAAAATAAAATGCTTAAAATAGCAACCCTATTTCTATTGCTTTTATCCGGCAGTCTTAAAAGCCAGACAGTCCAGATTTTAAAAGATTCGGTACTTTTTGAATCGAACTATTATGTTTTGGAAGAGGTGAAATTTAATACAGGGAATCAGCATACTGTTGCTATTTATGGTGAAATTCAAAATGCGTTTGATATATTCAATAAGCCTTCTTTTGAGGCTCCTGAAAAAAGAATTCAGGCAAAAAAAGACATGCTTTTGGAACTCATATCCAATAACGAGCTACGCCAAGCCAACTATGGATTTGAACAGTACAATATTTTTTACGATAAAAATCAGCTGTTGAACCTCTCTGTTCATTTGCAATCCTATGGTTCTCCTTTTGAAGCCACTCGTTATTACTGCTTCGATTTAAATACAGGAAAAAATATAGGTTCGCAACTGTTCATAAACCAAACTGCACTTTTGAAATGCATCAAGTCAAGACTTAAAAAGCAAAATGGAAAATTACAGCCAACCCTAAAAGCACTTCAAGATTTTAAGATAACAACCGATTCTAAAAATAAGATCACAGGAATTTCTTTTATGGTAGCAGATTTAGAAAATTATAGAAACAGTGGCTATGAACAATTTGAAGTTGTTTTTACATGGAAAGAAATTCAAAAATACATAGCACCTTCTTTTAAAAAACGTATAATCTGAACAAAATAGATTTTTAATTGTGATTTTAGTATCGATTTTAAAATCAGAATATTAAAAATTATTTTAACTTAATTTAATGTTAAAGAAAGGCTTTTGAAACAAGAAAAATACTAAATTCACTATAACATATTCAGCATCTTCCCCCGAGATCTATTTTAACTTTTAAATCCTAGTGCCATGCCAATAAGTACGCAGATTAAAATAGAAATTGCGGGAGAAAACCTTACCCGATTTTCAAAACTGGTCATCAACCAAAAGGTACATTCGCACCATCGTTTTTCAATTTTGCAGCCGCTGCCTAAAGAATTTGTCAGCCAAGCAATTGACAAAGCGCAAAAATATGTAGGACAATCAGTCAAGATCAGCATCAATCCTACCAATATGATGACTGATTCTCCATTAGTTTTCAACGGAATTATTACAGAAGCACAAATGGTCCGAACGTCTGGAGCTTCGGGTGGCATAATCATCAATGGCTTCAGTCCAACAATTTTAATGGAAGGACCTCCAAATATCCGCTCATTTAACGACCAGACGCTGTCAAGCATTGTCAACGAAGTCCTGAAAGACTATTCTGGTGATAGCTTAAAGCCTGCTGTTGAGGTTCAAAAAGATACTTCCTTGCCTTATACGGTACAATATGGCGAGAGCGATTTTGCGTTCCTTTGCAGGATAGCGCAGAAAAAAGGACAATGGTTTTACTATAATGGCGAAGAACTGTTATTCGGAAAGCCAAAATCTAAAAATTTTACATTGGAATACGGCAGAAGCCTCCATTCTTTTAATATCGAAATGAGGGCGAAATCTCTCGGATTCGAATATCTGGGTTATGATCCTTCCAATGGCGAAACCCAGAAAGCCAATTCGATGGAAGTAAATTACCAGCCAGAAGATGCCTACTCAAAGGCCATTTTCGAATCTTCAAAAAAACTTTTCCCAACGAATTCTACGATGCTTTATTCGCACTCTTTAGAAGAAGGGAATTCAAGAACGCATCTTATTGACCGAGTAACTACTCAGCTTCAGTCACGAACTGCCGATATGGTTACGGCCAAAGGCGATTCGGACGAAACGGGCTTGAGAATTGGCGATGTAATTTCTATCAAAGAACCATCTTTTTCATTAACTGGGAATATTTTAGACGGGCTTCAAGAACAAAATTTCGGAAATTATATCATTACTGACATCATGCATGTTTGCGACGAATCAGGTACCTATCACAATACTTTTGATGCTGTGCCAGATACTGTCCTTTCGCCACCTTATGGAAATGTTCACAGCTTTCCTACGGCAGAATCACAGCCTGCTACTGTAATTTCAAATAGCGATCCAGCAGGATTGGGTCGTGTTCAAGTAGCTTTTGCATGGCAGAAAGATGCAGGAAAAAATACGCCGTGGATCAGGATGGTGAATTCACATTCGGGCGGCGGCAAAGGTTTTTATTTTGTTCCAGAAGTCGGTGAAGAAGTATTAGTGGCGTTTGAAGGAGGAAATGCTGAAAAACCTTTCGTGCTCGGAGCGATGTACAATGGAAGTGCTTCTAGCGGCTATAGTACCTCGGGCAACGATAAAAAAGTAATCCAGACTCGATCCGGTACCAAAGTAATCATGGACGATGCGGCCGGAAGTGTTTTTATCGAAGACCCAAGCGGCAATACTTGGCTCATGGACGGGCAAGGTAATATTAGCGTGAACGCTCCGAACAATATGAAAATAACTGTTGGTAAAAATTTGGACATCAACGTAGGAGAAAATATGGCTACCAAAATAGGAGCTAACGAAGATATTTCTATTGGAAATAATAAGACAGAAACCATCGGAAAAAATTATGTCCAATCTTCTGAAAATAAAAATGTCACGGTTAAAAACGACAAGACCGACAATGTTGGAGAAAGCTATAGACAGATTACAGGAAATTCCGATATCCAGACTTCTAAAGGAGATCTAAAACTGAGGGGAACTACGCTTACCGTAATACAGGGAGGCAAAGATGTGAAAGTAAGTAAAGGATAATCTTGTTTTATATTAGAAGTTATGGCTACCCAACAACATAATGCTAGACTCAACCAAAAAAGAGCGGAACGAGAAAAGAAAGATTCCGAAGACTCTCCATCAGAGAAGAGAGAAGTAGTCATGCATGGCGCCAAGCTAAAGTGCGAATACGCGCAACAACTCGGCGAGTTAAAAGTTACTTCAAATGAACTTATGCTGCAAGACAAGCTTTGGGCAACTCAAGGCGATGGAAACAATATGGTCAACCTTCAGTTTAAAGGAACCTGCGGTCATCCTAAATGGCCTGCCCAGAACATGCAGCCTCCACCTTGCATGAGCGTCATAAAATTGAGCCCTTGGGAAAACTTGGGAACATCAATTGTTCAAGAACAGAAAGTTTTAGTCAAAGAATCTACTATTACTTGCAATCCTGATTTTAATACGGCAGTAGCTAGTCCAATACCCAATGTTGAAAGCATTGCGATTAAGGCCGCTCCACTAATTATAAATGCATATTTCGCAAAATTTAATCTAACGACGGCTCGAAATGTTACCACTTTAGACTTAACAAAAGTAGAAGAACGCGGATTAAGTTACGGTGTTGCATTGGTTATTGAAACCGTTGGATTGGAAGGAAAAAAATTAAAAGTAAAAATAAAAAGCGGCGTAAGAAAAGTACTTTCAGATGTGGATGCCGCAATCAGTTTTATTGACTTAAAAGACATTGACGCGGTTACAAATCCTGCGAATTATAAAAATGTAACCGCAAAAGAGGAATTTGAAGTTGAGGTAGGAAAATTAGCGTCTGATGCTTCATTATCTAATAAAGACAGTTTTAAAGATAAAGCGGTTTTAAAATTAATGCTAAACCAAAAGCCTGATAATTTGTCGTTTGATTTGGCAAAACTCATTGCAAATGATACTAGTAAAGAAGCGTTGGTGTATGTAGAAATCAATTGTTCAGAACCGGATGTAGAATATATGGGAATTGATAATGGTTCAGGTACCAAAAATGCCTTTTTAAAAGAAGAAGGCAAGTATTTCAAAATAAAAAATAAAGAACAAGTTTGGCTGACCACGGCGAGAGGAGAAATGGAAAAAGGAGTAACCGAAGCTACGCATTGTAATACTATTATTAATGATTATCATCAAGTAAATCGAGAGCACAAGCCTTCTGGATGTGCAACGATTACAAATGCATGGTGCGCTTCATTTATAGGCTGGTGTTTGACTCAAAACAATTTTTCGGCTCAATGTGATCCTGGAGCCTATACTTATGGACACATTAATACAAGATATAGAAATAAAAGAGTTGTAAGAGACGGAAAGACAGTCACATTACCAGACCATTTTGATGATCCCGTTTGGGCGAAAAATACAGATGCTAACAAACTAGCATTAGGCTCAATATGTGTGGTAAATAACAGAAAGCACGTCACTTTTGCTGTAGCAAAAAATAAGGAAGGGACGCACTTATTTGGATTAGGCGGGAATCAAGGAGATGCCGTTAAGATCAGTGCTTACAGTGCCAGAGTTTCAAGTGTTTATCCGATCGAATATACAATAAACGAGGAAGATTATGAATTACCAATCTATTATAGAGAACTTACAAGTGAAAGTGTTACTTAGATTCTTCTTTCTTATTGCTTTTTTTCCAAATAAAGTTGAATCACAAGTTGTAAAAGTGGATTCGATTTCAATTTCTAAAGGATGGAAAGATTGCAATGGAATGAATAGGCTAACGGTAAACGTAAATGCCTTATGTAATCCTAACGAGCCTCCTTTTGATGGCCATAAGACAATGATTGATGTAAGTCTAAAAAACAAAAAACATTCATTAAATGTACAATTTGATGATCCCGATTACCAAATGGAAATGATTGCTTTTAGCGAAAAAAATATTTGGTTTTATAACTTAAAAAAAACTCAGGTAGTTTTTATTCCGTTCACGTATTGTAGTAATTCAGATTCAGAAAAAAAGCTTTCGTATATTATTTTATATAACGACAAAAAATATTTGTATCACATTCCTTTTAAATGCACCGAAGACGATGATTGTGTTTTGAACGAAGATTTAAATAAGTCCATGAGCGATTTGAATCCTAAAATAAAGACGGAGCTCATAAAAAAAATCCAATCTCACTATAAAAAAGGAAGTGACTTCAACTAAAAAACCAAATTGCAATGGCACAAAGTGAAGAACAAAATAACGAATCGTATTCAGCAAATCCGAATCAAAAAGTATATGATACGCCACATGTTGTTGATCATTTAGTGGACGTTATTGCTATTTATTTTGCCGAGAAAAAGAAAAAATATAAATGGACGCCAAAGGAAGAAACCTATACGGTAAAGAGTGGCGGAAAAATTGCGGATGTTAAAAAAAAATACACAGATAGCTTTAAGACCGAAAAAAAGACCATCCGAAATTTAGCAACCGATCCCGATCATACTGCCGCCTTAAAACCCAATGATCAAATAAAAGTAACTTGGGAAGAACAAGAGGAAGATGGATTTGAAATGGTGAAAATTCCAAAAGCAACAATCGGCAATAAGGTTTATATCGTGGTAAGATGCAATGGAGATAAGGCAAAATTGACTGTCCAAATCAATGAAAACAAATTGGCAAATCCTGAAGCAGTTTATGACGCCCCAGTAAAATTTCTGATTGGAGATCAAGAAAAAGACAAAGTTGAATTTTCAATTACAAAAGACAAAAATGAATACGAGCAAGAAATTACGTTACGACCGAAAGCAGATGCAGATTTAAAAAAGCTAGTAGAAAAATTTGAAAAAAGAACCGATAAAAATGCTTTTGTATATTTAAAAGGCGAAGTAACAGAAACCACAGACGAAATAAAATTTCCTGATGAAACACAAGAGTTTTTAAATCAACAACAGCAACAATTTGAAGTTTTGGGTACGCCATGTTATTGCAATAGAGATATTACTGTTGATGAAATGATAGACCTGATTTATCATCTTAGAGACAAGCAGAATTATGTCAGCAAGAGAGATCATTTCTTTAATAGCGGAGGCGAAAAAATAACCGAAATTTCAATTTCTACCGGCAAGATTTCAGACAATAGAGATAAAATCCAATTATTCGTCAACGAAATGAATGCCATGTTTAAAAAGTTTGGCATAAATACATGCAAAAGAAAAATTCACTTTATCGGTCAAATGTATTTAGAAACAATAAGCTTTACCTATACGTATGAAAGTAGATCCAGCGTGCCGAGCAATTATAAAGGAGGAGTAGATTTCCAAGGTAGAGGTATGAAGCAAATAACGCACGATTACAATTATTTGGCCTATTATGATTATATAAACACAACAACCTTTTCTCAAACGTATATGACCACAAGAAGCGGTTATGAGAGCGTTGGCGAATGTGTTGCTAATAGACCGGCTGCCAATACTGCCGGATTAGACACGGCTTTTTATGATGGTTTAAAAACGTTTGCGAAAAAAATATCTCAAGAATTATTTCATGCTTTTAATTCGGCAGGATGGTTTTCAACGGTCTACAAGCCAACCACTCTAGCTGAAATGGATAAAGGACTTGAAAACGAAAATATAAGATTAGTTACAGTAGCGATTAATGGTGGCGAAACTAATTTAGCAGAAAGACAGAATTATACGAAATGGACCAAAGAATTTTTTAAATACGATACCGAATGCGTAAGAAGATAACGAGCAGCTTATTAATTACTTGTATGATTTTGCTTTCATGCAAAGCCCAGAATCACAGCATGACAGAGAAAAATAGTCTTGCTGCAGATTCAACTTTGGTCTATGAAAACAATAAAGTTATTGGCAAAATTTCTCAGCCAACAGAATACAATTGCAAGGCATGCTATACGATCAGCAATAGTGGAACTATAAAAATTAAAGTTCCAGTTTCAAATAGAGTGATAAATAATCAGCCCCTATTACAGTATGATTTTGCAATTGATAAAATTGTGACGGATAAAAACAATACTGTAATTAAATATTCAAGCACTTCATCTTCCAAAGCGTATGAGATGGTAGTGAATAATAAAGACGGTTATATTGTTAAGTTACTTACTTACAGCTATGGATCGAAAGACATAAAAATTGGAGAAAATGATTATGAATCATTTCAAGCCAATGCTATATGTCAAAGTGAAAAGAAAATTAAAATTAAAGATACAATTACATTAAATGACGGCTATGCTTTTGCAAAAGAAGATTGTTTTGATTGCCCAGTAAAATATACAATTGAAGAATGCATAGCCAACAAAAAGAAAGGTGTTAAAATGGATTGGCAGTAATTGATTTTTAAATTCAATCTAATTCAAAAGCAAAAGTCTTACTATGCGAAATATTACCGATACAATTGAAGGCATAAAAGAGTTAGATATCTGCTTATACCTTGAAGAACATTTGCAGTTTTATGAATTTTCGATGATGGAAATAACAACAGAAAACGGCAGTGTTTTAAAAAGCGAAGTTAATAAAACAATACATTCAACAGTATTAAAAAAAGATTTTGAAACGTATTTGATCCAATTAGAAGTCTTTGATATTGAGTATAAAAACAGAACCGTTTCTTTGGCAGAAAAAGATTTTTTAGCACGAATTGCTGAGGTAAATGATGATATAATTTTAGAAACAGACCGACATTTAAACATCAATAAATTAGTAAATCAACATCAGATTCAAAAAAGGCTAGAAGAAAAAATAGAAAGATTAGCAAAAAGTAATGTCGGGCCGAAAGTAGAAGAAATGTTTCAATATCTCAGGGATTTCTATAGTAACGATATGAGAATTCTTTTAGATATAAAAAATTACAGACAGCATGGCCTGTTTCTGAATCCGTTTTATGATAGCTATACGCCTCTGTCAATTAAAAAAAGAAGCGTGAGATATTTGAATTTTGTTGAAAATGCTGTTGTTAATATCGGAGAAGAAGCTCGGGTAAAAAAAATAAAATTAAAAGAACGAGAACTTGAAGTTGTAGTAAAGGGAAAAATGATTGCGCCATTTTACAACGACATGATTTTTAAATCAATAAAAAATAAAGGAATTTTATTTGATTCAGCAAAAGATAGGCCTAATCTGGACAAATATGATGGCAGTTTTATTTTTGATATGAATACAGGAACGGTTAAAAAAGCAAGTATTTCGATTGAATTTTCATTCGGAGAGAATTATAAAAAAACAATAAGTTATCAATTAAATGAATTAAACGATGCCGATAACAATTGATGATACAGGACAAACAGTAACGCTCAATCCGCCTTATTCTCCGGTTACGCCAGATGATAGCTTGCAAAAGATAACCCGTGTTTATTTTGCAAAAAAGACCGTTACCCAACAAGGAGCGAATGTGGCATTTACTCGGATAGATTCCCTTCATGCACAGCAGGAAGGCGGACAAAACACGCCATTTGATTCTGTTTTAGGCAAGACCGTTTATCTGGTTATCGAAACGGAAAATATGGCAACTTTGTCCATTGACGCTGTCATCAGGCCAAGCGACAATACATTAACTGGAAATACAGAAACCCTGAATCTGATGTGGTTTAATCCAGAAACTCAGAATTTTGAAGTCAGGAGAAAAATGACTGCTATTGTCGGTAATTTCGATGCCTTAAATAATAAAGGAACAACCGAAAACCCAACGGGAACACACGACCATTATACGAATCTTGCCGACCATGAAAATAAAGCGATTATAAAACTACAACTTAGGCCATCTTTAAGAACCGACTTCAATACTTGGGCGACCAATATAGCGGCGGCGGCAACGCATACTGCCAATTTGGAAGTAGTGGTAGAAAGAACAGATAATGAGCCTTGTGCTTATGGTCCAGATAGCACAGAAGAAGTCAAAGAAGCAGGCGTTTTCCTGAATAGTGATGCACAAGGAAGATTTAGGGTAGGGAACAGGAATTTTTATGAAATCTATGCTAGGGTTCAATCGGGAACTGCCTATACAGACGGAACGTATAATTTCCTCCCTATGAATGGTACCGTCAGAAGGAAAATCAGCAAACTTGAAAATCCAAGTTCTACACAAGTAACCTATTATCATTACGATATTTATGGTAATGAAATATTTATTGCAACATGCAATAAAACCTCTGTCATGGGCAGGAATAATGGACAGCAGCTTGGAGCAGTGCCTCAAGGAGCGCTCCGTACAGAAAATGCTCCTGCCGGTGGAGCGGCACAAACCAATCATATTTTTGCAAATGCTATCGTAACGACTGGAACACACAGAAATGATAGAAATGCCAGAGCTTTTCCAGGCGCCTTGAGAATTGTCCGCTATACAGCATCCGGAACTAATGTGCCTTTGGTCAGAATGCCGGACACGCTAAATGTTGCCGTAAATGGCCGTGTTATTGCTTATGGATTTTCCAATACCCAAAGGCGATTCTGCAACCCGGACTGTTTTGCAGCATTTGTCGGCGTTTTATCGCAATACGGATTAGCAGGAGTCAACTCAACAGGAATGTGTTTTGGCGATGCGACCAGCTACCCGAGTTTGGCACACCCGAACGGAGATAGTGTTGACACGAGCTATCTGGCTAATCGACAAAACGAACAGAATTTATTAAATGCTTTTGTAGATTGGAATTTTGCCCAAGTAATAGCCGGAACAACGCAGCAAGCCTGGTTGCGAAATGCGCACAGGTATGCTACAGATCACAACGACCATTTGCATTCTGGAGATTTTGACGGTAACTCGATTCATAACATATACCAATAGAATGAAAAAAATAATTCCCATACTCGTTTTTCTAGCCACGCTTTCTTGCAGTAAAAGCATCAGCCAAGTAAGTACTGTTAAAGGAATAAGCGAATCTTCTAAAGTAAGCCTGCCGTATGGCGATAAAGACGTGCTTCATGAATTTCCTGCAGATTGGTCAAAGGAGAATTCTCTCCAAGATTCTTTATACAACAAATTGAGTCTGTTTTTATTTCAGGATAGAGATAATCCTGCCAGAAATACTTTCAAAGTCGATCATCCGGAAGCAAAAACTTTTATAGCCAAAGAATTTGTTCCTTCTGGAGACATGAAGAATAAAAAATCAAAAATAGAATTAAAAAGCGCTCAGGTTTTTGACGGCAAAAACTTCAAGATAATATCTGTGCTATACGAAGGAAAAATAGATTGCAAGACCTGCGAATATCCCGAAAGTCAAACCCAAAACGTATTGTTGAGTATCAAAGATGGGAAAGTGATAGACAAATTGCCTATATCCTATCTTAACGGAAGCGATTTAGGACAATCATCACGATATTTCTATATTGATTCAGACAAGATTATTCATCTCAAAGACTTTAAGTCGGATGAATCAGGCGTTACTTTTGCACAATATCTCAAATATAAAATTACTCCTGACGGCAAATTTGCCAAACTCTAATAAAATAAAAAACCTCGCCGAAAGCGAGGTTTTTATCTTAAATCTAAATTCAGAAATCTGAAATAGATTAATATCTGTAATATTCAGGTTTAAACGGGCCTTGAACTTCAACACCAATATAAGCGGCTTGGTCTTCTCTCAATGTTTCCAATTCAACGCCTAATTTAGCCAAGTGCAAAGCAGCTACTTTTTCATCTAAATGTTTTGGTAGCATGTATACTTCGTTTTTGTATGCGGCACTGTTTTTCCACAATTCGATTTGAGCCAAAGTTTGATTAGTGAAAGAGTTGCTCATTACAAAACTTGGGTGGCCAGTAGCACAGCCAAGGTTTACTAAACGACCTTCCGCCAAGATGATAATATCTTTTCCGTTGATAGTATATTTATCAACCTGAGGCTTGATTTCGATTTTTGAAGCACCGTGGTTTTTGTTTAACCAAGCCATATCGATTTCGTTATCGAAGTGACCGATGTTACAAACAACAGTCTTGTCTTTCATTTTTTCGAAGTGGCTTCCCACAACGATATCTTTGTTTCCAGTAGTCGTGATGATAATATCAGCTGTAGCAATAACAGTATCTAATCGTTTCACTTCATATCCGTCCATAGCAGCTTGCAATGCACAGATTGGATCAATTTCAGTAACAGTTACGATAGAACCAGCACCTCTGAAAGAAGCAGCAGTTCCTTTTCCAACATCACCATAACCGCAAACGATTACTCTTTTTCCAGCCAACATCAAGTCAGTTGCACGACGGATTGCATCAACAGCAGACTCTTTACAGCCATATTTGTTATCAAATTTAGATTTAGTAACAGAATCATTCACGTTGATTGCAGGCATTGGTAGAGTTCCAGCTTTTACTCTCTCATAAAGTCTGTGAACACCTGTAGTTGTTTCTTCAGAAAGACCTTTGATTCCAGCAACTAATTCTGGGTAACGATCAATAACCATGTTTGTCAAATCACCACCATCATCTAAGATCATGTTCAATGGTTTTCTGTCTTCTCCAAAGAATAAAGTTTGCTCAATACACCAGTCAAATTCCTCTTCATTCAAACCTTTCCAAGCATACACTTGGATTCCAGCAGCAGCAATAGCAGCAGCAGCCTGATCTTGTGTAGAGAAAATATTGCAAGATGACCAAGTCACTTCAGCTCCAAGAGCAATCAACGTCTCAATCAAAACTGCAGTCTGGATCGTCATATGAAGACAACCTGCAATTCTAGCACCTTTTAAAGGCTGCTCATCTTTATATTCTCTGCGAAGTGCCATCAAGCCTGGCATTTCAGCTTCCGCCAATTCAATTTCTTTTCTTCCCCAAGCCGCAAGAGAAATATCTTTCACTTTATAAGCTACAAAAGGTAATGTCGTTGTACTCATCTATTTGTATATATTTGTATTATCAAAATTTTTGCAAATTTACGGAATTACTTTTTATTAAAATAATCCAAAAAATTATTTAAGGTTTGTTTAATAATGGTAATTGTTTGAATAAGAAGCAAATCCTTTTTTTGATACTCAATATTAGCGAAATCGGTCATCTAAAAAAAGAATGCTCTACAAAATCACCCAATATAATCCGACTACTAAAATCCTGATCTGGAAAATCACGGAAAGTTTTGATGAGCTTTTTTCACAGGTAATTCTAAAAGAAAAAACGCTGGACAGGCTTCAATCGATGAAATCGGAAGTGCACAAAAGAGCTTTTTTGAGCGTCAGGAAATTGCTTCAAGAATCTAGACATAATGATTTGCAGCTTCACTATGATCAGTTTGGGAAGCCCCACCTTGAAAACGAGACCCATATTTCGATAACGCATTCTTTTGATTTTTCTGCCATAATTTTGAGTGATGAAAACGTGGGAATCGATATCGAACTCCGACGTGAAAAAATAATATTGATTGCCAATAAGTTTGTCGATAATAGCGAATTTGGCTTTTTAGATAAAAAAAAGGAAGAAGATTACGTTTCAAGATTAACCGTAATCTGGGGCGTAAAAGAAGCAATTTTTAAAATCAGGAATGAAAAAGGAATCAGTTTCAAGGATCATATTTTTGTCGCTCCATTCGAGATGAAAGATCAGAAAACAAAAGCGCTTCTGACTTTTGGAAACCTAAACATAGAATTTGATATCTGTTTTGAAGAAATTGAAAACTACACCCTTGTCTATGCCTTCCAAAAAGGAAATCGATGAGAATCTATATCCTAAAATCGTTCAAGTTTATTTCTTTAATGTAGCTTTGTGAAAATCTTTGCGAATTTCCCTAAACAAAAATGCAGAATATCTACAACGAAATACTCCAGTCGAAAATTCAAGGCAAAAAGCTTCTGGCAATTCTTCTCGATCCCGATAAAGTTGCTTTAGATTCACTAGAAAATATCATCCCGAAAATAAACCAATCTCCAGCTACACATATTTTCATTGGCGGAAGCCTTGTGCTTACAAATACGATTGATGTAATTATTCGCGAACTAAAAGAAAAGACAAAACTTCCGATAGTGCTGTTTCCAGGAAATCCGTCTCAGATTTCAATAGAAGCCCACGGTATCTTGTTTTTGACTTTATTATCAGGACGGAATCCAGATTTCTTGATCGAACATCAGGTCAAAGCAGCGCCAATCTTAAAAAAATCCAATCTCGAAATTATTTCTACGGGCTATATTTTGATTGAAAGTGGCAATCAGACTGCTGTGGCTTCGGTCAGCAAAACAATACCCTTGCCAAGACATAATACAGAGATTGCCGTAGCAACATCGCTGGCAGGAGAATTTTTAGGAAACAAGCTGATTTATTTGGAAGCGGGGAGTGGTGCAGAACTGCCTGTTCCTTTGGATACGATTTCTTTAGTCTCAAAAAATATAAAGATTCCTTTGATTGTCGGCGGCGGCATTAAAAATATGCAAGGCATTAAGGATGCTTATACAGCTGGTGCTGATTTGGTGGTAATAGGAACAGCTTTTGAAAATGATCCTGATTTTTTTACAAATTCCTAATCTCAAAATATAATGATTGATTTTTTTCTCGAAGCCTATAAAGACAAACCGACCCTCGATATTATTCTCGAAGCCATTGTTTTTGTCTTTGGCATATTGAGCGTCTATTATGCCAAGAAAGAAAACATTTTGGTATATCCAACAGGAATTATAGCCACGGTCATCACTGTTTATCTTCTTTATAAAGCAGGTTATTTTGCCGATATGACGCTTAATATCTATTTTTCGATAATGAGTGTATATGGCTGGATTAACTGGTCAAGAATGAAGGAAAACGATTATGTCATAAAAATTTCGAGAACGAATAGGAAGCAAAAAGCTATTGGAGTATTATTATTTTTTCTTACTATTGTTGTAACATATTTTGTGTACCATTTGTTTGGCAAAGAAATCAAGCCTGAAAACTATATCGATATTTTTACTTCAGGATTGTTTTTTACGGGCATGTGGTATATGGCAATGAAAAAGATTGAAAATTGGACGCTGTGGATCATAGCAGATATTATCGCCGTCCCATTGTATGCCTATAGGGATTTGGGAATGTTGGCATTGCAATATGTAATTTTTACAATTTTGGCTATTTTAGCTTACATAGAATGGAGGAAAATCTTAAACAGCAGGCAACAGATAAAATCAGAATAGCATTGTACGGACCGGAATCTACCGGGAAAACTACATTAGCAAAACAATTAGCAGAGCACTTTCAATCCGCTTGGATTCCAGAGTTCGCTCGCGAGTACCTACAAGAAAAATGGGACCGCTCGCAAAAAATTTGTGAACCAGAAGACTTGCTTCCGATTGCAATAGGCCAAATGAAGCTCGAGAATCAAGCTTTAGCCAATGCAGGCAATTATCTTTTTGCAGATACCAATTTGATGTGCACTAAAGTGTTTTCGGAAATCTATTACGGTTTTTGCAATCCTGCTTTGGATAAGGCTGCACGAAAACATAAATACGAACTGTTTTTTCTCACAGATATCGATGTTCCTTTCGAAAAAGACGATTTGCGCGATAAGCCAGACGGACGTGAAATGCTATTGCAGAAATTTGAAGAAGCGCTAATTGAAAATAAAAAGCCTTACATTTTGCTTACAGGAAGTAAGGAAGAAAGATTTGAAAAAGCGATTACGATTCTTAAAGATTTAGCAAAAATAAAAGCTTTAGGCTTTACTCCCTATGATTTCATTCAGATTTATAATCAAGGAATAAGTGTTGATGATGTAGCGGCACAACTCCAGACGTTTAATGTCGGAATTCCAAAAGCGATATTGGAAAAGCCGGCTTCCATTGCTAACGGAATAATGCCTTTGTCTGAAAGTGAAGCGATATATTATTCTAATCTATTCGATTCTAAAAAGAACAATCTCAAGCTTCAGAAATTTGTTCCAGCATCGGGCGCTGCTAGTAGAATGTTCAAGTTTTTAAGCGAATTTATTAATGAGTTTAAGCTCGGAAGCGAAACAATCAATGCGTATATCAACAGAAAACATTGCAGTTCCATTTCTATTTTTTTAATTGGGATAGAAAAATTTCCCTTTCATAAAGCAGTCTTAGAATACACCCAGTCCAAATATCTAGAATACAAGCAATGGGACAAAGACACCAGAGTTTTTTATTTTATAAAATCCCTCCTGTCATTAGGCCATTTTGATTTTGCTTCAAAACCAAAAGCCGTATTGCCTTTTCATCAATATGGAGATTATATTGCAACGCCTATTGAAGAACATTTAAATGAGAGCGGTTTTTACGCTTCTTCTAATGATATTTCCAACCTGCATTTTACCATTTCAGAAGAACATCAAGACTCTTTCGATCGGATTATAAACGAGGTCAAGCCTAAAGTTGAAGCAAATTCAAATATAAAGATTCATGTCGATTATTCTTATCAGCATAAAACGACAGACACGCTAGCGGTGGACTTAGAGAATAATCCTTTTCGTCAAGACGATGGAAGATTGTTTTTTAGACCGGGAGGACATGGCGCTTTGATTGAAAACTTAAATCAGCTTTATGCCGATATTATTTTCATAAAAAACATTGATAACGTAATCCAGAATCATATACAGACTATTGGTTTGTACAAGAAAGCTTTGGCGGGTATTTTGCTGGAATTTCAGGAGAAAATTTTCGCCTCTCTTAAAATCTTGTCTGCTGAAAATATCCAAAAGGAAATGATTGATGAGATCGTAGAATTTGTAAAGACCAAACTACAGATTTCTATAACTGCAGATTTTCAGAAATATACTAGGGAGAATAAGGTTGTGTATCTTCAAGAAATTCTCAACAAGCCGATTCGTGTTTGCGGTATGGTAAAAAATGAAGGAGAGCCAGGAGGCGGGCCGTTTTGGGTAAGAGATAAAAAAGGAAATGTTTCTTTGCAGATTGTCGAATCATCGCAGATTGATACTCAAAACCCGACACAAGCCAAATTGCTGGCCAGTTCGACGCATTTTAATCCAGTTGACTTAGTCTGCGGTACAAAAAATTATAGAGGCGAAAAATTTGACCTCAAAGAATTTGTTGATATTGATAGCGGTTTTATCGTAGAAAAAAATAAAAATGGTAAGCCGATCAAAGCGTATGAACTGCCAGGATTATGGAATGGCGCTATGGCAAAATGGACTACTATTTTTGTAGAAGTGCCTTTGATTACTTTCAATCCGGTAAAAACAGTTAACGACTTATTGAAACCGGCGCATCAGCCACAATACTAGTGGATACCGAAAAAATCATATCAGAATTAAAATTTAAAGCAGTCAGAAGTAGCGGTGCAGGAGGACAGAATGTCAATAAGGTTTCTTCAAAAGTGGTGCTGTCTTTCGATCTGCCGAACTCAAAAGCGCTTTCAGAGGAAGAAATAGCCCTTCTGGAAGATAAACTAGCGCCAAGACTGACTAACGATAAGATACTAATTTTGAATTGCGATGAAGACAGAAGTCAATTAAAAAACAAGGAGATTGTCGTTAAGAGATTCCTCCAACTGCTTCGAGAGAATTTAATCATTCCAAAAGAACGCAAAGCCACGAAAGTACCAAAATCTGTAATCAAAAAACGCATCCAAAATAAAAGAAATCTTTCCGAGAAGAAGCAATCCAGAAGAAAACCTGACTTTTGATTAAAAAAGATGAATTATAGAGACTATTGTCTCAATACTTTTCTATCTTTGCCCCGTCTCAAAGGGGTGCTCCAAATAACGAGCTGAGATTATACCCAAGGAACCTGGGCGGGTAATGCTGCCAAGGGATGAAACGACATTTTTTTCGAGTGCACGCTTAAAATTTGTCGTTAAGTACAATCAATTAATTTAAACAATAGAATAATTGCCCCTTTTATTCGTAAGAAAATTTACGAATGAAAACTTTATTCAAAAAAAATGAGTCCAGACAGAAAGACAGGCATAAAAACCGTAGTCAAAATTATACGTCTGGATCCCTTCTTCATGCAAGAACCCTTTTAGGACTTGCATTTTTTACATCCGGATCTCTTTTTGCTCAAGAAAAAGTGGTTATTGACACCACAAAAACCAATAATCTCGATGAGGTTTTAGTTTCCGCTGTCCGAGTTACGGCACAAACGCCAGTTACTTTCAGCAACATCAGCAAAAAAGAATTAGAATCTAGGAATTTAGGTCAGGATATTCCAGCCTTGCTAAACTATCTGCCATCCGTAGTAATTACGTCGGATGCAGGTAACGGCATCGGATATTCTGCCATCAGCGTCAGAGGTTCCGATTCCCGAAGGGTTAACGTGACGCTTAACGGAATTCCATATAATGATTCTGAGTCGCAAGGTACTTTTTGGGTAAATATGCCTGATTTTGCCTCGTCAGTCCAGAACATACAGCTGCAGCGTGGTGTCGGAACTTCTACAAATGGAGCCGGAGCCTTTGGTGCCAGTTTAAACTTGCTGACAGATTCCTATGCGACAGAAGCAAATGGCGAAATTTCCAATTCTTTCGGAAGCTTTAATTCTAGAAAACATACCTTGAAGTTCAGCACCGGATTGATAAAGGATCATTTTGAACTGGCTGGGCGCGTTTCTAATATCAAATCAGATGGTTATATCGATAGGGCGTCGTCAGACCTGAAGTCATACTTTTTTCAAGGAACGTACATAGGAAACACAACCCTGATAAAGGCATTGGTTTTTGGAGGAAAAGAAAAAACATATCAAGCTTGGAATGGGCTGGAAGATCCAGATAAGCTTAAAAATGACAGGACTTATAATACTTCCGGAGAATATGTCGATGACAATGGCGTGACGCGTTTCTATGATAATGAAACGGATAATTACAACCAAGATCACTACCAATTGCATTGGAATGAGCGTTTTTCAGACAACTGGAGTACAAATCTGGCTTTTCACTATACCAAAGGAAAAGGTTATTATGAAAACTATAAAGTAGACGAAGATTTATCCGAATATGGAATTCAGCCGCAAGTTGTTGAAGGGGAATTGATCGAGTCAAGCGACTTGATTCGTAGAAAATGGCTTGATAACGATTTTTATGGAACGACATTTTCTGCCAATTATAAAAATGAGAAGCTGGATTTCATACTTGGAGGCGGCTGGAACAAATATGAAGGCAAGCATTTCGGGAATATTCTTTGGACAAGAAGCTTCATTTTGCCAGAATACAATTTCAAATATTATGATGACTTTTCTACAAAAACCGATTTCAATGTCTTTGCAAAAGTAAATTACAAATTCAATGAAAATTGGAGCCTTTTCGGAGACTTGCAATACAGAAATGTAGGCTATAAGACCAAAGGAGCAGATACAGGTTCTGTAGATGATAATTTTAATTTCTTCAATCCGAAAGCAGGAATTACCTACATCGTTAACGATGAAAATAATATCTATTTCTCATACGCAAGAGCAAACAGAGAACCCAACAGAAGCGATTACGAGTCTGGAAATCCAAAACCTGAAAAGCTCAACGATTTTGAGCTAGGATGGAGGTACAATGCGCCAAAAACAAAACTGAATGTAAACGGCTATTATATGCGATACCAAGACCAGCTGGTATTGACTGGAGCTTTGAACGATGTAGGAGCGCCTATTCGCCAAAATAGCGGTGAAAGTTATAGACTTGGATTGGAAATTGATGCGACTCTTTTTGTGGCAGACAAATGGATTTTCCGCCCGAATGTAACTGTAAGCACAAACAAAAATGAAGATTTTGTCTTCCAAAGAGATGGCACATTAGAGAAACTAGGAAATACGAACATTGCCTTTTCGCCTAACGTGATCGTTGGGAACGCAATTACATTTTTACCAATCAAGAACATGCAGGTTTCTCTTCTGACGAAATTTGTTGGAGATCAGTATATGGGAAATATTGATTCTAAAGGATCAAAATTAGAAAGTTATTCTGTGAGCGATTTTAATATTTCTTACGAAATCAAAACCAATTCTGTTTTCAAATCAATCATTTTTTCAGGTTTAGTAAACAACGTTTTTGACTACAAATACGAGTCTAATGGTTATTTCTATACGTATGATGATGATTTTTCAAATCCAGGTACTATAACAACAATGGAAGGCGCTGGATATTATCCGCAAGCCGGAATTAATTTCTTGGCCGGAATGACCTTGAAGTTTTAAAAGAGAAGTTTTTTAATTATTTTTCCCAAAGCCTGGCAAGTCTATCATGACTTGTCAGGCTTTTTCTTTCAATACTTGTTGCCATTTTTCTGTCTCTGCAAAATCCTTTATGATAAGATTCCTTCTTTCTAACAGATTGCTGAGGTATTTTTTTAAGAAAACGAAGTCGGCTAATTTTCCGAAGAATCCAAGAGGAGATTGATACGTAAAAACATCAATCATCAAAGTCGTATTTTCATGACGCTCGAAACGATGTTCATGGCGGAATTCTTTGAAAGCTCCTGGGATCATCTCATCTGCAAAGAAAAGCGGATAGTTATGGTCTGTTATTTTAGAGGTAAGATTTTGAGTAAATCCTAGATGTTTTGCGCGCCAAGTCACTGTTTCACCTAATGCAATCAATCCGGAAGTTTTGCCGGCAATCGCTTGTTCTTTGGTATGCTCAGTTGAAAGTTTATGCAAATCGATGCTTCTTGACAAATCAAATACAGTCTCTACAGGTGCAGAAATTCTTGTTTCAAGATAAATTCGAGGCATTTAGTTATAAACTCGGATGACGTTTCCGTTTACTTCAACGCGGTAAGGTTTCATCGGGTATTCCACATCGGCATCCGCAAGGCCTGTAAACAAGCTGTACGCAACGTCATCACATGGGCAGACAGCATTGATGCCTTCTACTTCTAAACGGGAACAACTGCTAGGATACTGATTAGGACAACTGGCATCATAAGCCCTAAAATTTCCTGATCCGGCATTAAAAACGATGATGCCGTTTGCACCTGCGCCATTTAGCGTAATCAGCTTGCCATTTCCGGTGTATTGAAGATCACTATACAAAGGAAGATTGGTATTGATCTCAACGGTAAAAGAATAATTCGGAATATAAGGGTTTCTATTGTTGAAATTGCTGTCAGAACATGCTGCAATTGCGATACTGATAAATAAAAGGGCAATAATCTTTTTCATCTTAAAAATTCCATTGTATAATTTGTAGAAACAAATTTAATTTAATTAACTTTGGTTTTGTATACGAATAGTATATAAATATCGATTTGAATTAAAAATACTATCTTTGTGGAAAGAAATCCCGTCGTGATGGGATTTTTTCTATTTTATATATAACGATGAAATTATGAGTAACGTATCTTATTATACAGCAGAAGGCTTAAAAAAATTGAAAGAGGAACTAGAACAGCTAAAAAGTATTGAGCGCCCAAAAGCGTCTCAAGCAATTGCTGAGGCTAGAGATAAAGGGGATTTGTCTGAAAATGCAGAATACGATGCGGCTAAAGAGGCCCAAGGTTTGCTCGAAATGAGAATTTCAAAATTAGAAGAAGTTTACGCAAATGCCCGTCTGATTGACGAATCGCAACTTGACGTTTCCAAAGTATTGGTGCTGTCAAATGTGAAAATCAAAAACCAATCGAATGGCATGGAAATGAAATATACATTGGTAGCTGAAAGTGAAGCCGACCTTAAGACAGGAAAGATATCTGTTACTTCTCCAATTGGAAAAGGATTGCTAGGAAAATCAGTAGGCGAAATAGCCGAAATTACAGTGCCGAACGGTATCTTGAAATTTGAAATTTTAGAAATATCAAGAGACTAAGTTTAACCCAGAATTCTGAACCAATGAGCTCAATTTTCACAAAAATAATCAACGGAGAAATTCCAGCTTATAAAATTACCGAGGACGAAAATTATCTTGCCTTTCTGGATGTAAATCCAAATGCAAAAGGACATACGCTTTGCATTCCAAAAAAAGAAATCGATAAGATTTTTGATATGGACGAAGAGCATTATTTGGGATTGATGAAATTTTCTAGAAAAGTAGCCAAGGCCATAGAGAAGACAGTTCCTTGCAAAAGAGTAGGTGTAGCCGTTATTGGTTTGGAAGTTCCGCATACGCACGTACATTTGATTCCGTTAAATGAAATGGACGAAATGCGTTTCCAGAATAAAGTAAAATTAACCCAAGAAGAATTTGAAGTATTGGCAAAAGAGATAGCAGCCAACTTATAATCTTTTTTTAAAAATATTTGCAGCCGCAGATTCAGTAAATATTGAATTTGCGGCTGTTTCTTTTTAGACTTTCCTCAGACTTACCAACATGCAGGTGCCTTTTCCTGTTTCTGACGAAAAGACCTTTATTTTTCCGTCATGATACTCCTCTACGATTCTTTTGGTTAACGAAAGTCCTAATCCCCAACCACGCTTTTTAGTTGTAAATCCAGGCTCGAAAATCCTCTTGAATTGTTTTTTTGGAATTCCTTTTCCAGTATCGGTTACTTTTATTTTTACAAAACGAGAATCTTCTTCAATGACAATAGATAGATTTCCTCTTCCTTTCATGGCATCAATCGCATTCTTGACAAGATTTTCGATCGTCCAGCTGTGTAATATTGGGTTGATGGAAGTCATGATCGCGTGGTCTGGAGCTTTGAAAGAAAAATTAATCTGATTCGAAAATCTGGATTTTAGATAATCATACGACTGTTCTGTCTCCGCAATAATATCCTTTTCTTCTAAAACAGGTTCTGAACCAATTTTTGAAAAACGATCGGCGATGGTCTGCAATCTGAAAATGTCTTTTTCGACTTCGGTTACCGTTGTTTCGTCGACATTATCAGCTTTCATGATTTCAATCCAGCCAAGCAATGAAGAAAGCGGCGTGCCTATCTGATGCGCGGTTTCTTTCGCCATACCCGCCCAAAGCTTGTTTTGGGTAGCCATTCTGCTGGCACGGTAAAAGTTGAAGATAAGTAATCCAAACAAGACTAAAATAAGAAATAGTGCAATCGGATAATATTTCAAGTTATTCAAAAGCGAAGAATTCCCATAATAAATATACTGAATTTCTCCTGGCAGGTATTCTATCGGAATTGGCTCATTTTCATTTTTAAAATTCTTGAAAAAGGCTTTGGCTTTGATAGAATCATTCGCGATTTTTTCATCGATATTCCGCATTCCCATAATATTTCCTGCTTGATCAGTAAGCACGATAGGAATGGTAGTGTTTTTGTCTACAATCTGCCTAGGTAATTCAATGTCGTCATTTTCTAAATCGGCCTTATTGATTGTCTTTAATGAAGTCGCCCAAATCTGCATTTTTAGATGCTCTTCATTTTTAAAGATTTGGAAAAAAGTATAGGTATTCCAAAGGATGAGAGAAATTATGATGAAAGAGATCATGATGATAATCCATCGTGTGACATTTCTTTTTTCAGAAAACTGCATAAATCTTATTTTGAGGTATAAATATAAGCAAAAGAAACAAAGTCAAAATCTTAAACTGTTTATAAGTCTTAAATACTTCATTCTTTCCTTATGATTCAATTTATTACTTTTGTTTAAACGGAGAATTTTATGATTAGTATAGAGCCGAAAGAAATTTCGACAGCAAAATTACAGGGTTATCTTCAAGGATCAGTAGGCCCTAGGCCGATTGCTTTTGCAAGTACCGTTGACCGTAACGGAAATCCGAATTTATCGCCCTTTAGTTTTTTTAACCTTTTTAGCGCTAACCCGCCAATTTTGGTTTTTTCGCCATCTCGACGTGTCCGCGACAATACGATAAAACATACCTTAATCAATGCCGAAGCTACTCGAGAAGTTGTAATTAATGTAGTTAATTTTGATATGGTACAGCAGGCTTCCCTGTCGAGTACAGAATATGGCAATGGTGTAAATGAATTTTTAAAAGCTGGATTTAGGCCAATTCCATCTGATTTGGTAAAGCCTTTCCGTGTAAAAGAATCTCCCGTTCAATTTGAATGTAAGATACAAGAAATCATCAGTCTTGGAAGCGAAGGCGGTGCAGGGAATCTAATTATCTGTGAGATTGTAAAAATGCATATTGATGAGAAGATTTTGGATGAAAATGGTGCTATCGATCAACATAAAATTGACTTGGTCTCGAGGCTAGGCGGTAATTGGTATTCGCGTTCAAATATGGGATTGTTTGAAGTTGAAAAGCCATTGACCACATTAGGAATCGGTGTTGACCAAATACCAGATTTTATAAAAAATAGTCCGATTTTCGACGGCAATGATTTAGGTAAATTAGGCAACGTTGAAGCATTGCCTACAAGCGAAGAAGTTGCTATATTTGTAAATCAGAATTTTGCCGTCAAAGGCGTTTTGAGTTCCGATGATCAGGAAAAAGTGCATTTGAAAGCAAAAGAATACTTGGATAATAATGAAGTGATTGCGGCATGGAAAGTGTTGCTCTCTGAAAAAATATAATGAAAAGGCTGAATTACAAGCCATATAAATAAACAAAAACAATAGAGATTATGGAAGTTACTGGAAAAGTTAAAGTAATAAATGCCGAACAGCAAGTTAGTGCGTCATTTAAAAAAAGAGAATTGGTTGTTACTACTGAGGAGCAATACCCGCAACATATCATGATTGAATTCACGCAAGACAAATGCGATCTATTGAATAACTATTCAGTAGGTGAGCCTGTGAAGGTTTCAATCAACCTAAGAGGCAGAGAGTGGGTAAATCCTCAAGGAGAAACTAAATATTTCAACAGCATTCAAGGCTGGAGAATCGAAAAACTGCAAGCCGAGGCTCCTTCTGCTCAAGTTCCTCCAATGCCGGCAAGAGAAGCTTTTGAACCAGCAAATAATTTTAAAGAAGAAGAGCACGACGATTTGCCTTTCTAATAAATAAAGCAGAAGTATCAAAAAACCGCAGAAATTCTTGCGGTTTTTTTATGAAGTAAAATAAGTTATAAATGTATTTCCTTACCAAAGAATTATTTTTTCCTCCAGTAAATGAAACGGATGAGGATGGTATCTTAGCTATTGGCGGAGATTTGTCACCAGAACGCCTGCTTTTGGCCTACAAGAGCGGTATTTTTCCATGGTTTGATGAAGACGAGCCAATTCTTTGGTGGTCGCCTGAAGAACGAATGGTTTTGTTTCCGAATGAATTTTCGGTTTCAAAAAGCATGAGAAATATACTGAACAGAGGCATCTTTAAAGTAACATTCAATCAGAATTTTAAAGAAGTAATTTCAAATTGCAGTTCTATCAAAAGAGATGGACAACGTGGAACTTGGATTACTGACGGAATGATTGAGGCATACTCAAAGCTAAATGAAATGGGAATTGCAAAATCTGTCGAAGTGTGGCAAGAAGATATTCTTGTTGGCGGACTTTATGGAATCGATTTAGGCCATATTTTTTGCGGAGAAAGTATGTTTTCTAAAGTTTCTAATGCTTCGAAAGTAGCCTTCATTTCTTTAGTAAAAAAGCTAAAGGAAGAAAATTATAAGCTTTTGGATTGCCAAGTTCATAATAATCATCTAGAAAGCTTGGGAGCAAGCGTGATTCCTAGGGAAGATTTTATTGCGATTTTAAAATCCAAATAATGAATTACTTCATTGTCCAGCATGCCTCAATGTGGTCATTGACCATTCCTGTGGCTTGCATGTGTGCATAAATTACCGTCGAACCTACAAATTTAAATCCTCTCTTTTTTAAATCTTTGCTGATTTTGTCAGAAAGCGATGTTGTGGCTGGAACTTCAGATAGTGATTTCGGACGGTTTATGATGGGATTGCCATCAGTGAATTTCCAAATGTAATTAGAGAAGCTTCCAAATTCTTTTTGGGTTTCCATAAAGGCTTTTGCATTGGTAACGGCAGAACGGATTTTTAGCTGGTTGCGAATGATTCCGATGTCTTGGAGAAGATCTTGGATTTTTTCTTCATCATAGTTAGCGACTTTTTTATAATCGAAATTGTCAAAAGCCTTTTTAAAGTTCTCTCTTTTTCTGAGTATGGTAATCCAGCTTAATCCTGCTTGGAATGTTTCTAGGATTAAGAATTCGAATAGTTTTTGGTCGTCATATACAGGAACGCCCCATTCTTCATCATGGTATTTTTCGTATAACGCATCGCCAATACACCATCTACATCTTATCTTTTCTTCCATTGCTCAGATTTTAATCCAAATATAAATAAAAATCCCGCTTCGGTTAGAAGCGGGATTGTATATGTGGAACTATTTTAGAAGATTATCCTAAAGCAGCTCTTTTGAAACCAGTAACTGTCAAGTTTGCGTCAACAGATTTTACATATCCAGAAACGCTAACAGCGCCGTCTTTAATGTAGTCTTGGTTTACTAAAGTATTGTCTTTGTAGAAACGTTGGATTTTACCTTTAGCGATGTTATCTAGCATAGCTTCTGGTTTTCCTTCTTGACGCAATTGGTCTTTAGCGATTTCTACTTCTTTTTCGATGATAGATGCATCAACACCAGCCTCGTCTAACGCGATTGGGTTCATGGCAGCAGCTTGCATTGCAACGTTTCTAGCTGCTTCTTCAGCACCAGGAACATTAGCAGAAAGAGAAACTAAAGTAGCGATTTTGTTACCAGCGTGGATGTAAGATCCAACGAAAGCACCTTCTAATCTTTCGAAAGAACCGATTTCGATTTTTTCTCCGATAACTCCAGTTTGCTCGATCAATTTGTCAGCAACAGTGATTCCGTTGAAATCAGCAGCTAAAAAATCTTCTTTAGTTTGGAAGTTTAAAGCAAGGTTAGCCAAATCTGTAGCCAACTTTACGAAACCTTCATTTTTTCCAACGAAGTCAGTCTCACAGTTCAATGAGATCACAACGCCAGCAGTTTTGTCTGCATTTACAACAGCGATAGCAGCACCTTCAGTAGATTCTCTATCTGATCTGTTAGCAGCTACTTTTTGACCTTTTTTACGTAGGTTTTCGATAGCTAGATCGAAATCTCCGTCAGCTTCAACAAGAGCTTTCTTGCAGTCCATCATTCCTGCACCGGTCAAGGTTCTTAATTTATTTACATCTGCAGCAGTTATAGTTGCCATTTTAGTATTTTTTTTAAGGGTTAAAAATAAAAAATCCCAAGATTTAAATTCCAAATCCCAAGTTTATTAAATTATCAACGTATTGTAATTTATTTGGAATTGGAATTTAAAAATTGGAACTCTAATTTAATTTATTCTTCTGTTGAAGTTTCTACAGTTTCGCTTGGAGCGTCTGCAACTTCGCCAACTGGCTGCTCAGTCTCTTTTTCAGAAGTTGTGTTTCTGTCAGAAAGACCTTCGATAACAGCAGTAGTTACTAAAGATAAAATTTTATCGATTGATTTAGAAGCATCATCATTTGCAGGGATTACATAATCAACCTCTCTTGGGTCAGAGTTTGTATCCACCATTGCGAAAACTGGAATGTTTAATTTTTGAGCTTCTTTAATTGCGATGTGTTCAGCTTTAATGTCTACAACGAACAATGCAGCAGGAAGTCTTGACATATCAGCGATAGAACCTAAGTTCTTCTCTAATTTTGCACGAAGACGATCAACCTGTAAACGTTCTTTTTTAGATAATGTCATGAAAGTACCGTCTTTCTTCATTCTATCGATAGAAGCCATTTTTTTAACCGCTTTTCTGATAGTTACGAAGTTAGTCAGCATACCACCTGGCCATCTTTCAGTGATGTAAGGCATGTTTGCAGCAGCTGCTTTTTCAGCTACGATATCTTTTGCTTGTTTTTTGGTAGCAACGAATAATATTTTTCTACCAGATGCAGCGATTTTTTTCAAAGCTTCATTAGCTTCTTCGATTTTAGCTGCAGTTTTATATAGATTGATAATGTGAATTCCATTACGCTCCATATAGATGTAAGGAGCCATGTTTGGATCCCATTTTCTAGTCATGTGTCCGAAGTGAACACCTGCTTCTAGTAATTCTTTAACTTCTACTTTGTTTGCCATTTTAATGTAATAGTTTACGTTCTGTTGAATTAGCAATGTTCCTTTTTGGCTTTAAGCTGAGCTTTAGGCTTTAGGCTTCATTTAGATGCTAAACTAATTTCCTGCCTCGGCAGGGAATAACAACATTGTTTTTAAATAATAAATGAACGAGGTCTTTTCCAATACAGAAAAGACGGTAATATTAACGTTTAGAGAATTGGAATCTCTTACGAGCTTTCTTCTGACCGAATTTTTTACGTTCAACCATTCTTGGGTCTCTAGTTAATAAACCTTCTGGTTTCAAGATTGCTCTGTTTTCAGCATTTACTTCACACATTACGCGTGCTAATGCCATTCTTACAGCTTCTGCTTGACCAGTTGAACCACCACCATAAACGTTTACTTTTACGTCAAAGTTAGATGCGTTCTCTGTCATAGAAAGAGGTTGCAATACTTTGTACTGTAAAGTTGCAGTTGGGAAGTAAGTTGTAAATTCTTTTTTGTTTACCGTGATGTTTCCAGTTCCTTCTGTAACATAAACACGAGCAACAGCGGTTTTTCTTCTACCGATTTTGTGAATTGTAGCCATTACTTAAGATCGTTAAGGTTAACAGTTTTAGGTTTTTGAGCTTCTTGTTTGTGCTCTGGACCTACAACAACATTTAAATTTCTGAAAAGTTGTGCTCCTAATTTGTTTTTAGGCAACATTCCTTTTACTGCTTTTTCCACTAAAGTAGCTGGATTTTTTGTCTGTAATACTTTAGCAGTTAAAGTTCTTTGTCCTCCTGGGTATCCTGTATGACGCATATAGATTTTGTCATCCATTTTGTTACCTGTAAGGTTGATTTTTTCTGCATTGATAACAATTACGTTATCTCCACAGTCCACGTGCGGTGTATAACTTGGTTTGTATTTACCTCTAAGGATCATAGCGACCTTTGAAGCAAGACGGCCCAAGTTATGACCTTCAGCGTCAACAACAATCCACTCTTTCGTTACAGTGGCTTTGTTAGCTGAAATTGTCTTGTAGCTTAATGTGTTCACAATAATTTATTTTAATTAAACATTCCATCCCCAATAAAGGGGTTGCAAAAGTACAATAATTTATTTTAAATGCAAACACCTATAAAAGATTATTTTAGAGGCTGATTATCAGATTGAAAATCTATAAATGGAGAAGGCAAATCTACGGATTATTTTTGGTTTAATGGCTCGGTAGGAGTGTCGGCTTATTTAAAAACAAAAAAACCATCTAAAAATACGCTTAGATGGTTTGCTAGATTTTAGGGGTAAATGGTTTATACAATAAACAAATTGGCAATATTGACAGACTGTTGTGTAGTCAAAGGTTCATCATAAGATTCTGATCCTGCCGTTCCTGGAATAGCAGGCCCTAACGAGCCATTACTTACTGTGCTCGTATTAAATCCAGCCTGCATTACATTTTCTTCTCCATCATAAACGGCTTGAGTTGCAGACGGCATTCCAGTTCCTCTTTGGTTTCCGGTAATCCATCCTTTAAGTCCTCGTAGTCTTCTTACTTCTGATGCATGGCGCGCTTCAACGGAATGAATCTGCAAAGCGGCTGTCAGTAAATCAGGTGTCGATATCAGATTGGCAGCCTGGCCTTTGTAGGCTCTTACTCCAGTGTCTTCAAATGCTTGTGCCAATATCAAAAATTGTTGGTATGCGGCGGCATTTCCTATTCCTGTCGCATTGAAAGGATCAAACGCGCCTCCGACCGTAAAGTCAAATGTTGGTTTGGCAACAGCATTGGCTCCGAGTCCGGCAATCAGAAATTCCACATGGTCGGCTTCGTGTTGTGCAATCTGCATGAATACTTTTTCATCTCTTCCTCCTGTCGGGATAACGCCAGATTCTAATCCTAAGCGATAAAATTCATCTTCAAGATATTCTAGCGTCAGGGCAAGCTGGAGCGCTCCGATTGGCGTGCTTGGTGTCGGACCTATATCTGAAGCAAAGGCTTTGTTAGTGAATGCTGCCAGTCCTAATGGAATAGAGGCAAGGGCTAAATTTTTGCCCAATTGTCCGAACTGCCCAAAACTATCTCTTCTGGAGCCCGTGCTTTTCATGAAGTTTTCATCAGTGAAGGACTCTATAAATTTTAATAGATTCATAATTTCTAAATTTTTGTTGGTTAGTATTTAAGGTAGGTAGACGGCTGAAAATTCTGTCGTAATAAAGCTACCCGCTACAGGGAGTATTTGTGATGGATTTTTCGCGTCATCCAGTCCGTTTGATGCACTTACGATATCATCGCCAGCAAAATCGTCTGAGTTTGGATTGATTAAGCTTCTTATGGCGGATGCATGTCGTGCTTCGACAGAAACAATTTTCCCCGCTAATAATAAATAGTCAGCGCTTGTAATTAGTTTTCCTGCTCCATTATAAGCGGCAACACCTGTGTCTTCTAAAGCTTTTGCCGTTCCTAGGATAGAATCTCTGCTGCCAAAGTTTACGGTGCTGAAATCAAATTCCAGTGTTGGCAGTAATTGTGTGGAAGGATTGCTCAAGGCTCCTGTCAAAGCCGTCTTGAAGAATTCTCTGTGGATTACCTCGTGGGCATATAAATCAGAAAGTACTTGTTGTTCTTCGGAATTGAACAGTGCTCCAAAATTATTGAGGTTGACAACTCGCGTATAAAAATCAGCTTCAAGTTGTTCCAACGCATACGCGTACGTCAAGACTCCCAAATCGCCGCTTCCTAGATCGAATACGCCATTGCGTATTCCTGGAGCATACGGGCCGTTGTTTTCAGAATCATCATCGTTGCTGCAGCCCGTGAGGAGTAGTCCTGTAGCCGCCATCGTGAGTCCGCTGATTTTTAAGAAGCTTCTTCGGTTCGTTCCCGAAGTAAGCTGTTCTTTTACAGTTACTGCATTTTTCATAAGTAGACATTTAAAAGGTTAATAATTAATCGGGTTGATTTAGGTTCCCGTTGGGAATCTATGTAGACTACTTACGTTGAAATTATGTTAGCGGTTTTGATAAAATTTTATATAATTACAATGTGAAAATTGTTTTTGCTATGTAATTGTTTGTATGAAGGTGTTTTTTGTTGCTAATTTTTTAATTTGCACAGGCGTGCGAAGAATGCCAGCAGTACTTGGCATGAAATAAAACTAGTGTTAAGTATTTAAAAATCCCGAATAATGTGCCGTAGTTTTTGTCTTTCTATTTTTAAGTTTACTGTAAATTTTAAGAATATTTTCTATTTTTTCACTTACTTTACATTTCTTTTATACTGAAAATGATGAAACCAAAAGCAACTTTAAAGCAAATAGCCAAAGAATTAAATGTATCTGTTTCGACAGTTTCTAAAGCGTTGAGCAACAGCCCGGAAATTAGCGAGCCTACAAAAATTAAAATTCAGGAATTTGCGAAGCTTAAAAATTACAAGCCGAATAACATCGCCATCAATCTGAAAAATCGCAGTACCAAAACTATCGGAGTTATTATTCCTAATATTCTGAATCCGTTTTTTGCGAAGGTTTTCAGCGGTATCGAAAAGATGGCAAATGAAAAAGGCTATAATGTGATTACCTGCATTTCTAACGAGTCGCTAAAGAAAGAGATCCATACGATGGACATGCTCAGCAATGGAACGATTGACGGTTTTATTTTGTCTATTTCGGAAGAAACTCAGAAACAGCAGGAGTTTAAGCACTTTAAAGAGATTATTTCCGAAGGCATCCCGATCGTAATGTTCGACAGGATCTCTGACGAAGTAAATTGTGACAAGGTAATCGTTGATGATTTCGATTCTTCGGTAAATGCCGTGAACCATCTGATAACCTTAGGATGTAGAAAAATCGCATTGCTTACTTCTATCGATAATCTAAGCGTGGCCAAATTGAGAGCGCAAGGCTATGTGAAAGCATTAAATGATAATGATATTGCTATAAATAAGGATTTGATTATACGAACCGATAATCCAGATGAGTTTGATTTCAGGCTGAAAGACCTAATCGACAATCAGGAGATTGACGGAATTTTTGGCTTAGACGAACACGCTTCGACCATGGCTATGAAGATGGCTATCAAAAAAGGAATCAAGATTCCCGAAGAACTTTCTGTAATTGGATTTGCGGATGGAGTCTGGTCTCGAAGATTGACACCGAGTCTTTCTACAATCAGCCAGCATGGTATTGAGATTGGAGAAGAAGCAGCTAAAATGCTTATCGAAAAACTGGAAAGCAAAGACGAAGAATATGCTTATAGGACTACGGTCATCAAGACGGAACTCCGCCAGAGGGATTCTACTCGAAAATTATAAAAAAAAGCCCATTCAATCGAATGGGCTTTTTTTTATTTTTCTTTCGTGAGTTTAAACTCGTTGCCGCCTTGCAGTATTGTCATGGCATTTGGTGAGAAAACCAATTCTAATCCAGCTGGTTCGAAATTAAAATTCGTATCACTTAGCGGATTCAGCGGAAAAGAGCTTTGCCCAGTTGCCTGGCAGATAAGCACGCCTTTTTCTTCCTTGATTGAGATTTTCATCGGGAAATTAGGGTCAGAATAAATGCCTTCATATTTTTTTAAGATCGAGAGTTCTACGACCGCAGTTTTTAGGTTCGGAAAACGGTACGGCATCTTGTAATAGATGCTTAAGATTCCAATCATTATTCCGTCCATTTCGTAGCCTTGTCCGTTATCAAGCAAGGCGATGCTCAGTTTTTCTTTTGGGTAGTGCGTCAAGGAAGACGTGAAGTTTTCGATTCCTCCTTCGTGTCCGTAAAATTTTCTTTCTGCGAAAGGCATGGCAAAAATTCCCTTGCCGTAACCTTTGTCCATAGTTGTCATGATGTCTAAGGAAGCTTGTTTTAACAATTTTCCTGAAAACAAGCTATTGATAAAATTGGTCAAGTCTGAAGCAGAGGAAAGGATAGCTCCGGCGCCACCCGGAATTGACATGTCTTCTTTTTGAGCTTCCTGCCAAGTTTTTCCATCCCAAGCATACGAAATGGCTTCGTTTTTAGCGCCTGAAGCAAATCCGGTATTTTTAAGTCCCAGCTTCTTTACGATACGGCTGTCGATGTTTTCGGCATAACTTTTTTTCGTAATATCTTCAATAATCCAACCCAGAATCACAAAATTAGAATTGCTGTATTCTGCTTTTTCTCCAGGCTCAAAAACAGGCTTTCCTGCTTTTATCTTTTTCATCAGCTCGCTTCGGGTTTTTGGCAGCTTTGCATATACAGCATAATCAGCATCGTTCGTAAAACTGTAAATACCGCTTGAATGGTTCAACAGGTTTTCGATCGTGATGTTCTCTGAATTTTTTATCGTCGGGAAAAACCGTGAAAGCTTGGTGTCAAGCGTCAGCTTTTTTTCTTCAACCAATTGCAAGATGACAACCGAGGTAAATGTTTTGGTAATAGAGCCAATCTTGTATCGGGTATCTGCACCAGCTTTTATTTTGTTTTTTACGTCGGCAAAGCCATAATTCTTTTCAAAAACGATCTGGTTGTTTTCTTGGATGGCCAGGCTTCCCATAAATTTATTGTTCGAAGCCAGATAATTTAAAAGGCTGTCGATCTTGTCGAACCTTGTCTCACTTTGCCCGAATGAATGTAGGGATAAGGAAAAGAATAGAAATAAGAATATTTTTTTCATGAAATTATTTTTTGTTTAAAAATAGAATCCTAATTATTGATAATCATATTTTTTTTCTGGATATCGATCGTGATTTTGTTTCCCAGCCAGTTGATGCTTCCTATGGCTTCGTAAATCAATCCGTCAATAAAAGTAGCGTTGAAATCTGTAGCTTTGATTTTGTCGTTTGTTTGTGTGTTTATTTTGGAAAGGGTAGTGAAATAATATGTATTTCCTTCTGTAGGCTTAAAATCACTTTTTTGGTATTTTGTTTTTACCTGCGAAGAATCAATGGCAAGTGGTTTCATGTATCTCGAATTGAATCGGAAGATGTTGAAGCCAGCACCGCTGTCGAGATTCATTTGTACCGTAAGCTGGTCATTGAGCCTGACGTAAGTAGCAATTCCCAATGTCTTTTCTAAATCGTCAGAAATTTGAATCGGAATTGAAGCGCCAGTCTTGATTAATTGCTGTAAAGACTTATCTGTTTCTAAGGTCAGTATTTTATTCTTATAATCGATCGTAATAGGAATGTGTCTAAACGGGAGTAATGAAATCAAGCCATCCACAGGAAAATCTAAATCAATTATGGTAAATTTTTCGTGGTTTAATTTTAGAGTACCAATTTCAAAATTTTCAGTATCCCAAAGATCTGCTATTATTTGTTCGCCAGTTGCTCTATGGCCTGTATAAAAACCATCCGTTTTTTTTAGATTTTCTATTTTGTCAGCAAATTTCTTGGTCATTAAATTGAGTCCGGCGCCAGTATCAAAAATGAAATTCCCTTCTAGATTGTTTATTTTGGCCTTGACTAAAATATGTCCGCTTTCCAGTAAAGTAAACGGAATCGTTATTGTTTTTGAAATTTTATTTTGCCCGAAAGAATTTAGGCAAAAACTGATGCATAAGAATAGAATTAACTTTTTCATAGTGAATGGTGTCCTATCTGGATAATGGACTTTTGATTGTTGCTTATTTGACGTAATTTTCTGTTTGTGTTACGACTCTTTTAATGGGCTTCAAGCCAATCGTGTCCTTTTCCTAAGTCAACAATTAAAGGCACATCCAGCTTGAACGCATTTTCCATTTCGTGTTTGATCATAGGCTGGATTTTTTCTAGCTCACTATTATGAACGTCAAAAACAAGCTCATCGTGTACTTGAAGCAACATTTTGCTTTTCCAATTTTCGGCATTCAGGCGTTTGTGGATGTTTATCATCGCGATTTTGATGATGTCGGCAGCACTTCCTTGGATTGGCGCATTCACGGCATTTCGTTCGGCACCGCCACGCACGACTGCATTTTGCGAGTTGATGTCTTTAAGGTAACGTCTTCTTCCTAAAATTGTCTGTACGTAACCATTTTCTCTGGCAAATTCGATCTGTTCTTGGATATAAGCTTTCAGTCTTGGATAAGTCAGATAGTAGGCATCGATCAAATCTTTAGATTCAGAACGCGATAGTGATGTCTGGTTGCTCAACCCGAAGGCCGATACGCCATAGATAATCCCGAAGTTTACGGTTTTGGCGTGGCTTCTTTGCTCGCGCGTTACTTCTTCTAATGCTACGTTGAAAACTTTTGAAGCAGTTGAAGCGTGAATGTCTTCACCTTTCTGGAACGATTTGACCATTTCTGGGTCTCCGCTCAACGCGGCTATGATGCGCAATTCTATTTGAGAGTAATCGGCAGAAACTAGAGTATAATTTTCGTCTCGAGCAATAAATGCTTTTCGAATCAGACGGCCTCTTTCTGTACGAATTGGGATATTCTGCAAGTTAGGATTGTTGGAACTCAAACGTCCGGTTGCGGCAACGGTCTGCATGTAATCTGTATGGACTCTTCCTGTTTTTGAAGAAACCTGCAACGGCAAGGCTTCCACATAGGTGTTTTGCAGTTTTACCAATTGGCGCCAGTCTAAAATGTCTTGGACGAATGGGCTCGATAATGCTAAATAGGAAAGCACTTCTTCGCCAGTTGCATATTGTCCTGTCTTGGTTTTCTTTTGTTTTGCGCCTCCAATTTTCAGCTTGTCAAATAAGATTTCTCCTAATTGTTTTGGAGAAGCCAAGTTGAATTTTTCTCCGGCATTCTCATAAATTTGGTTTTCCAGCTTCTGGATATCGCCTTTTAGTTCTTGAGATAAATTATGAAGAAAAGGTACATCGAGGTTTACGCCTTCTTTTTCCATGTCGGCAAGAACAGGAACCAATGGAACTTCAATTTCTTCGAATAGCTTTTTCGTATTGGTGGTGTCTAATTCTTTACTGAAAAAATCTTTAAGTTGCAACGTCACGTCGGCATCTTCTACAGCATATTCCTTGACGTCTTCGACAGCAACTTCTCTCATTGTTTTTTGATTCTTTCCTTTCTTGCCGATTAATTCTTCGATAGACTGTGGCGAATATTGGAGGTAGGTTTCGGATAAAATATCCATGTTGTGTCGCATATCTGGATTGATGAGATAATGCGCGATCATCGTGTCGAAAATTTTTCCTTTGACTTCGATGTTATAATTGGCTAAGACTTTTAGGTCGTATTTTAGATTTTGGCCGACTTTCTCAATTCCTTCTGCTTCAAAAAATGGAATGAATTTGTCGACGATTGCCTGTGCTTCGGTTTGGTTTTGTGGAACTGGAACATAAAATCCTTTTCCTTTTTCCCATGAAAAAGACATTCCGACTAATTCTGCGGTCAAAGGGTCGATTCCTGTAGTTTCGGTATCAAAGCTTACGCTTGGCTGCTTTAATAAATTCTGCAATAGGAATTTGATTGCCATGTCACCTTCGACCAATTGGTAGAAATGCTCGGTGTCTTTTAGTGTTTTGTAAAAACTGGTTTTGGTTTCTCCTGTGTTCTCATCAGAAGATGCAGAAGCAAAAAGGTCAAATTGGTCTTCGTTTTTTGCCTGCGGTTTTTTGTATAGCCTTGCTTCTGCCGGGTTGTTGGCGACTGGAGCATTATGGTCGATTCTGAACAGATTGTCGAACTGCTCTGCCATTCTCCTGAATTCTAATTCTTGGAAAATCGCTTCGGTTTTTTCAATATCGGGACGTGTAAGTTCATAATCCGTTTCATTGAAAGTCACGTTACAATCGGTAATAATTGTCGCCAGTTTTTTAGATAAGATTCCTTTTTCTCTGTTGGCTTCGATATTCTCTTTCATCTTGCCTTTCAGCTGGTGCGTATTTTCGAGAAGATTTTCCATGGTGCCGAATTCCTTCAGCAGTTTTTTGGCAGTTACTTCTCCAACACCAGGAAGACCTGGAATATTATCGACAGCGTCGCCCATCATTCCTAAGAAATCAATTACTTGCTCTGGCCTTTCGATTTCGAATTTTGCCAATACTTCAGGAATTCCCCAAATTTCAATTCCGTTACCCATTCGAGCCGGTTTGTACATGAAGATATTTTCCGAAACTAATTGGGCAAAATCTTTATCAGGAGTGACCATAAATACTTGATAGTTTTGCTTTTCTGCTTGTTTGGCAATGGTTCCAATTAAGTCGTCGGCTTCGCAACCTGCTACTTCTATGATAGGAATGTGCATGGCTCTTAACAAGTCATGGATATAAGGAATGGCTATTTTTATGGCTTCGGGAGTAGCGTCGCGATTTGCTTTATACTCGGCAAACATTTCGGTTCTTACATGACTGCCTTCTTTGTCAAATGCCACAGCAAGATGATCCGGTTTTTCTCTTTTGATTACATCCAAGAGGGAGTTCATAAATCCCATGATTGCGGAAGTATCCATTCCTTTGGAGTTGATTCTTGGGTTTTTTATAAATGCATAATAGCCTCTAAAGATTAAAGCATAGGCATCAAGAAGAAATAGGCGTTTTTGTTGTGACATAAGAATTTGTTTGTATAGCTTCCAAAAATACAAAACTTAAGATGTAAAACAGAAAAACCGATGCTAAATAAATCGGCATCGGTTTCTCAAAAAAACAAAAAACTAACTAAAAAAGGATATGGATATAAGCAAATGGTTGGTTTATTTTTTGACTACTTTTTGTTTGGCTGCCTGTCCGTTTTCAAAATCTACGCGAATCATATAGATTCCGCTTGAAAGGTTTGCTATGTTTATTTGAGGAGCTTTTTGTGTAGCGATAAGCTGTCCTAAATGGTTATAAATAGTGACGTTTTTGATTTCTTGGTTTGCTTGGATGTTGATGATGCCTTCTGTCGGGTTTGGATACAACCTGAAGTCATTTTTGTTGAAATCAATCGTGCCCAAGCTTTCTTGAATGTTTATAGTGTAATCTTCTATTTGTCCGTAATAAGCATTTAAGCAGGCGTCGAATTCTCCTTCTTCGTATATATTCCATTGGTCTTTGATGACCCTCATTCTTGTATCACCGATTGTCGCTGTCGCTGGAATAGTAATGCTTACAGTTGCTTCTACAGCATCAATTCCTGTAGATGGAGTCAGTACAGATGGATAGTATTCTGTCTGCATGTCAAAAACTCCGTCTTTGTTCCAGTCAAAGAAAGCTCTTATATCGTGCTCAAACTGTCCAACAGTATTTCCTTTTACGGTTAATTGGTAGGTGTTTCCTCTTACTACATTTCCGACTATTGCCGTAAAGTCTTCATAAGCAGGAGTGCCATTTAACGTTTCTGAAGTCAGGTTGTTGATGTCTGAAAAATTTACCATCGTAATCGGCTCAACGTCAAAATCTACAGATATATTACAGTAGCTTGATGCCTGTGGGTATTTTAAGCATCGGATTGCAGCAGATTGGCTTCTTGGTGCTCCTGCTGATGGATTTGCGATGGTCGTGCCTACATAAAAATATTTTGCGCCAGATGAGCTTGTTGTCGAGCTCCAGAAATAACCTCTAGTTCCAACAAAGCTAAATGATCCCGATGCTGCTCTGTATCCCGAAGTGGGCAATTTTAGGACGCTTTGAAAAGCAGTAGCCGGATTTGAGATGTTTTGCGAATCTTTTATAGCGGTCCATTCTGCTTCCGTCGGAAGTTTCCAGCCATTTCCTAATGCCTTGCATGGATCACAGCCGTTTATATCTGTTGCTGCTGCTGGAGTAGCTGCTTCCCATGTGTCAGATAAAGCATTTGGCGACCACCAGCCGGTATAGAAAGTATCAATTCCTGTAGCAAGTCCGGCCGGATTGTTTGGTGTAGGCGCTGTGCCTAGAGCAGAGTTTCTTTTTTGGTGACCATCGTCCCATCGTCCCCATTGGAATAAATCTCCGTAAGAAGCTTCATCGTTTTGAGAAGTTGCTACACTGGCGCTGCCCAAGTTTTGTTGTAACCATACATTTCCGTCACTTCCGCGGACAGTAATATAGGTCACGCTTGTTCCTTCATAATTAAAAGTCACACAGCCTAAATCGCCAGTATTGTTTCCAGGTTCTCCACAAGTTTCTTGGTTGATGGTGCTATTTCTGTAAAGCCTTGTTTGAGCTACATCAGCTCCTTCAAAACCTATAGTAAGTAGGTCTAAATCGCCGTCATTATCAAAATCAAGCCATTCGCCTTTAGACATATTTACGCCAACAATAGAGGCGCTGTTTACGGTATCTTCCGTATAGGTTCCATCAAGATTGTTTTTGTATAATAGGACAGTATTATCTCCAGCGGCATTGCTTCCGATAGCAAATATATCAATCAGGCCGTCTTTGTTGTAGTCGACGAATTTTGTGTTGCCGTTATAGATTCCTGCGAAGTTGTTTGCTTGCGCTGTAAAATTTCCGAAACCATCATTAGTATAAATCGTAAGGCTGGCAGTAGGAGTGTAGTCTGTCCCAGAAATCAGCAAATCTAAGTGGCTGTCGTTATTGATGTCCAGAGCATCAATAGACGAAAAATAAATGCCCGGAATTGTAATCGGCTTTTCGGTAAAAGTTCCAGTTCCTGAATTGATATAAAGCTTGGTTTCAGGAGTGAAATTTGTACTGAATCCAGTCACAAGAAGATCGTTAATTCCGTCGCTATTGGCATCAAAAGCTTTGATGGCGCTAAAATAAGTTCCCATCAACCCAGCGTTTAGGTCCGTAAATGTACCGCCCTCGTTTTGTTGATAGACTTTTGTAATATATTCTGATCCTAGATTTCCATTAACGATGATGTCGGCAACTCCGTCATTTGTCATGTCGGCAATTTGGACAGAACCGAAGTTCACGCCAGGAATTCCAGAATTTTCATTCTTTGTAAATGTGCCGTCCCCATTGTTATAATAAATTTCAAAAACGACAGACGAATTTTCTCCAGTTTTTGTCCCAGTAATGATGATATCTTTTTTATTATCGCCGTTAAGGTCGCCAACAGCAATCGAAGAGTACATGATCTGGCTTAAGGAAGCGCCTACATTTTCTGTAAAGGCACCATTGTTATTTTTGAAAAGCCCTGAATATCCTGTATATCCTGGTTTGGCTCCTGAAATAATAAAATCTGTTCTTCCGTTATTGTCAAAATCCGCTACAGCGCAGTCGCCATAAAATACGCCTTGAAAAGTCTGATTGCTGACTTCTTGGAAAATTTGGCCGTGCATCAAGCCACTGGTTAGGATAGCGATTAGTATAAAGTATGTTTTTTTCATAATGAGATATTTGTAATACGCTCGCAAAGTTATTTATTTAGATTAAATAAAAATAAGTAGTAGTTTAGTTTTGCTGAATTTTCTTTTCACGGCTTTCCGTATTTGCTATTTCTAAATATTTTAACATACAAATTTTATTATGTGATAATTCAATTATAAAATTTGCTGTGGATTCTGTTGGTCATATGGTGTTATAGTTAAAATTTATCCAATTAAATTACCAACAGCTTCATTATTTATTTACTTTGCTTAAATTCTAAATCATACTATGCTTCGTTGGATATTTTTTATTGCTTTTGTGGTATTGGTTGAGCTTTATGCTTTTCAGGCTTTTAAGACCATTACAAAAGCAAAGTGGATTCTGATTCCGTATCAACTTATTTCGCTGGCCGTAATCATCTTTGTCATCTATTCTTTTACGCAATTTGACAGGAGCGTAGGCCAAAATAAACAGTCATTAATTACGTTAGGTTTAGTTTTGTTGACGTTTTTACCGAAACTTGTCGTGACATTCTTCCTGTTTGGGGAAGATATCTACCGTGTTTTTTCGGGAATTATTACTCATTTTCTAGGCAATAACGACAAAGGGCATTTCCTCCCAGACAGAAGGAAGTTCTTGAGCCAAGTGGCACTAGGCGCTGCGGCTGTTCCCTTTATTTCACTTTTGTATGGAATGACGGTCGGAAAATATAATTTTAAGGTTATCAAACAGACCTTGTTTTTTCCAGATCTTCCGGATAGTTTTGACGGAACTACGGTCACTCAAATTTCAGATGTGCACAGCGGCAGTTTTGATAATCCTGAAAAAATCCAATATGCGATTGATTTGATTAATGAACAGCAATCGGACATTGTTCTTTTTACAGGCGATATCGTAAATACGCATGCTGTGGAAATGGATCCGTGGATTAAGACTTTCAAGAAGATTCATACTCCTAAGCTGGGCAAGTATTCCGTTTTAGGAAACCATGATTATGGAGAATATGTTACTTGGCCTTCTGAAAAAGATAAAAACGACAACTTTGAAGCGATTAAGGACTTACACCGTCAAATTGATTTTAAATTGCTCCTTAATGAAAACGTAAAAATCAACAACGGGACAGATGAAATTGCTTTGGTTGGAGTAGAAAACTGGGGACATAATTTCAAAAAAGCAGGCGATTTGACCAAAGCATCGGAAGGCTTGAAAGATTCTGATTTCAAGATTTTGATGAGCCATGATCCTTCACATTGGGAATATGAGATAAAAAACCACCAGACAAAATACCATCTGACGTTGAGCGGACATACGCATGGCCTTCAGTTTGGGATTGAAATTCCAGGATTTTTCAAATGGAGTCCAGTTCAATATGTCTATAAGCAATGGGCTGGTTTATACGAAAATGCAGGGCGCTATATTTATGTAAATAGGGGCTTTGGGTTTCACGCTTATCCTGGCAGGGTTGGTATTTTACCCGAAATTACGGTCATCACGCTAAAAAAAGGTGAAAATGTAGCATAATTCAGTAAATATGCTACATTTGTATTAAAAATTGTTGTAATTTAGGAATAAAGTCAAAGTAAATTTTCAATTATGTCAAAATTTGGAGAACTTATCAACGCCTCAGTACCAGTCTTAATTGATTTTTATACAGATTGGAATGAACAGTCTGTATCGATGCATCCTGTTATCAGAGACGTAGCTGCTGCTTTGGGTGACAAGGCAAAAGTGATTAAGATTGATGTGGACAAAAATCAAGAGTTGGCAGACGCTTTGCGTATTAAAGGGCTCCCTACGCTTATGATATACAAAGAAGGACAGATGATCTGGAGGCAATCTGGAGAACTTGATGCGAACACCATTATCGGCTTGGTTCAAGAACAGCTTTAATCAATCCTGTCAAAAACAAATCCTTTATTTTTTAGATAGCGTATTGCTTCGGGTAATGCAAATTTAAGGTTGTCAAACGCCTTTATGCTGTCATGGAAAACAATCACGCTCCCAGAAGCAGTGTTTTTTGTAACATTCTTCAGACATTTTTTCGGCGAGATGTTTTTATCATAATCTACGCTTATTACATCCCACATTACAATCTTGTATCCTAATTGTCGCAATATTTTGGCCTGCGAGAATTTTATCTTCCCATAAGGCGGACGAAAAAGCTTTGATCTTCGGTCACTATCTTTGGTGTACTCTTTTATAATTCGCTCGCACGACTTGGTGTTTTCAATATAATCTTCCTTAGCTGTTTTCCAGCCTTTAAGATGATTGTATGTGTGGTTTCCAATAGCATGTCCCTCTTGAAGCACTTTTTGAAAGATGTCGGGATACTTTTCTATATTATTCCCTATGCAGAAGAATGTCGCTTTTATATCCTGCTCTTTCAATAGTTTTAAAACCCATTCTGTGATTTCGGGAGTAGGCCCGTCATCAAAAGTAAGATAGATCTTATTTGCATTGTTTGGAATGTCCCAAGTATATTTTGGAAAAAGCCACTTGATCAATCGATTTGTTTTTACCCAGAGTAAATCCATATCAAATCTTTTTAAAGAAAAAATGTGCCAATTTGTAATTTCAAATTGGCACATTTTAGGATTTTAATTTTTATTCATTGTCTCGTTCAAAACGCTTGAACATGGTGTTATAAGAGTTGAAGTCTTTTCGGCTTGCTTCATAAAACTCTTTATCGCCACGATCTTTCATGACTTCTAACAGTCCTCTATAGCGTTCGATATCGGTAACGATGTCTACGTAATAATCATTCTGTTCGGTTGCTGAGAACGTTTTGAAATACGTCAGATTTTCTTGATATTTCTTTATCAGTTTTTTCAAGATGTCTCTGGCTTTTTCTTTTTCGCCTATTTCATAATAGCCGCCAGCGAATGGTTCTACAAAAGCATAATAACCATATTGGTCGATTGGCATTTCTTTCATAGCCAGATCAATAATGTCTTTTGCTTTTTTAGGTTTGCCTTCGTTGATAAGCTGTTCCATCAATCGCGCTAGGTTCGTTCTGTAGCTGATGCTGTTCTTGCGTGTTTCTGGGTCGTGGTAGATTTTTGTGCTTCCGCCATTGCCCCAGTCCCATTTCATTACGATATCATACATTTTGTCAGAATCAATCTGTCCCATGTCCATCGGACTTGGTGCTTTTTCCATAGATGTTTTTACCGGTACTAGCTTGTAAACCATTCCGTCTAATTGGAGGTAGTTTTTCATCCAAAGGTAATCGTCGTCTCCAAAGCTTCCGCCTGTGAAATAGATTGGACGTTTCCAGTTATTGTTGGCTACGACATTCAACATCATCAATCGGTTTTTGTACAAAGCATTATCTTTAATGTCAATGTCGATATACGGCACGATCGAATCATAATATTTAGGAGAAACTACTTTGTTGGCTATAATTTCTTCCTTGTTGATAGGAATCCTGATTTTGTTTGTTGGGAAATAATGGATTTTTTGACCATTAGGAATCTCATACAATGCTCTAGGGTCATTAAGAGAAAGGAAGTTCATAAAGTCGTTGATGTTCCATCTCTTCTCCGTCTGCGGCCTGTGGATGGAATAATCCAGCTTGTCGCCGACATATTGTTCGTGCTTGAAAGTTATCGGCAATGGTTCCGATTCATATGCTTTAGCCTTCATTTGGTCGATATACCAATCTGTCATGAAAAGGCTGGTGTTTACGATACGGATATCTGTACGTACTTTTTCAATTTCTTGAGCATACCATAACGGGAACGTATCGTTATCACCAATGGTGAATAGAATCGCATTAGGTTCGCAAGAATTCAGATAGGCTTTTGCCATGGCAATTGCGGTATATTTTCCAGAACGGTCATGGTCGTCCCAGTTTTGAGAAGCCATTAGGACTGGAGCTGCCAATAGCGTGGTGGCGATAACAACTGGTCCTGCAATCTTTGGATTGAGCCATTTTTTGATAAAATCGAATATTGCATAGACACCAAATCCGATCCAGATTGCAAAAACATAGAACGATCCTACCAAGGCGTAATCTCTTTCGCGAGGTTCAAACGGCCTTTCGTTAAGATAAATTTTCAATGCCAGTCCAGTGAATAAAAACAAGGCTAGCAATACATAAAAGCCTTTAAGGTCTTTGTTGGCGTGATAGATTAATCCAATGATTCCAAGTATAAAAGGCAAGAAAAAGTATAAATTTCGTCCTTTGTTGTTTAAGACATCTGCAGGAAGATTCTCCTGAGAGCCTAAGCGAGCTTCGTCAATAAATTTGACACCACTCATCCAGTTTCCATCTAGATTGTCATATTTTCCTTGGTTGTCGTTTTGCCTTCCTGTGAAATTCCACATCAAATATCTCCAATACATATAGCCGAATTGGTATTCAAACATGAATTTGATATTGTCCGCAGTTGTCGGCTTGTCAATAATCAGATAATCGCCATAAGATTTCAGGAATTTGTGGTATCCTTCCGTATCAATTTGTCCAGAAGCATAGGCTCTTCTGAATTCTGCTACATTTTTCTCCATTTCGGCACGCAATTGTGACGTATAGTGTGCCAATTCTTCTTCAGACAAATCATTAGGATTGATGCCATATCTTGGCAATTCTTCTTCGTAAGCATAGTTAGGATCCATTCTGAAATTCAAGACATGCGTGAATGTCATATAGTTTTCGGCATGTTCCGGGCTCCACATTCTTGGAAGGAATGTCTTATGATTGTCGTCTGTATTCTGCTCGGCATTTTTGTAATTGTTTACAATCACATATTTTCCGGTTTTGTAATCTCTTTCGTAGTTAGGCGCTTTGTCTAAATACGGGTTTTTCTTGTCCAATCCAGCATACGTATCAGAAAACTGTGGTCCGTAGAATAATGGATTTACTCCGTATTGTTCCCTGTTATAGTAAGCCAAAACCTCTCTAGCATCCGAAGGCTTGTTCTCGTTGATAACGGTGTTTGCGTTGGCGCGAATCGGAAGCATCATCCATGTTGAAAATCCGATTAAAATAAACAGGATGCACAAAATCATCGTGTTGTATTGTACATAACCTTTTTGCTTCGTGTATTTTAATCCGAAATAGAAAGCGGCTACGAATAAAAGCGCTACAAAAATAGTCCCTGAATCAAATGGCATTCCTAGGCTGTTGACCATAAAAACTTCGGTTTTTCCGAAGAATCCCATCGTCAATGGTAAAAGCAACTTGAATATGAAAAGCAAGATAGAAACTACTACGATATTTGCAATGATGAAATTTTTGACCGTAACCGTCTTATAGTGTTTAAAGTAGTATAAAAATCCAATAGAAGGAATCGTAAGCAAGGCCATGAAATGGACACCGAAAGAAAGTCCTACGATTAATGAAATCAGCAATAGCCATCGGTTTCCGCGTGGCGTATCCATATCTTGTTCCCAACGCAATCCAAGCCAGAATAATACGGCTATCAGCAAACTTGCCATGGCATAAACTTCAGCTTCTACAGCATTAAACCAGAAACTATCAGAGAAAGTATAGGCTAAAGAACCTACAAAAGCACTTCCTAAAATGGCAATAGCAGTGTTAGTATCGATTTCTGAAAATCTAGAAACAAGCTTTTTTAATAACATGGTCAATGACCAAAACATAAAAAGAATGGTAAATGCACTTGAAAAAACGGACATCATATTGACCATTAATGCGACTTTTGAAGCATCTGTAGCAAACATGGCAAAGAAGGCGCCCATCATTTGATAAAGAGGAGCTCCAGGAGGGTGTCCTACCTCAAGTTTTGCTGCTGTAGAGATGTATTCGCCGCAATCCCAGAAACTTAATGTGGGTTCAACAGTCAGGGAGTAAGTCACTAATGCAATCGCAAAAACCGACCATCCCAAAATTGTATTCCATTTTTTAAAGTTGAAAGATACCATAGAGAACTAATAAAATTTATACTTGCAAAGAAAATGCTTTTTTATTTAACGAAAAGCCAAAAAAAAAATATTCAATAAAAATTGAAGAAAAATTTGCGCAATATATTTTTTGTACTAAATTTGCACCCGCAATCAAGCAGTATTGGCTTATGGTGTAATGGTAACACAGCTGGTTTTGGTCCAGTCGTTCTAGGTTCGAGTCCTAGTAAGCCAACAAAAAACCTCTCAAGAAATTGAGAGGTTTTTTTGTTTATAATCGGTATTTTTTAGATCTTAAAAGTGACAACCGGTCTTTGTGCATGATTCACCAAATCTTCACTGATACTGCCGTTGAAAAAGTGAGAAAGACCTTTTCTTCCGTGAGTACTCATTCCAATCAAATCGGCATCGATGCTTTTTGCGAAATTGAGGATTCCTTTTTCGATATTCGTGTCGTTATAGATATGAGTCGTAAAATTGCTGACATTAAAGCTTGATACAAAATCGTGCATTATTTTCTTAGCCACATCGGTTGGCTTAAAGCTGTTCGGAGTGTTGATCATTACCAAATTAAGATGTGCATTGAATTTATTGGCAAACTCTACGACTTTTGAAAAAGAACCTTTTATTTCTTCAGAAAAATCAGAAGCAAATACGAATTTTTCTACACTGAATTCGCCTTCTTCTTTTTTGATGACCAAAACAGGGATGTCAGAAGAGCGCACTACTTTTTCAGTGTTGGATCCGATGAACATTTCTTGGAAGCCACTCGCTCCATGAGAACCCATCACGATTAAATCTACGTTATTTTTTTTGCTGATATTGATGATTCCTTCGAATGTTTTTTCAAACTGTATGATTTCAGAAACAGAGATTCCTTCAAGATAGCTGATGTCCATCAGGCTTTCTAATTTTTCAATAGCCTTGTTTTTGAAAAACATGATTTCAGGGATGTCGCTACCAGACCCAATTGCATCGCTTCCTTGTCCTGGAAGCTCCAGCATGTGAAGGAGAACGATCTCGCCATTGTTGTTTTTTGCTATCTGTGCCGCAACTTTTAAAGCATATTCTGCATGATCAGAAAAATCGGTTGGAACTAAAATTTTTTTCATAATTTTGAGTGTAAGGTTGTATGAAAGATAGTTTGTTTTTCTTACATAAAGGTAAGAATTTAATTTAACATGGCACAATATACTACAATGATTTTCAATATAGAAAAAAAACACTATATTTGCACCGTTATTTATTAAAACTTAAATAATGAGGGGACTAATTGTCCCCTCTTTTTATAAAAATATGACATTTAAAGAAAAAGTTAGCGAGTTATTAAATGCAGGTCTTGAAGAAAAGCCGTCGATCTTTCTTATTGATCTTTCAATTACAGATGCTTTCAAAATTATTGTTACTTTAGATGGAGATAATGGCGTAACTTTGCAAGACTGTATTGATATCAGCCGTGCTATTGAACATAATCTCGATAGAGAAGAACAAGATTTTTCTTTGGAGGTAGCCTCAGGAGGTGTTTCAGCTCCATTGAAATTAGTAAGGCAGTATAAGAAAAATATCGGCAGGACTTTACAAGTGAAGACTGCAACTGAAATCATAACTGCAGAACTTGTTGATGCGAATGATGAATTTATCACATTGACATGGACTGCCAGAGAACCAAAAAAAATAGGTAAAGGAAAAGAAACTGTTGAAAAAAGACAAGAACTTCCGTATACCGACATAAAAGAAGCAATTGTTACAATAACATTTTAATTTAAAGAATAGGCATGGAGAATATTGCATTAATCGAGTCATTTTCAGAGTTCAAAGACGACAAGCTAATTGATCGTGTAACGCTTATGGCGATTTTGGAAGATGTGTTTAGAAATGCATTGAAAAAGAAGTATGGTTCTGATGATAATTTCGATATCATTATCAATCCTGATAAAGGCGATATGGAAATTTGGAGAAGAAGAGTTATTGTTGCAGACGAAGATCTAGATTTCGAAAATGAAGAGATTACATTAACCGAAGCAAGAAAGATTGAGCCGGATTTCGAGATTGGAGAAGAAGTTTCTGAAGAAGTAAAATTAATCGATTTAGGAAGAAGAGCTATCTTAGCGTTACGCCAAAATCTGATTTCAAAAATACACGAACACGATAATACGAATCTTTATAAGCAATTTAAAGATTTAATTGGCGATATTTATACTGCCGAAGTACATCACGTTCGTCCAAGAGCTGTAATTTTGGTGGATGATGAAGGGAACGAAATCGTACTTCCAAAAGAAAAACAAATTCCATCTGACTTTTTCAGAAAAGGAGATAATGTTAGAGGAATCATTGAAAATGTGGAATTAAAAGGGAACAAGCCTCAAATTATCATGTCTAGAACTTCGGAGAAGTTTTTAGAAAAATTGTTTGAGCAAGAAATTCCTGAGGTTTTCGACGGTTTGATTACGATCAAAGGCGTGGTTAGAATTCCAGGTGAAAAAGCAAAAGTAGCTGTTGATTCGTATGATGACAGAATTGATCCAGTTGGAGCCTGCGTAGGTATGAAAGGTTCAAGAATCCACGGCATTGTTCGTGAACTTGGAAACGAAAATATCGACGTTATCAATTATACAACAAACACGCAGCTGTTTATAACAAGAGCATTAAGCCCTGCAAAAGTTTCTTCAATCAAAATCAACGAAGAAACCAAAAGAGCTGATGTTTTCTTGAAGTTAGAAGAAGTGTCGAAAGCCATCGGTAGAGGAGGTCATAATATCAAATTGGCTGGACTTTTGACAGGATATGAATTAGATGTTATCCGTGAAGGTAATATCGCAGAAGAAGAGGACGATGTTGAATTAACTGAATTCTCTGACGAAATTGAAGCTTGGGTAATCGAAGAATTCGCGAAAATCGGATTGGATACCGCAAGAAGCATCTTAAAACAAGATGTGAATGATTTAGTCAGAAGAACCGATTTAGAAGAAGAGACGATCCTTGATGTGATAAGGATTTTGAAAGAAGAGTTCGAAGACTAAATTCACAACAACACAACAAAAAAGGTAATAATAAAAAGGTTTTATGTCTGAAGAGAGAGTAATAAGAATTAACAAGGTTTTAAGGGAATTGAATATTTCGTTAGATAGGGCCGTTGATTATCTAAAAGATAAGGGAATTGCTATTGATGCAAACCCAAACGCGAAAATATCTGACAAGGAATACGATATTCTGCAAAGTCAATTTGCTGGCGATAAAGGGAAAAAAGAGGCTTCTAAAGAAGTTGGAGAAGAAAAAAGGAAAGAGAAAGAAGCATTGCGTGTAGAAAGAGAGCGCGAAATAGAGGAGAAACGCAAGCAAGAGGAAGAGCGCCAACGTCAAGAAGTTATCAAAGCTAAGGCTGTTTTGTCTGGTCCGAAGCAAGTTGGAAAAATCGATTTGGAGCCAAAATCTCCTGCGGTAGAGCCAGCACCAAAAGCCACTGAACCGACTCCAGCTCCAGAAAAACCTGCTGAACCAGTCAAAGAAGCTCCTGTTGAAAAACAAGAAGTTTCAAAACCGGTTGAGCCAAAACCAGTTGTTGCTCCAAAAGCTGAAACCGTAAAAGAAGAAGCGAAACCTGAAGTTGCTCCTGTTGCCAAAAAAGAGGACAAAAAAGAAACTCCTGAAGCAAAAGCAACACCAGAAGGTGATCAGCCTGCTGAAGAAGCAATCGCTACACAATACCAAAAATTATCGGGTACTACTTTTACTGGACAGACTATTGACTTATCTCAATTCAATAAGCCTAAAAAGAAAAAAGAAGAGCCGAAAATTGTTCCAAACAAGCCAGGTGCTCCAGGAGCAGCAGGTGCCAATGCGAACAATAATAATAAAAACAAGAGAAAAAGAATTCCAGGAAAGCCAGGCGCGCCACAAACAGGCGGACAGCCAGGTCAAGGCGGCGGAAATGCTATTCGTCCGAACAGCAATAATAATGCTGGCGGAAACAATGCAAACAGAAGCGCTAGGCCAGGTTTCGTAAAAGGTAACAGACCGGCTATTGTAGCAAAAGTTGAGCCTACGGAAGAAGAAGTTAAAAACCAAATTAGAGAGACTTTAGAGAAACTTCAAGGAAAAGGAAGCAAATCTAAAGCGGCTAAATATAGAAGAGATAAAAGAGATACGCACCGTCAAAAATCGGATGACGAACAAAGAGCATTCGAAGAAGGAAGCAAAACAATCAAGGTAACAGAATTCGTTACTGTAGGAGAAGTTGCTATCATGATGGATGTGCCGATTACAAAAGTAATTGGAACGTGTATGGCACTTGGAATCATGGTAACCATGAACCAGCGTCTAGATGCGGAAACTCTGACAATTGTTGCCGATGAGTTTGGTTATGATGTTGAATTCATCACGACAGAACTTGAAGAAGCAATCCAAACTGTTGAAGACAAGCCAGAAGACTTAGTTTATAGAGCGCCTATCGTAACCGTAATGGGTCACGTCGATCACGGTAAGACATCTTTGCTGGATTATATCCGTGAAGAAAACGTAATCGCTGGCGAGTCTGGTGGAATCACGCAGCATATTGGTGCTTACGGTGTTACTTTAGAAAACGGACAAAAAATCGCTTTCCTTGATACTCCAGGTCACGAGGCGTTTACCGCGATGCGTGCCCGTGGTGCTCAGGTAACCGACGTTGCAATTATCGTAATTGCAGCGGATGATGATATCATGCCACAAACAAAAGAAGCGATTAGCCATGCGCAAGCAGCTAATGTGCCGATTATTTTCGCAATCAATAAAGTGGATAAGCCTACGGCAAATCCTGAAAAGATAAAAGAAAGATTAGCAGGGATGAACTTGCTTGTAGAAGACTGGGGAGGAAAAATCCAATCTCATGATATTTCTGCAAAAACAGGTTTAGGTGTAAAAGAATTGCTAGAAAAAGTATTGCTTGAGGCAGAACTTTTAGATTTGAAGGCAAATCCGAACAAGCCTGCAACTGGAACTGTTGTTGAAGCCTTCCTTGATAAAGGTAGAGGTTATATCTCTACAGTTTTAGTTCAAGACGGAACTTTAAAAGTAGGTGATTATATGCTTGCCGGTAAACATCACGGTAAAGTAAAAGCAATGCATGATGAACGTGGAAACGTAATCAAAGAAGCTGGACCTTCGACTCCAATATCTGTTTTAGGTTTGGATGGAGCGGCAACAGCAGGTGATAAGTTCAACGTTTTTGAAGACGAAAAAGAAGCGAAACAAATCGCCGCAAAACGTACGCAGTTGATGCGTGAGCAGTCTGTACGTACGCAAAGACACATTACGTTGGCCGAAATCGGACGTCGTATCGCACTTGGCCAATTCAAAGAGTTGAACATTATCTTGAAAGGTGACGTGGATGGTTCTGTAGAAGCATTGTCTGACTCGTTCTCTAAATTATCGACAGAAGAAATACAAATCAATATCATCCATAAAGGAGTTGGTGCGATTACAGAAACCGATGTTATGTTGGCGTCTGCTTCAGATGCGATCATTATCGGATTTAACGTAAGGCCAGCTGGTAATGCGAAACAATTAGCTGACAAAGAAGAAATCGATATCCGTAACTACTCGATCATCTATGATGCAATCGATGACTTGAAAGATGCAATGGAAGGAATGTTGTCTCCAGAGATGAAAGAAGAGATTACAGGAACTGCCGAAATCCGTGAAACATTCAAGATTTCTAAAGTTGGAACAATTGCTGGATGTATGGTTACAGATGGTAAAATCTTCAGAAGCTCTAGAATCCGCTTGATCCGTGAAGGTGTCGTAATTTACACAGGTGAATTAGCAACGCTGAAACGTTTCAAAGACGATGTGAAAGAAGTAGCTAAGGGTTATGACTGTGGTATCCAAATCAAAGGTTACAATGACATTGAACAGTATGATATTATCGAAGCCTTCCAAGAAGTAGCCGTTAAGAAAAAACTGAAATAATTTAGGTTGTTAAGCAACCAATAAAAAATCCCGATGGAAACATCGGGATTTTTTTTGTTTTATAGGCTTTAGAAATCTACTACATTACTTACTTGGCTTTATAACCAATGCGTTTGGGTATTTCCTTTTCAGGTCCATAAGATTGCGTTCCGCTTCGATTTTTGTCTTAAAATTTCCGATCCAAACTTTATAAGTTGGAGTGTTGAAAACGATCGTTCCGTCGAGATTTTTAAACTCCTTTTTGAATTCCTGAAGCATTTTTTTTGCATTCTCGCTGTCGCCATTAAAAATTTGGATTTTATAACGCTCGTTAACTGTTAAAGAAGAGTTGATTTTGCGCTTTTCATTCAACAATTGCTCGAATTTTGGGTCTTGTGTGACCTTAATATTTCTTTCTTGTGAATGAGCAGAAATTGTTAAAAACGCTATGAAAGAAACATTTATGAATAGGGATTTTTGACTTAAAATTCTCATAATGAAGTTAATTTTATACAAATGTAATATTTCTGCTTTTAACCAAATCTAAAAAAATTATTTAGAATTAATATAAATTGATATTTAAGACTTATTTAAGGTTTTGAGAATAGTTCATAAGTCGTATTTTTGTGCAAAGTTTTAAAGAACGTATTGAATTTTCTCATTTTTCTGTAGAGAAAAAACCATACCAAATTTAGTCGATAATCATTTTAAATATGAAAAAGGTGGGTAACCATAATTCGATTTCAAGAATATTACTGTTCAGTTTAGCGCTAATGCTAACATTTTCCGTTTCATCTTTTGCTCAAGAACCAGCTGCTGCTCCAGCTGCCGAAGCTGCAGCTCCTGCTGCGGGTGCCGGCGATGCTGCTGCGGGTAAAGCTCTTTTCAATGCCAACTGTGCTGCGTGTCATAAATTAGACGCGAAGATGACAGGTCCTGCTTTGAGAGGCGTGACTGAAAGACATGATAAAAAATGGCTTCATGCTTGGATTAAAGATAGCCAGGCTATGATCAAATCAGGAGATGCTGCTGCGGTAAAAGTCTTTAATGAGAATAACAAGTCTGTAATGACTGCATTTCCTCAATTGTCTGATGCGGATATTGATAATATTTTAGCTTATACATCTGAGCCAAAAGCTGAAAAGCCTGCTGTAGCAGGTGGGTCTGAAACCGGAGGAATGGAGCAAGGCGGTGTAGGTGTTTCTAATAACGTTATACTTGGTGCTTTAGCTCTTGTTATGGTGATGTTGGTTGTAATGTTGTTCTTGGTGAACAATGTTCTTGGCAAGATTGCTAAAGCAAACGGAGTAGAGCCAGTTAAAAAAGAGCCTACAACTCCAATTTGGGTAGCTTTTGCTAGAAACCAATTCTTGGTTTTGGTAACTGCAATCTTCTTGTTGCTGGCTAGCGGATACTTTGTGTATGGTTATTTGATGCAGGTTGGTGTTGATCAAGGATATCAGCCAATCCAGCCAATCCACTATTCTCACAAAATCCACGCTGGAGATAACGGTATCGATTGTAAATACTGTCACTCTTCTGCTCGTGTTAGTAAAAATGCAGGTATTCCTTCTTTGAATGTTTGTATGAACTGCCACAAAAATATCTCTGAAGTTGCTGAAACTACTGGGACTCCAGAACACAGCAAAGCATTCTATGATGGAGAAATCCAAAAATTATACGATGCAGTAGGCTGGGATAAAGCGACTCAAAAATATACTGGAAAAACACAACCTGTGAAATGGGTTAGAATTCATAATCTTCCTGACTTTGTGTACTTCAATCACTCTCAGCACGTTTCTGTTGCTGGTGTTGAGTGCCAAACTTGCCACGGTCCAGTTGAAACATTAGAAATCATGGAACAACATTCTCCATTGACAATGGGATGGTGTGTTGATTGCCACCGTAAGACTGATGTGAAAATGGAAGGTAATGCTTACTATGACAAAATCCACGCAGAACTTGCTAAGAAATATGGCAAAGACAAACTTACTGCCGCTGAAATGGGCGGATTGGAATGCGGTAAGTGTCACTATTAATCAATTATTAAGTAGCTAATATATATATACGATGTCATCAAACAAAAAATACTGGAAAAGTGTTGAAGAACTAAACGATAATAGTTCTATTGTTGAGACGCTCAGAAATAACGAATTCGCAGAACCAATTCCTGTCGAAGAGTTTTTAGGAGACAAAGAATCATTATCAGCATCATCAACATCACGTCGTGATTTCTTAAAATATGTAGGATTTAGTACAGCAGCAGCCTCTTTAGCAGCTTGCGAAGGTCCGGTAATTAAGTCGATTCCTTACGTGGTACAGCCAGAAGAAATTATTCCTGGAGTTGCAGATTTCTACGCAACAACTATGGCTGACGGATTTGATTTTGCTAATATCTTAATCAAGACACGCGAAGGTCGTCCGATCAAAGTTGAAAATAATACAATCGACGGAGTAAAACTTAGCGCAAACGCCAGAGTTCATGCTTCTGTTCTTTCTTTATATGATAATACTCGTTTAAAACAGCCAAAAATTGCAAAAAAATCAGCTTCTTGGTCTGATGTTGATGCAAAAGTAAAAGCGAGCTTAAACGATGCTAAAGCAAAAGGCGGTCAAGTAGTATTGCTTACGAATACTATGGCAAGCCCATCTACAGATAAATTGATTGCTGAATTTATCGCAAAAAACCCATCTGCAAAACATATCGTATACGATGCTGTTTCTGAATCAAATGCCTTGGATGCTTTCCAAATGGTATACGGGGAAAGAGCTTTGGCAGATTACGATTTCTCTAAATCAGAGGTTATCGTTTCTGTAGGAGCTGATTTCTTAGGAGACTGGCAAGGTGGCGGATTTGATTCTGGATATGCAAAAGGACGTGTTCCGAAAAACGGAAAAATGTCGAAGCACATCCAATTGGAATCAAACATGTCTTTATCAGGAGCAAATGCTGATAAACGTATTCCATTGACAATTACTGACCAAAAGCATGCTTTGGTTAAAATTTATAATATCATTACAGGATTTTCTGTTGGAACTCAAAAAGTAGCAAGAGAAGAAGAAGTAATGAAAGCGGCACAGCAACTTAAATCAGCAGGATCAAAAGGAGTTTTGGTTTCTGGTTTAGATGATTTGAATGCACAATTGCTTGTATTTGCAATTAACAATGCATTAAAATCAGAAGCATTCAATCCTTCTGGTGCTAGATTGACTAGAAAAGGAAATGCTAAAGCTGTTGCGCAATTAGTGGCTGACATGAAAGCTGGAAGCGTTCACACGTTGATCATGAGCGGTGTGAATCCAGTGTATACATTAGCTGCTTCAAAAGATTTCGCTGAAGGCTTGAAAAAAGTAAGCTTGTCTGTAGCATTTTCTTTAAAAGAAGATGAAACAGCGGTACTTTCTTCAATTGCTGCTCCAGCGCCTCACTACTTAGAATCTTGGGGTGACGTAACAATTTCTAAAGGAAATTATAGCATCACGCAGCCAACGATTCGTCCTTTATTCGATACAAGACAGTTTCAGGAAGCTTTATTGCTTTGGTCTGATAACAGTACCGCATATTACGATTACCTTAAAGCGGTTGCGACTTCAATCGCTACAGGAACAACTTGGAATAAATTAGTCCATGACGGAATTTATTCTACACCTATAACTGGTGCGACTGCTGGTTCAGCTGATTTCGGAGGTGCTGCTTCAACTTTAGCGCAAGCTAAAAAGGCAGGCGATTTCGAATTGGTATTGTACACTAAAACAGGAATGGGAGACGGTCAGCAAGCCAACAATCCTTGGTTGCAAGAGTTCCCTGATCCAATCACGCGTGTTTCTTGGGATAACTACGTTACAATTTCAAAAGCTGATGCTACAAGATTAAGTTTAGAAAACTATAATGTTGCTAACGGTGGTTTGAATGGTAGCTATGTTGACATCGAAGTTGGCGGTGTGAAATTGGAAAAAGTTCCGGTAATTATCCAGCCAGGTCAAGCTGTCGGAACAATCGGTGTAGCTCTTGGTTACGGCCGTAAAGAATCTTTGAAAGAAGAAATGCAAATAGGTGTTAACGCCTATACATTATATGCAAATTCAAATGCAAATCAAGCTGCAAAAGTTACGAAAGTAAGCGGCGATCACGAATTTGCTTGTGTTCAGTTGCAAAGAACCTTGATGGGTAGAGGTGATATCATTAAAGAAACAACACTTGATGTTTTCGAAAAAGAAGATGCTTCTGTTTGGAATCCAGCACCGATGGTTTCTCTAGATCACAACCCTGTTAAAGCAAACACTGTCGACTTATGGGATTCATTTGATCGTTCAGTTGGACACCATTTTAAATTATCGATTGACTTAAATTCATGTACAGGTTGTGGCGCTTGCGTTATCGCTTGTCATGCAGAAAATAACGTTCCTGTTGTTGGAAAAGCTGAAGTTAGAAGAAGCCGTGATATGCACTGGTTGCGTATCGACAGATATTATTCTTCTGAGGATACTTTCGAACAAGACAACGAGAAAAAAGAAGGATTCGAAGGATTGTTCGGTGACAAAGGCTCTTTAGGAGGTTTTGGCGAAATGGAACATCCATCAGATAACCCGCAAGTTGCATTCCAGCCTGTAATGTGTCAGCACTGTAACCACGCGCCATGTGAAACTGTTTGTCCAGTTGCGGCAACTTCACACGGACGTCAAGGTCAAAACCACATGGCTTACAACAGATGTGTTGGAACTCGTTACTGTGCAAACAACTGTCCTTATAAAGTACGTCGTTTCAACTGGTTCTTGTACAACAAAAATTCAGAGTTCGATTACCACATGAATGACGATTTAGGTCGTATGGTATTGAATCCAGATGTTGTAGTTCGTTCAAGAGGGGTTATGGAAAAATGTTCTATGTGTATTCAAATGACTCAGGCAACAATCTTGAAAGCAAAACGTGATGGTAGAGCAATTAAGGATGGCGAATTCCAAACTGCTTGTTCTGCTGCATGTACATCAGGATCTATGATGTTTGGTGATGTAAATGATAAAGAAAGTAAAATTGCAGATTTAGAGCAAGATAACAGAATGTATCATTTGTTAGAGCACGTTGGAACAAAACCGAACGTATTCTATCATGTAAAAGTTAGAAATACCTAGTCAATAAATAATTAATTAAGAAACAAGATAAAGGATTATGTCGTCTCACTACGAAGCACCCATTAGAAAACCTTTAGTTATAGGTGATAAATCTTATCACGACGTAACAGTAGATGTAGCTGCACCTGTTGAAGGTAGAGCGAACAAACAATGGTGGATTGTATTTTCAATCGCACTAGTCGCTTTCCTTTGGGGACTCGGCTGTATCATATACACCATATCTACTGGTATCGGTTCATGGGGATTAAATAAAACAGTTGGCTGGGCTTGGGATATCACGAACTTCGTTTGGTGGGTTGGTATCGGTCACGCAGGAACTCTGATTTCCGCAGTACTTTTATTATTCCGTCAAAAATGGAGAATGGCGATTAACCGTTCTGCAGAAGCAATGACCATTTTCTCGGTTGTTCAAGCAGGTTTGTTCCCGATTATCCACATGGGTCGCCCATGGTTAGGATACTGGGTATTGCCGATTCCAAACCAATTCGGATCCCTTTGGGTTAACTTTAACTCGCCGTTGCTTTGGGACGTATTTGCGATTTCTACTTACCTTTCCGTATCGCTAGTTTTCTGGTGGACAGGTTTGCTTCCGGATTTCGCAATGCTAAGAGACAGAGCAATCACTCCTTTTACAAAAAGAATTTATTCTATCTTGAGCTTCGGTTGGAGCGGAAGAGCAAAAGACTGGCAACGTTTCGAAGAAGTATCTTTGGTTCTTGCAGGTTTGGCAACGCCACTTGTACTTTCTGTACACACGATCGTATCTTTTGACTTCGCAACATCCGTAATTCCAGGATGGCATACAACAATCTTCCCTCCATACTTCGTTGCTGGAGCGGTATTCTCAGGATTCGCGATGGTAAACACCTTGCTGATCATCATGAGAAAAGTTTCTAACCTAGAAGCTTACATTACACTACAACATATCGAATTGATGAACATCGTAATCATGATTACAGGTTCTATCGTTGGTGTGGCTTATATCACTGAGTTGTTCGTTGCATGGTATTCAGGTGTTGAATACGAACAATATGCCTTCTTGAACAGAGCAACAGGTCCTTATGCTTGGGCTTACTGGGCAATGATGACTTGCAACGTGTTCTCTCCTCAGTTCATGTGGTTCAAAAAATTAAGAACAAGTATCATGTTCTCTTTCGTTATCTCGATTGTGGTAAACATCGGTATGTGGTTTGAGCGTTTCGTAATTATCGTAACATCATTGCACAGAGATTACCTTCCATCTTCTTGGACAATGTTCTCGCCAACCTTCGTTGATATTGGAATATTTGTCGGAACAATCGGTTTCTTCTTTGTATTATTCCTTCTATATGCTAGATCTTTCCCTGTGATTGCTCAAGCAGAGGTTAAAACAATCTTGAAATCTTCTGGAGAAAACTATAAAAAACAAAGAGAAGAAAATAAACATTCACACCATGAGTAATAAAGTTATATACGCTATTTATAATGATGATGATGTGCTTATGGATGCCGTTAAGAAAACACGTGCTGCTCATCACCATATTGAAGAAGTTTTCACGCCTTTTCCAGTTCACGGATTGGACAAAGCAATGGGAATAGCTCCAACTCGATTGGCAATCTGCGCCTTCTTATACGGATTAGTAGGTCTGTCTGTGGCAACAACAATGATGAACTACATCATGATTTCTGACTGGCCGCAAGATATCGGTGGAAAACCAAGTTTCAGCTACATCGAAAACATGCCAGCTTTCGTTCCGGTTATGTTCGAGATGACAGTATTCTTTGCTGCCCACTTAATGGTTATTACTTTCTACATGAGAAGTAAATTATGGCCATTCAAAAAAGCAGAAAATCCAGATGTTAGAACTACAGATGACCATTTCTTGATGGAAGTTGCAGTTCACGGAGACGAGAATGAATTAGTTACATTCTTCCAAAATACTGGAGCAGTAGAAGTTAAAGTAATAGAAAAGCATTAATAGGAGATATGAAAAGTTTATATAAAATAACACTTTTGGTAGGAATTGCGATAACGGCCGTTTCTTGTCACAACAAGAAAAAGCCAAATTATCAATACTTTCCTAATATGTATGAATCAGTAGGTTATGAAACCTATTCTGAATCTAATGCTTTTAAAAACGGCAAAGAAGGACAGTTGCCTGCAAAAGGATCTATTCCAAGAGGCTTCGAACCTTATGAATATGAAAATACGACTGCTGGTTATGAATTGGCTAAAGCGAATTTGAAATCTCCTTTAGATTCTATTGCTAGAAATTCTGATAAAGGAGCAAAGCTCTTCGCAATTTATTGTGCAATCTGTCACGGTGAAAAAGGCGATGGAAAAGGAAATTTGGTGAAGAGAGAGAAATTCTTAGGAGTTCCTAGCTATGCCGATAGAGTTATCACTGAAGGTAGTGTTTTTCACGTAGAAACTTACGGATTAAATGCAATGGGTTCTCATGCTAACCAACTTACTAAAGAAGAGCGTTGGATGGTTGCAGCTTATGTGATGAAACTAAAAAGCGAATTATAATTGTAGAACAAACTGATCTTAATAGATATGTACACATTTTCAAGCAAATTAAAAACTCTTTCTATTATCCTTATGGTGTTAGGTATCCTTGGGGTAGGATATAGTTTTTTAACTGCACCAAAAAATACAGCTGAAGTAGAGGAAATCCTTAAGAAAGAAGCAGAAGAGCACGGTGGGCATCATCAAGCGGCAGGCCATGAAACGCATGACACTCATGCAGCTGCTACTGAGGTTCATGAAACACCAGTTGCAACTGCTGAAGTAAAGCCTGAAGCTAGTATGGCAGATTCAGTGCACGTTGATACAATTTCAATTTCAAAAGATACAGCACATGCAGTTGCTGCAACTGAAGAACATCATTCAGATAAAGACCACGCTGCTGTTGCGGCTCACGGTCATGACAAAGCTGAAGGCGGACACGATGTGGCACATGCAGAGCATGCAAAACACGTAGAGCACGTTTTTCACCAATTAAAAAACAAGCCATGGGCAGCAGTTTTCGTTGCGGCATTGTTTTTCATGCTGATTTCATTGGGTGCTTTAGCATTCTATGCAATCCAGCAAGTAGCTCAAGCAGGCTGGTCTCCAGTTTTGTTTAGAGTAATGCAAGGAATCACGGCTTATTTGCCATGGGGTTCTATTATCGTATTTATTCTTTTAGCATTAGGGGCTTTCCACGTTCACCACTTATATGTTTGGATGGATGCTGACTTATTAGATCCTGCAAATCCAAAATACGATAAACTAATCGCTAACAAATCAGGTTATCTTAACGAATACTTCTGGTTAATCAGAGCGGCAGTTTTCATCATCGGATGGAACCTTTACAGATATTTCTCTAGAAAAAACTGTTTGGCTCAAGACGAAGCAAGCGACAATGCTTTCTACAAAAAGAACTTCAAGATGTCTGCGGCATTCTTAGTATTCTTTATCGTTACAGAATCAATCATGTCTTGGGACTGGATTATGTCTGTTGACCCTCACTGGTTCAGTACATTGTTCGGTTGGTACGTTTTCGCAAGTTTCTTCGTAAGCGGTATCACAGTAATCGCAATGGTTACTTTGTACTTAAAATCAAGAGGATACTTAGAATATGTAAACACAAGCCACATCCACGACTTAGCGAAATTCATGTTCGGTATCAGTGTATTCTGGACGTACTTATGGTTCTCACAATTCATGTTGATCTGGTATGCAAATATCCCTGAAGAGGTAACATACTTCATCACAAGAATCGAGCAATATAACTTGCCTTTCTTCGGAATGGTTGCTATGAACTTCCTTTTCCCAGTATTGATCTTGATCAACACAGATTTCAAACGTCTGACTTGGATTGTTGTTATGGCAGGTATCGTAATCTTGGCAGGTCACTATATTGATTTCTATAACATGATCATGCCGGCAACTGTTGGTGACCGTTGGTTCATCGGAGCAGGCGAAATCGGAGCGGTATTTTTCTTCCTTGGGTTATTTATCTTTGTAGTCTTTACAGCACTTACAAAATCACCTCTATTGGCGAAAAGAAATCCATTTATCGAAGAAAGTAAACATTTTCATTATTAATATTTAAAGAAAAAACAGATGACAAGTTTGTTGGTAATTATAGTTTTAGTTTTATTAGCTGTTGCAATTTGGCAATTAACTAAAATTTTCGATTTGACTCAAATTGGCGGTCTAAGTGATAACTCACAAGTTGCCAATGATAGAGACAATAATATTAATGGATATATGATGTTTGCCTTCTTAGGTTTCATATATGTTACAACAATTTATTGCATAATTGAGTTTGGACACTTCCCGTTAATGAGCAATTCGGCTTCAGAGCACGGACAAGATGTAGATAACTTGATGTGGATTTCGATGATTTTGATTTTCATAGTTCAATTCATTACTCAGGCTCTTTTGCACTACTTTGCATTCAAATACAGAGGAAAACAAGGAAAAAAAGCATTATACTTTGCTGATAACGATAAATTAGAGTTTATCTGGACTATCATCCCGGTAATCGTTTTGGCAGGTTTGATTTTATATGGACTATACGCTTGGACAAACATCATGTTTGTTGACGAAGACGAAGATGTAATTGTTGTGGAGCTTTATGCAAAACAATTCTCTTGGGAAGCTAGATATTCTGGTGAAGACAATGTGCTTGGAAAAGCAAACGTAAGATACATTGAAGGTGTAAATACTTTAGGTGTTGACGTTTCAGATCCAAATGCGCAAGATGATAAAGTAGTGAACGAGCTGCATTTGCCAAAAGGTAAGAAAATCTTGTTCAAGATGCGTTCTCAAGACGTATTGCACTCTGCTTACATGCCTCACTTTAGAGCGCAGATGAACTGTGTTCCAGGTATGGTGACTCAGTTTGCCTTCACGCCAAACAAGACTACAGTTGAAATGCGTCAGCATCCAGATATCGTTGAAAAAGTTGCGCACATCAATGAACTTAGAGCGAAGAAAAGCGTTGATTTAGTGAAAAAAGGCGAGCCAGGATTGGATCCTTATAACTTTGATTTCCTTTTGCTTTGTAATAAAATTTGCGGACCTTCTCACTACAACATGCAGATGAAAATCGTTGTTGAAAGCGAAGCTGATTTCAAAAAATGGTTAAGCGACAAGCCAACATTGGTTTCTGCTGTAAAAGCTGAAAAAGAGCCTAAACCAGAAACAGTTGGGCCAACAGCGCCACTTGATACAACAAAAGCAGCAGCAGACACGACTAAAGTTGTAGCAGCCAATTAATAATAAGTATATCTTTTAAATAAAATTTAAATTATAATATATGTCAGCAGTAGGTCACGATAACGATCACGGACACGATCAGGAACACGAACACCACCATAAAGATACCTTTATCACGAAGTATATCTTTAGTATCGATCACAAGATGATTGCAAAACAGTATTTGATTACTGGTATCATCATGGGAGTTATCGGTGTGGGAATGTCAATGCTTTTCAGAATGCAATTGGCTTGGCCAGAAGAATCTTTTGGCGTGTTCAAATTTTTCCTTGGTGAAAAATTCGCTCCAGGAGGAGTTATGAGAAACGACGCATATCTTGCCTTGGTTACGATTCACGGAACGATCATGGTCTTCTTTGTTTTGACAGCCGGTTTGAGTGGTACGTTTAGTAACCTCTTGATTCCGTTGCAAATTGGAGCACGTGATATGGCTTCTGGATTTATGAATATGATATCGTACTGGTTATTCTTCCTTTCGAGTGTAATCATGGTTATTTCTCTTTTCGTTGAATCTGGACCAGCTTCTGCAGGATGGACAATCTATCCTCCGCTTTCGGCATTGCCACAAGCAATCCCTGGATCAGGAACAGGTATGACACTTTGGTTGGTTTCTATGGCTATCTTCATCGCATCTTCTTTGATGGGATCATTGAACTACGTAGTAACCGTAATCAACTTGAGAACAAAAGGTATGTCTATGACAAGATTGCCGCTTACAATTTGGGCTTTCTTCATTACTGCTGTAATCGGTATCGTATCGTTCCCAGTATTATTATCTGCTGCATTATTATTGATTTTCGATAGAAGCTTCGGTACTTCTTTCTTCCTTTCTGATATCTATATCGCTGGAGAAGTATTGCACTACCAAGGTGGTTCGCCAGTATTGTTCGAGCACTTGTTCTGGTTCTTAGGTCACCCTGAGGTATATATCGTATTATTGCCAGCTCTTGGTATCACATCTGAAATTATTGCAACCAACTCTCGTAAGCCAATCTTTGGTTACAGAGCGATGATTGCCTCTATATTAGCAATTGCTTTCCTTTCGACTATCGTTTGGGGTCACCACATGTTTATCTCAGGAATGAACCCATTCTTAGGATCTGTGTTTACATTCACGACCTTGTTGATTGCAATTCCTTCTGCTGTAAAAGCATTTAACTACATCACGACACTCTGGAAAGGTAATCTGCAGATGAACCCTGCAATGCTTTTCTCTATCGGATTGGTTTCTACGTTCATCACAGGTGGTTTGACAGGTATCATCCTTGGAGATAGTACTTTGGACATCAACGTTCACGATACGTATTTCGTTGTAGCGCATTTCCACTTAGTAATGGGTATCTCTGCACTTTACGGAATGTTTGCTGGAATCTACCACTGGTTCCCAAGAATGTTCGGTAGAATGCTAAACAAAAACTTAGGATATATTCACTTCTGGGTAACTGCAATCTGTGCTTACGGAGTATTCTTCCCAATGCACTTTATCGGTATGGCAGGTCTTCCAAGACGTTACTATACTAATACTGCATTCCCGTTGTTTGATGACTTGCAAAACGTAAACGTATTGATTACTGTTTTCGCTTTAGTAGGTGGAGCTTTCCAATTGGTTTTCCTTTGGAACTTCTTCTCAAGCATTTTCTACGGAAAAAGAGCACCTCAAAACCCTTGGAGATCAAATACGTTGGAATGGACTGCGCCAGTAGAACACATCCACGGAAACTGGCCAGGAGAACTTCCAGAAGTTCACAGATGGCCTTATGATTACAGCAAGCCAGGTTTTGATGATGACTTTGTTCCTCAAACCGTGCCGATGAAAGATGGCGAAGAAGAACTTCACCATTCATAAGCAATATAAAAAGACTATAAAAATCCGTTTCAAGCAATTGAAGCGGATTTTTTTTTGACGCCAACGCCCGTATTCAGGACAATTCAAAAAAAAGAGTATTTTTTTTCTGAAGTTTTGTCCAATTTTAAAATCTCGATTGTCATTACAGTATATAACAATTAAAACTTTACATAAAATGGAACAAAGAATCAACGTCCATGTAAAAGGACAAGACGCAATGAAAACGCTTTTCGGTATCGGAGCTTATCTGAAAAAATCTCCTGTAGAGCTACAGCTTTTAGAATTGGTGTACTTCAGAGTATCACAAATCAACGGCTGTGCCTATTGCTTAGACATGCATTCAAAAGATGCCCGTGCCAAAGGCGAAACAGAACAACGCTTATACGGTTTGAGTGCTTGGAGAGAAGCACCCTATTACACCGAGCGTGAAAGAGCCGCATTTGCTTGGGCCGAAGCCGTAACAAAATGCGAGGTGACCGATGCCGTGTATGCTGAGGCAGCGGCGCAATTTTCAGAACAAGAATTCATCGACCTGACGCTGGCGATTACAACAATCAATACTTGGAACCGAATCAACATTGCATTCCCTCACGGCGTAGGAACTTACAAAGTCGGTCAATTTGGGTGATTCCAAGTTAGAAACATTTATTACTTTTAAGAACCACAAAAAATAACAAGATGAACGAATTTGTATTAATTATCAGAAGAGATATGGTCAGCAAAGACGCTGTGCCGTCCCCAGAGCAAATGCAAGCTGCTATCAAGCCTTTTCAAGACTGGATTGGAGGTATTGCCGCCCAAAACAAATTGGTGAGCCCTCCAAAGCGATGGGATGCTGACGGAAGAGTCGTAAAGCAAGACAATCTAGTAACCAACGGACCTTATGCCGAAATAAAAGAATCTGTCGGAGGCTTGTTTCTTATTAGAGCTAAAGATTATGACGAAGCAGTTGAAATCGCGAAAGGATGTCCGATCTTAAAATGGGGAGCCACTGTAGAAGTACGAATGGCAATTCCGACAGAGTAATAGCAGAATAAATGGAAGACCAGCTCTTGCACAATTTATTCAGGACAGAGTACCGAAAGATAGTTTCGGTACTCTGTTATTTGTTTGGAATCAAGCATATCGAAATTGCTGAAGACATTGTCAGCGATACGTTTTTGGCAGCAACCGAAACCTGGAGCTTAAAAGGTATTCCAGAAAACCCGACCGCTTGGCTCTATACCGTTGCAAAAAATAAGACCAAAAACTACCTCAAGAGGGATGCTTTTTTCGACCAAAAGCTTTCGCCCGAAGTAAAGTATGCTTCTGAAAAGTCTGAAGAACTCGTTGTCGACCTGTCCGCCAAAAATATCAGCGACAGCCAGCTGGCCATGATTTTTGCCGTATGCAATCCTAATATCTCTGCAGAATCACAAATAGCCTTGGCCTTGAACCTGCTTTGCGGTTTTGGAATCCAAGAAATTGCCGATGCGTTCCTGACCAATAAAGAAGTAATCTACAAAAGAATCAACAGGGCCAAAGAAAAACTGAAAGCAGAGAACATCAAGATCGAACAGCCTACAATAGCAGAAATTAACGAAAGACTAGAGCCGGTGCTGACGACCTTATATCTGTTGTTTTCCGAAGGTTATTATTCGACTTCCCAAAATACCATCTTGCGCAAAGACTTATGTGCCGAAGCGATGCGGCTGACTTTCCTTCTTATCGAAAACAAAACAACCAACAGGCCATCCGTAAATGCGCTGCTTTCGCTGATGAGTTTCCATTCGTCCCGATTTGATGCACGAACTAACGAAAATGGCGAAACCATTTTATACGAAGACCAAGATGAAACCCGCTGGAACCAAGACCTGATCTTTCAAGGAGCCCATTTCCTAAACCAAGCTTCCACCGGAAACAGCGTAACAAAATACCATCTCGAAGCAGGAATTGCCTATTGGCATACGCAGAAAGAAGATACACTTGAAAAGTGGGACAACATCTTGCAGCTATACAACAGCCTGCTTATTTTAGAATATTCGCCCATAGCCGCACTCAACCGAACCTTTGCGCTGGCAAAAGTGCATGGCAAGCAGCAAGCGATACAAGAAGCAGAAAAACTACAGCTAACAGACAATCATTTTTATCATTCTCTGTTAGGCCACCTGCATACTGGTCTTGATAACAAGAAAGCCTTAGCTCATTTTCAAAATGCATTGAAATTGGCCATCTCGGAAGCAGATAAAACAACAATAGCTAAAAGTATTGATCGATTTAAAGTATAGTGTGTAGTAGCAAGTTAATTTTTAGGTGTTTTTTTCTTTCCCCAAGCGATAACCTCTACACCTTTAGAATAATTAGCTAAATCAGGTTTTCTTCCAATCAGTTTTTCGAATCTCGGATAAGATAATGTGATGTTTTCAATCACTGACTCATTCATAGGCCATTCTTGATGATGAATTTCATATTCGTTGATGTAGCCTCCGTCGTTTTGAAAAAGAGCATACCGTTCTGTCAGCCATCGATCTAGATCTGTTTTGTAGAGAGGCTTTCCTATTTTAAACAAGATGTCTAATTCATCACCAAATTCGCTATTCATAGAACGGTAAAATTCCTTTTCTCGTTTTATTTTTGAATAGCGATAAGGAAGCCTAGAGATAAGCTTTGCTACTTTACAAGATAAGATTTTCCCGCCTTCCATACTGAGAAAATAAACTCCCGATTTGTCTTTTGTCTTGATATATGTGCGAACATTGATTTCTAAAAAGTTTGAAATTGGCGTAAAAGCAGGCATATATCTGGGGCGAATATCTTCCATTGCAAAAGCAACTATAGAAACCCAAGGCTTGCCTTCAAACAAATCGATTTCCAATTCTTTTGGCACAAACCTTTTTAGCTCTTCTAAATCTACTTGCCAATGTAAAAATAAAACATCATTCCATTCTTGATAAAATCGCCAGCCGCCTTTTGGAATTTCCCAAGGCCGATGCGAAGTCTGTTCTAAAATTTCCTTTAGTTTCATCCCAGATTAATCTTCTTCCGTCTTTGGCTTTGTAAAATAATAAACAGGAATCCCTGCCAGCATAATCAATACGCCCCAGCCGCAAGTCTCAAACCTCGTAATCAAAAGCGAAATACATAAAGCAGAAGCCGCGATGATATAAAGCATCGGCAAGAACGGATAGCCAAAAGCTTTATAAGGCCTTTCGGCATCCGGCATTTTCTTTCTAAGAATAAAGATTCCGTAAATCGTCAAGATATAAAAGATGATGACGATAATCATCACGAAGTCTAACAAGGCGCCATATTTCCCTGTCAAGCATAAAGCCGAAGCCCAAATGCATTGTGCCCATAAAGCCCAAGCCGGAACACTGGCCATATTCAACACAGCCGCTTTCTTGAAAAACAATCCATCTTTTGCCATTGTATAATAAACCCTTGCGCCAGCCATAATCAAGCCATTATTACAAGCAAAAGTCGAAATCATGATCATGATCGCGATAATCAAGGTACCGATGTTTCCAAAAATATAAGTAGAAGCCACTACCGCAACCCTGTCCGACTTAGCAAAAGCAATCTCTTCAAACGGAACCACGGCAAGATACATCAGGTTCGCCAAGATATACAGAATCGTCACGATAAAAGTGCCCAAGAACAAGCTCAATCCTACATTGCGTTTCGGATTTTTCATCTCTCCCGCAATAAACGTCACGCCATTCCAGGCATCGCTCGAAAACAAAGAACCCACCATAGCGGCCGAAATTCCAGTAATCAAGGCAGTACCGCTAATCGGCAGCCAAGAACCCGATTTCGCATCAAATGATTTCGTATTCCATGCATCCGCCCAATTCGCGTTCCAGATATCTGCTTTGGCAGCAAGTAGCAGTCCAAAGACAACCAGCCCCAGTAAAGACAAGATTTTGATAATGGTCAAGACGGTCTGCAACGTCTTGCTGTTTTTTACGCCTCGGCTGTTGATATACGTTAGAATAATAATAGTAATAATAGAAACAATCTGTGCCGCATTCAATTGAAAGGAACCGATAGACAACAAGATATTCTCATCGCTCAAAGGCTCATACAGATACGCCGCAAATTTAGAAAAGGCAACACCAACAGCCGCAATGGTACCCGTTTGGATTACCGCAAAGAAACTCCAGCCATATAAAAACGCGATCAGCTTGTTGTAAGCCTCTTTTAGATAGACATATTGTCCGCCAGCTTTCGGAAACATCGAGCTCAACTCTCCGTAGCTTACGGCAGCGATGACGGTTATCAATCCAGAAATGACCCAGATCAAGGTCAGCCATCCGGCCGAACCCACCTGTCTGGCGATATCTGCACTTACGATAAAGATTCCCGAACCGATCATCGAACCAACGACCAGCATGGTTCCATCCAATAATCCTAATTCTCGTTTTAAATGATTGTCTTCTTGCGGGTTTTCCATATAAAAGTTTAAGGTTAGCTTGTTAATTTCTGTTAAAGATATTAAAAAATCCTTATTTTGATAGAAGTCATTTTTTGTGTACCTTTCCTCATACCTATAAACTTAAAATTTTTACCATGAGCGATAAATATGCTGCTATAGAATTAGTGAAAAATCCAGACAAAAGAAGATTTGAGATGGAAGTCGAAAATCATACCGCCTTTATTGAATACATCATCAACAAAGACAACATCATGTACCTTACCCATACCGAAGTCCCAAAATCTTTAGAAGGCAAGGGAGTAGGAGGAAGCATGGTCGAAAAAGCCCTGAACTACATCAAAGACAACGGCTATACTTTAGCACCCCTTTGTCCGTTTGTAGCCGCTTACCTAAAAAGACATCCAGAATGGCAATCTATTTTAGCCAAAGGCTATAATGTCGGCTAATAAGCAAATTCTCAAATCAACATTTTCTCTATCTTTGCCAGATGAATACGAATCTAGATCCAACAAACAGCAACTACAATCCCGAAGAACTTGATTTAGAGAAAAAATTAAGGCCGCTCTCCTTTGATGATTTCACAGGACAGGAACAGGTATTGGAAAACCTGAAAGTATTTGTACAGGCCGCCAATCTTAGAAGCGAAGCACTTGACCATACACTTTTTCACGGACCTCCGGGTTTGGGAAAAACTACATTGGCGAATATCTTGGCCAATGAATTAGGGGTGGGCATCAAGATTACGTCAGGCCCTGTGTTGGACAAGCCGGGCGACTTGGCAGGATTGCTTACCAATCTAGAAGAACGCGATGTGCTTTTTATTGATGAGATTCACCGTCTGAGCCCGATTGTCGAAGAATATCTCTATTCGGCTATGGAAGACTTCAAGATTGATATCATGATTGAGTCAGGTCCGAATGCAAGGACCGTTCAGTTGAATCTGAATCCATTTACGCTTGTCGGAGCTACAACACGTTCCGGATTGCTAACCGCACCGATGCGTGCCCGTTTCGGAATCCAAAGCCGACTGCAATATTATACGACAGAACTTCTGACCGCTATTGTCGAAAGAAGCTCGGCCATCCTAAAAATGCCGATTACCATGGAAGCCGCCATCGAAATTGCGGGCCGTAGCCGAGGTACTCCGCGTATTGCCAACGCATTACTGCGTAGGGTCCGAGATTTTGCACAGATCAAAGGCAACGGAAAGATCGATATCGAAATAGCTCGCTTTTCCTTAAAAGCACTCCATGTCGATGCCCACGGCCTTGACGAAATGGACAATAAAATCCTGACGACTATTATTGATAAATTCAAAGGAGGTCCGGTTGGACTGTCTACTTTGGCAACCGCTGTTTCCGAAAGCGGCGAAACCATAGAAGAAGTGTACGAACCGTTCTTGATTCAAGAAGGTTTTATCATGAGAACGCCGAGAGGAAGAGAAGTAACGGAGAAAGCCTATAAGCATTTAGGGAAAATCAGGACGAATATTCAAGGTGGTCTTTTTTGAATTTAGGATTTAGGATTTAGGATTGATGTTGAAGCTGTTTGTTTGAAGAGATACGATATAAGCCATTTAAAAAGAATGTACATGACCTCGGAAGAATTAAAAACAAAAACAAAGAAATTTTCTTTGCGGATAATTGATGTGGTAGAAAAATTACCAAACTCAATATCAGGAAGAACTGTTGCTAACCAGATTGTCAGAAGCGGTACTTCGGAGGAGCTAATTATAGAGCCGTATGCAGGGCAAGAAGCGATAGGGAGTTTATTTCTAAAATGGCTATAGTTATTGAAGAAGTCGACGAAACGTTATTTTGGCTGGAAATCATGCAAGAGAAAAAATGGATGGATGACTCCGAACTAAATGTACTCTGGAAAGAAGGCAACGAACTAACCGCAATCTTCGTCAGCACAATAAAAAAGATAAAATCTCGTCTAAACGAATGATAATCCTAAATCTAAAATCATAAATCCTAAATCAAAATACACGCAATTCATAAAATCCGAAGCCCACCGCCTCGGATTTATTTCTTGTGGTATATCTCAAGCTGGATTTCTTGAAGAAGAAGCGCCTCGTTTGGAAACTTGGCTCAAAAATAATGCACACGGCCAAATGTCCTACATGGAAAATCATTTTGACAAAAGACTTAATCCTACTTTGCTGGTAGATGATTCCAAAAGCGTGATTTCCTTATTGCTCAATTATTATCCAGAGCAGACTCAAGTTTCTGACACCTATAAAATCTCCAAATACGCTTACGGACAAGACTATCATTTTGTCATCAAAGAAAAGCTAAAAGAATTCCTCTTTTCCATCCAAGAAAACATAGGCGAAGTTTCAGGACGTGCCTTTGTCGATTCGGCACCCGTCTTAGATAAAGCGTGGGCGGCCAAAAGCGGCTTGGGTTGGATCGGAAAAAACAGCAATCTGCTGAGCAAGCAAGTCGGTTCCTTTTTCTTTATTGCCGAATTGATTGTCGACTTAGAACTAGAATACGACACTGCCGTAACCGACCATTGCGGCTCCTGTACCAAATGTATCGATGCCTGCCCGACAGAAGCCATCGTAGCACCCTATGTCGTAGACGGAAGCAAGTGCATATCCTATTTTACGATAGAACTAAAAGAAAACATTCCGCAAGAGATGAAAGGGAAATTTGACGACTGGGCTTTCGGCTGTGATGTCTGCCAAGACGTCTGTCCGTGGAACCGATTTTCAAAGCCGCACAGTGAACCCCTGTTTAACCCGAATCCGGAATTGCTTTCCATGACCAAAAAAGACTGGGAAGAAATCACAGAAGATACGTTTCGTGCCGTTTTTAAAAACTCTGCAGTCAAACGCACTAAATACGATGGCTTGAAACGCAATATTAATTTCTTGAAATAGACGTTATTATACTAATTCGTATAACCAAAAAATAAGTCATGAAAGCATTCTTTTTGATTCTAACCATCTTCTTTGCCCATATTGCAGTTTCGCAAGACAATACCTATGAATTGAATAAAAAACTGGAAATCAGCTTTATCAGGCTTGAAATCAATCGTGGTAACTTATATCCCAATAAAGAAAAAAGACTGACGGAAGTCGTATTCTATAAGATAAACGATACGATTAGTTACGTACATAGACACTATACAGTAAACAATGAAACCAACGATGAAGAGTCGTCAATTTCCAGTTCAGTTTTCGATAGGTTTGTAAGCAAGCTAAAACTCTTGGATGCTGAAAGACTAAATCATACCAATTTCAATGTAATGGATGGCATAAATTATAATCTAGAATTTGGAGACAATACCTATTCTATCCATATAAGAACAAATGATCCTGAAGAAGAATATTTGAAATCCTTCCTAGAGATGTATTGGTTTAAAGACCAATAAGGTACTTAGGTCATTTCGTGTTTTGTACGAACAATAGAATAGAAAAGGCCTTCCCGTTTTTATTTCTTACTCGCAATCCAAGCGTTGATTTTATCCTCCAAAACCTTTAAAGGAAGACAGCCCGAATCCAACACCTGATTGTGGAATTCTTTGATAGAGAATGCAGCGCCCAATTCTTTTTCCGCCTTCGCTCGCAATTCTCTAATCTTCAATTGTCCGATTTTATACGACAAGGCTTGGCCCGGTATCGCCATATAACGCTCGATCTCTGCCACAATACTTTCGGCAGGTTCCGCTTCGTTTTCCATAGAGTATTGTATCGCCTGTTCGCGCGTCCAGCCTTTGGTGTGCATGCCCGTATCTACGACAAGGCGGATGGCGCGGTGCATCTCGGCGCTCAGCATCCCAAAATATTGGTAAGGATCTTGGTACAAGCCCAATTCTTTTCCAAGCGATTCGGTATACAACGCCCAGCCTTCGCCATAGGCATTAAACCAGATGGTTTTCCTGAATTCCGGCAGGCTTGTGTTTTCCTGCTGTAAAGAAATCTGGTAATGATGCCCCGGAATGGCTTCGTGCAGGAACAAATCCTCATCGGCATAGAAATTATATTTTTTTACATCCGGAATCGGCACATAAAAAACGCCCGGCCTTGTTCCGTCAACAGAACCCGGATTGTATTCGGCACTGGCCGAGTTTTCGCGGAAAGCTTCCGTTCTTTTTACGACAAAAGGCGTTTTGGGCTTTAGGTCGAAAAGCTTTTCCAAGTTCGGCTTCATCTTTTCGTGTATCGCATTAAAGTTGTCGATCACCTGCTGCGGCTCCGTAAACGGCATCAGCTCTTTTTTCTCGCGGACATAATTGAAAAAGTCTTTCAGCGGCCCTTTAAATCCTACCTGATTTTTCACCTTTTCCATTTCAGCCGAAATTCGCGCCACTTCGCTCAATCCTAACTTGTGGATTTCATCAGCAGTCAAGTCGGTGGTCGTATAACGTTTGATCAAATGCTTGTAATACGCATCGCCTTGCGGAATAGCGGCAATACCGCTTGTCGTTCTGCTTTTTGCCAGATAATCAGTGCTGACATACGCATAAAGATTTTTAAGCGACGGCACCAATTTTTCAGCAATCAACTGCGTATAGTTATCCGTAATTGTCTTTTTCTCTGCTTCGGTAAATGTTTTCGGAAAAGCATTCAGCGGTGCATAAAAGATATGCGTCTTGTCCTCTTTAGCCAGATCCTTCAACTGCGGGATTACTTTTAACGTCAGCGCTTTCGGCAGTACATATCCTTTTGAAATGCCTTCCTTCATTTTTGCCTCGGCCGTAATCACCCAGTCATTAAAGCCCTTTAGTCGTTCCAGCCAATTATTATAATCTTCCACCGTCTTAAAAGGCTGGGCGCTCGATCCGCTGGCATATTGGCCGATGGTTAACGGAATGCCTTCAAACTGGTTGATCGGCATCAGGTCTTTTCTGAAAGTCAAGGCTTCTAGATTCACATCACATTCCCACGCCAAGATGGCTTTGCTCAGCTTGTCGTTTTCAGACAAATCTGCCTCATCAAATGCCGCGATTTCCTCTTTGTATTTCGTGAAAAAGGCTTTCACCTTGGCAAGATAATCGTCGCTGATATCATTCGGGAGCAAATTGTTGTAGCGGTTGTCGCCCGCACTCGTCGCTTCCAAAGGAAAAAGCTTTAGCCTTTCCTCATAATAATTTTCTACTACTGTTTTCAATTTTTCATCTTCTTTTTTAGAAGCTTCCCCCTTTTCTTTCTGGCAAGACTGGAGACTGGAAGCAAGGACACATAATACTAAAAGCAGTTTTTTCATAATGATAACGAATTTGTGGACGATCGGCAAAGGCCTATTCTAGACACAATGTTAGAAAATATTAATCATAATTCCTACATAAGACGTCTATATCTGATGCTTGTACTGTAGCAGGCGTGCGGATCTTTATAACACTCCGTCGGTATAGTACTATATAGCGCAGGTGCTGTAAGACATCTTGCAGATAGAGTACTGCAACAACTCCTTTCAGCATGACATCACTACGGTTCAGCATGGTATTTTACCAAATGCTGTATAGCACCAGCATCATGCTATATAGCATCGCACTGACTCCGTATAGCATTTTATAGAATACTGTACGGAATGTAGCCGTTATCATACGGCATCCTACTAAATGCTATACAGAACCCCACTGATGTTGTATGCATTGGATAAGATGCTATAGTGCACCGCATCGGTTCCAGGCAGGGTTTTTCGCTTTTTCATGCCCATCTTTCCGCAAAAAGCATAAAGAGACAGGTCGCTTTTCGGAAAGCAAGTAAAGGCTGCTGTCAAACAAAAGTCTTTTTGAAGCCGCTATAGTTTTATAAAAAAAATCCTAATAAGCAGGAACAATAAACTTTATAAAAGAATAGCATTAAAAGTTTCTCAGTTTCATTCAGACTTTTACCTTTGTAAGTCCGAATAAAATATACAAAGATGAACAAGTACAGCAAAAGAAGAGAAGCGTTATTATATCATGCAAAGCCATCGCCGGGGAAAATCGAGGTGGTTCCTACAAAAGCATACGCAACTCAAAGAGATCTGTCATTGGCCTATTCGCCTGGCGTTGCCGAACCTTGCCTAGAAATCGTAAAAGACGTAAACAACGTTTATAAATATACAGCCAAAGGAAATCTGGTAGCCGTAATCTCAAACGGGACAGCCGTTTTAGGTTTAGGAGATATCGGTCCGGAAGCCTCAAAACCAGTAATGGAAGGAAAAGCATTGCTGTTTAAGATTTTTGCCGATATTGATGTTTTTGACATTGAAGTAGATACAAAAGATATCGAAAAGTTTATCGAAACCGTAAAAAATATAGCGCCGACTTTTGGAGGAATCAATCTGGAAGACATCAAAGCGCCAGAATCCTTTGAAATCGAAAAAAGGCTGGTAGAAGAATTGAACATTCCGGTAATGCACGACGACCAGCACGGAACTGCAATCATTTCTTCTGCGGCATTGCTGAATGCCCTAGAATTAGCCGACAAAAAAATAGAAGACGTAAAGATCGTAGTCTCAGGAGCCGGTTCGGCTGCTTTGGCTTGCGCCAACTTATATGTGTTGTTGGGCATCAACCCAGACCATATCATCATGTTTGACAAAGACGGCGTGCTTTCTTCTGACAGAACCGACTTGTCTGACCTACAGAAAAGATATTCAAAAGGACCTAAAAACATCACCTTGCAAGAAGCCTTGGTAGGTGCCGATGTGTTTCTTGGACTTTCTGCCGGAAACATCATGTCGCCAGAAATGTTATTAGGAATGGCAGCCAACCCGATCGTGTTTGCAATGGCCAACCCGATTCCAGAAATCGATTATAACGTGGCTATCGATACGCGCGAAGATATCATCATGGCTACAGGACGTTCTGACCATCCTAACCAGGTGAATAACGTATTAGGTTTCCCGTATATATTTAGAGGAGCGCTTGACGTTCGTGCTACAAAAATCAACGAAGCCATGAAAATGGCTGCGGTAAAAGCATTAGCCTTATTGGCAAAAGAATCCGTTCCGGAGCAGGTAAACATTGCTTACGGAGAAACCAAGCTGATTTTCGGAAGAGATTACATCATTCCAAAACCATTTGACCCGAGATTGATTTCGGTTGTAGCGCCTGCTGTTGCTAAAGCAGCGATGGAATCAGGTGTTGCTCTTAATCCGATACACGACTGGGCGAAATACGAAGAAGAATTGATGGAACGTCTGGGTTCTGATAACAAGATGGTGCGTCTGTTGGCCAACCGTGCCAAGACCGATCCAAAACGCGTGGTTTTTGCAGAAGCAGATCATCTGGACGTATTAAAAGCGGCTCAGATTGTTTTGGAAGAAAAAATAGGAATCCCGATTCTTCTCGGAAACCGAGAGATCATCCTAGAACTAAAAGACGAATTGGGCTTTGATGCCGATGTCGTGATTATCGATCCAAAGACTTCAGAAGAAGACGAAAGAAGATTGCGCTATGCCAATTCGTTCTGGGAATCCAGAAGACGCAAAGGCACGAGCTTGCTCGATGCCCAAAAGTGGATGCGCGAAAGAAATTATTTTGCGGCAATGATGGTCAATGAAGGCGAAGCCGATGCGTTGGTTACCGGCTATTCGCGAAGCTATCCGTCTGTCGTGAAGCCGATGATGCAGCTTATCGACAAAGCGCCTGGCGTTTCCAGAATTGCGACCACCAACATGATGATGACTAAGAGAGGCCCTATCTTTCTTTCGGATACCGCCATCAATCCGAACCCTACCGCCGACGATTTGGCAAAGATTGCCCTGATGACGGCAAAAACGGTACGCCTGTTTGGTATGGAGCCCGTAATTGCGATGGTGTCGTTCTCTAATTTTGGCTCGTCTAACGACAAGAGCGCCCAAAAAGTGTCCGAAGCCGTTTCGTACCTTCACAAATACTATCCAGATTTGACCGTAGACGGAGAAATCCAAGCCGACTTTGCATTGAATCCGGAGATGTTGCAGAAAAAATTCCCGTTTTCTAAATTAGCAGGCAAAAAAGTCAACACCCTGATTTTTCCTAATTTAGAATCGGCTAACATCAATTACAAAATGCTGAAAGAATTAGATAAAGTTGTGTCTATCGGGCCCATCATGATGGGAATGGACAAGCCGGTGCATATTTTCCAATTGGGAGCCAGCGTGGAAGAAATGGTGAACATGGCAGCCGTTGCCGTCGTGGATGCACAAGAGAAAGAAAAAAAGCACAAATCTATAAAAGTGAATTTTTAGCGTATTTTTCTGCTGATAAGCAATTAGATGCCGCACAATAAAACTTTTTCGTTACATTTGGATTTATTTAACAATTGATGATAGCGCATTTACAAGGAAAATTAGTGGAAAAAAATCCAACAGACGTAGTTATTGACTGCGGCGGAGTGGGTTATCATATCAATATTTCGCTTCATACCTATTCTTTACTTCCCGACACAGAAAACATCAAGCTTTACACGTATCTTCAGATCAAAGAAGACGCGCATACACTGTTTGGATTTGCCGAAAAATCAGAAAGAGAAATCTTTAAGATGCTTTTGTCTGTTTCCGGCATCGGAGCCAGCATTGCCAGAACGATGCTTTCTTCTTTAGAGCCGAAACAGATCATTCAATCCATAGCTTCGGGCGACGTAGCGACCATACAGTCTATTAAAGGCATCGGAAGCAAAACAGCACAGCGAGCCATATTGGATTTGAAGGACAAAGTGTTAAAAGTGTACGATTTAGATGAAGTTTCTATTTCAGAGTACAATACAAACAAAGACGAAGCGTTATCTGCTTTGGAAGTTCTTGGATTTAACAGAAAATTGGCGGAAAAAACTGTAGAAAAGATTGTTAAGGAAAATCCAAATGCAAGCATTGAAAACATTATTAAACAAGCCTTAAAAAACTTATAATACTTGAAAACAAACTATACTAAAGGCATTACCTGTAACTTGAAAATTAGCCTATGGCTGATTTCGTTATTTTTTAGTGTAACCATACAAGCACAAGAAGATGAGGAAGTTCAGGATACTACTAAAACTGGATATTCGGTAGGAAAAGTCGAACTTAAAAACCCACCTAGTATTATTGAGGCATACACCTATGACCCGATTACCAATCGTTATATTTATACCAATACCGTAAACGGTTTTAATATAAATTATCCTGTAGTACTTACGCCAGAAGAGTATGAAGAATTGGTGCTGAGAGAATCGATGCGCAAGTATTTCAAGGAAAAATCAGATGCCATAGATGGTAAGAAAGATGGCAGCGATGCCAAGAAAAAAGACCTATTGCCCCGGTACTATGTCAATTCCAGTTTCTTTGAGACTATTTTTGGAGGAAACACGATCGACGTAAAACCGACGGGTTCTGTGGAGATGGATCTAGGAATCCGCCACACCAAACAAGACAATCCTTCCTTGTCACCAAGAAACAGATCGACAACCACTTTTGACTTCGACCAAAGAATCAGCATGAGCCTTACCGGTAAAGTCGGAACAAGGCTGAATGTGAATGCGAATTACGATACCGAATCGACCTTTGCCTTCCAGAACTTAATCAAATTAGAATATACTCCGACAGAAGACGATATCATACAGAAAATCGAAGTCGGTAACGTAAGCTTGCCGTTAAACAGTACGTTGATTCGTGGTGCGCAAAGCCTTTTCGGGGTTAAGGCGCAATTCCAGTTTGGAAAGACTACGATTACCGGAATTTTCTCTGAGCAAAAATCCCAAACCAAAACGGTTACGGCCCAAGGCGGAGGAACGGTACAAGAATATGAATTGTTTGCTTTGGACTATGATGCCGACAGACACTTCTTCTTATCCCAATATTTTAGAAACCAATACGACAGGTCGCTTCGAAATTATCCTTTGATCGACAGCCGTGTGCAGATTACAAGAATTGAGGTTTGGGTGACCAACCGCCAAAACAGAGTCAGCACTACAGACAACAACTTAAGAAACATTATCGCGCTTCAAGATTTAGGAGAAGCACAATTGACAGGGCAAAACGATAACGAAGTGGTATCGGTTACGCCAGTTCCTGCAGGCTTCTTTACTGCCGCTGCGAATACGCCGTCAAAAAACTCGAACAACCGATTCGATCCGGCAAAAATTGGAACGACGGGAGTCTTAAATCCTAACATTCGTGAGATTTCTACAGCGAGTTCTGGATTTACAGGCGTTACGGTAAGTGAAGGAACAGACTACTCCAAATTAGAGAATGCCAGAAAATTAGCAGCAAACGAATTTACGTTCCATCCGCAATTGGGTTATATCTCCCTTTCGCAGCGACTCTCAAACGATGAGGTCTTGGCAGTTGCCTACCAATATACGATAGGAGACCAAGTGTATCAAGTCGGTGAATTTGGTACGGATGGAGTAGATGCTACGCAAGTAAGCGACGGAATTCCGACAACGCAAAGCTTGATCTTAAAGATGCTGAAAAGTAACCTGACCAACGTAAACAAGCCGGTGTGGAACTTGATGATGAAAAACATCTATTCGCTGCCGGGTGCTTACCAATTAGAGCAGGAAGATTTCAAACTGAACATCATGTACACGGATCCTTCTCCGTTGAACTATATTACGCCAGCTTCTCCAGCAGCGTCTAACCCATTGCCACCCGATGTAGAACAAACACCTTTATTGCGTGTTTTCAACGTCGACAGGCTGAATTACACGAATGACCCGCAGCCTAACGGTGATGGATTCTTCGATTTCGTGCCAGGACTTACGGTCGACCAACAAAACGGTAGGATCATCTTTACCACGGTTGAGCCTTTCGGGGAGCACCTTTTCAACAAATTGAGAACAAGCCCGACGGAAGATTACGACGCGCCCGCTTTAGGAAACTACAACGGCAACCAAAACAAATACGTTTACAGAACAATGTACCGCAGCACGCAGGCTGCCGCGCTTCAAGATAGCGACAAGAACAAGTTCCAATTAAAAGGAAAATTCAAATCGACAAGCGGCGACGGTATTGCGATTGGTGCGTTCAACGTACCGCAAGGTTCGGTTACCGTAACTGCAGGAGGAAGAGTTTTGGTAGAAGGCGTTGACTATACCGTAAACTACCAGTTGGGTAGAGTAAACATCCTAGATGCGTCACTACAATCAACACCGATTGAAATCTCATTAGAGAACAACTCGGTTTTCGGACAGCAGACACGAAGATTCTTCGGGGTTAACGTAGAGCATAAATTCAATGATAAATTTATTGTTGGTGCGACCTTGCTGAAAATGAGCGAAAGGCCGTTTACGCAAAAATCAAACTACGGACAAGAATCTGTAAACAATACAATCATAGGCTTAAATACCAACTTCTCTACAGAAGTTCCGTTCTTGACGCGATTGGTAAACAAGCTGCCGAATGTCGATACCGATGTCCCTTCGAATATCTCGTTTAGGGGAGAGATTGCTTACTTAAAGCCAGATACCCCGAAAGCAGATCAATTCCAAGGAGAATCTACTATATATGTAGACGATTTTGAGGGATCGCAGACTACAATCGATATGCGTTCTCCGTTTGCATGGAGCCTTTCGAGCGTACCAGAAAAACCTACGATAAGCGACTATAATGATTTTGGAGGTTCTTTGACGACAATAAACTACGGTTTCAAAAGAGCAAAACTGGCTTGGTATTCTATCGATCCGACTTTCTACGTACAAAGACCGGGCGGCGTTACTGAAGACGACCTGAAACTGTACAGCACAAGAAGGATTTACAGCCGAGAGCTATTTCCTGTAACGGATATTGCCGTAGGACAACAGACCGTTATCAATACATTAGACTTGACGTATTTCCCTCGCGAAAGAGGTCCTTATAACTTTAACCCTCAAGCGCAAGCCACCAACAGTTTCACGCCAGAACAGGCAGTCGATAACTTTGGAGGTATCATGAGAGCGATCAACTCTACGAACTTTGAACAGTCGAATGTGGAGTATATCCAATTCTGGCTTCTGGATCCGTATTATAATGACCAGAGAGGTTCTGCCAATCCGGCCAATACAGGAAAAGTATATTTCAACCTTGGAGAGATTTCGGAAGACGTTTTAAAAGACGGAAGAAAGCAATATGAGAACGGACTTCCAGGTGCTGGCTCAACACAGCAAACGTTTTCAACCATCTGGGGTAAGATTCCGATTTCGCAATCTTTGATTTATGCATTTGATACCAACAACGGTAACAGACAATTTCAAGATGTCGGTTTCGACGGTTTGAACGATGCAGAAGAAGCAGCACAATTTCCTGCTTTTGCCTCTAATCCCGATCCAGCGGCAGATAACTACCAGTATTTCTTAAGCGCTACGGGTGATGTTATCCAGCGTTACAAAAACTACAACGGTGTTCAAGGAAACTCGCCTGTAGATTTGAGCGATACGAACAGAGGTTCTACGACTTTGCCAGATACAGAAGATATCAACAGAGACAATACGATGAACGAAATCAATGCGTATTACGAATACAGCATTGACGTACAGCCTAACATGGTTGTAGGTTCTAATCCATACATTACCGATATTAGAGAAACTACTGCAAGCATCCCTGGACAAGAAACTACGGGAGCGCGTTGGATTCAGTTCAAGATTCCAGTATCGCAGCCGGAAAATACAGTCGGAAGCATTTCAGACTTCAGGTCGATCCGTTTTATGAGAATGTTCGTGACCGGATTTAACGACCAAGTGACGTTGCGTTTCGGAGCTTTAGACTTAGTTCGTGGGGAATGGAGACGATATGTGAAAACATTAGATCCAAACGAACAAGACGACGACATCAACAATGCTGATGATACCGCTTTGGATGTATTGGCCGTAAACATTCAAGAAAATGGAGACCGTTCTCCAATCAAATATGTAACGCCTCCGGGAGTTGTGAGAGAGCAGTTGTATAACAGCAACACCATCATAAACCAAAACGAGCAGTCGCTTTCTCTACGAGTGACCAAAGCAAACCCAGGTCTTCCAGGATTGGGAGGTTTGGAGCCAGGAGATTCTAGAGGTGTATTTAAAAACGTAAGCGTTGACATGCGTCAGTTCAAGAAATTAAAAATGTTCTTGCACGCAGAAGCACTTCCTGTGCCTACAGACGTACAGCCTTTGATTGATGACCAGATGGTGGCTTTCATCCGTTTTGGTAATGACTTTACGCAGAACTTCTACCAAGTAGAGATTCCGTTGAAAGTAACGCCGCAAAGCCAATCGCTCTCAGCAGAGCAAGTCTGGCCAGAAGCGAATGAGATTGACTTGGCGTTGTCATTATTGACCAAGCTGAAAATTTTAGCCATGGATCCGAACAACACCTTGTTGGTTGAAGATGCCTTGGGAGTTAAATACGTAGACGATTTTGCATTAGATCCTTCATTGGCAGGAAGAGTGAACCCATTGCGATTAGGTATCAAAGGAAATCCTAACTTCGGATTGGTAAGAACCTTGATGGTTGGTTTGAAAAACCGCCATACCGATGATATTCGCGGAGAAGTGTGGTTCAACGAGCTTCGTCTGGCAGATATGGACAACAAAGGCGGAATGGCAGCTATCGCAAGTTTGGATAGTAACTTGGCCGATTTTGCAACCATTTCTGCAACAGGTAGAATGAGTACGCAAGGTTTCGGTTCCTTAGAGCAAGGCCCGAACGAAAGAAGCCGTGAAGACATCAAGCAATACGATATCGTGACGAATGTGAATTTAGGCAAGTTGCTTCCTAAAAAATGGGGCATCAACCTTCCGTTCAACTATGCGATCGGTGAAGAAAAGATTACTCCAGAATACGATCCGTTCAACCAAGATATTCGTTTGGATCAGTTATTAGATAATACTGCCGATGCTGCAGAAAGAAGCAACATCGAAAGCAGAGCGATTGATTATACGAAGCGAAAAAGTATCAACTTTATCGGCGTCAAAAAAGAAAGAGGAGCAGAGCAAAAGCCGCACTTCTATGACCCTGAAAACTTGACGTTGTCGTATTCATTCAACGAAACAGAGCACCATGATTATGAAATCGAGAACTTGCTAGACCAGCAAGTAAGAACGTCTGTCGATTATACTTTTGCCTTCCAGCCAAAAGCAGTCGAGCCGTTCAAGAAGACAAAATTCATGAAGAAAAGTCAGTATTGGAAACTGTTGAGCGATTTCAACTTTAATTACCTGCCTTCTACGATTTCGTTCAGCTCGAATATTATCAGACAATACAACAAGCAAGAATATAGAGACGTAGATATTCAAGGAATTGGATTGACGCCTTTGTACAGAAGAAATTATATGTTCAACTACCAGTACGGTTTCAACTATAACCTGACCAGAGCACTGAAGATTAACTACACAGCTTCTACTAATAATATTGTCCGTAATTATTTAGATGAGAACGGAGTTCCGATGGAAGACTTTACCATCTGGGATGATTTCTGGAATATTGGTGAGGCCAACCAGCACATGCAGCAGTTGGTTGTTAATTATGACCTGCCGTTGAACAAAATCCCAGCTCTTGGATTTATAAAATCGACGTATTCGTATACAGGTGATTACAGCTGGCAGCGTGCAACCGATGCGATGGCAAATATTGAGGTTGGTGGCGAAATCTTTAGTTTAGGAAATACCATTCAAAATGCAGGAGCGCACCGATTGAATACAGCCTTGAATATGGATGTATTGTATAAATATATCGGACTGACTAAAAAGCCGAAAACAGCAACAAGGCCAGCAACACAAGCGCCTCCAAAACCAGGAGAAAAAATCACGAATACGAATAAGCCACCTACATCTGGTAATAGCGTATTCATGGATGGATTGATTGGCGTCTTGACCAGCGTTAAAAACGTACAGATCAACTATACGCAAAATGAAGGTACAGTACTGCCAGGATTTACGCCAGGCGTAGGTTTCTTAGGAACGACCAAGCCTTCGCTAGGATTCGTTTTAGGTAGCCAGGCTGACATTCGATACGAAGCAGCAAAAAGAGGCTGGTTGACGAATTATGAAGAATTCAACCAGAACTTTACGCAGGTTTCTTCTAAAGTATTGAACATGACTGCAAATGTAGATTTGTTCCCTGACTTTAAGATCGACTTGACAGCAGACCGTTCGTATACAGAAAACTTCTCGGAGCAATTTGATGCGGCTGACGGCAACTACCATTCGAGATCGCCTTACAACTATGGTAACTTCTCGATCTCGACAGTAATGATCAAGACGTCGTTCGGAAAAAGCGATGAGAATTCATCAGCGGCTTTTGATGATTTCAGAACCAATCGACTTGTTGTAGCAGATCGTTTGGCAACCAACTATTACGGAACTTCTGATTTCCCTAGAACAACAGACGGTTTCCCTGTCGGTTTCGGAAAAAACAGCCAGTCAGTATTATTGCCTTCGTTCTTGGCAGCCTATACAGGAGCAGATGCTGGCGGAATTTCGTTAGGGGCTTTCAGAAATGTGCCAATTCCAAACTGGAATGTGAAATACAACGGATTGATGCGTTATAAGTTCTTCAAAGACCGATTCAAGCGTTTCTCTTTACAGCACGGCTATAGAGCATCGTATACGATCAACTCGTTCCGTTCTAATTTTGAGTACGACCAAAACCGTGATGCGGTTGATGCAAGCGGGAACTTGTTAAGCAAGACAATCATTTCGAATGTCAACCTTGTAGAGCAATTCAACCCACTGGTAAGAGTCGATTTCGAGATGAAGAATTCGTTCAAAGTATTGGCTGAGGTTAAAAAAGACAGAACGCTTTCCATGAGTTTTGACAACAACCTTTTGACGGAAGTAAAAGGAATGGAGTACATTATCGGTCTAGGGTATCGATTCAAGGATGTCGTGATTACGTCGCAATTGGCAGACAACCCTACCAATACGATTCGAAGCGATATCAACATCAAAGCCGATTTCTCTTTAAGAAAAGCAAATACAATCGTAAGATATCTAGACTATGATAACAACCAGCTTGCTGGAGGACAGAACATCTGGTCGCTGAAACTGACAGCAGATTACGCATTCAGCAAAAACCTGACGGCGATATTCTATTACGACCATTCGTTCTCAAAAGCAGTAATCTCGACTTCTTTCCCATTGACCAATATCCGCTCTGGTTTCACATTGCGATATAACTTTGGAAATTAATGTCGAAAACATTTTAAAAATTTATAAGTTAATAATACATTTGCCCAAAACAACAAACAATGAATATACCAGCAAATTTAAAGTACACAAAAGACCACGAGTGGGTAAGTATTGAAGGCGATATCGCAACTGTAGGAATTACAGATTTTGCACAAAAAGAATTAGGAGATATCGTTTATGTAGAGGTTGAGACTCTTGACCAGACATTAGATAAAGATGAGGTTTTTGGTACAGTAGAAGCCGTAAAGACCGTATCGGATTTATTCTTGCCGCTTTCTGGCGAAATCGTTGAATTTAACGAAACGCTTGAAACTTCTCCTGAAAAAGTAAACACAGATCCTTATGGAGACGGTTGGATGGTAAAAGTGAAAATTTCTGACGCTTCTGAAGTAGAAGGTTTGTTGGATAGCGAAGCATATAAAAGCCTAATTGGAGCCTAATAAAAAAAGAACGCTGTTTCTCATCTTGGCACTTTTTTGGACTATTTCCATTACAGTAGCCTGCTTGGTGAGCATGACAGAAGTTCCAGTAGTTAACGTCGACCAAGCCGACAAGATTGTACATCTCTGCTTTTATGCCGTTTTTTCAATCTTATGGTTCCAGTACCTGAAATCAAGCATACAAAATACAAGGACGCTTTTTCTTTCCGTGTTTTTTCTTTCTGTTTCTTTCGGGATATTGATCGAAGTATGCCAGTCTCTTTTTACCGAAAACAGGCAGGCAGATTTGAAAGATGCTATTGCGAATACGATTGGCGCGTTACTAGGACTAGCAATAATGGCGCTTTACAATAAAAGATTTAAAAATTAATCTGAAAATGTCCCGCTTCGGTGGGATTTTTTTATTTTTATCATATGGATATCAAGCAATATTTAGATTCAACCTACCTAAAGACGCCTGAACAGGCAGGAATCAGCGAAGCAGAAAACGAAGTGATTGTCAAAGGCTTTGTGCAAGAAGCAATTGATGAAGGCTTTAAGCTGATCATGATTCGCCCTGATCAGGTCAAGCTGGCAAAAAAAATGATTGTTGATGCCGGATCAAAAGTTTTGGTCGGAACGGTTATCGGTTTTCCAGAAGGGAATTATTCTTTAGAGCATAAGTTGGAAGAAGCCCAAAAAGCACTGGATGATGGTGCCGACGAGCTGGATTTTGTATGCAATTATGAAGCCTTTAAAAAAGGAGAAATTGATCTGGTAAAAGAAGAAGTGCTAAAAGGAACCCAATTGGGACTTTCCAATCATAAAGTCGTAAAATGGATTATTGAGATCGCGGCCTTGAACAGCCAGCAGATTATGCATCTTTCCTGCTTGGTGAAAAATGTAGTGATATCCAATTTCTCAGAAGACAACTATGCTTCTGTTTTTGTCAAGTCATCGACAGGATTTTATAAGACAGAAAACAACCTTCCGAACGGAGCCACAGTTTCTGGAATCATCATGATGCTGGAAAATGCGTCGCCGCTTCCGGTAAAAGCAGCAGGAGGCGTAAGGACCTATGAAGAAGCCAAAGAAATGATTCGATTGGGCGTGAAAAGAATCGGAACTTCCTCTGCGAAAGCGATTGCAAACGGAGAAGCCGCAGATAGCGATTATTAAACGACAAGCCAGACGAGACATGAAAAACATCCTAAAGATTGCCATCTTGCTTTTATGCGGCCATTCCCTATTGGCTCAAAATAGAATTGGAGAAAGAGAGCAGTTTCCTGTTTTTCCAAAGTGTGAAGGACAGCAGTCTAAAGATCTAGAAGCTTGCTTTTACAACGAGCTGCAAGATTTTGTGTTTAACAATTTCAAGCTACCACAAGAAGTTACAGATAAAAAGTATGTCGGTAAAGTCATCGTGCTTTTTGAAGTAGATACGGCAGGAGTTTTTAAAGTACAATATGTAGATGCAGTCCATGCTTCATTGGCAGACGAAAGCAAAAGAGTTTTTGGTCAGCTGCCCAAGATAAAGCCGGCTACGTATAACGGAAATCCTACGTATGCAAAATATACGATCAAGATTGCTATTCCATTAGAAAAGCAAGAAGCGGTTGTGTTTGCTGCTGAAAAAGAAAAAACAAATTCTATTATCAAAGACAGAAGCAAGGAGCTTACGGAATTTGATAGCATCATCTATAAGAAATTCAACAATCCGCAGTTGGAAAGCCATCTGAATATTCCTTTTTCGCATAGCTTGTATGCGCAATTCGACAGGGCTTTGAATCAAGTAGGAGCGAATAACCATACGACGTCTAAACCATATACGTATGCTGATGTTTCAAAATATTATGATCTGAATCAGGCCAATCAAGCCATCCAAAAAAACAAGCAAGGCTGGTGGGGAAGAAAATTGTGGAATGAAAACCTCGTAGCCATCCAAGGCGAAGGCTATTGGTTTACGATGAATCCTATCTTGGATTTGAGAGTAGGAAAAAGCGATCCAAGCCAAGCAAATTACACCTATCAGAACACCCGCGGTATTCAAGTTCAGGGAGAAATAGGGAAAGAGTTAAGCTTTACGACAACAATCTACGAAAGTCAAGGCCGTTTTGCCGATTACTATAATCGATATGTCGAATCTATAAAGCCTTCTGGAGGAAATCCAGCCGTTATTCCTGGAATTGGAATAGCCAAGCGATTCAAGGAAGATGCGTATGATTTTCCAATGGCGGAAGCCAACATTACATATACTCCGAGCGAATTCATTAATCTGCAGCTGGGTTATGGCAGGAATTTTTTAGGCGACGGATACCGTTCGCTATTGCAAGGCGATGGAACTAGTCCATATCCTTTCTTTAAAATCAATACCCGTTTTTGGAAGATAAAATACACAAATACGTATATGTGGCTGAAGGACGTGCGCCAAGAAGCTACGGAAGACAATACCTACGCCACAAAATTTATGGCAAACCACTACCTGAGCTGGAACATAACAAAAAGGTGGAATCTTGGTTTCTTTGAATCCGTAGTATGGTCGAATCAAAATGACCGTGGTTTTGATGCTAGTTTTATAAACCCGATAATTTTTTACAGAGCGGTTGAGTTTTCATCGTCGTCAAAAAGCGGTAATGCACTTTTGGGGCTGACGTCAAAATACAAATTCAGCAATCAAGTTCAGTTCTATGGACAGTTCTTGCTGGATGAATTTTCAGTTTCAGATATGAAAGCAGGAGAAAAAAGCTGGAAAAATAAGTTTGGCTACCAATTAGGTGCAAAATATTTCGATGCTTTTAATATTGATAACCTATTGCTGCAGTTAGAATACAATCACGTGCGTCCGTACGTGTATGCCCATAGCGATCCTTTGACGAATTATGCGCATAGCAACCAAAGCATGGGACATCAATGGGGAGGCAATTTCAAGGAGTTTATCGCAGTGGCTAGATATTTCAAAGGAAGATGGTTTGCCGATGCAAAATTGACATACGGTAAAAGAGGCTTGGATTTCGACACCGAAGACAACAATTTCAATTACGGAGGGAATATTTATAAGGACTATGAAATCGGAAGGCCTTTTGATACCGGAGTCAAGACGGGCCAAGGAAACGAGACAACGATTCTTATTGCAGACTTGCAGGCCGGTTATCTCATCAATCCATCAACAAACCTGAAGCTTTTTGCTGGTTTGGTGTATCGGAACTTTAACCCGAAGATGGACACGGAAACTACTTTTAAAGAAAATACGACCTGGTTTTCTGTTGGTTTGAGAGCCGATATCTTTAACTGGTATTTTGATTATTAATTGATTTTTAGAGTTTCTAAAGCGTCTTAAAGAAAAATAGTTTTTCATTAAAAAATCTGTTTTTATAAAACCTTTGTTTTTTGTGATTAGTTTTTTGTGATTTTCTTTCTGAACCAGTATCTTTGCGCAAGATTTCAAAATCCAAATGAAAGCAGCATTGAGCACTACAGCAAATAACTTTTCCTTAAAATCCCTCTATATAGATTTCAGAGAAATCACGAAGGCAAGATTGGCAGTTAGCGTAGTTTTTTCTTCTATTGCCGGATACCTGCTTGGTTTTGATGAAAACCATCCATTTCAATGGTCGCTTTTGATCATGCTTTCGATAGGAGGCTATTGCATGGTTGGTGCTTCTAATGCATTCAATCAAATCATCGAAAAAGACTTAGATGCTTTGATGGATAGGACTAAAAACCGTCCTGTTCCTTCAGGAAGAATGTCGGTGAATACAGCTTTTATCATTGCCTGTGCCTTGACTATTCTTGGTTTGGTGATTCTTTACAATATCAACCCTAAGACAGCAATGTTCGGGGCTATCTCAATTTTTCTATATACCAGTGTCTATACGCCTTTAAAAACAAAGACACCTTTGTCTGTTTTTGTAGGTGCTTTTCCCGGAGCCATTCCGTTTATGTTGGGCTGGGTTGCTGCGACAGATGATTTCGGAATTGAAGCTGGAACGCTTTTCTTGATTCAATTTTTCTGGCAGTTCCCGCATTTTTGGGCCATAGGCTGGTTTTTATTCGACGATTATAAAAAAGCAGGCTTCTTTATGCTTCCGACAGGAAAGAAAGACAAGACTACTGCGACTCAAATTATATTGTATACGATTTGGCTTATTGTTGCTTCTCTTTTTCCGGCCTTCTTTCCGCTCATCGGATTGGTAGGAAGTAAGCTGCAATTGAGTCCGGTTGCTGCGGTAATTGTACTTCTATTAGGAATATGGATGTTGGTTTACGCAGTAAAATTATACAAGTCTAGAGAAACAAAAGCGGCGCGAACATTAATGCTTGTGAGCGTTTCATATATCACCCTGCTACAGATTGTTTATATAGCAGATAAATTTTTACGATAATGGAAATGGCAATTAAAGGAATGACTGCTACGGAGCATAAAGAAAGAAAGGCAAGATCATATAAACTGATTTTGTGGTTTGCTATGATTAGCATGACGATGATGTTTGCTGGTTTGACCAGTGCGTATGTCGTTAGTGCTTCAAGACCCGATTGGCTTAAAGATTTTGATTTGCCAAGCGCATTTATTGCTAGTACAGTCGTAATCATTGTGAGCAGTCTGACGTTTCATTTTGCAAAGAAAGCCATCCAAAAAGACAATAGAAGCTTGACGACTTCGCTGTTGCTGGTGACTTTTGCATTGGGATTGCTTTTCGTCTTCTTGCAATTTGAAGGCTTTAATCAGATGATCGCAATGGGCTTGAATCCTACAGGTCCGACAAGTACCGTGACTACTTCTTTTATCTATGTTGTAGTGCTGGTTCACTTTGCCCACCTTTTCGGGGGCTTGATATCGCTTTTAATCATAATTTATAATCATTTTAAACAAAAATACAATTCAGGTCAAACCCTTGGAATAGAGCTAGGTGCGATGTTTTGGCACTTTCTCGACTTCTTGTGGCTGTATTTGTTTTTATTTTTATATTTCTTTAAATAAGAAAAAAACGTAAATTTGGGAACTTTTTAACTAATAACTTTTATGGGAGCGACTGTTACTACTGCAAATAGTGAAGGTAAAACTTGGGGAGGCGGCAATGAGCCGATGGGAATTAATTATGGCAAAATGATGATGTGGTTTTTCATCGTTTCCGATGCCTTAACATTCTCTGGATTTCTTGCTGCGTATGGTTTTTCAAGATATAAATTCATTGAAACTTGGCCTTTGGCGGACGAGGTTTTCAACCACTTTCCATTTATGCACGGTGTGAACGCTCCGATGTACTATGTGGCCTTGATGACATTCATCTTGATTTTCTCTTCTGTAACGATGGTTTTGGCTGTTGATGCCGGACACCAAATGAAAAAACAGAAAGTGGCAATCTATATGTTCCTTACCATTATAGGTGGTGGGATTTTCTTGGGCTCGCAAGCTTGGGAGTGGAAAAACTTCATCAAAGGCGAATATGGCGCTATCGAGACCAAAGGAGGAAGCATCCTTCAATTCGTAAATGCAAAAGGCGAAAGGGTAAAATTAGAAGATTTTGCAGCAACGCTTCACGAAGATAGAGAGCAATTGACAAGAAATAAAGGTGTTTGGTTTTCAAGCGAAAGTTCATTGCCTAGGTATTCTGTTAATGAAGTAGTAGAAGGATTCAAAGCGCATCCAGATCTTTTGGTTAGAACTGAAATTATCTATCACCCAACGCAAGCCAATTTAAAAGATACAAGATTACATCCAGAATTAAATAAATCAACTCACAAGCACAAGACGATCTTGACTAGAGAAGAATCTATAAAAAGACTTGCAGATGCTCACTATGTTGTTGAAGGCGCTAACTTGATCAGAAATGAATACGGCCAAAAATTATTTGCCAACTTCTTTTTCTTTATTACAGGTTTCCACGGATTCCACGTTTTCACAGGAGTCTTGATTAATGTTTTGATTTTCTTAAATGTCGTTCTTGGAACGTATGAAAAAAGAAGAAGCTACGAAATGGTTGAGAAAGTTGGACTTTACTGGCACTTTGTCGATTTAGTTTGGGTATTTGTATTTACATTCTTCTACTTAGTTTAATTTTTTTAGAATTATTATTATGGCACACGAGCACGTTTCTAATACGAAAAGAATTTGGTTGGTTTTTGCAATATTGTCTGTTGTAACCATCGTAGAGGTCGCATTTGGTATATTCAAGCCAGCTATTTTGCACGACACATTGTTTCTTCAAATGAATTTGCTGAACTGGCTTTTCATCACGTTGACAATATATAAAGCATATTATATCGTTTGGGCATTTATGCACCTTGAAGGCGAGAAAAGTAATCTTAGGTGGAGTATTGTGGCACCTTTAGTTTTCTTAATTATCTATTTAGTGTTCATCTTACTAGTTGAAGGTAATTATATTTTTGATGTGTTCAAGAGTTCTCAGATAAAATGGAATTTTTAACAGCATATTAAATCACAAAAAAAGACGGTATTACACCGTCTTTTTTTATTTTTGCACTGCAATAACCTCTTCATTCCAATGAAAAAAAATATAGTCCTTTTCACGCTGTTTATACTTCCAATTGTTGCTTATCTTTTTTTTGCTTCCGGTATCAATAGTTTTGCAAAACTTCCGACTATAACTGAAAAAATTCCTGACATTTCGCAATGGAAAACGGCTGATGGGAAAACCGTAACCCTTAACGATAAGATTACGATTTTAGGCTTTACAGGAAGCAAGATTATCTATAACGAAGGAAACTTTTTTAACCTAAACCAGAAGATTTACAATAAAAATAAAAACTTTAAGGACTTCCAATTTGTAATGGTTGCTCCAAAAGGAAGCGAAGGCCAGGTTCAGGAATTAATGGATAAGCTAAAGCCGATTGCAGAAGACAAAGATATTTCTAAATGGATTTTTGTTTTTGGCGCTCCAGACGAAATAAAAGACTACTATTCGAAATTAAATTTGGTCGGGCAGCTTGATGCGAATTCAGGAACTGCCAATGTCTATATAGTTGACAAGGAAAGAAACTTGAGAGGAAGAAAAGGAAAAAACCTTGAAGGTAAAAACGAATACAAAGAAGGCTATAATACTATTTCTGCTGCCGATTTGCATAATGAGATGAGCGACGATGTCAAGATTATTCTTTACGAATATCGCGCTGCATTGAAAAAGAACAATCCAAAAACAGAAATGAAAAGGAAGATATAACTAACAAGATGAAAAATAAATCATACATCGGCATTTCGTTTATTATTTTGGTTTTCGGAATTTATGCGATTCCAAAAATCATCGACAGAATAAAAAACCACGACATTTCGGTACAAGACAGGTTGAATGTTCCTGTAAAAGGAAAAAAATCTGACGAAGCTAAAAACATCGTCAAGATTGGTGCGGCGCCAAAATTCAGTCTGACAGATCAGAACGGAAAAACAATTTCAAACAAAGATTTTGAAGGTAAAGTATATGTTGTAGAATTTTTCTTCTCAACCTGTCCATCCATCTGTCCGGTGATGAACCAGAATATGCTGTTGATTGAAGACGAATTTGGAAAGAATGCTGATTTTGGAATCGCTTCTTTTACCATCAATCCAGAAAATGATACGCCTGAAGTCTTAAAAAAACATGCGGAGCAATTAGGAGTGAGTTCTCCAAATTGGCATTTCCTCACTGGCGACCAAGAATATATTTACAACATCGCAAATAAAGGATTTAATATTTATGCTGGCGAAAGCAAGAAAGAAGGTGATGCTGGATTTGAACATTCAGGCTATTTTGCTTTAGTCGATAAAAAAGGCAATATCCGAAGCCGAAAAGATAAATCAGGAAACCCAATTATTTTTTATACCGGCTTAAATTATAAAGACAAAGAAGGCTTCCAAGATGACTTGCAAGGAAAATACAAGCCAGGCATTCATGCCATCAAGGAAGATATAGCAATTTTATTAGAAGAATAAGTATGGAGAATAATTTGAATGCTGTCGAATTGAAATATAGAAAATGGATTATTGTATTGTCTGTAGCCATTCCTGTCGTAGTAGCTATTCTTTTTGGCGTAAAGCTGAAAGATTTTGGGTATGATGTAGAACCTTTATCATTTCTGCCGCCGATCTATGCAACGATAAATGGAATCACTGCGGTGCTTCTAGTTACGGCTGTGTGGGCAATCAAGAACGGCAAAAGACAATTGCACGAAAATTTAATGAAAACAGCTATCGGATGCTCTGTAGCTTTTCTAGCGATGTATGTGGCGTATCACATGACGGCCGATAGTACTCCGTATGGAGGAGAAGGAGCTCTGAGATATGTGTATTTTTTCATACTGTTGACGCACATTCTTTTGTCAATCATTATCATTCCTTTTGTTCTTATAACGTATGTAAGAGCGTTGGCAGAACGATTTGACAAGCACAGAAAGCTGGCAAGGATAACCTATCCTATGTGGCTTTATGTGGCAGTTACCGGAGTTATTGTTTACTTGATGATTTCGCCATATTATGCACACTAAAAAAAGATCTATATTCCTGTTTCTGGCTTTACTGTTCTTTTCATTGGACTCAAATGCCCAATGTGCCATGTGCCGTGCGGTTTTAGAAACAGAAGAAGGCGGCATAAAAGCAGAAGCAGTCAATGACGGAATCGTCTATCTCATGGTTATTCCCTATATATTAGTCGGAATCTTGGGATATGCAATCTATAAAATGAAAACAAAAAAAAAGCCTGAAGAATAATTCAGGCTTTTTTTTATTTCAATCCATCGATACTGACGTCTACTTTTCCGTTAACGCTGATAAAAGCAATAATGGCCCTGTTAGTAAGCTGTATCCTTTTGAATTCGATATCATCAATGGTGCCATTTACAAAAACGCCCGGCATTGGAGAGTAGTTTTTTAAATAGCCCATCATGTTTTTCTTGCCTTCTTCTAAATTAGGCTTGATCGAATAACGACAGCTTTCCTGCATCTTTCTCAATATGATTCCCGAAGCCAGCCAGTTTGCGGTCTTGATCAACTTATTTTTAGTGTCCAACACATAATCAAGCTGGTCGAAATAAATTTCTTTCGTAGCATCATTATACTGTGGAAATCCGGAAAGATAGATAGTTCCGTTGATAGAGCCCAAAAGGTCCAGCGCGATAATCATCTTGTTGTTTTTTTGCCAGATGTCTACTTTTTGGACAGTCACTTTTTTCTTTCCAGAACCAAATTCTTGTCCCTGAAAGTTTTTAGTCATTAATTTCGAAGCGTCCTGATAGGTAGAAACAGCTGCAATATTGGCAGAAATATGATCCGGCATTTTGGTTACCGGCTTTAAGACCATCTTGTCTCTGTCGAGCTTGTTTTTTGGTTGCTGTCCAACGACTGTTTCCATGATGCATTTCAAGCCCATCTCAAAAGAAATGATTTCTTTTTGAAGCTTGGCATCAGTCGTATAAAGTTCGATTGGCACAATTCGAAGCCATGAATCATATGTCTCGCTCATCTGAAATGGCGTACATATTTTTTCTAGAGCGTCCAGCACATTAGGCTTGAAGTCCATTGATTTTTTGATGGCTTCGTCCAGATTGTTCTCGATTTTCGACTTAAAAATACGAATGGCTGGATTGATCAGATACGTAATCGCAACATTTTTTCCGCCAATGACTATAGTCGGGCTTTCATTCCATTCCAGTGATTTTATGGTCGTGTTGGTGTTCATCTTCCAATTGGTCAGTCCTACATCGCTTAGCAATGTGACAACGCCGTTCATGTTTATTTCTCGGGTGTCATAAAGTTCTATTCCGAGCTTGTTGATTCCGTATCTGTAATGGATGTTGATTTTTAAAGGAAGTACCGTTTTTATTTTTCCTTTTTCTTCAGAAATTTTTATGGCAGAAAGTTTCCAGACTTTCATCTGTATATCATCATCTTCTATGTTTTTGTCCTCATAAATCACGTCGTTCAAGAGCCTGTTAGTCTGATTTTCGATATCCTTGAGTTTTATTTTTACGGGCAGGTTGATGAATGATGTCGAATTTTCATATACCAAAGGCGAAGCATCATCCGGTTCAGGTTTTAAGGCTTCGATTTGTTTTGAAGTAGAACAGCCGCTGATGAGAAAGAGTGTTAGTAATGAGATTGATAGGCCTAGGAATTTACCCATATCTTTAATGTTTTAATTTTGAAGTAAATGTAAATTTATTTTTTAATATCTTTCTAAAAAAAATCTGTAACAGATTCCCGATTTAAAAGTCTAATTAGTTTTATTAAGTAAGTAAAAAAACTAAATTTGTATTGCAATCGATTACATATTTTGTACGTAATTATCTATGAAAAAAACGTTGGTCAGTAAACTAGTTTTAATTTTTGCCCTTTTCTTCGGGCTTGCATCAAATGCCCAGGCAAAAAAATGGACCTTGCAAGAGTGCGTGCAGTATGCGTTAGATAATAATATTTCTATACGACAGGCGGATTTGGACAGCCAAGTTGCAGCTGTTGATAAAAAAGACGCTTTTGGCAATTTCTTGCCGTCGATTAACGCAAGCGCCTCGCATTCGTGGAATATCGGTCTGAACCAGAATATCACTACGGGTCTTTTGGAGAATCAGACGGTCCAATTTACTTCTGCAGGCCTAAATGCTAATATCGATATCTACAAAGGATTGCAAAACATGAACAGGCTTAAAAGAGCCCGACTTTCAGTAATTGCAGCACAATATCAGCTGTCAAAGATGAAAGATGATGTTTCTTTGAATGTAGCCAATGCTTTCCTGCAAATTCTTTTTAATAAAGAAAACCTGAAAGTTCAAAAAGAACAGTTACAGAATAATGAAAAACAGAAACAGCGAACTGAAGCCTTGGTCGATGCCGGTTCTGTACCAAGAGGCGACCTGTTGGATATGAATGCTACCGTAGCAAGCAGCCAACAGGCAGTAATCGTTGCAGAAAATACGCTATTAATTTCAAAATTAAGCTTGGCACAATTGTTACAGCTAGAAGACTTCCAGGACTTTGATATCGCAGATAATGATTATGAAGTAAGAGAAAGCGAAGTAATGCTTCAGTCACCTTCTGCCATATTTGAAAAAGCAAAAGAAGAAAGAGCAGAATTGAAAATTGCCAAGACAAACCTAGAGATAGCAGAAAAAGATGTAAGAATAGCGAGAGGAGCATACCAACCTAGCTTACAAGGATTTTATAGTTTTAGCACCAGAGCTTCCTATTCGGATAGAGTAACTGGTTTTGAACTGAATCCTCAAAACCCTACTAGAGTGATAGGAGTTGTCGAAGGGACGAACCAAAATGTAGTAACACCAAATACGTCTCCATTATTAGGAAGTCCAGCACCAGTTTTTGATCAATTCAGTGATAACAAAGGACACTCTTTCGGTGTTCAGTTGAACATTCCTATCCTAAACGGATTGTCAGCCAGAAACAATGTAGAGCGTTCAAAAATAGCTTTAGAACGTTCAAGAACCGTATATAGCCAACAAGAACTGGATCTCGAACGAAATGTCTATACAGCTTTTACTGATGCCAAAGGAGCTTTGAAATCCTATGAATCGGCTTTGGTAGCATTGGATGCGAGAACAGAAGCCTTTAATTATGCTAAGGAAAAATTTGAAGTAGGATTGATGAATGCCTTTGAGCTCAATCAAGCACAGACATTGTATGTAAACGCGCAATCTGAAGTATTAAGGACAAAATTCGATTATATCTTTAGGGTGAAAGTTTTAGAATTCTATTTCGGCATTCCTATTATCCAAAAACAATAAATTATGAAAAAGAAGACAGTTTATTATATACTAGGAGGTGCAATACTTCTGATAATTATTTTATTGGTACTCTCCAAGACAGGTGCTATTGGTAGTAAAGAAAAAGGGAAAGAGGTAGAAATATCAAAAGTAGAGGCCATGACGATTATCGAAACGGTTTCTGCCACTGGTAAGATTCAGCCAGAAATTGAAGTAAAAATTTCATCTGAGGTTTCGGGTGAAATTATAGAACTGCCTGTAAAAGAAGGACAGGTCGTTAAAAAAGGCGATCTGCTAGTTCGCATCAATCCTGATTTGTATACTTCTGGACTGAATCGCTCTGTAGCAAGCCTTTCTGGAACCAAAGCAGGATTAAGTCAAGCGGATGCTCAATTTAAAGAAGCAAAAGCAAATTATGAAAGAAACAAAACGCTTTTTGAAAAAGGAATAATTTCAAAATCAGATTGGGACAAGGCAATTTCCTCATATGAAGTTGCTCAAGCGACAAAACAATCGGCGTATTATAACGTTCAAAGTGCTTCAGCAACCGTGAACGAAGCAAAAGACAACTTAGGACGAACTACAATTTATGCTCCAGCCGACGGAACGATTTCTTCATTAGGCGTAGAGTTGGGCGAAAGAGTACTTGGTACACAACAGATGACGGGTACCGAACTTTTGCGAGTAGCGAACCTTAACAACATGGAAGTTGAAGTTGATGTAAATGAAAATGATATTGTTAAGATTAATGTTGGCGATTCTGCAAAAGTTGAAGTTGACGCTTACCTTAAAAAAGAATTCAAAGGAATCGTTACCAGCATTTCAAATTCTGCCAGTACAGCATTGACAGCAGATCAGGTGACAAACTTTAAAGTAAAAGTAAGGATATTGAAAGAATCGTATGCTGATTTGCTTGAAGGCAAGCCGGAAAGTTATTCGCCTTTTAGGCCAGGTATGACAGCGACAGTCGATATCATGACCAAAAGAAAAGATAACGTGCTGTCTATTCCGATCAGTTCTGTGGTCGTCAAATCGGATACTTCTGCTACTGCGAAACCTGTGGTGATAAGCGCGAAAGAAGACGAAAATAACAATCAAAAAGCGCCAAAATCAGACAAGAAATTTGAATGTGTGTTTGTGAAAGTAGGCGATAAGGCAAAGATAAGAGTCATAAAAACTGGAATCCAAGATGACACCAATATTGAAGTTTCTTCAGGTTTGAAAAAAGGCGATGTCGTAATTATTGGCCCTTATGCTACAGTTACAAAAGATTTAAATTCAGGCGATATGGTACATGTCAAATCTGAAGGCGAAGTTAAAAAAGACAGCAAGACAAAAAAATAATGTCCTATATTCTCAATATTGAAACGGCTACGAAAAACTGCTCGATAAGCATTGCCAAGCAAGGAGAAACACTTCTTTGCAAGGAAATGGCTGAACAAGGTTATTCACATGCCGAAAAACTACATGTTTTTATAGCAGAAGCATTGCAGGAACTACAAATAGATTTTTCCAATTTAAGCGCGATTGCGGTAAGCCAAGGCCCCGGTTCTTATACAGGGCTTAGGATTGGCGTTTCGGCTGCAAAAGGTTTGTGTTATGCCTTGGATATTCCATTGATAGCGATTGATACGCTAGAGGTGTTGGCTGCTCAGCTTTCAGTTTCTGAAGGATTGATTGTTCCGATGATTGATGCCAGAAGGATGGAAGTCTATAATGCTGTTTTTGAGAAGAATCATCAAAAAATACGAGATACCAAAGCAGAAATCATCACCGAAGAATCTTTTTCAGAGATAGAAGGTACTATCCATTTAATCGGCGATGGTGCTTTAAAGTGTGCAGATATATTGAAAGATGCGAGATTTGTTTACTATCCAGAAAATACGTATCCTTCTGCCAAAGAAATGAGTCTTCTTTCATTTGAAAAGCATAAAAAAAGCGACACCGTAGATGTCGCTTATTTTGAGCCTTTTTATTTGAAAGATTTTATGATCAAATGATTATAAAATAGTGTTTAAAAACGAACCTAAGCTTTTTAAATCTTCCTCTTTATCCAAAGAAATTTTATTTGATTTTATGTACTCTGTAACTTCTTTTTCTTTTCCAGGGAAGAGCTTGTACAGTTCTTTTTTATTAGATGGAATAAAAACGATAGGTTGTTCTTTTACTTTGATATAATATTCTGTCGCTGCTTTTTTATACATAGCAGGTTTAGCTGTCTGATAACCGCTAGAAGCCGCTACCGCTTCTTTCAAGAAAACTTTAGTTCTTGAATAAATCTTTACCTGTCCGTTTTCGCTAATCAGATTCAGATAACCTGTTTTGTTTCCTTCTTTTTGAGTTGTATAGTCCTCATACACATAAGTATTTTTCTTGCTAGTAGTAACTATAGGCACACCTTTATTAGGGATAAGGTTTTTGGTTGCGTCATCAGAGTCTTTAAACTCTATCTGGTCAGTAAAAGCATTATATCTTAATAATATAATCTGACTATTGTTTTGGTAACTTCCAGGAAGAAATGTCTCATCTATATATTGGCTTCCTTGTGGTTTTGTATCGTATGTTACTATATTTGACTCAACGCGCCTATTGTTTGACTCATAATTTACAGTCTGTGCGAAGCCAATCTGGCTTGCAAATGAAAGTGATAGGAATAAGATGCTTTTAAAATTCATTTTTTAAGGTTTTAAGGTTAAATATTTTATGTGCTTGCTTTTACAAATGGACTCTTCTCCATTTTTTCTAATTCTGCCAGGCTCTGTTCTAAAATATCAGAGCTCATGTTTCCAAAATTTTCGTTCTTGGACCATGGTCTAGCCACTAAATTTATGCCAGTATCTGTCAAATCGCTGACAATTACTGCTGGAGCGGGGTTTTTTAACACTTGAGGGTGTTTTTTCATGATTTCTATCAGCATATCTTTTACCTGCTTTATGTCGGTCTCATAATTTATCTTGAAAACAAGATCGGCTCTCCTGCTGTTGTTTTGCGAAAAATTCTTGATTTTATTGTTCGAAAGTATGCCATTCGGAATATAAACAACCTGATTAGACGCAGTCAGTAATTTTGTTGTAAAAATCTGAATTTCTAAAACTTTTGCAGTTTCGGCTTGAGCTTCAATCGTATCACCGACTTTAAAAGGTTTGAAAAGGATAATCAAAACACCGCCTGCAAAATTAGAAAGAGATCCTTGCAATGACAGACCAACGGCCAAACCGGCAGCTCCAAGAATGGCTACAAACGAGGAGGTCTCAACTCCCAGTTTGGAGATAAAAATTACAAATAGCAATACTCTCAAGACCCAAATCAAGATATTTGCTAGGAACGTAGTCAGCGTAGGTTCTAAATTTCGGCTGATCATGATCTTGGTGGCAAGACGGTTCAAAAGTCTGATTCCCCATAATCCAAGAAAGAGTATTAAAAAGGCACCGATTAATCGAGGTGAATAATCGACTAAAACCGCGATAAAACGATCTGTATACGTTTCTATTTTTTGAGTGTCAATCAACATGCTGGATGGTAAAAAGTGTTTTCGTATTTAAGTATCAAATCTACTGATTAAAAAAATAAATTTTTCTTAAATTATAATAATTTTAATGCGATGGATGTCCTGTTTGTTTTAAAACTTTAAGCTTTGCAAAGTTAATTCTAGATTTTCAGAAGGCAAATCACAAGTCTTATTTTGGCATACATAATATAAATTTTTTCCTTCTTCAAATCGAGATTTTAAGAATGGTAGTTCGGAAGGCTTGTCATTTCCAGAAAAGACAATGTTGGGAAGGTAGTCTTTTTGCAAGATTAAAATATTTGCTAATGCTTGCTCTCCACAAACGGCAAGCTCTCTATTTTCATCCGAGAAATTCAGAAAAGCATGCAGCCAGTTGGAAAAAGCTGAAGGATAATCGATGTTAGGAAGAATATGGCCCAGCATTTTTTGCGCCGTCGATTCATAATAAGGATTGTCAAAATAAATAGCAAGTTTATAAAGGTTATTTGCCATGACAGAGTTGGAAGCAGGAATTACATTGTCTTCTAATTCGTAATGCTTTGTAATCAACTCGGCATCAATATCGGAAGTAAAGGAAAAGAAATCAGTTGTAGTATCATAGAAATGATCGAAGCAATAATCGGCAAGCTGTTTTGAGTGATGAAGCCATTTCTCGTCAAGCGTAGCTTCATATAAGGAAATAAACGCATCAATCACAAAACAATAATCTTCAAGATAGGCGTTTATCGTATTTTTGCCGTCATTATGGCTGTGCAACAAGTTTCCTTCAGGAGCCCAAAGGTTTTCAGTTATAAAAGAAGCATTTTGCAACGCTTTGTTTAAATAGTCTTTATTTCCTAAAGCTTTATAGGCATCGACAAATCCTTTTAACATCAACGCATTCCACGAAGTAAGACATTTGTCGTCCAATCTTGGTTTCTTTCTTTTTTCTCTTTCGGTATAGAGCAGGTTTTCCCATTCATGTTTCTTTCTATGAAGCTCAGAACTATCTTTTTTATATTGTGAAGCAATTTCTTCTAAAGATTCTGTCTGGATCAAGACATAGTTTCCTTCTTCCCAAAATCCGAATTCATTAATATTGAAGATGATGCTGAATAGTTCGAAATCTTCTTTCAATATAGCTTTCAGTTCTTCTTTTGTCCAAACATAGAAAGCACCTTCTTCTAGATGATTATCTACGGTCAAGCTGTCTGCATCTAGGGCAGAATAAAATCCTCCATCGCGATTGGTGAGTTCTTTTGATATAAAGGTTAGTGTTTTTTCAATCACTTCTTTATATAATGGATTTTTTGTGAGTTTATAGGCATCTGAATAGAGCGACACCAATTGCCCATTGTCATATAGCATTTTTTCAAAATGAGGTACATGCCATTTCATATCGACAGAATATCGCGAGAAGCCCCCGTCAATAGTGTCGAATAAACCTCCGTAAGCCATTTTTGTGAGCGTCAGGTTGACGAATTCCAATAGTTGGTTATCTTTTTTCTGGTAGGCATAGCGCAGTAGAAAAGAGTAATTGCTCGGCATCATGAATTTCGGAGCTCGGCTATAGCCTCCGAATTCCCAATCAAAACTTTTTTTCCATTTTTCAACAAGGTTGGCAAGAGTGCTCGAATCAAATTGTTCGGCATCTTCTTGTTTATGTACTAGGCTTATGGAGTTGATTCCGTGATGCAATTTTTCGGCGTAGTCAATCATTTTTTCAGGATTAGACCGATAGAGTTGCTGTAATTGCTGCAAAGTGTCCATCCATTCACCTTTTCTGAAATAGGTTCCTCCCCAGACAGGCCTGCCATCTGGAAGGCATACGACATTCATGGGCCATCCGCCTCTACCTGTCATAATTTGAACGGCTTTCATGTAAACAGCGTCTATGTCTGGCCTTTCTTCTCGGTCAACTTTTATACTGACAAAGTTTTGGTTCATGACAGCGGCAGCTTCAGAATCCTCGAAAGTTTCATGTTCCATTACATGGCACCAGTGGCAAGCCGAATAGCCTACGCTGACAATTATTAGTTTGTCATTTTCTTTGGCAAAATCCAAAGATTTTTGGTTCCAAGCTTTCCAGTGTACTGGATTGTTGGCGTGTTGAAGAAGATACGGACTGGTTTCGTTATGTAAATCGTTCATTTGGAAAGACTGCTTTCTTTTATAAAAAAAGCGCTCCGATATTCGAAACGCTTGATTCAGGTGATTTATGTTTCTTTATTCTAGTTCGAAAGTAAGTTTTAAATTTACTCTAAATTCCTTAACTGTTCCATTTTCTACAGTAGCGCTTTGATCTTGGACATACACCGATTTGATATTTTTTAAGGTTTTGGATGCCTTAGAAATAGCTTTTTTTGTAGCGTCTTCCCAACTTGTCTCAGAGCTAGAAAGAACCTCGATTACTTTTAGTACAGACATAATTTGCTAGTTTTAAATTGTTTATCTTATAAAAATAGCAAATAAATGTGTCTTTTGCTAGCTATTTATTGCTTCCACTTTTATTTCTTCGTCGTTCAGCATGTCTTTCAGCATGTTTTCGATGCCGCTTTTAAGGGTAAATGTGGAAGAAGGGCATCCACTGCACGCTCCTTGCAATACAACTTTTACTCGTTTTTCTTTTTCGTCATACGAATCAAAAAGAATATTGCCGCCGTCTGCTGCTACAGCTGGTTTTACATATTCTTCCAGAATGTTTATGATTTGCTGTGAAGTTGTATCTAGGTTGTCGAAATTCTCAATTTTCTGTTTTTCTATTTTCGGATTCATCGCAGCTACGTCTTCGTCGATAACTGTTCCTCCGTTTTCAATGAACTCTTTGATAAAAGTTCTTAGCTCGTAGGTGATGTCCTGCCATTCTTTTACGGCATATTTCGTAACTGAGATATAATTCTCATCAATAAAAACTTCTTTTACGTAAGGGAATTTGAAAAGCTCTAAAGCTAAAGGAGATGATGCTGCTTCGTCGATGTTTTTAAATTCCATTGCCGTTTTTGTCATCATCTTGCTGCCGACAAATTTCTGAACCGATGGGTTTGGCGTGCTTTCAGCATAAACTGTCAATGGTTGTTTTTGGACTTTTTTCTCCGTAATAGTTAGAATTTTTCCACCTTTATTGATAAAACTTTCAATCTGCTCCGCAACGGCGTCTTTTACATCATCCCATTCTACGATATTATATCTTTGGATGGCGATGAAATTTCCGGAGATATAAACGGATTTTACGAACGGAAGATAGAACAATTGTTGGGCAAGGGGAGAATCTTTGGCTTCGTCTATATTTTTGAACTCAAAATTTTCATTTTGTGTAATAAAATCAGGCAATTCGAACTTTAATATTGTCGGATTTTGAGTTTCTTTTATTATAATATTTATCATTAGATTTTATTTTTAGCAAATTTAACAAAGAAATTTTCCGTGAAATATTATATTTGATTTTTTATAGAATAAATTAACAGTTCTTTCGTTTTTGTTTAACAGTCTAAGTGAATAGTGGTGGAATAATTATTTAAGAGCTTTTTAATTTTTTTCTTAAAGTTTATATAAAAAGAGTGTGTAATATTAACGAATTAGTATACCAACCTAACACAAAAATTTATATATTTGACCGCTACGAAAAATTACTAGATCAAATCGGCCTGCCTGTTTAATAGGTAATCTAAGGGTAGCAGGTTTTTGATAGGTTGTTTTAAGAGCATTTTCATTAAAAAGATAGACCCCATGAATTTTAAAAAGAGGTATTTAGCATTATTATTGTTATTGTCACAAATATCGTTTTCACAAGAAGGAATTGCCGTTTATTCAGATTATTTATCCGATAATTATTATTTGATCCACCCTTCAATGGCTGGTGCTGCAAATTGTGCTAAATTACGTTTAACTGCTCGTCAGCAATGGTTTGGGCAGGATGATGCTCCAGCTCTACAGACGTTGAGCTTTAACGGCAGAGTAGGGGAACAATCGGGTGTGGGTATTATACTTTTTAATGATAAAAATGGTTACCATTCACAAGTAGGAGCAAAACTTACGTATGCCCACCATATCCAATTTTCAAGAGGAGATTACGATTTGAACCAATTGTCATTCGGTATGAGTGCAGGATTGGTGCAAAGTAAATTAGATGAATCTGAGTTTGAAGGATTTGATCCAATTGTTGTAGGTGGAATTTACCAAAAAGATTCTTATTTCAACGTAGATTTTGGTGCTTCATACAACTACTTAGATTTTTATGCTCACTTCACAGTAAAAAATGCTGTTTCAAACATCAGAAGAGAAATCTATACTGATTATGAGTCTGATAACTTAAGAAAATATTTGTTTAGTGCTGGTTATGTTTTCGGAGATCCAGACAGATTACAGTGGGAGCCTTCTTTCTTATTCCAACTTGTTGACGAGACTAAAGAAAAATCTATCGACGTAAACTTAAAAGTCTACAAAGATTTAGATTTCGGAAAGCTTTGGGGCGGTTTGTCTTATAGAAGAAGCTTCGACGGAGCCCAATATCTTGACGGAAACAGTGTTTCTGATCAAAAACTTCAATACATTACCCCAATCGTGGGCTTGAATTATAAAAACTTTATGGTTGCCTATACATACTCCCATTTGACAGGAGATGTGAAGTTTGATGACGGAGGTTTCCACCAAATCACTTTAGGTCTGAACTTATTCTGCAAGAGAGAAAAATGGGATTGTAATTGTCCTGCTGTTAATTAATTATTTTAAAGTTGATATTAATTCTGTCCCGATAATTGTAATAATTTTATCGGGATTCTTTTTTATATTCCTATGCTAATAAAAACTGTGAATGGCAAGAGTCCTTTAATTCCGAACGATTGCTATGTGGCTGAAAACGCAACTATTATCGGCGATGTAACATTTGGTTCTTCCTGCAGTGTTTGGTTTAATGCTGTAATCCGAGGTGACGTGCATTACATCAAGATTGGAAACAAAGTAAATATCCAGGATGGAGCGGTTATTCATTGTACTTACCAAAAACACCCAACTGTAATTGGAAATAACGTTTCAATAGGGCATAATGCCATTGTGCACGGTTGCACGGTGCAGGACAATGTTTTGATAGGCATGGGTGCTATCGTAATGGATAATTGCGTAATTGAAAGCAATTCGATTATAGCAGCTGGTGCGGTAGTTACGCAGAATACTATTGTTGAATCGGGAGCAATCTATGCCGGTGTTCCGGCTAAGAAGGTAAAGGATATAAACAAATCGGATTTTGCTGGCGAAATAGAGCGTATCTCGAATAATTATGTGATGTATTCAAGTTGGCTAAAAGAAGAAAAATAAGTGTCTTAGACTTGCTTAAAAATCCTTTTGAAGTACGGTATATTTATTTTCTAAGATTGTTTCTAATACCTTTGGATTTGAATTGGTATAGAATATAGTACTTGGGTTACCTTGCTCTGTATTAAGTCCAATTTTTTCTTCCAGTACTTTTTGCGTCTGCTTTGCTACAGCTTCACCTGAATCAATGATTTTGATATGAGACGGCAAGATTTCTTTTATTTGTGGAATCAGATAAGGGTAATGGCTGCATCCTAATACCAAGTAATCTATGTTGGCTTCAATCATAGGCGTTAGGTATGTTTTTAAGAGCGATGTCATTTCTTCCGAATGCATTTCCCCATCTTCGATGAGCTTTACGAGATTATAACCCACCTGCTCGATAATATTTGTGTCTTGGAATTGTTCTGCTGCCTTGTTGAAAAGTTCGCTGTTAAGCGTTCCTTTTGTAGCCAGGATTCCTATAGTCTGGGTTTTTGAGTTGTTTGCAGCGGGTTTTATAGCAGGCTCAATTCCAATGAACGGAACGTCATATTTAGCTCTCAATTCCTTTATGGCATTTGTGGTTGCCGTATTGCAAGCTACCACGATTATTTTTGCATTCTGGTCTAAAAGATACTCAGTATTTTTTATGCTGAGTGCAATAATTTCATCCTTAGATTTTTGTCCATAGGGTGCATTTTTGCTGTCAGCCAAATAAATAGTATTCTCGTGAGGCATCAATTGATGGATTTCTTTCCAGATGGAAGTTCCGCCTATTCCAGAGTCAAATAGTCCGATTGGGTTTGAGTTTATCATAGAAACAAAAGTAAAAAAAAACTGCTCAATTAGTTTGAGCAGTTTTTAAAAATATTTTGGATTGATTAGAAACCAAGTTCTTTTTTTACGTCAGCAGTGATGTTTGGACCATCTGCAAGTAGAACCATGTTTGAATCTAAAACATATTGGTATCCTTTAGCTTTACCTACTTTTTGAATAGCAGCTTTGATTTTGTCTTGGATAGGCTTGAACAAATCTTGTTCTTTTTGCTGTAATTCTTTTTGAGCATTTTCGCCGTAATCTCTGATTCTTTTTTGCATGTCTTGGATTTCAACGGCTCTGTCTTGGTTTATTTTTTCAGAAACAGTTGTAGATTCAGAATCGTATTTTTTTAGTTTGGCTTGATATTCATCAACCATTGTTTTGTAATCAGCATTGTAAGTCTGGTTCAATTTTTCAAGTTGCTTTTGCCCTTCCAACATAGCAGGCATCTTAGCCATAATTTCACTAACGTCAACATGTGCAGTCTTTGCTTGAGCATTCATAGTCTGGCTTGCACCAATGAAAAGAGCTGCGGCGATTAGTAAAGTTTTCAATTGTTTCATCATTTTAAAGTATTAAATATTAATTTAGTTTTAGTTCCCGTTATTGTTTTCTCCAGAAGTTTTTTTCTCTTCTTTTTCTTTTTTAGCGGCTTCTCGTTCTTCTAAAATTTTCTTTCTTTTTTCTTCCAAAGCTTTTTTACGCTCGTCTAATTTTTTTTGTCTTTCTTCAGCGGCGTCTTTTTTAGCTTGCTCTGCTTGAGCTTTTTTATCTGCTATTGCTTGTGCTGCGGCGGTATTTTTTTCTTCTACGACGTTTCCGTCTTTAGTTTCTTCTTTTACAGTTTCTGTAGTCGCTTTTTCAGGTTCAGAACTTGTCTTTTTAACGTCTTCTGTTTTTGTTTTAGCAGCATTTCTTTTCGCTTCCCTTTCTTCCATAAGTTTAGCTCGTTTTTCTTCAAATGCTCTTTTCTTTTCTTCAGCTGCAAGTTTTCTGTCCTCGATTATTTTTTCTCTCGCCGCTTTTTTGTCTTCAAGTAATTTTTGTCTTTCTGCCAAATCTGGGTTTGAATCAATCATGTCTTGCTTGCGTTCTTTTTCGGCTTCTTCTTTCAGCTGCTTGTTGCTAAGCTGCTCTCTTTTTTCTGCTCTTGTAAGTTGTCTTACAACTAGGTCACTGATGTTATGTCTTTCAGCTCCAAATAGCATCGTAAGATCTGATGATTTGTCAAAAATAAAATCATATTTTTTACTTTCAGCTATATCTTGCACGATAGTGAAGACTTGGTCTTGAATTGGTTTTACTAATACCGCTTTTTGCGTGATTAGATCACCTGTAGATCCAAATCTTTTTTGCTGAAAATCTAATAATTCAGTTTCAAGGAAAGAGATTTCTTCTTCTCTTTCTTCAATAAGTTCTTTGGTCAATAAGACTCTTTCTGTTTTCAGATTTTCTTTCAGCTTATTGATTTCATTTCTTTTTACTTCTGCTTCTTGTTTCCACTTTTGAGCTTTTAGCTCTAGCTGGTTTTTGGCTTCAGCATAGTCAGGAACTTTTTCCAAAATGTATTCCATGTCTATGTATCCAATACGAATACCGCGAGTCTGTGCCCCAACTGTAGCTGGAAGAGCGGCTAATAGAAATAGTATAAAAAAATGTTTTCTCATATTCTTGATGTTATATTAGAAAATATCGTGCCAAATTTATATTGTTAAAATTGTTGTCCTATGATGAAATGGGTTTCCCATCCATTTTTCTGTGTACCTCCAGGGATTGGATCGAATCCATGTCCGAAGTCGATACCTAATAATCCAAAGGCTGGCATGAATACTCTTAGACCAAAACCTGCTGAACGTTGCAATACAAACGGATTATAATCTTTAAAATTGTCATACGCCGCACCTGCTTCAAGGAAAGTTAAGGCATAAATCGATGCCGCACCTTTCAATGTAATCGGATATCTCAACTCTAATGAAAACTTATTATAGATAGTAGCTCCATTTTGGTTTCCTAAAGCATCCAGCGGTGTCAACGATTGATTTGGATATCCTCTCAACTGTATTACCTCACGGCCATCTAACGAATAATTCGCTAAACCATCTCCACCAAGGAAAAATCTTTCAAAAGGAACAAGGCCTCTATCATTGTTATAAGCTCCAAGGAAACCGAATTCACCTAAAGAACGAAGTACGAATTTACCATAAATTTTTGTATACCAATCAGCTTTGAATTTAATTTTATAATATTCCAGCCAATTAAACTTCTTCTGGTCAATTTTTGCTCGGTTTGGAGTGCCATCTTCATTTTGATATTCTGGATTGTTTTCAAGGTCTTTGTAGTCAACACCATTGAAAAGAGAATAGGGTAATGTGAATTTGGCGCTTATGCTAAATTCAGATCCGAAAGTTGGGAAAATTGGGTCCAAACCTCTACTGTCTCTTCGCAATCCTATAGTGTAGGCTAAGTTTCTAGAATTACCATCACCAAAAGTAAATAATCCGGTGTTATAGTTGTTCAAATCATAGTATTGGAAACTTACTGCCTGTGATAATACAAAGTAATCATCTGGAACGTTAAGTTTTTTTGCAATACCAAGGGAAAGGGATGTGATGTTGAAACTCTTGTCTCTATTTACATCGTTATTTCCTGTGTATAAGAACTGCTTACTATGAGAGATAGAACCTGAGAATTGAACTGGTTTCTTTCCGCCAAGCCATGGTTCTGTGAAAGAAAGGCTATACGTCTGGAAGTAAGAACTTCCTTGAAGTCTAAGAGCCAATTTTTGTCCATCACCCATCGGAAGCGGAGTATAGGCGTCTTTCTTGAAAATATTTTTTATGGAGAAGTTGTTGAAAGAAAGACCTAATGTTCCAATGAATCCGCCGCCGCCGTAACCTCCTTGGAGTTCGATCTGGCTCGATCCTTTTTCTACAACATTGTATTCGATATCAACTGTTCCTGCAGCAGGGTCTACGTTTTTGAATTTTGGTTCTAAAGCTTGAGGGTCAAAGAATCCTAATTGTCCAAGCTCTCGAAGCGTTCTCATCAAAAGTTCCTTGCTGTATTTCTGTCCTGGAAGTGTTCTTAGTTCACGATAGATAACTTTGTCGTTTGTTTTGTCATTTCCGACTACAGTAATTTTATTGAAGTAGGCTAATGGCCCTTCCATAATTCTGATCTCGAAATCGATCGTATCATTAGCAGTTTTGACCTCAACCGCATTTACGGTCGAGAATAAATAACCGCTATTTTGGTATAAGTTTTTAATGTCGTTTCCGTCAGGTTTTGTCTTGTCCTCGATTCTTTTTTGCAACAATACGCCATTGTACACATCGCCTTTTTTGATGCCTAGCATTTTTTGTAGTCCTTGATCTGTATAGACCGAGTTTCCTAAGAACTTAATGTTTCCGAAATAGTATTTATTCCCTTCTTCAACATTCAGTTTTATAGCAACGGTATTTTTTTCTTTGTTGTAGTTGATAGAATCAGATACGATTCGAGCATCGCGATATCCTTTTTCTTTATAGACAGATACGATGTTCTCTAAATCTTCAGCATATTTTTCCTTGATGTATTTTGAGCCTTTCCAGAAGCGGAGCGGAAATCTTGTCTTTGTATTTTTCATTGCCTTTCTGATTCTGCTATCAGAAAGTTTTTCGTTACCATTGACCTCTATTGAGCTAACTTTTACTTTGCTGCCCTTGTCAATGTTCACAAGCATTTTGACTTCATTACCAGCTGTTGTATCTGGAATAGTGGTGATAACTACTTTGGTGTTGTAGAAACCGTCTTTTTTGTATTTATTTTCAATGTAGTTTTTTGTCGTAGTGATAAGATTTTCGTTAACGATTTTGCCTTTTGTCAGTGAGTTGTCCTTAATAAGGCCCTCTACTTTCGACTTTTTAACGCCTTGTATTTTTACTTCGCTTAATTTCGGCAATTCGCTGATATGCATGTCGATAAAAATACTGTCGCCATCAATTCGATTGATATAGGTGTCAATTTCATTGAACAATCCTAGTTTCCATAATTTTTTGATGGCACTACTGATTTCTTCACCAGGAACTGTGATTTTTTGTCCTTTTTCAAGGCCGGCAAATGTAACAACTGTTTGTTCGTTATAGCTGATTTTTCCGATAACTTTTATATCGGCTAGAATATATTCTCTTCCTTGATCAAATGGGACTCTGTCTTGGGCTTTTGCTTGAAAAATATTTCCTAAAACTAATACGGTTAAGAATAGTTTAATGCTTTTGTCTAACATTAAAAGTTTATTTAATTTGTTCACTTGTTTTTCCAAATCTACGTTCTCTTTTTTGATAACTAATGATAGCCTCATATAAATCTTTTTCTCTAAAGTCAGGCCACAATACATCTGTAAAGTACAATTCTGCATAAGCTATCTGCCAAAGTAAGAAATTGCTGATCCTATGTTCGCCACTGGTTCTTATTAATAAATCTACGTCAGGTAAATTTTGCGTGTAAAGATGCTGATTAATAATTGATTCGTCAATAGCGTCTATTGAAATTATATTATTTTTAACTTTACTGCTTATATTCTTTATGGCAGAGACAATTTCCTCCCGTGAACCGTAGCTTAGCGCAAGAGTCAGGGTCATCCTGTTGTTGTCTTTTGTTTTAGAAATGACTTGGGATAATTCTTTTTGAGCAGAGGAAGGCAACTTTTCAAAATTGCCGATTGTATTAAGTTTTATGTTGTTTTCTGTAAGGGTTTTAAGCTCGTTTTTCAATGAATTTATGAGAAGTTTCATCAAGGTGTCTACTTCTAATTTCGGACGGTTCCAATTTTCAGTAGAGAAAGCATAGAGCGTAAGATTTTCAATGCCAAGTCGGGCACAAGTTTCTACGGTTTCTCTTACCGCTTTTGTGCCATTTTCATGGCCAAAGGCTCTTAGCAGGCCTTTTTGTTTAGCCCAACGGCCATTTCCATCCATGATGATGGCCAAGTGCTTTGGGAGGTTGTCTTTGTTTATTGTTTCTAGTAAGTTCATTCTTTATTCTGCACAGTAGCATGGTTTGTTTCCAAAGGTATAGGTTAGTGTGAAACCTGAAAAAACATACCAATCTTTGCTGTTTAAATTTCCAAATCGCAATGTATCAAAACTGTCATTTTTCGGGTTGCTTCCATCAAGATTATCAGTAAAGGTATATCTAGCTCCGACTTCAAATCCTAATATAAGCTTTTCTGCAATTCTGGTTTTCACGCCAACAGTCATTGGGATTGCAAAACTATTTTTTTTATCATCTTCTTCATACTGATTGTTCAGGTAATATAATTCGGTATAGCGAAAATAACTTATTCCTGAATATACATATGGAGTTAGCAAAAATCCCGATTCATGCAAATTAAAGTCAAAAAAATTGAATTCAAGGCCTAAAGATAATTCTTTTACACTATTTTCAAAGTTTAATCCTCTTTGTTTTCTGGCGGGCATGTCAGAATCCTTATCGTCTGATGTTATTTTTCCTTGCGTATAAGAAACTCTCCAAGAATGTCTCGGACTTTTATTCCACTTGTATAACACTCCGAAAGCAAATTCATTTGGCTTGACATAATTGGTCGGACCAACGTCTCCAATGTAGTTGTTTCCTCCGGCAAAAATTCCGATTTCGTGAATCTGGGCGTTAGAAACGGCAAAACTTAAAATGCAGAAAAATGTAATTATTATTCGATTCATTTAATGAAAAAATAAGGGTGCAAATATAACAATTATGAGCACTTATCAACTGTCTAATAATTAAATATCCTTAATTTTAGGCAAATGCTAGGCTCTTTCGATTTAAAGTAAACGAAACTTAAGTGTCGATAGTATAAAATGTAAGGGATTTTCTTTAGTTTCTCTTGTCTTCTCCCCAAAGTAATTTGGTGCGTAAAGTTTTCAAGAAGCTTTTCTCTGGAAGCTCGACCATGTTGATCTGGAAAGGTGTTTTTTTGATGGTCAGCACAGTATCATTGCTGATTGAAGCTATCCTAGAATCCAACGAAACGAGATAATGTTCTTCACGGCCGGAAACTTTTAGCTTTATCTCGACGTTGTCGGGAATGACCAAAGGTCTTGCGTTTAAATTGTGTGGTGCTATGGGAGTAATTACAAAACTTTCGACCGCAGGTGTGAGTATCGGCCCGCCACAACTTAACGAATATCCGGTAGAACCTGTAGGTGTCGAAATAATCAAGCCATCTGCCCAATACGAATTTAAATATTCGTCATTTAAGTATGTTTCGATAGTAATCATCGACGTAGTGTCTTTTCTGCTTACTGAAATTTCGTTCATGGCAAAATTCAGATTTTCGATTTCTGGAATATTCTCGGAACTTTCCAAGCTAAGCAATGTTCTTGGCGAAAGGGAATAATTTTTATCGATAATATATTGCATCAGCTCATCGATATTTTCTTTTTGGACGGTTGCCAAAAAGCCTAGTCTCCCTGCGTTTATTCCCAAAATAGGAATGCCAGAGTCCCTCACCAATGTAGCCGCACGCAAAATAGTTCCGTCTCCGCCTATGCTTACCAGAATTTCTACGTTGCTGTCAAGATCGTTAAAATCATGAAAAGTGCTGTACTCTTTCTGGATGATTTGCTTTTCGTAGAGCATGGCTAGAAAATCATCCTGAATGACCAATTCGACATTGTTTTTGTTAAAAAAAACAAAAATATCTCTGATAATTGGCTCCGTGCTATTTTGATAATATTGACCGTAAATGGCTACTTTCATTTCTGATAATCTAAGATCTGATTTATATGTTTAAATATTTATCCAAATAGTCCGAGCGCTCTTTTAAGGCATTCAGATAATTGTCTTCTTGATGTTCTGAAATAATTTCATAGTTATAGCGCCTGAAAGTCTGAATGATTTCATTCATCGCGCCCAAAGTAATTTTTATAGTAATCTGAACTTTGTCAGCTTCCACATTAGAGACAAACAAGCCGAGCAATTTTCCGTTATTGCTTTCTACGATCTGTGTGATCTGGCTCATAGAATAGTCATTAATGTTTTTTTCAACAATAATAATTCCTCCCATTTCTTTCAGGAAAGGAGTTTCGTGGAAAAATTTGATGATGTCTGTGATGTCGTAATAACCGATATAGTTATTCTTGTCATCTAGAACAGGAACAACGCTCGTATGGTTTCTAGCAAAAACTTCCAAGACATCTAGCCAAATCATGTTTTTTCTGGCAAAAAAACCTTCCAAAGTGTAACGATAGTCGTTAACTTTTTTATCAGAATCGAAAGTTTCTACATCATCTCCCGAAATGCTTCCGATGTATATTCCTTCTTCCAAAACTGGAAAATGTGAAAATGACAGGTCGGCGAAAAAATCCTGAACTGATTCAATCGTGTCGCCAATGGCTATCGCCTTGATGTCGTTGTTGATATAGTCTGTAATTTCTGTCATAGCCTACTGTCGATAATCCGTTGCAAAATAATCAAAAAATAGCACAAAACGCCTTGTTTAACTTTGTATTTTTGTATTAAATAATTATTCTCAAAAAGTATTCCAATGACAAAATTAAGCGTAAACATAAATAAAATAGCAACTTTACGAAATGCGAGAGGTGGCAATGTTCCTGATTTATTGCAAGTTGCCAATGATATTCAGCGTTTTGGCGGACAAGGAATTACCATCCATCCAAGACCTGACGAACGCCACATTCGCTACCAAGATGCTCGTGATTTGAAGTCTGTCGTATATACAGAATACAATATAGAAGGAAATCCAGAGCGAAAATTTATAGATTTAGTTTTAGAAGTCAAGCCTACACAGGTGACTTTGGTTCCGGATGCAGACGATGCAATTACGTCTAACGCAGGATGGAATACAATAAAAAACCAAGATTATTTGACGGAAATTATCCAAGAGTTTCAGCGCAACGGAATCAGGACTTCCATTTTTGTAGATCCAGTTCTTGAAATGATTGAGGGCGCCAAAAAAACAGGGACTGAAAGAATTGAGTTGTATACCGAGGCCTTTGCGCATCAGTATGGTTTAGGAAATAAAGATGGCATACAGCCGTATGATGAATCGGCAAAACTGGCAAACGAACTCGACCTCGGAATCAATGCCGGCCATGATTTGAGTCTCGATAATATTCAGTTTTTTCAACAACATATTCCAAACCTGCTCGAAGTTTCTATAGGACATGCCTTGATTTCTGAATCTATATATCTAGGGCTTGAAAACGTAGTCAATATGTATCTTCAGAAGTTGAAATAAAAATTTAAAAAGCGATTTATGTTGTACTCAAAAATAGAAGGCGAAGGAAAGCCGTTGCTTATTCTTCATGGTTTTTTAGGGATGTCGGACAATTGGAAAACTTTGGCTGGACAAATGGCTTCTGAAGGTTTTCAGTTGCATATTTTAGACTTGCGTAATCACGGAAGAAGTTTTCATTCCGATGAGTTTACGTATGAAGTGATGGTTGAAGATGTTTTGGAGTACTGCCAAACAAATAATTTGGATAAGGTTTCAATTTTAGGACATTCTATGGGAGGGAAAGTAGCCATGTTTTTTGCAACCACTTATCCGGAAAAAGTAGAAAAGCTAATTGTGGCAGATATTGGTCCAAAATACTACAGGCCGCATCATCAAGATATCATGGCCGGATTAAATGCAGTTGATTTAACCCAGAAGCCAGATCGCTCTCAAGTCGAAGAGATTTTGAAAGGATATGTTTCGGATTTTGGTACACGCCAATTTTTAATGAAAAGCCTTTATTGGATAGAGCTAGGTCAGTTGGCTTTCCGTTTCAATCTTCCTGTTTTTAATGAACAAATTGATAATATAGGAAAGGCGCTTCCTGAAAATGCAGTTTTCGAAAAACCGACATTGTTTTTAAGAGGAGGAAATTCAAATTATATTAAGGATGAAGATTTCGAAACAATCAAGCATCATTTCCCAAATTCTGAAATAAAAACGATACCTAATGCTGGGCATTGGCTCCATGCCGAAAACCCTAAAGATTTTTACAGCGAATCAATTCAGTACTTATTAAAATAAAAAAAATCCCTTTCTGTTTCAGAAAGGGATTTTTGTAATTAAAAACTATTATTAATTATTGTTTTGCAAATTTAACAGTTTCTTTAGCTCCGCTATCATTTGTAGCTGTCAAAACATACATTCCAGTTTCAAGTCCAGAAACGTTTAAGCTAACTTGGTCTTGAGCTGAGAATTTTTGAGTCATCACTTGTTTTCCTAATAAATCATAAACTGCAACTTCGTTGATAGAAGCACCGCTTAAGTTTAATTGGCTGTTAGTTGGGTTTGGATAAACTTTGAAAGTTTTGTTAGATGCGATATCTTCTATTCCTAGAGCTGCACCGCTGTATTTGTAAATTCCACCTAAGCCAGTAACACCATCAGTGAAACCTCCAGCCCATCCTGTAGATCCGTCTAAGAATGCGATTGAAGTTCTTTGTGTTCCGCTGTCTATTTGTGTCCATGTAGTTCCATTGTCATTGCTGTAAGCTGTAGATTGAACTGTTCCAGCTGTTCCAGTTCCAACAAGAACTGTAGTTCCTTTAATGTAGGCTACGTTTCTGTAAGGAGCTGTATAGCTAGCGCCTGTACCCCATGTAGTTCCACCGTCAGTAGTTTTGTAAAGAGTATAAGTTGCTGTTGCTTGAGGTCCAGTCCTAGCTATAAGGATACCATTGTTGTTATCACTAAAGAAAATTTGTCCTCCAGTATTGGTTCCAGAGAAGTCTGTAATAGGAGTGTTTAATTTTGTCCAAGTTGCTCCCATGTCTGTTGTTCTGTATAATTTACCTTTGTTGGTAACAAACCAGAAAGTATTTCCTGCAGCTACGTTTCCTCCATTATATCCATATTCGCCTGCAGCAGGGTCTGGTAATGATGCAGCTGGTGCCAATGTCCATGTTGTTCCTCCGTTTGTTGTTCTGTAAACTTCAAACTCTCCATTACCTGCACCGATAGGATCTCCTTGAGTAACACCATTATTTTCATCAAAGAAATGTACAACGTTGAAATAAGAAGATAATGTTCCTGATGTTACATATCCACCAGGGTTTGAATTTGTCCAAGTTGCTCCTCCGTCAGTAGTTTTGTATACGCCTCCGCCACCAAGAGTAGCATCTACGGCTCCAGCAAATGCAGTAGTAGCGCTTACAGCTGATAAGTTTGTTATTGTTAAGCTCGGATCGAAAATTTCGATAGTTCCTGGAACCCAGTTTGCTCCACCATCAGTAGTTCTTGTGAATTCTTGTACAATAGCATCAGCTGGAGTTCCATCATATCCTAATGCCCAAACTACATTTGCATTGATGATTTCGATATTCTGAACTCCTCTTGAAGCCTCTGCGAAACCTGTGTTTTGTTCTGTCCATTGGGCGTTCATACCCGCTGCAGCGAACAACGATAAAAATAGTAATGTTTTTTTCATAATGTGTATTTGATTGAATTATATGAATTCCAAAGATAAAAAAAATGTTTACATATAAGATTTGTATGATATTTTTTATGCATAAATTAACACATCATAAAAATTGCTATATTTGGGTAAATATAAATCAAGTTATTATGAATTTAATTATCAGAATCCTTCTTACGGCTGTTTTAGTAATGGTAATAGCACATTTTATGCCGGGTGTAGCCCTTAAAGGAGCACATGGTCTTTCGTCCGATAATTTTGTAACGGCGATTATCGTAGCCGTAGTTTTGGGACTGCTGAATTTATTTGTGAAGCCTATTCTAGTCCTACTGACACTACCGGTGACGTTTATCACTTTTGGATTATTTCTCCTTGTCATCAATGCCTTGATTATTATGCTTTGTGCCAATTTGGTAGATGGCTTTGCTGTTTCTAGTTTTTGGACGGCACTTTTGTTTAGCTTGATTTTGTCTGTTTTGCAGTCTGTCCTGTTCTCCTTGACAGGAGGTGATAAATAATACAGTAGATTTGATAGCAGATAGTTATCGTATTTGTTAATCCTATATTAATACATTAATGTAAAACTTGGTTGGGTTGTAAAAATGTTATAATTTTGCAACCCAATTTTAGTATGTAAAAAAATGAATATTACAAGAAATAATGTTGACGCTTTAAATGCGATTGTAACGGTTGAAATCTCAAAAGCAGATTATGCTCCTCAAGTGGATAAGGTTTTAAAAAATTATTTGAAAAACGCCAGCATTCCTGGTTTTAGAAAAGGCGCTGTTCCAATGAGCCTGATCCAGAAACAATACGGAAAAGCGGTTTTGCTGGAAGAAGTAAATAAAGTGTTGCAAGAAAATCTGAACAAATACTTAGCTTCAGAAAAATTAGACATACTTGGTAATCCGCTTCCTAAAATGAATGAAAACTTCGATTGGGATGCTGATGATTATTCTTTTGACTTTGAATTGGGTCTTGCTCCTGAGTTTACAGTTGACTTAGAGGCTAAAAATAAAGTGACGTTCTATAAAATTACTGCTGACGATAAAATGCTTAACGATCAAGTAGAACGCATCCAAAAACAATACGGAAAACTGATTTCTAAAGATACTGTTGAAGAAGGATTCGATTTGACAGGAACTTTTACTAACGAGGAAAACGGAATCAATAATACTGCAACAATTTCTCTTGATGTTTTCAAAGACAAAAAGACAGCCAAAAAATTCATTGGCAAAAAAGTAGGTGATGTCGTTACGTTAAAAACTAAAGGTCTTTTTGATGACGATCACAAATTAATGGATTACCTAAAAGTAGATCACGATAATGTTCATGGTCTTGATATTGATGTTGATTTCAAGATTGAAGAAATCAATGCTACTGAATTGGCAGAATTGAATCAAGAATTATTCGACAAATTGTTCGGAGAAGGAAATGTTACTTCTGTTGAGCAGTTAAAAGAAAAAATCAAAGAAGACGCTGAAAAACAATTTGCTTCTCAAGCAGACCAGAAATTCTTGAACGATGTTACGGCTTCTTTATTAGAAAATACAAAATTCGAATTGCCAGCGACATTCTTGAAAAAATGGATTCAAACTGTTGGCGAAACGCCTTTGACTCCTGAGCAAGCTGAAGAAGAATATGCAAGATCAGAAAATGGACTTCGCTACCAATTGATTGAAGGAAAAGTTTTGGCGCAAAATAACCTTCAAATCACTTTTGAAGATTTGAAATCCTATACTTCTGAAGTAATCAAAAAACAAATGGCACAATTCGGACAGATGAATCCTACCGAAGAAGATGTAGAAGGAATCGTAGCACGTGTGCTTTCAAATCAAGAAGAAGTGAAAAGACTTTCAGAACAAGTAATGAGCGAAAAAATGCTTAGCTTGTTTAAAGAAAAAGTAAAAGCAAAAACCAAAGAAGTTTCTTACGAGCAGTTCATCAAAGAAATGTACGAAGAATAATTTCTTGAAAAAATAGTTATCTTTAAGGCGCCAAAATATTTTTTGGCGCTCTTTTTATTTGAAGCCTTTCGGTTTTTTGTCCCTTACTGACGGATTGTCCGATTATTCAAGTTCTTTTCATGTCAACAAGTTCTGATTTAATATTTGCACGAACTTTGCAATAATCAACAGAAAAGAATAAATTAGAGTTATTTATGACTCATAACATTTAACTTATAACTAAAAATGGATTACGGTAAAGAATTTAAAAAGTTTGCTACAAAGCACCAAGGTGTCAATAGCATGTACTACGATAAAATCGTAAACAGCATGACACCATATATTATTGAAGAAAGACAATTGAACGTATCGCAGCTGGATGTATTCTCTCGCTTGATGATGGACAGAATTATCTTTCTTGGAACAGGAGTAGACGACCATGTTGCTAACATCATACAGGCGCAGCTATTGTTCTTAGAAAGCGTTGATTCTTCTAAAGACGTCCAGATTTATATCAATTCTCCAGGCGGAAGCGTTTATGCTGGTCTTGGAATTTATGACACAATGCAATACATCAAGCCAGACGTTGCGACAATCTGTACCGGAATGGCCGCTTCTATGGGAGCAGTCTTGCTTTGTGCTGGGGCAGAAGGAAAACGTTCTGCATTGCCACATTCAAGAGTAATGATTCACCAGCCATCTGGAGGCGCTCAAGGAGTTGCAACCGATATGGAAATCAACTTACGCGAGATGCTGAAATTGAAAGACGAATTGTATGAAATCATTTCGAAACATTCAGGACAGACCTTCGAGAGAGTTCACAAAGACAGCGAAAGAGATTACTGGATGAAAGCGGATGAAGCAAAAGAGTACGGAATGATTGATGAAGTTTTGAGAAGAAGTTAAAAATCAGATGGCAGAAATCAGATTTCAGTCAGGGACTGGAATCTGAAATCTAAAATCTGAAATCTAAAATTAAATATGGCTAAAGAAGTATTAGAGTGTTCTTTTTGTGGAAGGAAAAAGCCAGAAACAAATCTGCTGATTGCAGGGATTGACGCGCACATATGCGACAAATGCATTGAGCAGGCTCATGGAATTGTTATTGAAGAACTAAGGCAGAATAAAAGAAATGGAGCCATGGCTTCGGATCTTGTTTTGCAAAAACCAAAAGAAATCAGGGCTTTTCTTGATAAATACGTAATCGGGCAAGACCAAACTAAAAAGGTAATGTCGGTTGCGGTTTACAACCACTACAAACGTTTGATGCAACAGCAATTAGACGATGAGGTCGAAATCGAGAAAAGTAATATTATCATGGTAGGCCAGACTGGAACTGGAAAAACATTGGTGGCAAAAACCATCGCCAAAATGTTGGATGTTCCATTGGCAATTGTCGATGCGACCGTATTGACCGAAGCAGGTTATGTTGGAGAAGATGTGGAAAGCATCCTGACAAGATTGCTTCAGGCTGCAGATTATGATGTCGCGAAAGCCGAAAGAGGAATTGTTTTTATCGATGAGATTGACAAGATTGCACGCAAAAGCGACAATCCGTCGATTACGAGAGACGTTTCTGGAGAAGGCGTTCAGCAGGCTTTATTGAAATTGCTTGAAGGAACGGTAGTAAACGTACCGCCAAAAGGAGGAAGGAAACATCCGGACCAAAAATTTGTTGAGGTAAACACTCAGAACATTTTATTTATTGCTGGTGGTGCTTTTGACGGCGTAGAAAGAATCATTTCGAAACGTCTGAATCGTCAGGCTGTCGGATACAGCTCTTCTAAAAAAGCAGATAATGTAGACAAAGACAATCTGTTGCAGTATATCATCCCGAAAGACATTAAAGACTTCGGATTGATTCCTGAAATAATTGGCCGCCTTCCGGTTTTGACACACATGGATCCTTTGGATAGAGAAACATTGAGAGCCATCCTGACGGAGCCTAAAAATGCTCTAATCAAGCAATACCAAAAGCTTTTTGCTATGGACGATGTAGAGTTCTCTATTTCTGATGAGGCTTTAGATTATGTGGTGGATAAAGCGTTAGAGTATAAATTAGGTGCTCGTGGCCTTCGTTCATTGTGTGAGGCAATATTGACCGATGCGATGTACGATTTGCCAAGTTCTGACGATAAATCGTTAGTAATCGATAAATCCTATGCTGAAAATGCTTTAGACAAAAACTTATTGCAGCGTCTGAAAACAGCTTCTTAAGTTGATTAAATAGAAATAAAAAATCCCGATTCTCATCGGGATTTTTTGTTATACGCTGTTTAGAAAATTAAAGCCCTTTGCCTCCTTCTTTTGCTTTTTCTACTTCAATGTTGGTGTTTTCCGTCTGCAATTTCAAGTTTCCAAAATTGTAAGTCAATGAAATTCGAAACGTTCTGGAATCTTGTTTTTCATAAAATAATGTCCTAAGGTTTTTTCCTTCTACCAAAGCATTTACTTCGTTGGCATTGAATACATCAAAACAATGAACGCCGATTTTTAATTTCTTGTCCATAAAAGTTTTGTTGAACGAAATATCAAACTGTTGAATTGGCCTTTCGATTCGGTAGATTTCCCAGTTTCCTTTTGGAAGGAAAAAGTAAGACATATTATTGATGATACCCCAAGGAAGATGAATTTGTGATTCCGCGCCAAAGTTTACGATTCCCGTATTTTTAAACGTAAAATCATAACCTTCAATATCTGTTTTTACATAGTTGATATTGGCATAGATATAATTCATCTTATCAATCTCGTTCATTCGTTTCGCAAACTCTTCCTTGCTCTTGAAGAAATAATCCAACGGAATAGGGAAAGACAAATAAGCACTGAAAGTCTTGATTCGGTCAAAAGAAGCAAACGTTCTGTTGCTTACCAATTCGCCGTCCTCAGCGCTAAAGAGAAACTGTGTGTCGTTTTTGGCTATCGTATAATTGGCTCCCAAATTGACGTATTGGAAAGCCGAAATCTTAAATCCGTAATTGTCATAAAAGATAGGCTGTAATGCCATATTTCCGACCGATGTATTGTATCGGTTAAAATTCGAACTGTTGTTAGGGTCAATAGTATAATAGCCTGGCTGGGAAACTTTTTTAGAATAAGAAGTGCTAAAATTGATGTTTTCAGTCGCTTCAAACATAATACTGGCATTCGGAAAAAAACGAGTATTGTTGAATTTTATCTTATCTGCAACCGAGCTGGCTTCTCGCTCCACTTCAAAATTTTCAAAACGCACACCAGCCGTAAGATTGAACTTTTTATATTTTTTTCTCGCTTCTACATAAAACGCCAAATTGCGTTCCGAATAGTCGAAATCAATTTCTGACTCGTAGTGATTAGAATTGAAAATAGCATCGCTAGGTTCTTCGAAATTATATCGTCCAAAATCTTTCACTTTTGTAGTGTTGTATTTACCGCCAGTATTTATTGTAAAAGCATACTTTTCAAAAGGGAATGAAAAGTCATATTTTAGATAGTAATTGGTCAGGGCAAAATCAATATCAGAATTGTTATACGTATAAACATTGTTTTCAAAAGAAGTCGATTGGTTCAATGGATTCCTATCAAAAAGATTGGTATAGGCAGTGATGTCAAGTGTTCTTCCCAAGGTGTCTAGTTTTGTTTTGAATTGTAAGCTCAATTCTTGATTGTTGGCCTTTGTTTTGGATATTCCATTATTCGTGAAATCAATAGTGTTGCTCAAAGCAGAACTTTTGTTGTCATTCCTGTCATTGGCAAGACTCATATTATAATTGAAAAGAAGATTGGATTGGTTCGACAATTTGTAATTGATACCCGTTCTCCAATAAAGATTTCTGTATGTGATAAGGTCAAAGCTTTCCTGCTCGAGACGTACCGGCGGATTAAAATAAGTAAATTCTTGCGCGTTACGATTCCTGTTTTCTCTTTCGACGTAATTCACACCAAACATGGTCTGCCAACTCAAGTTGTTTTCTTTGCCATTCAAAAGAATCTGCGGACTTGGCTTTTGATATTTGTTGAAGTTATAATTGATATTAAAGCTGGCATTTACGCCTTTCATTTTCTTGCCATTCGTCACGATATTAATGATGGAACCGCTGGCATTGGCATCATACGAAGCTCCTGGGTCATAGATGAGTTCTATTTTTTCGATTGAATTGGCAGGAAGGCTGTTCAGGTAATTCTGAAGGTCAGTTCCGGTCAAGTTGCTTGGAGCGCCGTCGATATAAATCGTAACGCCTTTTCCGTTTAAGGTAAGCGAACCAGAAGGAGATGTAATCACTCCAGGAAGCTTTTTGACAGCTTCAAGCGTAGTGCCGCTGTTAAGCAATCCGTTTTCTTTAATGTTGATTGTGGTCTTGTCAGACTCGACTTTCATGTATTGGCGCTGGTTTCCATACACCGTAACTTCGCTGAGTTCATTCGTTTTATCTGTCAGTTCAATATTTTGGATGATTTTCTCGCGATTTTCTGCGGTAACTTCAAATTCAATTTTCGCTTGCTGAATGTTCAGTCCAGAAATGGTAAACGAATAGTTCCCTAATTCTAGCTTTTTTGTAAGCGTAAATTTGCAGCCATTTCCTCGGTAAGCTCCGATTTTGGTCTTGCTGTTTTCTTCAATTTTTTCTAAAAGAATTTCTCTTTCCGAAGAGTCGTTTTCGCAAGGAATTCCGCTTTTTGGACTGTTTAGCTCAAGATAAGTAGGAGGCTGTTGTGCAAATACAAGTTGACCAACGCATAAAGCAAAGGCGACAATTAATGATTTCATTTTGATTAGTTTGATTGATGATGATGTTTATCAGACTTTTCAAAATGAAAATTGTTACAGAAAAAGCTTATTTTTTTGATAACCACAAGCAACTTTAACATTCAGAAGAAGTAAGTCTTTGATTATGCCTACTTATCGTGTTTGTCATAGAATTAAGTAGTAATAGAAAATTGCATGGATTTTAGTTCTTCCAGATAATTCCTTTGGTTGGATAATCTTGGGATTTTATGCTGTCCTCCTAATTTATCTTGCTCTTTCAGCCAGTCATAAAACAAGTTTGTTCTTGCTACATTGATAATCAACGGATTTAAGGTCATGTTGTTATGGCGCTTTGCTTCATAGTCGGAATTCAGAGACTGCAAGGTATCGTCTAAAATCTGCCTAAAATCTGTGATGTTCTCAGGCATATTTTTAAATTCAATCATCCATTCGTGAGCGCCTTTTTCCTTTCCTTCCATAAAAACTGGCGCCACTGTATAGTCAATGACTTCGGTGTTGGTCAGTTTGCAGGCTTTGGCTATAGCTCTGTCTGTATTTTCAACAATCAGTTCTTCTCCAAATACGTTAATATGGTGCTTTGTCCTGCCGCTTACGCGTATCCGATACGGATTTAAAGACGTAAATCGAATAGTGTCGCCGATCATATAGCGCCATAATCCAGCATTTGTGGTAATTACGATTGCGTAATTTTTGTCAAGTTCAACTTCTGATAATCGGATGACTTTCTGTTCCGGTGTCCCAAAAGTATCCATCGGGATAAATTCATAAAAGATACCGTAGTCTAACATCAGCAATAAATCGCTGGAATTGTTGAGGTCTTGTATGGCGAAAAATCCTTCAGAGGCATTGTAGATTTCATAATATTGGAAACCAGAGTTCGGAAGAATTTTTTTGTATTGTTCTCGATAGGGCTCAAAACTGACACCACCGTGGAAATACACTTCCAGGTTTGGCCAGATTTCAAGCAGGTTTGTCTTTCCAGTAACTTCTAAAGTTTTGTTCATCAGGACTAACATCCAAGATGGAACTCCCGCAAAACTCGTTACATTTTCGTGAATTGTTTCGTTGATGATTGCCGGAATCTTGGCTTCCCATTCGCTCATCAGCGATACTTTATTGCTCGGCGTACTGCTGAATTCGGCCCAAATCGGCATGTTGTCAATCAATATCGCAGATAAATCACCGAAGAAAGTGTTATTGTCTTCGTACAGTTGTTTGCTTCCGCCAAGGCGAAGGCTTTTTCCGGTAAATAATTGCGATTCTTCGTTGTTGTTAAGATAAAGGCTCAGTAAATCTTTACTCGCTTTATAATGGCAGTTTTCAAGCGCTTCTGTGCTAACGGGGATGAATTTACTTTTCGCGTTGGTAGTTCCGCTTGACTTTGCAAACCATTTTATCGGCGTGTTCCAAAAAACATTCTGCTCGCCTGTTCGCGTCCTTTCAATCAGCGGCTCCAAGTCTTCATAAGTAGAAACAGGAACCCTTTCGGTGAATTCTTGATACGATTTTATCGAAGAAAAATCATACTGTTTGCCGATAACAGTGTATTCGGCAGTGCGGATCAAGTTCAAAAGCAACTCTTCCTGAACTTCATTTGGGTATTTCAGGAACAATTCAATTTGATGGATTCTTTTTTTTAAAATCCACGTTGCCACCGAATTGATTATGGGTAACGCCATTTTTTAGGTTTGAGTTATGATTTATGAGTTACGAATTTCTAACTTTACCAAAAATAACAAAAATTGTCGAAAGTCAAGTGCCAAAAGCCATAAAGCGATCGTCTAAATCATAAACTCAAAAAAACAATGCAATACGAAGGTGTTCTTTCAAAAATGGAAACGGAATTTGCGGCTCAGATTCAATACTATCTGACTTTTGAAAACAGTTTCTTGAACGTAAACCAAGCTCTTGATAAAAATATTGAAATCAGTTTTCTCGGTTACCAATGCCTTAACTGTTCCAAAAAGAAAAAGATTTTTCGCCAGGGATTCTGCTATGATTGTTTCTACAGCAGTCCGGCGGTTGGAGATTGGATTATGAGACCCGAATTGAGTACAGCACATTTAGGGATTGCAGACCGAGATTTGGATTATGAAACCAGAGTACAGTTGCAACCACATGTGGTATATCTAGCTTTATCAAGCGAAATAAAAGTAGGCGTGACGCGAAAAACACAGATTCCGACGCGATGGATCGATCAAGGCGCATGTGAGGCGGTTTCTATTGTGGAAGTTCCGAATCGGTATTTGGCTGGAATTACGGAGGTGGCTTTGAAAAATCATTTTGTAGACAAGACCAATTGGAGGAAAATGCTTCAGAACGAAGTGTTGACTTTGGATTTGATAGCTGAAAAAACTAATATTTTTGATAAGCTTCCAGAAGAAGTGAAGCCTTATTTTAATCCTGACTTAGACGAGCACTTTGTGTTGAAATATCCAGTCTTGAGATATCCTAAAAAAGTAACGGGATTGAACCTAGACAAAACCCCTAATTTTACAGGCCGATTGATAGGAATAAAAGGACAATATTTGATTTTTGAAGATGGGACAGTTTTTAATGTCCGAAGCTTTGAAGGCTACGTCATTGGGATGAATATTCTATAAAAAAAGCCTGCAATTAAACATTGCAGGCTTTTTTGTTTCAAGTTATAAGTTTATTCTTTTTTCTTTTTATTAAAAAGACCTTTGATTCCTTCCGAAACTTTAGTTTTTACATCTTCCTTGGTAGGATTCGTCTGCGTTTTAGTTGTATCTTTTTTAGTACCGCCTAGCAGATTTCCTAAAGCGTTGGTTCCTTGAGTAACCAATTTGTCTTTTTGGGTTTTGACTAATTGCGTCGCTAGTTTGGTAACAGCCTGTTCTATATCTGTCGAGACTTTTGGATTTTTAAAATTACCCGTAAGTATAGCCGTTACAGGAATGTTTTCTAATTTGTTAGCTTCGGCAGGGCTCAGTTTTGCGATTAATTTATTTGCTTCTGTTCCCAGGTATTTTGCAGGAACATCAAATTTCAGGTTGTAATTCATAGACTGGTCAAAACCGTGTTGTCCGCCAACATTTATCTTGATGTCTTGGTATTTGATGTCGAAAGGCTTCACGTTTACTTTTCCATCTTTGAACGTAAGATTTGCTTTTAGGTCGTTCAAGTTTAATTTCTGCAGGTCGATGAATTTTACTTTTTCATCAAGCTTGTTCAAAACGGCAGAATTTTTTGAGTTTATTGTAGTCGAAAGCAATTGCCCGAACAAATCGCCTGAAAGCGTATTGAGGTCTGGCGACATTGTTTTTGCATCCAAATTACCAGAAAGCTTGATGGTCGAATTCAGTTTTCCGTTAATTGCATCGGCAATCGGAGCAATTTTCTTCAACATGTCCAATTGGGTAAACGTCTGGTTAATGTCTACCGTAGATAAGCCTAGGTCCATATTAAATGTAGGAACTTTGCCTTTTGTAGAAACATCTCCCGTGGCAGTGATTAATCCATTGAAAATTGAAGTTTTTAAATTTTGGAGTGAAACTGCTTCGTCTTTTACGATAATTTTCCCAGAAACGTTTTTAAGGTTTAAGTTGTCATACACTACAGTATTCGCAGACGCATTCAAGGTTACATTTAAAAGCTTTGGAATCTTGACAGCTTCTGTAGTTACAGTCTTATTGTTTACCGTAGTTTCGGTTTTTGACATAAAATCAGATACCAAAAATTGGTTGGATTTCATCGTAAAATTCCCTCTCAGCTCTTGGTTTTTGAATGCATAACCTAAGAAGTTTTCTAAAACACCATTTACTTTTAAGTCGGTTTTTCCAGTCGTCATATCCAATTGCTGCAAATTGATTTTCTGGTTTGAAAATTGAGCGACAGCAGTATTGATGGTGTAGGCTTTTTTATCGGCATCGACATATTTGAAGCCTGAAATACTTGCGTTTCCGGCAGCTTGAATGTTTTGGTATTGATTTGTTTCTACCGACTTCATATCGAATTTAGTCTCAACATCAGCTTTCAGAATTCCTGAAAGCGGCGTATCTAATTTTACAGGATACGCTTTGGAGACATTTGCAAGATTCACGGTTCCTTTTAATTTGGCATCTACCAACGGATTTTCGACGATGTTTTTTACATTCGCCTGTACATTGAACACATCCTGATCGATTCGGAAAGAAAGCTTGTCAAGGTTTACGTACGTATCGTTCAATATTCCTGTTTCGTTGATGATTTTTGTGTCGATTACGATATTTTCAACCGATTTTGGAAGGTCAGGATATTTGAACGACGCATTGTTAGAAGCAATGGCCAGATTGAATTTTGGAACGGTCTTGTCACTATACAACCCTTTTGCAAATCCAGAAACTTTAAAATCGCCAGTTGTTTTAACGGTACTCAGGTTTCCGGCATACGCTTCAGGAATGACTCCTAAGAAATTTTTGAATGAGGAAGTCGGTGTCTTGAAAGTCAAGTCGTATTCTTGTCCGGCATCAACAATCTGAATAAAACCATCAAATTCTAACGGTAGTTGATTAATCAAAGCTTTATTGTCCTTGAACGTATATTTGCTGTTTTCCAGATCAATCCCTAATACGGCGTCTAAATCCAATTTGATGTTTTTCATATAATTGGTCTTGTCCATATCCAAAGAAACCTTTGCAGTAGTTTTGGTTGTCAAATCCAATTTTGAAGCCGCAAAATTTCCTTTTCCTTGGTGATTCAAGCTATCGATGACCATTTTGACTTTGGAACGTTCGTCGAAGTAAGTAAAACGAAGGTTTTCTATTTCGTAATTTTGGACGTTCATGGCAAAAGGCTTGCTTTTAGAATCTTCCTTTTTATCTTTCTTGTCTTTTATGGCGATATCAAAATTCCCGACGCCGTTTTTGTCAAAAAGAATATTAATCACGCCGTTTTTCGAAGAAAAGGATTCGATATTCATCGGCTCTCCTTCGCTTTTAAAAAGTTCTTTAATAGACATTTTTAGGTTTACTTCTCCAGCATATACCAAAGTATCGCCTTCAAACGGAGCCTTGTTGATGATGCTTAATTTATCAATGGTAACGTTCGCGCGCGGAAAGCTCTTGAACAAGCTTAAGTCTACATCGTTAAATGCGACTTTCGCGTCTACATTTTCATTAATTGATTTCAAGACCAGTTGTTTGATCTTGTCTTTGAATAAAAATGGCGCTGCAGCTAATGCAATGATTATTACTAATAGAAATATACCGACGGCTTTTAAAATCTTTTTTAACATAATAAATTTATTTATTTAGCGAAATTATAACAAAAATTAAACCAATATCCTTAATAAAAGTATAAATAAGAAAAATTTTAAAGAAGTGAAATCTAAAACTTAATGTTTTCGAAATATATAAATAAAAAAATATCAGGATTTTTGGCCCTGATATTTAGTTTATTGCTTAAAAGAAATTATTTGATATTTATCTCATAAGGCATTAAGGCCTGCATTCCTTTTTGAGCGCTCATTCTTCGAATCTGCTCGATCATTTGGTAGTTTTCTTCGCCTACCTCTTCTTTGATAAAGCTTTCTTTCGATTGCATGAATGGCATGCCACCAAAAATATCTGCAAATTTCTTCTCGTATTCTGGATAATCGGCAGTCTTGTAGTCTTTGATTTTAGCCAATTTTGCGGCTTCTTTTATAGCGTCGCCCATGCCTCCAATTTTATCAACCAAGCCAATTTTAATCGCATCAGCTCCAGTCCAGACTCTTCCTTGGGCAATAGAGTCAACTTCTTCAAATTTCATGTTTCTTCCTTTGGCCACACGGTCAACGAAAACTTTGTAGATGTTTTCTACGCTTTCTTGAACCACACTTCTGGTGTTATCGTCTAAAGGAGTGAAGATGCTATATCCTGCAGCATTCTGGTGCGTTTTTACCTGTTCTGTATGAATTCCGATGTTGTTCGTCAGTTTTGTAATGTTTGGCAGCGTACCGAAGACTCCGATTGAACCTGTAATAGTGGTTTCTTCTGCAAAAATCTTGTTGGCGTTACAAGCGATATAATAACCTCCAGAAGCGGCCAGATTGCCCATAGAAACTACGACAGGTTTTACCTTTTTAGTTAGCTCAATTTCTCTCCAGATCAAGTCGGAAGTCAAGGCGCTTCCACCCGGACTATCTATTCTCAAGACGATTGCTTTAACTTTTTTGTCGTTTCTAGCTTCTTGTAAAGAACGTCTCATCGAGCCTTCGCCGATAATATTGACATCGCCTTCGCCACCAAGAATGGTTCCTTGCGCATAGATGATGGCAATAGTGTTTTCACTGCTTGGTTTTTTTCCTACGGTCGAGTTTTTATGCGCATAATCGATAATGCTTACCGTGTTATACTCTTCGTCTTTTTTGACTTTAAGCGCTTTTCTGATACCGTTGTGGTATTCGTCTTCATAAGCAATCTTGTCAATCAATTTTTCTGCTTTTGCCATTTCTGGCGTTCTTGCCAAAAGTCCGTTTGCAATTTCATTCAGTTTTTCAACCGGAATTTTTCTGCTTTTTGAAATATCAGCGGCAACCGAATTCCAAACCGAATTTAATAAGGCCGAAATCTGCTCGCGGTTGGCTTCGCTCATTTCATTGGCAAGATAAGGCTCTACGGCACTTTTGTATTTTCCATGACGGATAACTTCCATCTTAACGCCAGTTTTCTCTTGAAAGTCTTTGTAGAACATGACTTCAGAAGAAAGTCCTTTAAAGTCCATTTCTCCAACAGGATTAAGATAGATTGTGTCGGCAACAGAATTAAGATAGTATTCTTTTTGGGTATACGAATTGGCATAAGCCACGACAAATTTTCCTGATTTTTTGAAATCTTCTAACTTGTCTCGAAGCGCTTTGCTTTGCGCCATTCCTAATAATGACATATTGTTTAGGATGGAGATTCCTTTGATCTTATCATCGGTTTTAGCGGCATCAATCGCGTTTAGCACATCAGAAAGACCGTTTGTTTTTTCTTCATTTAAAAAGCTGAAATCTTCGTATAAAAATTTCCCAGCATAGTCGTTTGTGACTTCTTCTAAATTCAGTTCTATTACTGAATTGTCTTTTACCACAACGGTCTTAGAATCGTTACCGCCAAATAATGCGGCAATGATTATAAATCCAAAAAATAGGACGAATAGGAAAACAAATAATCCGATTACGGTTGAAAGTACATTTTTTAAAAAATTCATAGTATTGTTATTTCTTTATAGGTCACATAAATATCGAAAAAGTTACAAATTTCGGCCTAATAATTTCGGATTGCAACTTAAAAATGTGCTTTTGTCTGAAATACTTTTCCTTAATTTGTAGTCTATGAAAATGCAGCACCAAGTTATACTATCTATCGGAAGCAACGAAGGCGACAGGCTTCAAATAATTCAGCAAGCTATTGATTTGATTCACAAAGAGATTGCTACCGTTGTTAAGGTTTCAAAGCTTTACGAAACGCCTTCTTGGGGTTTTGAGGGCGACGCCTTTTTCAACTGTGCTATATTGGTGCACACTTGCAAGACGGCTTCTTCAATTTTGGAAGAAGTTCTTGAGGCCGAATTGGATTTAGGGAGAATCAGGAAGGCAGGGGCACGGTATCAATCTAGGACAATCGATATTGATATTATAAGCTTTGACGAAGAAATTATTGATACTGAAAATTTAAAAGTACCGCATCCGCATATGCAAGACCGAAAATTTGTCTTGCTGCCGATGAACGATTTGAAATCTGATTTTGTCCATCCTAAATTTAATAAAAATACCGTCGAGCTGTTGAGAGATTGTAAAGACGAATCAGTTTACAAGATTGTTTCCGATTTAGAATCTCCCGTAGCAAAATATCATTTCGACCATTTTAATTATATTGCTATCGAAGGAAATATTGGTGCTGGAAAAACAACGCTTGCCCACAAAATTGCAGAGGATTTTAATGCTAAGATTGTCTTGGAAGGTTTTGCGGACAATCCTTTCCTTCCAAAATTTTATAAAGACCAAGCCCGATACGCTTTTCCGTTAGAAATGTCTTTTTTGGCTGATAGATACCAGCAACTGTCGCATGATTTGGCGCAGTTTGATTTGTTTAAGGATTTTATCGTTGCCGATTACCATATCTTTAAATCCTTGATTTTTGCGAAAGTCACTTTAGGTGAAGACGAATACCGATTGTACAAGACGCTTTTTGATATAATTTATAAAGAAATGAAAAAGCCGGATTTGTATGTCTACTTGTATCAAAATACAGAACGTCTGCTAGAGAATATAAGGCTGAGAGGCCGTTCTTATGAACAAGAAATTCCGGCAGAATATCTGGACAAGATCAATAGAGGCTATCTTGATTATATAAAATCTCAAACCGACCTGAATGTCTTGGTTATTGATGTTTCCGATAAAGATTTTGTGAAGAACCAAGATGATTATCTTCACATTTTAGATGAAATCGAAAGCAAAGCTTTTTCGGGAAAACGATAAGGTTTTAAAAATTCAATTTTTGAAACAAATCCCAAACCACAATTCCGGCACTTACCGAAATATTTAATGAATGTTTTGTGCCTAATTGCGGAATTTCTATAGTGCCTTGGCATTTTTTAATCGCTTCTTGAGAAACGCCTTTTACTTCGTTTCCAAAAACCAAAGCATATTTTTGATCATTTTCCGGAATAAATTCTTGCAGAGAAATGGAATTTTCTACTTGTTCGATTGCCATTACAGTAATATTTTCTTTTTGGAGGCTGTCAATGACTTCCAAAACATCTTTGGCATATTCCCAAGAAACAGTTTCCGTTGCGCCAAGAGCCGTTTTGTGAATTTCTTTGTTTGGAGGCGTAGCCGTAATGCCGCAGAGATAAATTTTTTCAATTAAAAAAGCATCGGCCGTCCTGAAAACAGAGCCGATATTATGCAGGCTTCGAATATCGTCTAATACGATAATTAGCGGTGTTTTTTCGGCCTGCTTGAAATCTTCGATACTTTTTCTTTCTAATTCGCTGTTGGCAAGTTTTCTCATAAATGCAGATGCAATACTATTAGTTTTTCTATTTTAGCAAAAATAATTTAAAAATCCGAATACTCTTGGCCACGAAAGATAAAACTCCGAAAGAAACTCCATTAATGAAGCAATACAACGAGATCAAAAGGAAATATCCTGATGCTTGCTTGTTGTTTAGAGTGGGAGATTTTTATGAAACTTTTGGAGAAGATGCGATCCGTGCTTCGAAAATTTTAGGAATCGTGCTCACAAAAAGAGGCGCTGGTTCCGAAACCGAAACGGCTCTGGCAGGATTTCCGCATCATTCCTTGAATACTTACCTGCCTAAATTAGTAAAAGCCGGGCTGCGAGTTGCGATTTGCGACCAGCTCGAAGATCCAAAAATGACAAAGACTATCGTAAAGCGGGGTGTTACCGAATTGGTGACTCCTGGCGTTTCTATGAACGATGAGGTGCTTCAGTCAAAATCAAACAACTTTTTGGCTTCAATTTATTTCGGAAAGAGAATTATAGGAGTTTCTTTCTTAGATGTTTCTACGGGTGAATTTTTAGCTGCACAAGGCAACGAAGAATATATTGACAAGCTGTTGCAGAATTTTAATCCGAGTGAAGTACTTATTCCAAAACAGAATAAGAACGATTTCAAAGAATTGTTCGGCGAAGACTATCATAACTTTTATCTTGAAGACTGGGTGTATAAAGAAGATTATGCCTTCGAGACGCTGACAGGTCATTTTCAGACAAATTCTTTAAAAGGATTTGGAATTGAAGAATTGCCGGAAGGAATTATTGCTTCGGGAGCGATTTTATATTATTTGTCAGAAACACAACATAACAAAGTCCAGCACATTACGTCAATTCAACGAATTGCAGAAGACGCTTATGTTTGGATGGACCGATTTACGATCCGAAATTTAGAATTGTATCACAGCTATAATCCAAACGCAGTAACATTGTTAGATGTTATCGACAGGACGCTTTCGCCAATGGGAGGCCGTCTTTTGAAGCGTTGGCTGGCGCTGCCGCTAAAAGATGCGGATAAAATAAAAGGGCGCCATGAGGTAGTTTCTTATTTAAAAGAAAATAATGAGGTGCTGAAAAGCATCCAATATCAAATAAAACAGATTTCCGATTTGGAACGTCTGATTTCAAAAATTGCCACAGGAAAAGTGTCGCCTAGAGAAGTTGTGTATCTAAAAGATTCGTTAGATGCTATCATTCCGATAAAAGCATTGGCTCTCGAAAGCCAAAATGTTGCGGTCAAGACGATAGGAGACAGCTTGCACAGTTGCGACTTGTTGCGAGAAAAAATCAAGACGACACTGAATCCAGAGGCTCCGGTTTCCATCAATAAAGGAAATGCAATTGCTAAAGGCATTCATGCTGAATTAGACGAATTGAGAAGCATTTCGACTTCTGGAAAAGAATATCTAGAAGGAATCGAGACAAGAGAATCAGAAAGAACAGGCATTTCTTCTCTTAAAATTTCTTTCAATAATGTTTTCGGATATTATATCGAAGTCAGAAATACACACAAAGATAAAGTGCCGGCCGAATGGATCCGTAAGCAGACCTTGGTAAATGCAGAGCGTTATATTACGGAAGAACTAAAAGAATATGAAACCAAAATTCTTGGAGCCGAAGAGAAAATCCACCAATTGGAAAGCCAGCTTTTTGAACAATTGGTCAATTGGATTTCGACGTATATAAAGCCTGTACAGCTCAATGCTAACTTAATTGCCCAGTTAGACTGCCTTACGTCTTTTACGCAATTGGCCATCGAAAATAATTATGTATGTCCTGTTCTAGATGATACTTTTGAATTGGAAATAAAAAATGGACGTCATCCGGTAATCGAAAAACAGCTTCCTGTTGGAGTTCCTTATATTGCTAATGATGTCTATTTAGACAGAGATACCCAGCAAATCATTATGATTACAGGGCCTAATATGTCGGGTAAATCGGCTATCCTGCGTCAAACAGCATTGATTGTATTGTTGGCACAGATGGGAAGTTTTGTCCCGGCCGAAAGCGTAAGGATGGGTGTCATAGACAAGATTTTTACAAGGGTAGGTGCATCGGACAACATTTCGATGGGAGAATCTACTTTTATGGTCGAGATGAACGAGACAGCTTCAATCTTGAACAACCTTTCCGACAGAAGCCTGGTGCTTTTGGATGAGATTGGAAGAGGAACGAGCACCTATGACGGAATTTCTATCGCTTGGGCAATTGCCGAATACCTGCACGAGCATCCTGGAAGGCCGAAAACATTATTTGCGACGCATTATCACGAGCTCAACGAAATGACCGAAATTTTGGAAAGAATCCAGAATTATAATGTTTCGGTAAAAGAATTAAAAGATAATGTGCTTTTTATCCGTAAATTAGTAAAAGGAGGGAGTGCCCATAGTTTTGGTATTCATGTGGCTAAGATGGCCGGAATGCCTCAAACGGTAATCCAAAAAGCACAGAAACTGCTGAAAAAACTTGAAAAAGACCATTCGGGAGAAGCCTTGAACGGTATAAAGCCGTCTAAGGACGAAATGCAACTGAGTATTTTCAATTTAGACGACCCGCTTTTGGAAGAAATAAAAGAAGAAATATTGAATTTAGACATCAATACCCTTACGCCAGTGGAAGCTTTGATGAAGCTGAATGAAATCAAGAGGATGCTAGTAAAAAAATGATTTGGATTTAAAGAATACGTTATCAGAAAGTTATATTTTTTATCTTCTTTTTTTGAAAAAAGTTCTTGTATAATTGAATTAATGTATTAAATTTGCATCCGCAATACGGTTCAAGTGTTGCTGTTCTTACAAATCAGAAATGCGAAAATAGCTCAGTTGGTAGAGCGCGACCTTGCCAAGGTCGAGGTCGCGGGTTCGAGCCCCGTTTTTCGCTCAAATTAAAGTCCATGCTCGGATGGTGAAATTGGTAGACACGCTGGACTTAAAATCCAGTGAACAGTAATGTTCGTGCGGGTTCAAGTCCCGCTCTGAGTACAAAAAGCCCCTAACTTAGGGGCTTTTTTATTTTTACAAATTAAATATTCCTTGCTTCTAGGAATTTAAATCTTGAATTTTTAAAAAAAATGCCGAGCCTTGTTGGAAGAGGTTTGATTGGCTAAAGCTTAATACTGACTTTGATGAATCCATGTTGCAGTCAAGAGGGATGGATTCTGGAGAGGGCTTATTTGGCGGTATTCATGGGGTTGTAGCTGGAGCATATGGCGGCGCATTGAGTGGTGACTTGGAAGGTTCGGCAGGAAAAGCTTTTCAAGGAATCTGAGGATGGATTACGGGCTAATAAGTTTTGTAATAGAAAAAAATGATAGCCTCTTTGTGGTTTTTTTTTATTTTTATTATTGATTTATTTTTACTTTGGAAATGAAGGTCATTTCTGTGAAACAATTTAGTATTTATTCTTACATTTGGCGCATCAATCATTAAGCGGGTAAGAATTAGTTACTTTTAATCACTTAGTGGGAAAGCCTCTCTTTCGGGAGGCTTTTTTGTCTTAAACACTCTATTTAATTATTTTATGGGCGCATTTGTTATTAGCAAGAAAGACGAAGATCATTACAAGTTTGTGTATACTTCTCGAAAAGGAAAAATCGTCTTTACGAGCATGACTTATGAATTAAAAATGGATTGCGAAAGCGATATTGAAATCATTAAAGCGAATGCTGAAACAGCACTCTGCTTGAAATTCAGGGCTTCAAGCGGTAAATATTTTTATAAGCTGATCATTAACAGCAAGATATATGCTATAAGTAGGAAGTTTAACACCGAGCTGCGATTGGCGAAAGGAATTTCAGAAGTGGCGCTTTATGTTTCAAAAGCAGAAACGCTTGATTTTACGGGAGCCGATATCTTTGCCGATATAGACTAAGGTTGCTAAATAATAAGCATAAAAAAACCCCGCTAAAAGCAGGGTTATTTTTTTTACTGTTTGCTAATTATTGTTTAGCAGGAGCAGCAGTTTCAGCTTTAGCAGCTTCAACTTTAGCTTCTTCAGCAACTTTAGTGCTATCAACAGTAGCTTCAGCGTTTACTTCAGCAGCTTCAACAGCTTGAGTAGCTTCAACTTCTGTAGCTTCAACAGCAGCCTCTTCAGCTGGTTTTTCAGTTTCTTTACAAGAAACAAATGCCATAGTAGCAACTAATGCTAAGCTTAATACAACTTTTTTCATCTTACTAAATTATAAAGGTTAATTATTAATTCGGAGCAAAGATATAAATTTTTTAATATCTTAAAATATTTATTGTAATTTTTTTTAAAAGATTTTTTTTAAAAATAAATTCCTTGAATTACAAGGGTTTAAGTGATGTCTTTGTGATTTAAAACTTGTTAAAAATGACAACGACTACAATAATTCGCCAAATTCTGAAATTTAAGAGCTCTATTTTCGGTAATTCTTAAATTTTATGGCGAAAAACTGTGAATTATTTCTTTCCTCCAACGATTTTCATCTCGTTGATCAGGTGTTTCGCTCCAGCATATTTGTCAATAATAAAAAGAACATATCTCATGTCGACCATTATATTTCTGCAGATGGCAGGATCATAATAAATATCGCTCATTGTTCCTTCCCAAACGCGGTCAAAGTTGAGTCCTATCAGATTTCCTTTTGCATCTATCGCAGGACTACCTGAATTTCCTCCTGTCGTGTGATTGGTCCCAATAAAACAGACTGGCATTTTTCCTTTTTTGCCGTACTGGCCGTAATCTTTTTTGTTGTACAAGTCAATCAGCTTGGCTGGAACATCAAATTCATAATCGCCAGGAATGTATTTTTCCATCACACCGTCTAAATAAGTCGTATGGCTATAAGTCACTGCATCGCTTGGCGAATAGCCTTTTACTTTTCCGTAAGTAACACGCAGCGTACTGTTGGCATCTGGGAAAATTCTAGCCTCTTTCGGACTCAATTCTAAAATACCTTTCATGTAAGTGCGTTGCAATGCCGCAATCTTTAGGTTGATTTCATCGTATTTCGGACTTACTTCTTTAAGATAGGTGTCAGCCAATGATTTTACGAACTGGTAGCCTTTATCCGCGTTGATTTTTGCCATAACAGCTTTTGCATCGCCAGAAAGTAATTCTTTTAGTCCTTTGTAGCTTGTGAGTTTTGAATCGTAAACTCTATCGGTCAATTTTTTGTAATCTGCATTTTTCAAGGTAGCTGGCAAAAATTGCTTAGGCGCTTTGGTCGCATACAATTCGATCAATTGCTCAAAGACTTTTTCGTCTACAGTAGCATTAAAATCTTTATAAGTTTCTTCTAGAGCCTTGATAGTCGCTTCTTTTCGATCTTTAAACGATTGCTCTCCTCTCGAATTGTAAACCTGCTCTAATTGATAAAGTCGGTAGCCGATTGTTAGCAATTCCGTATTTCGCAATACAACTTCTGTAAAATAATCCCTGCTTAAGGCATAAGGAGCGATCTCGGCATAGTTTTTTTCGAAGTCAGCAAACAAGTTGCCGTATTCCGCTTGTTTTCCCGCTTTGTTTACTTTTTCCAAGAACTCTTTTTCAAATTTTTTCTTGATCTCAATAGCATTTGATTTTTTCAAGCCTTGAGTCTCGCCGATCCATTTTTTCCAATAATTGGCAATACTTGCATATTTTGAAGCATATTGAATCTTGATAGCTTTGTCTTTTCTCATGAATCCGTCGGCCACTTTTAGGGCTTTGTCGCGGATTTCAATCTTCGCTGGATTCAAATTGTTCACGATTTGCTCAACCGCAACAGACGGAAGGTATTCTGTAGTTCTTCCAGGGTAGCCGAATACTAATGTGAAATCATCTTCTTCCACGCCTTTTATAGAAACAGGCAAAAAGTGTTTCGGCGTATAAGGAACGTTATCTTTTGAGTAAGCAGCAGGTCGGTTGTTTTTATCAGCATAAATTCTGAATAATGAAAAATCGCCTGTATGTCTTGGCCAAACCCAGTTGTCTGTATCGGAACCGAATTTGCCTATAGAAGAAGGCGGAGCGCCTACCAAACGTACATCTTTATAACTTTCTACAACAAATAAAATATATTGGTTTCCTTCATAAAAGGTACGAATCCTATTTTCCTGCCATGCTTCTTTTGGAGACGATTTTGTCAGCGATGCAATGTTTTCTTGGACTTTTTTCTGCTTTTCTGCTTCTGAAGAAATGTCAGAAACACCATTTAAGATTTGAGAAGTTACGTCTTCAATTTTTACGATAAAAGTTACTTCTAAATCAGGATTTGGCAGTTCTTCTTCTAAGCTCATCGCCCAAAAACCATCGGTCAGATAATCGTGTTCTACGGTAGAATGAGCTTGGATTTCTCCGAAACCGCAATGGTGATTTGTCAAAAGAAGCCCTTTAGAAGAGATAACTTCCGAAGTACAGCCGCCGTTAAATTGCGGTACTGCATCCTTGAGGCTTGATTTGTTTACATCATAAATATCGGAGGCCGACATTTTCATTCCCAGATTTTTCATTTCTGTTTCATTCATCCCTTTCAAAAGCGATGGAATCCACATTCCGCCTTGCTGTGAATAGGCAGGAAGAACCAGTAAAAGGACAAGAAGTCTTAAAAATTTCATAGATAACGATTGAAGTTTAGTGGTTGCAAGTTACAATTTTTGTGTAAAAAGCCGAATTATTTAACGATTCTCGAATTTTTAGTTGTTTTTAAACAAGACTGTTTTTTACCGTCAGTTTCATCAACTTGCGGTTGTGAATTGCAAAATCTTTGGATAAATAGAGTTTCTGAGCAATCTCATTATGACCTTCAACTTCGAGATAAATAATTTTCAGCGAAAGCGTAATGGCTTCCTGATGGATAAAATCTAAGGCTTTTTTTCCGATTCCTTTTCCGCGTGCTTTTCCGGAAATATACAATTCATCTAGGAAGGCGATCGTTCCTTTGTATTCAAAGCTAAAAACGAAAGTCAGGATTACATAGCCCACGATTTCATCATCCGAATAAATCAGCCATGCTCTTCCTAAATGTGGATTTTCTAAAAACTCCAGAAATAAGGCTTTTGAAATTGCAATGTCGATCGGGTAATTGTCGATGGCATAAAATTCCTGCATCATCGGAACAATAGTATCGATGTCTGAAGTGTGTAAAGGTTTGAAGGTTGTCATGGTTTTGTTTACAGATTTTTCAAGATAATTTCTGTTGCATTTTTATTCATCTGCACGAAAGTGCTCGAGATATGGCCTTTTTCAAAGCGTTCATCTTCGTTTTGGATTAGAAGAGAAAGCGTTTCTTCCAATTCTTTTTTGTTTTTCACAGAAATACAGCCGCCCATATTGACTAAAGCGACAGCTTCTGAAAACTTTTGGTAATTAGGGCCGATAACAATCGGAATCCCAAAAGTAGCAGGTTCTAAGATGTTGTGCAGGCCTGAAGTTCCGAAGCCACCTCCAACATACGCAATATCAGCATAACTGTAAATTTTAGTCAAGATGCCGATGGTGTCAATGATGAAGACATCGTAATCGGCTAGATTTTTGTTTTTTAGTTCTGAAAATAGGATAGTTTTTTTTGAAATACTGTTTTTCAGTTCGCTAATCTGTTCTGGCTTGACATTGTGCGGAGCGATGATAAATTTTACGCCAAAAGAATTGGTGTTTATAAAATCTAGCAGTTGTACTTCGTCTTTTGGCCAAGTGCTTCCGCAGACAATCGTCAATTGATTGTTTTTGAATTTTTCTATGAAATCTAGCGAATTGTCTCTTTCCAAAATTTTTAAAACTCGGTCAAAACGCGTATCGCCGCTTACTTTTACATTGTTAAATCCAATCTCTTGCAACAATAGCTTGGAACTTTCATTCTGCACGAAAAACTGTTTGAAAGCAGTAAGTGCTTTTCGGTAAAATCCGCCATACCATTTGAAGAAAACTTGGTCTTTCCTAAAAATTCCAGAGAACAGATAGGTAGGAATGCTTCTTTCTTTTAAGCCGTTCAGATAATTGGGCCAATATTCGTATTTGATAAAAAAGGCCATTTCGGGATGGACTAATTTCAGGAATTTTTCTGCGTTGCTTTTTGTGTCCAAAGGAAGATAAACAATCACATCGGCAACTGTTGAGTTTTTCCTGACTTCATAACCCGAAGGCGAAAAGAAAGTCAGTACGATTTTATGGTCTGGGTACAGTGTTCGAATTTTTTCCATCACAGGAAGACCCTGCTCAAACTCGCCGAGAGAAGCCGAATGAAACCAGATGGTCTTGTCTTTTGGTTGTATTTTATTGCCTAAAGTCTTAAAAACATTTTTTCTTCCCTCAACAAAAAGCTTCATTTTCGGATTAAAAAAAGCAACCGCCTTTAAGGCAAATCCAGTGATGATTACCAGTAGATTATATAGAAAAAACATAAGTCTGATTTTGAATCGCTAAAATACGCTAGTTTCTAGAAATTTCATTGGTTGTCCATCATTTTATTAGTAGTTTTGCTTGTTTTAAATTTAATTTAGATGAAAAAAATTCAAATGGTTGACCTAAAAGGTCAATATGAAAATATAAAAGAAACAGTAAACAATTCTATTCAGGAAGTTCTAGACACCAATACTTACATTAACGGTCCGGAAGTTCATAAATTCCAGAAAAATCTAGAAGAATATCTTGGCGCAAAACACGTGATTCCGTGTGCAAACGGTACAGATGCTTTGCAGATTGCCATGATGGGGCTGGATTTAAAACCTGGCGATGAAGTAATCACCGCTGATTTTACTTTTGCAGCAACCGTTGAAGTTATTGCGCTTTTGCAACTGACTCCAGTTTTAGTCGATGTAGAAATCGACACGTTTAATATTTCTGTTGAAGCAATTAAAAAAGCAATCACGCCAAAGACAAAAGCAATTGTTCCAGTGCATCTTTTCGGACAGGCTGCCAACATGGAAGCTATCATGCAGTTAGCTCAAGAGCATAATTTGTATGTAATCGAAGATAACGCTCAGGCAATTGGCGCCAATTACAGATATTTCGACGGCAAAAAAGAAAAAGTAGGAGTTATAGGCCATGTCGCTTCAACATCGTTCTTTCCGTCTAAAAACTTAGGCTGTTATGGAGATGGCGGCGCTATTTTTACAAACGATGATGACTTGGCCCACAAGCTTCGCGGTATCGTAAACCATGGAATGTATGTACGCTATCATCATGATGTGGTTGGCGTAAATTCACGTTTGGATAGTATTCAGGCAGCAGTCTTAAACGTAAAGCTCCCGAAACTAGATGAGTACAATGCGGCAAGGCAATTGGCGGCACAAAAATACAGCCAGGCTTTGGCAAATCATAAAAATATCGTTACGCCGTATGTTGCGGGTGAAAGAGATTCGCATGTTTTTCACCAATATACGTTGCGTGTTTTGGATGCCGATAGAGATGGCCTAATGCAACATTTGTTAGACAAAGGAATTCCATGTGCAATTTATTATCCGATTCCGTTGCACAGCCAGAAAGCGTATTTGGATGTCCGCTATAAAGAAGAAGACTTTCCGATAACCAACCAATTGGTAAAAGAAGTAATCTCATTGCCGATGCATACAGAGCTGGATGACGAGCAGATCAAATTCATAACAGATTCGATTTTAGAATTTTTGCAATAATTGATACAAACCGTGCACTTTCGAGCCATAAAAATAAATTAGAATGAAAATACTAGTTACGGGAGGATTGGGCTTTATCGGTTCTCACACAGTTGTAGAATTGCAAAATGAAAGCTTTGAAGTCGTGATCATCGATAATCTTTCCAATGCCGAAGAAAAAGTTTTGGAAGGCATTATAGCAATCACCGGTAAAAAGCCAATTTTTGAAAAACTGGATTTAAGAGAAAAAAACTCAGTAAAGGAATTTTTCACAAAGCATGCCGATGTAGCCGGAGTAATTCATTTTGCAGCGTCAAAAGCAGTAGGTGAATCGGTTGAAAATCCGCTACTTTATTACGAAAACAATATTAATGCGCTAGTGTATCTATTGCAGGAATTGCAGCAAAAAACAGATGCCAGCTTTATTTTCAGTTCGTCTTGTACCGTTTATGGTCAGGCAGAAAAAATGCCTATTACCGAAGATGCTTCTGTACAGCCAGCAATTTCGCCTTATGGAAATACCAAGCAGATTGGAGAAGAAATAATCCAAGATGTTGCTAAAGTATCAAATATAAAGGCAATCTTGTTGCGTTATTTTAATCCGATAGGAGCGCATCCGTCAGCAGAAATAGGTGAACTGCCTATTGGTGTGCCGCAGAATTTAGTGCCTTTTATTACCCAAACTGGTATGGGATTGAGAAAAGAACTGTCTGTGTTTGGATCTGATTATCCGACTTCTGACGGTACTTGTGTCAGGGATTATATTTATGTGGTCGATTTGGCGAAAGCGCATGTTATTGCTTTGAAAAGGCTTATCGAGAATAAAAACGAAGCCAAAGTCGAAGTTTTTAATGTTGGTACAGGAACAGGCAGCACAGTTTTAGAAGTTATTCAATCTTTTGAAAAAGTCAGCGGACAGAAATTGCCTTATAAATTAGTCGATAGGAGAGAAGGTGATGTGATTGAAGCGTATGCTGATACGCAGAAAGCTAATAAAATATTAGGCTGGAAAGCTGAATCTACTTTAGACCAAGCAATAGAAAGCGCTTGGAAATGGGAAAAGAAAATCCGAAGCTAAAAAATACTAAAAATAAAAACCCGCAAGTCACTTGCGGGTTTTTTTATGATGTAACGATAAATACTAAGCAGAAAAAGTAGCTGCGTTTTTATCAATCTTATTGACTAATCCGATCAAGACTTTTCCTGGACCAACCTCTGTGAAAGAAGTAGCGCCATCGGCAATCATCTGCTGAACAGACTGGGTCCATTTTACTGGGGCTGTTAGCTGCGTGATGAGGTTTTTCTTGATTTCAGCCGCATTAGAAACGGCACTTGCTGGAACGTTTTGATATACCGGACAGATTGGTTCTGAAAAAGTAGTGTTTTCAATAGCAGCAGCCAATTCTTCTCTAGCAGGTTCCATCATCGGTGAATGGAAAGCACCTCCGACAGGAAGAATCAGGGCACGTTTTGCACCAGCTTCTTTCATAGCTTCGCAAGCTTTTTCAACAGCTTTTGTCTCGCCTGAAATGACTAGCTGTCCAGGACAGTTGTAATTTGCAGCAACCACAATACCGTCAATAGAAGCACAGACTTCTTCAACAATATGATCTTCTAGTCCTAAAACGGCAGCCATAGTTGAAGGAGTAATTTCGCAGGCTTTTTGCATTGCCAGCGCTCTTTGCGAAACCAATTTCAGTCCATCTTCAAAAGACAGTGTGCCGTTGGCAACCAAAGCAGAAAATTCACCTAAAGAATGTCCTGCCACCATTTCTGGCTTGAAATTATCGCCAAGTGTTTTTGCAAGAATAACAGAATGTAGGAAAACAGCAGGTTGTGTTACCTTGGTTTCTTTTAGTTGTTCTGCTGTTCCTTCGAACATGATATCGGTAATCCTAAAGCCTAAAATGGCATTGGCTCTTTCAAATAACTCTCTTGCTAATTCTGATTGTTCGTAAAGGTCTTTTCCCATTCCTGTGAATTGGGCGCCTTGACCTGGAAATACGTATGCCTTCATTTGTTCTCGGTTTTGTTATGTCGCAAAAATACTATTTATTCTCAATATCGTATTGATTTATCTTAATGTCAAAATATTTGGTGTCATACATAGGGCTCATCGAAAAAAAGAATTTTTTTCGAGCCTCTGCTTCGGTCGGAAGCGATACGCAGTGCAGGTCTTTTTCTAAAATTTTCCATATCATTTCGGTACAGAAGAATTTTTCGTCATCGTCAAAATTTCCTTTATGGTCGAAAGGAATATGCATGGCCAAATACTTTTGCGCTAATTGGGAAATTTTAGCGCCCATGTCTTTGTCGCAGTTTTTAGCGCGGGTGATGATGATTTTATTTGGAAAAGAATATTTCAAGAAATCACCGATTGGCTGTGCTTGCAACCCATCAATATTCGTCACATCTGAAGACAAGGAATGGACTACATATAGGGAATCATTGTGTTTTATAATTATGCCGGCATGAGTTACGTCTATAGTTCCTGAGTTGAGTTCTTTGGAAATATAGTCGCTGAAAAAGCCGAAACCTCTACGCAAGATAAAATCGCCTTCCTCAATTTTGGCAAGTTCTTCATTGGAAAGACGCGTCACAGCTTCATTTTTTAGGATGGCTTCCTGTTCCGATTTTCGGTCAAAATAGAAAAACAGCTTATAGGCGACAACAGCCAAAATAAAAAGCATTGCCGAATAAAAGATAAGTTTCTTCATTGCGACAATGCTTTAAATTAATTAATGTGTTTTATTATTCTGCTACTGTAGAATCAGCAGGAGTAGCAAGAGAATCAACAGGAGCAGCTAATGAATCAGTAGCTTCAACTTCGCCAGCTGGAGCTTTTGCGCCACCTTCTTTATTTGCGTTTTCTTTGTCGATAGTTACTTTCCATTTTCCGTCAACTTTCACCAAGTTAAGTGTTTGCTCAGTTCCGGTAGGCTCTTTTGTACTCGTTGTTTTATATTTTACTGTTGCTTTATCATCAGTTACTTCAGAAGAAATGATTTCTACTTTTGCATCAAGTTTCTTCATTTCGTCTTTTTTACCAGCTACCATAGATTCCATCATTCCGATTAAAGAAGCTGTTTGCTCGTCGCAATATTCTTTTGCTTCTGCGAATTCTCCTTTATTTACGTGATTTAGGAATTTTTCTGCTACCGCTTCTGGGTTGCTGTCGTTAGAACATGAAACGAAAAAACTGAATGATAAAAATCCTAAGATTAAAAATGCTTTGCCAGCGATACTTCTGAAAGTGTTTGTCTTCATAAATTGATTTGTTTAGATTTATGTAAAAGTAGAATTTTTTCAGATATTACAAAGTGACGGACTCAAAATGTTTTGTACAAAATAAAAAACTGACCTTGTATGAAGGTCAGTTTGTAAACAGAAGCCCGAAATTTACAGTACAAAGTAAGCGTTTTTAACGGGCTGGATATGATGGAGTTCCGTTTCGGGTTTTTTAATGTGGTCTTCAAATTCGTCGCGGAATTCGTTTACCATCTGCACTAAATTCTTTTCGATCGTACTAGAGATAGCAGTCATTGGCGTATCAGTCGGCCTGTTTTCGAATGGATCTTGCAGATGGATAGCCATTTTTTCAATCAAGAAGAAAGCGGCGCCGATAGTAGTTACCAAAGGAATCTGCAACCAGCCTATTAAATCAGTCAATCCAAAAGGCAATAAGATAATGAACAAGCAGAGCGTGAATCGGATGTACATACTATAGGTTGTTGGGAAAATCGTATTCTTGATTCTTTCGCATTTCCCCATAGAATCGCATAAACGTGTCAGCGTATTGTCTATTTCAACTTGCTGGTAAGTGTTTATCTTTCCTTGCTCGTTGGCTTTTTTCAAGTCTTTGGAATGCAAAAGCAGTATCGCATTGGGAACATGCTTGTGCTTTTTGACATATTTAAAATCTTCATCACTCAAGATTTGCTTTACAGATTTTAAAGGGTCTTTTCCACGAAGCGACTGGCTCAAGCTATAACACCATGCTGCTTGCCTTTTGGCAAAATTTTCTTTGAAGTCATTAGCTTCTACAGAAAAGTCAGGGTCTTTGTAAAAGGCGATAACTTGTCTTATCAACGTTCTGGAATCGTTCACGATCGCGCCCCAAATAATTCGAGCTTCCCACCAACGGTCATAGGCTTGGTTGGATTTAAAAGCCAGCAAAAGAGAAATAATAGTTCCGATAATTGTTGGAATAGCAATCGGTATATTAATGGCATTAGCTCCGTAATAATTCAAAAAGATTTCAAACGAGATAACATATAGGATAACTAGGAAAAGCTCGATCTTGATTTTTCCTAAGACATATTTCATGGGTATTTTCTTTTTTAGTAGCATATAATATTGTTTTATTTCTTATTAATTTTTCATGGCTTTAGACGATTTCTTCATATAAAGACAACACCGGTAGTCCAAAGCTTTCATTAATGTTGATTTCTTTATTTTTCATCTTGATCTTTTTAGGTTTTCGGGTTTCGATCAAAAGATTGATGTTGTTTTTTGTGATGGCTTCTGTCAGCAATGGTTGGATTTCTTCTGGTTTTTGATCGCTGAAAATTTTGGCTTGGCTCACTATCCTGAAATCAAAATGATCTTGAATTAATTCTTGTAAGTCTTCAATCTGTAATCTTGATTTTGTCTGTTCCAGATACATTGCTTTGCTTAAATCTTGTTCTTCAAAATTTGGACATAAATGAAGGATCGGGCATTTGCAATTGGACAGAATCTGTAGAAATTGACTGTGGATTCGCTTTTCGGTATTTTTATAAGAAGGCGTCAAGATGGCCAGCTCAATGTTGAGGTGCTCCATGAGATTCTTCATCACCGGTGCAGAAATTCCGTATTGATTATGAATTTTTAAAGAACAGTTTCCTGAAGCCGCAGTTAGCTCACGGCAAGTCGTTAAGATGCTTTTTTGCGAAACGCTCATGTCGCTTTTTATGTTTCTTAGAAAAGAAGCAGAAGAAAAAGTATCCGGAATTTCGCTAACTAATGCTAAAAAGATGGTACAGCTTTTTCCTCTCGATTGCTGGATAGCAATCTTAACAGCATTGATAGTGTCTTGTTCTAATGTCGATGGTATTAATAGATTTTTCATATGTATAGTTTTTAATTATACATGCAAAATAAAGGGCTCGAGATTAGAACGGACTTAGATTAAAATTAGAATTTCTTAAGATTTTAGATTAGAATTTCTAATGTTGTTTTTATGGAAGGTGATATTTACGACGGTTCCTTTTCCAGTTTCAGACTGAATTTGCAATTCGCCATTGTGCATGCGTATGATTTTCATTGCCAACGGAAGTCCCAAGCCATAGCCGTTGTATTTAGACGCAATCTTTCCCCTAAAGAAAGGCTCGTATAAATAAGGAATGTCTTCGGGCGGGATACCGATACCGATGTCGGTAATGGCAATTTTAATCTTCGATTTGTCGGCCGAAAGTGTCACGAATACTTCGTCATTATCGGAATATTTTACGCCGTTAGAAATGATATTGTTCAAGGCAAGTTCCAGCAAAGGCCTATTGCAAGGAATAGTCAGCAGTGATTCGTCTTCAGGAATGTTGTGCAATTTGATATTGACACGATTGTCTGGAAACAAAGTATCGATTGAAGCTTTGGCTTCCAAGAGCAATTCGTCCATTCGGGCAACATCTAATACTTGTTTCGTACCATCGTAGCCAGTTTGAGTTAATTTCAGCAAGCTTTCAGTCAAGTTGCCAAGTTTGGAAGCCTGCCTGTTTATGTTTTCAAGAGAATTGACATATTCTTCAATCTCTCTTTCTTTCAGGAGCATGATTTCGGTTTCGGCAATGATTGTAGTTATTGGCGTTTTCAACTCATGCGAAGCATTGTTGATGAAATTGGCTTGTATTTCGAATGAAGTTTCCAATCGGTCGAGCATGTCATTAAAAGTTTTCGTAAGATCCGAAATCTCGTCATTTCCTTCAACGTCCGGCAGTCGGTTATGAAGATTTGAGGCACTGATTCTTTTGACATCTTTCGTAATCCGTGCCATAGGATCGATAACGCGGCGGGCCAGAAATCTTCCGAAAAAGTAAGCTAGGATTAGGAATCCCATGCCTCCGAAAACTAAAATCTGTACAATATAAATAGCGCTGGTATTGCCGCGGCGGTCTTTCGCCGTAACGATTACCATATATTTTTGTCCCGATTCTTTGAAAATTTGTCCGTAATAGTAACGGTAATCTTCTTCAATCCAGCTAGAGCCGGTCTTCATTATTTCCGCATAGAAATCAGGCGGGAGATGTAAGTCGGTATTGTATTCAAAAGTGTTTTCGCCATTTACTTTCAGTACATAATCTTTTTCTTCGACTAGTTCTTCTAAGCCTTCTTTTTTAAATTCTTGAAAATAACGCGTTTTAAGCGGGTCATTCTGATAATAAATGGAAGAAGCGATTTTTGCCCGGTCCTGTAATCTTTTTAGGAAATAATACTCGTTATTTTGCTTAAACAGAAAAAAAATAACGGCACTCAAAAGCAGCGTGCTGAAACAGGAAAGCGCAATATAAGTAACCGTAATTTTTTTTCGTATTTGCATCCGGATTTATGGTTTTATGACATATCCAAGACCTTTGATGGTATGGATGAGTTTGTTTTGATAAGGCTTGTCGATTTTGTTTCGCACATAATTGATATACACATCGACAACATTCGTGTTCATGTCAAAGTTGATATCCCACACATTATCCAAAATCTTTTCTCGCGAAAGAATAACTTCGGCATTTCGTGCTAAATACTGTAATAGCTTAAATTCTTTTGCTGTTAGCTGAATCTTTTCGCCATTTCTTTTTACGGTTTTTGACCGAGAATCAATTTCCAGATCGTCAATGACTATAGTGTCGTTTGGCTTATGATCTTGGTTGGATCGTCTGGCAAGAGCGCTGATTCGGGCTTCTAGTTCGGAAAATTTAAAAGGCTTTGCAAGATAATCGTCGGCTCCTGCATTTAGTCCAGTTACGATGTTTTCTGTCGTTCCTAATGCGGTCAACAGTAAAATCGGTACAAAATTCTTTGAGGCTCTTAACCGTCGACAGATTTCAATACCGTTAATGTCTGGCAGCATGATGTCTAAAATGACCACGTCGAAATTATGATTATGGATCATTTCAAGAGCGGTGGTTCCATCAAGAGCAACGCTTACCTCATTGTTTTTTTCAGAAAGTCCTTTTCGAATAATCGATAAAAGATTAGGTTCGTCTTCAACAATGAGTAGTTTCATGAATGGGTAGATTTAGGGTGCTCAAAAACAAAAATAGAGATTGAGTTCTTAAAATTTTGTAAAATAAAAATGTTAACCGTCGCTTTTATGAAAATCATAAAAATAAAAGTTATTTGCTAGGGTATCTTGAATGAAGTGTCAGATGTTTTTGTAAAAGCTCAAAGCTCCCGACGGGCATTTGTTTACCGTATCAATGATTTTCTCTGTAGTTGAACCGTCAATTTTAATCCAAGGCCTCATTTTAGGCTGAAAAACATCCGGATTGTTTTTTACACAATTTGTCGAATGAATACATTTTTCGGCCTGCCATACAACTGTTACTTCACCATTTGAATATTCTTTTTTCTCTTCCATGGCGTTCTTTTTTTTAGCTACTTATAAAGATAAAAAATTATCCATAATTTTCTAAAAGAAATCTGCTGTTCAAAAATTGTAACATTTTTCTCATTCACAGACTTATTATAAAACCAAAATAGAAAAACAACCATGAAAAAAATTATCCTGATTTTAGCCTTGCTTTTAATTGGATTCTTATTGTTTTATAACGTCTTGCCCGTAATCAATTATGGCTTTGTGGGCTTGCCGCTTTTACTGTTATTACTGTTACTTATTGCAATTGTTCTTTTTTCTAAAATCGAAGTGACATCAACAACAAGAAAATTGAATATGTTTTCCAAAACGAACAAAATTTTGTTCTTTTTGTCTTTTGGACTCCTAGTTTATCTTGTGGTGGTGCCGTTAGCGACATCGTTGCCGATGTTTAGAAGCAGTGCTTATCAAAAATTAATCGGGGAAGTCGAAAATGGAGAAGACCTCAAAAATCACATCGCTCCGATTTCTCTAGATAAAATTAGAGTAGTCGATGAAGAACTTGCCATGCTTTTAGGTGAAAAGATAATCGGTTCGCAGCCGTCTTTAGGGAGCCAAGCAGAAATAGGGGAGTTTACCATTCAAAAGGTAAATGATGAATTGTATTGGGTTGCACCATTGCTGCATACAGGTTTCTTTAAATGGTATAATAATTCTGAAGGTACTCCTGGTTATGTTATGGTTTCTGCTACAAACGAAAGAGATGTCAAGTTGATTCAGGATATAAATGGAAAACGCCTTTCTATAAAATACCAGCCAGCGGCCTATTTTGGGTCTAGGATTGATAGACATGTTTATTTTAATGGCTATGCAACCGTCGGATTGGAAGATTTTAATTTTGAGATTGACGACAAAGGAAATCCGTATTGGATTGTTACCAAATACAAAAAAAGAATAGGCTTTGCCGGAAATGACGCGACAGGTGTTCTAACAGTTGATGCCCAGACCGGAGAAATTAAAGAATACGATATCAATAATACGCCGCTCTGGGTAGATAGAATCCAGCCGATAAGTTTTATTGAAGAACAGCTTAACGATTGGGGCGAATATGTTCATGGATTTTGGAATTTTTCGAATGAAAATAAACTCCAAACCACCGAAGGATTGACGCTTGTGTATGGCGAAAACCATAAATCATATTGGTACACAGGATTGTCTTCTGTTGGTAAAGAAGAATCGACTGTAGGATTTGTTTTGGTAGATACAAGAACCAAAGAAACTACTTATTACAAGCAAAGTGGTGCCACTGAATATGCGGCCCAAAGTTCTGCCGAAGGAAAAGTCCAAGAAAAAGGATATCATGCTTCGTTGCCTATTCCATATGTGATTAACAACATACCGACTTATGTAATGACTTTGAAAGACGATGGCGGTCTGGTAAAAATGTTTGCCATGGTTTCCATAAACGATTACACGATTGTTGGCGTTGGTAATACAATGCGGGAAACGCTTATGGCTTATAAAAATGTATATAACATGGCGGATAATGGTATCAATCCGGAAAGTGTAACTAGCAAGAAAAGTTTAAAAACTATAGTGACAAGAATTGAAAATGATGTCAAAAACGGCAACAGTTTCTACTATTTTACCGTAAAAGATTATCCGAATATTTTTGTAGGATCATCACAATTGTCTAACGAATTGCCTGTAACGGCAATTGGAGATTCCATCAGTATTTCTTTCGATGTAGATTTGGAAGAAGTAATAGATGTCTCGAGTTTCGACAACAAGAATATCGGAAATAAAAAATAAGATGTAACTAAAAAGCGCTTGAATTTCAAGCGCTTTTTTTATGTAATAATTTAGGACTATTTCCCTTTAGGTTTTTCAGGAAGTAATTTGAAAGAAGTAGCTACAAAACGATTATTTTTAACTTCGCCCACAACTTCGGTTTTTCTGATTTTGGAGCAAAATCCATCGCCAGCATGAGAATCGCCATGGTCGTCAATGCCAGTGCCGTCTACAAAATAAGGCTTTCCGTCAATTCGTACCGCCAAATCACAGCCATGTCCTTTCATTCCGAATTGGCATTGGCCGCATGAAGCTTCAACTATTTGTGGTTTTGGCCCTGTTTTTTTCTGTTTTGATTTTGAGTCTTGTGCATTCGCTGAGAAAGCCAAAAACAAGAAGGCAATTGCAATTATGTTTTTCATATCTCGATTATTTTATGGTTACTAATCTAGCAGCATTTTGTGCTCTTTCAACTATTTCTTCAATAGGAGTGTCTAAAGTGTCGTTGGTCAGTGCGACAGCCATTCTGCGATACGGTCTTGTTGTCGGCTTGCCAAAGATTCTGAAATCTGTTTTAGCAAGACCAGCAATTTTTTCCAAACCTTCATAATTCGGATTAGAACCTTCTTTTGAAGCCAGAATTACGGCACTAGCACCTGCCTTTTCGAGTTTTATTTCAAAAATAGGCAAGCTTAAGATGGCACGCAGATGCAATTCGAATTCGTTGAAATTTTGCGTTCCAGCCAAAGTTACCATTCCAGTATCGTGTGGTCTTGGAGATAGTTCCGAGAAGTAGACGCCGTCATCAGCCAAGAAAAATTCTACACCAAAAAGCCCGGCGCCGCCTAAAGCTTCGGTTACTTTTTCAGCCATGTCTTGCGCTTCAAATAAATCTTTGTCCGAAATTCGTGCCGGTTGCCAACTTTCTTGGTAATCGCCGCGTTCTTGTCTATGTCCGATTGGAGCGCAAAAAAGCGTCGGATTGTTATTTTGGGTTATGGTTAGTAAGGTGATTTCGGAATTGAATTTTACAAAAGCTTCCACGATGACTTCCACGACATCGCCACGTGAGCCTTCTACAGCATAATTCCACGCTTTTTCAATATCATCCGGAATCTTGATTGTGGATTGCCCTTTGCCCGAAGACGACATTAATGGTTTTACAACACAAGGAATTCCGACTTCTTTTACTGCTTTTTGTAATTCTTCGGATGAGGTTGCATATCTGTAATTGGCTGTTTTTAATCCTAGTTCTTTTGCTGCCAAGTCGCGTATTGCTTTTCGGTTCATTGTAAAATTCGCCGCTTTCGCAGAAGGAACCACGGTAATACCTTGCTTTTCATACTCGTAAAAACGTTCGGTACGGATGGCTTCAATTTCAGGAACAATAAAGTCGGGTTGGTGCTTTGCGACGATTTTGTCTAAAGCGTCGCCATCCAGCATGTTGATGACTTCAAAACTATGAGCAACCTGCATGGCAGGAGCATTTTCATAACTATCGACAGCAATTATGGTCTGTCCGATGCGTTGTGCGGCGATTGTAAATTCTTTTCCTAATTCTCCGGAACCGAGTAATAGTATTTTTGACATTCGTATCTTTTTATATACCCCTGTCAGAGTTTTAAATTCTGACAGGGTTGGAGTTGTAGATTAAAAAAGCCCCAAGTTTCCTTGAGGCGTATTTGTTTTAAGCTAAAGCTTCTTTGATTCTTCGTAAGGCTTCTGTCAGCAATTCTTCACTTGTTGCGTAAGAGAAGCGAATACAGTTCGGATTTCCGAAAGCATCTCCTGTTACAGTAGCAACATTTGCTTCTGCCAAAAGATACATAGAAAAGTCATCTGCATTTTTGATTTCAGTTCCTCTTAATGTTTTTCCGAAATAGGAAGAAACATCAGGGAAAACATAAAAAGCACCTTCTGGAACATTGAGTTTCAATCCAGGAATGTCTTTAATCAATCCAACAACTAAATCTCTACGGCCTTTAAAAGCAGCCACCATATCGTTTAATACGCTTGGGTCGGCATCAACAGCAGTAATTGTAGCTCTTTGCGCGATTGAATTGGCACCGCTGGTTACTTGTCCTTGCATTTTTGTACAGGCTTTTGCGATGAATTCTGGAGCGCCGATGTAACCGATTCTCCAACCTGTCATGGCGAAAGCTTTAGCAACACCGTTTACCGTTACAGTTCTGTCAAACATTCCTGGGATAGAAGCAACGCTGCAGAATGTTCCTGAAAAGTTGATATGCTCGTAAATTTCGTCAGCGACTACAAAAATATTGGGATATTTTTCTAATACTTTCGCCAATGCTGTCAATTCTTCACGGCTGTAAACAGAACCGCTCGGATTGCAAGGCGAGCTGTACCAGATCATTTTTGTTTTTGGCGTAATGGCTTTTTCTAACTGTTCTGGCGTAATCTTAAAATCGCTTTCTACAGAAGTCGGTACTTCAACCGGAATACCACCTGACATTTTTATGATTTCGTAATAACTTACCCAATATGGAGCCGGAAGAATTACTTCATCGCCCTCATTAAGCATTACTTGTGCGACATTGTATAAAGATTGCTTGGCACCAGTGGAAACAACAATGTTTGCTGGCGTATAGTCAAGATTATTGTCTCTTTTGAATTTTCTGCAGATGGCTTCTTTTAGCTCTACATAACCGTCTACAGGTGAATAAGTGCTGTAGTTTTCGTCGATTGCTTTTTTTGCGGCTTCTTTGATAAAATCCGGCGTGTTGAAATCCGGTTCTCCTAAGCTTAAGCTGATAATGTCTTTTCCTTGTGCTTTTAGTTCTCTTGCCAATGCCGCCATTGCCAAGGTTTGTGAAGTTGATAATTTGTTAATTCTATCCGATAAATGATTCATGGAAAAACTTGTTGTTTGTGTGTATTGTAGTTAATTATGCGATGGCAGGATTTTGCCCTAATTCTTTCAGATGCTTGAAATGAGCTACAACTGCGCTGCGCATTGTCTTAAATTCATGATAAGGAAGATTGCACTCTTTTGCTGTCTGTTTTACGATTTCAGCAATTTTTCCATAATGGACATGGCTGATGTGAGGAAAAATATGATGCTCGATCTGATGATTCAATCCTCCAGTAAACCAGTTGACAATCTTATTTTTTGGAGCGAAATTCGCTGTAGTATACAATTGGTGAATGGCCCAAGTATTTTCTATTTCTCCTTCTTCATTCGGAACAGGGTTTGTCGTTTCATCAACAACGTGCGCCAATTGGAAAACGATGCTCAATATCAAACCTGCAGTGTAGTGCATTACCAAAAATCCTAGGACTACTTTCCACCATGTAATTCCTAAAATCATAGGAAGTACCAGCCAGATCGAAACGTAGATGATTTTCGTAATAACTAAAACGGTCCATAATTTAGCCGGACTTTGCGGTTCTCCGTAAGAAAGTTTTCTTTTTAGGTAGCTTTTCATCTGTTTGAAATCGGTTGTGATTGCCCAGTTGAAAGTCAATAATCCGTAAAGAAAAACGGAGTAATAGTGTTGGAATTTATGGAATTTGTGCCATTTTGCTTCTTGTGTAAATCGGATAATTCGTCCAGCATCTAAATCTTCATCATGTCCGTGAATGTTAGTGTAGGTGTGGTGAAGTACATTATGCTGTACTTGCCAGTTGTAAACATTTCCGGCCAAGATATAAATGCTGCCTCCCATGAACTTATTCAGCCATGATTTGTTGGAGTAAGAACCATGGTTTCCGTCATGCATTACATTCATTCCGACGCCTGCCATTCCAATGCCGATTACGATAGACAAAAGTAACATTACCCAAAACGGCATGTCTAAAGTCAGGATCAAGAAATAAGGCGTCAGGAAAATCGTAAACATTACGACTGCTTTTAGATGCAATTTCCAGTTCCCTGTCTTCTTGATATTATTTTCCTTGAAATAATTATTGACACGCGTATTTAGAGTCCTGAAGAATTTCAGGCTGTCTTGTTTGGAAAATGTTGGAATTGTGGTATTCATATATAATTTATAATTAATCAAAATAAGTTTTCAAAGGTAAATATTCTTAATAATGTAAACGGATAAAAACCTAAAAAATTTCAATTTGAAAATGATTACTTTTGTGAAAATTTTTAAAATGGAAGAAATTCTAAAATATTTCCCTAATCTGTCTGATATTCAGAAGCAACAGTTTCAGAAATTAGAGGAATTATATCATGATTGGAACGCTAAAATCAACGTTATTTCTCGCAAGGATATCGATGAATTATATACGAAACATGTGCTTCATTCACTGGCAATTGCAAAAATTCAAGGATTTGAGCCTGGGACTTATGTCTTGGATGTAGGGACTGGCGGTGGCTTTCCTGGAATTCCGCTCGCTATTTTGTTTCCTGAAACTCGATTTTACCTGATTGATGTTATTGCAAAAAAGATAAAAGTGGTTCAGGCTGTTGCCGAGGCTTTAGAGCTGAAAAATGTAAAAGCCGAACAGATTCGTGCCGAAAATGTCAAAGGCGATTTTGATTTCATCGTAAGCCGCGCCGTGACTAATATGCCTGATTTCGTGTCTTGGGTAAAATCAAAAATCAAAAAACAGCAAAAACACGAACTCAAAAATGGAATCTTATACCTCAAAGGAGGCGACCTGACCGAAGAGTTGAAAGATTTTCCAAAAGCCACAGAATACAACATTGCCGATTTTTTCGATAATGAATTTTTCGAGACTAAAAAGGTGGTTCATTTACCGTTGAAGTTTAAAGTGTAAAAGTTTAAATTCATAAAGTAAAAAGCCGAATCTAAATCTAGATTCGGCTTTTTTTATTTACAATCAAAAGTCTTTACAGCTTTCGACTTTCAAACTTTATGACTTATTTATTCTCCAAGAAAAGGATATCTATAATCCGTTGCAGGAATAAAAGTTTCTTTGATGGTTCTTGGAGAAACCCAACGAAGCAAATTCAGGATAGAGCCTGCTTTATCATTCGTTCCCGAAGCTCTTGCGCCACCAAATGGCTGTTGGCCAACTACAGCTCCAGTCGGCTTGTCGTTGATGTAGAAGTTTCCGGCAGCATTAACCAAAGCTTTTGCAGCAAAGTCAATAGCGTAGCGGTCTTGAGAGAAGATGGCACCTGTCAAAGCATAAATTGAAGTCTCGTCAACTAATTTTAACGATTCTTCCCATTTGGCATCTTCGTAAACATATATTGTCAAGACAGGACCGAATAATTCGGTCGACATTGTGTCGTATTTCGGATTTGTAGTAACGATAATCGTAGGCTCGATAAACCATCCTTTTAATTTGTCATAACCGCCGCCCACAATAACTTCTGCTTCTGAAGAGGCTTTTGCATCGTCAATTGCTTTCGCTAATTTATCAAATGATGCTTCTGTAATTACGGCAGAAACAAAGTTTGAAGTATCTTCTGGTGAACCCATTTTAAACGATTTGATGTCGGCTACAACGCGTTCTTTTACAGGACCCCAGATAGAAGCAGGAATATAGGCTCTTGAAGCTGCTGAACATTTTTGTCCTTGGTATTCAAAAGCACCGCGAGACAGGGCAGTAGCTACTTCAATCGGATTGGATGACGGATGTGCCCAAACGAAATCTTTTCCTCCAGTTTCTCCGACGATTCTTGGGTAGGTTTTGTATTTGCTGATGTTCTGTCCGATTTTTGCCCACATACTGTTGAAAACTCCAGTTGAGCCTGTAAAGTGGATTCCGGCAAAATCTGGGCTTTCCAATAACGTATCTGTAATCATGGCAGAATCTCCATTGACCATATTGATAACGCCTTTTGGCAATCCCGCTTTTTGGAAAACTTCCATAATCACATTCGCAGAATATACTTGAGTTGCAGAAGGTTTCCAAACCACAACATTACCCATCAAGGCAACGCAAGATGGCAAGTTTCCGGCAATAGCAGTAAAGTTAAAAGGAGTAACTGCATACACAAAACCTTCTAACGGACGGTGCTCTAAGCGGTTCCAGATTCCTTCAGAAGAAACAGGCTGTTGTGCATAGATTTCCGTCATGAACTGTACGTTGAAACGCAAGAAATCGATAAATTCGCAAGCCGAATCAATTTCTGCTTGGTGAACCGTTTTTCCTTGAGCAATCATAGTTGCAGCATTGATCTTAGCGCGATAAGGTCCAGCTAATAATTCAGCTGCTTTTAAAAATATCGCCGCTCTATGTTCCCATGGCATGGTAGCCCATTTTTCACGAGCTTTCAAAGCAGATGAAATCGCTTTTTCTACCAAAGGCTTGTCCGCTTGATGGTATTGACCTAAATTATGCTGATGGTCAAACGGCGGAAATAATCTTTTTGTATCTCCCGTTTTGATTTCTTCATCACCGATAAATAAAGGGATATCGACAGTTGAATTATATAATTCTTTATACGTTTTTAAAACTTGTTCTCTTTCTGGACTTCCTGGAGCATACGACTTAACAGGTTCGTTAATAGCTCTCGGAACATTGTAAATTCCTTTTGGCATACTGATTTGTTTTTATATTTAATAATATCAAATTTTTGCGTGGCAAAGATACGAAATGAATAGGGATTATAGAAAGAATTACCATTTCAATAACAATAATGTAATTCTTATTGAATGAAACAGCTTATGCCGACTAAGCAAGATGAAATGGCTAGAATTTTTAAGATTAATTCAACGCAAAAGGAGCGCTTAATCTGAAAGTAGGAACAATCACTCTAAAGTTTCTTGTCGATGTAAAATTGATCATGTTGAAATAGCCTTTCATAGCGCCAAAAGGCGATGAAAGAAGACAGCCAGAGCTATACGTATGGGATTCTCCTGGTTTTAATACAGGCTTTTTGCCGATCACACCTTCGCCATCGACAAATTCTTTGTTATTTAAAGAATCAAAAATTTCCCAGTGGCGGGACATGAGCTGTACAGAATCTTTGCTATGGTTTTCAATCGTGATTTCATAACTAAAGGCAAAGTGAATTTTGTAGTTCTTGAAGTACGTTCCTTCAAAACTAGTCAGGACAGAAATTTTAATGCCTCGAGTTATTTGCGTAACCATAAATTGCTAATAATGTTTCAAAATTACAAATTTATACTATTGGATGGCTGCTTTTGCTATTAAATTTTGCTTAATGGTTTTAAAAACAGTTTTTTAGCATTTTAGTTGATAATGTTTTCAGAATTAGCGATTCCTCTTCCGATTACTTTATCATACCTTTCATTCATGCCTCTGTAATAAACAATTACCTGATAGTTGTTCTCCGTTTGGTAAAAATTTCCGTCAATTGCATTGGCATGATCAATCTTGCCAGTTTTGTCTGCAATGACATACTGGAAGTTCGTAAAGCCTTGCTTGATAACAATTGCTTTTTCATACAATCCTGTTTTTGTATTAAAATCCATACGATTTTCATCATTCAAGGCATAATTGTTAAACATGCCATTGATGTATATACTGTTCTTTCCGAAATAATTAGGTGCGTCTAACGTGAAAAATACCCAAGCGTAATCAGCTTCTACTTCATTGTTTTGTGCGTTCAGATTACGGACCACGAAGTTTCCGTTTACGTCAGGATTGAAAGTATACACTTGGCTCGCTCTTGCTTTGTTGACATAAAGGTGCGGCTCGTACAAATCTTTTGCTTGTACATAACTGATGTTGTTTACCGGCGATCGGATTTCCTTATTGTCAAAATATAAAAATTCGTTACCTCCCCAAAACTGGGTCTCTTTATCGTATTTATAAATCAGGTCATTACCGATTGTGTATTGCGGTTTGATATTGTAGGTAGCCTCGTTAAACTGCCCGTTCTGCAAAAGCATGACTTTTACGCTTTGCAACGGATTGACAAAAGTGATGGCATTCGACTTTACTGCGAAATCTAAATTGTGCATATAATTGATATCGCGGACATCTCTGGCTCTTTTGATCTGTAATGGAACAGAAACCAGATCTTCATATAAAATGAGTTTTCTGGAAAAGACGACATCTTTGTCTTCGTTTAAAATTTTGATCATGTAATTGCCGCTCACTCTAAACTGCGTGAATTTATTTGGGAAGGACAATCTGTAGTGAGAGTAAAGTTGCAACGTATTAAAAGAATTTTCATAATCTTGAATTCTTTGGTTGTCGAATCCTTGGATATACTCGCTTTTTACAAGTTGAGAAGGCGTCCAATTATAGTCACAGTGAACGATCTCATAATAATAGTTGGCCTCATTGCCGTATAAATCATCAAATTGAAGCTGAAATCCATCTTGAAGACTGAATATTGGAATTACATTTTGTCCGTTTTGAACAAATGAAACTGTTTTTATATTGAAAGGAGGAGCAATTTCTGTTTGGACTTGTGCTTTACTTACGCTACAAAATAAGCAGGCCAGCAAAACAATAAAATAATTCTTATTCATCTTTAAAGTAGATTTTATCGGATTTATAATAACAAATATAATGATAATAAATTGTACGAGAATTATGCCAAACATTGAGGGTGTTAAGGAATAATTAAAATAATTTTAATAAGATAAGAAAAAGGTGCGTATTTTCTGTTAAATGTTTTATAATAAATAGTTTTATTTGTAGTTATAACTTTAGTTTTATAACAACAAAAATAGCAACCAAATGAAACATTACAACAAACTATTTGTGCTTTTACTGGCATTTCCGATGTCGATTTTTGCACAAGAACTTAAAGGCGACAGTCCCGTTCCTTTTGACTCCACTGTGAAAACAGGAAAATTGGAGAACGGATTGACGTACTACATCAAAAAAAATGCAAAGCCTGAAAACAAAGTAGATTTAAGGCTTGTCATTAATGCCGGTTCTATCCTTGAAAACGACGACCAGCAAGGTCTTGCGCATTTCATGGAACATATGTGTTTTAACGGAACAAAGCGTTTCCCAAAAAATAAATTGGTAGACTATCTGCAGAGTATCGGCGTTAAGTTCGGACAGCATTTAAATGCTTACACCAGTTTTGACGAAACCGTTTATTTTCTTCCGATTCCATCTGATGATCCTGAAAAACTAGAAAAAGGGTTCCAAATTATCGAAGATTGGGCTTTCAATGCTGTTCTTACTCCAGAAGAAATTGACAAAGAACGTGGTGTTGTTTTAGAAGAATACCGTATCGGTTTAGGAGCGGGTAAAAGAATGATGGGACGCTATATGCCGAAAATGATGTACAACTCGCATTATGCGGAACGTCTTCCAATCGGTAAGAAAGAAATCCTTGAAAACTTCAAGTATGATAAGCTGGTAAGTTTCTATAAAGATTGGTACCGTCCAAACTTGATGAGCGTTATCGTGGTTGGAGACATCGATGTGGCGGCTATGGAGAAAAAAATTAAGGAGCATTTCGCTTCGTATAAAAATCCTAAAAACGAAAGACCTAGAAAAGTGTATGACGTTCCTAATCACAAAGAAACTTTTGTAGCCGTTGAAAGCGATAAAGAAGCTTCGGCAGCGCAAGTTCAGTTGGTTTATAAAGACTACGATACGCCAAAACCTATTGTAAATGTCAATGATTTTAGAAAATCTTTAGTTGAAGGATTGTATTCTACAATGATCAACAACAGATTGAACGAGCTTACCAACTCACCAACTCCGCCATTTACCTATGGCTATTCGTATCATGGAGGCACGTGGGCCCGAACAAAAGAAGCATACCAATCATTTGCAATGTCGCAAGAAGACAAGCAATTGGAAGCTTTAAAAGTGTTGGTTACAGAAAACGAAAGAGCAAAAAAATACGGTTTTACGCAAGGCGAGCTAGATAGAGCAAAATCTGAATTTTTAGCGAATACAGAGTCTGCGTATAACGACAGAGATAAAACAGATTCTAGAGAATTTGTAGGAGAATATCAGTCGCATTTCCTAGAAAAAGAACCGACACCTGGAATTGAGTGGACATTTAATGCCATGAAAAAAATATTGCCAGGGATTGAACTGAAAGATGTAAATGGTCTGGTTAAAGATTATATCAAAGAAGACAATAGAGTCGTAATCCTTACAGGTCCTGAAAAAGACGGATTGAAAAAACCGACGGAACAAGAAGTGTTAAATACTTTAAAAGTAAACGACGCTGACATTACTCCTTATAAAGATACAGAAATTGCTTCTAGCCTTTTGAGAAAGGAACTAAAACCGGGAAGCATCGTAAAAAAAGAGAAAAACGACAAAATAGGAACGACAACTTTATTCCTTTCTAACGGAGCAAAAGTGACTTATAAGAAAACCGACTTCAAAAACGACGAAATCTTGATGGAAGCTATCAGCTTTGGAGGTACGAACTTGTATTCGAATGAAGAGCTTAAAAAAGTACAGTTTGCCAACGGAGGCTTGACTCAGGCTGGTTTCTCTGGATTAAAAGAGAATGATATCAACAAATTCATGTCTGGGAAAGTAGCCAGCGTAAATCCATACATCGGTAATACCACAGAAGGTCTTAGAGGAAGCGCTACGCCAAAAGATTTGGAATACCTATTCCAGATGACGGTTGGGTATATCACCGACTTGAATTTTGACAAAGATGCTTTTGAAGGTTACAAGCAAAAACAATCAGGTTTTTTCAAAAACATGGCATCGCAGCCAGGATTCTATTTCCAGCAAGAATTATATGGCTATTTGCTTAAAGAAAATCCTAGATTCTTTGGAATGATTCCTGATGAAAAAGCATGGGAATTTACAGATTATCAAGTAGCGTACAATAAATATAAAGAGCGTTTTGCGAATGCAGCCGATTTCGAATTTTTCTTTGTAGGAAACATCGATGATAAAAAAATCGAAGAATATTCAGCTAAATATTTAGCGGCTTTGCCATCTAGCGACAAGAAAGAAAAAGCAATCGACTTAGGCTACAGAATGCTTAAAGGTGAACATAAGAAAATCGTAAACAAAGGTACAGATCCCAAAAGTACAGTTTCGATTATGTTCTATGGCGATGCGCAATACAGCCCAAAAGAAGCCTTGGCAATGCAGGCTCTTGGCGAAGTGTTGACAATCAAACTGATTGAAGAGCTAAGAGAAAACGAAAGCGGTGTTTATGGAATCAGCGCTAGAGGAAGCATGAGCAAAGTGCCAAACGGAGCTTATAACTTTACGATTGGTTTCCCTTGCGGTCCAGACAATGCAGAGAAATTGACAGCTTCGGCTTTGAGAGAGTTGCAGAAAATAATCGACAACGGTCCTCAAGCTGCTGATGTTACGAAATTCAAAGAAGCCGAATTGTTGGATTATAAAAAAGACATCAAAGAAAATAGGTATTGGCTGACAAATTTCAACCGTTCTTACACGAATGGGACAAGTCCAGAAGATATCTTGAAAGTGGAGGAGAAAATCAATGCTATCACGGCGAAAGACATCCAAGACGTAGCTAAAAAGTATCTTACAAAAGATAAGGTAGTAGGTATCTTGATGCCAGAAAAAAGCTAATCAGAAATAAGCAAGAATGTAAAAAGCCTGATGAATTTCATCAGGCTTTTTTATTTTAAATTTCGTTATTTATAGCAGACCGGAATGATTTCTCCGTTGGCTAAACAATACTGTTCTACGAGCTCGGAGCCTAATTTTTTAGTATAATCTTCTTCGACAACGGTAAAGCCAATGCTTCTTAGTTTATCGAAATAATCCCTTCCGTACACGCGAACGTGGTCGTATTGTCCGAAAATTTTAGCACGCTCTTTTTGATCAGTAATCGAATTGTCTTCAAAAGTAGTTTCTCTTTTTAGGTCTTGCGGAATTTGAAAAATCCCCATTCCGCCAGGTTTTAATACCCTGTATAATTCTTGTATGGCTTTGGTGTCGTCTGGGATATGTTCCAAAACGTGGTTGCACAAAATGACATCGTATGAATTATCTTCAAAAGGCAAATTACAGATGTCTGCTTTTACATCGGCCAATGGCGACAGCAAGTCGGTTGTCGTATAATCCAGATTTTTTTGATTTCTGAAGATTTTATAAAATGCCTGTTCTGGAGCAAAATGCAGTACTTTTTTCGGAGCCGTAAAAAAATCAGTTTCGTTTTTTAAATATAGCCAAAGCAGACGATGCCTTTCTAAAGATAAAGTGCTTGGGGAAAGTACATTGTTTCGCTGCGTCCCATAGCCATACGGTAGAAACTTTTTGAAGCTTCGTCCGTCAATCGGATCCGTATATTTTTTTCCTTTTAAAGCAAAGGCAAGGACAGGGCGTATAACATAGCTGAGGCGAATTAATATCGGCCTCGGAATCGTATTTAAGACAAATCTGAAAATTTTTTTCATTAGGAAAGTACCAAAGGCTGACTTCTGAATTCGTTTTCTTCATTGCTTTCAATTCCTAATGCTTTGTAGATATAAGAAAAGGTCGAAAGTAGTTCTGGTTTTCCGTTGACCAAAGCCACGTCATGCTCGAAATGGGCACTCGGTTTTCTATCGGCAGTAACGATTGTCCAGCCGTCTTTTAGCTGTTTGATATTTTTTGTGCCCAGATTGATCATTGGCTCGATAGCCACGACCATTCCTTCTACAAATAATTTTCCGCGTCCGCGTTTTCCGTAATTCGGCATTTCTGGATCTTCGTGCATTTTTTTGCCAAGACCGTGTCCTACCAATTCGCGAACTACTCCATAACCATGAGCTTCGGTATATTTTTGGATAGCATTTCCTACGTCTTCAACACGGTTTCCCATCTTGAATTCTCTTATTCCTACATACAGTGATTCTTTGGTAACTTGAAGCAGTTTTTTAGTTTCTGGAGCCACGTCACCAATTTCAAAAGTATAGGCATGGTCGCCATAATATTCATTCTTTAAAACACCACAATCCACAGAAACAATATCGCCTTCTTCAATTATAGTATTTGTCGGCAAGCCGTGAACAACTTGATCGTTAACGCTAGTCAAGATGGAAGACGGACAGCCATAAAGACCCAAAAAACCTGGAACAGCATCATGGTCGCGAATAAATTCTTCTGCTAATTTGTCCAGATGCAAAGTCGTGATTCCGGGCTTGATTTCTGCGGCAATCATGCCTAATGTCTTTGAAACTAAAAGAGCACTTTCACGCATCAATTCAATTTCTTCTCTAGTTTTTTGGATAATCATAAATTGGAATTTATCAGTTTGCAAAAGTACTATTTTTATGCGAATTAGGCCAAATAAAAAAGCTGCCTCTATAAGAGACAGCTTTTTGTGGTTTTATCTTTTCAAGGTAAAGTGGCTCTTGAATTCTTTTTTTACTCCGTCTTTTTCGTAAAGTATTTTGAACCAGTAATCATCTGATGGAAGCGGATGTCCGTTATGCATACCGTCCCAGCCGATGCCATTTACGCGAAGGTCTGTCAAGATTTTACCATAACGGTCAAAAATATAGATGTTGGAAATGTCTAGCGAAGTCCTTCCGCCGATGTTCCAGGTATCGTTAAATCCGTCACCATTTGGTGTAAAGTATTTAGGGTAATCGACGATTACGATTCGTGTGCTGATTTCACCACAGCCAAAACGGTTTCTGACTTTCAGAATATGGATGCCTTCTTTGATATTATGGAATACATTGCTGTCTTGCCAGCCGTTGTCATCGATCATGTATTGAAAATCGGGCGATTGCGGCGTAACAATTGCAGTCACCTTACTATCCGATTCGAAAGTAATCTGCTCCGCTGGATCTCCTAGGATTGAAAAAGGAATTAATGTGTTCCTTACCGTGAAATTTATTATTCTAGAGCAGAGCGCCGTGTTGGTTGTATTCGTGATTTTAACAGAATAATTTCCGGGTATTGATGTAGAAAAAGTGCTTGTTGTTTCAGACGAAATTTCGTTTGATGGATTCGCGTCTGATCCATTATACCAGACAAAATCATAGTCGGTTTCTGATAGTTGCGTATCGATAAATGCCGGATTGATCACATTGTTCTGAATGTCGATACAGATTCTGTAGGGTTGCGGCTGAAGATTATTTGCAGGTAACGGCCTTACGAACAATTCTAATTCGAATATCCTGAAACAAGCGATTCCGCTCTCGCTGTCAATGTTTACGGTGCTGTTCAATCGCACATAAATTTTTTGATAGCCTGCTGTTCTGTTAGTGAAAGCACTAGGCACAGAAATAGTAGTATTGGAGTTGGCCAAGGCTTCCGTCTCATCCGTATAGTATCGGAATTGAATCGTATTCAAAGGAGTCGTTCCTGCCATCTGGCCTTGTCTTTGGGTCAAGTCGAAACTATAAAATCCGCTATCATCACACGCTTGAAGGATATCAGGATTGACAGTATTGCCAGGACTTCCCACAACTCTCAATTGCAATGAAGTTGTTGATGAACAGCCATTGTTTGTAGGATCAATAACTTTTATATAGATTGTTTTTGAGGCCGAATTGTAGGCGTTTGTGACAGGTATACGAGTATCTGTTGCTAAGTCGGCTAGTGTTTCATAAAAGAATACCTGATAGTTAGTATTGCCCGAAGTAATCTGTGTAATTCTTCCGTCAAGATTGAAATCGGCTGTTGTTGTACCGCACATTGTAATCGGATCAGGAGCAGTTATTACTGGATTTGCAAATACGTTTATATTGAAATCGGCTATGGAGAAACATTGTGTTGCTGTATCAAATAATCTCACAAAGATTGTTTTGGTTCCTACAGTTAATGGCAGAGGCGTGTTTTTGTTTATAGCGCTGACATTGTCTCGAGCATTATCAAATGTGTTGAAATAGGTAACGCTTACTGTAGGATTCTGTCCTGTCAGTATTTCAATGTCTTTGCTAGACAAAACTATGGTTTCTGTTTGGCAAGCATTGATAGGTGTTATTACATTTCGAGCAGGGGTGCTATATACTTCAAGCGTAAAAGTCCCGATTCCTGCGCAATTGTTATTTGTTTCTACTCTGGTATAGATGGTTGAAATTCCTATTGGTAGTTGCGATGAATTTGTCAGCTCATTTGCTTCGATAGAGGCATCAATTTCATTACTGTAAAAAGCAATATTAACATTGGTTGTAGGGAAGAACGTATTTTTTATGATAGTTCTTTGCGAATCAAAATCAATCAGCCCGTAGTTCGTGTTTAATTCAGGACATACAGGAGCCCTATTGGTATAGGCCGCAACGCTTGTCGGGTTTATGACCAGATTGATAATTGCTACATTCGATGTGCATATTGGCGTTTGAGCAGGATATACTCCTGTAACGTAAATATTTTGGGCAAATGGAAGTGTATTTGTAAATACATTAGGATTGGTTATAGGCTGTGTCAGTCCTGCATCTAAAAAGTAGCTTAAGGTCAATCCAGTAGCTCCGTTCGTGATGCTGTTGTAGGCTTGAGTCAGGTTTACGGTAGCGATTCCGTCATTATTTGGTGAAATATAATCGCATTGCTGGAGCAGAACAGGAGTCGTGCTTAAGCTTGGCTTCGCATTCATTGTTATGGATACTGAATTCGAAGCGGTCATGCATAATCCTTGTTCCGTAACTTCTAAAACATAGGCAGAAGTCGTATTCGGATTTTGATTTGCAACAGAAACAGTATAGGTTGCTGAAGTAGCCCCAGCAATCGGATTGCCGTCTTTGTACCACTGATACGTCATACTTGTAAGATTGGCGCTGTTTGCAATAACCGATGTTATTTGGTAAGTAGTATTCTCACAGATGGTCTGATTGTCTGATATCGAAACTTGAGGGGATTCATAAATAGTAATCACATTTGAATCAACAGGAGAACAGCCGTCATTTGAAATTCTCACAAAATAATTTCCTGCCAAAGTAGGAGTAAAGGTAGAGCCGATAGCTCCAGTAATAGAAGCTCCATTTCGGAACCATTCATAGGTATAAGTCTGAACAACCGTATTATTGTCAACCGTTTGCAAAACGGGTGTACTGCTCAAGCATTGCGTATTGGTGTTTTGCAATGTCATGTTTGGAGCAATAAAGAATTTCAGCGTAATTTCGGCATCGCTTACTTCTAGCGTATTGAGGTCTACTGTTGGATCTGTGCTGTCGTAAGCTGTTGTTTCGACTTTATAGGTGCCGCTTTCCGAAACGGTTAAGATATTAGTGCTAGAAAGCGAATTTGCTAAGGTCGAAATCAAGATTCCGTCTTTATACCATTTGTAGTTAAATCGTAAATCAGCGACATTTCCAGGAAAATCTGTGACATCGATAGTAGCAACAAGGTCTTTAGTCGCAGGCTGGCAATAATTGAACTGCGTGATATCATTTCCGGCATTGTCTTTTATCTTGACCGAAGAAAGAAAGCTGCAGTCAGAACTTCCGTCGCCTCCAGTTTGGGTAATGGTTATCTGGCCTGGCGTGTTAGAATAATTGTCTACTAAAAGGATGTATAATTGCCCGGCAACTGCATTCGGTAAGGCTACATTTTCGGTTCCATCTGGCAGCCAGCTACAATCGACTTCTTTCGATAAGTCCAATTGGCTGCAGATATTATTCAAATTATTGAACGGTCCCCATAAGACAAAATCTACATCGGAAGGAATTCCGAAATTGTCAACTTGAGAAATTTGTAAAAAGATATCACCGCTCGTCTTAATTTTCATGAAAAACCAAGTCGGACCTTGAAAAGGTTCCCCGATACAGGTGGTATTAAAAACCTCACCACTAATATTATTGGTCGAGTTTTCAAAAGGAATGCTTGTTGCGCAAGATTGGTATTGCTCAAAATTAGCTTGCAGTTCTGCGCAAGAAGAAGCTCCGCCTTGTGAATAGGCGATTTCTGCTAAAATAAGAAAAATGAAGAGTAGTGTTCTGTTCAATGATGTCATATTAAAAAAGAAACAACGTTGTGAAATTTAAATGTTTTCAACGCGAAAATAGTCAGTTTATTTTTAATTGATAATAATATGTAACAATATTCTGCTGTAAATCTGTTAATTAACAATTGATGTCAAAAGAAAAACAGCAAGAACTTCATTTTTTAGATGAAATTTTGCTGTTTTAGTATAGATGTCTTATTTGCAATTGATTAGAGCAAGGAGTGCTGTGTCATTGCTTCTGGCTTTTTGATGCCCATCAGATCAAGGATGGTTGGGGCAATGTCTCCCAAAACACCATTGCTGATATGTTTTAATTCTTTATCGACTAAAATAATCGGAACCGGATTTGTCGTATGTGCCGTATTTGGACTTCCATCTGGGTTAATCATCGTCTCGCAATTTCCATGATCAGCTATAACAATGGTCGTGTAATTGTGCTCCAAAGCGGCAGTAATTACTTTTTCAGCACATTTGTCAACGGCTTCACAAGCTTTTATAGCTGCTTCCATAACACCTGTGTGGCCGACCATATCACCGTTGGCAAAATTTAGGCATACAAAATCTACTTCTTCTTTTTCTAATTCTGGAACCAATGCATCTGCTAGTTCATAAGCACTCATTTCGGGTTTCAAGTCGTAAGTCGCAACTTTTGGAGAATTTTTTAAGATTCGAGTCTCACCAACAAAAGGAGCTTCTCTTCCTCCTGAGAAGAAAAATGTCACATGAGGATATTTTTCGGTCTCCGCAATTCGGATCTGTTTTTTATGGTTCTTTTCTAAAACTTCGCCAAGCGTTTCGGTGATATTATCTTTGTCGTAAATGACATGCATTCCGACAAAACTATCATCATAGTTGGTCATCGTAACATAATACAAGTTCAGCTTGTGCATGTTTTGCTCATGACAGTCAAACTGCGTAAGAACTTCAGTCAACTGTCTTCCACGGTCTGTCCTGAAATTGAAAAATATCACGACATCATCATTTTGGATTGTTGCGACAGGATTATCGTTTTGATCGACCATTACTATAGGCTCGATAAACTCGTCGGTTATATTTTTTTCATAATTGTTATGGAGGCTGCTGACAGCATTTTGAGAATGAGTTCCAATTCCGTTGACCAATAAGTCGTAAGCGCGTTTTACTCTTTCCCAACGCCTGTCGCGGTCCATAGCGTAATAGCGTCCGATTATCGAGGCCAATTTTACAGACGTATTTTCGATATGTTTCTCTAAAGCCGAAATGAAGAATATTCCAGATTTTGGATCGACATCTCTTCCATCGGTAAAGGCATGTACAAAAACATTTTCTAGCCCGAAATCTTGCGTAGCATCAATCAGACCTTTTAGGTGATTGATGTGGGAGTGAACGCCGCCATCAGAAACTAGGCCCAAAAGATGTATTTTTTTGTTGTTTTGTTTTGCGTATTGGAAAGCTTCAACCAATGTTTTTTCTTGTTCCAGTGTTTTATTTTCAACAGCAAGATTTATTTTTGCCAAATCTTGATAGATAATTCTTCCTGCTCCAAGATTCATGTGTCCAACTTCTGAATTTCCCATTTGGCCTTCTGGTAGACCTACATTCAGTCCGTCCGTTCGTAGTTGAGCGTTTGCATATCGTGTATATAAGCTGTCTATAAAAGGCGTGTTCGCATTGTCAATTGCAGAAACTTTCGGATCTGGAGATTTGCCCCAGCCATCCAAAATCATTAGGATTACTTTCTTGTTCATCTAAAATTTATTTTTAATCGAATTGTAGTCAATAAAATATCTGATGCTGATCGAGAAGATATTGTTCAGGTTGTTGTCAAAAAGATTCTTGAAATTATTTCCTAGCCTTCTGTCGATTTCTGTCCTAAAGTCGGTTGCGTTGTTTCTGTAAAGTACAGAAATCTGGCTTCCGGGAGCAAACCACCACGAATAGGAAAGGTCAAAATTCCAAGTGCTGAAATTCGAATTTTTATTTACTGTAAATGTACTATTTGATGCTAACGTTCCGTCGTTTTGAAGTGTTAAATATTGGTTATTTTCTGCATAAGACCAGTAATGCCTAGCCGCTAGGTTTAAAGTCATTTTCGGATTCATTGCGTATTTCAACCCAAGCTCATTGGTCAGTGTTCTTCGGTCTCGTTCTGCAAAAATAATGTCGTCATTGTCAAAGGCAACCCAGCCTCTGTCACTGTTTTGGTTGTAAATCTCAATCATGTAATTCATCAGCAGTCTGTTGCTGAATCGGTATCGCGGGGCTATTTTTAAGCCGTAAGAAGCACGATTTTTTTCGCTTGTTATCGTGCAATAAGGTGTTATGTCTAGAGCAAATTTTCGGTTGTAATTCGACGAGAAATAAATTGAAGAATAAATGTTCTTCGGGATATTTACATATCGTCCGTCTACCCTCGACTCGTAGAAATCATAGGTTTCTAGCGGATTGATATAGACTGCTAATGCATAATAGTCGTTTTTTCTGCTGGTTGAGTTAAAATCAATGTTTATTTCTCCTTTCTGCAATCGGCCTGTTGTATTTTGAAACTCGGCATAATAATTTGTGTTGATCTTGAAAGTGTTAAAAATAGAATTTGGATTCAAGATTCGGTATCCAATGTTTGTATAAACACCATGAAAATTGTTTATGAACGTAATTCCCAAATCATTTGCATCGTATTTTTTTGAAACATACGATCCTCCTGCATTATACCTCCATTTGCCGCCTTTTTTTCCAATCTGTATTGCTGTATTGATGCCTTCTTGATTGTCATTATCTCCATATTCGTTGATGTAACTGTATTTGAAATCACCCGTAAGGTTGAATTTGTTGTTCTTAGTATTTAGGTCGTAAACTATGGCAGATACGTTCGCATCGCGGAATTCTCCATTGCGTGTTACATTCGTGTTGACAAGCGCAACCGACGAATTTTGGTTGAACCGTTGGTCTAAAACCAGGATATTATAATTGGTTAGCGGTTCTACGACTACTTTTGTTGTCTCGTTTGTTTGGGTATTTCTGAAGTTGCCATAGGTTTTTTCGGTAACAGCATTGAGTACTCCAATTCCTAATCCTTTTGAGGTCCTTCCAGAGACTTTTACGGCGTTGATGAGGTTTACAGAAGACGGATTACTGGCAATAATATTTTCGTCGGTTGAAGATAAGTATACCGAAGGGCTTCCGCCAATTCTTCTAGAGTACAATAATTCTCCTTTGTTAAAAAGGTCGGTTCCTTCTGTAAAAAAAGGTCGATTTTCATTGAATTGCTGTTCAAAAGGACCAAGATTTAATACTACATTGTCGTACTTGGTCTGACCGAAGTCGGGAACCAAGATAGCATCCAGCGTAAACGAATCGTTGATGCCGTATTTGATGTCCATTCCAGCTTTGAATTTGTTGTCGGTTCCTTCTTCGCTGTTTTCCACATAAAAAGAAGAATAAGGGATAAAGAAAAGGCGAGTAGGAGGTTTTATATTTTCAATACCTTCCAGCTGTCCGGTTTGCGGAAGTGTCGCCCCTATTTTCATGTCAATCAAGTTCCAAGTATATTTTTGGCGGTCTCTTTTGATTTCTCTGTAAAAGTTAACGCCCCAAGTCTGCTTTTCGGCATTAGAGAAACGCAAGGCGGCATAAGGAATTTTCATTTCAACGACCCAGCCGAATTCGGTTATCGAAACTTCACTGTCCCAAATAGCATCCCAGCTGTAGTCCTCGTTGCCTTCGGTGGCAAGGCAGTCCATCTGTACGCCTGAAGCACTTACAAAAAATCGAAAATCTTGCTGGCCGTCATTAAATCCGTTGATAAAGATTCCAAAATGATCTGCTGTCCCAAAATTATCTCTTTGGGTCATTTCTTTCAGGATTTTTTTAGGGTCGTCGTCATAGAGCAATGCGGCTACATAAATGGCATCATTGTTGTAAAGTATACGGACGTCGGTTTTTTTTTCGGAGCTTATTGGCCTTCCATTGTCAGGCTCGAGCATTAAGAAATCGGTAGCAACAGTGGCACTATTCCAGATGGATTCGTTTAATTTTCCATCAATGGTAATGCTTTCAGAAATTGATTTTGTCTGCAAATTTTTTCTTTGACCGTAAGCATCAAAAGTAAAAATGATTGAGAAAAAGAATAAAATCAATAAAAGCGGCTTGCCCATTAGTGCTTGTTTGGAGTAACAAAAATAGCCATAAAATATAGATACACAATTACTTTACAATATTTTTGAATTTTTTCCGTTAGTATCTCTGTTACATTAATTTTAAGAAACGGTTATTTTTGTTAAATACCTCATTTTAAGAATAATAAATTTTGTGAGTAAATTTTTTTTAATACTTTTGGCGCTCCCCAAGTCAATTTAACCCATCAGAATTTCAATGATTTATAAGTTTTTACCCGTCTTTATGTTGTTTATTGCTTCATTTTCAACAAATGTGAGCAAGCCTACAGAACCTGAAAAATTAATCGCAGCCACTTCAGAAGCAAGTTTTTCGATGAAAGCCGAAAAAATATACAGCACGCTGCATTCTAATAATCTTCCTTTGCCAAAAATGGAGAGCTTTTCTAAAGCGCTTCAAGGCTTTTACCAGCTGAAAGAAAAAGGACTGATTACAAAAAATATCCTGACGATTGTTGATTTTAGCTTGTCATCCAATGCGAAAAGGCTTTGGATTATTGACATGTCTACAAATACAATCCTTTACAATTCGCTTGTTGCTCACGGAAGAAATACTGGTGAAGAGTTTGCAAAAGAATTTTCAAATGCATCTTCTTCAAACAAAAGCAGTCTTGGATTTTATGCAACAGGAGAAGTATATCAAGGAAAACATGGACTTTCGCTTCGTCTTGACGGACTGGAAAAAGGAATCAACGATAATGCTAGAAATAGAGCGGTCGTAATTCACGGTGCTGATTATGTGGCAGAATCTTTTATAAAAAGTCATGGAAGATTAGGAAGAAGCCAAGGTTGTCCTGCATTGCCAGTCGGAATTACGAAAGAAGTTATCAATGTGATCAAAGATAAGTCTTGCCTTTTTATTTACCATCCTACGGCAAATTACAAAACAGCTACCAAATTAATTTCGTAATTTAGAATACAGTTCACTGTCTAAAGTATAGATATCTGGCCTGAACTGGAGTATATTATCATGGCTCCAAGCGGTCCAATAGAGCTGATAAATGTAGATTTCATTTTTGATCTTAGCACTTTGTGTTTTTTCTCTTTTTAGAGTTTCCGTAATTTTTTCAAGACTCCAGTTGGCTTTGTCATCTAGTAGATATTCGGTCAGTTCTAACGGATTTTGAACGCGGACGCATCCGGAACTTAGCGAGCGGTTTGTCTTGTCGAAATATTCCCGATGATTTGTATCATGTAGGTAAACTGTGAAATTGTTAGGGAATATTATTTTTACCATTCCTAACGAATTATAAGTTCCAGGACTTTGGACATATCGGTAATTCAAGGCTTTTTCTGGATTCCAGCTGGAAGCGCTAATTTCTTTTCCGTTTTTGTCATAGACTGTAATGTTTTTGCTAGCCAGATAATTTCGGTTTTTGGTCGTTGCAGGAATAATATCTTCTTTGAGAATTGTCGGCGGTACAGTCCATGTTGGATTAAAAACGGCATAGCTTAACTTAGAACTTAATATGGGCGTCTTCCTTTTAGAAGTCCCGACAATGATATTGTGTGTTCGCGTCGTATCTTTCTTGAAAATGGTATGAAGCTTATAATCAGGAATATTGGCAATGATATAATGTTCTCCCATTTCTCGCGGAAACCATCTCCAGCGCTCAAGATTTGCAATAATCTGTTCTTTCCTTGTGTTTTTTGTAGTATTCAAAGCCATAACGGTACCGCTTCCAATTACTCCGTCTGCCGCTAGTCCATGCCTAAGCTGGAATCGTTTTATAGCCTTTGCTGTTTCCGGATCATAAAGCGAAGTAAGAGAATCGGGGGCTTTTAAATCCCTCCAATACATCAGTCTTTTTTTGATGTTTATCAAAGAAGAGCTGGTGTCGTTGACCTTTAATTTTACCGCAATTTCAATTTTTTTTAAGGTATCTGTAGGGAAAGTATTGATGAGAATCAGAGCGTCTTTCAGTTTCTTGTAAACGATATGAGTCGGCTTGGCCTTTTCGATAATGATTTGCAGAGAATCTCCATTAGCTGCGGTTGTCAGCATCTGGTTGATGTCTGCCTTGTTCTGTGCGAGATCCCAATCGGTGTATAATTCTCGAGGATTTAGTTTTCCTTGTGTTAAATGCCGGAGGTATTTTTGGATAGAAAGCGTCATCAAAACATCATAGCCGGCAATTTCTTTGTCGGTTAATGCAGTGATGTTTTCTCCATAACGATTCAAATCTTTGACATTATACTCTGTAGGGTCTAATCCTTCCTGATCGGCTCTTAAAAGCGCATCAATAATTACCGTCCTGTTTTTTGGAGTGTTCCATACAGTCTGGAAGCCATTCATTTTATAAAACGAAGTAAGCGAATCGTTTTCAAAAGTTGCGACATAGGTAGAATCGACTGCATAACGCTTGATTGCATTCTCAGCTGTTTTTGCAACATCCTTTTTTGAAGGCTCAGCGTATGCAATTTCTTTATCTTTGCAGGAAACTAGCAGCAAGAATAATGTCGTTATGAGAACAAATCGATACATGGCCAAAATAGCTTTAGGGAACTTCTTTGGTGAAATTACTTAAAAAGTTTCAAGTTGCGAACTAATTTGGATAAACTTTATATCGTATCCAGATTTTTATACATGACGTAATGCTTTCCGATATCTTCAATGTCGAACGGATTGCCGATAATTTCATAGCCTAACTTTTTATAGAAGGGTACGGCTATTTCTCGAGCATTAAACCACATGAGTTTTCCGCCTCTTTCGATAGCATCTTTTTCGGCATGCTTGACCAAAATTTCTCCTATTCCTTTTTTTTGATATTCCGACAATACAGCCATACCTCTCAGCTGAAATTGCTGTTCTTCTTTGAAAAAAGGAGTAGGGTGTTTAAATAATGAAGCGATGCCTGCTAATTTTTCATCATTAAAATACCCGAAATGCTTCGTTGTTTCTAAATTATCACCTTCAAAGTGGCAAGTTTCTATGGATTTACCCGGCCTCAAAACAGGAAGTCGGACCGAAAATGTTTCTAGCGCGGGTATTTCTTTTATCGTTTGCATTTTTATTTTGAAATTTTTTTAATTGAATTGAAAATATAACATTTTAATACTAAAACTTTTAGAGGTTAAAAAGCGCATCACTGCAAAGTTTGCGAAAAAAAGATTGCATTTTTTTTGAAAAAAAACTTGCAACTGAAAAAACTTATTACTTATATTTGCACCGTAGTAATGCGGAAGTAGCTCAGTTGGTAGAGCTCCAGCCTTCCAAGCTGGTTGTCGCGAGTTCGAGCCTCGTCTTCCGCTCTAAAATCAAACCTCAAGTGAAAGCTTGAGGTTTTTTGTTTTTAGTATTTCTGTAAATTATTTAAGAAAACTCAGATCGCTTCCGCTTTCTAATTCTTCGGGTTCTTGGTTTTGTCTAAAAAGCCGGGCTTTTAAATTCCCTTTCAAAGTGATGGTTTCGTTTCTTACTTCGAGCCAGCTTCCTTCTCGCAATCCTAAAACAGGCAAAGTGTTGAATTGGTGGAATTCTTTGATTCTCGTTTCTCTGGTTTCGCCCATATGTGTTGAATTTGTATCAGGATCCAAATAATGTGGATTCAAGTTAAAAGGAATCATTCCCAAAGTCTGGAAGCTGGGCGGATAAATGATAGGCATATCGTTCGTAGTTTGCATCGTCAGTCCCGTGATATTACTGCCTGCACTGGTTCCTAAATATGGCGTTCCTTTTTTTAAAGTTTCCGATAGCAAGGTCATCAGGTCATAACGGTATAATTGCGAAACCAATAAGAAGGTATTTCCGCCGCCCGTAAAAATTCCCTCTGCCTGTTTTATAGCTTCTTTCGGGTTTTCAAATTCATGCAATCCTTTGACTTTGATGCCGATTTTGGAAAAAGCCTGTCGTACTTTTTCAGTATATTCGTCATGGGTAATGCCGCTGGGTCTTGCATAAGGTATAAAGAGCAACGTGGTGATATTTTTAAAATGTGCCGAAAGCTCAGGCAGCAGATAGTCGAGGTAGCCACCGCCATGAAGTGTTGAAGTGCTGGCGATAATCAGGTTTTTCATTTCGTTAGATTTAATAGCCGTAAAGTTAGCAAGGTTTATAAATTATTGAGTGCTGGTTTGCAAAAGTTTATTATTAACATAATTTTAGTACGTCTTTGGCAATATATTTGGAGGCAGATAGGATATTTTTACCAGACAAACCTATCCCCCACATGATTATGCTTAAAAAGTTATTTTTATGCTCCTTTTTTATTGCCATTTCTCCTTCGGTGCTTGCCCAAGCTTCTGAAAGGAAAACGCTGAAAGGAAAAATAACTGCGTATACGCCGAGTCTTGACGGGATTTACGTTCTGAATCTGTCTTCTAGAAAAGAAACAGTAACCAAAGAAGGCGGTTACTTTTCGATTATGGCTAAAGAAGGCGATTCTATAATGTTTTCGTCCATACAGTTTAGAGGAAAGACCGTTGTTGTCGATCTCGGTGATTTTGAAAAGGAATTGCTTTTTGTAAAATTGGAAACCATGGTAAACCAGCTGGATGAAGTTATGGTCGTCCAATATAAGAGTATCAATGCCTATGATTTGGGAATTATTCCGAAACCTGCCAAAGTCTATACGCCAGCCGAAAGAAAATTAAGAACGGCCACTGGTTTAGATCCAAAAGTAGGACTGAATTCTTCGCTTACGATCGATCCGCTCTTTAATATGCTTTCGGGAAGGACAGCCATGCTGAAAAAAGAATTAGAAGCTGAGCGGAAAGAAAAATGGATGAGCCAGCTCGAGGATATGTTTGATGAAGACTATTACACGCAAAAACTAAAGATTCCTTCCGACCATGTAAGAGGATTTTTGTATTATGCGGTGGAAAACGAACGATTCGTGAAAATCTTGAGCAGTAAAAATAAAGCGATGACGACATTTTTATTAGGAGAGATAGCTAAAAAATACATTCAAACCATAACCGATGAAAAATAACTACTTTTTTATAATGCTGATGATGCTTTCTCAAGTCGTCTTTTCTCAAAAAAACGACAACAAGAAGATGCAAGGAAAAATAACGGCTGGCAAAGCTTTGGTCGAAGATGTTGAAGTTGTTAATTTTTCGAATGCTACTATGGCGCGTTCTAATGCCAAAGGCGAATTCGTCATTTATGCAAAAACAGGTGACGTATTGATATTATCAGGAACAAATTTAGAGCATAAAAGAAAAACCATTACCCGAGACGAATTCACTGCTGGGACCCTTGAAATAGTCATGCAGCCTAAAGTTACGGTACTTGATGAAGTCGTTGTCAATAAAGACAGTGATGGTTTTTCGGTAGTGAAGCCAGCTAAAGTCTATACGCCTGCGGAAAGAAAACTAAGAACAGCTTCAAAACCTGTAGAGCTGATTCAAGGTCTGGGCATCAGCAACGATGCCATACTTAATTTTTTATCTGGAAGGACAAAAACACTGAAAAAAGGCGTCCAAGTTGAAAAAGAAATAGCCAGGCTCGAAAAAATCGATAATTATTTTGATGAAAGCTATTATACTGAAAGTTTGGATATTCCAAAAGACTACGTTAATGGTTTCAAATACTACATTGTCGGCGATGAAGAATTCGCGAAGGCTATGGACGGAAATAATAAGATAGCCATGGAAGCTTCCATAATCAAGTTAGCAGAAAAATATAAAGCCTTGCTAGCCGATGAGAAAAAATAATTATTTTACCCTATTTTTTCTACTGCTGACAGGGATTGCGTTTTCGCAATCTCAGGAAAAGTTACTCCACGGAAAGGTTCTAGCCGATGGTAATTATGTGCAAGGAATCAATGTAGTCAATCTTGTTAATGAAAAATCAGCTATTACGGATGCTGATGGAGAATTCTATATTTTGGCAAAAGAAGACGATCTGCTCGTGCTCTCGGCGATAAATTTTGAATATAAAAGAAAGATTATAGCTTCAGAAGATTTGAAGGCAGAAATAATCACAATCCAGATGGTTCCAAAAACGAATCAGCTCGACGAAGTCGTAATTACAGAATATTCCAATATCAATGCGGTTGATTTAGGGATTTTGTCAAAGCCAGCAAAAGTATATACGCCAGCAGAAAGAAAGCTCAAGACCGCTACCGATTTAAATCTTTCGATAGGTTTTGGAGCTATATTTAGCCTTGACCCTATTATTAATGCAATCTCGGGACGTACAAAAAATTTAAAAAACCAATTAAAAGTAGAGCGAAAAGAGCTTTTGATAAAAAGATTTCAAGAGTTGTATGAAGATGATTATCTCATAAGTACGTTGAAAATTCCATCAGAAAATGTAAAAGGCTTTCAATATTATGCTATTGAAAACGCGCAGTTTATAAAAGAACTTAACAATAAAAACAAACAAATGATGAATTTTTTGCTAGGCCAATTGGCAACAAAATACATCCACATTCTTTCAGATGAAAAATAGCTTCCTTTTAATAGGCTTGTTTGTCGTGCAGTTTCTTTTTTCACAAGAAAAGATGATCCACGGAAAAGTCACGGCCGACGGCAATAATGTGGAAGGAATCAACGTGGTCAATCTTGTCAATGAAAAATCGGCACAAACTGATGCAAAAGGCGAATTCCGAATTCTTGCTAAAGAAGATGATCTTTTGGTGTTGTCAGCCCTCAGCCTAGAATACAAAAGAAAAATTATAGAGGCTGACGATTTGAAATCTGAAACCGTTTTCATCACTATGATACCCAAAGCGACGCAACTAGATGAGGTCGAAATTACCAAATATAATAACATCAATGCTGTTTCGCTAGGTATCTTATCCAAGCCTGCAAAAGTATATACGCCAGCAGAAAGAAAGGTACGAACGGCGACGACAGGACTTCTTGATCCGTTGCTAAATTTCATGTCAGGAAGGACAAAAAGACTCAAACAACAAGTGTCTGTAGAAAAAAAAGAAATGCTTTTAGAGAAAGTAGACAATCTGTATGACGATGCTTTCTACACCGAAACGCTCAAAATCCATCCCGATTATATAAGAGCATTCAAGTATTTTTGTATCGAAGATTTGAAATTCGCAACCGCAGTCAGGGCCAAAAACAAAACGCTGGCTACTTTTTTGATTAATGAGCTTGCAGTGGAATACAATAAGCTGCAAAATTCAGAAGTTCCGAAAGATTAAGTATTTTTGGAAAATGAAAAAAATAATCCAGATAGCTTCTCTTCTATTTCTTTTTGTGACACTGACTTCCGTGTCGCTGCATAAATTTTATGTGTCTGTAAATCAGCTGGATTATGTTCCCCAAAAAAAAGCGATAGAAATTACTTCCAGACTATTTATTGATGATATAGATTTGGCTCTCGAGAAAAAATTTAATAAAAAAATATACCTCGGAACCTCTAAAGAATTAAAAGAAAGCAAAGAGTATCTTCAGAAATATTTTCAAGAAAAATTCAGTATCAAGGTAGATGGCCAAGAAAAAAAAATCCATTTTTTAGGAAAGGAAGTCGAAGACAACGTGCTGATTTGCTACTTCACTATCAAAAACATCGAAAAAGTCAGTTCGTTAGAAATAAAAGACGCCATCCTTATGGAATTGTACGACCAGCAGCATATTTTTCATACCAATATTGCAGGGAATAAGCAAAGCTTGCTGCTTACGTCGGGAAAAATGCGCGGAGTGTTAAATTATTAGCAATTTTTTTTGCATTACGCCAAATTGACTAAATTTCAATCCTTAAACAAAATCATCGATTTTCAATGAAAAGAATAATTTTTCTACTAGCAATGCTTCCTGCCGTAGTTTTCGCACAGGAAACAAAAAACACCGATAAGAAGCGCGAGCCTGGAAAATACGATACCAATAAATTCAGCCAGATGTATGATCTTTTGGCGACACCTAATATGTTCAGAACGGCTTCTGGAGCTCCAGGACCGGCCTATTATCAGCAGCAAGCCGATTATAAAATGGACATCGAATTGGATGACAAGAACACGAAAGTGTATGGGACGGAAACGATAACGTATCATAATAATTCGCCTGAAAATCTTGAATATTTGTGGGTGCAGCTGGATCAAAATCAAAAAGAGAGAAACTCTAAATCTACATTGGTAGAAAATCAAAAAATGGAGAAAGCCATGACTCCTGCTGGATTTTCAAAGAAATTCATGGAAGAAAGCTTTGACGGAGGTTTTGTAATCGAATACGTAAAAGACGCCAAAGGAAAACCGATGAAATATACCATCAACCAAACCATGATGCGTATTGATTTGGACACGCCGCTAAAATCAAAAGAAAAAATCTCATTTTCCATAAAATGGTGGTACAACATAAGCAATTATAGAGTAGACGGAGGACGTTCTGGATATGAGCATTTCGAAAAAGATGGCAATAATCTCTATGTAATCGCTCAGTTTTATCCAAGAATGGCTGTATATAATGATGTAGAAGGTTGGCAGAACATGCAATTTTGGGGAGCTGGTGAATTTGCGCTTCCTTTTGGAAATTTTGATGTGAATATTACGGTTCCTGCCGATCATGTTTTAGAAGCTACAGGCGACTTGATGAATAGAAAAGAAGTTTTTACAGCAGAACAATTAAAAAGATACCAATTAGCCGAAAAGACGTATGACAAGCCTGTTGTGGTAGTTACCCAAGAAGAAGCAGAAGCCGCATCAAAAGGATTTTCGAATAAAAAGAAAACATGGAAATTCAGCGCTAAAAACGTACGCGATTTCGGAATTTCGACATCCAGAAAATTCATCTACGATGCTATGGCTGTAAAGCTTTCCGAAAAATCAGTGATGGCAATTTCCTTATATCCGCCAGAAGCCAATCCGCTATGGGGCGAATATTCGACAAAAACGGTTGCGCACACTTTAAGAAGCTATTCGTCGCACACTTTTGATTACCCGTATCCAAAAGCGATTTCGATTTCTGCCGAAGATCAAGGTATGGAATATCCGATGATTTGTTGGAATTACGGACGTCCGGACGAAAATGGTTTCATCAGCGAAAGAATAAAATACGGAATGCAAAGCGTAATCATCCATGAAGTAGGGCATAATTTCTTCCCGATGATTGTCAATTCAGACGAACGCCAATGGACCTGGATGGACGAAGGTTTGAACACATTCATGCAATATATGGCCGAACAAGAATTGAGTTCAAGCTATCCTTCACAAAGAGGACCGGCGGCAAAAATTGTTCCGTATATGAGCGGTCCTCAGGATTTTCTGGAGCCTATCATGTCCAATTCAGAAAGCCTTCAACAATTTGGAGCAAATGCGTATGCCAAGCCAGCAACGGGTTTGAATATACTTCGTGAAACTATTATGGGAAGAGAGTTGTTTGATTATGCATTTAAGACTTATGCGAATCGATGGAAATTCAAGCATCCTACGCCAGAAGATTTTTTCAGAACGATGGAAGATGCGTCTGCAGTTGATTTGGACTGGTTTTGGAGAGGATGGTTCTATTCGACAGATTATGTAGATATCGGAATCCAAGAAGTGAAAGAATATTATGTGTCGTCTGAAGCTCCTAAAGAAACTAAAGACGTAACAATACGAAGAGGCCGTTTTAATAAAGAAGATGGGCCATTTGTGTATATGGTTTCTGGGGATTCAAAAGATCTCAATAAAAAGAACATGAAGTCTTTTGATATAAATGATATAAAAGTTTTGGCCGATTTCATCCAAGAAAAATATACGCAAGAAGAAAGAAGCAAGCTTAAATCTCCGAAATATTTTTATGAAGTCGCTTTTGATAAGCCAGGCGGCATGTTGATGCCTATTTTGGTACAGCTGACTTACGATGACGGATCTACAGAAGATTATAATTTTCCGGTACAAATCTGGAGAAAAGGAAATCAGACGGTATCCCGTGTTTTTGCTACTGAAAAGAAAGTTGCTAAGATAAAACTGGATCCAAAATTACAGACTGCCGATATCGATCTTGAGAATAATTCATGGCCGAAAGAGAAGATAAAATCAAAGTTTGACGAATTAGGAGGTTAGTTAAAATCATATTAAAATAGATTAGTAAAAAGATAAAGCTGAAACTGCAGCTGGTTTTTTACCGTATCTTTGTGATATAAAATACAAGATTATGTTTGGCATAGGAGGATCAGAATTTATATTCATCATATTCATCGCAATCATGCTTTTCGGAGCAGACAAAATCCCGGAAGTTGCAAGAGCACTCGGTAAAGGAATGCAACAGCTTAAAAATGCGACTGAAGATATTAAGTCGGAAATTCACAAAACAGCCTCAGATAGCGGTCTAGATACAAAATCTTTGACAGGCGGTTTTTCTGATGAAATCAATAAAGTAAAGGAAAACTTCAACAAGATTATTGAAAATTCCAACGACAATAGTTTTGGCTTAGATAAAATCACTCAAGATGTAGATGCCGAAATTAATAAAGTCAAAGAAGATATCGAAACCATAGGAGAGGGGCCAATAAAAAGACAAGACAGATAGATGGAAACAATATTGGAACTTGATAAAAATCTGTTTATTTATCTTAATAGCCTTGGTTCGGAACAATTCGACGGTTTTTGGCTATTCATTACAAAACAGATAAATTGGATTCCAATCTTTGCGATTATCATGTATCTTGTGTTTAAGCACCTTGGCTGGAAACATGCCATGATGATAATAGTGGTCATGGCTTTGCTGATTGCATTGACAGATCAAACTACAAATCTTTTCAAAAATGGCTTTCAAAGGCTGCGGCCAGGTAGCAATCCTGATCTGGCGGACTTGATTAGAGCCGTACAAAAAAGAAAATCCTTTAGCTTTATTTCTGGCCATGCCTCAAATTCGATGGCGGCAGCCTTCTTTCTGTATAAGGTACTAAAGCCTTATCTGAAATACATGGGATTCATTTTCCTTTGGCCTTTGATTTTTGCATATAGCAGAATCTACCTTGGACTACATTACCCTGGCGATATACTTTGCGGTTACATCTGGGGAATCCTGATGGCTTTGATTATGCTGAAATTATATGCTTATTTAAGAGATAAGTATTTTCCACAAAAAGAATATGTCGATAATCCGACGAACGACGAGCCAATCCGAAATTAAGTTACAGAACTCTGCTCACGGTTAGTCCGTCTCGAATAGGCAACAATACTGTTTCGACTCTCGGATCTTCCTTAAGTTTTTTATTGTATTCTAATAAAACATTCGTACTTAAGTCCCTTGGATCTGGCGTTTCGAGTATTTTTCCGCTCCATAGCACGTTATCGGAAAGAATAATTCCGCCTTTGTTCATCAAGGGAAGAATCATATCGAAATACCTCAGGTAGTTATCTTTATCGGCATCAATAAAAACTAAATCATAGGTCTTTCCCAAAGTTGGGATGATTTCTAAAGCATCGCCCAAATGCTGTGAGATTTGATCCTTCCATGGCGATAAGTCAAAATACTTTTTTTGAATGCTAGATAATTCCTCATTGATATCAATCGTGTCGATTGAGCCATTTTCCTGCATTCCCTCTGCTAAACACAAAGTCGCATAACCAGTATACGTTCCGATTTCAAGAATAGTTGCTGGACGGATCAATTTAGATAGCATGCTCAAGACTCTCCCTTGAAAATGACCGCTCAGCATTCTCGGCTGCATGATTTTTTGATACGTTTCTCTATGCAGTGCTGCTAAAAGCGTAGGCTCGTTTTCGGAATGCCTTTCGACATAAAGTTCTAGTTCGGGAGAAATAAAATGCATGGTAAAAAGTTTTTGCAAAATTATAAAATATTAACACTCATTAGGTACTTATCACTTCTAATATATAACTTTGCGCCATGCAAATCGAGAAAAAAGACATCAGGGCATTATCCAAAGACCAGCTTCGCGAGTTTTTTGTATCCAATGGAGACAAAGCCTTTCGTGGTAACCAAGTCTATGAATGGCTCTGGAGCAAGGGCGCCCATAATTTTGACGACATGACAAATGTTGCAAAAACAACGCGCCAAATGCTGGAGGAAAACTTTGTTATCAATCACATCAGGGTAGACCAGATGCAGAAAAGCGAAGATGGGACTGTAAAAAATGCAGTGCGTCTTCACGATGGCTTAGTAGTAGAATCTGTCTTGATTCCAACAAATACAAGAACAACAGCCTGTGTTTCTTCTCAAGTTGGCTGCAGTCTCGATTGTAATTTTTGTGCTACCGCAAGACTCAAAAGAATGCGGAACCTCAATCCAGATGAAATCTATGACCAAGTTTTAGCTATCGATAACGAAAGCAAGCTCTATCATAATCGTCCGCTTTCCAATATTGTTTTTATGGGCATGGGCGAGCCGCTCATGAACTACAATAATGTTATCAAGGCGATTGACAAGATTGTTTCTCCGGAAGGACTCGGAATGTCTCCAAAAAGAATAACTGTTTCTACTTCGGGGATTCCGAAGATGATTAAAAAACTTGCCGACGATGAAGTAAAATTCAGGCTGGCTGTTTCGCTCCATTCCGCAATAGACGAAATTCGTTCTCGAATCATGCCGTTCAGCCAAAACTTTCCGTTATCAGACTTGCGCGAGTCATTGGAATATTGGTATAACAAAACCAGAAGTAAGATTACCTATGAATATGTTGTCTGGAAAGGCATAAACGATAATAAAGCTTCAGTCGATGCTCTGGTGAAATTCTGCAAATACGTTCCTTGTAAAGTCAATCTGATCGAATACAATCCGATTGATGACGGTGAGTTTCAGCAAGCTTCAGAAGAATCTATAAACGAATACATTAAAGCTTTAGAAAAAAATGATATTGTAGTTAAAGTGAGAAGGAGTAGAGGAAAAGATATCGATGCTGCTTGCGGACAATTGGCTAATAAAGAAGCATAATTTAGAGTAAAGAATATATAAAGACGCTGTCAGGGTTTCAAATCCAGACAGCGTCTTTTTTAAAAAAAGAGAACTTTATAATCTTATGACACTTCTTGCACTTTAACACTTAAATAGTATCTTTGTTTCCAATGAAAATCACCGAGCAAATAAAACAGCCGATTCTTGCCGAAATGGAGCTTTTTGAAAAAAAGTTTCACGAAGCAATGTCTTCAAAAGTAGCTTTGCTCAACAGGATAACTTATTATATCGTCAACCGCAAAGGAAAACAAATGCGTCCGATGTTTGTTTTTCTGACAGCCAAGATGGTTTCTGAAGGCATAGTCAATGAAAGGACGTATCGTGGTGCTTCAGTCATCGAATTAATCCATACCGCAACCTTAGTTCATGATGATGTCGTAGACGATAGTAACAGGCGCCGTGGTTTTTTCTCCATCAATGCCTTATGGAAAAATAAAATTGCCGTTCTTGTAGGCGATTACTTGTTGTCGAAAGGATTGCTGCTCTCTATTGATAATGGCGATTTTGATTTACTGAGAATCATTTCAGTAGCCGTTCGCGAAATGAGCGAAGGCGAACTACTCCAGATCGAAAAAGCAAGAAGGCTTGATATTACTGAAGATATTTATTACGAAATCATACGCCAGAAAACAGCGACTCTGATTGCTGCTTGCTGCTCGCTTGGAGCCTGTTCTGTGCTTCCGGAAAACAGTGAGGTTATTGAAAGGATGCGCAAATTCGGAGAACTTATCGGTATGGCTTTTCAGATAAAAGATGATTTGTTTGATTATACAGATGACGCTATCGGAAAGCCGACTGGAATTGATATAAAAGAGCAAAAAATGACGCTTCCGTTGATTTATGTCTTGAATCACTGTTCGCCAAAAGAAAAAAGCTGGGTAATCAATTCCATCAAAAACCATAATAAAGACAAAAAACGCGTCAAGGAAGTAATCGCGTTTGTCAAAAACAACAATGGCTTGGCGTACGCCGAAGAAAAAATGATCCAATTTCAAGAAGAAGCCCTTCTTCTGATACAAGATTTTCCAAGCTCTCCTTATAAAGACGCGCTTACCTTGATGGTAAATTACGTTATCGAAAGAAAAAAATAATTTCTTTCAATCCGTTAATCCGTTGACAATTATTATTTTATCCTTCATGCAACCTTTTTTGTAGCAGTATCGTCTTAGACTATAGCATGTCTAACCTAATACTTTTGCTATGAGATTCTTATATGTGTTTTTTTTCCTTTTTTCAGCGTATGTCCATGCCCAGAAACCTAAAGAAGTTCTGAATTGGATCAACACCGCAAAGTCAGAAAACAAAGATTTTTATTATGAAATTCCTTTTGAATATCGCAATAACGAAATCGTGATTCAAGTTCGGATAGGAGGCCAGACGTATGATTATATTTTTGATACCGGTGGCTATAATAACATAACCGATGCTATTCAGGCAAAAAACAACTTTCCGATACTGACAAAACAAACGGTCGGAAGTAGCAACAAAATCAAAAAAGAAATCAACATCGTAAAAGTGGACAGCCTGCATATCGGAAAACTTATATTTCATGATATAGCTGCGCTCCAGATGAATTTTGAGGAATCGCCAACTATAAAATGTACGATTGATGGCGGATTGATTGGAGCCAGTATTATCAAAAATTATATCTGGCAGATTGATTACCCAAATAAGAAAATAATAGTAACAGACCAGATTAGTAGGATAGTGAATCTAAAACAAGCTGTGAAAGTTCCTGTTACGTTTAATAGCAGGCTCATGCCTTATATCGAAGTAAAGATAAATGGCAAGAAAGAAAAAATGATGTTTGACTTGGGAAGCGCTACGTTATTCAGCATGACTGAAAAAATAGCCAAAAAGCACGGAATAGAAAATGCGATTACTTTAACAGGCGGCGGAACTGAAGGCGGAAACGGTGTTATCAAAGAGCCGATTTATATCATAAACTCTGGTAAGGTCGAAATTAAAAACCTCCTTTATCTGAACAAGCCGATTTATTATACTTCGACAAACAACGAACCGCTAATTGGCAACCCAATCATAAAAGATTATATCGTCACAATGAATTTCAAGGACGATGAGATCTATTTTCTTCCTATAAATGAATCTGCTGTGAATGATGGCTGGAGTACATTTGGCTTCACAATAGAATATAACGACGGGAAATCAAAAGTAGCCACGTTGCTCAAAGATTCCGAAGCAGCAAAAGCAGGACTTCAGGTCAATGATGAAATAGTGGCTGTTGACGGACAAAAAGCAGACTGTCTTGATTATTGTCAATGCAAAAAAATATACAGCAGGCTTTTAGAAAACAAGAACGAAATTATATTAGACGTAAATAAAAATGGGCAGACACAAAAGATAATCCTCAAGAAGCAAAAAATATTTTAACTTTAACCCTTGTTTTATAAGAGGTTGCTACCTTTAAGCAATTAATTTGAATTTTTTTTTACACCCCATGCAACCCTTTTCGAACGAATCTCGTCTATGCTAATAGAACACTGATTGAAATGTTCAAGTCAAAGATCAAAAACACTAAATGAAAGTAATCGCTTTACATCAAGAGGAAAAAGACATAATCAGCCAGGCTGTCGCAAACAACCGCCATGCCCAGCAAAAGATTTATGCCGGCCATGCCCCGAAGATGCTGAGTGTCTGCAGGCAATATATAAAAGATATACACCAAGCAGAAGATGTGATGATTACCGCTTTCATGAAAGTTTTTGCCAACCTTAAAAACTTTGAACACAAAGGAAGCTTTGAAGGCTGGATCAGAAGAATAATGATCAACGAATGCATTTCGTTCATCAGGGTTCAGAAAAAAGTAAAATATATTGAAGATGAGGCTTATTTCGAAGAGACTCATAATAATACAGACAGCCAATTCAATGTTGAAGATATTCAATTTTTGATCGACAGTCTGCCAGACGGCTACAGGATGGTTTTCAACCTCTATGCTATTGAAGGATTCAAACATCAGGAAATTGCGAAAATGCTCGGAATAAACGAAGGGACATCCAAATCGCAATTGTCACATGCTCGAAAAATGTTGCAGGAACAAATTAACAAACTAAAGAATTTTCAAAATGGAACCGAATAAACTAGAAAAGGATTTCAAAAAGAAACTAGACGAAAGGACCATTCAGCCTTCTGAAATGGCCTGGGATAGATTGGATGCCATGCTTTCGGTAGCCGAAAAGAAAAAACCTAAAAAAAGAACATGGCTCTATATCGCAGCAAGTTTTTTGGGATTTTTATTGGTCGGGACAATCTTCTTCAACCAATCAGAAGCGGTAATAGAGAAAGGGAATGATGTGGTTGTAACTGAAGAAAAAACTGAAAAAACAGTTGAAAACAATATCCCAGAAGAACAAAATACAAAATCATCAAATCAAATCACGATAGTTAATTCAGAAGCCATCGCTTCAAGGTTGCCGGTGCAAAAAAAGAATCAAAAAGCTGGGTCTTCCACTTCTTTGAAGAAAGAAGACCAAGCGCTGCAACCGACGCAAGAAAAGACAGAAATGATAGCTTCTGCTGGGCAAAACGAGATGACAAAAGCCAATAAGTATATCGAATCAGAACAGCTTTTGGCTGAAGCTGAAACGAGAATTCAATCGCAGTCTATCAAAAAATACGTTGCAAAATCGAGCGTGAAAGTAGATTCCAAAGGCTTGCTTTCTTCTGTAGAAGGAGAATTGAACGAAACTTTTAGAGACAAGGTGGTCAAATCCATCGGCAAGAATTACGAAAATGTAAAGACGTCTCTTGCAAATAGAAATAACGAATAAATCAATCTGACTTTACAAACTAAAACCAAATATCATGCAAAAAATTATTTTTTACGCAGCGGCATTGCTATGCCTTTTTGCATCCAAAGCATTTGCACAAGAAACCTTTGAGCAAAGAGCCAAAGCAATCGCACAGCGCATTGAAGCTATCACAAAAGAAGAAAAAGATGCCCTAAAAGAAGAGGTCGAAGCCGTAAACAAACAACTAGACAATGGGGAAATTTCGCAAGAAGAAGCGGATAGCCAAAAAGCCACGCTTGCCGACATCAGAGCAAAAAATATTGAAGAAAGAGTCGGAACCGAAGAAGCAAAACTGACCGCGTTAGTGAAAGAAAAAGTAGATGGCAAATTGCCTCCGGAACGAAGAAAAACAGCTTTTAGCATTTATTGGGATAGTTGGGACAAGGATTCGAAAAAAAGAGACTCTATCGTAAGAACTAGAAGCGAATCCAGGACAACATCACAATTTGTTTTTGCTTTTGGTCTTAACAATGCCCTGACAGAAGGCGACCTGAGTTCTGTGGAAGGCTCTGATTATAGAGTGTGGGGATCACATTTTTACGAATGGGGAATCACGTTTAATACGAGATTAGCGAAAAACCACAACCTTTTGCATGCCAAATACGGACTGTCGTTGATGTATAACAATCTTCGCCCTACAGACAATCGTAATTTTGTGGTAAACGGCGACCAGACAAATTTGGTGACAAATCCAATCAATCTGAAGGATTCACGTTTTAGAAATGTCTATTTGGTAGTTCCGGTACATCTTGAATTCGATTTCACAAAAAAACGCGTTACCGAAAAAAGAACCTACTTCCATTCGCATGAAAGCTTCCGATTCGGTATCGGAGGTTATGGAGGAGTAAATGTAAAATCCAAACAAATCTTGCGCTATGAAATTGACAATCATAACGTAAAAGAAAGAAGCAAAGGCGACTTCAATGTAAACGATTTTATTTATGGACTTAGTGCCTATATCGGATACGGCGAAATAAGTTTGTATGCCAAATACGATCTGAATACGATTTTTCGAGATAATCCAGTAGACCAAAATAATATTTCCGTAGGAATTAGATTTGATTTAAATTAAAGAGTGTTTAAGTTAGTGAATACGTAGAAAAGTGCTCATGCCGACAAAAAGGTGTGAGCGCTTTTTGTATTTATGCAAGCCGAAAATCTTCGTATCTTTGAACTCTTAAAACCGAATACTTCTTTATAATTGATAGCCAAGACAACCATAGATACTGTTTTTGAAACCGCCCGAGTCGAGGAGGTCATAGGCGATTTCGTGCAGCTCAAAAGAGCAGGGAGCAACTTCAAGGGACTGAGTCCTTTTTCTGACGAACGCTCTCCCTCGTTTATGGTTTCGCCCGTAAAGCAGATATGGAAAGATTTTAGCTCGGGAAAAGGAGGAAATGTCGTCGCTTTTTTGATGGAGCACGAACATTTTACCTATCCAGAAGCGATTCGCTATTTGGCCAAGAAATACAATATAGAAATAGAAGAGACAGAGCAGTCGCAGGAAGAAAAAGCAGAAGCAAATGAAAAGGAAAGCATGTATCTGGTTTCTGAATTTGCCAAAAAGTACTTTCACGACATATTGCTCAATAACGAAGAGGGCCAGGCGATTGGTTATTCGTATTTCAAGGAAAGAGGCTTTACCAACGAAACGATACGAAAGTTCGAATTAGGCTATTCGCCAGAATCATGGGATGCCTTGACCAAAGAGGCTTTAGGCAAAGGATATAAGCTCGACTATCTTGATAAGACAGGATTGACCATCGTTAAAGAGGATAAGCAATTTGACCGATTTAAAGGACGCGTGATGTTTCCGATACAAAGCATGTCGGGACGGACGCTTGGTTTTGGAGGAAGGATTCTCGGCAACGACAAGAAGGCCGCAAAATATATGAACTCGCCTGAAAGCGATATTTACTACAAGAGTAAAGTCCTTTATGGTATATTTCATGCCAAGCAGGCCATCGCAAAACTTGATAATTGCTATTTAGTTGAAGGATATACAGATGTAATCCAATTTCATCAAGCCGGAATAGAAAATGTTGTAGCTTCCTCCGGAACGGCACTGACGCCCGACCAGATTCGTTTGGTCAACCGTCTGACAAAAAACATCACGGTGCTTTTTGACGGCGATGCGGCCGGTTTAAGAGCTTCAATTAGAGGAATCGACCTTATTCTTGAAGAAGGGATGAATGTCAAAGTGTGCACGTTCCCTGACGGTGAAGATCCGGATAGTTTCGCCAGAAAAAATTCTCACGATGAGGTTGTTCGATATTTGGAAGCCAATTCAAAAGATTTTATTCAGTTCAAGGCTTCGTTGCTTATGGATGAAGCCAAGAATGACCCTGTCAAAAAAGCGGGACTGATTCGCGATATGGTGGCCAGTATTTCAAAAATTCCAGACCGCATACAAAGAGAAATCTATCTTCAGGAAACGGCAAGAATAATGGACATCTCAGAACAAGTCTTAGTGAATACATTGGCACAGCTTGTCCAGAAAGAAGTTACGGATACCGGTAAAAAGCAAAAACAAGAGCAGAAAGCTTTTGAGGTCGTAAAGAACGAAAACTCAGAAACGGCTCCAAAAATCGATGTCCTTTATGAATTAGAGAGAAAAATAATCGAAATTCTTCTGTTGTATGGAAATAAGGAAGAAGAATTCGAAGATGTACTGCTCAAGACCAACGACGAAGGCGAAATTGAAGAAGCAATCGAAAAAAAAGAATACAAAGTATACCAAAGAATATATTTGAGCCTTCAAGAAGACGAAGTAGAACTCGCAAATCCGCTATTCAGAGATATCTATAACGATTTGGTGAATTATTTCCATCAAAACGAATCTTTCAATATGGAACATTACCTGATGCATCTTGCGCCAGAACTGGCTCAAGAAGTTACGGACATATTAATGTATGAGGAAAGAGAGCTTCTTCATAACTGGGAAGGACAAAATATTATAGTAAAACAAAAAGACCAGACTATAGGCCAATATGTTTCAGAGACAATTCTGACATTGAGGTGGTATCTCGTAGACAGAATTATAGAGGAGTTGAAAGGCAGCATTACATCTGGCCCAGATTCAGACAATACAGAAACACTGTCTATGGCAATGGATTATTATAAACTAATCAATTCTTTTTCGTCTAAACTAGGCAGGGTAATGTCGCGTTATAGCTAAGCCTAGACTATCTCAAGAGTTTTAGCTTTGTTGACAAGATCTACGAGGTTTGTCACGTTTAGTTTTGTAAGAAGCCTCAATTTGTAAGTACTTACTGTTTTTTCGTTTAAGTCAAGAATCTTTGCAATTTCTTTGTTCTTTTTTCCGTCGCTGAGGTAACGTAATACTTCAATCTCGCGGGTTGAAAGTTTTCTATACAGACGTTCCGATTTATTTCTTTTTCCAATCAGCGCAAGATTTTTCTTCACAGTCTCGCTAAATACGACAGCTCCGCCGTATACTTTAGTCAATGCAGATGCAAGTCCTTCTAATTTTGAAGTCTTATGAATGTAGGCAGAAACACCAGCTTTCAGAGCGTTTGGGGCGTACATTTGCTCCGAAAGGTTTGTGAAAATCACAATCTTAGTGGAAGGATAGTCTTTGACCATTCCTTTTATAAGATTAATACTCGAAAGTCCTTCCAAATCAAGATCAAGGATAACGATGTCTACAGACTTTTTACTCAGGATGTCCTCCAGAGTATTATAGTCTTCAGCATGTCCAACGATACTGATTTCTGAATTGTCTTTAAAATAGGATTTTATTCCATAATGGACGATAGGGTGATTATCGGCTAAACATATTTTAATCATAATGCATTTTTTTAAATTTAAACTGATAAACCTTTAGTAAATTTAGTTAAATTTTTTTAAAATAAATAAGGTTTGTATGAAAATCATTTCAAATCTTCCGAAATTTTGCAAATCGGTATCGGAATCATTTTATGTTGATTTACGTAATTAAGTCTTTTATAGATTGAAAAGACTTCAGCTTCTCTTCCGGAAAAATCTTTTGCTTTTCCGTCCTCTGCAGCATTCATTGCCCACTCTAATTCGTCATAGCTGGCACCAAGCTGGTCCTCATCGCTTCTGTCGTCTCCAAAAAGCCCATCGGTAGGAGCGGCATTCAGAATAGAAGTCGGAACTCCTAGAAAAGCAGCTAGCTGAAATACTTCCGATTTCATCAAATCGGCTATCGGACTCACATCTACACCGCCATCGCCATATTTGGTATAAAAGCCTACGCCAAAATCTTCGACTTTGTTTCCGGTTCCGACCACCAAGCGACTGTGTATTCCTGCATGGTAATATAAAGTGGTCATTCGTAAGCGTGCTCTAGTATTTGCTAAGGAAAGATGTAGTTTTTTTTCGTCGTCGCCAGCCGGGACTATACTTTTAAACATCTCAAAAACAGAAGTTAGATTCGTTTCGATGCTGTCTACGTTAGAAAACCTTTTTTTTAACTGCTCAATATGCTCCCGTCCCCTTGAAACATGGCTTGGCGCTTGGTGGATTGGCATTTCTACACAAAGAGTCGGTAGTCCTGTAAGCGCACACAGCGTTGAAGTGACTGCAGAATCGACTCCTCCAGAGATTCCTACAACAAAACCACTTACTTTTGCGTTTATTGCGTAGTCCTTTAGCCAATTTGCAATATGGGTTGTGATCTTATCGGCTTGGAGCGTATTGTTTTTTTGCATTACAATTTTATTAATTTAAATACGTGAAGTGTATATTTGCACTTTATTTTTTTTGCCTATTAAAGTTAAAAAAACAATTCATAATTTAAGGTTAAGATTTAATACAAAAATACTAACAAAAATATAAATGAGAAAACTTACTGTATTATTGATTTTTACTGTTTTTTTTATTTCTTGTGATAAAAAAGACAAGGTCGAAAAAGCAATAGAAGAAGTGCCAGTTGAGCTTGATGTAGAGCGTTTTGATAAGGTTTTTTATGAAACGCCTCCTGAAGATCTTTCCAAGATAAAACGACAGTATCCTTACTTTTTTCCAGCCGGAAATGAAGATACGGTTTGGACAAACAAGATGAAAAATCCGCTTTTGAGAGAATTGCATGCAGAAGTTCAAAAAACATTTGGCAATTTTCAAAAAGAAAGAGGTGATTTAGAAGAGTTGTTTCGCCATATCAAATATTATTTTCCAGAGACCAACCTTCCAAAAGTTATAACGCTGATTTCAGAAGTCGATACGCAAAGCAAAGTGATTTATGCGGACAGTTTGCTGTTAATCTCATTGGATGTTTATTTAGGAAAAGACCATAAATTCTACTCAGGCTTTCCAGAATACCAAAGAAGGACTTTTGAAAAATCACAAATCCTTCCAGATGTTGTCTCTGATTTTTCGCTTAGAAAAATAGCGCCTCCAACAGACAGAGCGCTGCTTTCTCAAATGATCTATTTCGGGAAAGAACTATATTTGAAAGATGTGCTGATTCCTCAAGTTTCCGATGCAGACAAGATAGGCTATACGCCAGAGCAGATTACTTGGAGCCAAGAAAACGAAGGATATATCTGGCGCTATTTCGTAGATGAGAAGTTATTATACGATTCTGATCCTAAATTGCCCGGAAGATTTATAAATCCAGCCCCGTTTTCCAAGTTTTATCTTGAAATCGATAATGAGTCACCCGGACAGATCGGAATGTGGATTGGATGGCAAATTGTGCGTTCCTACATGAAAAACAATGATGTATCTTTGCAGCAATTATTGCAGGCCGATGCAAAAGAAATTTTTGATAATTCTAAATACAAACCTAAAAAGTAATGCCTAAAAAAATAACTTCCGAAATAAAAATAACCGTTGAGCTTGATGATAACAGAGTGCCAGAAAAGCTTTTCTGGGCCGCTCAAGATGGAGGCGTTGTTCAAGAGGAGTCAAAAGCCATGATGCTTTCATTTTGGGACAGCAATGCTCAAGAAACAATGAGAATCGACCTTTGGACTAAAGACATGCCGGTTGATGAAATGAAAAAATTCTTTCACCAGAGCCTTGTCGCGATGGCAGATACTTTTCAGAGAGCGACAGACGATGAGAAGATGTCGGATACAATGAGAGATTTCTGTGACTACTTTGCAGAAAAAATGGAATTAAAAAAAGGAGAATAATGCCTTTTGAGCGTAATAAAAAAGCGGACCTATAAAGTCCGCTTTTTTATTTATAACTAAAAACTATTCAAGTCTTTAAAAACCTCGGTGTTGATTTCGTCTATATATGCCAAGACTTTTTCTTTTCCGGTGCCTTCGGTAGATGAGGTGACGAAATAAGGAGGCATCTCTTCCCAATTGCTTGCCAGCAGCTTCTTGCGGTAAGCAGCTACGTTTGAATCTATTTTGGTCTTGCTGATTTTATCCGCTTTGGTAAATATGATACAAAACGGAACTTCTATTTCTCCTAAATAAGTTATGAATTCCAAATCAATTGCTTGTGCCTCCAGACGGATGTCAATCAATATAAAAGCGCAAACCAGCTGTTCTCTTTTTTCAAAATAATCCGTAATGAATTGCTGGAATACTTCTTTTGTCTTTTTAGAAACGCGGGCATAACCATAGCCTGGCAAATCGACCAAAAACCAATTGTTGTTGATCTTAAAATGGTTGATAAGCTGTGTTTTTCCAGGTCTTCCCGAAGTTTTAGCCAAGCTCTTGTGGTTGGTCAGCATATTGATCAAAGAAGACTTTCCTACATTTGATCTTCCAATAAATGCGTATTCAGGCAGACGCTCTTGCGGACATTTGCTTACTTCGGAATTGCTGATAACAAATTCAGCGGAATTGATTTTCATAACGGATGTTCGATTTCTGCAAAGGTAGTCAAAAAAAATAACCGCTGTTTTTCTGGAAAAATCCTTCAAACAACGGTTAGAGTATACTGTGCTAAAATTTATAAGTGTGTTTTCTGAAGCCAGTCGTGCATCAGTCGGTTAAACTCATCCGGATGCTCCATCATGGCTGCATGCCCGCATTTGTCAATCCAATAAAGGCTGGAGTTAGGCAGCAATTGGTCAAATTCTTCAGCGACTTCGGGAGGCGTAACTTTGTCGTTTTTCCCCCAGATAATACAAGTAGGAACGTGCATCTTTGGAAGGTCCTTCGCCATATTATGACGAATGGCGCTCTTGGCGATAGTCAAGGTCTTGATCAGCTTGATTCTGTCATTGGCCATCGCATATACTTCGTCAACGATTTCTTTTGTGGCTATTTTCGGGTCGTAAAAAACATCTTCTGCTTTTTTCTGAATATAGTCATAATCACCGCGGCGTGGATAGCTATCGCCCATAGCGCTTTCGTAAAGTCCTGAACTGCCTGTGATTACTAATCCCAGCATTTTTTCAGGATACATTTTTGTATGGTATAAGGCAATATGTCCTCCAAGAGAATTTCCTAAAAGGATAACTCGGTCAAAACCTTTGTAAGTGATGAAATCCTTCACATACTTTGCAAAAGCCTTAACGTTGGTTTTCAGTATGTTTTGTGTGTAAATCGGCAATTCAGGAATAACGACTTTGTAGCCATGCTTTGGAAAATATTCTGCAACTCCGTCAAAATTGCTTAGGCCTCCCATCAGTCCGTGAAGAATAATGATTGGAGTTCCTTCGCCAGTTTCAAAATATTTGTATTTACCTTCTTTTTTTAAGTGTTCTTCCATTGATCTTTTTGGACGTTTCAAATTCACACAAATATATGATTTTATAGATAAAAACGAATTTTTGACTTGATAATTTACCTTTAAATTTTAAATGGAATTTATTATGCTGTAAGGATTTTCGTCTGAAAATATTTTTTTGGATTTCTCGTCTTCTAAAGTGTTATCGGTCAGCTCTTTTGATATGGATATTTAAAATTTCTTTTTTCTGAAATCTTTAAAATTTCCATCAAAAATCATAAAACTCTTATCGAATTTTTGGCTAAAGTTAAATTTAGTTAAAATATCTACAACAAATCCTAAAGCTCTGGCAAGCTATTAATTATCTGTTTTGATTCTAAAGTGGTAAAACTTATCAACAAAGTGGTAAAATGTGGTAGATTGTGGTAATTATTTTTCTACATTTGCTATGAAACAGTAAAAAACGTAACTCATTGAATACCATCATTGGAACATATGAATGTAAGGTCGATGCTAAAGGAAGGGTGCTTTTGCCAGCTCCTTTGAAGAAGCAATTGACTGATTCTTTGAACGATGGTTTCGTGTTAAAACGTTCTGTTTTTCAGCCTTGCTTGGAGCTGTATCCGATGGCGGAGTGGAATTTAATGATGCAGAAAATAAACAAGCTGAATCGATTTGTAAAGAAAAACAACGACTTTATCAGGCGTTTTACGGCTGGCGTAAAAGTCGTGGAGATCGATAACTTGGGAAGGCTTCTGATTCCGAAAGATTTAGTGGCTTTCGGAAATATCTCAAAAGATTTAGTGTTGTCTTCGGCAGTGAATATTGTGGAAGTCTGGGATAAGGATTTGTATGAAAAATCAATTTCTGGCGATGATGTAGATTTTGCAGATTTGGCGGAAGACGTAATGGGAAATATAAATGATGACGACAATGGAATATCATAATCCGGTTTTGTTGAAAGAAACTGTAGATGGTTTGGATATCAAGCCAGATGGAGTTTATGTGGATGTGACGTTCGGCGGTGGCGGTCATTCAAAAGAAATTTTAAAGCGTCTAGGTCCAAACGGTAGGCTGTTTGGATTTGACCAAGACGAAGATGCTCTGGCAAATGCCTTGGATGATGAAAGATTTACGCTGATTAATGAAAATTTCAGATTCATAAAAAGATTCTTAAGATTCCACAACGTGAAAAGCGTTGATGGAATTTTGGCTGATTTAGGGGTTTCTTCGCATCAGTTTGATGTGGCAGAAAGAGGTTTTTCGACACGTTTCGATGCTGAATTGGATATGAGAATGAGTCAAAAAAATGATTTGAGCGCTTACGGAGTAGTGAACGAATATGACGAAGCAAACCTGCGTCGCGTGTTTTATGACTATGGCGAGTTAAAAAATGCCCCTGCAATTGCAAGAGTCATTTTGGAAGCTAGAGAACATGAGCCAATTAAAAATACAGAACAACTAAAAGCGGTCTTGAGCCGATTTTTGCCGGCTCATAAAAGCAATAAGATTTTGGCCCAGATCTATCAGGCGATCCGCATTGAAGTGAATCAAGAAATGGATGTCTTGAAAGAATTTTTGGAACAATCCCTAGAAATATTAAAGCCTGGCGGAAGATTAAGCGTGATTTCTTATCATTCTTTAGAAGACCGATTGGTAAAAAGATACATCAAAAACGGAATGTTTGAAGGCGAGCCGGAACGTGATTTCTTTGGAAATTTTTCTGTTCCGTTCAAGACAATTGGAAAACTAATCGTTCCTGACGATGCAGAAATCAGAATCAACAACAGGGCTAGAAGTGCGAAACTAAGAATTGCAGAAAAGATATAGTATTCAGATGGCAGGTTTCGGTTGCAAACAACAGAAATCTAAAATCTAAAATCTAAAAACATGAAAGGCGGAATTTACAGCATATTAAAAGCAAAATTTCTGATCAATGATGATGCGGCAAAAAACTGGCAGTTCATCATTTTCCTGATCATCTTGGCTTTAATCATGATTGCAAATTCGCACAATTACGAGCAAAAAACATATAGGATTACAGAATTAGATAAAGAGGTAAAAGAACTCCGTTCCGAATTTGTCGACAGGCGCTCGGAATTGATGAAATTAAAGATGGAGTCGACGATTTCAGAAAAAATGGAAGTCAAGGGAATTTTTCCTTCTTCCGTTCCTCCAAAAAAAATTAAAGTATTAAAAGAAAAAGAAAAAGGCTTTTTTGAAAAGTTATGGCAGTAGAAGAAAAAAATATTTCTTACAGAATTTATCTCGTTGCATTTGCAGTCGTGATAATGGCTACTGGAATACTCGTAAAGCTCACAAACATTCAGTGGGTGGAAGGCGATTATTACAGGAAGCTGGCGAAAGACCGTACTGTGAAAAATTTTGTGATTCCTGCTAATAAAGGAAATGTGTATTCTGCCGACGGAAGTCTTTTAGCGACATCAATTCCGAATTATACGATCCGATTTGATGCCGTGGCTCCAAAAAAAGAAGATTTTAATAAAAATGTTGAAGCGCTTTCCGATTCGCTTTCAGTCTTATTAGGCAAGCCAAGTTCACATTATTTGAACGAGTTCCGTAAAGCAAAAGCCAATAAAAACAGGTATATGCTTTTGGCAAGAGGCTTGAGCTACACAGAATATATGAGAATCAAGACATTTCCATTATTCAACTTAGGCGCTAATAAAGGTGGATTGATTTCAGAACAAAAAACGGTAAGAGAACATCCAATCGGGATGATTGCCAATAGAACTATCGGATACGAAAGAGAGTATGTAGACGGCGGTGTAGATGGAAAAGGAATCGAATGGGCGTTCAAAAACTATATCAATGGTAAGGACGGAAAAGTACTGAAACAAAAAATTGCAAAAGGACAGTGGAAGCCGATCAGCGATAACAATCAGGTAGAGCCTCAAGACGGTTATGATATTATCTCTACGATTGATGTCTACATACAAGATATTGCCCATCATGCGTTGCTTAAGCAATTAGAATATTACGAAGCAGAACACGGTTGTGTGGTCGTAATGGAAACAAAAACCGGGGAAGTTAAAGCCATTTCAAATCTAGGCAGAGTAGAAGACGGCAGCTATTCCGAAACATTGAATTATGCTGTTGCCGAATCGCACGAGCCTGGCTCAACATTTAAGTTGATTGACCTGATTGCTCTTTTAGATGATAAAAAAGTTGATACAAGCAAAGTGTATGACAGCCGAGGCGGAGATATTACCTACCACAATAGACACGTAAGAGATTCGAAAAAAGGAGGTTACGGAAAAGTCTCTTTAGCAAGAGGTTTTGAGCTGTCTTCCAACACGATTATGGTTCAGGCCGTGTATGAAAATTATAAGGACAATCCGAGAGAATTCGTAGACCGAATCAACAGAATGGGACTAAACAAACCATTAGGATTGCCTTTTGAAGGCGAAGGAGTGCCATTTATTCCGCAGCCAGGAACCAAAAGATGGAACGGAACATCACTGCCTTGGATGGCTTTCGGATATGGAGTTTCCATGACGCCTTTGCAAAGTTTGGCCATCTACAACGCTGTTGCTAACGACGGAGAAATGGTAAAGCCGATTTTCGTAAAAGAAATCAAAGAATGGAACAAAACCATCAAGAAATTTGACAAAGAAGTAATCAATCCGAAAATCTGCTCCGATGAAACGCTTAAAAAAGTAAGGAAAGTTTTGGAGAATACGGTAAAAAAAGGAACAGGCTCAAAATTATATTCCAAAGATTTCTCAATGGCAGGAAAAACAGGAACAGCGCAGGTGGATTATGCTAAAGGAAAACATACCGACGCCATGTATTATGCATCGTCTTTTGCCGGATATTTTCCAGCCGACAAGCCAAAATATTCCTGTATCGTGATCATTCATAAGCCAAGTAAAAGCAAAGGCTTTTATGGAGGAGATGTTTCCGGTCCGGTTTTCAAGAGAATCGCACAGAAGATTTTTACCGATGTTCCGTCGACCAACGAAATTAAAAACCTGAACAAAAAGAGCATCAACCAAGACAAAGATTACGGGAGATATTCTGATTTAGTATCAAAAGAAACGATTCCAAATGTTCACGGAATGGCAGGAATGGACGCAGTAGCGCTTTTTGAAAACCTAAAGATGAAAGTAAAAGTCATCGGAATAGGTAAAGTAAAAAGACAATCCATACAGCCTGGAGAAGCAATAGTAAAAAACAGAACCATAATATTAGAATTATCGTGATTATTCTAAAAGACATATTATACAAAGTCGCCATTGAAGCTGTAAAAGGTTCAACGGAAATTGCTATTAACGCGATCGACTTCGATTCAAGAAAAATCGAAGCGAACGACGTTTTTATTGCAATCCGTGGTGCAGTAGCAGACGGACATGAATATATCGAAACCGCTATCAGCAAAGGAGCAGTGGCTATTATTTGCGATACTTTTCCAGAAAATATAGCACAAGGCGTGACGTATATCCAAGTAAAAGATACCAATCGAGCGCTGGCTTTTATTGCTTCTAACTATTATGGAAATCCTTCCGCAAATTTAAAATTGGTCGGAATTACAGGTACAAATGGTAAGACAACCATAGCATCGTTGCTTTTTCAGCTATTTAAAAAAGCAGGATATAAAGTAGGATTGCTTTCGACCGTAAAAAATGTGGTAGATGATGTAGAATACAAGTCAATGCTGACAACTTCAGATTCAATTACGATCAATAAGTTCTTGAAAGAAATGAACGATGTAGGCGTAGAATTTTGCTTTATGGAAGTCAGCTCTCACGGAATCGCCCAAAAAAGAACCGAAGGTTTACAGTTTGCAGGAGGCGTTTTTACCAACCTTTCGCACGACCATTTGGATTACCATAAAACATTTGCAGAATACAGAGATGTCAAAAAGATGTTTTTCGACCAGTTGCCAAAATCAGCCTTTGCTTTAGTGAATTCTGATGATAAAAACGGAATGGTCATGTTGCAGAATACGATAGCTAAAAAACTGACTTACGCTTTAAAATCATACGCCGATTACAGAGCGCAGATTCTAGAAAACCAATTGTCAGGATTGTTGCTGAAAGTAAATGAGCAAGAAGTTTGGGTAAGGCTAATCGGAACATTCAATGCCTATAACCTGCTTGCAATATATGGAACTGCGATCGAATTAGGGCTTGACAATTTAGAAGTGTTACGATTGCTTTCTGAACTTGAAAGCGTTTCTGGACGATTTCAATTTATTGTTTCCAAAGAAAACATTACCGCTGTTGTAGATTATGCCCACACGCCAGATGCTTTGGAAAACGTATTGAAAACAATCGATGATATCCGTACAAAAAACGAACAACTTATTACGGTTGTAGGCTGTGGCGGCGATAGAGATAAGACTAAGCGTCCGATTATGGCGAATATTGCTTCAACATTAAGTGACAAAGCCATTCTAACGTCAGACAACCCAAGAACCGAAGATCCAGAAGCCATTATTTTAGAAATGGAACAAGGCGTAGAGCCTCAAAATTATAAAAAGACAATAGCGATTGTCGACAGAAAGCAAGCCATTAAAACAGCCTGTCAGCTGGCACAGCCAAACGATATTATCCTGATTGCAGGAAAAGGACACGAAACCTATCAAGAAATCAACGGAGTCCGTCATGATTTTGACGATATGAAAATTGTAACTGAACTATTAGAACAACTGAATAAATAGAGGAACTATGCTATACTATCTATTTGATTATTTAGACCGAATGGACGTCCCAGGAACTGGGGTCTTCCAATATATTACTTTCCGTTCCGGTTTGGCTATCATACTTTCTTTGTTGATTTCGACTGTTTTTGGTAAAAAGATCATCAACTTTTTAAGAAGACAGCAAGTAGGGGAAACCGTTCGTGAGCTCGGTCTTGCTGGACAAAACGAAAAAGCGGGAACACCTACGATGGGCGGTCTGATTATTATCGTTGCCACTTTGGTACCGGTTTTCTTGCTGGCCAAATTGAACAATATCTATATTCTTTTGCTGATTGTAACCACGCTTTGGATGGGAACTATCGGATTCATAGACGATTATATCAAGATTTTCAAAAAAGATAAAGAAGGATTAAAAGGAAGGTTCAAAGTTATTGGTCAAGTCGGACTTGGACTGATTGTCGGAACAGTACTGTATTTCCATCCAAGCGTAACCGTGAGGACAGATACTGGAAACACCAATGTTTTTGCGACAAACCAGACGACTGTTTCTGCAGTTCCATTAGAAGAAAAATCGACAGCAACAACAATTCCTTTCTTCAAAGACAACGAATTTGATTACGCAGAATTGCTTTCATGGGCTGGAGACGACTATAAAGATTACGCTTGGCTGATTTTTATTCCAGTTGTGATTTTTATCATCACCGCTGTTTCCAACGGAGCCAATCTTACCGATGGAATTGATGGCTTAGCCGCAGGAACTTCTGCGATTTCCGTAATAGCACTTGGTATTTTCACCTTTGTTTCGGGTAACATTATTTTCTCGAACTACCTGAACATAATGTATATCCCTAATTCAGGAGAGATGACGGTTTATATCGCCTCATTTGTCGGAGCGCTCGTCGGATTCCTTTGGTACAACACCTATCCTGCGACCGTATTCATGGGAGATACAGGTAGTTTGACCATTGGCGGAATCATCGCCGTTTTGGCTATTGCAGTTAGAAAAGAATTAATGATTCCTGTATTGTGCGGTATTTTCTTGGCAGAAAATCTTTCCGTCGTGCTGCAGGTCTCTTATTTTAAATATACGAAAAAACGTTTCGGCGAAGGCCGGAGAATCTTTTTGATGTCGCCATTGCATCACCATTACCAGAAGAAGGGTTATCACGAAAGTAAAATCGTGACCCGCTTCTGGATCGTGGGAATCTTGCTGGCCATTCTGTCAATCGTAACCCTAAAATTAAGATAAATGGAACAACGATTGGTCATTTTAGGCGGAGGAGAAAGCGGCGTAGGAACCGCAATTCTCGGAAAGAAAAAAGGATACGATGTTTTTGTATCTGATTTCGGAAAAATAAAAAACAATTATAAAGAAGTTCTTGGCCTTCATGGTATAAAGTGGGAAGAAGAAAAGCATACAGAAGATTTGATTCTCAATGCAGATGTAGTGATGAAAAGCCCCGGAATTCCTGATAAATCGCCAATCGTAAAAAAACTTTTGGAACGAGGAATAAAAGTGATTTCCGAAATTGAATTTGCCGTCCAGTACACAAAAGCAATAACCGTTGGGATTACTGGAAGCAACGGAAAGACCACCACGACGATGCTTACCTATCATCTGCTGAAACAAGGAGGCATAAACGTAGGATTAGCGGGGAATATCGGAAAAAGCTTTGCCTGGCAGGTGGCCGATGACAAACACGATGTGTATGTTTTAGAATTAAGCAGCTTCCAATTGGATGGGATTATAGACTATAAGCCGCACATTGCCATAATCACAAATATCAGCCCAGATCATTTAGACCGATACGATTATGATTACGGAAAATACATCGCCTCAAAATTCAGAATTACCGAAAACCAGACAGAAGAAGATTACCTGATTTATGACGCCGACGACGAAGCCATAGGAAATTGGCTCAAAATGAACAAGACAAAAGCGCAGCTGCTACCCTTTTCAATGACAAAGACAATTGAAAACGGAGCTTATGCAAAAGAAGATACAATCAATATAAACATCAATAACGAAGAATTTGTTATGCCACAAGACAAACTAGCCCTAGAAGGAAAACACAACGTGAAAAATGCAATGGCAGCTTCAACAGTTGCGCAATTGCTGCGAATCAGAAAATCCACAATCCGTGAAAGCCTTTCTGATTTTCAAGGTGTGGAGCATCGTTTGGAAAAAGTGCTTAAAATTCAAAACGTGCAATATGTGAACGATTCAAAAGCAACCAATGTGAATGCCGCATTCTATGCTTTAGATAGTATGAACACGCCAACGGTATGGATTGTTGGAGGTGTTGACAAAGGAAATGATTATTCAGAATTGATGCCGTTGGTTCGCGAAAAGGTAAAGGCAATCATCTGCCTTGGTATTGACAATAAAAAAATTATTGATGCCTTCGGTGATGTCGTGGATGAAATGATTGAGGCTCAAAATATGAGAGACGCCGTAAAATATGCACAAAGAATGGCAGAAAAAGGCGATACCGTTTTGCTTTCGCCTGCCTGTGCAAGTTTCGATTTGTTCGAAAATTACGAAGACAGAGGAAGGCAGTTTAAGCAAGCCGTTCAAAATCTATAGTTGCCAACCTGTTTGCAGGAAAGTAAATTACAAGTAAAAGAAAGGGAATTATGAAAGAGTTTATAAACAATCTTAAAGGAGACAAGGTCATCTGGGCGTTCATCGCTCTATTGGCATTGATTTCGTTTATGCCTGTTTACAGCGCAAGTAGTAATTTGGCGTATAGTGCAAATGGTTCTGGAAACACAGTCAGCTTTTTGATCAAGCATTTTGCGCACGTAGGAATTGGATTTCTGATTGTTTATATGGTGCATAAAATTCCATACCATTATTTCAAGGCGATTTCAATGATTGCCCTTCCGATTGTAGGATTGCTCTTGTTGTACACGCTTTTCCAAGGAAAAACAATAGGTGGTGCGAATGCCAGCCGTTGGATCCAGATTCCTTTTGTCGGAATCAGCTTCCAGACTTCAACACTCGCCGCAATGGTGCTGATGATTTATGTAGCAAGATATCTGGCAAAAAAGCGAGAAGTCGAAGACACGTTCCAAAAATCGATAATCGAATTATGGCTTCCAGTATTCGGAATAATACTGCTGATTCTGCCGGCTAACTTTTCTACCGCGGCCCTGATTTTCTCAATGGTCGTAATGCTGGTATTTGTGGGCAAATATCCTTTGAAATACCTCGGAATCGTAATCGGAGCTGGAGTTGTAGGATTGACTTTTTTCATCTTGGTGGCAAAAGCTTTTCCAGATGCTTTTCCTAACCGTGTAGACACTTGGGTCAGCCGTATTGAAAACTTTACGAGCGACAAACCAGACGAAGATAATTATCAGATTGAAAAAGCAAAAATAGCAATAGCTACTGGTGGAATACGTGGCTTAGGTCCAGGAAAAAGCGTTCAGAAAAACTTCCTGCCCCAATCGTCTTCCGATTTTATCTACGCTATTATCGTAGAAGAAAACGGGCTCATTGGTGCCGTTGTCGTCATGTTCCTCTACATCATGCTTTTCATCCGATTCTTGATTGCATCGCACAAAGCCAATACCTTATTTGGAAAACTACTAGTTGTCGGCTTAGGATTTCCTATAGTATTTCAGGCGCTAATTAATATGGCTGTTGCCGTTGAATTATTGCCCGTAACAGGACAGACTTTGCCGTTAATAAGTAGTGGAGGTAGCTCTATTTGGATGACTTGTGTGTCGCTTGGGATTATTCTCAGCGTGACCAAAAAAGATGAGGAAATTGCTCAAGAAAATCTTGAAAAAGCCCAAAGAGAAGAAGCATTGCAACGATTGATCGAAAGAGAAATGAACGGTGAAAATGTCGAAGAGGAAGAAGAAATCACAAATGAAAAAGAACCACAATATGCAATCGAGGATGTAAGCGACAATCCAATGAAAGCAGTGATGGGGAAATAATTCATGATGGCAGATATAAGATTTCAGATGGCAGTTTGCAGATGAAATCAGTGAAAAAAGATTTAAAAAAATGCAAAAATTAAAATTCATATTAAGCGGTGGTGGTACTGGTGGACATATCTACCCAGCAATTGCTATTGCAAATGAATTAAAAGAACGTTTCCCGGATTGTGAAATCCTATTTGTAGGGGCCAAAGACAAAATGGAGATGCAGAAAGTGCCACAAGCCGGCTACCCGATAAAAGGACTTTGGATTTCAGGATTGCAAAGAAGGCTTACGCTAGATAACTCGCTTTTCCCTTTCAAGCTTTTTGACAGTTTGTTGAAATCAAGGACGATTATCAACAAATTCAAGCCAAATGTGGCTATCGGAACTGGAGGTTTTGCAAGTGGACCGCTATTAAGAGTAGCTGGCTTTGCAGGAATTCCAACGGTAATCCAAGAGCAAAATTCGTATCCAGGCATCACAAATAAATGGTTGAGTAGCAAAGCAAGCAAGATTTGCGTCGCCTATGAAAATCTGGACCGATTTTTTCCAAAAGATAAGATTGTCTTCACGGGAAATCCAGTTCGCCAAGATTTGATCGATATAAAAGGGAAGAAAAAAGAAGCACGAGACTATTTCAAGCTGAATCCAGATAAAAAAGTGTTGTTGGTGCTTGGTGGAAGTTTGGGTTCAAGAAGAATAAACCAACTGATTGCGAAAGAGTTAGTAAATTTTTCTTCGCAAGAGGTACAAGTTATTTGGCAGTGCGGCAAGTTTTATATCGAAGAGTACAAGCATTTTAATGAAAAAGAAAATGTTCAGGTGACAGCGTTTATTGATAGAATGGATTTGGTGTATGCAGCGGCAGATGTCATCATTTCTAGAGCTGGAGCTTCTTCAGTTTCGGAATTATGTTTGGTGGGTAAGCCAGTGATTTTTATCCCTTCGCCAAATGTTGCCGAAGACCATCAGACAAAAAATGCAAAAGCAATCGTAGATAAAAATGGAGCCCTGATGATAAAAGAAAACGAGTTGGATACAAAATTCACCTCAATTTTCAACAATCTCTTAAGCGACAAGAATCTGCAAGAAAACTTGAGTGAAAACATAAAAAAAATGGCAATGCCTAATGCAACAAAAGACATTGTCGACGAAATAATAAAATTAGTTGAAAGCCAAAAATCGTAAAAGTCTGACGACTTTATGACTTGAAACTTTACGACATTAAGACTAAAAAATGAATTTGAATCAGATACATAACGTTTATTTCATCGGAATCGGAGGCATCGGAATGAGCGCACTGGCGCGTTATTTCAAAGCCATCGGCAAAAACGTATGTGGATATGATAAGACCGAAACAGAGCTTACGAAAGAATTAGAAGCTTTAGGAATCGAAATTCATTTTGAAGACAGTATTTCCCTGATCCCGAAAGACTATTATTCTGAAAATACTTTAGTAATCATTACTCCGGCTGTGCCTAAAACGCACTCGGAATGGAATTATTTCTTAGAAAGAGAATACCAAGTTAAAAAGAGAGCAGAAGTATTAGGCATAATCACAAAAGATACCTTCTGTTTTGCCGTAGCAGGAACACATGGAAAAACGACGACTTCGAGCATTTTAGGACATATTTTATATGAAAGCGGAGCCGATGTTACGGCATTTTTAGGTGGCATCGTAGAAAATTACAATTCCAACCTAATCGGAAGTGGTAAGACCGTAACCGTTGTTGAAGCTGATGAGTTTGACCGTTCCTTCTTGCATTTATATCCAAATATTGCCTGCGTCACATCGATGGATGCTGATCATTTGGATATTTATGGAGATACAGCTTCCATCGAAGCTTCCTTTGTTGAATTTGCAGGCAAAGTAGAAGATAAAAATAATTTGTTTGTTGCAAAAGGACTGCCTTTAGACGGAATTTCTGTTGCAGTTAATGAAGAAGCCGATTACAAGGCTTTTAATGTCAGAATCGAAAATAGTGCTTATGTTTTTGACGTGCAGACGCCTTCAGAAATCATAAAAGACATACGATTTAATTTACCAGGAAAACACAATTTGACAAATGCCTTAATCGCTTTGGCAATGGCAAATACCTACGGCACCCCGACCGAAAGCATTGCCAAAGCATTATTTACATTCAAAGGTGTAAAACGCAGATTTTCCTATCAGATTAAAGAAGAAAATGTAGTGTATATCGATGATTATGCGCATCATCCGACTGAAATAAATGCGGTACATCAAGCGGTTACGGAGTTATATCCTGAAGAAAAAGTTTTGGCTATTTTTCAGCCCCATCTGTTCAGCAGGACAAAAGATTTTATCGACGGATTTGCGTCAAGTTTGTCTGCTTTTGACGAAGTGATTTTGTTGGATATTTATCCGGCTAGAGAGTTGCCAGTCGAAGGAGTGAATTCTGAATGGCTTTTAAGCAAGATAGACAATCCGAATAAAAAATTAGTGTCAAAAACCGACCTGATTTCGGAGATTTTAAAAAGCAATGCTAAAGTTGTTGTTACAATTGGAGCAGGCGATATAGGTGAATTGGTGAAACCGATTAAAGAAGCTTTGTATGAAAAAGTTTAACTGGACAAATATCAAATTAGCGTTCATGTTTGCGCTTGTGATTTTCCTGTATTCTTTTACTTCGAAGAGAAATGAACAGCGAAAATTGAAAAAATCCGTAGTCGAATTTGTCAATGAAAATAGCCCATTTATTACACAAGAAGCGGTTAATAAATTGTTAATAGAAAATAATGCAGCCCCTACGAGCATTCAAAAAGATGAGTTAGATTTGAATAAATTGGAGAAAACTCTCAATAATCACAATATGATCGAAAAGTGTGAAGTATTTGTGAGTATTGATGGCGTCTTAAAAGCTGTCGTGAAACAGAAAACACCTGTTGCCAGAGTGTTTGAGGATAACGGTTCTTTTTATATTGATTACGAAGGACATAAGATGCCGTTGTCAGACAATTTCACAGCTAGAGTTCCAATTGTTTCGGGGGGGATTAACGGTAAAAATAATGAAAATCTAAACGAGGTTTTTCGTTACATCTATGACGATGAGTTTTTGCATAAAAACATCATCGGTATACAAGTTTTGCCAAATGGTAGCCTAAAAATGATGAACAGAAATTTTAATTATGTCATCGATTTTGGCAGAACCATCAATGTTGATAAAAAGTTCAAGAATTATAAAGCCTTTTTTCAGAAGGCAATTCGAGACAGTTTGATAAATAAATACAAGACAGTAAATCTGAAGTTTACGCAACAGGTAGTGTGCACCAAAAATTAGGATATGGAAAAAGAGAGCATTGCAGTAGGTTTAGACATTGGGACAACCAAGATTGTCGCTATGATTGGCAAGAAGAATGAATACGGGAAGCTTGAGATTTTGGGCGTTGGAAAATCCAAAAGCCTTGGTGTGGCAAGAGGCGTTGTAAACAATATCACGCAAACAATTCAATCTATCCAGCAGGCAGTACACGAAGCAGAAGTAGATTCAGGTTATAAAATAAAAGACGTTGTTGTCGGCATTGCCGGACAGCACATCAGAAGCATACAGCACAGCGATTATATCAGCAGAAGCAATCCTGAAGAAGTAATCAGTGAAAATGATATCGACCTGTTGATCAATCAGGTGCACAAATTAGCAATGCTGCCTGGAGAAGAAATTATCCATGTGTTGCCACAAGAATTTAAGATTGACGGCCAAGCCGAAATCAAAGAGCCAATCGGAATGTACGGCGGAAGACTAGAGTCTAGTTTTCATGTTGTTGTAGGCCAAGCTTCTTCAATCAGAAATGTAGGAAGATGTATCAAAAGCTCAGGCTTGGATTTATCCGGATTGACATTAGAGCCCTTAGCTTCAGCAGATGCAGTATTGAGCCAAGAAGAAAAAGAAGCTGGTGTTGCGTTAATCGATATCGGTGGTGGAACAACAGACTTGGCAATTTTTAAAGATGGGATTATCCGCCATACGGCAGTGATTCCTTTCGGCGGAAATGTCATTACCGATGATATCAAAGAAGGCTGTTCGATTATTGAAAAACAAGCCGAGCTATTGAAAGTGAAATTCGGTTCTGCATGGCCAGGAGAAAATAAAGACAATGAGATTGTTTCTATTCCAGGTTTGAGAGGAAGAGAGCCTAAAGAAATTTCGTTGAAAAACTTGTCAAAAATAATTCATGCTCGTGTAGTAGAGATTATCGATCAAGTTTTTACAGAAATCAAATCATACGGACACGAAGATCCGCGTAAAAAACTGATTGCAGGTATTGTTCTGACAGGTGGTGGAGCACAATTGAAGCATATCAAGCAATTGGTAGAATACATCACAGGAATGGATACGAGAATTGGTTATCCGAACGAACATCTCGCTGGAAATTCCGATGAAGAAATTTCAAGCCCGCTCTATGCAACAGCTGTCGGATTAGTGATGAACAGCATCCGAAATAATACCAGAAGCGCTGTTCCATTCAACCAAACAGAAGTTGAAAAGGTCGTTCCGGTTCAGATGCAGCAAAAAGAAGCTGTTGCAGAAATGAATCATTATGAAGAAGAAATTATTGAAGAAGAAGTTCCTAAAAAAGTAGAGCAGGCCAAGACGGTTTCTACAGAAGGAAGAATGAAAAAGTCGTTTTTTGACAAATATATCGACAAGATTAAGGAGTTTTTAGACAATGCGGAATAGGGCCTAATAGCCAGACAGAAAAATTAAAAAGAAAAGGAAAAGAAATTAAAACCAAATATTATGATGAGCAACTCAGATTTTGGAAGCATTTCATTTGATTTACCAAAAAATCAATCAAATGTGATTAAAGTAATTGGTGTTGGAGGAGGCGGAAGCAACGCGATCAACCACATGTTTCAGCAGGGAATTAAAGGAGTGGATTTTATTGTCTGCAATACAGATTCTCAAGCTTTGCAGAATAGTGCAGTTCCAAACAAGATTCAGCTAGGGGTTAACCTTACAGAAGGTCTGGGGGCTGGAGCAAACCCTGAAGTTGGACAACAGTCGGCTATCGAAAGCATTGCTGATATCGAGAAGATGCTTGACAGCAATACCAAGATGGTTTTTATCACGGCTGGAATGGGCGGTGGTACTGGAACTGGTGCTGCGCCGGTAATTGCTCAATTGGCTAAAGAAAGAGACATCCTTACAGTAGGGATTGTGACTATTCCATTCCAATTTGAAGGAAAAGTTCGTTCTGACCAAGCTTTATTGGGTGTAGAAAGATTGAGAAAGCAAGTAGATTCGCTTATCGTAATCAACAATAATAAATTAAGAGAAGTATACGGAAATCTTGGCTTCAAGGCCGGATTCTCAAAAGCGGATGAAGTTTTGGCAACAGCCTCAAGAGGTATTGCTGAAGTAATTACGCACCACTATACTCAAAATATCGACTTAAAAGACGCAAAGACCGTATTGTCAAACAGCGGAACGGCTATTATGGGTTCAGCTACGGCAATCGGAGAAAACCGTGCTAAAGAAGCTATCGTTTCAGCATTAGATTCGCCTTTGCTAAATGATAATAAAATTACAGGCGCCAAAAACGTATTGTTGCTTATCGTTTCTGGAACCAACGAAATTACGATTGATGAAATCGGAGAAATCAATGACCATATCCAAGCTGAAGCGGGCTTTAATGCCAACATCATCATGGGAGTTGGCGAAGATGATACGCTTGGCGACTCAATCGCTGTAACGATTATTGCTACGGGATTTAACGTAGAACAGCAAAACGAAATCGTCAATACCGAGCCAAAAAAAATTATCCACGCATTGGAGGATGAGCAAAAAATGGGTCGTGACTTGATGCAAAAGCAAACGATCCCGTCTTTTGATCTTACACCTTCAGAAGAAAAAAAAGAAACAGTAAATGATGAAAAAATTGTTTTTGCTTTGGAAGATTTCGACGTATTTGAAGCAAAAGTAGAAGAACCGGAAATCGTTTCTGATTTGGTAAAAACGACAGAATTCATCAAGAATATTGATGTGGAATTCCAGATTGTTTCTCCTATCAGCGAGCACGAATTTTACATCACGACTCCAGAAGTTAGAGAAATGGAAGTACGCGAGCCAGAATTTGTAGCTTACAAAGAAGAAGAGCAGATTACTTTTTCTTTTGACTTGCCGATTGCAAAAACAGAAGCGCCAAAAGAAGACCGAATTCTTTTCGAATTGTCAAACGAAACTAAAGAAATCAAGGTAAATCAGCCTGTTCAAGTAGTTCCGATGACTGAATTGAACGAAAAAGGCATCATCAAATATTCTTTAGAAGAATATATGGAAGTTGAAAACGAATTGCTTCAATCGAAGCCAGTTGCAAAAGTAGAGGAGCCAGTTGACAAAGAATTGGATTTGACGATGAAAGTTGAAACTCCAAAATTCAACAATCCAGCTTTTGAAGAAATTTCGCCTCTTGAAATGACCATCGAGCAGACCTTGAAAAAAAGAGCTGACGAAAGAAGGATGAAGATGAAAGAATTTAATTATAAATTCCATAACAATCCTTCAAGAGTTGATGAATTTGAAAAAGAACCAGCATACAAAAGAATGGGAATTGATTTAAACAGTGCCCAAGCTGACAATAGCAAATCTAGGATGTCACTAGGAACGGACAGTAACGATGATTTACAATTACGTTCAAACAATTCGTTTCTTCACGACAACGTAGATTAACTAACTCAAACCAAAACCCGATAACCCGAAAATTGAATGTGATTTTCGGGTTATTTTTTTTATCTTCGCATCAAGTTTAAAAAAATAAGGCATTGGCAATAAATTTGAAAAATGCCTCCTTGATTTTTAAGCATTTTGAGAAGAACCTAAAAAAAGAGTCATACTAAATGAGCCTGCAAAACCAAATCAACGAAGAAATCAAAACGGCTATGAGAGCCAAAGATACTGTCAGCCTTGAATCTTTAAGAGCTGTAAAGTCGGCTTTATTGCTGTTACAGAGCGAATCTGGAGCAAAAGAAGAGATTTCTCAAGATGAAGAAATTAAGCTTTTACAACGATTAGTGAAGCAACGAAAAGACAGCGCCAATATTTATACACAGCAAGGAAGACCAGATTTGGCTGAACCTGAATTGCTACAAGCCTCTATCATCGAAAAGTTCCTTCCGGCTCAATTAAGCGAAGAAGAAGTAGAAGCTGTTGTGGCAAAAATTATTGCCGACACAGGAGCTTCTGGAATGGCTTCGATGGGGAAAGTAATGGGCGAGGCTTCTGCTGAATTAGCTGGAAAAGCAGATGGCAAGACTATCTCTACAATCGTAAAGAAATTATTATCATAAATAATATATTTTAGACTAAACTCTAAAAAATGACCCTGTAGTTCAACTGGATAGAATATCAGATTTCGGCTCTGAGGGTTGGGGGTTCGAACCCCTCCAGGGTCACAGATTTTTAAAGGGACTAGGCTTAGTCCCTTTTTTATTTTCCAAAACGTAATGCTTGGATATTGAATATGGGCGAAACAATTTTAGTTTTTTTGACATACATACTTGTTGTAATCGTGTCTTTATGCATGATTATGGGCTTTTTAAGACTTGTTGTTGAACCAGCTTATGTGTTGGCATTCAACAAGCCGTTATATCTGCATTGGTATCCAATTCCTAAGAAATTAAAATCTTCTCAAAGATTGATGTTGGAAAAGGAGTTTTCTTTCTACAGAAAACTTTCTAATAAACGGAAAGCCTATTTTGAGCATCGTGTAAAATCGTTTATTGAGTATTATCAATTTCTCGGCAAAGACGTCCATGTTTCTGAAGAAATGAAGATCATTATAGCCGGAACCTATGTTATGCTAACATTCGGAATGCGGTATTATCTTACTCCTTTGTTTCAAAAGATTATTATCTATCCGAGCCAGTATTTTTCAACGATAACAGAGCAGAATCATAAAGGGGAATACAATCCGAGGCTGAAAGCCGTCGTTTTTTCATGGGAAGATTTTCTTTTAGGACATCAGACGACTAATGACAATGTAAATTTAGGACTTCATGAATTTACACATGTACTACATTTTCATGCCATAAAAGGGAAAGATGCTAGCGCTTCTATATTCTACGACGAATTCAATGAGATTGTAAAATACTATAATGATGCTAGAATGTCTTCTGAATTGACGGAGAGAGGGTATTTCCGGGATTATGCTTATGAGAACCAATTTGAATTTCTATCAGTGCTTCTAGAGCATTTTTTTGAATCTCCGGAGACTTTTAAAAAAGAATTTCCTGAACTATACGAAAGAGTAAAGGCAATGATTAATTTTAACGAAGAATAAACCAAATAAAAAGACCTGCAAACAAATGTTGACAGGTCTTTTTTATGGATAACAGAGATATTAAATTGCCGTGATTTTCTTTAAATCAGCAATAGTCTCTAGTTGATTTTCTGCTTTGAATACATAGCTGCCAGCAACTAAAACATCGGCTCCTGCTTCAGCTAATTGTCTTGCATTTTTGTTAGTAACGCCGCCGTCTACTTCAATTAAAGTGGTCGCTTTGTTTCGAGATATGATTTCTTTTAGCTGTCTTACTTTTTTATAAGTTGATTCAATAAATGATTGACCACCAAAACCAGGATTAACGCTCATTACACATACTACGTCAATATCGTTGATAATGTCTTCAAGAAGGGTAACGCTTGTGTGCGGATTCAAAGCAACTCCAGCTTTCATGCTTTCTGCTTTTATGGCCTGTAACGTTCTATGGAGATGCGTACAAGCTTCATAATGGACGCTTAGTACATTTGCTCCAAGCGATGCAAAAGTCTTGATATAACGATCAGGATCGATAATCATCAAATGTACGTCGATTGTTTTCTTTGCATGTTTTTGTATGGTTTCCAAAACAGGCATCCCATAAGAGATGTTCGGAACAAAAACACCATCCATGATATCAATATGAAACCAGTCAGCCTCACTAGTATTGATCATTTCCAGGTCGCGTTGCAAGTTTCCAAAATCCGCAGCAAGCACAGAAGGTGCGATTAAAGTATTTTTCATTTGTGTTGTGTTGTATAAAGTTCAAAATTGAAAATTCATTAATCAATATTCAAACTTTTTTCAGTTGTGTGGCAAAGATACTATTTTCAAAATATTTTGAATGTTGAATATTCAATTTGGAATAAAGAATTTTAAACTAAAAAACAAAACTCCGGAAACACGAGCGAAGCGAACAGACCGAGGTTTGTTTGATAAAAAAACAAAACTCCGGTAATCAGCCGGAGTTTCAATCATCAATCAAAAAACGAACAGTTTTGAACTGTTGTTGCGTTAAATATTGTAGTAAATGAATGTCAATTTTTTGGAAAACCAATATACAAATAAATTCTAACAATCAAAATGATTATAGAAAACTTTGCGATTGTTTATCCTAAATAGGTTTTTAAGATCTTGCTTCTTGAAGTGTGTTTCAGTCTGCGGATTGCTTTTTCTTTAATCTGACGCACACGCTCGCGAGTCAAATCGAAAGTTTCGCCTATTTCTTCCAAAGTCATCGGATGCTGGTCGCCTAAACCGAAGTATAAACGGACAACATCTGCTTCTCTTGGAGTCAATGTTTCCAAAGAACGCTCGATTTCTGTACGCAGAGATTCGTGAATTAGCTCTCTATCTGGATTAGGAGATTCTCCTGAACGTAAAACGTCGTAAAGGTTTGAATCTTCTCCTTCCACAAGAGGAGCATCCATAGAAAGGTGACGTCCAGAATTTTTCATAGATTCTTTTACGTCGTTCACCGTCATATCCAATTCTTTTGCAATTTCTTCAGCAGATGGCGGACGCTCGTTTGATTGCTCAAGCAACGCATACATCTTGTTGATTTTATTGATAGAACCGATTTTGTTCAAAGGCAGACGAACAATACGAGATTGTTCTGCCAAAGCCTGCAAGATAGATTGACGAATCCACCATACAGCATAGGAGATAAATTTGAAACCACGCGTTTCATCGAAACGTTGCGCAGCTTTTATAAGACCTAAATTTCCTTCGTTAATTAAATCAGGAAGTGTAAGTCCTTGATTTTGATATTGTTTTGCTACCGAAACTACGAAACGTAAATTGGCTTTTGTCAATTTTTCTAACGCTCTTTGGTCTCCGGCTTTTATTTTTTGTGCTAGTTCTACCTCTTCATCAGCTGTAATAAGGTCAACTTTTCCAATTTCTTGTAGGTATTTGTCTAAGGAAGCAGTTTCACGGTTAGTTACCTGCTTGGTAATTTTGAGTTGTCTCATTTAGTTTCTCCTTAATTTAAGTATTCAGGTTGTTATACGTAATGAGTTGCCAAAAAGTTACAAAAAGGTAAAAAAAATATTTCTATTTTTAGTCTTTTGTTATATTTCGAAGTCTAACTTGTTGATTTTCTGTAAATAAAAATCAATTTTTTGATGACCTCTGCCAAAGAAAATTTTTCGATCGCGTGTTCCTGACAAGTTTAACGACTTCGAATTTTTAATTTGATGGATGAAATATTCCGAAGCGTTTCGACAAGTCGATTCATCTTCTGTAATAAAATAACCAAGCATGGTGTATGGGATAAATAAAGATTTCTTTTCTGGGCTAGACATAAGCACATTGTTGTTCAAGATCAGCAACTCATTATAATATAAATGATATCCTGTCGAGTTCTTGCTTGATTTTTCTTCAGCTTTCTGTAAAAGTTTTTTTAAATCTTCATAGAGAAGTACGGCATTGGAATGCGATAGTAATCCGGATTCAAAAAAATATAAGATTTGCTGTAATGTACTGTTGATGGTGGTATCGTTCCAGATTTCATGGACTTCAGCATTTTCATAAACACTTTGCAGCTGTGAGCTATATTCTAAAAGTGACTGATCTAGAGTGAATTTTTCAAAGTTTTCCTGATTTTCTGTTCCTACCAAAAGATTCAGCCATACATATAATTTGAATTTTGAAAGCAATGTTCCTCCAATAGTATAAAAAAGAGGAATATCTTTTGAAGAATAATACATTTTCGAGTTGGAAGCATAAGGTTTCAGATTTTGTGCTGACTGTTTGAAATAGAGCGCTAAATCTTCTAGTGAACGTATTTCTTTTGTCTTTTCTGCAATTACTTTATTGCTATCTCCTTTGAAAATATTATCCATCGAAATGGAATAGTGCTGGCAGAGCTTTACGGTTTCTTCAATCGAAAACTTGCTTTTGCAAGAGACTCTTCGATGAGAAGCATCATAACTTATGTGTAAGACGGAAGCTATTTCTTCAATTAAAGAAGAATTCTTAGGCAAATGTTTTCTGATATTCCCTAGTAAAAGGTCTTGATTACTCATTTTTTTTGCGATTATCACAAATGCTAAAGTACAAAATATTATTTAGCACAATATTATTTGCGATAAATAAAAGAATTTTGGATTACTAAAAATAAGTAATTATGAAAACAATCATTGAGAATTTTGACAGCTTTCAAAAGTGCATTGGTCGTTCTTTGAAACGAAACTGGCCACTTTTATTTGTGTTTTGTATCGCTTCGTGTACGGTTCACAATCAAATTAATCGGGAAGATTTTAAAAACATTCCTAAAAAATTTTCGGGTAAATTTTATGATCAATTGGATACGGTGCATGTTCAGTATGATAATAAGATTTTTACCAGGAGTTTTATGAAGCAGATTTCCAATGTAGATAATATCAATTATTCAAAGCCTATTCAAATAGATATAGAAAATAAGGAACTGTTTTTAAGTTTTGAGGATACTCGTGCAAAACGCTATGTCTTGAAATTTTATGGAAAGCATTATAAAAACAAATTTGTTTTTCATACCAATTATGAAACGGTTTCCTTTCCGATTGTTTTTGTAACCAAGAGCATGACCAAATATTCAATTTACTTACCTAGCGAAAAAGAAATAGTCTTTGAAGAACATAATGTGAACGAAGGGATGCTATTACTTTTTGGGGCTGGAAACTCTCACAAATCAGATAATAAATTTAAACTTTTGCCAAATGAATAAAATGCTTTTTTTGGTTTTGATTGCATTTGAGATGAATGCGCAAGACACTATTGTTTTTCCGAAAATCGATTTATATAAAAGAAATATTATAGAAGAGAGTTATGGGATTCCGCTTGGTGCTTTGGCCGACAAATATGAAAGTTCGATTAACACGGCTTTTTACATGAGGACAAAAATTGCAAAGCGTCAATTTATAGATTTTGGTGCTGAACTTAGCGGTATTGTAAAAGGGAAAAGCATTTCTTATAAAGTAGATAATGAAAATATACTATTGGAAGGAAGTAAATCTTCTTTTTTATTAGGCTTAAGGTACACGAGATTTTTATATCAATCTCCTAATGAAAATTTCCATATTGAGTCAAATTCTGGAATCGGTTGGAAATATTTGCATTATAGCAAGCCCGATGGAGAACGTTTTGATAAAATGGATTTGAAGCCGACGCTTCACACGATCGCTTTCTCACAAGGAATTAAAATTATGTTTTATGGATTTGGAGTTCATTGCAATTACCATTATTCTCCTTATGATTTGTTCAATTCAAGAGCAGGGAAAAATTTTGGAGATTCTTCTATAAATCTCGGTTTATCTGGAAGCTGGAATTTTTAGATAGAGATAAAAAAATGCTAAAAATATCCAAGCTTACATAGATTTAAGAATAATAAAAGTGGCTACTAGGTATAGGTAGCCACTTTTATTCTTTATAATTATAGAGAAGGCTCAATATAATTTAATGGTTCTGAAGCGCTTTTTAACGCGCCGCTTTTTACTGGAACAAATTTTCCAGTCGCAGAGTCATACGTAATTGAAATTTCAGTTACATTGCCTCCAAATTTTAATTCAGTAATAGGAGAGGTTATAGTAGTAACAACTGAATTGCTAACAACTTGAGATTGCAACCAGATATGAAGAGTGGTGTTTGGGGACATTACCGCAGTACTTTGCATTAAAGCTGGAATTGCAGAAACGGCATTTCCAATTCTTTCAATTCCATTCACGGTGGCATTTTGATGAAGACCAACTGTCATATAAGGTTTCATTCCAAATTGGTTTAATAATAAAAATGCGTTTGGATATCCTCCACCCATAGGTCCAACGATTCTTCCAGAGTCTTGTAATACATATTGTTTACCCATTTCTGATCCAATTGGAGTGTTTGATAATTGAGATAAGGTCGCACCATTTCTGATGTCAGCAGCCGATGCGTAAATTCCATATTCTTCTTTCCATGAAAATAGGTTTGTTTGCAAGGGCTTGAAAACTTGCCATGCAACATTTGTTGAACGTCCGTCAGAAGGTTTTCCAACAACGACGTTTGTTCCTGTTGCATACATGATTTGTAATTGCTCGTTTGTAAATACTGTTTTTAAATTGAATTGTTGTGACATGATTCTAGATTTTTGTGGTTGTTCCTACTCATATGGCTTTTCGGTATCCGCCAAGATTGCTTGTTTTGCTTAGTAAAAGTAAAGGCAATTCGGTTTTTTATGGAAGAAAATGCTACGAACTGGAAAATAGATGTCACGGAAAGAAGAAAAAGAGACATGAACTATTAATGAGAATAAACCTGACAATTAAGAATACCAGTTTTTGCTGTAAATGATATTTTGCGACAAAATCCACATACAACTTAAAAGCCCCATTCCAAATTAATGAAACAGGGCTAAGATAACTAACCAACTTATCTAACTAACTAATTGTTTAAATTATACTGGAGTCCAGTCTGGAGTCCAAAGGATATTTTTTTAGGTGAGCCTTCCGAAGGATTGAAATGATATTTAAAAATAGGCTCAGCGTTGAAACGTAAATTTTTGGATATTTTATAATAGAATCCTGCTCCAAAATTCGTTGTGAAATGTACTTTTAGAAGATCACTTCTTTTACCAATGATGAGGCTTTGGTTGTTTTTTTCGACCTCTATGGTATTTTTATTCAGGTACAAGGTGCTGATGCCGCCGATGACCTCCATTCCGATTTTTTTATCTAACAAAGTATACTTGAGTTCAAACGGAATCTCTAAAAAAGAATATTCTTCTCGGATATCAAGATTTTCATTGTTAAATTGCGCCACAATCGAACTGTTTGTAATGCCTGGCTTATATTCTATATTTTCAAAGTTACTTGTATTAAAGTTCACATTTTGAGTTGTAGTATTAAACTTGGAAAGGCTGGCACCTAATCGAAGATTTAGTCTTTCAGTTATATTTACGCCAATATAACCGCCAAAATTGAACGTAAATTCAGCACTAGATTTATTGTTTTCAAGGCGGCTGTCTAAAGAAGATTTGTTTGAAAACAGACCATAGTAAGTAGGAGCAACATATCCAAAAACATAGAATTTGCTAAAAGGTTTGACACTGTCTTTTACGGTTTTTTTCTCGTCTTTTACTTCAGGCTTTTTTTCTTTCTTTTTCTCTTTTAGGCTGTCCTTCTTTTTTTCTGCCGGAGTTAAATCAGTTTCTGTATTTGGAATGTAGTTCCTTTGATTCTCGGCAATAGTTGTATTTGTGGTTTGAGATAAGACATCTTTTTCAAATGGAGCTTTTTCTGAAGACCTATTCCCAAGACGTGATTTTTTACTTTTACTTTTTGCTGCTTTGGAAGAATTTTGCGCTAAAGCTTTAATTTTTGATTTTTTTTGAAATGCATTGCTTGATTTGAATTTGGTGATTTTTGATTTTTCAGATGAACTTATGCTGTTACGTGCTGAAGCATTGTCGGAACTATTAGCGTTGTCTTGTGAAGTTGGAGAATTGATTTTCTCATGACCTATTTTAGAATTACCAGAATTTGAAGTATCGGTAGAGTTTGTAGTAGAACTGTTATTGTCATTGGTACCATTGCTAGTGTTGTTTTTCTCAGTAGCATCTGTCTTATTATTATTGTAAAACGGAAAATTTCTGCTCCATTCCAATGTTGAAAAAGGTAGCAATAAGAATAGAAATAAGATCGCGATTCCGGTAGTTTTTATCCAGAATGGCAACAGTCTTCTTTTTTTCTTTTTTTTCAGCTCGGCATTTATTGAGTCCCAAACTTTAGGGCTTGGAGATTTATCCAAACCGTCAATTTTGTCCCTAAATGCTTTTCCTATGTCTTTTTTATTCTCCATTGCTAATATTGTAATTGTTCTGGAATGAATTTTTCTGCTTTATTTTTTCTTTCAAGATGGTTTTGGCCCTATGCAAATTCGATTTGGACGTATTTTCTGAAATTTCCAGCATTTGCGCTATTTCTTTATGTGAATAATCATCCAGTTCATACAAGCTGAAAACCAATCGGTATTGCGTTGGAAGCTCTTGAATCAATGATAAAATCGTATCTAAAGAAAAATCGATTTCTTTTTCTTCAATCAAAGTGTCTTGAAAATCATCTTTGATCGGAACCATCTGGTAGCTTTTTTTATAACTGTCGATGGCTTTGTTTATGGTAATTCGTTTTATCCAACCTTCAAAAGATCCCGAGCCATTGTATTTTTTAATATTGGTGAATATTTCAATGAAAGCATTGTGCAGGTTATCTTCGGCTTCGGCCTCATTGCTGCAATACTTTAAGCTCAGCACAAAAAGAATATCTTTATACCTGTTGTATAATTCTTCTTGTGCCTTGCTTTTTTGCCTGATGCAGTCCTTTATGAGGCTTTCTAAGTTCAATGGATAGTACGTACTTTAAATTAGTTGACTTTAAAAATATCTGACAGCTCTAGTATTTATAACAAATGACGGGATTTTTGCTACAGAAACTGAAGTGCCATTGCTAAAGTCAATTGCTTTTGCTGTAGTACCATCTATTTCTGTAGAACTCCAATATAATGAATTTGTATAATTGCCCAAGTTTTGCATATGTAGGTTTTGATATATTAATTGCAATTCATTTTCAGAAGGTAAAAACCAGTCTTTATAGCTGTTTAAGTTGTATTGTAAGGCTTTCTTGGCGGCAACGGTACCATTGTTCAAAGCATTGCAAATTGCAGGCACTGCATAATAGTTCGTCAAATCATCATGATAATTGGCTATTACAGCAGAATTAAACAGCCCGCTTCCAATTTCAGGCTTGCTGATGCTTTGGGTTTGCGAACCAGAGCATCCCCATTCAAATGGACCTAAATCAATTAAGGAAGTTTCGATATACCGCCAGCCTTCGCTATAGCTTCCTTTATCGTAAAAAACAATTCCTCCTGCTGGACCTGTTTCGCCAACATGGTATTCTGTTAAGGTTTGGCAAGATTTTCTTAAAATAATATCTTTTTGGCCGTTCAGTATTCGCATTTCGGTTTCGGTGACTTCTACTTCTCTGTCAATACTCAAGTCTTGCGCCATTTGTGAAGTTCCTCCGAGATGAATATTCATGTGAAGTTTGTCATCGACAAATAAAAACACCCATGTCCCAACATAACTTGTTCCGTCAAATCGAAAAGTTAGAGAACCATCGCCATTTGCTTCGAAAAAGCCGCTCGTATATTTATTGTCTTCTCCATCGGTGTATTGGATTTTCCAAACGCATGGAGAATTATCGCCGAATAAACCGCTACAATAGCTTATGATGTCTTCTTTGGAACAGCTATCGATTGCCAGTTTCAGTTCCTGATTGTTGTTTATCCTAAAGATCGTACCATCTGCCAAAGTCGTGCTGATGGGATAGCTAATACTGATAGAATGATCGCTAGGCAATTGCCCTAAAAATGCGCTGAATTGGTTGTCGCCGATCAGGTTATGGATGCCGATTTGGTGCAAATCTGAGTCATAAACCAAAACGTTTATTGGGTAGATAAAATCAAGGCAGACTACATGCTCTGTAGGATTGTTTCCTTCGGAAGTTACGCCTTCAATAAGCTTGAACAGTTCGGAATCTTTAGTGATTACGTTTCTTACCACGTTAACCGATTCATTGTCATCCCAATCATTGCCACAGCCATTTATTCCAAGAAGAATAAAGAAAAGGCCGAATAAAATAAGTTTGTTTTTTTTCATAGCTAATTTTTTTGAAGAAAATAATAATTTACATAATCATAGATTGTTTAATTATAGAAATAAGTGGTTTCGTATGTGGATGTGACATTCGGAGAATTCTGATTGACGTAAGTATGTTTTTCAGACATCTTATAATTGAATCCGTTAAAAATGGTCTCGTAGGTGTTCTCAGAATTATTAATTTCCTGCGGATAAAAATTACCTTCGCGCCCTAATTTTTGAAGATCGTTCGCAATCAAGATACTATTGTTTAGTTCGGTAGGGGTCCTTAAGAGATTGCTCGGTTTCGGATTTGGGAAGTAATTGAATGTAATTGATGTAGTGCCGTCAGAGATTGAAATCGGCTTGTCACCTTGAAATGTAATAATCCTTTCTTTATTGGTAAGGATATCTAATTCTTTATAAATTATTCCATTGCTGTTTTTGTAATACTTCCTGTAATTGGAGGTCTGGTTATTGATGTCATTATGCATGACGGAAGTAATCGTGTTATCCGGATTATAGACATATGTAAAACTGATTGCATTGTTAGCAGGTGATGTGTGGCGGGAAATTAATTTGCCTTGAGTGTCATAGCCTTCGATTTGACTTACATCGCTAGAGCCGTCAGTAGTGTAGCTTGTGTACTTTTTTATATTTCCTTCTGTAGAAATGACACGTCTTGTGTACCATTGATTCTGAGCATCAAAAGTAGTGTCGGCAAATGCCTTATTGTCTGAATAATATACTATTCTTTTGCTATAATGCCCAGCCGTATTCGAAGAAATGATTACCGCTTTTTTAAGAGTCATTAAGTTTCCGTTTTCTGGAGAATCGTTGCTCTCATCATTGGAACAAGAAATTAAGCTGATGCTTATTCCCAAAACAAAATAAATCGCAAGCTTTTTCATAATTAATCTTTTAAGGTTTTCTATAAAAAAGACTTAGAAAGATGAAAAGGTTGCGTAAAAAATCATAAAAACTTAAAAGCCCCATTTCAAATTAATGAAACGGGGCTTCAGTTGAATTAACCTTTATATAAAAATTAATTATTTTTTCTCCTCTCTTGGAGGTTTTGATTCTTCTCTTGGAGGTCTAGGAAGCAATGCTTTTCTTGAAACTTTTTCTTTTCTTGTTTTTGGATCAACGCCCAAGTATTTCACTTGGAAAACATCGCCCATTTTTACAACATCAGAAACATTTTCAGTTCTTTCCCAAGCCAACTCTGATACGTGAAGCAATACTTCGTTTCCTGGAGCAGCAGTATATTCTACAACAGCACCAAAGTCAAGCATTTTAATAACTTTTACTTCGTAAGCTTCTCCCATTTGTGGTTTGAAGATGATAGAATCGATTTTTGCCAATACAGCTGCGATTCCATCAGGATCTGTTCCAAGGATTTCAACAACACCTTGTTCGTCCACTTCATTGATAACGATTGTCGTTCCAGTAGCTTTTTGTAATTCTTGGATTACTTTTCCGCCAGGTCCGATCAATGCACCAATGAAAGCACCAGGGATTGTACGCATGATGATTTTAGGAGCGTGAACTTTAACATCCGCTCTTGGGCGATCTAAAGTTTCCATCAATTTTCCTAAGATATGCAGACGTCCTTCACGAGCTTGAGCCAAAGCTTGCTCCATGATTTCATATTTCAATCCGTCAATTTTGATGTCCATTTGACAAGCTGTAATTCCTTCAGAAGTTCCAGTTACCTTGAAATCCATATCTCCCAAGTGATCTTCGTCACCTAAGATATCAGATAAAACAGCAAAACGATCTCCATCAGTAATCAATCCCATCGCAATTCCAGAAACTGGACGAATCATTTGAATACCGGCATCCATCAAAGATAATGTTCCAGCACAAACGGTAGCCATTGAAGAAGATCCGTTAGATTCTAAAACTTCAGAAACCACACGGATTGTATAAGGACAATCAGCAGGAATCATATTTTTCAAGGCTCTTTGCGCCAAGTTTCCGTGACCCACTTCTCTTCTTGAAGTTCCTCTTAAAGGACGAGCTTCTCCTGTTGAAAATGGAGGGAAGTTATAGTGCAAGTAGAATTTTTCTTCTCCTTGTTCTGATGGCGAATCAATTTGGTTTGCTTCTCTAGAAGTTCCTAAAGTTGCAGTTGCCAAAGCTTGAGTTTCTCCACGCGTAAACAATGCAGAACCGTGAACTGATGGCAGATAATCTACTTCGCTCCAGATAGGTCTGATTTCTGTAGTTTTTCTTCCGTCAAGACGAGTTCCTAAATCTAAAGTCACATTACGGACAGCTTCTTTGTTAGTTTTGTAGAAATATTTAGAAACTAAATCTCCATTTTCTAACAATTCTTCTTCTGTAAATAATGCTTTTACTTCTTCTTTTACGGCATCAAATGCATCAGAACGTTCGTGTTTTGCCGAACCTTTGCTTGCAATTGCGTAAATTTTATCATAAGCCGCTTCTTTTACTTTTGCGTAAATAGCGTCGTCAGATTTTTCTTTTTCGTATTCACGAATTTCTTTTTTTCCAAAAGCCGCTGCTAATCTTTCTTGAGCATCGATTTGTACTTTGATATGTTCGTGAGCAAATTTAATGGCTTCCACCATTTCTTTTTCTGAAATTTCTTTCATTTCACCTTCTACCATTGCGATAGAATCTCTTGAAGCTCCAATCATCATGTCAATATCAGACAATTCTAATTGTGCGCGTGATGGGTTGATGATGAATTTTCCATCAATTCTTCCAACTCTTGCTTCAGAAATTAAAGTTTCAAAAGGAATGTCAGACAAAGCAAGCGCAGCCGAAGCGGCCAAACCTGCTAATGCATCAGGCATAACGTCTTCGTCATGAGACATTAATTGAATCATAACTTGAACCTCTGCATGGTAATCGCTTGGGAAAAGTGGACGTAAAACACGGTCAACTAATCTCATTGTTAATACTTCGCTATCACTTGGACGAGCTTCTCTTTTGAAGAAACCGCCAGGAAAACGACCTGCTGCAGCAAATTTTTCACGATAATCTACCGTTAATGGTAAAAAATCGATACCTGGACTTGCTTTTCTTGCGGAAACAACTGTACCTAAAATAACAGTTTTTCCAATTCTTACTACTACAGAACCGTCAGCTTGTTTTGCCAAACGCCCTGTCTCGATTGTGATGCTTCTTCCATCACCTAAATCGATGCTTTCTACAAATAATTGTGGAATCATAAATTAATTCTCTAATTGATTAAACAATGGGTTTTAGTTGTGTTGTAGTTGTTGTTGTGTGTAGTTGTCTAAAACCCAATGAAAAACCAAACTTTTCTTGCAATATGTGTAAAAACAAAAAGAGGCGCGTGAGCACCTCTTTTCTATTGAAATTATTTTCTAATATTCAATTCTTTGATAATCTCACGATATCTGTTGATATCTTTCTTTTTAAGATAATCAAGCAAGCTTCTTCTTTTACCTACTAGTAGGACAAGCGAACGCTCTGTATTGTAATCGTGACGATTTTTTTTCAAATGCTCTGTCAAGTGGCTGATTCTGAATGTGAACAACGCGATTTGACCTTCTGCTGAACCTGTATTTTCAGCTTTTCCTCCGTGTTTAGCGAAGATTTCTGCTTTAACTTCATTAGTTAAGTACATGCTAATATTATTTAAATGATTATTATGTATGAATAAGTTTTTCTTATTCGTGTGCAAAGGTAATATTTATTTTTAGAAAAAATAATTTTCAGATTGAAAGATTAAAAAAAATAAAATCTTCTATACAATTCTAGACTAATGGCTTAGTCAATAGAATCTTTCAAGCCTTTGCTTTCAGGGATTTTTAGATAACTAAAATAATTTAGCTATTTCTGCATTTACAAATTCCAAAAATCGTTCGTCCATTTCTGTAAACGGATCTAGGACATTAGAATCGATATCTATTTGTCCGATGTTTTTTCCTTCAACGAAAAGCGGAATCACGATTTCAGATTTTACAGTAAAGCTGCAGGCTATGTAGTTGTCTTGGGCTTTTACGTCTGGAACGACGAAATTTTGATTAGAAACAGCAACCTGTCCGCAGATTCCTTTTCCGAACGGAATGACAGTATGGTCTGTCGGTTCTCCAGCATAAGGTCCTAAAATCAGTTCTTCTTTTTCTCCATTCCTAAAATAAAACCCAACCCAGTCGTAGTAGTCAATATTATCTTTCAAGAGGTGGCAAATTTGCATCAGTTTGTCATCTCTCAAAATGTCTTTATGGTGAATTATATCTTGAACCTTAGGTTTTAATTCTTCGAAAGTCATAATTTAATTATTTATATACAAAGGTATTTAATTGCGTAAAGCTAAAATTGTATAGTTTTGTTAAAAATATTTTTTTGAAAAGCTACTTCGTCCAATATCGGCCTTTTTTTATTTTCCTGCTGAAGTTCTTCGTGACTTATGGAGTGCTGACTTTTTTTTACCAATTGTACTTAAATAGTTTTGATGCCGCACGTTTTGAAACAGACGGTTTTACAAAGTTTGTAGCAACTCAGACCAATGATGCTCTTTTGCTTTTCGGGCAAGATGCTTATACGCTGCCACATCCATCGCAACCTTCTGTTAAGCTTTTCTTGAATGAAAAATTTATTGCAAGGGTCGTAGAAGGTTGTAATGCGATGAGCGTCATGATTCTTTTTGTGGCTTTTGTTATTGCTTTTAAAGGAAAATGGAAACATACTGTCTTATTTGTCTTGGCAGGAATTTTAATTATTCACGTATTAAATATTCTTAGAATCGCGCTTCTGGCAATTGCTTTGTATCATTATCCGAAATATGAACATGTTTTACACGGTGTCATTTTTCCGCTCTTCATTTATGGAGTCGTATTTGGCTTGTGGGTTTTGTGGGTCCAAAAATTTTCATTGCATGCAAGAGCTTCTTAATTATAAAAAAGAAATCGGATTTTCGATCTTGTTGGTTTTTTTGCTGGCTTTGGTTAGAAGCTTTGAAGAGTTGTTTTATGATCCATTTTTGGAATATTTCAAAAGCGATTACATGAAATTGGCTTTTCCAGAGTACGATTCCCTAAAGTTGTTTTTCAGCCTTTTTTTAAGGTATGCATTAAATAGCCTGATTTCGCTTGCCATTATTCAAGTACTGTTTAAAGATTTTACACTGACAAAATTTGCAGGAATCTTATATCTTATCTTTTTCCTAATTTTGATACTTGTCTTTTTTTCAATTCTTAATTTTTCTGATGAGGACAACAATCTGATGCTTTTTTATGTGAGAAGATTTTTAATCCAGCCACTTTTCTTATTACTCTTCGTGCCGGCGTTTTATTATCAAGATAAGATTTCGAAAAAAAATAACAATTCTTAAATAGTTTTGTGTCCGCAATTTTAATAGTTTTGCATCAGATAATTTCATAATCAATGAATTTAAGAAAGAGCACCAGTTTGATTTTAGCATTTTTCCTGTTGGTTTCCAACATGGGATTGGCTTTCAACGTGCATTTCTGCGGAGGCGAAGTGTCTTCGATTTCAACAAACTATAAAATTTCAGAAGCCTGTGCGATTCCTAAAAAAGCAAGTGCGCAGAAAAAATGCTGTGCTGCAAAAGCGGAAGAAGGCAAAAAATGCTGTTCTGATAAAAAAGTAGACCTTAAGAAAAAATCAGAAGAAGTTGTCGTAAAAACATTTTCTTTCCATGTTGCGCTTCCTTTTATTGTTCAAGACTGGAAACCTGTAGTGTTTGAAAATCCGTTACAATCTACAAAACAAGACACTATTGAATACTACTGCGATGCCAATGCGCCGCCACTATTCAAGCTGTATTCCCAATATATTTTCTACGCGTGATTTGATAGGTAATGACCGAGCCATTTGCATGGCAAATTTTCATTTACACTATTAAATCTTTTTTATGCAAAAGCAATTCATTCTGCTGTTGTGTTTCATGGCTTCCACAGTTTCTTTCTCACAAGAGTTAAAAGGAAAAATAACCGAAGCTGCTACAGAACAGCCCATTATAGGAGCCAATATACAATGGCTCGACACCCAAATAGGCACAACCTCAGACGAAAATGGAAACTTTTCCATTTCGTATAAGCCTGAATTTACAAAATTAGTCATCAGCTATGTCGGATTTACGACAGATACGATTTCGGTAAATTCTTCGAATTTCATCAATCATGCTCTTTCTCAGAACAATGATTTGGAGGTAGTTACGATTAACAAAGAACGAAAAAGTCTTCAAAAATCCTATATGAAGACGGCAAATGTCACGACCATGTCCAGTAAGGAATTGCTAAAGGCAGCTTGCTGTAATTTGGCAGAAAGCTTCGAGACAAATCCTTCTATCGATGTGAATTTTTCTGATGCTCTAACAGGAACAAAACAGATCAAGATGCTGGGCTTGACCAGTCCTTATTTGATGATTACCGAAGAAAATATCCCTTCAGTTAGAGGCGCTTCTCAAGCGTATGGACTTTCTTTCACGCCTGGAACTTGGGTCGAAAGCATCCAGATTACAAAAGGGGCAGGTTCTGTCGTGAACGGTTTCGAAAGCATTTCAGGGCAGATCAATACTGAGCTCATCAAGCCTGTTAACGATATTCCGTTCTTTTTAAATGCTTATGGTTCGACCGACAGTCGTTTTGAGCTAAATACCCATTTCAATAAAAAAGTTTCCGACAAATGGAGCACGAGCTTGTTTTTGCATGGAAATGCCAGAGTCGCAAAAAACGACATGAACGATGATGGTTTCTTGGACAATCCGCTGGCGAAACAAATTAACGTCTTGAATCGCTGGCAATATACCGATATGGAAAAAGGCTGGGTCAGCTTTTTGAATTTTAGGTATATGAACGATGCCAAACAGACTGGCGAGATGGATTTCGATAAAGACCGTGACAAACTGACTACCAATTATTGGGGTTCAGAAATTAAGACCGAACGTTATGATGTTTCGGCAAAGCTCGGTTATGTTTTTCCAGATATGCCATACCAAAGTATCGGCCTTCAGGCAGCTTTTAACGGTCACGATCAAGAATCATATTTTGGATTGAATCAGTATGATATCAACCAAAAAAGCTTTTATTCCAACCTGATTTTTAATTCGATTATCAACAATACGCTGAATAAATTTGCAGCTGGTTTGAATTTTACTTACGACAAATACGATGAGTTTGTTGGCGTTCCGAATATTTCGAGAGATTTCAACAGGATTGATAATTCTGTCGGAGCCTTTTTTGAATACACGTATGACAATACCACAAATTTCAGTCTGGTAGCAGGAGCAAGAGTAGACAATCATAATCGATTAGGTACTTTTATCACACCAAGACTTCACGCTAGATATAATCCTTGGGAAAAAGCTGTTTTGAGAGCTTCTGTCGGAAGAGGAAAACGTTCGGCTAATATTTTTGCCGAAAACCAGCAGCTTTTTGCCAGTTCTAGAGTTTTCGATATTCTCAATACAAATGGTAAAATCTATGGTTTGGATGCAGAAATCGCTTGGAATTACGGGCTGAGCTTTATGCAAGGTTTTACGCTTTTCAACAGGCCTGCCGATGTAACTCTTGATTTTTACAGAACCGACTTCCAAAATCAAGCAGTTGTCGATTTGTATACTAGCCCACAACAGGCTTTGTTTTATAATCTCGACGGCAAATCGTATGCAAACAGTCTACAGATTGATTTCAACTATGAATTGGCGACACATTTCAATCTTAGGACAGCGTATAAGTTCTATGAAATCGAAACTGATTATCTAAGCGGCAGCGAACAAAGGCCGCTTCAGGCAAAGCATCGTTTTTTTGCTAATTTAGAGTATGCGACTCACATTGGAGAAAAAGGAAAACAATGGAAATTTGATTTTACCTACAACTGGCTTGGAAAACAGCAATTGCCTAACACAGCTTCTAATCCGGCGGCCGATAGGCTTCCTGATTATTCGCCAGCATTTTCTTTAATGAACGCGCAAATCACGAGAACTTTTTCTTCTACATTTGAAGTATATGTCGGAGGCGAGAACATCGGAAATTATAGACAAGACAAAGCAATTTTGGGAAGCGATAATCCGTTTGGACCCAATTTTGATACTTCTATAATTTATGCACCGGTTTTCGGACAGATGTATTATGCAGGATTACGATTTAAAATAAAATAATCACAAAAAACGATTTCAATAATATTAAAATAGAGAAATATGAAAAAAATACTGATAGTGCTTTTTATTTCCTTATTAGGATTTACATCCCAGGCACAAGAAAAAAAGAGCAAAAATGCTAAACACACAGTCGAAGTACAAGGCAATTGTGAGATGTGTAAAAAACGAATCGAGAAAGCTGCTTTTTCGGTTTCAGGTGTCAAATCGGCTACTTGGAGCCCAGATGATAAACAATTGCATTTGATTTTAAATGAAGAGAAAACATCCGATTTAGAAGTCCAAAAAGCCATTGCAAAAGTTGGGCATGATACTGAAAAAGTAAAAGCAACAGATGAAGATTACAAAAAGCTTCATACCTGCTGCGCGTATGATAGGAACTAAAGGTTAGAATGCCCTAAATTTTAGGGCATTTTTTCTGTTAGAAATACATAACAATGAATTACAATCTGTTTAATAAATAATTAGAATGAAAGCATTAAAATATGCAGTAGCCTTTTGCGGGCTATCCGCTCTCTTTTTATCGCTTGAAGCCAAAGCACAAGAACAACAGCCAGCACCAGAAAAAACAAAACATGAGTTTTGGCATGACAAAAAATTATATTTGAATGAAGACGGTTCTAATTATTTAAAATTTGCGCTTCTTTCTCAAGTGTGGATCAGAAATCAAGAGTACAATCCCGGAACTACAATTTTTGATTCTCCAAAATCAAGCGGAACGGATATCGGCATCCGAAGATTCAGAATCCAGATGTATGGGCAAGTAGCGGATCGTGTTTTTATTTATGGACAAATCGGACAGAATAACTTCAATAATGTTTCTGACAGAAAGCAAGGATTTTTTATCCACGATGCGCTAGGAGAATATGAAATCGATAAAGGCAGATTGTCTTTAGGAGCTGGATTGTCTTCTTGGACAGGGTTGTCGCGGTTTTCAGCTTCTTCTGTAGGTTCCATTATGGGGATTGATATACCGTTGTTTTTGGAATCGACAAACGACGTGACAGATCAATTCGTAAGAAAGCTTTCGTTTTATGCCAAAGGTAAGTTAGGGAAATTGGACTATCGTGTTGCGTTTGCACAGCCATTAGCCATACAGAAAAGTTCTAGTTATGTTGCGGCAATAAGCGAAAGGTCAAATTTTTCTCCAAAACCGCCACAGATGCAATACAATGGTTATTTCCAATACCAGTTTAAGGATCAAGAATCTAATCTGACGCCTTATGCTACTGGAAGTTATCTAGGCAAAAAGAAGGTGCTGAATATTGGAGCTGGAATTGTGTACCAACAAGATGCGATGTGGCATAAGAATATTGCAAATGATACTATCCACACCGATATGCTTCACTTGGCGGCTGATGTTTTTTATGATGCTCCAATAGGTTCAAGAGGCGAGGCGATTAGTTTCTACGGAAATTTCACGCACTATGATTTTGGTCCAAATTATATCCGAAATGCAGCTCCTATGAATCCAGCGAACGGAAGCAATGATTCTAGTATTTTGAATGGAAGCGGCAACGGCTTCCCAGCTTATGGAACTGGAAATGTCCTATATGCTCAATTGGGCTATAAACTCAAAGATAATTTAATCGGGACTACGACTTTGATGCCGTATGTTGCTATCCAGCATGCTCATTATGAAAGGCTAAATAAGGATATGAGTTTTTATGATATTGGAGTGAACTGGCTGTTGAATGGTCAGACTTCAAAGTTTACTGTGTCCTACCAAAACCGACCGATATACACTACTTCAGGCAATCTGATCGATCATAAAGGAGCATTTATTGCTCAATATCAAGTTTCTATTTAACCTAGTTGGTTGGTTTTATAGCTGAAAATCCGGAACGCAAGCTCCGGATTTTCTTTTTTATTCTAAATCAATTGTCCTGATTTCTGAAATTAATTTTCCATCGGCCGAAAACCCTTCAATAAGAAGCCTTGCCTTCTTTTGTCCGTATGTCGGAAATTTGAATGTAAAATTATTCGTTTCATTGGTAATGGTATTCGGAATCCAATCCATTAATCCGAAATTGCGGAATCCCGCACTTTCTGTGGATGTATATGAAATGTTTTTAAAAGCTTCATTTTTAGAGAATCCTTGCTTGACAATATAAGGTACCGCTTTGCTTTTTGAAGGCTCAGTGCTATCCATGATGTTTTTTCTGTATATTTTTATCACACCCATATTGCCTTTCATTGAAGGAACAATAGCATGCGGATTAAGATATATTTCATCGATTTCTGACATTCTTAGTCCTAATAGCATATCATTTGATAATAATTGTACGTCATCAACATATATTAATGCTGAAAGTTTTTGCGCACGAAAGGAGTTTCTTGTTCTAGACAGAATTTGAATAGTGCTAGCCATAACATCGTTCACAAGCTCAAAACCATGTATCTGGATAAATTGCAAGAGATCCATCTGATTGTTTTTTTCTGTGAATTGGAATCCGATCAAGTGGCTATTTGCAAGCGAGGAGCCTCGTTTTAACTTCTTTTTGACGGTTTTGTTTATTTCCACATCATCTAACGTAATCGAGCCGATAGCAAATTCTGGCATTTCTATTGCAACTGATTCTGATTTTACTGGGCAAAATTTGTTTTTGATTTGCAGTGTTTTGTTAAAAGCTCTTCTTCCATTTACTAACTGAGGATAAACTTTAAAGGCCGTTGACCTGTTTTTTTCATCTATCAAATTGAAGTTTATGAATGCTGACTCCTCTAAGACTAGATTATTGAAATAAAATTCGTTTTTCTCGTTGATAGTAGTAGACTCATTAATTCCGTATTGCAACGCAAGCATATTGACCTTGAAATTTTTAGGATTACTTAAAGTTTGATTTACCGTTCCCTTGAGAGTCAATCCAAAATCAAAATCAAATTCTGTTTTCGGTGCCGAATTTTTGATATCCTGCCATTTGTATTTGCTTGATTCTTGCGTTAGAAGCAATATGTCTAGTTCGTAAGCTTTTTTTGGCGTGATTTCGTTAAAATAATATTTAGAATAAGCAGACTTCTCATTAAAATAAGGGTTTAACAAAAAGTCGCCATAGATATCATTTTCTTCATCAATGGCAAGCGATTCTTGAGGAAGTACAGAAATGCTGATGTTTGTATTTATAAAATTAAATCTGCTTTTGATTACTGCGGTATCTTTTTCCTTTTTGATGCTCTCAAAATCTAACTTAAGATTTTCTTTCGGATATTTGAACACCAGTCTTTCTGCAATCTGATTGTTTTCTGAATCAATTATTCTGATTGTATTGACGCCAGGAAAAAGGATGTCGTTCGTAAATGCAATAGTCTGCTCTAGATTTTTATTCTTGAAGTCCACATCAAAAATAGCCGATTTGTCATCTTGATGCACGACCATGAGTACGGGTTTTCCGATATAGTTTTCAATGCTGGCTGCATTAGTCCTGATTTTTATGATGGTCTTGTCTTTAAGAGCATAACTATTGGCATCTAAGGAGATTCCTTTAGTACTTGCTGCAGGAATGATTCCTTCAACTTTTTTGTCGTCTATAACGAATCGCACTTTGTATGTTTTTAGATCAGGTACCAGTTCAAATTTTCCTAAGCCAAATTTATTAAGACTTATTTTTTGTAGAATTTGGCCAGTTGGGCTTACTAATTCACCTTCAGAGATTGATAAAATATTGCCATTACAGTCTCTAACTTTGATGCCGATATTGTTTTTTATACCTTCTATTATGCTACTGCCTTCGGGATAAAAGGTGATATTTACCTGAGAATAATCGGCTATGTCTCTACTATAGGAAGAATCATTTTTATTAATGATATTGATCTTATAGATTGAGGATTCATCTTCTTTGAAATTTTTCATCCAGTTTGTGAAGACATGCACATAATATTTTCCAGACGGCAGCTCGTCATCCAGTTCGAAATTCCCAATGAAACTTCCGTTTTTGGAATAAAAAAGCTTGTCTTCGATTTTGTCTCCCTTTTCATTATAAAGAGAGGCATTTACATTTGTTGTAGTAAAAAAAGGAGCGCTTTTTTTTCGATGATACACATAGCCTTTAAGCCAGATTTTTTCTCCTGTAAAAAAAGTAGTTTTGCTAAAGTGGAGGTGAATATTTTCTCGCTCTAGAAAGAAATAATCTTCAATTTTTTTTGAAATAGAATCTTTTTGAGGACTAGTTTCCTGTGAATAAGAAATAGATATGGCTAATGAAAAAAACAATACTATATAGAGGCGAAGTAATGTGTGCTGCATAATAAGTAATATAATTTATTGCAATATATGTATAAAATCGTACATTTTGTTAATTATATAAAAATAAAAAAGGACGTTCAATTGAACGTCCTCTAAAATAAAATTTTATGAAAATGAATCTTACATCATTCCTGGCATACCGCCGCCCATAGGGCTTCCACCTGCATTTTCTTCTTTGATTTCTACCAAAGCACATTCTGTAGTCAAGATCATTCCCGCCACAGAAGCTGCATTTTCTAAAGCAACACGAGTTACTTTTTTAGGGTCGATGATTCCGGCTTTTAGCATGTCAACATATTCATCTGTTTTAGCATTATAGCCAAAATCTCCAGAACCTTCGGCAACTTTAGCCACCACAACAGAACCTTCAAGACCTGCATTTTCTACAATTGTTCTTAATGGAGATTCTACTGCACGAGAAACGATTTGGATTCCAGTAGCTTCGTCTGCATTGTCTGCTTTAATGTCTTTCAATACGTTTTTAGCTCTCAAAAGAGCAACGCCACCACCGGCAACGATTCCTTCTTCAACAGCAGCACGAGTCGCATGCAAAGCATCGTCAACTCTGTCTTTTTTCTCTTTCATCTCTACTTCTGAAGCGGCTCCAACATAAAGAACAGCAACACCGCCAGCTAATTTAGCCAAACGCTCTTGCAATTTTTCTCTGTCATAGTCAGAAGTTGTAGTTTCCATCTGACTTTTTATCTGATTTACTCTGTTTTTTAATAATTCTGTGTCGCTTTCACCGCTTACAATAGTTGTATTGTCTTTATTGATGTTTACTTTTTTTGCAGTTCCAAGCATTTCAAGCGTTGCATTTTCTAAAGTGTATCCTTGCTCTTCAGCGATTACAGTTCCTCCTGTCAAGATTGCAATATCTTCTAGCATTGCTTTTCTTCTGTCTCCAAAACCTGGAGCTTTCACGGCAGCAATTTTCAAAGCACCTCTTAATTTGTTTACTACCAAAGTGGATAAAGCTTCTCCATCAACGTCTTCAGCAATAATCAATAATGGTTTTCCTGATTGCGCTACTGGTTCCAAAATTGGAAGCAGTTCTTTCAATGAAGAAACTTTTTTATCGTATAATAAGATATAAGGATTTTCTAATTCCGCTTCCATTTTCTCAGAATTGGTAACGAAATAAGGGGAAAGGTAGCCTCTGTCAAATTGCATTCCACGAACTACATCTACAGTTGTTTCTGTTCCTTTGGCTTCTTCAACAGTTATAACTCCTGATGTGCCAACTTTGTCAAATGCTTTAGCAATTAAATCTCCAATTGTTTCATCATTATTTGCTGAAATTGAGGCAATTTGTTTTATTTTCTCAGTATTTGCACCTACTTCTGTAGCCTGTTTAGCTAAATCAGCTACAATTGCTACAACTGCTTTGTCAATACCTCTTTTCAGGTCCATCGGATTCGCTCCAGCGGCAACGTTTTTCAAGCCTTCTTTTACGATAGCTTGGGCTAAAACAGTTGCAGTCGTAGTTCCGTCACCAGCCAAGTCGTTGGTTTTTGAAGCGACTTCTTTTACCATTTGTGCGCCCATATTTTCCAATGTATCTTGAAGCTCAATTTCTTTAGCTACAGAAACACCATCTTTTGTAACTGTTGGTCCGCCGAAAGATTTTCCAATAATTACGTTACGACCCTTAGGTCCTAAAGTTACTTTTACTGCATTAGCTAATGCATCAACACCACGTTTTAAACCGTCACGTGCTTCAATATCAAATTTTATCTCTTTTGCCATAAGTTTAAGTTATTGTAGTATTCCGAAAATTTCATTTTCTTTCATAATTAAATAGTCTTTGCCTTCCCATTTTAACTCTGTTCCGGCAAATTTTCCAAATATTACAGTATCGCCTACATTTACTGTAGGAGTTTCATCTTTGATATCATCACCAACTGCAACAACTATCCCTTTTTGAGGTTTTTCTTTTGCTGTATCAGGAATAATGATTCCTGCAGCTGTTCTTGTTTCAGCAGGAGCTGGCTCAATAATAATTCTATTTTGAGTTCCGCCAATAGGTTTAATGTTAAAAGCCATATTAGTTAAATTTGATTAATGTTTATTATGATTTGCTTCAAATAGACAGAAATTATGCCAATTAATAAAATGTCAGTTTATATAAAAAAAAATGCCAACACGTCAGATGTTGGCATTTTGAATCTATTTTCAAAAGAAATTATTTTGCTGTGTCTTGTGCTGCAGGCTGTGCTGTTGTAGCTGCAGGAGCTTCAGTCGCAGGCGTTTTTGCTGCAGGAGCTGTTTTTGGAGCTGGAGCAGCATTTTGGTCGATTGTTTTTAATGAACTGTCACCAAAAGTTCCTGTAAAACTTAAGCTTGACAATAAAATCAAAACGATTAGCAAAGTTGCCAACGTCCAAGTACTTTTATCTAGGAAATCTGTAGTTTTTTGAACTCCGCCCATTTGTCCGCCACCACCTAGTGTAGATGACAAACCGCCACCCTTAGGGTTTTGTACCATAATAACTACGATTAGTAGAAAGCAAACGATTGTGATTAAAACCAAAAAAATTGTAAATGTGCTCATTGTTTAATTATTGTTATTTTGTTGTAATGTCTTAATATCCAAAATTCGGTCTGCAAAGAAATGACTTTTTTCTGGATATTTCAAAATTAATATTTCATAAGCTTGAATTGCTTTCTGATATTTTTTCTGTTCGAGATAAACCTTGGCCAAAGTTTCGGTCATCAGATAGGAATTATCTTGTGAATTTCGCTCCGAAACCAATGAAATAGGAGAGGTGTTCTTGACAGGAGAAATTTTCGGATTTGCCTCAATAAATTTGTCGATAATTTCTAATTTCTTCTTTTTCTCTTGATCGATTTCTGAAATTTCTTCTGGTTTTTCTGTAGCAGCAGTTATTTCTTCTCTTTCAATAGGCTTGAAACTTGACAGCTGGAGCCACTCTTGGAAAGAATGTTTTTCTTCCTTTGAAAAATCTAGCGGTTTTCCTATTTCTAGTTTTTCTTCGATTGTTTCTGCTGGAATTTCTATTTCCGTTTTTAATTCTTCTTGCTGGGTTTCAAGGATATTTTCTTCTTCGCGTTGCGGCTGAGAGGCAGCGGCTTCGCGAATTGAGGCAAGCATCGATTGTTCTAGCGGGTCGATTTTTGCGATCGGTTCTTCTATTTCAATTTCTGGACGAAGAATCTCAATTTCATTCACCTTGATTTCATTAATGCGAGCTTCTTTTTCTTCAAAAAAGGCTTTATTGATAGCCATGAAATTTTCAGAAGTGATAAATTCGAATAAGACACTTCTGTCTGTCGTATGGGCAGCAGTGACTTTTAGCTCTCCGTTGTATTTAAAACTGTCCTGGTTGTACAATCCTTTTAGGCGTAATGCCCGAGCGCTTTGGAAATAGGGAAATTCTTCCACTATTTTTTCCAAAGCAAATACCTGCCGTTCACTGACAGCATTTGGATTGCTCAACAAAGATGTAAATTCCGTTAGGTTCAATTTTTAAATGTTTTAGAAACGGTTTTTGCTTACCATTTTGCTAAAGACGCATTGAATATGTCTTGCGTAATTCTTTCAAAAATCACATCCAAGGCGGTTGTCAGCTGCGATCCAACTAGCTGGTTGGTTCCTGGGTAATCATAGAAGAAAGAAAATCGTTTTTCAAAATCGTCTTCTTCTTTGTTTTTATTGGTGAAACGCACCATTACAGAAATTGTTAATCTGTTTTGGGCCGCTTTTTGGTCTGCTGTTGCAGTCATCGGCGAAACTCTATAATCTACAATTTCACCTTCATAGACTAAATCTCCGCCTGAATTTGTCAAACTGAGGTTGGTCTGATTTTGAATAAGATTTTGTAACGCTTGCGTAAAAGTACGTTCTATTCCAGGTTCGATAAGCTCTGCATTATTCTGGAAATAATTTACTTGAAAGGTTTTGGCGTCAATTTTTCCAGTCCCTGTAAAATTATATACCGAACAGCTATTGAAGGCAAAAAACAAGACCGGAAGAATTATATATTTAATGTATTTCATAATTTATTTTGTCAAATATAGCAGTTTTTACAAATCGAACTGTTTGATTTTTCTGTATAACGTTCTTTCTGAAATCCCAAGTTCGTCAGCCGCTGCCTTTCTTTTTCCTTTGTTTTTTTCTAAAGATTTTTTGATAAGCTCGATTTCTTTTTCTTCGAGTTTTAAGATTTCTTCTTCTTCGACGGTTTCTGCAAATGTAAAGTTGTCGTCGTTTTCTTCAAAATGTTCTTCAACTTTAGGCTTGGTAATCAGCGCTACATTAGGCTGTTCTTCAAAAGAAATTTCGCTGTCAGACGGATTGCTTCCGTAAATTTTCTGAATCAGATTCTTATTGTTTTCCTGAACTTTAGCATTTCCGTTCTGCATTAATTCTAAGGTCAGCTTTTTTAAATCATTGAGGTCGCTTTTCATGTCAAAAAGCACCTTGTACAGAATTTCTCTTTCGTTGCTGAAATCGCTTTCGCTTTTTTTGTCTTTTATCACTGAGGGAAGCTGGCTTCCTTCGGCCGGAAGATACGATTGCAAGGTTGCGGCAGAAATATCTCTATTGGTTTCCAAAACCGAAATCTGTTCTGCCACGTTTCGAAGCTGTCGGATGTTTCCGCTCCAGCGGAATTGCAACAAGAAATGAACCGCATTGTCGTCTAGCTTGATCGGAGGCATTTTGTATTTATGGGCAAAATCAGAAGCGAACTTTCTGAATAGCAAGTGGATGTCGTCTTTTCTTTCTCTTAATGGAGGAAGCGTGATATCGACAGTACTCAGCCTATAATAAAGATCTTCTCTGAATTTTCCTTTTTCAATAGCATCGAACATGTTGACGTTGGTTGCAGCTACAATTCGAACATCCGTTTTTTGGACTTGAGAAGAACCTACTTTTATGAATTCGCCGTTTTCTAGCACACGAAGCAGTCGTACTTGTGTTGTTAAAGGCAATTCTCCGACTTCATCCAAAAAGATGGTACCGCCGTCGGCTACTTCAAAATAACCTTCACGGGTAGATGTCGCTCCCGTAAATGCGCCTTTTTCGTGCCCGAATAGTTCACTGTCAATGGTTCCTTCTGGAATGGCGCCGCAGTTTACGGCAATATATTTTCCATGCTTTCTGTGTGAAAGCGAGTGGATTATTTTTGGGATGCTTTCTTTTCCGACACCGCTTTCTCCTGCAACTAAAACAGAAATGTCTGTCGGTGCAACTTGAATTGCTTTTTCTATCGCACGATTGAGTTTCGGATCATTTCCGATGATTTCAAATCGTTGTTTTATGGCTTGAACTGATTCCATTTAAATTATTTTAAATGATGAATTTTATATTTTTAATTCATGTCGCTATATCCCACGGCTTCACCAATCAAGGTGCCGCTCGTACAGCTGTTGATTTTTACATTTACGAAATCACCGATTTTATAGTTCTCTCTTGGAAAAACTACGGTAATGCTTTGTGAATTTCTTCCTGAAAATTGCTCTTCAGATTTTTTAGATGTTTTTTCGATTAAAACTTCCACTGTTTTTCCAACAAATTCTTGAGTCCTGAAAGCACTGTGTTTTCTTTGAAGATCAACGATTTCCTGAAGCCTTCTCATTTTTGTTTCTTCGGGTACATCATCTTCCATTTTTCTTCCTGCGAGTGTCCCTGGACGTTCCGAATACGCATACATATATCCGAAACTATATTGTACATATTCCATCAGGCTTAACGTATCTTGATGGTCTTGTTCGGTTTCTGTAGGAAATCCAGAAATCATGTCTTGGGTTATGCTACAGCCTGGTATTGTTTTTCTGATAGTGTCAATCAATCTGAAATATTCTTCTCTGGTGTGAAGACGGTTCATCGCGGCCAAAATCCTGTCGCTTCCTGATTGTACCGGCAAATGGATATGCTTGCAAATATTTGGATACTTGGCAATTATATGCAAAGCACTTTCGTGCATGTCTTGCGGGTTCGATGTTGAAAAACGGATTCGCATTTTTGGAAAACCTGACGCCACCATTTCTAATAGCTGGGCAAAATCTACGGCTGTTGCTTTTTGGAATTCGCTGGCTTTTTCAAAATCTTTTTTCAGCCCTCCGCCATACCACAAATAACTATCAACATTTTGTCCTAAAAGCGTAATTTCCTTAAAGCCTTTATTTGACAAATCGGTGATTTCTTCCATAATACTTTGTGGTTCACGGCTTCTTTCGCGGCCGCGTGTAAAAGGAACTACGCAGAAAGTACACATGTTGTCGCACCCGCGTGTTATGGAAACAAACGCCGTAACACCATTACTTTGAAGACGGACAGGGGAAATATCCCCATAGGTTTCGTCTTTAGAAAGGATAACGTTGATGGCATCATTTCCAGCCTCTACTTCTTGCAATAGGTTTGGCAAATCTTTGTAGGCATCTGGACCAACAACCAAATCCACGATTTTTTCTTCTTCAAGGAACTGGCTTTTTAGGCGTTCTGCCATACAGCCCAACACGCCTACTTTCATCTTTGGATTGACGGTGCGTTTTACGGCATTGTATTTTTCGAGTCTTTTGCGTACGGTTTGTTCGGCTTTATCTCGGATAGAGCAAGTGTTTACCAAAACCAAATCGGCTTCTTCTAAAATCTGGGTAGTATTAAAGCCATTTTCTGAAAGAATGGAAGCGACAATTTCACTATCTGAGAAATTCATTGCACAGCCATAACTTTCGATAAAAAGTTTTTTTGTGTTTTCCGTTTTATGTTCTAAAACAAGACTTTCGCCCTGTTTGCTTTCTTCTATTATCTTTTCCATAGTCTCCCAAAGAGGAATTTAATCAGTTTGCAAAGATACAATTATTTGAAGCAATATGACAAGATGTCAGACTTAGATTTAACAATGTTTTTGGAATCTTTTCTTGCTATTTGTCAGGATCTTTTAAATATGTCTCTGAATTGATAGAGTAACCTTTCAATCAGCCTCAAATCTTGAGTTACAATGTCGGCAGTTCCGCTCATTTCTTGCTGGAAAGCAATTTTTTTCTGATAGGAAGTTTCCAGCTTGTTAGGCAAGGAAACATCGATAAGCAAGTTGCCGTCTTTGTCAGGAGTTAGTGAAATGGATTGAATTTTTCCTCTGATGACTCCAAATTCTCTATCGGGATAATTTGCCAAGCGGATATTTACGTTTTGCCCGACTTTGATTTTTCCTGAATTTTGAGCTTTGGCTTTGATTTTTCCGATATAATTGTCAACTTCTTTTGGAATGATCGAGAAAACATTATCGCCCGTCGTGATGGTTTGGTTTTCGGTCCATATTTGCATGAAAGAAACTTCGCCTGCGATTGAAGATCGGAGTACATACGCCAATTCCCAGTCGGCAATTGCTTTTTTCAGCTGGTTGTAGGATTGTATGGCATTTCGGAAAAGGCTCACATCGTCTTTAGTCTCGTTGATTTTTGTCGACTTGCTGCTTTTGTTTAGGTCGTTTAAAGAAGACTTCATCTGTGAAATGGAAGAGCTTAGGCTTCTTAATTCTTTTTCGGTTTGAAGATAATTCAAGCTTTTGGTTTCCCATTCTTGAGTAGAAATGATGCCTTTTTCGTGTAGTTTTTTATAACGCTCAAGTTCTTTTTTCTTGAGCTGTATTTCGGTTTCGCTTATTTGCTTCTGTTGCTGTAATAAGTTCAATCGTTCCTTTATTTCGATTACTTCATAGCTTTGCGCAGCACCTTCCACTTTATAAGGCTGCAAGTCGCGATTAAGGCTGTAAGCAATGAAATCTTTTTCAAATAGGGCGAAAGGGCCTTCGACTTCTCCTAATTGCATGGTAGGAAGCGCTTCAAAAGGAAATTTGATGAAGTTTTTGTCGATTTTTAAAGTGTCGATTATACTTTTGAGCTTGAAAACGTCTTGATATCTTGCCGAATTTTCAATAACGGCCAATGCTGTATTTTCAGAAACATTTTCTCTATTCTTGACAAAAATCTTTTCGATCCTTCCTGAGCTTTTGGTAATTAGTTTTTGCGGCGGAATTTGTGTAGTTATTGTGATTTCTGTCGTAACGATATCTGGATATTTTATAATCCATGACATGAGAAATAGGGACAAAAGCACAGTTAATACGACTACATTTCCCCATCGGATCATCCAATGCGGCACTTTCGTCAAAATATCTTGAACTTCTTCGCTTCTTAGCTCTATGTGTTTGTTGTCTGGCATATTATTTTCCGAGTTGCAGTTGGTTCTTGACAAGCTGATAATAGCTTCCTTTTAGTTTTACTAATGCTTCGTGATTGCCTTGCTCGATAATTTTTCCGTTATCGAGTACTACGATTTGGTCGGCGTTCATGACAGTGCTCAAGCGGTGTGCGATAACAACGACAGTCTTGTTTTTAAAGAAAACGTCCAATTTTTCCATGATTTCCTTTTCGTTATTGGCGTCAAGAGCTGACGTAGCTTCGTCAAAAAATAGCATTTCAGGATTTTTATAGACAGCTCTTGCTATCAAAAGACGCTGTTTTTGTCCGGTGCTCATTCCGATGCCTTCCATTCCGATTTTTGTATTGTATCCCAAAGGTAATCCGGAAATATATTCTTTGATGTTTGCCACATCAGCGGCATAGACAAGGCGGTCTTTGTCAATAATGTCTGCTCCAATGGCGATATTATTTGCAATGGTATCGTTGAAAATATAGCCTTCTTGCATGACAGCTCCGATATTCGCTCTCCATGTTTTCTGGGCAATATTTTTAAGCAAGGTGTTTCCGATAGAAATTTCTCCTTTATTGCTTTCGTAAAATTTCAACAGCAATTTCATAAGTGTTGTTTTGCCACTTCCGCTGGTGCCGACAATTGCCGTTACTTTATTTGCGGGAATGATAAGATTGAGATCTTCAAGGACCAGTACATCCGAACCGACATACCTGAAACTTATGTCTTTTATTACGATGTCCGAATCTAGAGGGAAATCGTGTGTCTGATTTTCTTCCTGCTGGCTTTCGTCTTCTTTCTCATGAATTTCAGACAGTCGAGATAGCGATATTTTAGCGTCTTGCACTTCGCGAATAAACCCAATCAGTTGCGTTATAGGGCCATCTAGGCTTCCGACGATACTCGTAATTGCCATCATCATACCTAGTGTCAGTTCGCCGTCGATTACTAGCTTGGCTGACAAGAAAATAATGAAAATATTTTTAAGTTGGTTGATAGTCGACGATCCAATATTTTGGGTCTGCTCGAGTACCAATCCTTTCATGGAAACTTTGAAAAGACGAGCCTGAATATACTCCCAGCCCCAACGTTTTTGTTTTTCGGCATTGTGAAGCTTGATCTCCTGCATGCCATTGATAAGCTCGATGACTTTGCTTTGTTCTTGGCTTACTTCGGAAAAGCGTTTGTAATCTAAGGCTTCTCTTCGTTTAAGAAATAAGATGATCCAAAGGAAATAAAGCAAGCTTCCTGCAAAAAAGACAAGAAATATTTTCAGGTTATAATAGGCTAGGACGCCTCCCATGATAATCATATTGATCATAGAAAACAGCACGTCTAGCGAAGAAGTCGTAAGTATCCTCTCAATTCTGTGATGATCGTTGATGCGTTGCATGATATCTCCTGTCATTCGCACATCAAAAAAGGAAATAGGGAGATTCATAAGCTTGATAAAGAAATCCGAAATCAGCGAAATATTGATTCTCACTGAAAGATGGAGCAATATCCAGCTTCTGATAAGTTCGAGAGCAGTTTTCCCTACAAATAGAAATAATTGGGCAAAAAGAATTAAGTATACGAAATGAATATTCTGATTCTGTATCCCAATATCTACAATACTTTGCGTAAGAAAAGGAAAAATCAGTTGCAGCAAGCTGCTCGCTAAAAGCCCGATACTTAGCTGAATGATAAAAGATTTGTACCGCAGTATGTATCTGGTAAGCAATCCAAAACCAAAAACATTCTTGGTGTCTTTCTCAAATTCGTTCTGGTAGAATTTTGGCGTCGTGTCAAAAAGAAGGGCAATGCCTTCTTCTGTGGCTTCGGTCGCATTGTTTCCGATCCATAATTTTAAGAATTCTTCTTTGCCGTATTGAAGTAGCCCAAAAGCAGGATCTGACACGTAATAAGTTCCTCTTTTGATTTTATAGAGTACGATATAATGGTTGTTGTTCCAATGCAGAATGCAAGGAAGCGGCGCTTCTTCCAGTTTTTCTAAGCTGAGTTTTACGCCTAATGTCCGGAATCCAATTTTTTCGGCTGCTTCGCTCAACGATAGCAGATTGCTTCCTTCGCGCGTGGTTTCGCTAAGGCTTCGTAGCTTTTGTATGTTGATGTTTTTGCCATGGTATTTGGCAATAATTTTTAAGCAGGTCGGGCCGCAGTCTTTTTGGTCTGCTTGTTTAAAAAATGGAAATTTCTGCATTAATTTTCAGAATATTAGTCAAATATATTTCTTATTTTTTTAGGATATGTAGCGTGGGATAAATTATTTACAAGATATACTTTTTTCTTAATAAATCATATCTGTGCGAGTGTTGTATTTAATTTGCAGAGAGCTTTGATAAGACTGAGGTGACTCTATTGGGGTATTTTAGATATATGATATTAGATGTATGATAAAGAAGCAAGGTTAAACGAAAAAAAAACTTAAGATCGGTTTTATCCAATCTTAAGTTTTAATGATTAGGAATAATTATTGTCTTACCCAACGACCGCCAGGAACGCAAACATAGTGGCAGGTAGCCTGTTGCCAAGAACCGTCCATCGGTTGTACAGGGCATCCGTATTGGGCTGCACTGGCGTTATCATATGAGCAACGCTCGAAAAAAGGGCCTAAATCCCCACCTACGGTGTCTTTTTGTTGTTGTTTGTCTAATTTTTGAACACTATTTAGATTTAAAATGTCTTTTAACATAAAAATAAAGATTAAAAATTGATTGGCTCAAGCATTTAAAGTCAGTTGAGGATCTGACTATCGTTGCAACAATATTTTTAGTACTCTGAATCTAGAATGTAATAAGTAATATTTATCGTGTTAAATTACAATTAAAAAATGGATTACAAACTTATCTTGGATGAATTAACTTATTTGTTTTTGGAAATCAGTATTTTAATTAATCGTGCCTATGCGCGTTTTGCGCCAGAGTATTGTTTCACTTTTCTAATGGCTTTTTTCTGATTTTTGGTCTTCTAGTTCAGACAGAAAATATTTTATCTCGTCAATTTCATATTCTCTAGGCAATAATTTATGGTCCATTATTTTTACAGGAGTATAATTAAATTCGTTTTTTACACACCACTGATATTGATTGTTTAGTTCCATTTCGGCTTCCGTGCTGATGGTTTGCTGTTTCCATTTTTTTAGCCAATTCTCAAGTCCCAGATTCAATACATGCCAGTCTTCGATAGCCTCAAGAATGTTGCTTCCGCTAAAATGGATCTCCAACAAATTCCTGGCAACTTCCAAATAAGGATTGTCCGAATTCTCGATATTCAGATTAAAATAGACAGCCAATTTTACTTTTTCTGGATACATCTCGGCAAATTCTTTTCCTTTTTTATAAGCGGTATGGCAATGTCCGCAGCTAGGGCTGAGAAATAATCGCAAGGTCAAAGCTGCATTAGGATTTCCTATACTGATTGGCTTTAATGCTATCAATTCATCCTTTTCTTTGACTTCTGGGGAAAGAAAATCAAATAGGCTGAAATTTCTCTTAAAGCGGAAAAGGTCTTTATTTCTATTGGCTAAATCTTTTCGCTCTTCCATGATTTTTTTTGTGTAGAACCAAATAGCTGTGCAGATTGCAGCTATAATAGAATATTGAATGACTGCAGTTAAATGGATATCTAAGAAATCCATATTGAGTGCGTATAATACCGACTGCCCAATAACCACAGAAGAAATAACCAAACAGAGAATGCACCATTTTTTGAGCGTGGCTTTTTGAAGGTAAATAGAATAGAGACAGACAGGCACAGACAAAATGCTAAGCAGTCCGATGGTTCCGAAAGAAGAATTGCCCAATGAAACTGCCATGAAATTTATAGAGAACAATAAAATCGGCAGGTCTGTAAAGCTCAGCCATTTTGTAATCTGGCTATTTTTTGACTTTATGACCGAATCGCAAGAAGTATTCACACTAAAGCTGCATATTTTGGATACGAGTTCGTTAGCTTCCTCATTCTTTTCTTGAAGTATAAAAATACTAACAAACAATCCGACTAAGGACAAGGCTCGGAAAATCAAACCATAGATTTCGAAGCCATAAGCAAAAATTGAAACTAGAAAAATCAAAATCAATAAGCCAAACGAAATAGGCAGTATCAAATTCGATTTTTTGAGCTCGGCTGCTTTTTCGTTTTTTTCGACCGCCAAGATCAAGCCATCCCACAAACCCCTGAATTCATCGATAGGAAGCGAGTGCTTTTCGTCGCTTTCTGTTTCATAGGTAATGATATCGCTGCTTTTGCTGACAAATACAAAACCTTCCATCGTCTCGCTTTTTACGGAAGCAATAAAGGAATCCGGCAGATTTTCAAGCTGATTTTTTGGCACATTAGCCGCCATGTTTTCAATTCCCAAAACATCTAAGGTGTCGGTTATTGAATACAAGCTTGGGTAATTCGGATGAGAAAGATGGAGGTCTTTAAATTCCTCCACTACATGGCCATGCCGATTGCGTTCTAGGTATTTTTTGAGGACTGAAATCACGCTATTTTTCTTTTTTTATTAAATTATTTTAGATTTTGAGTAGGAAAAATCTTGTCTTATACAGGTCTAAATTTATAAATAAGAAATGAAAGTCTGCTATCAAGTTGTAATGTTTAACACAATAAAGAAAAAAAATAAAAGATTGTTTAACGAATTAACTTAAAAAGCATTTCTTACAAAATGATTAAGAATAGGTAGTGTAATAGGAATCGAAAAGCTTTTGATATTTAGACCTAAAATAATTATAAAGTACTTTTTTATGTAAATAAATGGTTTAAAATCAGTTATTTATTTTTTTTGAAATAGGTTTTTCTATGATGTGAATTTACTTTTAAATTTTTCTGAAACGCAATATTTAAAAAATTCATATACTTTTGCGACACAAACAAAAGCATTATGGCAAAGAATTTAGTGATCGTTGAGTCGCCTGCAAAGGCAAAAACCATAGAAAAATTTTTAGGAAGTGACTATCAAGTAGAATCCAGTTATGGACACATTGCAGACTTACCTTCCAAAGAAATAGGAGTAGATGTAGAAAACGGCTTCAAGCCAAAATATGAAGTTTCTCCAGATAAAAAAGCGTTGGTTAAAAAGCTCAAAGATCTTTCTAAAAAAGCCGATATGGTTTGGCTGGCGAGTGATGAGGACCGCGAAGGAGAAGCAATTTCGTGGCATTTGTCCGAAGAATTAAAGTTAGAGCCTGCCAAGACAAAAAGAATCGTTTTCCATGAAATTACAAAAACGGCTATATTAAAAGCGATTGACAATCCAAGAGGAATCAATTACGATTTGGTAAACGCACAACAGGCGAGGAGAGTTTTAGACAGATTGGTAGGTTATGAACTTTCGCCAGTTTTATGGAGAAAAATTAAAGGAGGCCTTTCTGCCGGAAGAGTCCAGTCGGTTTCAGTAAGGCTGATTGTGGAAAGAGAAAGAGAAATACAAAACTTTAAAGCTGTTGCTTCTTATTCTGTGGTTGCAGAATTTTCTAACGAAGCTGGAAAGACATTTAAAGCGAAACTTCCAAAAAACTTCAATACAAAAAAAGAAGCCGAAGATTTTTTAAGCAAAAATATCGGTTCTATATATAAGGTATCGGATTTAGAAACCAAGCCTACGAAAAAAACACCAGCAGCGCCTTTTACAACTTCAACGTTGCAACAAGAAGCGGCAAGAAAATTATACCTTCCGGTTGGAATCACGATGCAATTGGCGCAAAGATTATACGAAGCGGGACTTATTACTTATATGAGAACCGACAGCGTAAATCTTTCAAATGAAGCTATGAATGCGGCTCAGGCAGAAATTATAAAATCATACGGGAAGGAATTCTCAAAACCTAGAACTTTTGCCAACAAGAGCAAGGGAGCGCAAGAAGCCCACGAAGCTATCCGTCCGACAGACATGTCACGACATACTGTAAATATCGACAGAGACCAGGCCCGTCTTTATGATTTGATTTGGAAAAGGACTCTGGCTTCTCAGATGAGCGATGCAGAATTGGAAAGAACCAATGTGAAAATTGAAGCCAACAATCACCAGGAATTATTTACGGCAACAGGAGAAGTCTTGCTTTTTGAAGGTTTCTTGAAAGTATATTTGGAAGGACATGATGATGAAGATGAAGAACAAGAAGGAATGTTGCCAGCATTGAAAGTGAATGAAAAGCTTCAAAATAATTATATCACGGCAACCGAACGCTATTCAAGACCGCCGGCGAGATATACCGAAGCTTCTTTGGTGAAAAAATTAGAAGAATTAGGAATCGGCCGTCCGTCGACGTATGCTCCGACAATTTCTACTATCATCAATAGAAATTATGTCGAGAAAGGAAATCTTGACGGACAAGAAAGAAACTATACGCAATTAACTCTGAAATCTGGAAAGCTAGACGAGAAATTGCTTAAAGAAAATACAGGTTCCGATAAAGGAAAATTAGTTCCTACCGATATTGGTGTAATCGTAACAGACTTTTTGGTAAAAAATTTCGAACGAATATTAGACTATAACTTCACGGCAAAAGTCGAGCAAGATTTTGACGAAATTGCCGAAGGAAACGTGAACTGGGCTAAAATGATGCAAGAGTTCTACGACCAATTTCATCCTAATGTAAAAGACGTCGAGGCCAATGCAGAAAGAGAATCCGGAGAAAGAATTTTAGGAAAAGATCCAAAAACTGGAAAGCCAGTAAGCGTTCGTTTGGGCAAATTTGGGCCGATGGCGCAGATTGGCGAGCCAGATGACGAAGACAAGCAATTTGCAAGTCTAATGGCAGACCAAAATATCGGAAATATTACTCTAGAAGAAGCGTTGAATCTGTTCTTGCTTCCTAAAAACTTAGGAACGCACAAAGGAGAAGAAGTAGAGGTGAACAATGGGCGTTTTGGACCGTATGTTCGTTTCGGAAAAATGTTTATTTCCCTTCCAAAAGGTGAAGATCCGTTGGATGTCACTTTTGATCGTGCTAAAGAATTGATTGCCGAAAAAGAACAAGCCGATGCTCCGATCGGGACTTATAAAAATGAGCCGGTACAAAAAGGAGTCGGTCGTTTTGGTCCGTTTATCAAATGGAACGGAATGTTTATCAATGTCAGTAAAAAGTATAATTTCGACAACCTTTCACAATCTGATATTACAGAATTGATTGAAGACAAACTTCAGAAAGAAATTGACAAAGTCATTCACAATTGGGAAGAAGAAGGAATCCGAGTTGAAAAAGCACGCTGGGGACGTTCAGTTGTCACCAAAGGAAAAATCAAGATTGAATTGAGCAAAGATGTCGATGCGACGAAATTGACACTTGCTGATGTTCAAGAGATGATTGAGAAAAAAGCACCTGCGAAGAAAACAGCGGCAAAGAAAACTACGGCAGCTAAAAAGCCAGCGGCCAAAAAAACTACAGTAAAAAAGAAATAATATATGGAATTTGATTTTCTATCGCCCTTAGATGATGAAATCCTGGAGTTTATAAACGGATTGTCTTCCCAAAATCTAGGGAGCAAGGTCGTGTTGCATACGAGTGAAGATTTTCCGGATTTGAGCAAAATCAGGCTGGCGATCATAGGTGTAAAAGAAAATCGCGGTGCCCATATTGAAATTGAAAATACTAAGCTATCCCATATCCGTAAAGAATTGTATGGGCTATTCCCTGGAAACTGGGAAGCATCAATTGCTGATTTAGGAAATATCTTGGCAGGTAACGAAGTAGAAGATACCTATTTCGCTCTTAAAAAAGTTGGTGCTTCATTGCTTAAAAATAAGATTATCCCGATAGTAATCGGAGGTTCCCAAGACCTGACGTATTCTTTGTATAGAGCGTACGATGAATTGGAGCAGATGGTGAATGTCGTTTCGATTGACAGCAAATTTGATTTTGGAGCGGCCGACAAGCCTCTTTCTGCAAATTCTTATCTTACGAAGATGATTGTTGAAGAGCCAAATAATCTTTTTAATTATAGCAATCTGGGCTTCCAGACTTATTATAACTCTCAAGAAGAAATTGATTTGGTCGAAAAATTATTTTTCGATGCCTACCGTTTAGGCGAAGTTTCCAATACTATTTCGATTGCAGAACCCGTTTTTAGAGATGCAGATATTGTGAGCGTAGATTTAACATCCGTAAAATCTTCTGATTCCGGTAATTTTATTACTTTTACACCCAACGGTTTTAATGGTAAAGAGATATGTTCTTTATCAAGATATGCAGGAATAAGCGATAAAGTTTCAATATTTGGCATTTTTAATCATAATAATTCGAAACAAGAAGCAGTCCTGATAGCACAAATCATATGGTATTTTATTGAAGGTTTCCATTATCGTTCGAATGAATATCCGTTCGGAAGTAGAGATAATTATTTAAAATACATTGTTCCTTTAGAAGAGGAAGAATTGGTTTTCTTTAAAAGCCACAAAACAGAGCGTTGGTGGATAGAAATACCTTTTATTTCAAATGTTAATAATAAATTAAAAAGAAATACGTTATTACCTTGCACTTATGAGGATTATCTAGGTGCTTGTGCCAACGAAATCCCGGAAAGATGGTGGAAGGCACAAAGGAAAAACATAATATAACAGGCGAGCCTATATTTTTTTTAACACATCCTTAGATTAATGTTATACTTTATTTAAGGATTTTTAATAAAAAAATTGTTTTTTAGAAAAATAATAAATAGGTTTACGCCCTTAAAAAATAAGAATATATCATAACCCAAATTTATATGAAGAAGTTCATTGCATTAGCAGCATTAGCATCAGTATTGTCTAGCTGTGGTTCGAGCGATAAAGGGGAGTTAGTAGGTGTTAAAGGCAGAAAATGGCATCCAGAGAAACCGTATGGTATGACTCTGGTTCCAGGTGGTGCTTTTATCATGGGTAAATCAGATGATGATTTAGCCAACGTACAGGACGCTCCGACAAAAACTGTTACCGTTCGATCCTTTTATATGGATGAAACAGAAATTACGAACAGCGAATACAAACAATTTGTGAATTGGGTAAAAGACTCAACAATCAGAATGCGTTTAGCTATCTTGGCAGAAGAGATGGGGCAGGCTAAAGGAAGCGGTGGTATCGGCGAATTCGCATTTGATGATACGGATCCAGCAACTATGTCTCCTTATGATAAATATATGTATGAGAACTACTATAGTTTAGGTACAGATGATGATCAATTTGCAGGAAGAAAGCTGAATAAAAAAGTAAAATTGATTACAGATCCTCAAAAATATCCAGATGAATATTATGTTGAGGTAATGGATTCAATGTACTTGCCAGCTGCTGAATCATACAATGGTTTAAGAACTATTGATGTTTCAAAATTAAAATTCCGTTATTCTGAAGCAAACCTAAACGAGGCTGTTAAGAAAAAAGGAAGAAAAGATTTCTACAAAAAAACAGAACCAATCGAAATTTATCCTGATACTACGGTATGGATTAAAGATTTTGCTTATTCATACAATGAGCCAATGCATAATGATTATTTCTGGCACCAAGCTTATGATGACTATCCTGTAGTTGGAGTTAGCTGGAAACAAGCGAAAGCTTTCTGTGCTTGGAGAACATTATACAAAAATGCATTTATCAAAGCAAAGAAAAAAGGAAGAAACCAAATCAACTCTTTCCGTCTTCCTACAGAAGCAGAATGGGAATATGCTGCCAGAGGTGGTCTAGAGTCAGGAACTTTCCCATGGGGTGGTCCTTATGCTAAAAATGACAGAGGTTGTTTCTTGGCAAACTTCAAACCAAACAGAGGAGATTATGCAGCAGATGGCGCTTTATATACTGTAGAAGCAAAATCTTACGATCCTAACGATTATAACTTGTATAATATGTCAGGTAACGTAGCGGAGTGGACTAACTCTTCTTATGATGCATCATCATATGAGTATGTATCTACAATGAACCCTAACGTGCCGGATGCTAAAAATGAGCGTAAAGTAACTCGTGGAGGTTCTTGGAAAGATGTTGCTTATTTCTTGCAAGTAAGTACAAGAGATTTCGAATATGCTGATTCAGCAAGAAGCTTTATCGGTTTCAGAACCGTACAAGATTACATGGGTGTTCAGAATACAGGAAACACACCAAAATAAGAATTTAACCAACTTTATATTATTTATATTTACTATTTACTTAACTAACTAAAAACTATTTATTATTATGGCAATTTTAAGCAAAAAAGCAATGAATTTCGCTTACGGTATGGGAGCGGCAGTTGTAATCGTAGGGGCATTATTTAAGATTATTCACTTTGAAATCGGACCATTAACAGGAAACGTGATGTTGACTATTGGTCTTGTGACAGAAGCGATCATCTTTGCTTTATCTGCATTCGAACCTGTTGATAACGAAATTGATTGGACTCTGGTATATCCTGAATTAGCAGGAGGTGAGGCTAAAAAGAAAGACGCTAAAAAAGAAAACCCAGCTGAAGCTCAAGGTTTATTGTCTCAAAAATTAGACAACTTATTAAAAGAAGCTAAAATCGATGGCGAATTGATGGCTAGCTTAGGAAACAGCATCAAAAATTTCGAATCTGCTGCAAAAGGAATCTCTCCAGCTGCTGACGGAATTGCTGCTACTAAAAAATACAGCGAAGAATTATCTATGGCTGCTGCTCAAATGGAATCATTAAACAGCTTGTACAAAGTACAATTGGAAAGTGCTTCTAGAAATGCTGAAGCTAACAAAGAAATCGCTGACAATGCATCTAAATTAAAAGAACAAATGCAATCTATGACTGCAAACATTGCTTCATTAAACAATGTTTATGGTGGTATGCTTTCTGCAATGAGTAACAAAGGATAATTAGTTTAAGACTATATTTTCATTAAACAAAATAAACTAAACTAATTAGAAAAAATGGCAGGAGGAAAATTAACCCCTAGACAGAAGATGATTAACCTGATGTACTTGGTTTTCATCGCGATGTTGGCACTAAATATGTCCAAAGAAGTTTTATCTGCTTTTGGACTAATGAATGAAAAATTTGAAGTAGCAAACGAAGCTGCGAAATCTACTAATGAGCAGATGATGCAGGCATTAGATACCAAAGCTGCTGAAGCTAAAGGTGAATTTGCTGTTGCGGCAGAAACAGCTCATAAAGTTCAGGCGGCCACAAAAAAGTTTTATGATTTCATTGGAACTTTAAAAGCAGAAACTGTAAAAGGTATCGAGCCAGAAAATGGTAAATTACCATACGAATCAATGGATAAAGGTGATAACCTTGATAACAGCTGGTTCATTGGTGACGGATATACGAAGAGAGGTAACGAAGTTATGAGTGCTATCGAAGCATACAAAGCCGAAATGAAAAATGCTCTTGGTAACGAGAAAAAATATTCAGCTATCCTAAACCAAGTTAATAAATCTTTCGACGTTTCTGATGTTACTACGAAAGATGGTCTAAAAGATAAATTCTTAAACTATCACTTCAAAGGATTTCCAGCAATTGCTTCTTTAGCTAAATTGTCTGCTTGGCAAAGTGATGTTAAAAAAGCGGAATCTGATGTAATCAGTGCTGCTTTAGGAAAAGCTGCGGTACAAGCTGCTTCATACAGCAACTATCAAGCAATCGTAGTTTTAGAGAAAAATGCTTATTTCCAAGGAGAGAACGTAAAAGGTAAAGTAGTATTGGGTCGTTATGACGAAAATACGAAACCAACTTCATTTAAAGGTCCTGGTAAATTAGATAACGGTCAAGCTGTTATTTCGTTAACTGCTGGTGGTGTTGGTGAGCAATCAATCAATGGAGAATTTACTTTCTTAGAGGACGGAAAAACTATTCCTTTGAAATTTGAAGGAAAATACGTTGTAGTTCCAAGACCAAACGAAGCTACTATTTCTGCGGATAAAATGAATGTGGTTTACCGTGGTGTTGTTAACCCAATGACAATTTCATTTGCTGGTGTATCTGATAACAATGTGACAGCTTCTGCTCCAGGTTTGACTAAAGCTGGTAAAGCTGGTGCTTATAACATGAGCCCAGGTGCAGGTCGTGAAGTAGTTATCAATGTAACTGGAAAATTACCTGACGGTAAAGCTGTAAACTCTAAAAAAGTATTCAGAATCAAAAATATTCCTGGACCAACAGGAGCTTTGAGAGGAAAAGAAACTGGTACTGTTAAAGGTCCTAAATCTAACCTAGAAGTTCAAACTGTAAATGCTGTTCTTGAAGACTTTGATTTCGACGTAAAATTAAATGTTGTTGGATTTAACATTAAAGTTCCTGGACAACCAACAATCGTAGTTTCTGGTAACAAAATGGATGGAAGAGCGAAAGCAGCAATCCAAAAAGCAACTAGAGGTGATGTAGTCATTATTTCTGAAATCAAGACTAAGTTAGAAGGTAGCGCAATCATGCTTCCTAAAACTGCTCCTGTTGCTTACGAGATAACACAATAATTATTCAAAGTTTGAGTTTTTACTTAAACGAACTAATAAATTACAAAAAATGAATTGGAGAAATTTTTCATTGATAGTAACATTAAGCTTAGTTTCTAGTGTTTCTTTTGCACAGTCTAATCTTTTAAATGCTAAGACTCCTGAGGAAATCGGGAAAAAAACTGAAGCACAGCTTAAATCTGATAACGACAAGCCACTTCCATATGGTTATGTTCACGATCGTGATGTACTTATGGGAAAAATGGTATGGGAATTTATTGACCTTGATGAAAGAATCAATTTTCCAATGTATTTTCCAGTAGACGGAAATCTTGGTCCAGACAGAAAGTCTCTTTACGCTGTTCTTGTTGATAACATGAAAGAAGGAAAAATAACTGAAGTATATGATGACAGTTATTTTACTACTAAAAAATCACTTAAAGACATTGAAACATCGCTATCAAAAATTGATACGGCCGATGCAGGTAGAGAGCAATATAACGCAGGTGAGAAAATCTCTGAAGAGTATATCGTAAAGACTGATATCACGCCAGCGAATGTTATGGGATACAAGATTAAAGGATATTGGTACTTTGACAAACGTCAAGGTGAGTTGAAATATCGTTTGCAAGGAATCTGCCCTGTTGTTCCCGATGTTTACACAATGGGAACTGAAGAAGAAGATCCGATCGAATTGTTCTGGGTATATTTCCCTTCTGTTCGTGACGTTCTTCATGAAGCAAAAGCTTTCAACGATAAGAATTCTGCGCTTCCAATCACATTCGACCATCTTTTAAATTCGCGTCGTTTTAACGGTGTGATTTACCAAGAAGAAAACGTTATGGGCGATAGAAAAATCGATGAATACATGAAAGACAATGCTCAGATGCAATTATTAGAATCTGAAAGAGTTAAAGATAAGATCCGCAACTTCGAACAAGATATGTGGAATTATTAATAAAAATTTCTCCAATACAAATAAAACTCTTGCTTTAATCGGCAAGAGTTTTTTTATTTTTGCACTATGGTAGATTACTTGATTGTTGGTTGCGGATTAGCAGGTATTGCATTTGCAGAAACTGCATTGCTGGAGAACAAATCCATCCGAGTCTTTGATAATAATTCTCAGCAATCTTCAAAAGTTGCTGGCGGATTGTATAATCCAGTAATACTCAAAAGATTCAGCGAAGTATGGAAAGCACAAGATCAACTGGATTTGCTACATTCCTTCTATGGGAATTTGGAAACGAAATTAAGCTCAAAATTTAATTTTGAAATTCCTATTTATAGAAAATTGTTTTCTGTAGAAGAACAGAACAACTGGTTTCTGGCTACAGATAAAATTGGTCTAGCACCTTTTCTTTCATCTAAGCTCGTCTCTAAAAAGTATAACGGAATTGATTCTCCTTTTAATTTTGGTGAAGTCCTGCAAACGGGTTATGTGGATACGGAATCTTTGCTAATAAGCTATCATAAGTATCTTAAAGAAAAAGAGTGGCTTGCAAATGATACTTTTGATTATGCAGCTCTTGAGTTAAAAGAAGAATATGTCCAATATAAAGATATCCAAGCTAAGAATATAATTTTTGCAGAAGGCTACGGGATGATTTCAAACCCATATTTTGGACATCTTCCTTTAGATGGGACAAAGGGCGAGTTGCTAATAATTAGAGCTCCTGACTTAAATTTAGATGCTGTTATCAAGACATCTGTTTTTGTATTACCTCTTGGAAATGATTTATACAAAGTTGGTGCGACTTATGATTGGAAAGATAAAACCAATCAGCCGACTGAAGAAGGCAAACAAGAACTTCTTGAAAATATAAAAGAAATACTTCATTGTGATTTTGAAATCGTTCAGCATTTGGCTGGTGTAAGGCCAACGGTTAAAGACAGAAGGCCAATGGTTGGAACTCATCCGAACCATAAAAATGTTCATATGCTAAACGGACTTGGAACTCGCGGTGTTATGCTTGGACCGGCTATGGCCAAAGAATTGTTCGAAAACATAGAATTTGGAAAACCTCTAGACAGCTCAGTCGATATCAAAAGGTTCAGAAAGGTACAATGGTAGTTTATTTCTTGTTCCAGTCTTTATCGTAGTCTACAAACATATTGATCCAGATATTCCTTGACAATCTCATGATAACCGGCATAAAGGCAACTAGCGTAGTAATAATTGCTATAAAAGCAATCTTGAGATTAGTGCCTAGAAAAATATACGAGATGATAAAAGCGGCAACGCCAAACGCAATCCCGACACCATAACTCACATACATGGCTCCATAAAAAAAAGAAGGCTCAATCTTGTATTTTTGCTCGCAATGACTGCATCTTTCATGCATTTGAAAAATTCGGGACAGATTATAAGGATTTTTGTCTACATACATACTCTCGTTCTGACATTTAGGACAAGTTCCTGTTAAAATGCTATATAATTTGGATCCTTTTTTTAACATTTGCAAAAAATTTAGTTTGCCAAGTTCGGCAGTGCAAATTTACACATACAATTTACAAAAAATACAATAAATGCTTAATATACATAATTTATCAGTTTCTTTCGGAGGAACCTATCTTTTTGAAGAAATTACTTTCAGGTTAGGAGCTGGTGATCGAGTGGGACTTGTCGGCAAAAATGGAGCGGGAAAATCAACAATGCTGAAGATTCTTGCCAGAGATATCGCTCCCGACACAGGAAGCATAGCTACCGAAAAAGAAGTCAAAATCGGCTTCTTGCGTCAGGATATCGATTTTGAGCAAGGAAGAACTGTTTTGGAAGAAGCTTATGAAGCATTTACAGATATTAAAATCGTTGAGAAAAAGCTTGAGGAAATAAACCACCAATTGGTTACAAGAACCGATTACGAAAGCGAAGAATACAGCCAGATTATTGAAGATTTAGCAGATTATACACATCGCTTTGATTTGCTTGGAGGATATAATTATGTCGGTGACACAGAGAAAATCCTTTTAGGACTTGGTTTCAAAAGAGAAGATTTCAACAATCAGACCGAAACTTTTTCAGGCGGTTGGAGAATGCGTATCGAATTAGCAAAATTGTTGCTACAATCGAATGATATTTTGCTTCTGGATGAGCCGACCAATCACTTGGATATCGAATCGATTATTTGGCTCGAAAATTTCCTGCGTAATTACCCTGGCGTTGTAGTAATCGTATCGCACGATAAGATGTTCTTGGATAATGTGACCAACCGAACTATTGAAATTTCTCTTGGAAAAGCCTATGATTTCAATAAGCCGTATTCCCAATATTTAGAATTACGCCATGAAATTCGCGAGAAGCAATTGGCAACGCAGAAAAACCAAGCCAAAAAAATTGAAGAAACTGAAAAGCTGATTGAAAAATTTAGAGCGAAAGCATCTAAAGCTTCAATGGCACAGTCGCTGATTAAAAAACTAGATAAAGTAGAAAGAATTGAAGTTGACGAAGACGACAATTCTGTCATGAATATTTCGTTTCCCGTTTCTATAACGCCTGGTAAAGTCGTAATCGAAGCCGAAAATGTTACTAAAAAATATGGCGAAAAGACCATCTTGAAAGACATTTCTCTTTTAGTAGAAAGAGGAAGCAAAATTGCTTTTGTTGGACAAAACGGACAAGGAAAATCTACCTTTATCAAAGCAATCGTAAAAGATATTGACTATAGCGGAACTATAAAATTAGGACATAACGTACAGTTAGGTTATTTCGCCCAAAATCAAGCGGAGTATTTGGATGGCGAAATTACGCTATTGCAAACCATGCAAGACGCTGCCAATGACACCAACCGCTCAAAAGTACGCGATATGCTGGGTTCTTTCCTTTTTAGAGGAGATGATGTAGAGAAAAAGGTAAAAGTCCTTTCAGGAGGCGAAAGAAACCGTCTGGCGCTTTGTAAATTATTATTACAACCGATTAACGTATTGGTAATGGATGAGCCGACCAACCACTTAGATATTAAATCTAAAAATGTCTTGAAAGCAGCATTGCAACAATACGAAGGAACACTGCTTCTAGTTTCTCACGACAGGGATTTTCTTCAAGGTATGTCCAATATTGTTTATGAATTCAAAGACCAGAAAATAAAAGAATATCTTGGCGACATTAATTTCTTCTTGGAACAGCGTAATCTAGAAAATATGCGCGAAGTTGAAAAGAAAGATGCGGTCAAAAAAGAAGTGCCAAAAGACAAATCACTTTCTTACGAAGAACAGAAAAAAGGCAAAGCACTTCAAAATAAATTGAGCAAAGTCGAAAGCCAGATCAAGCAGCTCGAAATGGATATTCAAAAAGATGACAAGTTATTGGCTTCTAATTACGACAAGCATATCGAAGATGCTTCTTTTTTTATGGCCTATAACAAAAAGAAAAAAGACCTCGACAATCTTTTAGAAGAATGGGAAACTATTCAGATGGAAATAGAAAATGCATAAAAAAGAAGCCAGACCAATCGTCTGGCTTTTTTTATAAAGTATACAGTGAATTTGCCGTTATCCCAATTCGTTCTGAATGTTCGATAGCTTCACTGCTATTTTTAAAATAACAAGTATCAACGCCCATCGTTTCCATATTAGCTAAAGCATCTATTGCTTTTTGTTTTTTATGCTTTCCAGTCTGACGGATATAAACTGCCTTTACCGTAACCGGAAATATTTTACAAATGTCCTCATATAAAAAAGGATCATGCTGTGAATCGTCGCCAAGAAGCACATATTTCAGATGCGGATAAAACTCCAAGATGTGTTTTATCTTCTCAAACTTATGATTGTGGTCGCCTCGTCCGGTAAGAAAAAAATCAGTAAGGCTCGTCTTGATATCCTTTAAGAGAAGCACGGCTTTTGGCAGTTCATGCAGTTCAGTAAACTGTGTGATAAACCGATAGAGATTCCATTCGCTGCTAGAAACATAAAAAAAAGCATTCTTTTCCGTATCACTATTCCTGCCTGCCGAACTCAAGGCTTGGTAATGAGGCACGACATCTTCAAAAATCTTGCGGTCGTTTACGTTTCGGAAAAGCAAGATGTAGAGCTTTTTGAAAGGATTTCGAGTATGCGATACTAAAAAAGTATCATCAATATCCGATATAAAGCCCCAATTTCCGTCATGCGGACGTATGTAGCTGCCTTTGCTCGTAATTTCTCTGTCGTTGTGATAAATGCTGACTTTATATTCGTTCCAGCCATAAGCCAAATCGTTTGTCAGCGGAATGCAGAATTTAAAATAACCATCGTCTAGACTTTTAGTGTGGATTTTCATGCCGTTATGCTCCAAATAGACAGAAGCATTTTTCTGCGTCTTAATCCGAAACATACGAATGACAGATTTTGCATTCTTGAAATTTTTCTTTTGAAAATCGTAATCTTCCTTTGTAGTAGGCTTAAAAATATGCCCCATCACAATCAGTTCCTGATCATTTGCATAACCTCGGTATAACTTTAGGATTGGCTTCATAAAATGTCTTATATTTATATTACGATATAACAAATTACAAAATTTATAGCACAAAAGAAATTATGAGCACGCAAAAGAATTATATTCTGGTAGTTAATCCGATATCAGGCGACGTTGACAAGACTGAAATTATAGAAACAGCTAAAAATTTTGCAACAAAGGAAAACATAAATCTGGCAATTTTTGAAACAACTGGAAAAAATGATGAAGCCAAAATCCAAAAATTGCTTGAAGAAAATAAGGCCGAAAGAATAATAGTTGCCGGTGGCGACGGTACGATAAAAATGGTCGCCGAAGCTGTCGAAAATCACGATGTGATTTTAGGAATATTACCTGCCGGTTCTGCCAACGGGCTTTCGGTTGACTTAAACCTTCCAGACAATCTTGAAGAAAACCTAGAAATTGCCTTTCATAGCAATTATATGGAAATGGACATGATTGCTATCAATGGCAAAAAAAGCCTGCATTTGAGCGACATTGGTATCAATGCCGAACTGATCAAGAATTATGAAAACAGCAACATACGTGGCAAATTAGGCTACGCATTGCAAGCTATCAACACGCTTACTGGACTCAAAGATCCTTTTCATGCTGTAATAGAAACGAGTAAAGGGAGAATAGAAACAGAAGCGAGAATGGTAGTTGTGGCCAATTCCCAGAAATATGGTACCGGCGTAACGATCAATCCTCATGGGGTTATGAACGACGGAAAATTTGAAATCGTAATTCTTAAAAACTTAGACCTGATTGTTTTCAGCAAGATACTTTCTGGAAATATGCCTATTGAAAACGGCGATGTGGAAATTATCTCTACCGACCAAGCGATAATTACTACCGATTCGCCCGTAAGCTTTCAGATTGATGGCGAATATTGCGATGAAGTCAGCAAATTAGAAGTCAAGATTCTGCCCAACCAGATGAAGGTAGCGATTCCTTAAAAATCTTATTTAAAAGGATTGCGCTCTTTCCATACCGTTTCAGGTTCTAGATAGCCAAAAAGCCTTGAGATAAAAAGGTTCAGGAAATAATTATGGTGTTTGATAAAACCATACATCTTTTCAGGAATGGCTCCTACAGAGCTTTTGATCTCTAAGGCTGTTCGCGCAAAAATAATCTGCTTGAAACCTTTGTTTATAGAATGGCTGATCATGTCGTACAGCATGTTCAGGTACAACATTTTTTCTTTTTGGCAGTTTTCGTCATAGCCCAAAAAATACGTATCGATTACATCGCCATTTTTGATAAGCGTGTTGAAGCCGATCATTTTGTTGTTTTCAAAATAACCGTAGAACAAAAAATTGTCTTGCAGCTGCAGCTTGAAATTAGAAAAATGCTTCTCCGGAAGATAAAAAGTATTAAAAGGAGCATTTTTGGCTACGCAATAATACAAATCATAAATCAGTTTTTCCTGCTCTTGAATTTCAGCCAAAGACAGTTTCTTTTTGACAAGTCCTTCCGATTTTTTCCGTGCCCTTTTGTATTGGTCGCGGTATTTTTTGTTCAATGCGCTTACATAATCTTCAGCCTCGTTCCAATTCTTTGGGATAGTAAAGACCATATTTGGCTGGGTGCTGAATTGGTAAAAGTCCTGAAACTCTGGAATCTCAAAATGGCTGGCTTCGTCTTTCTCAAAATCCTTAAAAACCGTGATGTGAGTTTTCATCCCTTTCAGGCTTAATTTTCTCTCGATTTCAATCGATGCTTTTCTTAGCAATTTTAATCCTTGAGAATATTCCAAGCTGGAGTCAAATTCGAATGCATTTTGGCCTGTAAGCATGTTGTTTCCAATAATCAATACTTTAGAGCTGAAATTCTTAAAAATAAATTTCCGGATAGACGTTTTTGCGCAATTGTCTCTTTCGCCATACGAATTCACCTGACTCAGGTCTAGAAATTGCGAAAGCGCGATCCCGACCAGTTTTTCGGCATTAAAAAGACCAATAAAATGACAGGTCATGTTTTCGGGTGCTGCCGTCTCTAATAGTTTTAGATACGATTTTGAAAGAAATATGTTAGTCGAAGCAAGGCTGTCCCAATTTTCGGGAAGCGCTGTTGTGGTCGTAAAAATGGTAAAGCGTAAGGTAGTTTTCAAAGAGTGAAAAATAATAAATCTCGCCCGTTAAGGCGAGATTTTTTTTGGTGATATAAAGATTAAATCCAAGCGCAAATAATACCGCCCATAATGGTCAGGTTCACAAGCCAGTAGCCTGCATTGATAAAAATAAACTTCCAGCTTTTTCTTTCAAACATCGAATTGATGGCAATCAGCGGAAATGTGAAAAGCAAGCCGGTCATAAAACCATGCAAAGCACCATGCTTGAACGTTCTAAAAGCCGTTCCGTACTCTGCCATATAAGCTTCATATACTGGACTAACCTTATGTGGATCTCCGCCAGTAGCGGCAAGAGCGCCCCATTGGTGGATAACTAAAAACTGGAGGATAAAAGCCATAAAAAAGGCAAATAAGACAGCTAGTCCGTAAATAACAGCCATATTGGCTCCTTTTAATTTCTCTTCTGTAAGTCCGGCTGCGTTCATCCAAGCGGTTCCAAAAACTTTAGGATTGTACCAGATAAAGCCAACAACCAAAGTTGACAGTGCTGCTACTACCAATGCTAAAAAATTTACTTCCATGATTGATTTGTTTTAAGGGTTTCTCATTCAAAGATAATTAAAATTTTAACATTAAATTAAGGATATAGCAATTTGGAAGCTTAATTTTGAGAAAGCGATAAATTTCCTGCCAATTCTTTCAGATTAATCTCAGAAACTTTTGCGGCGTATTGAGCGTTGCTGTTTCGTACTTTCGCATTGACATAATTGAGCTGTGCCTCACGAAATTCTAACGGAGCGATAGTTCCTATTTTAAATTTGGCCAGCGTAATATCTAAGTTTTCTTTTGCGATATCCTCGTTTTTAGCTTCCAGTTTTGTCAGCTGCAAATTGGTCAGATACGTTTGGTAAGCAGAAGATAGCTGTGATTCAAGCATCTTGAGCTGCTGTTCAATAACGATTTTTGAATTTTCGACTTGAATTTTAGCTACTCTCTCGTTGCGATTCTGAAGTCCCCCGTTAAAGATATTCATGGTCGCGTTGATGCCGTACGTAAATCCCTGCCCGGTAGACTGTGTCGTAAACCCAAGAGAAGCTTCCGTGCGCGTAAAATTATACCCAGATGTGATATTGACAGTCGGATAACGGTTCGCTTTGACCTGCTTCAGCTGCAATTCGCTAATCCGTTTGTTGATAATCTGCGACTGCAGTTGCGGATTTTGTTTCTCCGCTAAGGTCATCAATTCCGGAAGCAGAAGCGTTTCATCTATAGTAACTTCGTCGACTACCGAAAAGTCTGTTTTTACGTCTCTTGCCAAAATTTCATTCAAAAAGATTTTGGTATTAGCGTATAATTCTTTCTGGCGGAGCAGGGCAGTGGTATCTGTATTTAAATCGACCTGTGCGTTTAAGACTTCCAGTTTCGAAGCTTTCCCGATCTTATAACGGTTATCGGCAGTACTGATTCTTAGGTTTGAAATTACAATAGCCGTATCAAGCGCTTTCAATTGCTGTTGCTGTTGTACAAGATCATAGTAGGTCGTGATGACGTCAGAAACCTTAGTAAAGATGGCAAGCTTTAATTCGGCATCGCCTAATTTTTCTAATTCTTTCAGCTGGTCATAACGGGCAAACATACGTAGTCCGTCAAAAATTGTCCAATTTAGCGCAACACCATAGGCTAAGTTCATGTTACGGGCTCCGTTGAGCTCTCTTTCAGAACCATCAGACTGTGTCTGTTTGGTGTCCAATATACTATTGTTGTCAGTAACCGTAGCGTTCAATTGCGGAAGCACGCCCGCGTTGGCAAGACTTACGTTCTGCTGGTCGATCCTCAGGTCGTTGCTGGCAATTTTTATTTCATAATTATTCTCTAAAGCAATCTTTACCGCGTCTTCGACAGTCAGCAGTTCTTGAGCCTCTGCCATAAGCGAAGCTGTGAAAAGGAATACAATCTGGAAAAATATCTTAAGTTTCATGCAATTATTCTTTTTCATATTCTTTTATGTTGTCAAATTCCGGCCTGTGTTTCTTTTGTCTAGACCACATAAAATAAATTGCCGGAATTACGAAAAGCGTAAGGATTAACGAAAATAAAGTTCCTCCAACAATCACGACTCCCATCCCGATACGGCTGGTAGAAGCAGCGCCCAGAGACAGTGCAATCGGCAAGGCGCCCAGTGCAATCGCCAAACTGGTCATCAAGATAGGGCGAAGGCGCGATTCGGCAGCTTCCATAATGGCTTCCATTTTGTCTTTGCCCTGTTCTCGGAGCTGGTTGGCAAACTCTACGATCAAGATTCCGTTCTTCGTCACCAGCCCGATCAGCATGATGGTTCCGATCTGGCTGAAAATATTCCAAGTCTGGCCAAAAAGCCAAAGCGAAAATAAGGCCCCCGCTACTGCCATTGGAACGGTCAAGATGATGATAAACGGATCGATAAAACTTTCAAACTGCGCCGCAAGAATCAGATAGATAAGCAGTAATGCCAATCCGAAAGCAAAAGCCGTATTGGAATTACTTTCTACGAAATCTCGCGATTCGCCGCCCAAATCAGTCGTAAACGTTTCGTCCAGCACTTTCTCTTTGATTCTTTCCATAGCATCGATACCGTCGCTGATACTTTTCCCTGGAGCAAGTCCGGCAGAAACCGTAGCCGACATATATCGGTTGTTGTGGTACAATTGCGGCGGACTGCTTTGTTCTTCGATAGTCACAAGATTATCCAACTGTATAAGCTCACCCGAAGTGTTTTTCACAAAAATAGAGGTCAGGTCGATAGGAGCCTCGCGGTCTTTTTTGTCAAACTGGCCCATCACTTGATACTGTTTTCCGTTCATCATATAATAACCGAAACGCTGGCCACTCAAAGACAACTGAAGTGTTTGGGCAATATCAATAACAGAAACACCAAGACTCTGCGCTTTTTCCCTGTCGATGGTTACATAGATTTCTGGCTTGTTGAATTTCAAGTTTACGTCGGTAATGGCAAAAGTCGGGTCTTGTGCCGCTTCGTCCATAAACTCTGGAATCTTCTCTCGCAGCTTTTCAAAATTCTGTGCTTGGATGATGTATTGTATTGGCAAGCCTCCACGTCGGTTTACGGCAATAGTAGGCTGTTCAGAAACAGAAACTTTGGCTTCCGAATACCTCTTTGTCCATTTAGTAAGGTCTTCCGCTATTTCTTTCTGCGAACGTTCTCTTTCTCCCGGCTCAACCAAAGCAATCCTGGCACGACCGCTGTTTACGGATGCAGAACCAAAGCCTGGCGAGGTAATTATCAAGCTTACTTTTTTCTCAGGAATCGAATCATTAATCAGGTCAGATAACTCGGTCATAAAGCGATCCATATAATCATACGAAGCGCCTTCTGGAGCAGTTACGTTTACCCCAATAAAACTCCTGTCGTCATAGGGCGCGGTTTCTTTCTGCAGCGTGCTAAAAAATAAGGCAATCAGCCCGATACAGATAACCAGAATAGGGAAACTCAGCCATTTTCGTTTCATGAATTTTGCCAATGCTCCAGCATATCCCGAATTCATTTTCAAAAAGTAAGGCTCGCTCCAATTATAGAATTTAGACTTTTTCTGCTCGCCTCCCTTCATCAGGTAAGCGTTCAGCATAGGCGTCAAGGTCAAGGAAACAAAAGCAGAAATTAATACCGCGGCGCCAATCACGACACCAAATTCCCGAAACAGCCTTCCCACAAAACCTTCTAAAAATATAACCGGAAGGAATACTGCGGCAAGCGTTATCGAAATCGAGATCACGGCAAAGAAAATTTCATTCGAGCCTTTTATTGCCGCTTCTATAGGCGTCATTCCTTCTTCGACTTTCTTGAAGATATTTTCGGTTACAACGATACCGTCATCCACAACCAATCCGGTTGCGAGAACGATAGCCAATAATGTCAGTACGTTTACAGAGAAGCCAAAAAGCCACATGATAAAAAAGGTCGCAATCAAGGAAACCGGAATATCGATCAGTGGACGGAAGGCAATCGCCCAATTCCTAAAAAACAAATAAATAATCAAGACTACTAACACGATAGCAATCAATAAAGTTTCAGCAACTTCTACAACCGCTTTTTTAACAAAAACCGTATTGTCGATAGCCACGTTTAATTTGAAGTCTTTCGGCAAGTCTCTTTTTAACTGATCGTACTGTATATAAAAAGCCTCTGCAATGTCAAGATAATTCGTTCCTGGCTGAGGAATGATAGCCATCCCGACCATTTCCTGACCTGAATCGCTCATTTTAGTCTCTAAATTCTCCGCTTCCAGCGAGGCATTCCCGACATCGCTAAAACGGACTATTTTTTCTCCTTCGGCAAGAAGGATGATATTGTTGAATTCTTCTTCTGTAGAAAGGTTTCCGATGGTTTTTACTGTCAATTCCGTATTGGCACCTGTCAGTTTTCCTGAAGGCAGCTCCACGTTTTGGCTTTCCAAGGCATTTCTTACATCCGAAACGGTCACGCCATAAGAAGCCATCTTGACCGGATCAATCCACAGACGCATTGCATATTTGCGCTGTCCCCAGATTTGCACGCTACTGACGCCCGGAATGGTCTGCAATCTTTGCGCGATGACGTTATCCGCATAATCAGAAAGCTCCAAGACATTCTTGTTGTCGCTCTGAACTGTCATCGTGATGATTGGCTCAGAATCCGCATCCGCCTTAGAAACTACAGGCGGCGCATCAATATCTTGCGGGAGGCTTCGCACAGCTTGCGAAACTTTGTCACGCACGTCGTTGGCAGCTTCCTCTAAATTTTTATCTAAGTTGAATTCGATCGTGATGTTACTGCTTCCCTGGTTGCTCGAAGACGTGATGTTTCGGATACCGTCAATAGAGTTGATGGCTTTTTCAAGAGGCTCGGTAATCTGCGATTCGATAATGTCGGCGTTGGCTCCTGCATAGCTCGTTCTTACCGAAATCTGCGCAGGGTCGATGGATGGAAATTCTCGCACGCCCAGATAGGTATACCCGATTATTCCAAAAAGAATCAGCATCAGGTTCAAGACAATTGTCAGTACCGGTCTTTTTATGCTTGTAGTTGATAAGCTCATCTGGTGGCTATTTAAGGATTTGGACGCTCACTGGCATTCCGTCTTTCAAGGTCATTACGCCGGTAGTCAGTACCGTATCTCCAACTTTCAGTCCAGAGGTGATCAAGATATCTTTATCCGTTCTGGCTCCCGTTTTCACGATTACCTCTTTCGCTTTTCCGCCTTGAGAAACAAACAATTTCTTTCCGTTTTGGATCGGAATCAATGCCTGCGTAGGAACCAGCAAAGCATCCTTGATGTTGTCTAAAGGAAGCGTTACGTTCGCAAAAGTTCCCGGATAAAGCTTGCCGTCAGGATTCTCTGCAATAGCGCGCAGCCTAAGAGTTCTGGTAGCCACTTCAATTTCAGGTTCGATGGCATAAATCTTGGCAGTAAACTTTTCAGTAGAACCAGCTGTCGTGAACGAAAGCGTTCCGTTGACCTTCATTTGCGACGCATATTTTTCTGGAATCGAAAACGTAATTTTCAGTCGGCTTGTGTTTACCAGTTTTGCAATCATGGTAGTGGGCGTGACATAGGTTCCTTCAGAAATTGAACGTAATCCTATTTTTCCGGCAAAAGGCGCGCGTACTGTTGTCTTCGCTATCTGGGCGCTGATCAGCTGTGATTGTGCTTTAGCAGATTTAAAATCGGCGCTGGCAATATCGTATTCTTCTTGGCTGATGGCTTCTTTCTGCAATAAAAGCTTGGCCCTGCGCTCGTTTTCAGAAGCCAGTCCTTGTGCCGTTTTTGCTTGTGCCAGCTGTGCTCTTAACTCAATGTCGTTTACTTTAAAAAGCACTTGTCCTTTGGCGACCATAGTACCTTCGCTAAAATTGATGCTTTCAACAATTCCCGAAACCTCGCTTCTAACATCAATCTGCTCATTTGCTTCGATAGAGCCCGAGAGCGAAAGATTGTCTGCAAAGTTTTGAGGCTGTACGACGATGCCGCTTACTCGTGATGGTTTTTTATTTCCCTGTCCTTTTCCGTTTTCTGAATCTGATTTTTTATTGCTGGAGATTCGGTAGGCAATCATGCCCCCAATCCCAAGGATGAGCAGTGCATAAACTAGATGTTTTATTTTCATGAGGAACGAGGTAATTATAATTTTAAGTTAAGAAAAGCCGCATTTTGGCACCAAACAAAACTAAATTTTATTCTTCAAACCCAAGTTCTCCTTTGCTATAATTTAACATTTTTTAGCATATACACAAGCAATTAGCTTTTTTTGACCTGCCAACTCTTAAAATACGAACGTTAAATAATCATGCTTTTCGTCGATTTTATTTGTTTCGAGCAGATTTGTTTCCTACATTAGCGAGAGTAATAAATTTAAAACCGAACCCACAAAAACAGCTTTCTGTTTTTCAAAATAAATAGTATTTAGTTTTTAGATTTTTATTTGAAAAAGCCGTCATTCCTTCGACGGCTTTTTTGTTTTCTTTTACAATTGCGAATCTATTTATTTCGTAAATTTGCCTACAATTTGAATCCTCAAAATATGAATCCCCTTCACGAGAATCCCAGTCCGTTTAAAATCAAGATTTCTTTTCAGAAAGTCATTGAGGTTTTAGAGCAAATAGCTGATTCTGATGTTGATTATCGGGCGGCTTATGCCAAGGGACTCTTGAAGGAAATAGAGCCCTTTCCGGAACTGAGAGACGGTATCGAATCGTACCAGCAGATCGAAAAGCACTACAACAGAATCAAATACCTTTTGGCCGATTTGTTTCCTACGGCCCTAACGCATAACGAAATCAAAGCCGTAACTGTTCCGTTTGACAATTATATTTTTAATACGACAGAAAGGCTGAACAAGATTCTTACGGAAGCCGGCGACGATTTTGAGATCATCATCAGAGATTTCGACGAGCATCGGTTCTATGTCATGAACTGTTCCATCATACTGAACTATTACTACGGCTGCAAGATTGATTTCAGCAGTCCTATCTTTTATGATATTCCCAATGCAGAAGGTATCGTAAAACACTACAGGATTCTTTACAATGCCGACTTCCTTGAGGTGTTCCCGACAGAAAAATCGGTGGCGCTTACGCAAGAAGATATTAACCAGCTGATTGATAATTACGACGACCTCTACCTGTGGAAAGAAAAATTTCCGCCAGAAAGCTGGATACTCAAGGGCTTCGGAATCATGACGCTTTATGACAATTCCGTCGAAAGTGCCATTTCTAATCTAAAAAGCAACCTGCTGAGCAACAACGAAGATTCCGAATTCAAGAAAGAGACCATTGAAACCATATTCCGTTCCATCTACAAAATTGCAGACCTCAGGACGGGCTTTACCGCTTTCAGCAGTGACGGTACCCGATTGAAAAAAGCCGATTTTGAAGACGAGATGCACAGCTTCATCTTGACAAAAGATTACGAAGAAGAATGCCTGAACGCCCTAGGACAATGCCCGCTAGATACCCTTGTAGGAGAGAAGAAATACTTTATTATTTCTGACGTAAAAGAATTTCTAGTCACAAATCCAGAAGAAAAAGAGCTGGCAGAACACCTGCTCGCGCAAAACGTACAAAGCTGTATTTTTGCACCTGTCGTTAAAGACGATAGGCTGTTGGGCATCGTAGAATTAGTTTCCTCCGAGCCAAAACAGCTAAACAGTATCAATGCCAACAAGCTCGATCTGGTCATGCCTTTCTTGGTAGATACGATCGACAGGTATTTCTCCGACATGCAGAATCAGATCGATGCCATTATCCAAAAAGAATACACTGCGATCCATCCGAGCGTCTATTGGAAGTTCAGGGAAGAAGCCTCGTTGCATACTACAGATAAAAATACAAGAGACCTGCCATTCAAAGAAATCGTGTTTAAAGAAGTCTATCCGCTATACGGGCAGATCGACATCAAAGGTTCCTCCGTTGCCCGAAACGAGTCCATCGAAAAAGACCTGACGGCCCAGATCGAATTGCTGCTCCAGTTGCTCCGTTTCATAAGCGACAACCTAAAACTGCCGGTCATCTACCAGAACATCTACGAGCTTGAAGACCTCGAAAAACAGCTGAAAGAAACCCTTAAAGCCGATACCGAGTCCCTTATCCAAAGCTATGTTCTGAATGAGATCCATCCGATGCTGCACCATTTCGAGACCTCCAATGACAAGGTACGCGAGAAAATAGAAGCCTATTTCAAATCGCTCGACCCTAAGATTATGATGGTCTATGATGCAAGGAAAGATTTTGACCAGACACTTTCGCTGATCAATAAAAAAATGGCCTTTATCTTAGACAAGAAACAAGAAGAAGCCCAATCGTTCTTTCCGCACTATTACGAACGCTTCAAGACAGACGGTGTAGAGCACAATCTTTATATCGGAGCCTCTATAGCCCCGCAATTGTCCTTTAGTCCTGTCTATCTGAGCAACCTGCGCTTGTGGCAGCTTCAGGCCCTATGCGAATTAGAAAACGAATACTACCACCTGCGTCCTTCCTTGCCGTATGACCTCGATGTGACTTCGCTGATTCTCGTGTTCAGCACGCCGATATCCATCCGATTCCGTATGGACGAAAAACGCTTTGATGTAGACGGTACCTATAATGCCCGTTATGAAGTCGTGAAAAAACGAATCGACAAGTCGAATATCAAAGGCACCAACGAAAGGATTACAGAAAAAGGCAAGATTACCATCGTCTATTCACAGCATCAAGAAGAAGCAGAATACAGAAGATACATCAGCCTGTTGCAGCACAAGAACAAGCTGGGCGCTATAGAGACTTTTGAAGTAGAAGACTTGCAGGGCGTTACCGGACTAAAAGCACTGCGTGTGGAAATCTTGTATACGCAGCCTGAAAAATCAGAGAAAAGCTATACCTACCAAGACCTGCTGAAAGAATTAGCCCTTAAGAACTAAACCGACTTGAATGCCCATACAAAGGCAATCACCGAAATAATGATGCCGAACATAAATACCGTGTAGGTAATGCGCAGCAATTTGTATTTTCGGTTCAAGACCAGCCCAAGAAAATAAAGATCCTTGATCATCGAATTATAAAGATACTCGCGGTCTTTCATCAGCACATTCATGGCCCACTGGTACTCGTCCAGCGGCATCTTGTGGAAATTCCCGAAAAACAAAAGGTTTACGTTTTTGTCCTCGATATCCTTTCGCGTAAAAAGCCCGCTGGTGACTTTTGGGCGCGTAGAAAGTATCGCAAAAATAATAGAGATCACACTAAACAGCAACATTACGAACGTAGGCACGATTAAGTGCGCATTCGTCGGGCTGTCCAGCTTAGGAATCAAGGTCGATAACGCAATCGAAATAATAATCGCGTTGACAGAAAGCAGTATGTTTGCCTTGCTATCGGCAATCTGGCTGAGTTTGGTATGGTTGTTCAGCGTCACCCGAAACATAGTATCGATGCCCCGTTCCGGACTTTCCAGTTTTTCCAGCTTTTTCTTATTCAAGATGTCTTTCGGCTTTTCCTTTTTGCCTTTCTCAAGCGAAGTAATCTTGTCCTGTATGTCAGAAAGGTTCAGGTCTTTCTGCGGCTGCCAGTTTTGCTTGGCAAAATCCGTATAAAAACGATGGTATTTCAAGAAAACAGTACGGTTTTCTTTTGCCCATTCCAAGTCAGTATATTGCTTGTCGCAGATGATTTTCCACTCCTGGCGCAGCAGTTCCGAAAAATTAGGATATTCCTTATGCCCAAAGTGAGAGCAGTCGGCATCGCGTATGATTGTCTCCAGATGGCCTACAGGAGTACTTTTCAGTTCCGTCGCCATGATAAGCGACTTGATTTTGTCTATCTTTTCCTCAGCATACGCATTTTCTTTCAAAAAGTCGGCCGCAATCAAAGCGCCCCGTTCCTCGTGCTTCTCGCCGCCCTCAATATATCCCGCGTCGTGAAACCAAGCCGCGATTTCCAGCATTTCAGCTTCTTCTGCAGACACATTTTCGCCTTTGATCAGTATCTGCACGCTGTTAACAACTCGTAAAGTATGATTAAAATTATGGTAAATATAATCAGAAGATAAGCTATCTTTGAATAATTGGAATATAAAATTTTCGGCTTTTTGAAGAATATTCATATCAAATATCAATTGAATTAAATCCACTACCAAATTATGAAATTATTTTGGCTTAATGTAACTAGTAAACGAAATATAACGCTATTCAAGTATGCCTGCTTGATAATTTTTTTACAGTCCTGCGCCACGAACCACTCGCAGTTTGGAAGCAAGGCCCCCGTTACGATCAAAGACAACTTTGATAACCCCAAAGCCATTTCACATACCTTTTATCTTGTAGGCGATGCAGGCAATGCCGATGAGGTGAGATCGCAGCAGCTATTAAAGCTGTTTGAAGAAAGGCTCAAAAAAGCCGATACCAACAGCACCCTGCTTTTTCTGGGAGACAACATCTACCCGCTGGGCATGCCGCCAAAAGACAGCCCCGACAGAAAGACGGCAGAAGAAAAGCTCGACATACAGCTGGCGCTCTCCAAGAGTTTCAAAGGAAAGACCATATTCATACCCGGCAACCACGACTGGTATAACGGAGTAGAAGGACTAAAAGAGCAAGAAAGGCTGGTCAACGAGTACCTCAAGCAGAAAAAATCCTTCCTTCCGAGAAAGAACTGCGGGATCGACCATATCAATATCAACGACAACCTAGGACTGATCGTAATCGATAGCCAGTGGTATCTGGAAGACTGGGACCAGCATCCTACCATCAACAACGACTGCGACATCAAGACACGCGAGCAGTTTTTTGAAGAATTAGAAAACAAGCTGAACGACTACCAAAAAAAGACCACCATCATTGCCATCCACCATCCGCTGATGAGCAACGGCACGCATGGCGGCGAGTTTTCGCTAGAAAAGCACCTTTTTCCGTTCAGCAAAAAAATACCGCTGCCGGTCTTGGGAACGGTTGTCAACCTGCTGCGCAAGACCTCAGGTATCAGCCCGCAGGACTTGCAGAATAAAAAATACAATGCCTTCGTAAAAAGAATCAAGACCCTGATACAGACCCGTAGCAACGTGGTCGTAGTTTCGGGGCATGACCACAACCTGCAATACATAGACAAAGATAACGTCAAGCAGATCATCAGCGGCGCTGGATCAAAACACGAGGCCGCCAGGGCGATCAATGAAAACGACTTCTCTTTCGGAAACAACGGCTATGCCGTGCTCGAAGTGCTCAATAACGGCGCCTCAAAAGTGTCGTATTATGGTGCCGACTCCAAAGGAAAAGAAGGCTTGCTATACAAACAGCAGCCTACGTTCCCAAGGCCAAAACCGAACCTGAGAGAATTCCCGAATACTTTTCCTACCCATAAGGATACGACCATCTATACTTCAAAAATGACCACCAAAGGCGGCGCCTACCGTTTCCTTTGGGGCAAGCACTACCGAAAGATCTACAGTACCCCGATAAAAGCAAGAGCCGTAAGCCTCGATACGCTATACGGCGGGCTGACGCCTACCATTTCTGGCGGCGGACACCAGTCTAAATCGCTCAGGCTGGTAGACAAAAACGGAAAAGAATATGTGATGAGGGCCCTGAGAAAAAGCGCTACGCGCTTCCTGCAATCCGTAGCTTTCAAAGACCAAGCCGTAGAGAAAGACTTCCGTGACACCTATGCAGAAGACTTTATCATGGACTTTTACACGACGGCCCATCCGTATACGCCTTTTGTAGTGGCCGAATTGGCCGACAGGGTAGGCATAAGCCATTCCAACCCTAAGCTGTTCTATGTGCCAAAACAAAACAGGCTGACCCTGTTCAATGAGGACTACGGCGACGAGCTTTATATGATCGAAGAACGCCCGATGGACGAATTCAAGGACCTGAAAAGTTTTGGCAAGCCGGGCAAGATCGTGGGTACAGATGACGTACTGGCCAATGTCCGCTCCGATGAAAAATACGAAGTAGACGAGCAGAGCTATATCCGAGCAAGGCTGTTCGACATGCTTATCGGCGACTGGGACAGGCATTCTGACCAATGGAGATGGGGCGAATACAAAGAAAACGGAAAGGTAATCTACCGTCCGATTCCACGAGACAGAGACCAAGCCTTCTCCAGATACGACGGCACGCTGCTGTCGATACTGATGAACATTCCGGCGCTGCGCCACATGCGCTCTTTTGACGACAAGCTCGACAACGTCAAATGGTTCAACCGCGAAGCCTATGCGCTAGACCTTGCCTTTATTACCAAATCAGACGGAAACGTCTGGAAGCAAGAAGCCAAATACATTACCGACAACCTTTCCAACGCCGAAATCGACAAGGCATTCGAAAAGCTGCCGAACGAAGTAAAGGACGCCTCGATAGACAAGATCAAATCCGACCTGAAAGCCAGAAAGAAATACCTGGAAAAATACGGACAAGAATACTATGAAGTGCTGCAGAAAACAGTGCTCGTTGTCGGTACCGACAAAAAAGACCGTTTTGTCATTACCCGATCTGGAGATGCTACCAAAGTAGAAGTCTACCGTATCAAAAAAGACAAAGAAGAGCTCATCCACGAACGAACCTACCACTGTCCGGAAACCAAAGAACTGTGGGTATACGGATTAGACGACGATGATATCTTTGAAGTAAAAGGCGAAGGCCGAAAAAGACTCAAGATCCGTCTCCTTGGCGGACAGAATCACGATACCTATGACGTAGAAAGCGGCAAGAAAGTGCGAATCTATGACTCGTCTACCAAAGACAATACGATCACCAGCACAGGAAAAGGAGAAAAGATGCTTTCCGATTCCTACCAGATCAATACCTACGATTACGAAAAGCCGAAATACAACGTCTTGGCAGGATATCCCTTATTAGGATTCAACCCTGATGACGGTGTCAAGGTAGGAGCCAGGGTCAACTATACCGTAAACGGCTTCAACAGGTTCCCGTATTCACAAAGACACGTCGTAGGCGCCAACTACTATTTCGCGACCAGCGGCTTCGAATTGTACTACAAAGCTATTTTTCCGCACCAAGTCGGGAAATGGAATTTTGTAGTTGATGCCCTCTATACCAGTCCTAATTTTAGTATCAACTACTTTGGTTTCGGCAACGAGACCGAAAATCCAGACGATGATATCGACATGGATTACAACCGCGTGAAGATACGTAGGCTGAAAGCCACTCCTTCTTTGCAATGGACTGGAGAAATGGGCGGTTCGGCCGTGGTGCAGGCCAGCTTTGAGCGCGTACAGGTAGACAAGACCGCCGGACGCTTTATTACCCTGCCGGGTGTCGTGAACCCTGATGTTTTCGACTACAAGAACTTTGTAGACCTGAGCGCCAAATATACGTTTGAAAATTACGACAACCCATCGAATGCTACGCTGGGAATGGTCTTCTCAATGCTAGGCGGCTATACCATAAACATCAATGAAACCGGCAAGAAATTCCCGTATGCGGAAAGCTCGTTAGGCTTCACCTATAAGATTTCGACCAGCGGCAACTGGGTATTGGCTACCCTGCTCAAAGGAAAAGTCTTGTTTGACGACGAATACGAGTTCTACCAAGCGGCTACCGTAGGCGGAGATTTCGACCTGCGCGGTTTTAGAAACCAGCGTTTTTCCGGCAAGCAGTCCTTTTACCAAAGCACCGACCTGCGCTGGAACCTCGGCAAGGTAGACAACGGCTTTGCGCCTTTGCGCTATGGTGTTTTTGGAGGATTCGACTACGGACGCGTTTGGGTTCCGGGCGAAGAGTCAGACAAATGGCACCAAGCTTATGGTGGCGGTATCTGGATCAACGGCGTGAATCTAGTTACAGGTAAAGTCTCCCTGTTCAACTCAACAGATGGTGTCAGGATTTCGGCAGGACTAGGATTTGGATTTTAGGTCGGCCAGCTTGATCTCATAAAGATTGCCGCCCGTCTTTTTGCTTTTTTCATCCACGATAAGAAGCGTCTCGTTGTCTTTAAAACAGACGCCTTCTTTTTGGGTCACGTCATTCAGCTCGAACATTTCGGTCGTTCCGCCCAGAAAATCAGTTCCCGAAAAACCCGAAAGCAGCCACACCTTGCTCGCGCTCAACAGCACGACCTTCTTCCCGTCAGGGCTGATGTCGGCGCTGGTAATAGCACATTTGTGGTAGCTGTCGCACGCCTTGAATGTACCCAAGAGCTGGGCCTTATGGTTGCCGCTTTGGTTTGGCACCCTGTACAACATGACGGTTCCGTCAAAGCCCTTGCTTCTATTTTTGGTAAAGATGTAAAAGTTGCCCTTGTAGAAAAAGAACGATTCTGCATCATAAAAAAGTTCAGACTTCTTCGGCGGAAACTGCTGTTGCTCCGGATAGTAGAACGAAATCTTGGCAGGCGATACCGCCGTCTCGTGCTGCAGGTCGCCCGCATTCACCTTATAGATGCACAGGTCTTTGCGCAGGTTATCGTTATTGCCAAAATCCCCTACATACACATTGCCCTCCTCGTCGGTAGCAAGATCCTCCCAGTCTACGTTTGCCGCATTGGTTACGGTAACCGTATGCGCGATCTTTCCGTCGGCATCCAGGCCATAGATTCGGTTTTTATTGCCACTGTCTTCGGCCACCCAGATATAAGGCGAAGCCTTCGAGACCGCTACGGCAGAAGCCTCTTTTAATGACAGTTTCTTTGTATTCGTCGGCAGCTCTTGCGATTTTCCAGAACAGGAAAGGAGTAGGACCGATAATAGTGGCGATAGCGTAAGTAGTTTCATAAGCAATTTTTAATAGGTAAATATAAGTAATCGCCCGCAAGAAACATAGCCTGCCTATTCTTAAGATTCACTTAAGACTGCTTGGCGCATCCAATTTAAGGCAATTCGTGCCGTTACATTTGCAAAACAAAGTAACAGACATGAAATTAAAATCATCATTTCAATTTGAAATTTCCCTGCCTCAGCGGTTCTCGCTGCTATGGAATTTCTTCAAAGGATTCTTGTTCCTGTCAATGGTGCTCCGCATCGTCTTTATGCTCTGGCAGAAAGATGAGGTTTCTTGGAACCTGATCACGGTGCTAAGGACATTGGCAACCGGAGCCTTTTTCGATAGTGCGGTTGCCGGCTTTGCAGCCTTTCCAGGAATCCTCTACCTGCTGCTGTTGCCAAATCGATACAGCGGCTCCCTGCTAGATAAGATAGTTGTTTATTTTTTCTTTTCGCTTACGGTACTTGTCTTAGTATTTGTGTTTTTTGCCGAAATAACCTTTTGGGAAGAATTTAGAACCCGCTTTAACTTTATCGCGGTCGACTATCTTATCTATACCCATGAAGTAGTCCGCAACATACAAGAATCCTATCCGCTTCCGTATCTTATCCTAGGCGTTGCTGCCATCACCTTGCTGATTGTGTTCCTGTTTAAAAAAAGAGGCATTTTTGCGGCCACATTTGCTGGAAAAGCTTCCGTGAAGCAGAAGCTGTCCCTGTTTATTTCCGCCTTCCTGATATTGTCTTTCTATGTCGGATTTATAAAAAACAACCAAGCAGAATGGTCTTCCAACCGCTATAATAATGAAATTTCCAAAGCCGGAATCTATTCGTTTTTTGCCGAATTCCGAAACAACCAGATGAAATACACGCAGTTCTATACGGCAATCGATACCAAAAAGGCCTTCGAGACCGTAAGAAACGAAATAGCAGAACCCGACAGCCGCTTTATCAAAGGCGGAACGTCTATCCGACGAGAAATCACTGATTCGCTGCCTTCAGAAGCAAGACCCAATGTTGTTTTCATATTGATGGAAAGCATGAGCGCCAGCTTTATGAAAGAATTCGGGAATGAAAAAGGCATCACGCCCAACATGGACAAGCTGGCCCAGCAGAGCCTTTTCTTTACCAATCTCTACGCTACCGGAACCCGAACCGTGCGCGGCATGGAAGCCGTTACCCTATGCATCTTGCCCACTCCGGGACAGAGCATCGTGAAGCGTCCCGACAACCAGAACCTATATACAGTTTCCAATGTCTTTCAGGAGAAGGGCTACCAGAATAGCTTCTTTTATGGAGGCGATGGCTACTTCGATAATATGAACTGCTATTTTGGCGGCAACGGCTTTACGATATACGACCGAGGGAGAGGAAGCGTGCTGAGTGATAAGATCAAGACCGAGCGCCACAATATAGAAGACAGCGAAGTGACTTTCGAGAACGCCTGGGGCATCTGCGACGAGAACATCTACGACAAGATGCTCCAAGTGGCCGACGAGCATTTCGCCTCAAAAAAGCCCTTCTTTAATTTCGTGATGACGACTTCCAACCACAGGCCCTATACCTATCCAGAGGGCAAGATCGACATACCTTCTGGCAAGAACAGGGATGGAGCGGTGAAATATGCCGACTATGCGCTTGGCCAGATGCTCGAAAAGGCAAAAACAAAGCCTTGGTTTAAGAATACGGTCTTTGTGATTATTGCAGACCACTGTGCCAGCAGTGCAGGAAAAGACGAAATAGATGTCGCAAATTATCATATTCCAGCATTTATTTATAATTTGCCGGCCCAAGCGCCGGAAAAGGTACTGCAGCAATGCTCGCAAATTGATCTATTTCCTACCTTGTTTGCAATGTTACGCTGGAATTACCGTTCTAACTTCTTTGGGAAGAATGCTTTAGGAAGAACCTACACAGAAAGAGCCTATGTAGGCACCTACAGGAAGCTTGCCTATATGAAAAAGAACAAGGCCCTGATATTGTCTGACCAGAAGCAGCAGGCCCTTTATGACTGGAACAAGAAAACCAACGAGCTCATGCCTGTCCCGATGGACAATGCATTCCTGGAAGAAGCCATATCCGGCTATCAGGCGGCAGATTATTTATTTACGAACAAATTGCTTAAAGAATGACCTATATCCATTTTATCGTCAATCCTATCTCTGGAAAAGGAAAACACCAGATTACCAGAGAATTTTTGGAAGGACATTTTCCTGTTGCATCCTATAAGATAGAAATCGACTATTCCCGATATAAAAAACACGCCATAGCGCTGACGGAAAAAGCCATAGCGCAGCAGCCCGATATCATCGTAGCCTGTGGGGGCGATGGCACTATCAGCGAGATCGCTTCGCAGCTTGTCAATACCAATATAAAGCTGGGTATCATCCCGGTCGGTTCAGGCAATGGCCTGGCATCTAATCTCGATATCCCGAGGTGCGTCACAAAATCCATAGCCATCATCAAAAAGCAAAAGTCAGTTGCCATCGATTCCGGAAAGGTCAACCAGTACTGCTTTTTCAGCAACATGGGGCTCGGTATCGATGCCATGATCATCAAGAAATACGAAAACGCCAACAAGCGTACGCTGTCTGCCTATGTGAACGCGTCACTCAAGGCCAGCTCGCAATACAAGCCCCAAAAGGCCATACTGCGCTACAACGGAAAAGAGCAAGAAGCAGATCCGTTCCTGCTGTTTATCTCCAACTCTAACGAAATGGGCTATAACATGAGCCTTACCCCAAAAGCCAGCCTGTCAGACGGCTTTTTAGACCTGCTCTATGTGCCCAAGATAAGCTTTCTGCAAAAAATGCTTTTTGGAGGCCTGGTAGTAACCAAACAGTCAGAAAAATTCAAAAAGGCAGAACACGCCATGATCCAGAGCCTCAACGCCGAGCTGCCCGATAGGATTTTTACAGACGTGCAGATCGATGGCGAATACCACAGGCTAGAGACCAACAAGGTGCAGGTAGACATATTGCCCAAGTCGCTAAACGTGCTCGTATCCTGATATTTTGACCCTATTTATCTAAAATTGCCGCCTATGAACATACTAGTAGCCGAAGACGAGATCGGAATTTCAAACTTCCTGAAACAAGGACTCGAAGAAGAACATTATACAGTGACCCTGGCTTCCGACGGAGAACTTGCGCTCCGGCTGGCTCTGGCACAGCATTTTGACCTGCTGCTGCTTGACTGGATGCTGCCCAAATTGTCCGGTATCGAAGTCTGCAGGTCCTTTCGCAAGGCCAACCAGTCAACGCCTATCGTATTTCTTACGGCCAAAGATACCGTGCAGGAAACCATCGAGGGCCTCAAGGCAGGCGCCAACGACTATATCAAGAAGCCTTTCAGCTTTGAAGAACTGCTGGAACGCATCAAAGTACAGTTCCGCTCGGCCGCCTCAGAAAACAAGACCTATACGCTCGGACCTATCCGATTAGACATCGAAAAGCACCAAGTCTTTACGCATGACAAGGAAGTCTATCTTACCCATAAAGAATTTTCCCTGCTCGAATACCTGATCAAGAACAAGGGCGCGGTCTGTACCCGCAACCAGATCATCAAGGAAGTCTGGAACATCCATTTTGATTACGAGTCTGGAGTAATTGATGTGTTTATCAATTCGATACGCAAAAAGCTGGGGCTGAAAAAAGAAGAAGACTACATCAAGACTATCCGCGGAATTGGCTACATTGCAAATGAAATCTAGCAGCCCATGCCACTGTCTTTTAAAAACAGGATTGCCGTCTACAACCTCATCAGTGCGGCCACGCTGATCGCAATAGTATTTGCGGTCGTATATGTTATAGTCTCCCTTTCTGTCAATTACGATATCAACCAGAACCTCGGTACCGAGATCCGCTACCATCAAGAATATGTAGCAAACCAGCCGTCGAGCCATCCCATGCTGGTTGAGCCTGGCGAATGGGATGAGACCGAGCACAACGAGATTGATGTCAATCCCATATTTGTCCAGATTTTTGACAGCATGGGGCGTTTTTACGAGAAATCCAACAACCTCAAAGGCGAAAACCTCAAGCTCCGCTACGAGGAAACAAACATCCATTCCCAAGATACATATCTCGTCGATATTCCTGTCAGGCAGGTACAGGCGCCGCTCCTCAACCACGGCAAAAAGGTAGGCTATGTCATCATAGCCATGTCGGTAGAAGAAGAAGTGCGGGTCTTGGGCAACCTGAGCCGCGTGCTGTTTATTGCCTTTCCTATTGTGCTGCTAGCGCTGTTCTTTGTCACGCGCTTTATTGCCGGAAGAAGCATAAGGCCCGCCGTAGACATTATCAATACAGCGAGCAAGATCACCAACAGCAACCTGAGCGAACGTATCGAACTCCCAAAAAACAAAGACGAGCTATTTGAGCTCTCTGCTTCCATAAATCAGCTGCTGGACCGTATCGAAGATGCGGTTGTCAGGGAACGCCAATTTACGTCAGATGCCTCCCACGAGCTGCGGACACCGCTGGCCGTCATTCAAGGAACGCTTGAGGTGCTGATCCGCAAGCCCCGCGAAAGCGCCGAATATGAAGAAAAGATACGCTACTGCATCAGCGAAGTCAACCGCCTTAACGACCTGGCAGACCAGCTGCTGCTGCTTGCCCGGTTCGAAAACCAGAAGGCGGCCGTGCATATTGAAGACGTGGCAGTCGATGAGGTCATCCTGCAGGTATTGGAACGCTACTCCTCTAAGATTGCGGCCAAGAACATTGCGCTGGGCTTTGAATCAGGCCAGCACTTCTGGATCCGCTCAGACGCTTACCTCTTCTCGGTCATTCTCGATAACCTGATTTCTAATGCCGTGAAATATACAGGAGAAAATGGCAGGATCGATATCGCCCTTGCAAGGCAGGAAGACAGGATTGTCTGCTCGATTGCCGACAATGGTGTAGGCATTGCGCCAGACGACCTTCAGAAAATCTATAACGAATTTTTTAGGGCCGAAAGCCAGAGACGAGCCGTAAAAGGAACAGGTCTTGGGCTATCTATCGCAAAGAGGCTGTGTACGCTGCTGCATGCCGAGCTGAAAATATATAGCGACTTAGGCAAGGGCACAAGGGCCGAAGTCATTCTTGCCGCCGCACCTGATCTCGAAACAATAGTGCACCAGCCGTAATCGGCAAGGCATGCAGGCTGCGAATAGGTTTCCGAATCCCAAGAGTAGGCACAGGATAGCCGGGCATAAAAAAAGGCCCTCGGTTTCCCAAGAGCCTTGCTTATTATAAAACGTGCAGCAATTAATCTTCGGCTGCAACGCCTGATTTTCTGTAGATAAAGCTGCCATAGATATGTCTTCTGGCAAAACGGCTTGGCGATTCTGCATTCACCATCTTGATGTAGGTGTTTCTCGGAACCCCGATATACTCATACGAATTCCCGTTCAGGTGCTGGATGACCAAGATCTGCTTTTCGTAGTAGAAATCATGGATGTTCGATTTTGCCGTAGTCTCGGTATACTCGTCGCGGAAACGCTCTTGTGTTTCCGGATTGATGCTTACCAAAAAGTGGTAGGCCTCGATCACCGACTTGCTTCTTTCTTCTGCCTCAAGCTTTCCAGCCTCATCATCTACGAACTTGTCAGGGTGCGAATCTTTCATCACATTCCTGTAGATCGTTTTCAATTCTTTTAGCGTAACGGTCTTGTCGACTCCCAAAAGCTTCCTGTGCTCAACAATTCTTTTCATAAATACTACTTTCTTTTAATCGGGCGCAAAAGTAGGCAAATAAAAATAAAAAATCCTAACCCGTTCAGTATTAATTTATTTTGGCTTCAAAATTGGCCCGAATCGACGCAAAACCGTCTGCCGCTATTCGCTTTTTATACGTATCTTGCATCCAGCGAGCACTATAGGTCGCACAGCGAGCTTAACAAACCAACAGACAGCTTATGGAACATCAGGAACAGGCCATCGAAACACTGCTACAGCCCTTCCGGCAGCAGCTTGGCGGCGACTACGAAAAATACAAGAACCATACGTGCCGCGTACTGGCCGCCTGTATGCTGCTCGACAGTGCCGCGGAGAATAGCGAGAAGTATGCCATAGCCGCCGCCTTTCACGATATCGGCATCTGGACGCACCATACGCTCGACTACCTCGGCCCTTCTGCCGAGCAGGCAGCAGCCTACCTCAGCAAAGCCGGAAAGGCAGACTGGGCAGCCGAGATTGCGCAGATGATCCACTGGCACCACAAGATGACGCCCTATAAGGGCGAAAATCAGCACACGGTAGAAACGTTCCGCAAGGCCGACTGGATTGATGTGTCATTGGGACTGATGCGGTTCGGGACCGACGGCAGGCGCCTCCGCGATAACCGCAAAAGATGGCCCAACTTAGGCTTCCATCTTTTTTTGGCCAAAGGCACGTTCAAGAACCTGCTGCGCCATCCGCTTAATCCGCTGCCCATGTTCAAGAAATAACTCCAAAAAGCAACGTCACGGCTAGGCAGGTAAACTGTTTTGTTTATCACGGCGGCGGCCCGCTTCAGGACCCCTGCACCCGCCAAAAAAAATACATTTTAGGCATACTTTTCCGAAGTTTTTGCCGTTATGGGAGAAACATACGAACCGATACAAACCTATTAAACTACACGCCAAATGAAAGAAGAACTCGACCGACTGCGCAAAGAAAACGAAGAACTCAAGGCCAAGATACAGCGCCTCGAAAACGAATGCTGGTTTGACACCTCAGACCTGATGAGGATATTCAAATGCAGCGACACCAAGATTGCCAAGATGCGGAAGCAGCAGCAGATTCCTTACGAGCATTTTGGCGGAACCTTTATCTATCCCAAGATCCATTTTACGCACATGCTGGTGCTCAAGAGCTACAAAAACTTCAAGACCTCAGACCTAAGCCATTACCCGCCGTCTTTGCTAAAAGACCTGGGCTTATAGGCGTTCCTGCTTTTTGGAGTCTGAAAATCACCCTCTTTTTTATGCCGTAACGGCTGCCGAGCTGCTGCTCAGGCAGGCTATTTCTTGTCCTGTCGTTACGTTCCGATGCCTTATTTTGAGCAATCGGCAAAGCCGTTCTGCAGCCCTCTGTTCGGGCTTCCTTCGGGAGTGGTTCGGGAGTGGTTCGGCAGGAAACTTTTTTTGGGTCATTTTCCCGAACGAGACCCGAACGAAACCCGAACAAAACCCCTACCGATTCGGTGCCAAAAACAGGCCAAAAATTAGCCTTTCGGTACCTGTTTTTGAAAGTCTCCAAAAGCATAAAAAACCCGAATCGGAACGCATAATCTGCCCAAAAGGCGAAAAAAAGCTTCAAGAGGCATTGAATACGGCCTTTTCCTATTGTCTTCTTTCGTGCCGTTACAGTCTGACACAAAGCGGCTTACCTTAGTGTCACCGCAGGCGATACTAGGGCCTGCAAGTCGATTTATTAACCATTAATTTTTTAAGATTATGGGCAAGTACAACAAAGGCATCCTGGGCGCTTTTTCCGGCAAGGTCGGAAACGTGGTAGGTGCCAGCTGGCGCGGCATGGATGTGCTGCGCAGCCTTCCGAGAGCGGGCACTAGTGCGCCGACAGAAAACCAGCTGCAGCAGCGCGAAAAGTTTGCGCTTGTCGCGCGCTTCCTGCTGCCGTTCAAGCCGATGCTGGCGAGCTATTTTGGCCAGCCGAGCGGCGGCCGTTCGCGAACCAATCAGGCTACGAGCTACCACCTTAGGGAAGCGGTGGTGCTAAACGGCAGCGTGCTGTCTATGAATTATGCCAAAGTACTGCTGAGCCGCGGCGATCTGCAGGGCACGACGCAGACGGTTGTTACTGCCAGTGCTGGCAACCTGCTGCGCTTTTCGTGGGCAGACAATTCGGGACAGGCAACGGCCAAGCCGACCGACCGCTTAATGATAGGCGTGCACGATGCCGAAAGCGGCTTCTCGGATTTTTTTCTGGCCGTGGGAACACGCGACCAGGCGGCCGCCGAAATCACGCTTCCGGACTATTATGCGGGAGCGCAGGTGCACTGCTGGATGGCTTTTGCTTCTGAAAATGGCAAGCTCAATTCGACCAGCGTCTATTTGGGCATGGTTGAGGTTCTGTAGCGCTGGCAGCAGTGCAGGAAAGGGGCCTTGGAGGATTTTTCTCCGAGGCTTTTTTTATAGGCGCGCGCAACGGGTTCTGCACGGGGAGGGAAGCATTATTTTTAGGTGCGGATGCATTTAGTAGGAGGCGCGTATCATAGTTTTTATATCTTTATAGGGCACAATCATTTCTTTTGTATGAAACTAATTTCCTCTTCTTTTTCCCATACCAATCTTGACGAAAAAAGCAACCATCCTGACGACAGGAGGTGGGCGGCTGCCACGCCTTGGGATGCCATAGCCAGGTCTGAGGCCCGAAAGGTACAGACGTATGACGACTTGGTGACCGATGTTGCCCAGATCATGTTCTACAATCGGAACCTTGCCTTGTATTACAGGGGGCAGTCGAAGGACTATAAAAAGAACGGCATGACAACGCTGCTGCCTACCATCTACAGAAAAAAGGAAGGCGAAAGGCTGATGCTCAAGGAAAAGTTTGCCCTGCTGGAGGAGAAGGTCGGCGATATCAAGCGGCTGTTTTCTGAAAGCGAGGTACGGTATGAAGGCATATCGATGCTGAAAAAATATCCCGAGATTGCCTGGTCGCTGTTGCAGCATTATGAGATCTGCGAGACGCCGCTGTTAGACATCACCCATTCCCTGCACGTGGCCTGTTCGTTTGCTTTTGACCGGAACAAAGGAGAGACGGGCATTGTTTATGTACTCGGCATGCCTTGGCAGACCGACGGCATAGGATACAATACGTATGAGGAACTGCTGAATGTGAAGCTGCTGGGCGTATGTCCGCCGCAGGCACAGCGTCCGTTTTTTCAAGAAGGCTACCTTGCGGGCCCTTTCCCAAACTACCAGCTAGACAACCCGAGGCGCGTGCCTCAGTTTGATTTTGCGCGCAGGCTGATTGCCAAGTTTGAGATTCCGATAGACCCGAGCTTTTGGGGCGACGGTTTTGGGCGCATTCCTTCTAAGAAATTATACCAACCGAAGGATAAGATATTTGAGTTGTTGAGCGGGAAGCGTTAAAAACAATATAAAAGTAATTGGCTGGCTGTTCTGGTTGATGAGCTTCTGTATATTTGACGGTGCTGTTAGAATGTATAAAACAATATAACTGATTATAAATGAAAACCATTGTCTTGATATTTTTATTTTTTTGTGGAAATCAGATTGTAGCCCAGACAGAAATCGAGCAGGAGAGTGAAAACAGCATACAGCAGGAGCTGTATACCAAATGTTTTGAAAATCTAAAGCCTGTTGCTGAACTACACCAATATGTATCCGTTAAGAAGATAAAGTTATGTAGTTTGATTGAATGTAGGTGGGTAGCTGAGTATTTCAAAGATGATAAAAGGGTACAAAGCATTGTTTTTAACAGAGCGACTGAAATTGTAGCTCTATTGCATAGAGAGCAGCATCACGTATATCTGATTAATGGTTTGGATAGTTACGACAGAGCTCAAAAAGAGAATATGAATATGGGTGATAATAATGGCATGGTTTATATCAGTGTGGGTGATTGTTTGTCATCAGATATACTAAGTCGGTTTATGGAGATAGTCAATGAAGAAACACAACGGCTTTTAAATAAATAATCCTGCTAGGATACAAATTCTACGAGACTATTTTTAGGAAGCTCTTAAGGAGTCTTGTCAATAAAAAACAGATACTATCCTAAATTGTCTATAAAATTCTTTGCCGCTCGAAGTGTCAACTCAGGAGCTTCTTTATGTGGTGTATGCCCGACCTCCGGAATACTATACAACAAAGCCTTCCCGCTCACTTGGCTGACCGTTTTTTCTGCCTGTTCCATAGTGCCGTATTCATCGGCTTCGCCCTGTACAAACAAAAGTGGACAGGTGATTCCAGATAAAAAAGATTCGATATTCCATTCCCTAAAATCATCCCGCGTCCATGTTTCGGTCCAGGCCTTAAATAGCGTATCGACCTTGTCGCCGTGGTATTTCTGCAGGCGTTCCGGCAGGCTGGTGGTCTTATAGGCTTCCATCGCTTCGCGGATGCCCTGCAAGGTGACTTCTTCTACAAAAATATGAGCGGCTTCGCAGATTACGGCTCTGATTCTTTGTCCGTAACGGCTTGCGGTAATCAAGGCGATAGAACCGCCGTCGCTGTGTCCGAATAAGAGGGCCTCATGAATGTCTAGCGCGGCTAGCAGTCCGTCCAATACTGCCGCTTCCGTTTCCAGATAGCGCACGGGCCTTTCATGGGTGAGCATTGCGGCCGACTTGCCATAGCCCAATCGGTCATACACCAAAACATTGCATTGGGCGGCTTCGGCCAGCTTTTGCGGAAAATTGCGCCATAGCGCCGTGCAGCCCAAAGAGTCGTGCAGAAAGACCAAGGTAGGGCGGTTTTTGCGCGTATTCTGGAATTCAATATAAAGTTCTTGTCCGTTTATAGTAATCAGCCTGCCGTTATTTTGTGGTGTCATCAAGGGCATACGAGTTAGGTTGTTGGCGGTTTTTCGGGTAGGGATTTTAGTGAGAAGGCTCTTTCTGCTCTCCCCATTCGTCCATCAATTCCAAGATTTCCCGAAGCGAATGGCCCAGTTCCGTCAGCTCGTATTCTACCTTGGGCGGTACCTGCGGGTAGACGATACGGTTTACGAGTCCGTCCTGCTCCAGTTCTTTCAGTTTTGAAATCAGCATGCGTTCCGAGATGCCTTCGAGGCGGGCGCGGAGCGCGCTGTAGCGGAGCCTGTCTTCGTTGAGCAGGTAGCTAAGGATGTTGATCTTCCAGCGCCCGCCGATGAGCGAGAGCGTGGCCGAAATACCGCAATTTTGGTTGAGGTGCTTTTCGTTGATGCTGTTGGTAGAATTCTCTTTGCGCATACGTACTTACTTATTTGTTAGTACCCAACAATTTTGTAGGTTCTGTTATTCCTGCAAGCTAATAAAGATATTTGCAATAACAAAATCACAGTAGTATCATGAAAAAAATCAACACCCTCGTGCATTGGCTGAGTTATGCCTATTATGTCTATGTTTTCGGCTATGCCTCGCTTTTTAAAGTATTTCAGAAAGAATCCATGATGTCCAGCATGCAATCGCTGGGCTTTAATACGGCCTGGACGATCGCCATCGGCATCTTTGAGCTGATAGGCGTCTTGATAGTCGTGGCCGGACTGTGGAAGCCCAAGCTCAAGAACGCCGGCATCCTGTTTTTGGCTCCGTTTGCGGCAGGTGCATTTACGGCCCATATGGCGCATCAAGAATACCATCATTACTTTGATTCCTTGGCGATGTGCGTCTTGACCGTCGTGTTATTGTATACCGACAAGCAGTTTAAGATTACGCTATAAGCGATCCGGCTGCTGGACGCGATAGGATAGACCTATTTTTATGGGGCTGCCGTTTCTTGACGGCAGCCTTTTTTTAGTGGTAAAAATACAGGCATATAAAGAAAGCTGCTATATTTGGTCATCGGGCATCAGGGCAGCACGGGCTGTCGGCCGCTATACCAATTATTAGAACAGCAGCAATGGGATTATTTGGTTTTTTTGACAAGAAAGAAAACGATTCGCCTGCCAAGGAAGATCTGGACAAGGCAAAAGAATATTTTGACAAGGGCGAGTTTCAGGAAAGCCTGCGGGCCTTGTCTTGGGGTTTTAAAAAAGACGCGGGCCATAAGCCGCTCTATAGGCTGGCAGCGGACAGCCTCAAGCAGCTGGGCGGTTATGACGAACAGGAACTCCTTGAAGCCGTCTATCGCGACATGCGCAATGCCGAAGGATTCGATGTCTTGGGCAGCTTTTATTTTGAACAGCAGTATTATGACATGGCACAGGCCTTTTATGAAAAAGCGGTCGAGCTGCAGCCCGATAACGAAGAGGCGCGGCACAACCTTGCCATCTGTTATGCAAGGCAGTTTGAGGTAGGGAAGGCCGTTGAAGTGCTAAAGAAATCAGACCTTGGCGACTTCTGGAATATGTATTTTTTGAACAAGTGCAAGCTGCTGGATGGGCAATTAGACGGAGTGGCAGAAGCTGTGGCGGGCCTGAGGGCTGTTATCGATACGTATCCCAACGAAGAAGAAATTGAAATACCAAGAATGAAGATTGTAGAACTGGAGGAAACGCTGCAGCGCTACAATACGGTAGCCGAAGCGCAGACGCACATACGCGACTGGCAGTACATACAATACGGCGGCGTGATGCTGGACTTTTTTGAAAGGGAAGACAGCGACGATTATGTGGCAGGCGGCAGGTATGTGGCAAGCTGGGGTTCTAACGAATCGATAAAGGCGGCAGCCGAAAAGCTGGCACGACTGGCGGACAGGCTTTCGGTTTCTTTCCGAGACATTGCGGCACTTCCGGATCGGGATTCTGAGATTATCGGAAGGCTGCTGGCCAGGCAGCTCGGCATAGGCTTCGGCACCTACAGTCCGGAAAGCGAACACGAGGGCAGCCTTATCGTTGCCGCAGACAGCTCGCTGCTGATGGAGTACCAAGAGCTGGTCACCATACGCAACGGCCAGATTGTCTTTTCGCTGAACCATAGCTGGCTGGATGCTGCGGCCGTGACGCCGGATATTATCGGTTTTATGACGCAGACGTATGTCTTTCCGTGGAACGGGGGCGGCTTTAAGTTGACAGATCCAGAGCAAGGGACTTTAGAAGAAACGCAGCCAGACAGCCGCCAGCCCGAAGAAATCGCAGCCGATATTTTTAACGCGGAATCCGAAGAGCCTGAAGCAGACCCGCATCTTGAGTTTTATGCCTCCCGAAGGGACTACCTGAAGGGAATAGGCTCGGAGGCAGGCAGCAGCAGGTATGTTTTTATGATCGAGAGCCCGGTGCCGGGATCTTATTTTGTCTAGGACAGATAGGAAGGGATTCCAACCTATCCAGTTAAAATAAAAAACACAGGCGTAGCGTTTAAGCTGTAAAGCAGAAGCATTTCGCAGCCTGCAAAAAACCAGAACAAGATGAAAAATATAGTGGCATTTCTTTTCCTTTTTATCGGAGTCGGCAGCGTGCAGGCAGACTGCGCGATGAGCGGCATGGATTTTTTTCCGAGGCAGAAAGAAATCTCTCTGAATCCGATGTTTATTGTCCAAGGCTATTCCCGCAGCCAGAAGACCATCGAAAGTTTTGGCAGCAGAAAGGCCTACTTGAAGGATGCTGAGGGACAGATTACCGAACTGCAGCTCGTTGAGGTTCTGAAAGGACGCAGGGGCGTATCGCAGGCTCTTTTCAAAGTGTCGGGAACCTTGTTGCCCGACAGGCGCTATACCTTGCACTTTGAAGGGGAGACGGAAGCAGAGGCAGCGGAGATGCAGCGAAACGATCCGTCGACCGGAAAAAGGGAACGGGTCTATTGGCAGACGGGAACCGCGAGCGAGCAGCCAGCGCCCGACCCTGCCACCAAGATAACCTATGTAAGCAATAAATGGCAGGTATTTGGGTGCGGCGATGCCGCAAACGCCGTCTTCAAGAGCAAGGCAGGCGGGAAAAACGAAATCTGGTACAAGGCCGAATTGGTAGAAAACAAGACGGGCGAAAAGACTGTTTTTTATATTCCTTCGGAAGAAGGCAAGCTGTGGGTCGGATTTGACATGTGCGGTGGACCGTTTTCGTATGCCCGTAAAGGAACCTACAAGGTCCGGTTTACGCCGACCAGCATTGACGGAAAGCAAGGCCCCATCACCCAATGGATGACCTTCAAGAGTCCGTATGAGACCGAAAAAGCGTTTGGCGGCTAAGCCTCTTTCCATTTTTACAATTTTTACTGCGCCAGCCTCTTTAGTTTTGTAGGAACAAACACGACAAGAAGATGAACTACCTACTCGCAGGCTTTTTTCTGATGTGCCAGCTGCAGGTACATTCACAGCTGAAATATACAACGACCAATGTCGGGCTCGTCAAGCTTATCGAGGCCAAGAAATATGCAGGAAAGCAATTCCAGCTTGTGGTCGATATCAAAAGCCAGCCCGCCGATTCCATCAGCGGCAGCGCAATCATGAGCCTGCAGACAAAAAAACAGGATTGGGACTATATCAACAGCGCCCGCCAAGGAGCCATGGTACCGAGCGGTACTGCAGGATGGAATACCTATACCGTCAGCGGTACCATTGATGCCGAAGCGCATAAGATATGGGCGATGCTGGTTACCTACGGCAATGGCGACTTTTGGTTTGATGCGGTCCGGTTCAAGATCAAAGAAGGCGAGGGGTGGACCGACATACCGGTAGAGAACGGCGATTTCGAAAAATCGCCTGCCCAAAATCCGCTCAAGGGATTCAAGAATACCGAGTCGGCCACGAAGAAAGGGGTCACTGCTTCTTTGGAGAAGGAGCGCGGCCGAGGGCAGTTCTTGCACATCCATGCTGAGGGCGGCATGATCGTCAACAGTGTACTATACGGCAACAATGCCGAAGCGGGCAGCTATGTCACGAGCGCAGGCACAAAAATCTATTATGAAATCTATGGCCAGGGCGAACCTTTGCTGCTGCTGCATGGCAACGGCGGTTCGATCAGCAGTTTTGCGGGACAGATTGAAGCCTTTTCTAAAAATTATAAGGTCATAGCGGTAGATACCCGGGGGCAGGGCAAGAGCCTAGATACGACAACAAGCTATTTTTCATACAATCAGTTTGCCGACGATATGAAGGTGCTGTTGGACTCGCTGCATCTGAAACAGGTAAGCCTCGTGGGCTGGAGCGACGGGGGCAATACGGGGCTGCTGCTGGCAAGCAAATATCCAGACTATGTCAAGAAGCTGGTTACTATGGGGGCCAACCTCAACCCTTCGGACAAGGCGCTGGATAAAAAGATACTCAAGCAGGTGGCCAAGGACCTGAAAGAGATGAAGGCCCAAAAAGACGCAGATCCTGTGGTTATCCGCCTGATGGAAATGCTGCTGAAGGAACCGAATATCAGTCCGGAGAGCCTCGGCACTACCACGGCCCAGACGCTGGTGATGGCGGGAGAGCATGACCTGATACTGGAAGAGCATACGAGGCTTATAGCCGCCAGCATTCCGGGCGCACAGCTGCTGCTGCTCAAAGGGCAGACGCACAACGTGGTGGCCGATAATCCGGAGCTGTTTAACAAGGAAGTACTCGAATTTTTAAAGAAATAACAAGAGATGCATATGTTTATGAAAGACAAGAGTAAAGACATGAGCCATATCGTCAAGACCCAAAGAAACGTGATCGGAGGGGAGAATTGGTATGGAGAGAATTTCAAGAATAAGATCGACGGACTTACGGAAGCGCAGGCTTTTGAACGTCCGGTTGCCAGAGTGCATACCGTGGCAGAGTTGATCTCGCACATCACGGTATGGAGGGATTCGATTATCGGAAAGCTGAAAGGCCAGCCTACGGGACTGACAATGGAGAGTCCGGAGAACTGGAAAGACAATGAGCTGCTCAAGCAGGAGGGCTGGGAACGGCTCAAAAGGGAGTTTTATGAAAGCGCTGAAACCTTGGTCGGCCTTTTGGAAAAACGCGAGGATGCTTTTCTGGAGGAAACCTATAACGGGAACGGCCACGATTGGAGAAGGCTCCTGGAGGGGCTTATACAGCACGATATCTACCATCTGGGTCAGATTGCGATAACTTTAAAATTAATGGAATAGGCCTGCAGCGCAGGCTTGTCTTTTTGCTGGCAGCGCCAAGGATACGGCTTGCTGTCTGGGCAATGGCAGCATTTGCCTTGTTCAAACTCAATCCAATAAACAACACTTACCGATAATGAAAAAAATGATTGCCCTGTCCCTGTTGCTTCTTGTCTCGCTTGATGGCTATTCACAAGCCGACAGCATCAAGAATTATGTTACCGAAGCTTTAGGCGTGATGAAGCAGTATTCTGTAAACAAGCACCGGCTCGATTGGGACAAGCTGTACCGCACGGCGTATGATTCTGTAAAAAAATGCAAGACCCTACGCGAGACCTATCCGTCGCTTGTACAGGCGCTTCACAGTCTGGAAGACAGCCATTCTAATTTTGCGGTTCCCGAAATGGTAGCGCAGTATTCCCAACGCTACGATTTTCCGAAAGCAAAAGACAGCCTGATAGCGGGCAAGTATGCCTATATTACGATTCCGCCAATAGGAAACTTCAACAAGGAAGATTGGAAAGAGTACGTAGGATTGGTGTATGAAAAAGCAGCAAGGCTCGACAAGGCCGACCCCGAGGCATGGATTATCGACCTGAGGGATAACGACGGCGGCATGTTCCATCCGATGTATGCGGCCATACAGCCGTTTCTGGACAAGAAAAAGGTCGTGGGCGATATCGACCCGCAGGGCAAGACAAGGTACTTTTCGTATTCGGGCGGCAAGGTGTTTTATGACGGCAAGCTGGATCATGTGTTCGAAAACAGGCTAGTGAAATTAAAAACGGCTTCTAGGCCTATTTTTATACTGACAAGCAAAAAAACGTCGAGTTCGGGAGAGTTTACCGCGGTAAGTTTTGTGGGACAGAAAAACGTAAGGCTGGTAGGGAAGAATACGCAGGGGCTGACATCTGCCAATACGGAGTACAAGCTTTCTGACGGCGCCATGCTGATATTGACGGTAGGGAATCTGGTAGACCGAAACAAGAAAGAATATAAGGTCATTGGTGAAGGGATAACGCCGGATATTCTGGTGAAGGGCAACGAGCTGCAGGAGTATGTAAATGAAATCGAGACGTATCTCAAGGCCAAAAAATAGGAGAGCACCTTACCAAGAAATGGCTTTTTGGTTATATTTGGTACAGGATGCTTTATAAAAAAACAGCAGACCCAATACCCGATGAAAACGCATACCACCAACTACAAAGATACTTTTATCGAGGCGGCAGAAGACTGTCCGGCCACAAAAGGAGAACTGCCGCCTGTAAAGGGAGACGCTAAAACGATAGCGAATATCCAGTTTGACCTCTTGAGCAAGAACCCGTATCAATTTACGTCAGACGATATACTCTTTCAGGTATATGCACTGCGGAACGACCTGTCTCCAAGCGAGCTCGCGGCGGCAAGGGAACAGTTCTTTTCTAAAGGGCAGGCGTGTCTCCGGACTTCGCCGCTGACAAAACGCTACGGCTGGGGCATCCACAACGACAGCAACGGAAAGGTAGCGCTGTACGGACGCGAAACGGACACTTATGAGGCGTTTCGAAACGACAAGAATCTTAAGATAGTAAAGGCCGTAAGGTCGCGCAAATAGCCTATCTGTGATAGATATAATAAAAAAGCCCTGCAACAGCAGGGCTTTTTTATGGCCTAAGACATCAATAGGGTTTTATGACCTGTCCGGTATTCGCGCCAAAGACGCTTTTGCGGAAGCCGTATTCCAGCTGTTTCATGGTCACGGGAATATCGCCGGGAAAGAAAGGGAAATACTGGGGCGAATCTTCGATGACGGTAGGGCTTACGGCATTGATTCGGATGCCGTTTTCCAATTCGATGGCAGCGGCGCGTACAAAAGCCTCGACGCCTCCGTTGGCGGCCGACGCGCTGGCAAAGTTCAGTACTGGCTCTTGTGCCAGCGCTCCGGTAATCAGGGTGAAGGAGCCTTTCGGGTTGATGTAGTGTTGGCCTATGAGCACCAGGTTGACTTGTCCCATCAGCTTGCCGTCGATTCCTTTTTGGAATTCTTTTCCGGTCATGGTCTTCCATGGGCCTACATACGAAGGTCCTGCGGTAGAGATGAGCGCATCAAAAGGGCCTGCCTGCTTGAACATATTTTCTATGGATGCGGCAGAGGTGATATCGGTTGGTATGTCGCCGCCTTTGGAAGCTACTCTTATGATTTCGTGTTCTTTTTCAAATGCGGCTGCCAGGTGTCTTCCCATGGTTCCGGTTGCGCCTACGATTATGATTTTCATGTCTTGTGATTTTTTAAAGTGGGTAGGATGAGCGTCTTAAAACGCCTCGAAAATTAGTTTTTTGCTTGCGGCTACGCCCGCCATTGTTCCTGCCGAAACGGCCATGGCTACGGCACGCATGCGGGTAGTGTTGTCGCCGCAGGCAAAAATGCCGTCTACGGTTGTCGCCTGAAGGGCATCGACCTTGATATAGCCTTCTTCGGTCAGCTCGCATCCGAGGGCTTCGGGAATAGTGCAGTGCTGTTCAAAGGGTCTGGGAGCATAGAGGGCTTTTAGCGGTGCTCTTGTGCCGTCCTTGAAGGCGATATGGTGGAGGTAGCCATTCACGTGCTCTAGTCTTTCGATTTCTTTTTCGACTATTTTTATACGGTTCTTCTGGATGGCTTCTGCCTGTTCGGGAGTCAGTATGGAAGGGCCGTTGGTGTATAGGGTCAGGTCTTTGGTCCAATTGGAGATAAGATGGGATACTTCATAGCCGTGTTCTCCGTTGCCGAGTATTCCGGTGGTTTCATTGCGCACTTCGTAGCCGTGGCAATAGGGGCAGTGGATGGCAGAAATTCCCCAGCAGTCGGAAAATCCGCTTATTTCGGGCATGATATCGCGTACACCCGTAGCAAAAATCAATTGCCCGGCATGGAAGGTCTCGCCTGATGCGGTCTGGATTTCAAAACCGCTGCTCGTCTTCTTGCCCCCAATAGCAAGCCCGATGAAAAAAGAAACGGTATCATAGAATTGTACCTGCAGTTTGGCCAGGGTTGCGATGGCAGCAGGCGTGTTTCCGTCTTGGGTAAGGAAGTTATGGGAATGGGGCGTCTGCGCATTGCAGGGCTTGGCGCTGTCGATGATCAGGACTTTTTTCAAGGCTCTTCCTAGAGCCATGCCTGCAGCAAGTCCGGAGTAGCTGCCGCCGATGATGATTACATCAAATGTGCTGTTGTCTTTCATGTCGTCGTATTTTGAAAATGGAGTTATTGAAAATGGGAGGGCCAGTGCTGTCATGGCGAGCCCGCCCTGCTTGATAAATTCGCGTCGGGAGGGAGAAGCCGGGAGTTTCTTTCTTGCCTTCATCTCGGACTGTTTTTAGAATCTTTGGGCAAAAGCCTTCGGAGGATAAAATCGACCAAGGGAACGCCGATAAAAATGATCCACGGAACCAAAGCCAGCGTGAGCAACAGGGTTCGCTGGTATAAGGGCAATACGGATAAGGGCTTTCCGAACAGGTAGAGAAACAGCGTGATAGAGGGATAGATGACTATCCATATCTTGAGAGAAGCCAGTAGTTTCATTCTTGTTTTCATACAGCTTGCGTTTGAAGTGTTAGTACAGGTGCAAAGTTACTTCTGGATGCAAGGGGAAGGATAGGACAAAAATAAAGTTGAATAGGACTTATTTGAAATTATGGCGGAAGGCTTCTGGCGAGAGGCCGATATGTTTTTTAAAGAAACGGATAAAATAGGAAACGTCTTCATAGCCAAGATTGTAGGCAATCTGGTTTACTTGGTTGGAGGTAGCGAGCAGCTGCCTTTTGGATTCTAACAGGAGGTGTTCGTTGATCAATTCGGAAGGCGTCTTGTCCATTACTGCTTTTGTGATGGAATTGAGCTGGTAGGCCGAAAGGTGCAGCAGGTCGGCATAATAAGAAACCTGCTTGTGCTGGGTGCTGTTGGCTTCGAGAAGGTCTAGGAACTTATCAAGCTGTTCTTGTACATAGGGATTGATAGCAGCAGCGCCGGTCTCTCTGTTTTTGCGGTGCCGGACGAGCTCGATAAAGAAAATGCTGAGGTTGGATTTGATGACTTCGTCATAGCCTTCTTGCTTGTCGGTATACTCTTTTAGGATAGCTGCAAGGATGGAATCTAGCTTTTGGAAAGTTTCGGAATCGAGCGAGCAGAAGTTCTTGTTGCTTGCCTTGCCCAACAGCCTTTGCGAGAGCTTGTTTTGGGAATAGAAAAAATCATTGCGGAATTGGATGAGGTATCCGGTGCTGCCTGCCTTTAAGGTGAGCTTATGCACCTGCCTCGGACGCATCAGGAACACGGAATGGTTGCAGACTTCATACGGCGTAAAGTCGATTTCATGGAAGCCCGTGCCGTTTTTAAGGACCAGGATAAAGAAGAAATCGTGCCTGTGGAGTTCTTGCACCATGTCTTTTTCTGCCAGCAGCTCTTGGATATCCCGTATGCTGAAGCCGCCGGACAGGCCGGGTTCTTTTTGGGTTTCGGGGATATGCCGTACCGGAATTTTATCCATATTACCAGATAGTGCTACAGGGTTGCTTTTATGAGATTCAAATATAGCAAAAAAATGGGTTGGCGTGTCGGGCTTAACGGGCCAATAAAAAAGCCCTGCATGGACAGGGCTTCTGTTTTTAGTTCTTGACTATTTTGTCTCGGAAGACTTGTCCGTCAGCGGTCTCTACCGTAATCAGGTAGATTCCAGAGGAATAGTTGCCGAGTTCTAATTGCAACGACGTTTCGTTTTTGGCTTCGTGCGTTGCGATCACTTTTCCGTCGAGCGTGGCCAGCGTTATTTTTGATAACTCTGCATGGTCTACAGAAAGGTTCAGTGTCGATTGTACCGGATTCGGGTAGGCCATAAGGGCTGAGATAGCGGCAGACTTGTCAGAGAGTCCCTGCTGTCTTGCTTTTGGCTTGCCGCATGGCGCAATATGAGCCAGAAACAAGGCACCCGATTTGATATAGACATCGTCTTTGAGCTCTACCAAGACTCCTGCACGAAGCGTGCTGTCGTAGCCCGGACTCACTCCATAGCCGGAGGAACCCACTACGGTATTGGAAGCCTGATGCAAGACAGGTGTGGTTGTTTCATAGGTAGTGAGGGTGATGTCGGGCACGCATCCTTGGGCCTGCAGCTGTACTGCCCCAAGAATGAAGGTCAGAAAGAGTATACATTTTCTCATAGCATCTTATTTTTTAGCGGCTAGGCTTTGTACCATTTCTCTCAATTCTTTCAGCTCTTCGGCTTGTTTTTCATTGATTTTGTTCTGCTCGATGATATAAAGCGTCAGTTCTTCTATTTTCTCTTGCTGGATTTTTGCCATCTCGCCTACAGAAATACCGTCTTGCTCGACTTGTTTTGCAGACGGCACATTCATAAGATGTCCTTTTTCGGCAATGTGCTGCTCTACTTCTTTTAGGGATGGAAGCTTGTAGCTTTCTTCAAAAACATAGTCGGCCCAGGTAGTGGCTACGCGGATTTCTTCTGCAAGAAGCCCTCCTTTGACGAAGAATTTATAGCCTGATACATCTACAGAGCCTGCTGTTGAAGGGAAATCTGTAACGTTGATTCCGACTTTTCCAGTTGCGAATTCTCCTTTGATAAGCGGATTAGGCTGGGAATAGTTGTAATTTTCTACGATAAAAGCGCCGTCTATAGTCTGGCTGAATCCGGATCGGATGCCCAAGAAAACGTTTCCTTCGCCTATGGCTCCTTCTCCTGCACCAGCGCCCACATAGACATTGTAGCCTCCTGAGCTGTTGTTTCCAGATTCAAGGCCTAGGAACGTGCTGTGCGTGTCGTTGTTTAAATAACCCGAATAGGCGCCCACGTAGGTATTGGAGTGCCCGTTGGTTTCATCTCCGGCAGCAATACCGACAAAGGTATTTGCAAATCCGGAACTGTTGCTTTGTCCGGCATAAGACCCTAGGAAGGTATTTCCCCAGTTGGCATTATACTTTCCGCTGAAGTTACCGATAAAGGTATTGTGGTTGCCCAATGTGTTGGTCATACCGGCTTCATATCCGTAATAGGTGTTTTGTCCGGCACCGCCGCTTCCCGCATTGAGCCCGCCGCTCGTTAAGAGGCTGTTGGATTGAACATTTTGCGCATTCGCAAATAAAACGCTTAGGCCAAACAGGCCAATGAATAGTGATTTGGATTTCATTTTACATAAAATTTAATAGGTTAATACTGTAAATTTAAATAATAAGAAGTACCGTTAATCGAAAGATAGGAAATGTAACAAATTCTCGTTTTGCGAATAATAAAGTAAGAAAAAAGTTAGTTTTTTGTTTGTAGTGTTCTGTTCTTCAATGTGTTGGTTTTTATAGTGGCTGTCGCATATTGTAGTGGTTTTGGCTGTAGTATTGGGTTGTGTGAGCTATCCGCAGCAAAATGGTATTGTTTTAGGGCTGCTTAGGCAAACCCTACCCGCTATAGGGTAGCTAGATGATTCTATAGCATTGATTTGGTTGTCTGTAAATTATTTTTTCCTACATTTACTCCATGAAACAAGCAAGGCATATACTAACGTCTATTTTATCAGTGTACCTGCTGGTATTGATGGTCTTGCCGTGCAATGATGCGCATGCGCATCCGGAATCGGCGGTCTTGTCTCATGTTTCGCAATTGCAGAACGAACAGCACCATGAAGATTTCTGTACGCCGTTTTGCATCTGCGCCTGCTGTACTACCCCGATTATCATGCAGTCGGTTGCTGTTTTTGAAGTGCCTTATTTTGAAAATTCCTATACAAAAACGCCAAGTTTTTACAAATCGATCGCATCCAGCTTCTTCGGGTCGATCTGGCAGCCGCCGCAATTAGTATAATGTTTTGCCGATGAGAGTCGGCTGATTTTTCGCGGGATTTCCGCAAACGAATCCGGATACTTTCGGATAGAATCAACATTATAGTAATTTATAATCTATGTTAGACAAGATTATCCATTTCAGCATCCATAATAAATTTATTATCGGACTGTTTACGCTGGCACTGGTCGTTGTGGGAGGCTATTCGCTTTACAACCTTCCGATCGATGCCCTGCCAGACATTACCAACAACCAAGTACAAGTCATTACGAGCTCACCTACTTTGGCTACGCAAGAAGTAGAGCAGTTTATCACCTATCCTATCGAACAGGCCGTAAAGCCAATTCCCAAAATCGTCGAATTGCGTTCCATCAGCCGTTTCGGGCTGAGCGTCGTGACCGTCGTTTTTGAAGAGGATGTAGACATCTATTGGGCCCGAGCCCAGATATCGGAACGCATCAAGGAGGCAGAGAATGCCATTCCGAAAAATGTAGGCACGCCCGAAATGGCACCTGTGAGCACGGGACTTGGGGAGATTTATCAGTATGTCGTATTTCCTAAAAAGGGCTACGAAGACCAATACAATGCGACCGACTTGCGTACCATCCAAGACTGGATCATCAAGCCGCAGCTGATCGGAACGCCGGGCGTAGCGGAAGTGAATACCCTGGGCGGCAACCTCAAGCAGTATGAGATTGCTGTGCAGCCCGACAAGTTAAAGAGCATGGATGTGACCATTCCTGAGATATTTGAGGCGTTGGAATCGAACAATGAGAATACGGGCGGCGCTTATATCGACAAAAAGCCGTACGCTTATTTTATACGCGGCATCGGGATGGTGAGCAATATCGACGACATCAGCAAGATTGTAGTAAAAAACCAGAACGGGATTCCGATCCTGATACGCGACATCGCAAAGGTACAGATAGGCAGCAGCATCCGCTATGGCGCCGTGACCAAAGATGGCAAAGGCGAAGAGGTGAGCGGCATGGTCATGATGCTCAAGGGCGAGAACAGCGGCGAAGTCGTCAAGAGAGTAAAGGAGAAGATGGAGCAGATCAAGAAATCGCTCCCAGAAGGAGTTTCTATCGAGCCTTTTATGGACCGTACGAAATTGGTCAACAAGGCCATCCATACGGTACAGACCAACTTGATTGAGGGAGCGCTTATCGTCATTTTTATATTGGTCTTACTGCTCGGAAACTGGCGTGCCGGACTGGTCGTGGCTTCCGTGATTCCGCTGGCCTTGCTGTTCGCAATCGCCATGATGCGGCTTTTCGGCGTAAGCGGCAACCTGATGAGCTTGGGAGCGATCGATTTCGGAATTATCGTCGACGGGGCGGTGATTATCGTAGAAGCCATCATCCACAGGCTGCAGGTCCGAAAAAAGGAGGTGCTTACTGCAGAACAGATGGACAATGAGGTATACCAAGCCTCCGTAAAAATAAGAAGCAGTGCGGCCTTTGGCGAGATTATCATCTTGATTGTCTACCTGCCGATCTTGGCGCTGGTCGGCATTGAAGGAAAGATGTTCAGCCCGATGGCACAGACGGTTTCGTTTGCCATCTTGGGAGCCTTTATACTTTCGCTTACCTATGTGCCGATGATGAGCGCGCTGGTCTTGAAAAAAGAGACAGGTCATACTAAAAATATAAGCGACAGGATTATTGAGGCGATTACGCGATTCTACAGTCCAATACTGCAGAAGGCGCTACAAATCAAAGGAATTGTCATTGCTGCGGCTGTAGGATTGTTTGCCGTATCGTTGTTCGTGTTCAGTTCGTTAGGGGGAGAGTTTATCCCTACGTTAGACGAAGGGGACATTGCAACCCATTTGATCATTGCCTCTGGCAGTTCGCTTTCGCAGGAAATCGAGGCGACAACCAAAGCGGAGCAGCTGCTCAAGGCCAAGTTTCCGGAAATCAAGATGGTGGTGACCAAGATAGGGAGCGCCGAAATTCCGACCGACCCGATGCCGATTGAGGCAGGAGACATGATTATCTTGCTGAAAGACCGAAAAGAATGGACATCGGCCAAGACCAAGGAGGAATTGATGGAGAAGATGGAAAAAGCCCTGCAGGATATTCCGGGCGCTACGACCGAATTCTCGCAGCCGATACAGATGCGTTTTAACGAGCTGATGACAGGCGTGCGGAGCGATGTGGCCGTCAAGATATTCGGAGACGATATCGACATGCTCGTGAGCAAGGGCGATGAGGCGCTGCAGCTGATTCAAGGCGTAGAAGGTGTTTCTGATGCCAAGCTCGAACGGGTTGCAGGACTGCCGCAGATCACGGTACGCTATAACAAAGACAAGCTGGCGCTTTACGGATTGAATATCGGCGACCTGAACAGAGTCATCCGCATCGGCTTTGCCGGAGAGGCGGCAGGGGTGATTTATGAAAAAGAAAAAAGGTTTGATCTGGTGGTGCGGCTGGAAGCCGACAGCCGACAGGATATCTCCAACTTGAAATCGTTGTTTATTACGCTGCCGTCTGGCAACCAGATTCCGCTGGAGCAGGTGGCCGATATTAAGTATGAAGATGGCCCGATGCAGATCAGCCGCGAGGATGGAAAGCGCAGGATTGTTGTCGGCTTTAACGTGAGAGGCAAGGACGTGAAGGGCGTTGTTGAAGAAATCCAGGCTAAGCTAGACAAGAGCCTCGTGCTTCCAGAGGGTTATTATACTACGTATGGCGGACAGTTTGAAAACCTGATCGACGCGAACAAGCGTTTGATGGTGGCGGTTCCGATCGCATTGGGACTGATTTTTATCTTGCTGTATTTTACTTTCAATTCCGTAAAACAGTCGCTCTTGATTTTTACGGCAATTCCGTTATCGGCCATCGGAGGCATTTTTGCCTTGTGGATTCGGGGCATGCCGTTCAGCATTTCGGCGGGAGTCGGATTCATCGCATTATTCGGGGTTTCGGTATTAAACGGAATCGTACTGATAGCCTATTTCAATCAATTAAAAAAAGAAGGAATGAACGATATTTATGAACGTATCAAAGAGGGAACCAAAGTAAGGCTGAGGCCAGTAATCTTGACAGCCTTGGTAGCGTCGCTGGGCTTTTTGCCGATGGCGATCAGCAGCAGTGCCGGAGCAGAAGTACAAAAGCCGTTAGCTACCGTAGTAATCGGCGGCTTGCTGACTGCAACGATCTTGACGCTGATTGTACTGCCGATCTTGTATTATTATTTTGAAAAAGGTTTTAAAAGGAACAAAAACACGACATTGCTCTCAATCGTAATCTTGGCGCTTTTTACGGCCAACGCCAACGCCCAAGAAGTTCCGAAAAGCCTCGATTTAAAACAAGCCATCGAGTCGGGAATAAAGAACAATTCGCTGATCCAATCGTCTGAGCTGGAGAGCAAGATGCAGTCGCAGCTAAAAGGTACTGCGTTTGACCTGCCGAAGACGGAAGTGACGGGAACGTTCGGACAGATCAATTCGAATGCACAGGATAAGAATTTCAGCATATCCCAAACGTTCAGTCCGTTTCAATATGGCGCAAGAAGAAAACTGCTGATCGAGAACAGCAACCTGAGCCAGCTGAAAGCGGGAGTGACCCGACAGGAAATTACGTTCAACATCCGTCAGTCATGGAATGCGATATTGTATTATTCTGAATTGAACAAGATGCTTTCTAGGCAGAACAGCCTTATGCAAAAGTTCGTGCGTTCGGCTTCGCTCCGTTTTGATACGGGCGAGGCGAACTCGCTGGAGAAAACGACGGCCGTGGCAAAGCAGCAGGAACTGGAACAACGCATCAAGCAGAACGAAGCCATGATCTGGGTCGAAAAATCCAAAATCAAGACTTTTTTGAATCGGAAAGAGGATTTTGCCGTGAGCGATACTGTCTTTGCAGCCTTGCCCTCGTTAACTGTTTTAGACAGTGCTTTGGTGAAGCAGAATCCGAACCTTAAGCTCGCCGCGGCACAAGTGAATGTGGCCGAAGCAAGCCGGAAAGTGGAGAAGGCGGCTCTATTGCCAGACCTTACGGCAGGCTATTTTATACAATCTTTCAAGGGAAGCCAGGAGGTGAACGGCGAAACGGTTTCGTATGACGGCTCGCTGCGTTTTCAAGGATTTTCAGTAGGCATCTCGCTGCCGATTTTTGCAGGAAGCAGTATTGCTAAGATACAGGCTTCTAAGACCAACATTGAAATGCAGCAGAAAAATGCCGACTATATGCAGTCGCAGCTGATCAATCAACACGAACAGCAGCTGCAGCAGCTGCATACGTTTCAGTCGCTGGTCGATTATTATAAAACCACAGCCTTGCCTAATGCCGACCTGATTACTAAAAATGCTGGAAAGGCGTATATGAATGGGGACATTTCTTATGTGGAATATGTGCAGGGGCTGGAGACGGCTTTGGGTATCCGAACGAATTATATCAATGCAGTAAATAACTTTAACCAGACTGTAATCAACTTGCAGTTTCTGGCGAATCAATAATATCAAGATGAACAGAAGAACTATAGTATACGGAAGCCTTGCGGCGATTGCGATTGCCCTGATTCTCTATTTTTCGCTCCGTCCTGCCGAAAATGACGGGCATAGTCATGGAGAAGCGACAACAGAAGCGAAACCAAAAGAACAGGCTCCTGTTAAAGAAGTAGAGCTGAACGAAGCGCAATACAAAGCCTCAGGAATCGAACTGGGGACTTTTGCGATGAAAAACTTAAGCGAGGTCGTGAATGCAAACGGCTATACCAAGCTGCCGCCTCAGAACCAGGCTGATGTTTCGGTACACATAACCGGAATCGTGAAGTCTATAAACGTCATCGAAGGGCAGTCCGTTAAAAAAGGACAGGTGCTGGCGACTATAGAAAGCCCGGAATTTGCTAAATTGCAGGAAGCCTACCTGACTTCGAAAAGCAATCTGGAATTCCTGACGCTGGAGTATGAAAGGCAGAAGACGCTGAGCGAAGAAAACGTGAATTCGAAGAAAGTCTTCCAGAAGACGAAGGCGGAATTTGAGATGGAAAAGGCAAGGCTCAGTTCTTTGAGACAGCAATTGGCGGTGCTCAACTTGAGCGGAAGCAACAGCCCGAGCTCGGTAATGCCTATCCTGGCTCCGATTTCAGGTTATATCACCGAAATCAACATCAAGATAGGAAGCAATGCGGAAGTGGGCAAGCCGCTGTTGAGCATTGTGGATAATTCGCAATTGCATGTCGACCTGCTGGTGTATGAAAAGGACTTGCAGAAGGTAAAGCCGGGGCAGAACATCCGATTCGTACTGACCAATCAGGACAATACGGAGATTAGCGGGAAGGTCTTTAATGTCGGCAAGGCTTTTGAGAACGAGACCAAATCGGTGGCAGTTCATGCCGATATTGCGAACAAGAGCCAGACGCTGATTCCGGGAATGTATGTCAATGCCTTGATTGATGTGGGTGCCAAAGACGTGCAGGCGCTTCCGGTAGAGGCCGTGATAAAGGCGGAAGGAAGGGAATTTATCTTTATACTGGAAGAGGGACATGAAGAAGCCTCGCATGATAAAGAAGAGGGGCATTCGCATGAGGATGGGCATGCCCATGAAGAGGCGGGAAAGATGTTCCATTTTCAGCGTATCGAAGTAAAAACGGGCACTTCGCAATTGGGATTCGTACAGGTTTCGGTCTTGCAGAAAATTGATGCCGACGCCAAAATCGTCTTGAAAGGAGCATATTATATCCAGAGCCACCTGCTGAAAAGCGAGGGGGGCGGAGGCCACCAACATTAACCTAAAAATACAACTATGGCACACGATCATAGCGAAATAGGGCATTCGCACAGCCACGACAGCCAATGGAAAACGTATTTTCCGGCTGCAGCCAGCTTCTTGCTTTTGGTGTCGGGAATCTTGCTGGAACAAACCGAAGCGGCATTTTTCAGCTATCCGGTTACGCTTGTCTGGTATATTGCTGCTTACCTTTTGGTGGGATTGAAAGTCAATTATCAAGCGGTAAAGGAAATCCGGAACGGCAATATCTTTTCAGAGTTTTTCCTAATGTCCATTGCCACGATAGGTGCCTTCTTGATTGGAGAATATTCAGAAGGTGTCGCTGTCATGCTTTTTTATGCGATAGGGGAGCTGTTTCAAGATGCTGCAGTCGAAAGGGCACAGCGGAGCATCAAGGCCTTGCTGGACATCCGTCCTGATGAGGTGACTGTAATTCGCAATAATGAGCCTGTAGTAGTCAATCCGTCAGAAGTAAACCTAGGTGAGATTATCCAGATAAAGCCGGGTGAGAAGGTCGCTTTGGATGGGGAATTGTTATCCGAAACGGCCGCTTTTAATACGGCTGCCCTGACAGGAGAAAGCAAGCCGGATACCAAAACAAAAGGGGAGGCGGTCTTGGCGGGCATGATCAATCTGCAGACTTTAGCGGATGTAAAAGTCACAGCTTTATTCAAAGACAGCAAGCTTTCTCGAATATTGCAGATGGTGCAGGAGGCGACGGCCCGGAAATCAAAAACACAGCTTTTTATTTCAAGGTTCGCCAAGGTCTATACGCCGATTGTGGTCTTCTTGGCTATTGCGATTGTCTCACTGCCGTATCTTTTTGTAGCAAACTATGTTTTTAACGACTGGCTGTACCGCGGGTTGGTTTTCTTGGTGATTTCTTGTCCGTGTGCCTTGGTCATTTCGATTCCGCTGGGTTATTTTGGAGGTATCGGACTGGCTTCGCGAAACGGCATCTTGTTTAAGGGAAGCAATTATCTCGACGTAATGACAAAAGTAGACACGGTGGTCATGGACAAGACGGGAACGTTGACGAAAGGTGTTTTTGAAGTGCAGGAAGTGATAGCTCATACGATTGATAAAGACAAGCTGGTAGTTTTGACGGCGGCTTTGGAAAGCAAGTCGACGCATCCTATTGCACATGCGATTGTCCGTTATTCAAAAGACAGTTATAAATCCGTTTCGGTTTCAGATGTGGAAGAAATTGCGGGGCACGGACTGTCAGGTACAGTCGAAGGCAGAAAAGTACTGGCCGGAAACCTGAAATTGCTTAAAAAATATGGTATTGCGTACGACAAGGCTATCGAATCGAAAGTGGAAACTATAGTTGTCATAGCCGTTAATGATGAATATGTAGGCTATTTTACGATTGCAGACGAGCTGAAAGAAGATGCTCACGTTGCTATTTCGAGACTGCATGAGCTGGGTATCAAAACTGTCATGCTGAGCGGCGACAAGCAGAGCATCGTAGATAAGGTAGCGCAAGCGTTGCAGATTGATGCGGCTTATGGCGACTTGCTTCCGGAGAACAAAGTTGAAAAAGTACAGGAATTGAAGGATAAAGGAAGGACGATAGCTTTTGTCGGCGATGGCGTAAATGATGCTCCCGTGATAGCGCTTGCCGATGCTGGAATTGCCATGGGTGGACTGGGAAGCGATGCTACGATTGAAACCGCAGACATCGTAATCCAGAACGACCAGCCGAGCAAGATTGCTTCTTCGATACAAATAGGCAAGGTGACAAGAAGAATCGTCATGCAGAATATTACGCTGGCTTTTGGCGTAAAAGTGGTCGTGCTTATTTTAGGAGCCGGCGGACTGGCTACGTTATGGGAAGCGGTTTTTGCCGATGTAGGCGTGGCACTGCTGGCTATATTAAATGCAGTCAGGATCCAAAGGATGAGAATATATTAAATAGAGAAACCATCAATTTAATTGATGGTTTCTTTTTATGCTTGCTGGGCAAGTTCAATAAGAGCGGTCTTATTTTATAGCTACTTTTTTAGTAGTTGTAGTGTTCCCAGATTTGATAACAACGATGTAGATTCCTTTTTGAGAAGTTCCTAAATCGATAACTTCTTGAGAAGCTACTTTTTTAGAAAGGATGTTTTTTCCTAAAGAATCGAATACAGTGATATCTGCATTTTCACCTGCAAAATCCAATTGGAATTGGCCATTGCTAGGGTTTGGATATAATTTTACTTCGTTGTTCAAGGCTGCAGTACCTTTTTTAACTTCTGCAGCTGCTCTTGGAGAAGTACCGTAGCAAGTCCAAGCTACGTCGTCAATGATTACACGGTTACCGCTGTTTCTGATTTCGATTGTAGCGTTTCCAGATACGTTGATAGCTTGAGAATAAGTAGCTGTAGCAGTTGAAGTAACATTGATATCAGCACCGTATTGTACACCGTTAACGAAAACTTTCAATACAGAATCACCTGTAAAAACTCTTTGGTAGTTGAAAGACAATGTACCGATACCTGTTGTGATAAAAGTCGTATTTGTCAAAGTACCTACTCTTAAGGCAATAGCGTCACCGTTTAAATCTTGGTCAGTTCTAGCGTCAGTTGCAGACCAATTGATACCATTGTTTCCTGTCCAAGTTCTAGTAGCATAAGAACTAGCGCTGCTTCCTAAGTTAGAGAAAGTTTCTGTACCTCCAACACATGGAGCGCCAGTAGTCAAGATCTCGTCGTTTGCAGGCGTTGCAGCATATAGAGGACCTCCGATACATTCAGCATTGTATGGATATACAGTGATAGAATAGTTAGTATTAGCAGTCAATCCAGAAAGGGCAAAGTTTGCATTTGTACCTACATAAACTACTTTTCCTGCACCTAACATATCATTTACTTGGTAAGCTGTTCCGTTAACTGGAGCAGTAACTACACCAGTTGTACTAATCATGGCAAGATATCCAGTAGCTGTAACACCAGAAACTGCAACAGAAGCGGTAGTATCAGTAATGTTAGAAGAAGCGATAACAGCAGTTCCAACTGGAGCCACACAGTTTTCTTGAGCGCTAGCCTTAAGGTCGATTACGCAAGAACCTTCGTTTGCATCATTGCTTACTACAGTAAGTGTTCCAAGTTTGTTTCCTAAAGTAGCACTGTTGAATTTTACTTCAACCTCAATTGCGCTTGAAGGCACTAATGTGAAAGGAACCGATGGATTAACGATAGAATAGTTAACAGCATCGCTTAACGTAAGAGCGCTAACTTCTAGATCTTGAGTACCTAAGTTTTCAATAGTAAAGATGATTACTTTGTCTGTGCTAGGCAATACCGCACCAAAATCAATTGTAAAGTCGCCACATGATTTCAAGATCAATTCGCTGTCTGATAACTGCAATTCTGGACCATCAGGTGTCGTGTAGCAATTCCAAGACAAATCGTCGATAATTGTTCTGTTTCCGCTGTTTCTGATTTCGATAGTAATCGGACCAGAAAGATCGATAACTTGAGAGTAAGCAGTAGTTACGTCAGAAGTAACATTGATATCAGCACCGTATTGTGTTCCGTTTACGAATACTTTTAATACAGAATCACCGCTGAAAACTCTTTTGTAGTTGAAGTTCAACGTTCCGATACCTCCAGCAACAGGAGTCGTGTTGGTAAGAATTCCAGTTCTCAAAGCGATAGCGTCTCCAGTTAGATCTTGGTCGTTTCTAGAGTCAGTTGCAGACCATGTCACGCCATTATCACCTGTCCAAGTTCTTGATGTGTATGTGCTAGAAGCAGTTCCTAAGTTTGAGAACGTTTCGTTTCCACCGATACATGGAGCAGCAGTAGTTGTGAAAGTTTCGTTAATCGAAGCTTCTGTGTAGTATAATGGACCTCCAGTACAATCTGTATTGTTGTAAGGGAATACGAAAAGGTAGTATGGCGTGTTTTCTGTAAGGCCAGTAAGAGAGAAGTTGGCACTAGTTCCGTTATACGCTACTGTTCCGCCTCCAAGGCTGTCACCTACGTTGTAGCTTGTAGCGTTAGCTGGAGCAGCAGATAAAGTACTTGAAGTAGAAAGAACAGCAAGATATTTGTCAGCTGTCGCGCTAGTTACCGCTGCGTCAGCAGAAGCGTAAGCGATATTCGAAACAGTAACGTCGGCACCTGTAATAACTGGCGCAACACATGGCTGAAGAGCAGTTCCAGTCAAATTAACTACGCAAGAAGCTTCATCAGCGTCATTGCTTGCAATAGTCAGTGTAGAAATCTTGTTTCCAGCAGCAGCGCCTTGGAAACGAACCAAAACCAATCCTGAACCTGAAGGAGCAACCGTAAAAGGTACTGATGGTGAAATAATAGTGAAATCTGTAGTGTTGCTTAATGTCAAAGCAGTCACGTTCAAGGCAGAAGTGCCAAGGTTTTTAACAGAGAAAACTGCATCGTGATATTGGCCTACAGCGTGAGAACCAAAATCAACAGCTAAGCTTCCGCACTCACGGTTTGTCCCAGCTGCATCTGCTAATTGAAGTTCTGGACCAGCAACAGCTGAGTAGCAGTTCCATGATAAATCGTCAACAATAGTTCTGTTACCGCTGTTTCTGATTTCGATAACTACGTTTCCAGAAACATTGATGGCTTGTGAGAATGTAGTTGCAGTAACATCAGAAGTAACAGCGATGTCACCACCGTACTGAACTCCATTAACAAATACTTTTAAAGTGGAATTTCCAGAGAAAACTCTTTTGTATTTGAAAGAAAGCGTACCGATACCGTTCGCTACAGTACTAGTGTTTTTTAAAGTACTTGTTCTTAAAGCGATAGCATCGCCTGTAAGATCTTGGTCAGTTCTTGCGTCTGTTGCAGACCAAGCTACACCGTTGTCGCCTGTCCATGTTCTGGTTGCATAAGTACTAGAAGCAGCACCTAGGTTTGAAAAGGTTTCAGAACCACCGCCTGTACATTCGAAGAAATTCCAAGCAAAAGAAGCAGAAGGATTAAAAAGGTTGAATCCTTGGAATGGATTTGCAAGCATTGCTGCAGTAGAAGCTGTAGAAACATTCGTGGTTTGCAGGCTGTTGGCAGAAGACGATTTCCCAAAGGAAAGCCCCGACATGCTTGCGAATACTAAAGCTAATAAAAATCGTTTTTTAAACATAATTATAAAATTTAAGATTGGAAGGAAATCGTTTTATAAAGGATATTATACCTGCAGGGTTTATCGCTTTAACATTCCAAATTTAATTTTAATAATTTTTGAAGAACGGATTTTTAGAATAAGGATTTATTAAAAAATGGTTATTAACTATCTAGTATTTAAGTGTTTAAATTACGTATTGATAACAAATGAAGGATGCGATTTTCTGATTTCTTGCTTATATTTATTAGGGCAAAAAACGAGAATTTAAGGCGGGCACTGGCTTGCGAATAGAAAAGGCGAAACGAATCTCAATTTGTGACTATCTTTTTAGTTATCCTAAATTTTACAAATCGTAAATTACCTAACAATTACATTCTGATTGCCTTTCGGTAGGCTTTCGGACTGCTTCCTTTTTGTTTCCTAAAAAACTTACTGAGATGGCTTTCGTCAGTAAATCCGAATTCATCTGCTATCTCGTTGATGCGTTTGTCGCTAAACTGTAATCGGTGCTCGATGAGCTTGGTTTTGTATGTAGCAATATACTGTTGCATGGTTTCGTTCGTATGGCGTTTGAAATATTTGCCCAGATAGGCATTTGAGATGCCGAATTTCGTACTGATGTTTTCTGCTTTGAGTTTTTCAGGATGGTAAATATTGCTCTGGATGTATTGCAGAATGTCCATTGCTTTTTCTTCGGTGCTGGTATTTACTTGTTCCGGAAGGTATTTGGCGATATTTCGGGCAACAATAATAATAAGCGTATTTACCAATTGATGAATAAGCTCCTTGTTGAAAAGATCGGCGTTTATGGATTCTCTTACGATTGCATCTACCATTGGCTTTACCAAGCTTTTGTCGATTTGGTTTTTTAAGATACACCCAGGCTGATGGTTGGCATTCTGCAAGATATATTCAAGCCGCTTGATGTTTTCGGTAGGCAAGCCGCCATTTTGGATGTAGATATCATTGAAGCGGAGGAATAAAAATTCAGTAGTCGTTTCAATTTCAAAAGAATGGCAATCTTCTGGAGTAATCAAAAACATATGTCCGGCGAAATAGCTAAATTTATTCTGGTTGATGCACTGTTTACCAGTTCCGGAAATAACATACACGAGTTCAAAGAAAGTATGCGTGTGTTCTTGTTTCGGACATACATCCAAAGACATATAAGTAATGGAAAACGGCTGATGTAGATTTTCTTTTCTCATGATGCAAATGTACTGCATTTTGGAAATATTATACCAATAGTATTAAATTTATCAGTATAAATTTGCTTTAAAATACAGTAACAATGAAAGCAATAATTTTAAAAGAGCCTGGAGCAGTTGAAAATTTGATCGTTTCAGAAGTACCTATCCCTACTATTACAGAGGGTGAAGTTTTAATACAAACAAAATCAATCAGTATCAATCCGGTAGATATCAAGACGCGAAAGGGAAATGGGACTTATGGAAAAATAAAAGATGAAAGTCCGATAATTCTCGGTTGGGATGTTTCAGGGGTTGTGGTCGAGTCTAAATCTGAACTTTTTAAAAAGGGAGATGAGGTTTTCGGAATGGTTAATTTTCCCGGACACGGAAAAGCGTATGCCGAATATGTGGCAGCTCCGGCATCACAATTGGCACTAAAGCCAAATAACATCTCTTTTGACGAAGCGGCAGCAGCAACACTTACGGTTCTTACGGCTTGGCAGGCACTAATTACGAATGCAAAGATAAAAGCAGGCGACCGAGTACTGATTCATGCGGCTTCTGGAGGAGTAGGACATTTTGCAGTGCAGATTGCGAAACATTTTGGAGCGTATGTCATCGGTACGTCTTCTGCAAGCAACAAAGATTTTGTGCTATCGCTTGGCGCTGATGAACATTTGGATTATAAAGCACAGCCTTTTGAAGATGTCGTAAAAGATATCGATTTTGTATTGGATACTATCGGAGGAGACAATATCGACCGCTCTTTAGAAGTAATCAAGCCAGGCGGCACCTTGATTAGCATTCCGTCTGGATTAAACGAACAGCTGGTTGAAAAAGCAAAAGCAAAAAAAGTAGATGGCTATTTTATTATGGTACATTCTAGCGGTGAAGACATGAAGACAGTTGCTTCTCTTTTAGAAAAAGGAATCCTTAAAGCACATGTTTCAAAAACGTTTCCTTTTGAGAAATTAGCAGATGCCCATGTGTATGTTGAAACGGCCAGAAGTGTTGGAAAAGTAATCGTGAAGGTTTCAGAATAAGAAAACTAGAAAGTATCGAAATAAAAAAAGCCACTAATTTTTATTAGTGGCTTTCTTAGTAGCGGGAACTGGACTCGAACCAGTGACCTTCGGGTTATGAGCCCGACGAGCTACCTACTGCTCTATCCCGCGATGTGCGTTTGTATTCTCAATATGTCTTTGTTATTGGGCAAAACCTCAATAAACTTAGTAGCGGGAACTGGACTCGAACCAGTGACCTTCGGGTTATGAGCCCGACGAGCTACCTACTGCTCTATCCCGCGATGTTTCGGGTGCAAATTTACAACGATTATCTTGAAAAACAAGCGTTTTTATGAAAAATGTTTTATTTCTTCTATTGGACTGATATGATTACCTTTGCAGCATAAATTATTTTTGAGATGTCACATAAAGCAGGTTTTGTAAATATTATTGGTAATCCTAACGTTGGAAAATCGACCTTAATGAATGCGTTTGTTGGAGAAAGGCTGTCCATAATTACGTCAAAAGCACAAACAACACGCCATAGGATTTTAGGAATCGTAAATGGAGAAGATTTTCAAGTCGTGCTTTCGGATACGCCAGGAATCATCAAGCCAGCTTATGAATTGCAGTCTTCGATGATGGATTTCGTAAAATCTGCTTTTGAAGATGCCGATATTTTAATCTACATGGTCGAAATAGGCGAGAAGGAACTAAAGGATGAAGCTTTTTTTAATAAGATCATCCATGCGAAGATTCCGGTATTATTGCTTTTAAATAAGATTGACAAATCGAACCAAGACCAGTTAGAAGAACAGATTGCGCTTTGGAAAGAAAAAGTGCCTAATGCAGAAATCCACCCTATTTCCGCTTTAGAAAACTTTAATGTAAAAGAAGTATTTGCGCGAATTATTGATCTTTTGCCAGAATCGCCACCTTTTTATCCAAAAGATGCATTGACAGATAAGCCCGAACGTTTCTTTGTGAATGAAACCATTCGTGAGAAAATCTTGATCAATTACGAAAAAGAAATTCCGTATTCTGTAGAAATAGAGACAGAAGAATTTTTAGAAGATGAAAATATTATCCGAATCCGTTCGGTAATCATGGTCGAACGCGATACGCAGAAAGGAATTATTATCGGACACAAAGGCCTTGCGTTGAAAAAAGTTGGAATGCAGTCGCGAGAAGATTTAGAAAAGTTCTTCGGAAAGCAGATTCATATTGAATTGTATGTGAAAGTCAACAAAGATTGGAGAAATAGCGCGTATCAGCTAAAACGATTCGGCTACAACAATAGATAATCAGGCAATAATTTTATTGGCTAGCGAAAGGAGTTCCCGCATTTGGGTAGCTCCTTTTTTTCTGTTTAGTCGTGCGATAAAATAGAGCAGGAGCCACGCATTCAAAAGCGCGAACATCACGACTAAGTCAAATTCATTCGACTGTGAAAATGTCCATTTCGAATAAGCAATAATTCCGAAAAGGATAAATAATCCTCCGACAATAAAGTGCATCGCCAAAAAGATAAACCATAAGACCGGGTCAGGTCCAAACATTCCTTTTACGTAGGTTCTGCCGTCTTCATACATATCTAATTCGATGTGAAGTGATGGCGACCAGTATTCTCTTCGGAACAATCCAACGCCCAGCCAGATGTGGTTTCCAGCATCTTTGAATTTAAAATCTTCCGATTCGAACGTTTTCACTTTTTCATACGACAACTTGATTTCATCAATTGTCTTTGGTGAAAACTGCTCAAATTTAGGGCGAAGCTTTATGTTTTTATCAAAATCCATCTTGAAATCTATAACACCAAATTACTGTTTTTATTTTGATGAAAATGCTAAATTGTCGTTAAAGCTCTGTCTAGAAATGAGGCCAAAACAACAACCTTTAACTTTACACTTTTTACTTGAAACAAAAAACGTACCTTTGCAAAATATTTCAAAAAATAATATGAACAATATCGTTGCCATTGTTGGAAGGCCAAATGTAGGAAAGTCAACACTTTTTAATAGGTTGATTCAAAGAAGAGAAGCTATCGTAGATTCTGTATCGGGTGTTACCCGTGACAGAAATTACGGGAAAAGCGAATGGAATGGAAAAGAGTTTTCTGTTATTGACACTGGCGGTTATGTTCGCGGTTCTGAAGACGTTTTTGAAGGCGAAATTAGAAAGCAGGTCGAATTGGCAATCGATGAGGCCGACGTTATTATTTTTGTTGTTGATGTCGAAGAAGGCATTACGCCGATGGATGATGCTGTTGCAAAATTGCTTCGTAAAGTAACAAAACCTGTCTTGCTCGCCGTAAATAAGGTGGATAACGCCATGCGCGAAAAAGATGCAGTTGAGTTCTATAACCTCGGATTGGGAGATTATTATACGTTTGCCAGTATTTCGGGCAGTGGAACAGGAGAATTGTTAGATGCATTGATTGAAGCATTTCCTGAAAAACCAGAGCCTACAAAAGAAGAGCTAGAATTGCCTCGTTTTGCAGTTGTTGGACGTCCGAACGCAGGAAAATCAAGCTTTATCAATGCCTTGATTGGGAAAGACAGATATATCGTGACTGATATTGCAGGAACTACTCGTGATGCAATCGATACCAAATTTGACCGTTTTGGATTTGAATTCAATTTAGTCGATACGGCGGGAATCCGACGCAAGGCAAAAGTAAAAGAAGATTTAGAATTTTATTCTGTAATGCGTTCTGTTCGTGCGATTGAGCATTCTGATGTCTGTATCTTGATAATCGATGCTACAAGAGGATTTGAAGGACAAGATCAGAATATCTTCTGGCTGGCCGAGAAAAATAGAAAAGGCGTCGTTATTTTGGTCAATAAATGGGACTTGGTTGAAAAAGATACCATGTCGACAAAAGAATACGAAGCAAAAATCCGTAAAGAATTAATGCCGTTTACAGACGTGCCGATTATCTTTACTTCGGCTTTGACAAAACAACGTTTGTTGAAGGCGTTGGAAGAAACGGTAAAAGTTTTTGAAAGCAGAAAGCAGCGAATCGCAACTTCGAAATTCAATGACCACATGCTGAAAATCATAGAAAATTATCCACCGCCAGCTTTAAAAGGGAAGTATGTGAAAATCAAATTCTGCATGCAATTGCCAACGCCTACGCCGCAGTTTGTGTTTTTTGCCAACCTGCCGCAATATGTAAAAGAACCCTACAAACGATTTTTAGAAAATAAAATCCGTGAAAACTGGGATTTCTCAGGAGTGCCAATTGATATTTACATCAGAGAAAAATAATAGTTTAAAATTTTAAACGAACTAAGGGATTGCTTTCTAGCAGTCCCTTTTTTTGTCATACAAAAAATCTTTGAGTTATTTTTGAATGTGAGGTTTTTTATACAGTTTGTTAAAAATTATGTAAGAAATTATTTCTTTTGACAATAAAAGTTGTAATTCGCAGTTTTATTTTCTTACAATCATCAATCAAAAAACTAACTTAATGCCAAGAATCATCCTCCATGTTCTCTTTGCCCTGCTTTCGTATGCAGCATTTGGGCAAAATTCTTTTACAATCAAAGGAAAAGCAATCAGTAAAGAAGTGAATAAGCCGATTGAATCAGCAACGGTCTATATTACTTCTGCAAAAGACTCCACAGTAATTGATTATACGATTACAAACAAGAACGGTAACTTTTTAATTACAGTCAAAAAAATCAATCAGCCTTTTGTAGTGAAGGTAGCCTCTTTAGGCTATCAGACTTGGGAAAAGGAATATCCAAAATTGACATCGGATATCGACTTGGGCGACGTTTTTGTTTCTGACGCTGTCACAAACTTGGGAGAAGTTGTTATCGTAAGCGAAGCACCGCCAATCCGAATCAAGAACGATACGTTAGAATTCAATGCTTCCTCATTTAAGGTTCGTCCCGATTCCAATGTAGAAGCTTTGCTGAAAGAGCTTCCAGGAGTAGAAATTGACAAGGACGGAAAGATCAAGGTAAACGGAAAAGAGGTAAACGAATTTCTCGTGAATGGAAAATCGTTTTTCGGGAAAGATGGAAAAGTAGCCATAAAAAATCTTCCTTCGGAAATCATTGACAAAATCCAAGTTTCGGATACAAAGACTAAAGAAGAAAAATTGTCCGGCGATGGCGCAAGTTCCAATAACAAAAGTATCAACATTACAATCCAAGAAGACAAGAATAAAGGTTTGTTTGGGAAATTTACGGGCGGTTATGGAACGGATAAAAGATACGAATCCAGCGGTCTTGTAAATTATTTCAAGGACAAGCAGAAAATCAGCGTATTGGCTTCTTCAAATAATATCAATTCAGTAGGCTTTTCTATGGACGAAATTTTCGATGCCATGGGCGGCGGGCGAAATACATATGTAAACGGCAATGGTTCGTTTGGAATAGACGGGATGAATTTCGGCGGCGGCAATGAAGGAATTACGCAGTCGAGCATGATAGGCCTTAATTTTGTCGATGAATGGTTCAAGAAATTGGAGCCTAACGGAAGTTATTTTTACACCAATTCTAAAACCGATAACGATACTCGAAGCAGGACGGAAAATCTTCTAACATCTGAAGACGGAACGAACAGCACTTTTATAACAGAATCAAAAGGTACGACACGAAGAACAAGCGACGGACATAATTTTAATCTTGAATTTGAGTATAAAATCGACTCATTATTGACGCTGTCTGTACGTCCAAGTTTGGTGAAAAGCAATTCGATTTCGAAAGATTTCTCGGAACAATCTTCAACTAATAATTTAGGTTTGGTGAACGAAAGCACCAACTCTGCAAAGACTAACAACGCGTCGTCTAGTTTCGGAAACGAAATGTACCTTCACAAAAGGTTCAAGAAGAAAGGAAGAAACTTTGGTTTTACGTTTAACAATACCAACAAAAGTAATGACAGGGACAATATCACAAACTCTGAAACGTATTTCTTTCAAGATCCCGACAGGACAGAGGATATTCGCCGCCAAAGAGTATTCGATGATATAAAAGACAATACCTATTATACTCGAATAGGATATTCAGAACCGATAACGGATTCTTTGACGTTGACAGTCAGGACCTCCTATGAGTGGAAAGACTATGACAATGGCAAGTCGACCTTCAATCTGAATGAAGCCTCTGGTCAGTATTCAGAGTTTAATAACCTGCTTTCTTATAATCTCATGTCAAAGACACGCACGCTGAATCCGAATGCTTCCTTGAGCCTAAGAAAGAACAAATATGCAGGAGGAATTACGCTCGGTACGAAAGTCATCACTATGGAAAATACGTCGCTGTATAATGGAACGACAAGCAACATAGATAAAAATTATGTATATCCGTCTGCAAATGCTTGGTTCAATTATAGGATTTCCAAATCAAAATCGTTGTATATAAACTATAATTTTGATGTTCAATTGCCTACAGCAGCGCAGATCCTTCCAGTTGTCGATTTGACAGATCCGTTGTATCAAGTTACGGGTAATCCGAATTTGAAGCCGACAAAAAACCATAATTTTCATTTGAATTTCAACAACTACGACTACGCTTCGAAATCAGGTTTTTATCTGTACGCAGGATTTAATTATTACGAACAGCAGATTGTTTTTTCAAGAGTTTTTAATCCTACTGATTTGATAAATCGAGCGGACTACCAGAACATAAATGATACGTATTATAGCTATGGAGGTTTGAATTGGAGCAAGTCTATAAAAAAAGAACAAAATACATTTAGGTTTAGTTTAGGCGCCAACACAAACTTTAATCTAAACAAAGGATTGACAAATAATGCCTTGTACGAAGCAAGAGGTGTTACCCTCGAACAACAAGTTAGCGTAGGATGGGATTATGGCGAATTGCTGACAATCGAGCCGTCGTACACCTATTCTTTAAATATGACAGATTACACGAATTATTCGGTAAAAAGCTCTTCTAATTTTACTCATAACTTCAAGGTACAGACAACGAGCCATTGGCCAAAGCATTTTGTTTTCGGGAATGACTTCGGGTATACTTACAATTCAAATATTTCGGATGGCTACAAAAAAGACTTCTACCTGCTGAATACTAGCCTTGGCTATAATTTTATGGACGACAAGCTGCTGTTTAAAGTAAAAGTATATGATGTGCTGAATCAGAATCAAAGTGCCGTAAGATATATCAATCCAGAATCAATTCAAGATATCCAAAATACGGTTTTGAAAAGGTATGCCATGTTCTCGCTGACGTATAAGATTGAAAAATTTGGAGGAAAGAAAAAAGAGGAAGGCGGTTTTGGTTTTTAAGGACAGCTTTTAAGAAATTTTAATATTCAATTTGGTAAATTAGCAAACCAAAATTAAATATTCAAATGAGAAAAAAAGTAGTAAGTGTCTTGTTGGCGCTGACTTGTTTTGCCGGATTCAGCCAGAATTCGAAGAACAAGCCATTTTCAGCAAGCGGAAAAAAAATCAAGGTGTATACCACGGCAGAAAATACCGAGTTGAGGCTGTCACCATCAGCAACAAATCTTGAATTCAGGCCTTCAAAACAACCTTTAGAAAACGAAGTTTCGGTTTTTGTAAATCCGAACAAGCAATTCCAGACTTTTATGGGAATTGGCGGGGCTATTACAGATGCCAGCGCCGAAGTGTATGCAAAGCTTACAAAAGAGCAGCAGAAAGAATTCTTGAACGCCTATTACAGCAAGGAAAAAGGTATTGGCTATTCTTTAATCAGGACGACCATCCACAGTTCTGATTTTAGCAGTGCGAGCTATACCTATGTCGATGAAAATGACAAAGAATTAAAGTCGTTTTCGATCGATCACGATAAAAAGTTCAGGATTCCTTTAATCAAGGAAGCACTGAAAGCAGCCGGAAAAGAGATGACGCTGTATGCAAGTCCTTGGAGCCCGCCAGCTTTTATGAAAGATTCGAAAAGCATGCTGAAAGGCGGCAAGTTGGCTCCAGAATTTTATCAGGCTTGGGCAAATTATTATGTGAAATTCATCAAAGCTTATGAAAAGGAAGGGATTCCGATTTGGGGAATAACCGTGCAAAATGAGCCAATGGCAACCCAGACATGGGAATCTTGTATTTTTACGGCAGAAGAAGAAAGAGATTTCTTGAAAAAGTATCTTGGCCCTACCATGGAAAAAAATGGCTTCGAAAATAAAAAAATAGTCGTTTGGGACCACAACAGAGATTTGATGGTACAGCGTGCCAATACTATTTATTCAGATCCTGAAGCATCGAAATATGCATGGGGAATGGGTTTTCACTGGTATGAAACTTGGAATGGCGGCAAGCCGATGTTTGATAATGTAAAACTAGTTGCCGACTCATTTCCGGATAAAAAACTAATGTTTACCGAAGGTTGTATCGAAGCTTTTAATCCAGCGCGTTATCAATTTTGGGCGAATGCTGAGCGTTACGGAATCAATATGATCAATGATTTCAACAATGGAACAGTTGCTTGGACTGATTGGAATATTCTTTTAGATGAAAAAGGAGGGCCTAACCATGTTTCTAATTTCTGTTTTGCGCCAATCCACGGGGATATAGCGGCTGGAAAATTGATTTATACGCCATCGTATTATTACATCGGGCATTTCTCAAAATTTATCCGCCCAGAGGCAAAAAGAGTAAGTACGGCAGCCAGCAGAAGCCAATTGTTGAGCACTTCATTCCAGAATGCTAACGGAGAAATGGTAACTGTCGTGATGAACCAATCAGACAATGAAATAAAATATAAATTGTTTGTAAACGAATCAGAATCAGAAGTCGTGATTCCAGCTCATGCCATCCAAACGTTGTTGTATTAATTTAGAACGATTTAGCTATAAAAAAAAGACTGCAATTTGCAGTCTTTTTTGTTTTATGTTTAGCTGTTACCAGCTTCCTCCAGCGCCGCCGCCACTAAAGCCGCCGCCGCCGAAACCTCCACCGAAGCCACCGCCTCCGCCACCAAAACCACCGCCGCTGCCAAAGCCTCCTCCGGAAGAACCTCCTCCAAAGCCACGGCCCAAGCTGCTCAAGATAATGATGTCGGATAGGTCTAATCCGCCTCCGCGATTGCCTCCGTTTCTGTTATTTTTATTTTTAGAAATGATAACGATGATAACGATAAAAATAATTATAAAAAAGATCAGTCCTCCTGGGTTAGATTCTTCTTTGTCTTGTTTCCGCGTTCCTTTGTATTTTCCTTTTAAGACATCAAAAATAGCATCGGCACCTTTGTCCAGCCCTCTATAATAACTTCCCGCTTTAAATTCGGGAATGATTATATTTCGGGTCAATTCTCCAGTAATTCCTGCTGTCAGACGGTCTTCAACGCCATAGCCTGGCGCAATCTGAATTTTTCTTTCTTTTACTGCCAAAAGGATAAAAATACCATTATCTTCTTTTGCTTGTCCAACGCCCCAAGCGTGCCCCCATTTAGGAGCCAGCAGGCCGATATCTTCACCATTTATAGTTTCAACGGTAACGACTACAATCTGCGTAGTAGTCGAATCGGAATAGCGAATAAGCTTTGCTTCCAAATCGGTTTTTTCAGAGTTGCTCAGAATTTTAGCATAATCATATACGCTAGTCTGGAAATCAGGTTTGGGCGGAATATTAAACTGCGAATATCCGACAGCCTGAATGAGCAGTACTAAAAAAAAGGATAAGGAATAGTTTTTTTTTATAGAGAAAAGTTTCATTTATCCTTTAGATATTTCGTTAGATAATTCATTAGAGTCGTCATTGCTAAAAGGAAAATACTGCTGTAATCTTTCACCGGCTCTTAAAATTCCGGCAACCAATCCGTCTTTGTATTTCTTTTCTTTGAAATGAGAAATAACGGTGTCTTTCGTACAGTCCCAGAAATCCTCTTCAACTACCTTGTGAATCCCTTCGTCGCCTATAATAGCAAAGGTATGGTCTGAAACGCCTACATAAAACAGCACGCCGTTTCGCATCAGCGTATTGTCCATACCCAAAAAATTAAAAACCTCCTGGGCCCTTTCGAGCGGAGGTTTTTCATTATGATTTTCAATGTGGACTCTTATTTCTCCCGAAGTGTTTTTTTCGGCTTGCGAAATGGCTTTCACAATCTCGCTCTCCTCTTCTGGAGTTAGGAAATCTTCTACTTTTGACATTGAGTTTTTGTTTTTAGAATTTTACTTCTACAGGTTTTTCAGCGCCTTCAACTGATTTAAAATATGGTTTTTCAGGGTATGAACCACCTAGGAACATGCTGTTTGGGAAGCTAAGAACATAACCGTTGTAAATCTGAACTTGCTCATTGAAGCGAGTTCTAGCAGTCAGGATTTGGTTTTCTGTGCTAGCCAATTCATCTTGTAATTTCAAGAAATTTTCGTTTGCTTTCAATTGCGGATATGCCTCAACAGAAACCAACAATCTAGAAAGACTTGAAGAAACATTAGACTGAGCTTGTTGGAATTGTGCCATTTGCTCAGGAGTAACGTTGCTTGGGTCAATAGTTATAGAAGTTGCTTTTGCACGAGCTTCAACAACAGCCGTCAAAGTTCCTTTTTCAAAATCAGCAGCTCCTTTTACGGTATTTACTAAGTTGCCAATAAGGTCATTTCTTCTTTGGTAGGTAGTTTCTACATTTCCCCATTCTTTTGAAACAGCCTGATTGTGTTTCAATGCCGTATTTTTAATTCCGACAACCCAGAATCCAATAATTACTATTATTACAATAATAATTCCTACAGGTATTAGCCATTTTCTCATTTGTTTTTGTTTTTAGAGTTTATTTATTTATTGATTTGTTTTCTATTTACTAAAGCGTAACGCTATAATTCGTTTTTAATGTTGGTCAGCTGCATTTTTATCGATTCCAATTTGCTGATAATCTCAAACTTGTCCAATGTCTTTTTCTGGCCTTCTTTTAAATGCGTTTTGGCACCGTCGAGCGTAAAGCCGCGTTCTTTAACCAAGTGATAAATCAGCTGGAGGTTTTTTACGTCTTCGGGCGTAAACATACGGTTTCCTTTTGCATTTTTTTTGGGTTTAAGGATGTCGAATTCTTTGTCCCAAAAGCGGATAAGCGAAGCGTTCACGTCAAATGCCTTGGCTAATTCTCCAATGCTGTAATATCTTTTGTCTGGCGATAAGTCTAAATGCATTAATCTAAAGATTGGTTTTCTTGGTTCGCTAATTTTGATATGGCTGCAAATTCTGCCGCCGAAATATTTCCGTAATAAAAATTCAAAGGGTTTACGACTTCTCCGTTTTTATGGACTTCATAATGCAAGTGTGGCGCTTCGGAACGTCCGGTGCTTCCTACATATCCGATGATGTCGCCTCGTTTCACATGCTGTCCGGCCCTTACTTTGTATTTGCTCAAATGTCCGTATAAAGTTTCATATCCAAATCCGTGCCGAATTACGATATGGTTTCCATAACCTGACGCGGTGTTATCAGCACGTTCCACAACGCCATCTCCTGTAGCATAAATCGGAGTTCCTGTTTTAGCCGAAAAATCCATCCCGGCATGAAACTTCCTAATTTTCGTAAACGGGTCGCTTCTATATCCAAACCCAGAAGCCATCTGCTTTAGCTGTTCATTCTTGACAGGCTGTATGGCTGGAATTGCAGATAATAATTTTTCTTTTTCTTTCGCTAATTTCAAGATTTCATCTAAAGATTTGGACTGGATTACTAATTCTTTTGATATGACATCGACGCGTTTTGTCGTACTGACAACGAGTTCGGAATTGTCATATCCTTCAAGAGCTTTATAGCGATTGACACCGCCAAAGCCTGCTTTTCGCTGTTCTTCAGGAATAGGCGAAGAGTTGAAATAGACACGGTATAAATTGTTATCGCGTTCGGCAACATTTTCTAAAACCTCGTCAATCTGATCCATCTTTTTGTTCAGGATGGCGTAGTTGATTTTCATGTTTTCGATTTCGCGCGCTTGCAATCGGTCTTTAGGCGTTTCAAAGAACGGGGTATTAATCAAGATTACGAAACACAAGAACCCAAACAATCCGGAAGCTAATAAAAATAAGGCAATTACGCCTAGTTTTTGTCCTTTCTTCGGCTTGATTTTTCGGTAGGCTAAATTTTCGGTATCGTAATAATATTTTACCTTCTTCATATTTTAAAATATGCTACTTTTGCACTTTTTGTATAACTAAAGTTATAACTTTATAACCAGTTGTACGTAGAATAAATTACAAACAGTTACAATGTTAGACGAACAAATTTAATAAATGTTTCATTGGTTCGCCTTATTTATTTTTTAGAAAAGCAATTTTAAAATAGTGAAGGGTACGATGGCTTCCTAAAGCGTTGAATCCTAACTTAAAGATCATAAAACCCAATTTCAGATGAAATCACAGGATATCAGAAAGCAATTTTTACAATTTTTCGAAGAACGCGGCCATTTGATCGTGCCTTCTGCGCCAATCGTGCTCAAAGACGACCCGACCTTGATGTTTAACAATTCTGGGATGGCCCAGTTCAAGGAATACTTTTTGGGGAATGCCGTTCCGAAAAGCAAAAGAATTGCGGATACCCAAAAATGTCTTCGTGTTTCTGGAAAACACAATGATTTGGAGGATGTTGGTTTTGATACCTACCACCATACGATGTTCGAAATGTTGGGGAACTGGAGCTTTGGCGATTATTTCAAAAAAGAAGCCATCAACTGGGCTTGGCAATTGCTGACAGAAGTTTATAAAATTCCGAAAGAGAATTTGTACGTTTCTGTTTTTGAAGGTAATCCTGCCGAGAACGTGCCATTTGACCAAGAGGCCTGGGACATCTGGAAAACATTGATTGATGAAGACCGCATCATTCTTGGAAATAAGAAAGACAACTTTTGGGAAATGGGTGAGCAAGGTCCTTGTGGTCCGTGTTCAGAAATTCATGTGGATTTGCGAAGCGAGGCAGAGAAAGCACAGGTTTCAGGAAAAAGCTTGGTCAATAACGATCACCCGCAAGTAGTGGAGATCTGGAATAACGTTTTTATGGAATTCAACCGTAAAGCGGATGGTTCTCTTGAGAAATTGCCAGCGCAGCACGTGGATACGGGTATGGGATTTGAGCGCTTGTGTATGGCTTTGCAAGGCGTAACGTCTAATTATGATACGGATGTCTTTACACCATTGATTGAAGAAGTTGAGAAAATTACAGGTTACAAGTATACTTCCAACGAAGTTAAGGATATAAGCGAAGAGCAAAACAAGACGAATATTGCAATCCGCGTTATTGTAGATCACGTTCGTGCCGTTGCTTTTGCAATTGCTGACGGACAGTTACCTTCGAATACCGGGGCGGGTTATGTCATCCGAAGAATTTTGCGTCGTGCTATCCGTTACGGATTTACTTTCTTGAATACGAAAGAGCCGTTCATTTATAAATTGGTGGCTGTTTTAGCCAACCAGATGGGCGAATTCTTTCCGGAAATCAAGACACAGCAGAATTTGGTTACGAATGTCATCAAAGAAGAAGAGAACTCTTTCTTGAGAACGTTAGACCAGGGATTACAGTTGCTTGAAAACGTAGTGAAAGAAACTAAAGTACAAGAGGTTTCAGGTGCTAAGGCATTTGAATTGTATGATACGTTTGGTTTCCCGAAAGACTTGACAGCCTTGATCTTGAAAGAGAAAGGAATGTCGTATAACGAAAAAGAGTTCGATGCCGAATTGCAAAAGCAGAAAGATCGTTCGCGCGCTGCATCAGAAACTTCTACAGACGACTGGACGATTTTGGTAGATGGAAATACGGAAACTTTCGTAGGATATGACGAAGTGGAAAAGGAAGTCAAAATTACGAGATATAGAAAAGTAGATTCTAAAAAAGACGGTAAGCTTTACCAGATTGTTTTAGATGCTACACCTTTTTATCCAGAAGGCGGAGGTCAGGTTGGCGATAAAGGAACATTGTTTACGCCTAATCAGGCAATCGAAATCATCGATACGAAAAAAGAAAATAACCTGATCTTGCACTTTGCAAAAGAACTTCCGGAGAATCCAGAAGGGAAATTCATGGCGCTGGTCAATACAAAATTACGAAGCGAATCGGCGAGCAATCACTCGGCTACTCACTTATTGCACCAAGCTTTGCGACATGTGTTAGGAACGCATGTAGAACAAAAAGGTTCTTTGGTGGCGCCAAACCATCTTCGTTTTGACTTTTCGCATTTTGCTAAAGTGACGGATGAGGAATTAAAGGAAGTGGAGGATTTTGTCAATGCACGAATCCAAGAACAATTGCCGCTGATTGAAAGAAGAAGCATTCCGTTTAAACAAGCTGTGGAAGAAGGCGCTATGGCTTTGTTTGGAGAGAAGTATGGCGATAACGTAAGAGCGATAAAATTCGGAGAAAGCATGGAGCTTTGCGGCGGTATCCACGTGAAAAACACGGCAGACATCTGGTACTTCAAGATCGTGAGCGAAGGTGCTGTTGCGGCAGGAATACGCCGTATCGAAGCGATTACGAATGAAGGCGTAAAAGAATTTTTTGCTTCGCAGGAAAATACGCTGAAAGAGATAAAAGAGGCATTGAAAAATCCGCAGGATTCTATCAAGGCAGTGGTTTCGTTGCAGGAAGAGAATGCTAGGCTGAAAAAACAGCTTGAAGCTTTATTGAAAGAAAAAGCGAAAAACCTGAAAGGGGAATTGGCTTCAGAAATAGAGGAAATCAATGGTATTAAATTCTTAGCAAAACAGGTCGATCTGAATCCGGAAGGGGCTAAAGATCTGGCTTATGAATTGGGAACTCTTGGAAACAACCTTTTCTTGGTACTGGCTACGGCAGAGGAAGGAAAACCAATGCTGACATGCTATATCTCGAAAGAGCTGGTAGCCGAAAAGAACTTGAACGCTGGACAGGTCGTACGGGAGTTGGGCAAATATATCCAAGGCGGCGGGGGCGGACAGCCTTTCTTTGCGACTGCGGGAGGAAAGAACGCTGGAGGTATTCCAGAGGCTTTAGAGAAAGCGAAAGATTTTGTGAAATAGAAGTTCGTCTGAATATAAAAAAAGCCACAACAGTTACGTTGTGGCTTTTTTATTGGTAATAGGTTTATTGTTTTGGCATTTTGCTAAAATCCATATAGAGTACGTTCCAGCGGTGGCCGTCGAGGTCGCTGAAACCGCAGCCGTACATCCAGCCGTCTTTCTCGCCTGGGTTTGCGTATAATTTTGCTCCGGCTGCTACTGCTTTATTTGCGACTTCGTCTACTTCGGCAGGAGACTGTGCATCGATAGAAAAGAGGGCTTCGGTGCCTTTTGTTGTGTCTGCAATTTCAGTATTGCTAAAGCTCTTAAAAAGGTCTTCAGGAAAGAAGTTAACGACTACGTTCTTGTCTCCTAAAAAAAAGGAGGCCATAGTAGGATTTTCACTAAACTGCGCGTTCTCTGTAAAGCCAATTGCTTTGAAAAATGCTCTTGACTTGCTTATCTCTTTTACGGGAAGATTGACCCAAAATTCTTTTGCCATGTCTTTATTTTTTGATTAGTAAGGTTATAATGTTTCTGTATATTTTTTGAAATTGTCCATGATAGCTTGCCAGCCTGCTTTTTGAAATTCGACAGGATGCGTGTTTTCTGGATCGAAAGTCTCGGTTACGGTTACGCTGTCTCCGAGGTCTTCAAAGGAAATGCTTACGAAACGGCCGTCTCCTAGCTTGTATTCGATTTTTTTGTGGTTTTCTACATTGGTGTACACTCCTACAAAATCGAAGCTCATACTGCCGTCTTTTGCGGCCATCTTGGTTCTGAACTTTCCGCCGGTTCTTAAATCATTTTCGGCTTCTGGCGCATGCCAGTCGTCTGAGGCAAAGCTCCAGTTTACGGAATGTTCTGGTGCCGTAAAGCTTTGCCATACTTTTTGAATCGGTGCTTTTACGGTTGCAGCTACTGTAATAGGTTGTTTTGGATTTTCCATTGCTTACTTTTTTTAATGATTGATTTTGTTTTTGTTATGACAAATGTAGCTGCAATTAAGTAAACCGAAAGGTTGCATATTAGACAATGTTGGGGGCAAAATAGGACAGGGGGGGATTTAGGAGGGAAGATTTTTGATTTTGGAAGTTTCGGAAGGCGGAAAATAGGCTTCGGAAAGCGACAAAGTAATTTCCGTAAGGGTAAAACTAGTTTCGGAAGGCGGAAAATGAGCTTCGGAAAGCGACAAAGTAATTTCCGTAAGGGTAAAACTAGTTTCGGAAGGCGGAAAATAAGCTTCGGAAAGCGACAAAGTAATTTCCGTAAGGGTAAAACTAGTTTCGAAAGGCGAAAAATAGGCTTCGGAATACGACAAAGCAATTTCCGTAAGTTGAAAACTAGTTTCGGAAGGCGTAAAATGAGCTTTGGAAAGTGGCAAAGGAATTTCGGATGGAGGATAGTTGATTTCGGAAAGCGGCAAATTAGTTTGGAAAGGGAGCAAAAAGGTTTCCTCAAGAGGAAAAATAATTTCCGTAGGTTGTAATTATTTTTTACAACAGAAGAATTTTATGGGAGTTGACTAAATAAAGGGATTGTGGGCTATTTCTTACTTGTGTGCTACTAACTAATTGTCAATAAATATGTTAAATTTTTAATTTACCTGTATTCAGGTAGTTTTTGTAGTGTAATTTTTTTTATCTTAGGACTGAAAAATAAACATATTATTAATCCCAAATTAGTATTACTATGGAAAATGAAAAAAAATTAAAGAAGCCTTTCTTTGCTAATTTCTTGGAAAGCCAAGTGCCTGAGAAGGAGCTAGAAAAAATTAACGGTGGTACTGACGCCGTAACTTTAAAATTTCCATCTGATGGTGAAGATGGTCCAGGCCAAATCATCACTAGCAGAATCAAAGATCTTTATCAGACGATGAAGTATCCATCGGATAATGATGAGGATGGAGTTAAGTCTTAAAATGCATTGATAGCAACAGTGTTCTTGATAAGGAATGCTGTTGCTTCTTTTTTTAAGCTCCGGGATTTGAATGTCTTGGGCTTTTTTTTTATTTAATAATTCCAGATTTTTTGATGATACTTTGTCTTACACACAGCAATGATCACTATACGATAGATATAGTAATGAAAAGGCTGAAAGAGTTAGGGAAAGAGGCGTATAGAATGAATACAGACCTTTTTTCTTCTAAATTATCTTTTGACTATTCGCTTGACACTGCCAAAAGCAATGTCCATATACAAATAGGGGAGCAAAGTATTGCCGTTGCCGATATTGAAGCGGTTTGGTATCGCAAATTATGGACGGCAGAGATTCCTGAAGAGCTTGACGATGATTTTAAAGAGATTTATTTCCAAGAGTATTTTACGATGCGGAATATCTTTTTTGAGTCTTTGAAAGAAGTGCCTTGGTTTAATCCGATGGCGCGCGATCATGAAGTCAGCAACAATAAATTCGAACAATTGTCGGTAGCGGCTCGTAATGGTATTGAGGTGCCCAAAAGTCTTTTTACGAACGACCAGAAAAAGGTGAAGGCTTTTTTTTATGAAGAATGCAACAGCCAGATGATCGGCAAGCTGCATGGTGCTTTGTCCCGCAGCATGTTGGGCGATACGCCTTTTTTTCCTACTACGCTGATTAAAGAATCTAATTTGGATGATCTTGCTACCTTGATTTATTGTCCGATGATTTTTCAGGAGATGATTCCTAAAGCATACGAGCTTCGGATTGTGTATGTGGATGGTGCGTTTTTTGCCGGAAAAATCAACGCGGGCCAATCGGAACGGGGCAAGACGGACTGGCGCATTGCGACTGATATTTATTTGGGATGGGAACCGTATGTATTGCCTGATGGGATTGCGGCTTCGCTCACGAAAATGATGCGCGAGCTGGGTCTCTTTTTTGGGGCTATCGACATGATCCGTCATCAGGATGGGCGTTATGTTTTTTTAGAAGTGAATCCTCAAGGCGAGTGGGGCATGCTGCAAAGGGATCTTGGGTATCCTATTGGCGAGACTATCGCTGAAAAATTAGTTTCAAAATTGTCCTGATAAGAAATAGGGCTTATATTTATTTAAATTTTTCCCCTGAATCAAATTATGAAGAAAATATTAATCATTACACATAGCAACGATAACGAATCTATAGCGACTGTTTCTGAACAGCTAAAAAAATACAATGCAAGGGGAATACGTTTTAATGTAGACCAATATCCGCTGTATTACGGCTTGTCAAGCTGTTATGAAGACGGCCAATGGAAGGTCTATCTTGATTATAACGGAGAAAGGGAATCGCTGCATGATATTGCAGCAGTATGGTACAGAAGGAGCCATAATTTGGGCAGCGGCCTCGGCAGCGTGCTTGAAGGAGAATATTTGGCTTCTGTGCACGGAGAGGTGAGGGCTACGCTTTTTGGCATGCTGGAAAGCATGAATTGTTTTCAGATTGGCAAATTCAGCCAATACCGAAGGCTGGACAGCAAAGAGGAGCAGATGAAAATTGCTTCTTTTTTGGGATTGAAAATTCCGGAAACGTGCATTACAAATAATCCAGAAGAGGCGAAAAGGTTTGTTCGCTCGCATCCTAAGGGCGCGATTACGAAAATGCAAAGTTCTTTTGCTATCGATAAGGAAGGAGTAGAACATGTGGTTTTTACGAATGTTATCACGGAAGATAATCTGGATTCGATAGATAGCTTGCAGTATTGCCCGATGCAGTTTCAGGAGAAGCTCGAGAAACAGAAGGAATTGCGCATTACGATTGTAGGTGACGCTGTTTTTTCGTTTGTCGTGGATTCTCAAAAACTGGAGAATGCCAAAGTAGACTGGCGCAGGGAAGGTGTAGAACTGCTAGATCAATGGGAGCCTTATGAGCTGCCGGAATCGGTACAGGAAAAATTATTAAAGATGATGGATATCTATCAGATCAATTACGGAGCGGTAGATATTATCGTTACTCCGGAGAATGAGCATTATTTTCTGGAAATCAATTCGGCTGGAGAGTTCTTCTGGCTGGATCGCTTGATTGATGGAGCCATATCAGACCAGATAGCTAAAGTGCTGGCAGGAGAAGCGCCTCGACGTTATGTGCCGGTATTGCAATAGGCTTCTGCATCAGAATCATTATAATCCCTAGCTTTAGTAGCTGGGGATTTTTTTTAGTCATTACATTTTTCAACTTCGTATCTTTGAGTTAAAATTTTTCAACCCATGCATTTCACTACTCCAATTCCGATATTAAAAAGCAATCATCCGATAGATTATCATTCTAAGATGGTTTCTTTGGGTTCATGTTTTGCGGTGAATATGGCTGAAAAGCTAGATTATTTTAAATTCCAGAATGCAGTTAATCCGTTTGGCATCTTGTTTCATCCTCTAGCGTTGAATAAGATGATCCAGAAGGCTGTCTTGCAGGAGCAGTTTACCGAAAGTGCTGTTTTCTTCCACAACGAAAGATGGCATTGTTTTGACGTTCATTCTGATTTGAGTCGGGCTTCTAAAGACGAATTTCTAGAACTGCTCAATTCGAACGTGAAGCTTCTTCATGAGGCTATAGTGGGCTGTTCGCATTTAATAATTACGCTCGGGACTTCTTGGGTATACCGCAGGGTCGAAAACGGACAATTGGTTGCCAATTGCCACAAAGTGCCTCAAAAGGAGTTTAAAAAGATACTTCTTTCAGTAGAAGAGATTACGCAGGGACTTGAGGAAATGATCAAATCTGTTTCTTCTATCAATCCGGAGGTAAAAATAATCTTTACGATTTCTCCGGTCCGCCATATCAAGGATGGTTTTGTGGAAAACCAGTGGAGCAAAGCAAATTTGATTTCGGCTGTCCATCAAGTCAGAACGCAGCAACCTGAAATCGCATATTATTTCCCGAGTTATGAAATCATGATGGACGAGCTTCGCGATTATCGTTTTTATGCGGAGGACATGATTCATCCGAGCGCGACTGCTATTGATTATATTTGGAAGCGATTTGCGGAAACGTGGGTAGCAGAATCGGCTTTTTCAATGATGCAGGAAGTGGAAAGGATTCAGAGGGGATTGGCGCATCGTTCTTTTCATCCCGATTCTGAACAGCACCGGAAGTTTCTGGAAGGTTTGCAGAACAGCATACAGGCGGTGCAATATCAGTTTCCTTTTATTCGGTTTTAACTTCTTTTTTGGGACGATATGTTTGTTTCTTTTTAGCTTCTTGATTTTATTTTTCTAACTTTATAAAAAAAAGCGATGCGAAGAATCCTCATTTTTGTGGGAATTGTGGTAGTTATTATTTTGGCTTTTCGCTTTTGCGAATTCAAGAAAGGGGATAGCGCTACGATAGAATATGATACGAATCTGATTCAGGAACGTATCGTAAATGTTGGCAAATTGGTCGTGACAGAAGGGCATTTTGCCGAAGTGCTGACGTATAAAGATCAGGACAAGTATTTGATGGACTTGATTTCTTTTGAGAAAAAGGCGTTGGTTATCGTTAATGCTGAAGTTACGGTGGCGTACGACCTGCGCCAGATGAAATATGATATTGATGAGAAGGATAAGACGATTACGATTACGTATATTCCAAAGGAAGAGATCAAGATTAATCCGGATATCAAGTTTTATGATGTGAATCAGAGCCGAATGAATCCGTTTACGGGCGATGATTATAATAAAATCAGCAAATCGGTGAAGGCTAATCTGGCGAAAAAGATTGAAAAATCGACTTTAAAAACGAATGCTCAAAATCGCTTGATTAGCGAGCTTTCGAAGATTCTGATTACGACCAATTCAATGGGCTGGACCTTGCGATATGACGGAAAGACTATAAATGAAGAATCGATTGACAAAGTGTTGCTTTAGCCAATCGATTCTTGTTCTTTTGTTATTTCTTTTTAAACGCTTTCGTTTTCAAAAATCAGTTCGAGTCCTCCTGAAATCAGGTGTGCTACTTCTGGACGGTTTTGTTTTTGTTTTTCCAGATAGATGATGACTTTCTGCAAGAAATCGGTCTGGTGATTTTTGTCTAAAAGTTCAGCAATTTCAACAGCTAAAAGCCAGTCTTTGGGGTGGTTTTCTTTTAGGGTTTCAAATGTTTTCTCGATAGTCATGAAGGAGGTTTTTCCTTCGCGTATGTTTCGAATGTTCAGGTAGAGGCTTTCGAGTTCTTCTCTTTCTGTACTTTTTTTAGCTTTTATGGTATGGCTTGAAGGCACATGGCTGATGAGGTCAAAACTTCTGACATCGGCCGGGCCGGAAAAAGCAGAAATTACTTTTTTGCCTACTGCCATGTCATAGATGCCCCATTCTGGCTGGAACAATACGGTATCATTGTGGGTTACTGTACAGTTTTTAAAGCTGATCAGGATGATTTTTCCTTGAATGTTTCGGGTTCCGGTAATAATTTCTCCTGTAACGGTAATATCGCCTTGGAATTCTAACGAAACGCGCTCGCCTTCGTAAATGCCGTAAGCCTGCAGGTCTCTAGGACTCATGTCTTCTATCGCCAGGTTGATTCCTTTCAGTTTTCCTATAGGACTGCCGAAACCTTCAGTATGATACGATGTCGAATGGCCTACTAATTCTTTTTCTCTGTAAGATAGCGCAGTTTTTCCCGTAGTTTGTACATAGACAGGCTTGCCGTCGCTTTCGATTACATTCGTAAAAACACCAGAAATCTGAATTCCCGTGCTCAATTCGATCGTGCCCAATGCTTTTGACTGGATGAGTTTTTGGACGCCTGAAAGACCTCCGGTTCGGAGTGCCATTTTATTGGCAAATTCTTCCAAGACCAAACTTAATTGTGCAAAATCAGGGGTGACGAATAGTTGCGGCTGCGGTTTCGTAATGTCGAAACTTTGGTAAGCTGCATTGATATCGTAAGGTATTTTCTTTACGTTATCGGTCATGCACCAAGCACTTTCTCCGATAGAAGAAAGCAATCCGGCACCGTAGATTTTAGGATTGTCAATATCGCCAATCAGGCCATATTCCACAGTCCACCAATGCAAGTTTCGGATAAGAGCCATTTCGGATAATTCGCCCATGTCATTTTGCAGGTCGTCTACTTTTTTCTCGATAGCGTCGATTTCATTTTGAGGTGTTCCTTCGGCTTCTTTCAAGATAGAAAGGAGACGAATGGCTTCATACATTTCATAATCTCTAGAAGAGGAAATCGCCTTGCAGCCGATTTCACCAAAACGTCTTAAATATTCAGCATATTCCGGATTGGCAATAATAGGGGCGTGGCCGGCTCCTTCGTGGATAATGTCTGGAGCGGGAGTATATTCGATGTGTTCTAACTGTCGGATGTCTGAAGCGATTACCAAGACATTATAGGCTTGGAACTCCATAAAAGCATTCGGGGGAATAAATCCGTCGACTGCAACGGCAGCCCATCCTATTTCTTTTAGGATGCGGTTCATTCCGTACATGTTAGGGATATTTTCAATCTCTAGGCCTGTTTTTTTCAGTCCGTCGAGATACGAATGGTGTGCTACTTTTGAAAGGTAATCTACATTTTTGCGCATCACATAGCGCCAAACCGCTTGGTTTATAGGCGTATAGTCTGCATAATCCTGTGGTTTAATAAATTGCTTTAAATGTTCAGGAAGTCTATCAATCAAAGGGTTGCTTTCAAATGCTGCATTCATATTTTCAAACGTTGTAGTTTTGGTAAAATTACAAATCTTTAGCAGAAATAAGTCTTAAAAAAACATAAAAAATGCTTCTCGGTCTTGTTATCGGCATAAAAAAACCGCAACAGGATTGCGGTCTTGATTTGGTTTTGTGTTATTTCTAGCTTATTTTTTTTCAGGCGGGTATTTTGCCAAGATTTTTTTGACGAATTCTTGGATACGCTCGTCTTTTTTGTTCATGTTCTGTGTCAGCACGCCGACACCTTCACCTTGCCAGATGAGTTCTTTTTTTCTAGCATCGATCAAATCGATGTATAGTGTTCCTTCTGTAGAAGTTGAAACAGTAGTGCTTCGTCCGCCCCACATCCAAGGGCTCCATCCCCATCCCCAACCGTAACCCCATCCGGCGTTAAATTGGTTGATATCGACTTGTTCGCGCGATTTGGTAAAAATGTTTACCAATAGATCTGGACTTTCGCTTTTTGTAAAGCCTTTTGCGGTCAATTCTGCATCAATAGCATTTAGGATTCTTCTTTTGTCCAGATCAGAAATTTCTACTTTATCGACTCCGGATTTGAAAAAGGCAAATGATTTGTATTTTGTAAAATCGACGTTTTTGTCAAAATCAGTAGCAACTCTAACAGAGGAGCAGGAGGCGACAGCAAATAGAAAAAGCAGGGGTAATAATTTAATAGTTTTCATAGCAGTTTATTTTAATACCTAGTGTTGATGAATGTGTTATTTGTTCTTTTTCTTTTCTTGAAAGCTTCTTATGGCGGCAACAATACTTAGGATTGCGGCAGCCGATAAGACTACAATTTTTAATCGTATATTTTCAAAAAGCAGACCTAGAATAAAAAATCCGAGGCTCATAAACATTAATGAAATACTATTCAGCTTCTTCATAATTGCTTGATGAAAATATTAAAAGTCTAAAAGCGCATCATCAACTTTATTAGGGATGGTAACTTTTAATAAAGGTTGCGCTTCCATGGCTCTTTTTATAGCAAATATAGCTCCGTCGTTTCTGGCCCAGCTTCTTCTGGAAATACCATTGTTTACATCCCAGAAAAGCATTGATTCCAAGCGTCTTGAAGCTTCTTTAGAGCCATCAAGAACCATACCAAAACCACCGTTTATAACCTCGCCCCAGCCCACGCCGCCGCCATTGTGAATCGAAACCCAGGTAGCGCCTCTAAAGCTGTCGCCAATAACATTATGGATGGCCATGTCTGCCGTGAATTTAGAGCCGTCATAGATGTTTGAGGTTTCTCGGTAAGGAGAATCCGTGCCAGAAACATCATGGTGGTCACGGCCTAAAACGACGTATCCAATTTCGCCTCTGGCAATGGCTTGGTTGAAGGCTTCTGCAATCTTGGTTCTTCCTTCAGCATCGGCATAGAGAATTCTTGCTTGTGAGCCTACGACTAGTTTGTTTTCTTGTGCGCCTTTAATCCATTGGATGTTGTCTTGCATCTGTTGCTGGATTTCGATCGGCGCTGTTTTCGACATTTCTTCTAGGACTTTTGAGGCAATTTCGTCTGTCTTAGCTAAGTCTTCGGGTTTTCCGGAAGCACAAACCCAACGGAAAGGGCCGAATCCGTAGTCAAAACACATAGGTCCCATGATATCTTGTACGTAGCTCGGGTATTTGAAATCGATATTATTTTCGGCCATCACGTCTGCTCCGGCACGGGAAGCTTCTAATAAAAAGGCATTTCCGTAATCGAAGAAATAAGTTCCTTTTGCGGTGTGTTTGTTAATAGCTGCTGCGTGACGGCGCAATGTTTTCTGTACTTCGGTCTTGAATTTTTCAGGATCGTTGGCCATCAATTCGTTAGATTCTTCAAAAGAGTAGCCCATCGGATAATAGCCTCCGGCCCAAGGATTGTGTAATGATGTTTGGTCGGAACCTAAATCGATATGCAGGTTTTCTTGGTCAAAGCGCTCCCAAACATCTACTATGTTTCCTAAATAAGCAATAGAAACGATTTCTTTGTTTTCTAATGCTTTTTTGACTCTTGGAACAAGTTCTTTTATATTTTCGATAATTTCGTTGATCCAACCTTGCGAATGGCGTATGTGGGTGATTTTAGGATTGACTTCGGCGCAAACGGTAACGCATCCGGCAATGTTTCCGGCTTTTGGCTGTGCTCCAGACATTCCTCCTAATCCAGAAGTGACAAATAAGCTGCCGCTTGGGGATTTTTTTATTTTTCGAAATCCGTTTAGGACGGTAATCGTGGTTCCGTGGACAATTCCTTGCGGTCCGATGTACATATAGCTGCCTGCTGTCATTTGTCCGTATTGTGAAACGCCTAGGGCATTGAATTTTTCCCAATCGTCAGGCTTAGAATAGTTTGGAATGACCATTCCGTTGGTAACGACAACTCTTGGTGCTTCTTTGTGCGAAGGGAATAATCCCATAGGGTGTCCGGAATACATGACCAACGTTTGTTCTTCAGTCATTTCCGAAAGGTATTTCATGGTCAGCAGGTATTGTGCCCAGTTTTGAAAAACAGCACCGTTTCCACCATAGGTAATCAATTCGTGCGGATGCTGTGCTACGGCATAATCCAAGTTGTTTTGGATCATCAGCATGATGGCTTTTGCTTGTTCTGATTTTCCAGGATATTCTGAAATCGGACGGGCATACATCTTATACTCCGGACGAAGGCGGTACATGTAGATTCTGCCGTACGTATCCAATTCTTCTAAAAACTCTTTTGCCAAAACCGCATGGTCTTTAGCGTCAAAATAACGCAAGGCATTACGGACGGCTAGTTTTTTTTCTTCGGCAGAAAGAATTTCTTTTCGCTTTGGAGCATGGTTGATAGTGGTTTCGTAAGGTTTCGGCTGTGGCAAAACGGAAGGAATTCCTTGCTGTATTTGTTCTTGGAAAGTCATTTTTTTGTAGTTGCTAGGTTTTTTAGTTGCTGATTTTCAAAGGTTTTATTTTTGAAGGCTCAGCAAATTTAGTTTTATATAATTAAATTAAACGTCAAGGTTTTTTGTTTGTGCCCGTCTTTTTGTCGAAGCCATACGGACAATGGCGGCAGCCGCTTTTGCAGCAGTAGCCGCGTTTTAGGTGAAATTTTTCAGTAAAGCACTTGTAACCTTCGGGTGTATAATAAAAATCTTCGCCTTCTTTTAATTTATTTTCATTATTTTGCTCATTCATAAATACAAATTTATAAACTTTATAATGAATGTTTCTAATCGTTTCCAAATATTTAATTCCTAAAGGATATCGAGGCCTGACGGTGTTTCCTTTTGTGATTCTCAAAAATCTTTTTGACAAGGAAAATAAAGTATTGGTAAATCATGAAAGTATCCACATCCGCCAGCAGTTGGAACTCTTGATTGTTCCGTTTTTTGTGTGGTATTTTTTGGAGTACTTGGTCAGGTTGATGCAGTATAAAAACAAAAATGAAGCTTACAGGAATATCAGTTTTGAAAGAGAAGCGTATGGCAACGAAAGAAATTTAGAGTATCTGCCGTCGCGAAAATTCTGGAGTTCCTTTAAATATCTAAAAGCAAAACCGATTTAAGCAAATAACAATTTTGAAAATCCCAACACACTATCTGCCCATAACAAAAAATGGAATTTCGGTCGCAATTCGCCGAGAAGACCTTATTCATCCTTTTGTTTCGGGAAATAAATTCAGGAAGCTAAAATACAATCTGCTAAAAGCAAAAGAAGAAGGTCATGCTGCTTTATTGACTTTCGGCGGTGCTTTTTCGAATCATATCGCTGCTGTTGCTTTTGCAGGAAAGGAGAATGGTTTTAAAACGATAGGAATTATCCGAGGAGACGAATTAAGGGATAAGATTGTGGAAAATCCGACCTTAAAATTTGCCCAGGAAAACGGTATGGAATTTGAGTTTGTTTCGCGAACGCAGTATTCGGACAAGGAAAATCCTGAATTCATCGAAAAATTGAGACATAAGTTTGGCGATTTTTATCTGATTCCAGAAGGAGGCACAAATGCGTTAGCAGTAAAAGGTTGTGAAGAAATAGTGACAGAGGAAGATTCGCAATTTGACTATATCTGCTGCGCTGTTGGAACAGGAGGGACGATTTCGGGAATTAGTAATTCGGCCTTGCCGCACCAAAAGGTTTTAGGTTTTCCAGCGTTAAAAGGGGATTTCCTAAAAGAAGAAATTCGTAAATTTGCCACAAATGAAAATTGGGAGCTGGTTACGGAATATCATTTCGGCGGTTACGGAAAGGTGAATGCAGAACTGATCGATTTTATAAATAATTTCAATCAAAATAATAATATTCCGCTAGACCCCGTTTATACTAGTAAACTGACCTTCGGAATTTTGGATAAGATTGAGAAAGATTATTTTCCGGCGAATTCAAAAATCTTAATTATCCATACAGGCGGATTGCAAGGAATCGAGGGGATGAACAAGGTATTAGAGAAGAAACAATTACCCAAAATAAAAATCAATGTTTAAAAAAATCTTATTTCTATTGGCAATCGTAACACTGGCAAGCTGCGGTTCTTCAAAGTCAAAAGTAGCAACGACTAAAAAAACGGCTTATAAGCCGAAAAGGGAAGTGGTTACTAGGAAATCTCACACTGGAAAGCCAGTGGCAACTACAAAATCGAGTTCTGCTTCTAACAATCGCTCTACTGAAGTCATCGAATCTACTTCACGAACAGTCGTTTATAGCGAAGTGATAAACAATTATGTTTCCCAATACAAGGAAATCGCAAAAAGCAACATGAGACAGTACGGAATTCCTGCGAGTATTATTTTAGCGCAAGGTATCTTGGAATCGGGTGCTGGCTCAGGAACCTTAAGCAAAACGGCAAACAACCACTTTGGAATTAAATGCCATACGGGCTGGACAGGAGAAAGCGTGCGTCATGATGATGATTCGGACCAAGAATGTTTCAGGAAATACAATGACCCAGCAGAATCCTATAAAGACCATGCTGAATTTTTGACTGGACGTAGCCGTTACGCAAGTCTTTTCAAATTAGAGAAAGGCGATTATGAAGCGTGGGCAAAAGGACTGAAAGCAGCAGGATATGCCACCGATCCAAAATATCCAGACAAACTAATCAGCTATATCGAGCGCTATAACCTGCACCAATACGATTCTGAAGTTTTGGGTACCACGTTTACGCCGATCCAAAAAAGCCAGCCGATAGCTTCAAACACAACAATTCCGAATAATTCAGAAGGTTTTTATGAAGTAACCAAGGGAGATACTTTGTATTCGATTTCTAAAAAATTCAACACTACGGTCGATGATCTGAAAAGATTGAACAATCTTTCGGATAATGCTATTTCGATCGGACAATTCATAAAAGTAAAATAATTCAACTCGGAGTTTTTAAATCCTTTCCGAGTTCTTTCATAGAAAAATATGCTATACCAAAGAAGCAGCCAGCTTTTTGCTGAAGCTGAAAAAGTAATTCCTGGCGGAGTCAATTCTCCAGTCCGTGCGTTTAAAGCCGTTGGCGGTACGCCGATTTTTGTCAAATCTGCTAAAGGGGCGTATCTGTTCGACGAAGACGGAAACAAGCTCATCGATTACATCAACTCTTGGGGACCGATGATTTTGGGCCATGCTTTTGATCCGGTTGTGAATGCCGTAATCGAAAGGGCCAAGCTCGGGACTTCTTTCGGGATGCCGACAGCTTTAGAAACAGAAATTGCAGAATTGGCCGTTTCGATGGTGCCTAATATCGACAAGATTCGTTTTGTAAATTCAGGGACAGAAGCTTGCATGAGTGCGATCCGCTTGGCAAGAGGCTATACCAAAAGAGATAAGATTATCAAATTTGCAGGCTGCTATCACGGACATTCGGATTCGTTTTTGATACAAGCTGGAAGCGGAGCAATTACTTTCGGAGCGCCGAACAGTCCAGGCGTGACCCAAGGCACGGCAAAAGATACGTTGTTAGCGAAATACAATGATCTTGAGAATGTAGCCGAATTGTTTGCGGCTAATCCAAATGAAATTGCGGCTATCATCATAGAGCCAGTAGCTGGAAACATGGGCTGTATTCCTCCTCAAAAAGGGTTTTTGCAGGCTTTACGAGAACTTTGCGATAAAAACGGCACATTGCTTATCTTTGATGAAGTAATGACCGGATTTCGCTTGGCAAAAGGAGGAGCGCAAGAATTGTTTGGTGTTAAAGCAGATATCGTAACTTTTGGAAAGGTAATTGGCGGCGGACTCCCGGTTGGAGCTTTTGCGGCAAGAAACGAAATCATGAATTATCTGGCGCCGCTTGGGCCTGTGTATCAAGCAGGAACATTATCTGGGAATCCTCTGGCGATGGCGGCAGGTCTGGAAATGTTGAAAGCTTTACACACAGATGCTGGAGTTTTCCAGCGTTTGGAAGAAAAGACGGCTTATCTTGAAAAAGGAATACGAGAAAAATTGACGGCAAATAACATCAAGTTTACCATCAATAGGGTAGGCTCGATGATTTCGGTTCATTTTGACGAAAGCCCAGTAACCGATTTGCAATCGGCTTCAAAAGGCGATAATGAATATTTCAAGAAATTCTTCCACGGATTGCTGCAAGAAGGTATTTATATTGCTCCTTCTGCTTATGAAACGTGGTTCATAACCGATGCTTTGACTTACGAAGACTTAGATTTTACTATAAAGGCTGTAGATAAAGTAACAAAACAGTTCTAAAATAAAAAGGCTTTCCGATCGGAAAGCCTTTTTTCTATTACATGCTCAATTGTTATTATTGAGTCAATTGTTTTAATAATGCAGGATTACTGTCGATTTTAGCCATCTGGTCGGCATTTAAAGTACCTCTCAATTTAGCATCGATCGATTTGTAAATGACTTTTTTCTTGTCATCTGAAAGCCCTGGTTTTGACAGCGCTTCATGCTTCTTTTTGAAAAGCTCCAAGAATGTGGCTTTATTCTGCTCGCTCAGCGTTACCGCCTCGGATAAGGAAGCAACATCTTTTTTTGCTTGTTCGGCTGGATTTGCTTGTGCAAAAGAAGCAATCGTGAAGGCAAAAAATACAGATAGAATAGCAATAAATTTTTTCATAATAAATGAATTTGTTTTGATATAGTATATCAAATTTGAAGCCAATTTAAGATAATTTCAAAAAAGAGTCAACTTTTGCTTACTTTTTTTCAGCTCTTTTTTTTCTGTCTTGCAGTTTTTCTTTGGCTTTTTCGCGTCTTTCCGTCTTCATGGCTTCCCATTTTTTAGTCTGTTCTGGAGTTAAAATGGCTTTGATTTTTGCGTCTGTGGCTTCCATTTCCGCCTTTCTTTCAGAACGTTTCGCTTCCATTACTTTTTCTCTTTCGGCTCTTTTAGCTTCTCTTTTTGCAGATTGTTCAGAAAGTACTGCTGCCATCTGCTTTTGTTGTGATTCGCTTAGGTTTAAATCGGTAGTCAGCTTTTTTAAGTGTTTTTCATTACGCTGTTCTGGAGTCAATTTTTCCATTCTAGCTTTTTCTGCTCTTTTGCCTTCTGCTGGCTTTTCTTGTGCAAACGACGTCATTCCGATCATCAATACTGCAAGTGCAAACATTTTTTTCATAATTTTTCCTTTTATTAATTTTTAGTTTGATGGTAAGACCTTGATAAAAATAAAAGGTTTAATGAGAAGGTGTTTTTTCTGATTTATTTAAGATTTTCAGAAAAAAAGGAGCTAAAAAAAGCCCGCTTATAAGCGGGCTTTTGGTTTTATATATTATTGAACTAATTTTTTGTAAAGTTCTCTGTTTGCTTTTAGTTTTTTAAGCTGCTCTGGCGACAATAGTTCTGCTAGTTTTGCCTCTGTTTCTGTAGAAATTTGTGCTTTTTGCTCTGCAGTAAGATCTGTCTGCGTTAAGAATTTATGTTTCGCATAAAACGCTTCTTTGATTTCTCTTTCTGATGCTTTTGATATTGGAACTACCTTGTTTAAGGCTGCAAGATCTGCCGCTGCTGCCGTATCAGGATTTTTTTGTCCTTCCTGAGCTACTGCGCTGATTGAGAATGCTAAGAAAAGAGCAAGAATAGCGAATATTTTTTTCATAATTGTTGATTTGAATAGGTTTAAGAAACCAAATCTAAATCATTTAAAAATAAAATCAAAGAAATATAATGGTAAAATTATGACTTGTAAATTTTTTTAACAGGATTGCTCTCTTTGAGTAGGATGAGTTTCGAAAGTTTATGCTAAAATAGCATTATATGGTGTGGGTTGAAGCTTTTTATTTGGATTGAAGACTTTCTTGATTTGGTTAAGGGTTTTAGTGTGCATTAAAGATTTTGCTGTTTGGCAATTGATTATACTAAAAAAGACCGTTCATTAAAACGGTCCTTTTGGTTAGCGTCAGGAAAATTATCCTATATGTTCTACTATTTTGTCCTCGCCGTTTACGGCTACTTTTACCAAGGCATGTTTGGACAAAGATTTCATGGCAGCGTCCCATTTTTTACCGCTTAAGTCTGCTTTGACTTTTAATAAGTTCAAAGGCATGACATTTTCATTGGCTTTCAAGATTTCAATGATTCCTTTTTCTTCAGCAGATAATTCTACCTCTACTGCTTTTTTCTCAGGACGCATTTGAGGGAAGAATAAGACTTCTTGAATCGAAGCGTTATTGGTCAAGAACATAATTAAGCGATCCATGCCGATTCCCAAGCCTGATGTAGGAGGCATTCCGTATTCTAAAGCTCGAAGGAAATCATTGTCGATGAATTGGGTCGCTTCGTCATCGCCTCTTTCCGACAATTTCAACTGTGCTTCAAAACGTTCTCTTTGGTCGATCGGGTCGTTTAGCTCGGAATACGCATTTGCTACTTCTTTTCCGCAGACCATCAATTCAAAACGCTCTGTAAGATCTGGGTTGTCGCGGTGTTCTTTGCAAAGCGGACTCATTTCTTTTGGATAATCGGTAATGAAAGTCGGCTGGATAAAGTTTCCTTCGCATTTTTCTCCGAAAATTTCGTCGATCAGCTTTCCTTTACCCATAGTTTCATCTACAGCAATTCCCATAGATTTTGCAGCTTCGAATATTTCTTTTTCGGATTTTCCGGAAATATCAAAACCAGTATATTTTATGATGGCGTCGGTCATTGTAACTCTTGCGTAAGGCGCCTTGAAGCTTACGTGGTGCTCTCCAAAGGTAGCATCGGCAGTTCCGTTTACGGCAATAGCGCAATGTTCCAAAAGATTTTCAGTAAACTCCATCATCCAGTTGTAGTCTTTATAGGCTACATAGATTTCCATAGCGGTGAATTCAGGATTATGCGTCCTGTCCATTCCTTCATTTCTGAAGTTTTTGGAGAATTCGTATACGCCGTCAAAACCACCTACGATCAATCTTTTCAGATACAATTCGTTGGCAATTCTCATGTATAAAGGAATATCCAAAGAGTTATGGTGTGTGATAAACGGCCTAGCGGCAGCACCTCCAGGGATAGATTGCAATACAGGAGTTTCGACTTCCATGTATCCGGCCGTATTGAAGAAGTTGCGCATCGCATTGAACAATTTTGTTCTTTTTACGAAAACTTCTTTTACCTGCGGATTCACGACTAGGTCTACATAACGCTGGCGGTAACGCAATTCTGGATCCGTAAAACCATCGTGCAGGTTGCCTTCAGCATCTGTTTTTGGTAAAGGCAACGGACGAAGGGTTTTGCTCAATAGGGTGAAATTCGTAGCGCGGATTGATTTTTCGCCTACCTGCGTAGTGAACAATTCACCTTCAACTCCAATGAAATCGCCTAAGTCTACCAATTTTTTGAATACCTCGTTGTATAAGGTCTTGTCTTCACCAGGGCAAAGCTCATCACGATTGATGTAAATCTGTACGCGTCCTTCGCTGTCTTGCAAGGAAGCAAAAGAAGCTTTTCCTTGAATACGGGTACTCATCACGCGGCCTGCAACAATCACTTTCTTTCCTTCTTCAAAAGCGTCCTTGACCTGTTTCGAAGTGTGGTCCACTGGAAACAAATTAGCCGGATATGGGTTGATGCCGAGTTCTCTCAACTTGCCCAATTTTTCTCTTCTGATGATTTCTTGTTCTGAAAGTTGCATATCGTATTAATTTTAAGCGTGCAAAGATAGTTAAAAGTTGGAAAGTCAGAAAATCAAAAAGTTGAAAAGATAAAATAAAAAGGCCGTCACGTTTAAGCGACAGCCTTTATGATTTTGGATTGAGCAAGGGTTAGTTTGCTATTTTTTTGATATGCATTTTAAAGAGAAAACTAGCTTTTATAAATCATGGCATTTTAGTTTGTAACTTTGTATCCTTAAAAGGTTAAATTGAAATGAACAAAAAAATTCAACTTCTAGACTTAGGTCAGAAAGATTATAAAGAAACTTGGGAATATCAAGAAGATTTGTTCAAGGACATACTGGATCTAAAAATCAGGAACAGAAGAGAAGAGTTGGAACTGGAAACTCCAAATTATTTTCTTTTTGTAGAACATCCGCATGTGTATACATTAGGAAAGAGTGGCGATTTGAGCAATCTGCTGTTGAGCGAAAAGCAGCTGGAAGACAAAGGAGCTACTTTTTATAAAATCAACCGGGGTGGCGATATTACCTATCATGGGCCTGGGCAGATCGTGGGCTATCCTATATTGGATTTAGAAAATTTTTTCACAGACATCCATAAATACCTGCGCTTTTTAGAAGAAGTGTTTATTCGTGTTCTTGCCGATTATGGCTTGACAGGAACTAGGAGTGAAGGCGAGACAGGAGTCTGGTTGGGTGTCGGGACACCATTTGCTAGAAAAATATGTGCTTTGGGCGTTCGTGCTTCCCGCTGGGTTACGATGCATGGGTTTGCCTTGAATGTAAATTCTGATCTTGGCTATTTTGATAATATTATTCCGTGCGGAATAAGAGGAAAGGCGGTAACTTCTTTAAATGTCGAACTTGGTATTGAAGAAGTAGATGTGGCCGAAGTGAAAGAAAAGATCAAGAAGCATTTTACCGAGCTTTTCGAATCACAGTTTGTGGCTTTCCAAAAAGAAACGGTCTAAAATTCTTGAAAATCGATTTCTAATTGTTCTGGCAACAGTCGGAACGACATCCTATGGTATTTTGTGGTGCCATAGTTCCGTATGGCTTCGCGATGTTCTTTTGTCGGGTAGCCTTTGTTTTGTTTCCAATTATACATTGGAAATTCTTCATGAATTTGATTCATGTATTCGTCCCTATATGTTTTTGCTAAAACAGAAGCGGCGGCAATGCTTAAGTACTTGCTGTCACCTTTGATGATACAGCTGTGTGGGATGTTTTCTATAGGTTTGAAGCGATTTCCGTCTACTATTATATAATTAGGTGTAGGGCTTAATTTTTTTATGCAGCATTGCATGGCATGTATCGAAGCGTTCAAGATGTTAATTTCGTCAATAATTGTAGGCTCAATATGCGTTACCGAGAAGCAAAGCGCGTTTTCTTCTATTATAGGTCTTAAAAGGTCTCTATTTTTTTCTGAAAGCTGTTTGGAATCATTCAGTAATTCATTGATAAAGTTTTCCGGAAGTATTAGGGCAGCGGCAGTCACAGGGCCTGCAAGGCATCCTCGGCCGGCTTCGTCGGTGCCACATTCAAATGTTGAATTGGAATAACTAGTAAGTAACATATCTGCGTTTTAGCAAAACTATAAAAAATAACGCAACCTTTTGATTTTTGTGTATCTAATAGGTAGATTATGTGCAAAAATCTGAAGTAATGGTCTTTTTTAACATTCGTAAAAATATTATTCCGGAGTAATATTTGTTTATTTAAGAAATTATTAAGAAGTTTGCAGGATAACTAACTCAAATAAATTTAAATATGAGATCGAAGTTCAAATGGATTTTTGCGCTTTTACTAGCGTTTTCAATGCAGTTTTCGTTCGCACAGGAGAAAACTATTTCTGGTACAATTACCGATAGCCAAGGCCTACCATTGCCTGGCGTTGCAGTTGTAGTTAAAGGGACAACTCGTGGAACACAAACTGATTTTGATGGTAAGTATTCCATCGCTGCAAGTCAGGGAGAGGTTTTGGTGTTTACGTATGTAGGTCATAAAACTTCTACAGTAACTGTTGGAGCTTCTAGCTCAGTAAATGTGGCTTTGCAAGAAGAAGCGACTTCTTTGGAAACTGTGGTTGTGGATAGCTATAGAACTACAAGTAAGAAAAGATCAGCGAATGCTGTTGCTACAATTACTTCAGAGACTATGGAAGGAAGACCTAACGTTTCATTTTTGCAAACACTTCAGTCTCAGGTTGCAGGTTTGAACATTGCAACATCATCTGGTTCGCCAGGTTCTGCAAAAATCGACGTAATCTTGAGAGGACTTTCTTCTGTAAATGGTAACACAGAGCCTTTGTTCATTATTGACGGAGTTGCTGCTAACCAAAACGTATTCAGAAGTTTCAACTCTGAGGATATCGAGCGTATTGACGTTCTTAAAGATGCCGGTGCAACTTCTATTTATGGTAATAGAGGAGCAAACGGGGTTATTGTTGTAAAAACTAAGAGAGGTTCTTATAATTCAAAATTGAAAGTAAGATACACTGCTACAACAGGTTTTACAAATTTGCAAGATCACGATTATAAGCTTACAAACGCTCAACAGCTTCTTACATTGGAGAACATAGTGGGTGCTGGTATGGGTGCAACGTTAACTCCAGAGCAAGTTGCGGGCTGGAATTCTCCATTAACTCCTGAATTGTCAGTAGGATTGACTGAAAACCAAATTAAATATTGGGGTACAAATACAGATTGGCAAAAGGTTTTCTTTAGAACTGGAATCTCAAAAAATCATAACCTTAGCTTTACTCAAGGTAGTGAGAACATGACAAACTTTACGTCATTGAGCTATTTCGATCAAGATGGTATTGTTCCAAATACAGGTTTCAAAAGATTTACTTTCAGAACTAACTTTACAGGTAAGTCTGCAGATGGTAAATTTACATATGGTACTAATTTAACTGCTGCTTACTCTAAAAGGGTTCAGTTAGAGCAAGAAACAAGAACTGACATTAATGCGAATACACTTCAGAATCCATTACAAGGTCTTTTAGCTTCTCAGCCATATTTAAACCCAGCGCAGTATGTAAATGGTCAACAATTGTTTGATGAATTTGGAGCGCCAAGTTTCGAAATCAATCCTTTCATGTTGATGGATTATTTAAATCCTGAAAATATCCCAAGCTCATTCGAAGAGACTAAAATTTTAGCTAATGCTACAGCTACATATAATTTTACTGATGCGTTAAGCTTCACTACTACAATGGGTATTGATTATGTACTAAACCAAAGACTTTTTGCAAGAGCGCCACAATCTTATTTGGCAATCGTTGCAACACCAGCAGGTGCACAGTTTGGTGGTATTGAGCAACAACAAACAGATAGAGATTTCTCTTTCAATCTTGTTAACAAGTTGAGCTATAACAAAACTTTCAACGATAAACATACTGTTGAAGTATCTGTGTTTAATGAGTATATTAAAGCTCACAGAAGAGCTGAAAACTGGACACAACAAGGTCTTGATCCAAGAACTTGGTCTTTAGGAGCAGGTACTGGTTTTGTTCCTTTCAACCCAGCAACACCTACATTATATAATAGAATTATTGGTGGTTTGAAAAGAGATGCTGGATTGTTCTCTTACTTTGCTACTGCAAGTTATGATTATGATTCTAAATATGGTGTTGAGGCAACTGTTCGTAGAGATGCTTCTTACAAATTTATCCAAGACAATACTTGGGGTACTTTCTGGTCTGTTTCTGCAAGATGGAACATCGATCAAGAAGCTTTCATGGAAAACTCAATCTTTGATGTTTTAAAATTAAGAGCATCTTACGGTACTACAGGTAACCAAAACGTATTGGCAGCGGCTTATGGAGCTAACCCTCTATACTTGGCTAACAACAACGTAAGAGATTTGAACTCTTCTCAAGCAGGTTATAACAACGCAGCTTCACTTGGTGTAGCAACTATTGCAAACGTTGACCTTCAATGGGAAACTACTAAACAAGCTAACGTGGGTATTGATTTCACAATGTGGAAACGTTTATCTGGTTCGTTAGATGTGTATAGAAAAAAGACTATAGACTTATTTGATGACAACTACGTATCAGCTGTTAACCAGCTTTATACTATCGCTGCTAATACTCAATCTAGTATTATTAACAGTGGTGTGGAGTTGTTATTGAGATATGATGTTTTCAAAGAAGGTGACTTTAAATTAGATTTATTCGTAAACGGTTCTTATAACAAAAACGAATGGGCTGATTTAGTATATCCAAACCCAGCAAATGATTTTATCCAAGTAGCTGACAATTTTGTTCAACAAAATGGTAGCCAAATCAATACTTATTTTGTTGTTCCTTACGTAGGAGTTAATCCTGATAATGGTAACTTATTGTTCTTAGATAGAAACAATAATCTTACAGAAACTCCAACAAACGAAGATAGAAGAAATTCTGGAAAATCAATGATCCCAAAATACCAAGGTGGATTTGGTTTCAATACATCTTACAAAGGATTCTTTGTTAACGCAAACTTCTCTTTCGTAGCTGATATTTACAGATTTGATTTTGACCTTTTGAACTTGTCTAATCCAGCTAGTGGAATCGGAACAGGTCCTGTAGTTTCTGAGCTTTTAAATGCTTGGACGCCAACAAACACTGGTTCTAATGTTCCTTCATTAACAGCTACAAATATTAATGCTGCTGAGACTTTCTCTGACAGATACTTAGTTGATGCTGATTATATCAGAATGAGAAACTTATCTTTTGGATATGAGTTCCCTGCTAAATTGCTTGATAAGACATTATTCTCAGGAGTAAAATTCTATACTCAGTTAGAAAACTATTTGACTTGGTCTAAATGGAGAGGATTTGATGTTGAAGGATTAAACTCTAGCAACCAAGGAGGATATCCATCTCCTAAAGTTATTTCTTTCGGTGTAGACTTACAATTTTAAAAAAAAAGATAATTATGAAAAAAATAAGATTAATACTTTTGTTTGCCATAGGCTTGTCGCTTTTTTCTTGCGAGGATGCTTATCGTATTGAACAAGACGGTGAATTCGGTGAAAACGTTACTTTTCAGTCTCTAGATGACATGCAGTTGTATCTTAACCAAGTTTACAATAGAGCAACAATTACTAATGAGATTGCATTCAGTGCTGTATTTACAGATGAATTAGGTATAGGTTCTCAAAATGCGGGTCAAAATCTTGATTTGTATAAATATACATTGAATAGTGCAACAGCTGAGCCTGCTGCTATGTGGTTATCACATTACACTTTGATTAACTATACAAATAGATTTTTAAGAGGTGCTGCTAGAATTACTCCAGAAGCTGATGAAGTAGCTGCGTATAATTCTATGGTTGCTCAAGCAAGAGCTTTAAGAGCTTTCGGTCACTTCCAATTGCTTTCTTTCTTCTCTGAGAATATCAAAGATGACAATGCATTGGGTGTAATCTTGATGGATAGAGTTCCTGCATTAACTGAAGAGTTACCTAGAAATACAAACGGTGAAGTTTTCGCATTAATCGAATCTGATTTGACTTATGCTGATGCTAACTTAGTTGACCAAGCTGGAGCTAATAGCTTTAAGTTTGTGTCTAAAAATTTCTTGAACGCTTTCAGAGCTAGAATGTATGCTTACAGAGGTAACTATACTCTTGCTGCACAATATGCTGATATCGTAATCAATACTTCAGGATTGAATTTGACTGCTGCTACTCCTTATGTAGCAGGTAACTTCTACACTGCGACTACTACTAACCCATACCGTCAAATGTTTGCAGACGTTAATCAAGGTGAGATTATCTTAAGCTTGGCTAGACCTGCTGCTCAAGGTGGTATTGCTGGTACATTCTATTTCAATAGAACGAACTTGTCTGGAGGTCCTTTCCACGATATGGGAAGAAATCTTTTCAACTTGTTAGGAACATTTGAGCAAGGAGATATCAGAAGAAGAGCTTATATTGATCCAACTTCTGTTATTGCTGCTGATCCTGCAACTGTTGCAAATTATAAAGGAGCAGACGTTTTATTGATTGATAAATATCCTGGTAAAGCCGGAGGTGATTTAACAAATGATTTGAAAGTTTTCAGATTGTCTGAAATGTACTTCATCAAAGCTGAGGCTTTAGCTTCAACTGGTAATATAAATGGAGCTACAAATTCAGTAGCTGCTATCTTGAAACAAATAAGAGATAGAAGAAACTATCTAGGTCTTGTTCAGCCTCTTCCAAATTATGCTTCTGCTACTGAGGCTTGGGCTGATATCCTAAAAGAAAGACGTATCGAACTTTGTTTTGAAGGTCACCGTTACATTGACTTGAAAAGGTTAGGTGGTTTGGCTAACGTAACAATCGACAGATACTTTAGAGATTGCGAAGAAAACAACGTTCCTGTTTGTAGTTTGCCTCTTACTGATCACAGATTTACATTGCCTATTCCTCTTGATGAGATGTTAGGTAATAGAAATATCCAACAAAATACAGATTACTAGTTTTTAGTAATTAAAATTTTAAAAAGCTGTTATTTTTTAACAGCTTTTTTTTTTATTGCTTTCGTTATTATTTTACATTTGTTAAATCTAAAAATATTCAATACTATTAAAAATGAAGGGATTACTACTATTTTTATTAATGCCTGTCTATGTTTTTTCTCAAAATGCAGAAGAAAGGCAGAAGATTATAACTTCTTACGACAAGAAAGAAGTGGAACAACTGAAAGAATATTCAAAAGCACGTAGCTTAGAGCAAAAGAAACTGATTGATGACTATAAGGCAAAAAATCTATTTGTCGAAAGTGAAACACATTCTTTGCAACGAATTTTTAATGGCATTCCAATATTCTTTACTACTTCCAATGCAGGTTCTTCTCAGACCATAAAAACGAATACACTATATCCAGGAGGATCATTGGGTCTTAATGTTACTGGTTCTGGTATGACTGCTGGTGTTTGGGATGGCGGTAAAGTTAGAAATACACATACCGAATTTCAAACAGGCCGAGTACTATTAAACGATGCTGCAACTGCATTAAGCTTGCATGCGACTCACGTTACTGGAACAATTATAGCAAGAGGAGCGGGATTAGGAGCACGTAGAGGTATTGCCTATCAAGCTCAAGCACTTACTCATGATTGGGATAATGATTATGATGAAATGGTTAGTTTTGGTAGCCAAGGTTTCTTGGTTTCTAATCATTCCTATGGATATGCTTCTGCCTCATTACCCGTTTGGCTTTTTGGACAATATGATACTTCTTCAAGAGAAATTGATATGTTAGCTAATGCTTATCCTTACTATCAGATTGTTATTGCTGCCGGTAATGATAGAGATCAGTCTTTTGCTCACGTTGTTCAGAATGGAGGATATGATTTATTATCTGGAACTGGAACTTCAAAAAACGGAATTACTGTTGCGGCTGTAAATGAAGTATTAAATTATACAGGGGCTGGAAGTGTTGTGATGAGTGATTTCAGTAATTATGGCCCTACAGATGATGGCCGTATTAAGCCAGATATTGCTGCTAAAGGTGTTGCTGTATCGTCATCAGTGAGTAGCTCTGATACGGCTTATGGGGATTTAAACGGGACTTCTATGGCAGCTCCTGCAATTACAGGGATGGTTGTGCTTTTACAAAAACACTATAACAACATTAATGCAGCTTACATGAAAGCGGCAACTGTTAGGGGTTTAATTTGCCATTCTGCGAGTGAGGCAGGTGCAAATCCAGGTCCTGATTATGAATTTGGATGGGGATTAGCGAATGCTGAAGCAGCAGCTAGAATTATTTCTGGTAAAGGTACGACAACAATCTTAGAAGAAAATACTTTGGCAAATGCACAGACTTTTACTAAGAATATTAGCATAAGCGGTCCGCAAAAATTACAAGTTACAATTTGTTGGACAGATCCTGTTGGAGCATTAAATACTGCAGGTACCTTAAATAATAGAGTTCCAAGACTTAGAAATAATCTAGATTTGAAAATATTAAAAGACGGTACTACTTACTATCCATGGAAAATGAATCCAGATGATCAATTCTCTGGTGCTACTCGCAACTCAGATAACGAAGTTGACAATGTGGAAAAAGTTGAAATCGATGTAGCGCAACCTGGAACTTATACGATTCAAGTTACTCACAAAGGAACTTTAGTAAATGGTTCGCAAGAATTTGCATTGATTGCAAATAGTGATAATGGGTTGACTTTAAACAGAGATAATTTTATTGCTGATAATTCTATCGTTGTATATCCGAATCCTGTTGCAAACAATCTTAATTTCTCAATAGCTAATGATATTGTGTTGTCGGATATCTCTATTTTTGATATTACAGGAAAATTAGTTATTTCAAGTAAAGACTTTTCATCGAATTCTGTTAATGTTTCTAATCTTCAATCAGGAGTTTATTTTGCTAAGTTCTCTAGCCAAGATAAAACTGTTACAAGAAAATTCATCAAACAATAATTCTATATGATGTTCTAAAGCCCGCTTTTAAAGCGGGTTTTTTTATGTTTTTATTTTACTTAAAAAAAGTATCTTTGCTCAAATTGTTTTTTAGATGGCAAAGTTTTTTTATGTAGCGATATTTTTATTACCTCTGTTTGCGCTTGCACAAGAGAAAGATTTGCCGACAAAAGAAAATGTCGCTGTTGCAAATAAGACCAAAAAATCTAAATTAGCCGAACCGTCTAAAAATGACTCGATTGCTACGATTGATCTGTATAAGATAATCACCTTGCAACATGATACTACGTATGTAGATACATCGCTGACCATTCAAAAAGAATATAAGTTTAATTATCTGAGAAAAGATAATTTTGGGTTGCTTCCTTTTTCAAATGAAGGACAGACATTCAATACGCTTCAATACGGACTTAATAAAAGTACTGCCTATCCAAGTTTTGGTTTTGCTGGAAAACATTTCAATTACTTGGAAGTCGATGACATAAAATACTATAACGTTGCCACTCCGATGACTGAATTATATTTCAAGACGGTTATGGAACAAGGCCAGATGATTGATGCTTTTATTACGCTGAATACTTCCGAAAGATTAAATTTTTCAATAGGCTATCGTGGACTTCGTTCGCTCGGAAAGTACGTAAATCAGCTTTCGAGTAATGGGAATTTTAAATTCATGACAAGCTATAATACTTCAAACGAACGGTATTTCTTGAAAGCCCATTTTACGGGTCAGGATTTGACTAATGGCGAAAATGGCGGAATCGTAAGTTTGGAAGATTTTGAAGGAGGCGATAGTGAGTTTGACGATAGAGCCAGATTGGATGTATATTCGCTTGATGCTACTTCGATCCTAAAAGGGAACCGCTATTTTTTAGATCATTATTTTAGGATTAATAAAGAAAAAGGAGGAAACAATCTTTACATAAATCATCAGTTTAATTACGAAAATAAATTTTTCGAATATACTCAGCCGACAATTATTACTACGATAACTACTCCTGCACAAGGGACTATTAGGTTATCAAGATTTGGAACATCCTATAGATCTAGTAATATAAACGATAAGACCAGATACAACCGTATGTACAATAAAGTCGGAGCAACGTATGAGAACAGCACGCTCGGACAGTTCCAGTTTTTTATAGAAGATTTCAGGTATAATTATTTTTACAATCGCATCATTGTGAATCCTACAAATACGGTACAAAACCTTCTCTCGGATGAATTTAATGTAGTCGGCGGCCAATATACTTATCAGAAGAACAATTGGAATGGAAGATTCTTGTTTTCAAGTTCCATTTCCGACCAAAAAATGTCTACTCTTGACGCCAATCTGTCGTATAAATTTGATGACAGAAACAATGTGCATTTCCAATACCAAAATTTAAGCAAAGTGCCAGACCATTTGTTTAATCTTTTTCAAAGCAGCTACGTAGATTATAACTGGTCTAATAATTTCAAAAACGAAAAGATAAACAGCCTGACAGTTAACGCGAATACACAATGGGCAAGCGCTTCATTGCAGGTTTCAAGCTTAAAGAACCATTTGTATTTCTTTAATGAAAGTACCGTTGCAGACACGCTTACCGTAAAACCAGGCCAATATTCTAAAACGATTAACTATGTCTCTTTAAAAGTTTCTAAAGAGTTTAAATTCAGGAAATGGGCACTTGATAATACTGTTCTTTACCAAAAAGCAGATCAAGAAGATGATATCTTGAACGTTCCACAGTTGGTTACGAGAAATACGCTTTACTATTCAGACCATCTTTTCAAAAAAGCTTTGTTTTTGCAGACCGGAATTACATTTAGCTATTTTTCGAAATTCTATGCAAATGATTATAATCCGGTTATTGGCGATTTTTATATACAAAATCAAAGAGAAATCGGTGGCTTTCCAACATTTGATTTTTTTATCAATGCTAAAATCCGCCAGACAAGAGTCTATCTAAAAGCGGAACATTTCAACTCTAGTTTTACGGGCAATGATTTCTATTCGGCACCTAATTATCCTTACCGTGACTTTATCGTACGTTTTGGATTGGTATGGAACTTCTTCTCATAATTTTTTTCAAGCCATTTATTGCGAAACTGTAATTTAATGAAATTACGGAATGTATAATTTATGCTTCATAATTCGTAATTAATTTTGTAGTTCCTATCTTTGCGACTTAAATAATCACGAATTATAAATGAAATACGCAAATAATATATTAGAAACTATTGGAAATACGCCTCTAGTAAAATTAAACAAGGTAACTAAAGAGGTCGATGCTTTGGTCTTGGCAAAAGTAGAAACCTTCAATCCTGGCAATTCTGTAAAAGATAGGATGGCCGTGAAAATGATAGAAGATGCTGAAGCAGACGGACGTCTAAAACCAGGAGGAACCATCATTGAAGGGACTTCAGGAAATACCGGAATGGGATTGGCTTTAGGTGCAATAGTAAAAGGATATAAGCTGATTTGCGTAATTTCAGACAAGCAGTCAAAAGAAAAGATGGATATTCTTCGTGCCGTTGGCGCAAGAGTCGTGGTTTGTCCGACTGACGTTGAGCCTACAGATCCACGTTCTTACTATTCAGTTTCGAAAAGGCTGGCAGAAGAAACTCCAAACTCTTGGTATGTAAACCAATACGACAACCCGTCAAATTCATTAGCACATTATGAGCAGACTGGACCTGAAATTTGGGAACAAACCGAAGGCAAGATCACGCATTTTGTAGTAGGTGTTGGAACTGGAGGAACAATTTCTGGAGTTGCAAAATTCTTAAAAGAAAAAAATCCAAACATCAAGATTTGGGGAGTAGATACCTACGGTTCAGTATTCAAAAAATATCATGAGACAGGAATCTTTGATGAAAACGAAATCTATTCGTATATCACTGAGGGAATCGGTGAAGATATCCTTCCAAAAAATGTTGATTTTTCGCTAATTGATGGTTTTACGAAAGTAACCGATAAAGATGCGGCCGTTTATACCAGAAAGATTGCTTTGGAAGAAGGAATATTTGTCGGAAACTCTGCAGGGTCGGCTATAAAAGGACTGTTGCAATTAAAAGAGCATTTCAAACCAGAAGACGTAGTCGTTGTTCTTTTTCACGATTCAGGAAGCCGTTATGTAGGCAAGATGTTCAACGACGACTGGATGCGCGAAAGGGGATTCTTAGACGAAGAGATTACAAAAGCAGAAGATGTGATCAAAGACCATATCGATAAGCCGCTTGTAGTTGTTCGTACCGAAGAATTGGTTTCTCACGCAATTGAAAGAATGCGCAAGTATAAAATTTCTCAGATTCCAGTAATCGATATTAATGGTTTTGTAGGTTCTGTCGATGAGACCGATTTGTTCCAAAGTTATGTTTCGGATAAAAATGTGGCTGAAAAGCCAATCAAAGAAGTCATGGGAAAACCTTACCCGATTGTAAAAACTGGAACTTCGATCGAAGAAGTTTCCAAATTGTTCAGCAAAGACAATCAAGCGGTGTTGGTTGATTTAGGAAATGGCAAACATCATATCATTACCAAATACGATATTATTGGTTCTATAAAATAACAATCCTATCATATAAAAAAAGCCTAGCACATTGCTAGGCTTTTTTAGTTATATCAACTAAATTATTCTCCAATCAAAACGCCAGAAACATTCCAAGAACTAAAGCTTCCGCCTTCATTTTCTCCTTGCGGTATTTTCACCTGAATCGTATGCTTTCCTGCTTTCAAATCCCCTAAGTCGATTAAGTTAGGATTGGTTACCGTTCCTGGGCACCAATTCGAACGGCTGTAGTCTGATGATGACAATCCGTTGCCAAAATTACCAGAAGCAGGATTAAAAAGACGGTAAGAACCACAATCCATTCGCCAAGGCACAAAACTAAAAGCTTCATTGCCATCTAAAAGAATCGTGTTTTTCTTTGGGACAAATTCATCACCGTTTTCCCAGCCGCCATGTCCGGTCGCAATGTAGCGAAGCTTTGCGTTTTTTATGTCTTTCTCCAAAGTAAAGCTGACTTCGATTCCTTTCTCGTTATTGAACATCGTAGCATATTCTTGGCCTGCCATTTCCATGATATTTGTCGTGTTGAAAAGCGGCAGTAAGAAAGTGTTTTTCGGATTCTGCTTTTCTTCGCTATGGATTGTAATATTCAAGCTTATTTTATGCCCGCCTTTGTCGTAGTTGCCGATAAAAGCACCAACATATATTTCTTGATTGCTCAACGCTGATTGCAGCTCGGAAATATCTTGACGATACGGAACGCTTTCATGCCAAGTTTTGTCTTTCAATTGAATGTGTCCGTATTGTTTTATACCGAAAGGCGTGAAAAAACGCATCAATTCCAAGAGCGGAAGATAATTATCTGTTTTTACGACACCTTGATATTGCTTTCCGTTTCCATTTTCATAAATAGGAAGCGTTTTGGCTCCTTCTTGCAATCCGTTCAGGAAAGAGAATTTCTCTTTTGCTGGAATTACAAAAACCGAACCTGTCCTGTCATATGCATCGCCATTAGATTGTTCTTTCAGGTCAACAAATACTTGGCTTCCAGGTGTGATTTCGGGGAATTTTATTTTCTTTAGGATGATGGTTCCATTCGCAAATCGAAAAATACTGTCGTTTGATTTTGACTCTTGCGAAAAATTGATAACCTCGTTTTCAAAAACAGGAATAGTCGTAAATCGGCTTTTCCATAACAAGTCTCTAAACGTTAGCAAGTCAATAGCCGTAAATTTTGTTTTTAAAGGCGATAAATTGGCAGGGATCGCTTTGATCTTTTCGATTTCGGTAGCCGTAATCACATAATTGTTGTTGCGAATCATCTCTAATACCAAACCTAATTTTTGGCCTAAAACTGATGGGGCGCCTTTTACGTTTAGGTCATTGGTATACCATAGTTCGATGGTGTTTGAATTTACGATTGTTTTTGCCTTCTTGCATTTGTAGCCTAAAATGGTCTTTGTTTCATTGCTGATTTCAAATGTCTGTTTTCCTAAAGATAAGCTGTCAATCGTAACTATTTTTTTCGAAGCTGAAAGTTGTGCGGACTGGACTATAGCATTTGAATCTTGAGCAATAAAAGTTTCTTCAAATGGAAAATCTGCTTTGCCCGTAATATTATTTTCTGAAGTGATAATCGTTTCCTTCGAATCAGAAAAAACCAAAATCGGATCTTGGCTTTCGATTGTTTTTCCGTTTGAGGATCTGGAGTAGCTTATTTTATAAGCCTTGTTATTCTTTTGGGCTGTAGAAGCAATTGTAAAAAAAGCAAAGAGCAATAAAATGTAGTATCTCATGGGTGATTATGATAGTTAGAATAGCAAATATATGTTTGTTAAATAAATTTTGCTACATTAGTTAATCTTTTGAATGATAAACGCCTAGAATTTTTTAAAATCCATACAAAATGAAAGAAGACTTTCTGCATTATATCTGGCAGTTTAAAAACTTTGATTTTACAAAACTGCATACTACACAAGGTGAAAAACTCCTGATTATTAATTCCGGGCAGTACCTTCAAAAAGCCGGGCCTGATTTCTTTAATGCTCAGATTGTAATTGGCACTCAGAAATGGGCCGGAAACATAGAAATACATCTCAAGTCTTCCGATTGGTATGTCCATCACCATGAAACCGATCCCAATTATGAAAATGTCATTCTGCATGTAGTCTGGGAACATGATACCGAGGTTTTCAGAAAAGACAATACGGAGATTGCGGTTTTGGAACTCAAGGAATACGTTTCTAAGAAAGTGCTTGAAAATTATCAATCTCTTATTGCATCAAAGACATGGATTTTTTGTGAGAATGAGATTGACTCTATTGATGATTTTGTCTTTAAAAATTGGCTGGAGCGTCTGTTTTTTGAAAGACTTGAAAAGAAATATCAACCTATTGAGAAACTATTTTCAGCAACTATAAAGGATTGGGAGGCTGTACTGTTTTGCCTGCTGGCTAAAAATTTTGGATTGAATACAAACGGAGAGACTTTTTTTAAAATTGCCAATTCTATTCCGTTTCAGAAAATCAGAAAAGAAAGTTTCGATGTCCAGAATCTCGAAGCTATGTTCTATGGCAGGGCAGGCCTGTTTATGAAAGAATGCGAAGATTTTTACTTTACAGAACTGAAAGAACGCTGGGAATATCTTTTGCAAAAGCACGACTTGAAAAAAGTCTATGTCGAGCCGATGCAGTTTTTTAAGCACCGTCCTGATAATTTTCCGACAATAAGACTTTCTCAGTTGGCAAATCTGTATCATTCGAGACAAAATTTATTTTCAGATATGATGGAAGCGGAAACGCTCTTGGAGTTCTATGAAATATTCAATATTGCCGCTTCTGACTATTGGGATGATCATTATCAGTTTGACAAACGAAGCCCTAAAAAGAAAAAGAAACTCACGAATTCTTTTATCGATCTATTGCTTATCAATACGGTTGTCCCGTTGAAGTTTGCTTATGCCAGTTCTCAGGGAAATGACGTTTCGGAACACATGATACGATTGCTTGCAGGTATTCCTGCCGAGAAGAATAGCATCATTGATAAATTTCATAGCTTTAGAATAACGGCTAAAAACGCTTATGAAACACAGTCCTTATTGCAACTCAAGAACGAATATTGCAATAAGAAACGTTGCCTCGAATGCGCTATTGGACTAGAGCTGATGAAAAGCTAAAATTTATTAGCTGTTGAAATCAGAAATTCTTAAATTTGAATTTTGACTTTTTTAGTATGTCATTTATAACCAACATCAGGCACTTTTTTGAAAAGCACGGCTTTGAAGTTTCGTCCCGTTTGGCTGACCGCTTGGGGATGAGAGCATCGAGCGTACGTTTGTTTTTCATCTATATTTCTTTTTTTACTGTCGGTCTCTGGTTTGGTGTGTACCTGACGCTTGCCTTTCTCGTCAGATTAAAAGATCTAGTCTATACGAAGCGAAGTTCCGTCTTTGATTTGTAATTTTATATATTTTCCTTATGTTATCTCTCCGCCACTTAAAATTTTTATTCCATGCCAACCAATTCATTCTTTAAGTTTGATTCCCAACAACGTACCGGCATTTTTATACTGATCCTTATTATCGCAGGAATACAGTTAGCCTATTATTGTATCGATGTAGAAATCGAAGAAGATAATTCTGTCGAAAAGCAAGAATGGCTTTCGCTACAGCCCGAAATTGACAAGATGAAAAAAGCCAAGATTGATTTCAAGCCCAAAATTTATCCTTTCAATCCGAATTTCATAACCGATTTTAAAGGCTACAAATTAGGGATGTCTACAGTTGAAATAGATAGGCTTTTAAAATTCCGAGAAGGCAATAAATATGTCAATTCGGCCGAGGAATTCCAAGCAGTGACAAAAGTTTCAGATTCGTTGCTAAATGCAATTGCGCCTTATTTTAAATTTCCCGATTGGGTTAAAAATAAAAAAAGCAGTTTTGCTTCCTATGAAAAACAATCATTTGTAAAAAATGAAAAGATTATCCTGATCGATATTAATAAAGCGGCACAAGAAGATTTGATAAAGATATATGGCATCGGACATGGCTTGTCAGAAAGAATTTTGAAGCAGAAAGAAATTTTGGGAGGTTTTGTAAGCATGGAACAAATGAATGATATCTGGGGGCTTTCACCTGAAGTTATAGAAAAACTAAACGCCCAATTTAAGATAGGAGTTATTCCAAACGTCAAGAAAATAAAAATCAACGATGCTTCCGTAAAAGAACTTTCCCAATTTCCTTATTTCAGATATCCAATCAGTAAAGAGATTGTCATCTATAGAAGTATGAATGGAGGGATTTCTGGTAGTGAAGATCTAATAAAGATAAAAGGCTTTCCTGTAGAGAAAGTGAAAATAATCGAAAAATATCTAGAGTATTAATTATTGGAATAATGTAATACCTCACTTGAAATGCAAGCAGTAAAAGAAACTCTAATTGTGAATTTTGTTTAAATAAGTACTAAATGATTTGTTAAATTGCGGATTTGATAAAAAATAATAGCTTTTCTGTTGAAAAGAAAAAAACAATTGCCTTATATTTGGATTTCTAAAAAAAATAAGATATAAAAATACCCTTGTTATAAATATGAATTCAATATATTTTACTGAAGAGCACGAATTATTTAGGAAGAGCTTACAGGATTTTTTGCAAAAAGAAGTAGTCCCGCACATTGAAAAATGGGAAAAAACAGGAACAATCGAGCGTTTTATTTGGAAAAAATTTGGCGAAATGGGTTTTTTCGGAATCAATTATCCTGAAGCCTATGGAGGGATGAACTTGGATTTATTCTATACGGTAGTCTTTTTAGAAGAACTTCAAAAAATTAAATCTTCTGGCTTTGCCGCAGCAATGTGGGCACATGCTTACTTAGCAATGACCCATTTAAATGCAGAAGGCAGCGAGAGAATCAAACAAGAGTATTTAGCGCTAAGTATTTTAGGAGACAAAATAGGGGCGTTGTGTATTACAGAGCCTTTCGGCGGCAGTGATGTTGCAGGAATGCGTACGACAGCGATCAAACAAGGCAATAAATACATTATTAATGGTTCGAAAACTTTTATCACAAACGGAGTTTATGCCGATTATTATGTAGTTGCAGCCAAAACAAATCCAGAATCCGGTAATAAAGGGATCAGTATGTTTTTGGTGGATGCAAACCTGAAAGGAATAGCGGCTACAAAATTAGATAAATTAGGATGGAGAGCTTCTGATACTGCCGAAATTGCATTCGACAATGTTGAAATTCCTGAAGAAAATTTAATGGGCGAAGAAGGAAAAGGCTTCCCTTATATTATGCAGCATTTTGCGCTAGAACGACTAATCATGGCAATAAATGCCCACGCTAGAGCAGAGTATGCAATTGAATACACTATCGGATATATGTCAGAACGTGAAGCGTTCGGAAAAACAATAGATAAATTTCAGGCTTTACGACACACTATTGTAGAGCATGCAACCGATGTGGAGCACTGCAAGCTGTTTAATTATGCAGCAGTTGCACGACTAAATCAGAAAGAATATGTAGTTAAAGAAGCCACAATGGCAAAATTGAAATCTACAAAAGTGGCCGACGAAACAATTTACAGTTGTCTGCAAATGCTAGGAGGGTATGGTTACATGGAAGAATATCCTTTGGCACGTTTGTTTAGAGACAGCCGTTTAGGGCCAATCGGTGGCGGAACTTCAGAAATTTTGAAAGAAATTTTATCGAAAATGATAATTGACAAGCAGAATTATAAACCTGCTGTAAAATAATTTGTAATTCGTGATTCATAATTCGTAATAATTTTATAAGTTTGCACCCTTAACGAGAGGAGGTGTCATATTATGTTAATTATACCAATTAAAGACGGAGAAAATATCGATAGAGCATTAAAGCGCTATAAGAGAAAATTTGATAAAACTGGAACAGTTCGTCAATTAAGAGCACGTCAAGCTTTTATTAAGCCATCTGTAATTAAGAGAGCTCAAATTCAAAAAGCTGGTTATATCCAAAACCTAAGAGATCAATTAGAAAATTAAGAATTAATTTTCTTCAGGATACAAAACCGTTAGTCATGAAAGTTTAATACCTTTGATGCTAACGGTTTTTTTATGCTTACTACCAAAGAATCATTCAAAGATTATCTTCAGAAAGAGAAAAACTATTCGCTTCATACCGTTACGGCTTATTGTAACGATTTGTCTGATTTTGAGTTTTTCCTAAAACAGAATTTTGACCAAGATGAACTGAACGAAGTAAATTACAGCCAGATCAGAAGCTGGATTGTTTCGCTGGTCGATGCTGGAATTTCAAATACTTCTGTAAACCGAAAAATTTCTTCGCTAAAGTCATTCTATAAATTTCTTCTAAAAATAAAGCAAGTAGATGCGAGTCCGTTGCTGAAGCATAAAGCTTTAAAAACACCAAAAAAACTACAGATTCCTTTTTCTGAAAAGGAATTAGACAATGTACTGAATACTATAACGTATCCAAAAGGCTACGAAGGTGTCCGTGACAAGCTTATTATCGATTTATTTTACACGACAGGAATTCGAAGAGCGGAGCTTATTAATCTAAAAGTATCAAATATAGACCTTTCAAAAGGAGTGTTGAAAGTGCTCGGGAAGAGAAATAAGGAAAGAATCCTTCCGTTGTTACCAATAATACAAGATCAGTTTAGGCTTTGTTTTTCGGAAAGAGCTAGCTTGAAGGAGGTTAAGGATGAGTCGTTTTTCTTTCTTACGTTAAAAGGCGTTAAATTAAATGATTCCCTTGTGTATCGACTAATAAATATGTACTTTAGTAATGTCTCCGAGAAAGTAAAAAAGAGTCCGCATATCTTAAGACATACCTTTGCGACTCATATGCTAAACAATGGAGCGGATTTAAATTCAGTAAAAGAATTATTAGGGCATTCTAGTTTGGCATCTACGCAGATTTATACGCATAGCAGTTTAGCTGAGCTGAAAAAAGTTTACGGAGATGCGCATCCGAGGAACCGGAAATAATTCAAAATGTTCAACCGTATAAAAATTTTATTATGAAGGTAAACGTTCATGCAGTTAACTTTAATGTTGACGGAAAACTTGTAGGATTCATTCAAGACAGAATGGATAAGTTGGAAAAGTACTATGACAGAGTGGTTTCGTCAGACGTTTTTTTGAAGGTAGAAAAGACGAGCGATAAGGAAAATAAGATAGTAGAGGTGAAAATTCATGTTCCTGGAGATGAGTTTATTGTTAAAAAGCAGTGTAAAACATTTGAGGAAGGTGTTGAGCTTTCGTCAGAAGCCTTAGAGAGAGTGTTGCTGAAACGAAAAGAAAAGATAAGAACACATATATAATATAATTTTTTTTCAAAAATATTTTGATTAAGAAACAAAAAGATATACATTTGCAGTCCGTTAGAAATAGCGGACTTTTTTTATTGAGTTTGCCGGTGTAGCTCAGTTGGCTAGAGCAGCTGATTTGTAATCAGCAGGTCGTGGGTTCGAGTCCCTCTATCGGCTCAGTTCTTTATTAGATTGACAATAAAATGGTTAAGGGGAGATACTCAAGCGGCCAACGAGGGCAGACTGTAAATCTGCTGTGAAAACTTCGCAGGTTCGAATCCTGCTCTCCCCACAAAAAAAGATTTGTGAATTAAGATTTTTGATTTATCTAAGTCTTAAATCTGAAATCATAAATCCTTTAATCAGGATTCCCTGCCGGTGTAGCTCAGGGGTAGAGTGCTTCCTTGGTAAGGAAGAGGTCACGGGTTCAAATCCCGTCATTGGCTCAAGTAAGAAAGAATTTGAACACTAATATATAACTAAGATTAAAATTAAGTAAAATGGCAAAGGAGAATTTTAACCGTTCCAAACCGCACTTAAATATAGGTACAATTGGACACGTGGATCACGGAAAAACTACATTGACTGCTGCAATTACTAAAGTAATGGCAGAAGCAGGTTTTTCTAAAACAGCTGCAAAATCTTTCGATCAGATTGATAATGCTCCAGAAGAAAAAGAAAGAGGTATTACAATTAATACATCTCACGTTGAGTACGAAACAGCTAACCGTCACTATGCTCACGTTGACTGTCCAGGTCACGCGGATTACGTGAAAAACATGGTTACTGGTGCTGCTCAAATGGACGGTGCTATCTTGGTTGTAGCTGCTACAGACGGACCAATGCCACAAACTCGTGAGCACATCCTTTTAGGTCGCCAGGTAGGTATTCCTAGAATCGTTGTATTCATGAACAAAGTGGATATGGTTGATGATGCTGAGTTGTTAGAGCTTGTTGAAATGGAAATCAGAGACTTGTTGTCTTTCTATGAATATGATGGAGATAACGGTCCAGTTATCCAAGGTTCTGCTTTGGGTGGATTGAACGGAGATGCTACATGGGTTCCTAAAATTATGGAATTGATGGAAGCTGTTGACAACTGGATCGAAGAGCCAGTTCGTGACGTTGCTAAACCATTCTTGATGCCAGTTGAGGACGTATTTACAATTACAGGTCGTGGAACTGTTGCTACAGGTCGTATCGAAACTGGAGTTGCTAATACAGGAGATGCTGTTGAAATCATCGGTATGGGAGCTGACAAATTGACTTCTACAATTACAGGAGTTGAAATGTTCCGTAAAATCCTTGACAGAGGTGAAGCTGGAGATAACGTAGGTTTGTTGTTAAGAGGTATTGATAAAGCTGATATCAAAAGAGGTATGGTTATTATTAAGCCAGGTTCGGTAAAACCACACGCTAAATTCAAAGCAGAGGTTTATATCTTGAAAAAAGAAGAAGGTGGTCGTCACACGCCATTCCACAATAACTACCGTCCACAGTTCTACGTACGTACAACTGACGTAACAGGAGTTATCTCTTTGCCAGCAGGTGTAGAGATGGTAATGCCAGGTGATAACTTAACTATCGATGTGGCTTTGTTAAGCCCAATCGCTATGAACGTAGGTCTTCGTTTCGCTATCCGTGAAGGTGGTAGAACGGTTGGAGCTGGTCAGGTGACTGAAATCGTAGAATAATTAGAATACTATATTTAAAGAACCAGCAGCGCCTATCGGATGCTGCTGGTTTTTAATAAACGGGCGTAGTTCAAGGGTAGAATAGCGGTCTCCAAAACCGTTGATGGGGGTTCGAATCCCTCCGCCCGTGCAAAAATAAATTACAATGACAAAAGTTGTTAATTACATAACCGAAGCTTTCGGTGAATTAAAAAATAATGTTACTTGGCCAGAATGGGCAGAAGTACAGCGCTTGACAATTGTAGTTGCTGTTTTCTCTGTAATATTCGCCTTGGCAACATGGGGAGTAGACGTTGTTTTCGCAAAAGCATTAGCTGGTTTCTTTAATTTGATAAAAGGTTAATTTTTGAGATGGCGGATAATAATGTGAAAAAATGGTATGTGGTCAGAGCGGTAAGCGGACAAGAAAATAAAGTCAAAGCTTATATCGAAACTGAGATCAACAGATTGGGAATGGCGGATTATATTTCTCAAGTACTTGTGCCTACTGAAAAAGTAGTGCAAGTAAGAGATGGGAAAAAAATCAGCAAAGACAAAGTCTATTTTCCTGGTTATGTAATGATTGAGGCTAATCTTGTTGGCGAAATACCTCATATTATTAAGTCTATAACTAGCGTTATCGGTTTTCTAGGTGAAGTAAAAGGAGGAGATCCTGTGCCTTTAAGACAGTCGGAAGTAAATAGAATGTTAGGAAAAGTAGATGAGCTTGCTGTGAAAACAGACAATCATTCTATTCCTTTCACTATTGGCGAGACAATTAAGGTGGTTGATGGGCCTTTCAATGGTTTCAATGGAACTGTTGAGAAAATCAATGAAGAAAAGCGTAAGCTTGAAGTAATGGTGAAAATTTTCGGAAGAAAAACACCATTAGAGTTAAGCTTTATGCAAGTTGAAAAAGTATAATTTTTTGTTACACACATAATAGAACCGCATCTATCGCTTCCAATGAAGATGCGTTAAATTTTTTAAACAATGGCTAAAGAGATTAGTAAAGTAGTTAAACTACAAGTTAAGGGAGGTGCTGCGAACCCGTCGCCACCGGTTGGACCTGCTCTGGGTGCTGCTGGTGTTAATATCATGGAGTTCTGTAAGCAGTTCAATGCTAGAACACAAGATAAACCTGGCAAAGTGTTACCAGTACAAATTACTGTATACAAAGATAAGTCTTTCGACTTCGTTGTAAAAACACCACCTGCTGCTATTCAACTATTAGAAGCTGCAAAATTGAAATCTGGTTCTGGAGAGCCTAATCGTAAAAAAGTAGCTAAAGTTACTATGGATCAGATTAGAGCTATCGCTGAAGACAAGATGGCTGATTTGAATGCATTCACAATTGAGTCTGCTATGAGCATGATTGCTGGAACAGCTAGATCTATGGGTATAACTGTAACTGGAGACGCTCCTTCTAATTAAGAAAAGACATGGCAAAATTGACAAAAAAACAAAAAGAGGCTGCATCTAAAATTGAAAAAAACAAGCTATATTCTTTGAAAGATGCTTCTGCATTAATCAAGACTGTTGCTTCTGCAAAATTTGATGAGTCTGTTGATATCGCTGTTAAATTGGGTGTAGATCCAAGAAAAGCAAATCAAATGGTAAGAGGTGTAGTAACATTGCCTCACGGAACTGGTAAAGACGTTAGAGTTTTAGCATTGGTTACTCCAGATAAGGAAGCTGAAGCTAAAGCAGCTGGTGCTGACCACGTTGGATTGGATGACTATTTACAAAAAATCAAAGATGGTTGGACAGATGTTGATGTTATCATCACTATGCCAGCTGTTATGGGTAAATTAGGTCCATTAGGAAGAATCTTAGGGCCAAGAGGTCTTATGCCAAACCCTAAAACAGGAACAGTTACTATGGATGTTGCGAAAGCAGTTCAAGAAGTAAAAGCTGGTAAAATCGACTTTAAAGTTGATAAGACTGGTATCGTTCATGCAGGAATCGGAAGAGTTTCATTTGGAGCTGATATGATTACCGAAAATGCGCATGAAATTATTCAAACATTAATCAAAATGAAACCAACTGCAGCGAAAGGTACTTATATTAAAAGTATCCACATCTCATCAACAATGAGCCCTGCTATAGCTTTAGATCCTAAAGCTGTATAATTGGTAGTTAAAAATTTTTAGTATGACTAGAGAAGAAAAATCAATCGCGATTGAAGATTTAACTGCACAGTTAGCTGGTACAAATATTGTTTATGTAGCAGATATTTCTGGACTAAATGCAGAAACTACTTCAAGCTTAAGAAGAGCTTGCTTCAAAGCTGGTATCAAATTAGAAGTTGTTAAGAACACGTTGCTTACAAAAGCAATGGAAGCTTCTGAAAACAACTACGGTGAACTACCAGAAGTTTTGAAAGGAAACACTTCTATATTCATTGCAGACGTGGCGAACGCTCCTGCAAAAATTATCAAAGAATTCCGTAAAAAATCTGATAAACCAGTTTTTAAAGGGGCTTATATCAACAGTGAAATCTACATTGGTGATAACCTTTTAGATTCTCTTGCTTCACTTAAATCTAAGGAAGAAGTTATCGGAGAAATCATCGGATTACTTCAGTCTCCGGCTCAAAGAGTTATTTCTGCTCTTAAGAACCAATTCGCAAACGAAGAAGAAGGAGCTGAATCTTAATCAGTACGCACAAATAAATTATATTTTACAAAATCATTTAAACGATAGAAAAAATGGCAGATTTGAAACAATTCGCAGAACAATTAGTTAACTTAACTGTAAAAGAAGTTAACGATTTAGCAACAATATTAAAAGACGAGTATGGTATCGAACCAGCTGCAGCTGCTGTTGTAGTTTCTGGTGGTGGTGATGCTGGTGCAGCTGCTGAAGAGCAAACAGAATTCACTGTAGTATTGAAAGATGCTGGTGCTTCTAAATTAGCTGTAGTTAAAGCTGTAAAAGAACTTACAGGTTTAGGTCTTAAAGAAGCAAAAGACTTAGTTGACGGAGCTCCTGCAAACGTTAAAGAAGGTGTTTCTAAAGACGAAGCAGAAGGTCTTAAAAAATCTTTAGAAGAAGCTGGAGCTGTAGTTGAACTTAAATAAGTTTACTCGGTTTTAAGAACTAGGTTTAGGTCTTGAGTTGATGCTCAATGGCCTAAACCATTTTTCGTATAATAAAATTATATCCGGTTTTATTAGTCATTGAGTTGAATACGAAAAGCTTTTAATCCGTACGAAGAAAGAAATAAACTCCAACTTGGTTTATTTTTAAAGATGTACAGATTATAAAAGAAAGTAAGGATTACTTAGTGTTTACACACAAAAAATCACTTTTTTTTAATCAAAATTTTGTCCATTGATGATAACAAATCAGACTGAAAGATTGAATTTTGCCTCAACAAAAAATATTCCTGACTACCCAGATTTCTTGGACATTCAGGTTAAATCTTTTAAGGATTTTTTCCAATTGGAAACCAAATCTGACGAAAGAGGCAACGAAGGACTTTATAACACCTTCATGGAAAATTTTCCAATCACAGATACAAGAAATCAATTTGTGTTGGAATTCCTAGATTACTTTGTTGATCCACCACGTTATACAATTCAAGAATGTATAGAAAGAGGACTTACATATAGTGTTCCCTTAAAAGCTAGGCTAAAATTATACTGTACAGATCCAGAGCACGAAGATTTTGAAACGATTGTTCAAGATGTTTATCTTGGTACAATTCCTTATATGACGCCAAGTGGTACATTTGTTATCAATGGTGCTGAACGTGTTGTTGTTTCGCAATTGCACAGATCACCAGGTGTTTTCTTTGGACAATCATTCCACGCAAATGGAACCAAATTATATTCTGCCAGAGTAATTCCTTTCAAAGGTTCTTGGATAGAATTTGCTACCGATATCAACAGCGTAATGTATGCGTATATCGATAGAAAGAAAAAATTACCAGTTACAACTCTATTTAGAGCAATTGGTTTTGAAAGAGATAAAGATATTCTTGAAATTTTTGACCTTGCAGAAGAAATCAAAGTTTCAAAAACAGGTCTTAAAAAATACGTAGGCAGAAGATTGGCTGCGCGTGTTTTGAATACGTGGCACGAAGATTTCGTGGACGAGGATACTGGTGAGGTAGTTTCTATCGAGCGTAACGAGATCATCCTTGACCGTGATACAATTATCGATAAAGATAACGTAGAAGAAATCATTGATGCGAACGTAAAAACTATTTTGTTGCATAAAGAAGATGCAAATCAAGGTGATTATGCTATCATTCACAATACGCTTCAAAAAGACCCGACGAACTCTGAAAAAGAAGCCGTTGAGCATATCTACCGTCAGTTGCGTAATGCAGAACCGCCTGATGAAGAAACCGCTCGTGGTATTATCGATAAATTGTTCTTCTCTGACCAACGTTACAACTTAGGTGAAGTAGGTCGTTACAGAATGAACAAAAAACTTGGTTTGGATATCCCAATGGAAAAGCAAGTCTTGACCAAAGAAGATATCATTACTATCGTTAAATACTTAATCGAATTGATCAACTCTAAAGCAGAGATTGATGATATCGATCACTTGTCAAACCGTCGTGTTAGAACAGTTGGTGAACAACTTTCTGCTCAATTCGGTGTTGGTTTGGCTCGTATGGCAAGAACCATTCGCGAGAGAATGAACGTTAGAGATAACGAGGTGTTTACACCAATTGACTTGATTAATGCTAAAACATTATCGTCAGTTATCAACTCTTTCTTTGGAACGAACCAGTTATCTCAATTCATGGACCAAACGAATCCATTAGCTGAGATCACGCACAAAAGAAGATTGTCTGCCCTTGGACCTGGAGGTCTTTCGAGAGAAAGAGCTGGTTTCGAGGTACGTGACGTTCACTATACGCACTACGGACGTTTATGTCCGATTGAAACACCAGAGGGACCAAACATTGGTTTGATTTCATCTCTTGGAGTGTATGCTAAAGTAAACGGAATGGGATTCATCGAGACACCTTACCGTAAAGTAACTAACGGAAAAGTGGATTTAGAATCCACGCCAGTTTACTTAAGTGCTGAAGAAGAAGAAGGCAAGATGATTGCCCAAGCAAATATCGAAATGGACAATAACGGACAAATTACTGCTGATAAAGTAATTGCCCGTGAAGAAGGTGACTTCCCAGTTGTTGACCCAACTGTTGTTCATTATACTGACGTTGCTCCAAACCAGATCGCTTCGATTTCGGCATCTTTGATTCCTTTCTTGGAACATGATGATGCGAACCGTGCGTTGATGGGATCGAACATGATGCGTCAGGCGGTACCTTTGTTAAGACCTGAAGCTCCAATCGTTGGAACAGGTCTTGAAAGACAAGTAGCGTCTGATTCTAGAGTATTGATCAATGCTGAAGGTCCTGGAGTTGTTGAATATGTTGATGCTAATATCATTACTATTAAATATGACAGATCTGAAGAAGAAAGAATGGTAAGTTTTGACTCTGATGATAAGACTTATAATTTGATCAAATTCAGAAAAACTAACCAGAGTACGTCTATCAACCTGAAGCCTATCGTTAGAAAAGGTGACAGAGTGGTAAAAGGACAAGTACTTTCAGAAGGTTATGCAACTCAAAACGGAGAGCTTGCTTTAGGTAGAAACCTTAAAGTAGCGTTCATGCCTTGGAAAGGGTACAACTTCGAGGATGCAATCGTAATCTCTGAAAAAGTGGTTCGTGATGACATTTTTACGTCTATCCACGTTGATGACTATTCATTAGAGGTTAGAGATACTAAATTAGGTAACGAAGAATTAACGAATGATATTCCGAACGTTTCTGAAGAAGCTACCAAAGATTTAGATGAAAATGGTATGATCAGAATTGGAGCCGAAGTAAAACCTGGCGACATCTTGATCGGGAAAATCACTCCAAAAGGAGAATCAGATCCTACTCCTGAAGAAAAATTGTTAAGAGCAATCTTCGGTGATAAAGCAGGTGACGTGAAAGATGCTTCATTGAAAGCTTCTCCTTCATTGCATGGTGTGGTTTTAGATAAAAAATTATTCGCGAGAGCGGTAAAAGATAAACGCAAGAGAGGCAAAGACAAAGATGATTTGGCTGCGCTTGAAATGGAGTTCGAAACCAAATTTGTAGAATTAAAAGACAAATTGGTTGACAAGCTTTTCAACATCGTAAACGGAAAAACTTCGCAAGGAGTTATGAATGATTTGGGTGAAGAAGTGTTGCCAAAAGGTAAAAAATACACTCAAAAAATGCTAAATGCTGTTGAAGACTTCGCTCACTTAAGCAAAGGTCAGTGGGTTGCAGATGATGAAACCAATAAAATGGTGAACGATCTAATCCACAACTACAAAATTAAGCTGAACGATTTACAAGGTGCTTTGCGTAGAGAAAAATTCACGATTACTGTTGGAGATGAACTTCCAGCTGGAATCTTGAAACTAGCGAAAGTATATATCGCTAAGAAACGTAAGTTGAAAGTAGGAGATAAGATGGCAGGACGTCACGGTAACAAAGGTATTGTTGCTAGAATCGTTCGTCACGAAGATATGCCTTTCTTAGAAGACGGAACACCTGTTGATATCGTGTTGAATCCGCTTGGGGTACCTTCACGTATGAACATCGGTCAGATTTATGAAACGGTTCTTGGATGGGCTGGACAAAACTTGGGTAGAAAATTCGCTACGCCAATCTTTGACGGTGCTTCGCTTGACCAAATTAATGAATTGACTGACGAAGCTGGAATTCCAAGATTCGGACATACTTATCTTTATGATGGAGGAACTGGAGAGCGTTTCCACCAGCCTGCAACCGTTGGAGTTATCTATATGTTAAAACTAGGACATATGGTTGACGATAAGATGCACGCACGTTCTATCGGACCATACTCATTGATTACGCAACAGCCACTTGGAGGTAAAGCTCAATTTGGAGGTCAGCGTTTCGGAGAGATGGAGGTTTGGGCTCTTGAAGCTTATGGTGCATCAAGCACGCTTAGAGAAATTTTGACTGTTAAATCAGATGACGTTATCGGTAGAGCGAAAACTTACGAAGCAATCGTTAAGGGTGAAACTATGCCAGAACCAGGATTACCAGAATCGTTCAACGTATTGATGCACGAATTGAAAGGTCTTGGATTAGACATCAGATTAGAGGAATAGTTTTTTAGTCCTAAAGTTTAAGGTTGTATAGCCTTAAACTTTAGGCTTTAAACAAATAAAAGGTTTTCAATTATCACAATATCAATAGTAAAGACTATGATGAACAGAAATAAAGATAAAAACCAAGTGAAAAGGTTTGACAAAATTTCGATAGGATTAGCTTCTCCAGAATCTATCTTGGCCGAGTCAAGAGGTGAGGTTTTGAAGCCAGAAACTATCAACTATAGAACACACAAACCAGAGCGTGATGGTCTTTTCTGCGAGCGAATTTTCGGTCCGGTTAAAGATTTCGAATGTGCTTGTGGTAAATATAAAAGAATTCGCTACAAAGGTATCGTTTGTGACCGTTGTGGTGTGGAAGTTACAGAAAAGAAAGTACGTAGAGACAGAGTAGGTCACATCAACCTTGTTGTGCCAATCGCTCATATCTGGTACTTCCGTTCACTTCCAAACAAAATTGGTTATATCCTTGGGCTTCCGTCTAAAAAATTAGATATGATCATCTACTACGAAAGATACGTAGTAATCCAGGCAGGTATTGCTAAAAATCCTGACGGAGAATCATTGCAAAGGCTAGACTTTTTGACAGAAGAAGAGTACCTAAATATTTTAGATACGCTTCCAATGGAAAATCAATATCTTGATGATAGCGATCCAAATAAATTCATCGCCAAAATGGGTGCTGAATGTATCATGGACTTGTTGGCAAGAATCGATTTGGATGAATTGTCATACGAATTGCGTCACTCTGCAAACAACGAAACGTCTAAACAACGTAAGACTGAAGCCCTAAAAAGACTTCAAGTTGTGGAGTCATTCCGTGAGTCTAACGAAAACCGCGAAAATCGTCCAGAATGGATGATTATGAAAGTGGTTCCAGTTATCCCGCCAGAATTGCGTCCATTGGTGCCGCTTGATGGTGGTCGTTTCGCTACATCCGATTTGAATGATTTGTACAGAAGAGTAATCATCCGTAACAATCGTTTGAAAAGATTGATGGAAATCAAAGCTCCAGAAGTAATCTTGAGAAACGAAAAACGTATGTTGCAGGAATCTGTTGACTCGTTATTCGATAATACAAGAAAAGCATCTGCAGTAAAAACAGAATCAAACAGACCATTAAAATCGCTTTCTGATTCGTTAAAAGGTAAGCAAGGACGTTTCCGTCAAAACCTTTTGGGTAAACGTGTGGATTATTCTGCTCGTTCGGTAATCGTCGTTGGACCTGAATTGAAATTGTTCGAATGTGGTTTGCCAAAAGATATGGCGGCTGAACTTTACAAACCTTTCGTGATCCGTAAATTGATCGAAAGAGGAATTGTAAAGACAGTGAAGTCTGCTAAAAAAATCATTGACAAAAAAGAGCCTGTAGTTTGGGATATCCTTGAAAACGTAATCAAAGGACATCCAGTATTGCTTAACCGTGCTCCTACGTTGCACAGATTGGGTATCCAAGCGTTCCAGCCAAAATTGATCGAAGGAAAAGCGATTCAGCTTCACCCATTGGTTTGTACGGCGTTCAACGCGGATTTCGATGGTGACCAGATGGCGGTTCACTTGCCATTAGGACCAGAAGCTATTTTGGAAGCTCAATTATTAATGTTGGCTTCTCACAATATCTTGAATCCTGCAAACGGTGCTCCAATCACGGTACCTTCTCAAGACATGGTTTTGGGTCTGTACTACATGACCAAAGAGCGCTTGTCAACTCCTGAGCACAAAATTTTAGGAGAAGGTTTGACTTTTTATTCTGCTGAAGAGGTAAATATCGCCTTGAACGAAGGAAGATTGGAATTGAACGCAAGAGTAAGAATCAGAGCTAAAGATTTCAATGAAAATGGAGAATTGGTTTATAAAATCATCCAAACAACTGCAGGACGTGTACTTTTCAACGAAGTAGTGCCAGAAGCAGCTGGATTTATCAACCAGGTATTGACTAAAAAATCGTTAAGAGATATTATCGGTGGAATTTTGAGCGTGACTGATGTTCCTACAACAGCTGCCTTCCTTGATAATATGAAAGATATGGGTTACCGATTCGCCTTCCGTGGTGGTCTGTCATTCAGTTTAGGAGATATCAAGATTCCAGAACAAAAACAATCATTGATTGATGATGCCAACGAACAAGTAGATGGTATCTCAATGAACTATAACATGGGTCTTATCACCAATAACGAGCGTTACAACCAAGTTATTGACGTGTGGACTTCAACCAATGCTTTGCTTACAGAATTAGCGATGAAAAACATTAGAGAAGACCAGCAAGGTTTCAACTCTGTGTATATGATGCTTGACTCTGGAGCAAGGGGTTCTAAAGAACAGATTCGTCAGCTGACAGGTATGCGTGGTTTGATGGCTAAGCCTAAAAAATCAACTGCCGGCGGTGGTGAAATTATCGAGAACCCGATCTTGTCGAACTTTAAAGAAGGTCTTTCGATCCTTGAGTATTTTATCTCTACTCACGGTGCTCGTAAAGGTCTTGCGGATACGGCTTTGAAAACGGCCGATGCGGGTTACTTGACAAGAAGATTGCACGACGTTTCTCAAGACGTTATCGTAAACACAGTTGATTGCGGTACATTGAGAGGTGTTGAAGTAGGAGCATTGAAAAAGAACGAAGAAATCGTAGAAACTCTAGGTGAAAGAATCTTAGGACGTGTGGCATTACAAGACGTAATCAACCCACTTACTAGCGAAGTTTTAATTTCAGCTGGAGAGCAGATTACAGAAGCTATCGTTAAATTGATCGACGAATCTCCAATCGAAAAAGTGGAAGTTCGTTCACCATTGACTTGCGAGGCTACTAAAGGTATCTGTGCTAAATGTTACGGAAGAAACCTAGCAACTGGAAAAATGACTCAAAAAGGAGAAGCTGTCGGTGTAATTGCTGCACAGTCAATCGGTGAGCCAGGAACACAGTTGACACTTCGTACATTCCACGTCGGTGGGGTTGCGGGAGGACTTTCTGAAGAATCAAGCATCACTACGAAATTCAGTGGTCGTCTTGAAATCGAAGATCTTAAAACTGTAAAAGGTGAAGATCTTGAAGGAAACACCACAGATATCGTAATTTCTCGTTCTACAGAATTGAAATTAGTTGACGTTAAAACAGGAATTATCCTTAATACACATAACATTCCTTACGGTTCTAGTATCTTCGTTAAAGACGGAGATGTAGTTGAAAAAGGAACGACTATCTGTAAATGGGATCCATATAACGGTGTAATTATCTCTGAATTTACGGGTAAGGTAGCTTACGAAGATTTAGAACAAGGACAATCGTTCCAAGTTGAAATCGATGAGCAGACTGGTTTCCAAGAAAAAGTAATTTCTGAGGGAAGAAACAAAAAATTAATCCCGACTTTATTGATTTATGGTAAAGATGGCGAATTGATCCGTTCTTACAACTTGCCAGTGGGTGCCCACTTGATGGTTGAAAATGGTGAGAAGATTAAAGCAGGTAAAGTTTTGGTAAAAATACCACGTCGTTCTTCAAAAGCAGGAGATATCACGGGAGGTCTTCCAAGAATTACAGAGTTGTTAGAAGCTCGTAATCCTTCGAACCCAGCTGTTGTTTCTGAAATTGATGGTGTTGTTTCTTTTGGTAAGATCAAAAGAGGTAACCGTGAGATTGTTATCGAATCTAAATTTGGTGAAATCAAGAAATATCTTGTGAAACTTTCAAGCCAGATTCTTGTACAAGAAAATGACTTCGTAAGAGCAGGTGTTCCATTGTCTGACGGTGCTATCACTCCAGATGATATCTTGAGAATCCAAGGACCATCAGCTGTTCAGCAATATTTGGTTAATGAAATTCAAGAAGTTTACCGTCTGCAAGGGGTAAAAATCAACGACAAGCACTTCGAAGTTGTAATCCGCCAGATGATGCGTAAAGTTAAAGTTGAAGATCCAGGAGATACGCTATTCTTAGAAGATCAATTGATCCATACCAAAGACTTTATCGTTGAAAATGATAAGCTTTACGGAATGAAAGTAGTTGAAGATGCTGGTGATTCTGAAAACTTGAAACCAGGTCAGATTATTTCTCCTCGCCAATTGCGTGATGAAAACTCACTATTGAAGCGTACGGATAAAAATCAAGTTGTAGCAAGAGACGTTATCACGGCTACTGCAACTCCGGTATTACAAGGTATCACTAGAGCTTCGTTGCAGACTAAATCATTCATCTCTGCGGCATCGTTCCAGGAAACAACTAAAGTATTGAACGAAGCTGCTGTTGCTGGAAAAGTAGACTTACTTGAAGGATTGAAAGAAAATGTTATCGTTGGTCACAGAATTCCTGCTGGTACAGGTATGAGAGACTATGATAACGTGATTGTAGGTTCTAAAGAAGAATACAATGAGCTAATGGCCGCAAAAGAAGAATATAATTATTAAGATATGAGCGATTCAAAACAACCACAAGGTCAGATTAATATTGAATTGGATGAAAAAACAGCCGAAGGAATTTATTCTAATTTGGCAATCATCAACCATTCAGCATCAGAATTTGTATTAGATTTCGTAAGCATAATGCCAGGAATTCCAAAGGCAAAAGTGAAATCTAGAATCGTTTTGACGCCGCAGCACGCCAAAAGACTACTAAAGGCGATAGGAGAAAACATTCACCGTTTTGAAAGCGCCCATGGCGAAATAAAAGACACCGAACAGCCTCCGATTCCTTTGAATTTTGGTCCGGCTGGGCAAGCATAGATAAAAAAAGCCTCCTAATTTTAGGAGGCTTTTTTATTTCCATTCCATTATGTTCCATTAACTACCTTAAACGTTTTTTATTGAACTTCATCGGATTTATTTTTTTATAGACAGGGTTTTGCCTAAGTTTATCTAAGAATTAAAATTTCATAACAAATACTGTTGATACTGCCACATGTCAATGTGTTATTCCTAAGACTAGCGTTAATGTATTTAATTATTTGTAATGAAAATTTTGTATAGAGAATCGCAAGTTGCAAACCGAGAAAATGGTTCGGCAATATCAAACAATACTATTATTAGGTTTTTTGTCTTTATGGTCTTGTTTATATTGAGTAGTGCTGGTCTTTTCGGATAACTGCTTAAATAATTATAAAGGTTTTTAGTTAAGTAAAAAAACACTCTTCTTCCTATTTGTGCCAAATTAGAGATGGAGAGTTTTTTTGTGCCTAGATTTTCCCATTGAATACGGGAATCAGTAAAATCACTAGAATCTGTTTAAAAGTTATGGATTTGTTTATGCAATTTAGAATAAATTATTGTTACTAAAAGTGTTTAAAAAAGGATGTTTCGTGGCTAATTGCAGGTGATTTTTCCTTTGTTCATAAGTTTTTTATCAAAACTATAATTTTGTGTTAAATTTTATATTAATTTTCCGTGTTGATTGAATCGCATTTTTTTATATAAATATTAAAGGATGTCTGAATGAATCATTTGATTTGTTTCGACACTTATTATTGTAAATTAATGCCTTTAGTTAACAAAACGTTCTTACCTTATTTTTAATCAATTTACTTAAACTATGATGAATTATTACAATCCTTCGGGTCTTAGACAACCGTCTAGGCTCAAAAAAGAGATTGCGAATTCGGCTGCCCCTCGGCCTGATTCTATTTCTCGCTTAGCTAGGCCCTCGTGGATTAGCTTGTTTTTTATAGTCATGCTAATGGCTATGAATCATTCAGTTTGGGCCCAGTCTTCGGCAAATTATACTTTTGCCACGAATACGACTGGATCACTAGCCCTTGATATGAATGGTACGGCCATTGATATGAGTACAGGTACTACACAATTAGTAGGCCCTGGCCTTGATGCAGCTGCATCTGCTGTCACTAACATCGGATTCGATTTCCACTTTATGGGTACAAGATTTACGCAATTTTCTGTACAGGAAGATGGTATCTTGCAGTTAGGCGCTACAGCAGCTCCAACTAATACTTATACAATAAGTGGAGGTTCAGCTACATCTCCAAGGCTATCAGCTTTGAATGCTGATTTCAGAACAGGTTCGACTACAGGAAAAATCCACTACAAAGTCGTAGGAACTGCGCCAAACCGTGTGTTGGTTGTAGAATTTTTTAATATGCAGCTTTTCTATACGAGTGCGGCAATGGCAGGAACTTCTACTTGGCAAATGCGTCTTTATGAAAAAGGAAACATAGAATATGCTTATGGAACTGTTTCTGCTGTTGACATTGGAAATGGCGCAGCAAATAGATCTCCTTCTGTTGGTTTCTATACAGGATCGGCTTCAGGAGCTTTTGCTTCAATTCTATATGCAGGTAATACAGTTTCAGTAAATACACCTTATGCTGCCAATCCAGCTGTTGCTGCTTTGGGAGCTATTGCTAATTTAAGTTCTTCTGCCGATGGAAGCAGAAGAGTATACCAATTGATACCTCCTGGAAACCCAGGTAATGCATTGGCTACGGTTATCCCTCCGCCAACATTTCTATCGTTTTCAAGTGTTGCAGGAGGTAGTATGACATTAAATTGGGCAGAATCTTCTCCAAACATAGATGTGTTAAAATACATTATTTTGAGATCTTCAGACGGTGGCGCTACTTATACGCTAGCAGGTAGTGTAAATGTAGGAACTACTACATATAATGCTACAGGTTTAACGCCAAGTACTTCTTATTCATGGCGTGTATATGCTATTAGTGAAGGAGGTTTAAGTACTAATTTAGATGGTGTTCAGGCAACAAATCCTCCTGGGACTTATACTTCAGTCGCAACAGGAAACTGGAATTCTCCAACAACTTGGGATGCAGGAAGTGTTCCAAATTCTTTTGATAATGCAGTAATATCTGCAGGGAATACAGTTACAATCGATGCGACTGGTTTGTCTATAAATAATCTTTCTGTTCAAGGAACTTTAGCCTATGCGACCACACCTACAAATTTCACGGTTAACAATAACTTGACTGTAGCGAATGGTGGAATCATTAATGCCTTTAATGGAACAACAGGTAAAACGCTTACGGTTGCAGGAAATATCCAAAACAATGGTATACTTGATTTTTCTGTAGGTACTACAACTGCAGCAACACTGACATTGACTGGAACAGCTGTACAAACAGTAAGTGGTTCGGGAACGTTTAATACAGGTGTAATCCGAAACTTAACCTTCAGCAATACGAATACGGCTACTCCAAATATTAATTGGCTTATTAATGATGTTAAAATAGCTAATAACTTAAACCTTACTGGAGCAAGAGTCAATTTAGGAACAAATAAAATGACTTTTGGTGCTGGTGCTGCAGGTGGTACTCTTACGGCTCCTGTAGGTACTGGTTTCTTGTCAGGAGGTAAATTCTCTAGATGGTGGACGGCAGCTGCAACAGGAACGTCAGTTACAGCTGGAACAGATCCAACAAATGCAACGAGCAGATATCCGTTTATTAATGCTGCTGGCGCAAACAGAGCAATGTATATTACAAGAACCAATGCTACAGGCGGTGTCGCTGGTGAGTTAGCGGTTGTGTATAACGATGCTGCTGGAGTTACTTCTGGATTGTCTGTGGCTGATGGTGCTTATACAGTAAATGAAAGATATGATGGAAATTGGGTAGTTTCAAATGAAGGAACTCCTATCGCTTCAAGTTCATATACAGTTGTTCTATTGGCACAAAACGCATTCTCAGGATTATCGAATGGAAATGCAAGAGTTATGTTTGCTAATGCTGCAATCGGAGGAGCACACCAAAATGGTACGACAACTCCTGGTGCGCAAAGAATAACGGTATCCCAAACAGATTTGCTTTCAGGCCCTTTATATGTAGGAGTTTCATCTTCTGATATTCCATTTATTTCTGTTGGTAACGGAAACTGGACTACTCCGGCCACATGGAATAAAAATGCAGTGCCTGGTGCAACAGATACGGTTACTATCGCTAATGCTACTAACGTAACTTTAGATGGTACTAATACTATCACAAGCTTAACTGTAGCAACAGGAGGTACTTTGACAGCTGCAACTGGAGCTCTTAATTTTACTTCACTTACAAACAGTGGTACAGTAAACATCTCTGGTGCTAACTTGAGTGCTTCTGGTACAGTTACAAATAATAGCATATTAAATGTTACTGGTGGTAGCTTAAATGTTACAGGTGCAAGTACTACAGGTATTACAAACGCAGCAGCTGGTACAATTACTGTTGGCGGTGGTGTAATCAACTTATCTACTGCGGGAGCAAACAACCGTACTTTCGCAAACAACGGAATCATGACGGTTACGTCTGGAACAGTGAATGTTTTTGGTAATATGGCTCATAATGGCGGTTCTACTTTTAATCAAAGTGGTGGTAACATCAATATAGATGGAAATGACGCTGGTAATGCGGCAAGCTCTGTTGCTTCAGGAACACACTTAATGAATATTACTGCAACAGCAGTGTCTAACTTGAGCTTGACAGGCGGTACAATTACTATTGTCGATCCTCCTCAAAGTTCAAGTACTTCAACTTATGCTTTGAGAGTTTCTCAAGGTGGAGCATTCAACTCGGCAGGTGTTAACCATACAATTAAATTTGGAGATGGGGTATCTAACGATAGCAGTACAACGGGAAGTAACGGATTTTACGTTTATCTTTTCCCAGGAAGCTTCCTTTATGGTTTAGGAAATGTTGTTGTGGATGCAGGAACTATTGGTACTAATAGATTTGTAAGAACAACTTCTACTGTGCCAATCAAAAATAACTTGAACATTATATCAGGAGAATACCAATTGGGTAGTACAACGCATTTAGGAGGTAACCTTACTAATAATGGAATATTAACTGCTGGAAGTACATTAAACATTAATGACTATAATGGTGCTGCAGTTGCATCTACAAACCCTCAGACTATTTCTGGTGCTGGTGTTTTTAGAAATCTTGCGACTAGCCCAACAGCTAATTTGACATCGTTAACGGTTAACAACACTAATGCAACTGGATTAACTTTAGATGTTCCTTTATCACTTAGCGGAACATTAACTCTTACAAGTGGAAAAGTTAATACGACCAATGTTAATTTATTGACAATGGGTACAGCTACGGCTTCTGGAACTATTTCTGGAGGAAGTGCTACAGCTTATGTAAACGGACCACTTGCAAGAACAATCATAAGCGGAAATTCTAATACGACGTACCAATATTTCCCTGTAGGAAAAGCAGCTTATGCACCAGTTTGGTTAGCTCCTACTACTACAGCGGTTTCAAATTTTAAAGCAGAGGCTTTTGACTCAAATTCAGGTACTGCAGATGTAAGCTTGATTAACTTGTCTGCGACAAGAAGATGGGAAATTCCTTTAATGTCAGGTACAATTACTGATATGAATGTAAGAGTAGGAGATGCTTCAATTGTAAGCACTAGTATTCCGGTTCAAGGACTTACTCCTGCTGGTGTTTATTCAAATGCTTTTGGAAGTGTGGCTACTTATGTTGCAGGAACTCCTAATACGACGCAGTCTAATACACCAATATCGGCAGCAAATTTCACAGGATATGTATCTTTTGCTGATTCGAATTCTTGTAGCGGTACTCCAAACCCAGGAAACACAATAGCTTCTAGTACTTCAATTTGTGCAGGCGCTTCAGTAGCATTAAGCTTGCAAAATGCAGTTTCTGGTTCTGGTGTTTCTTACCAATGGAAAAGTTCTACAAACGGAACAACGTATAATGATATTTCAGGAGCTACTGGACCTACGCTAACTGTAGTGCCAACTGTTTCTACCTACTACCAATGTGTGGTTACTTGTTCAGCTGGACCAGCTACAGGAACTTCAGCTCCAGTACATATTGTTTTTGCTAATGAAGTTGCTACAAACACACCAAACACACGTTGTGGTGTTGGAACGGTTCAGTTAGCGGCTACGCCAAGTGCAGGTGCTACTATCAATTGGTATGCTGCAGCAACTGGAGGTCTTCCAGTTGGAACAGGAAATACTTTTACAACTCCTTCGATTTCTGCAACGACTACTTATTATGCTGCTGCTGAAGTTTCTACTCCTCCAGTAACATCTGCTTTAGGTGCAGGAGCAACAACTTCATCGACTGTAGCCCAAACATTCTTCCCAGGAAGCTGGGGTGGAACTAAGACTCAATATATTATCAGAGCATCTGAGCTTACTGCTGCAGGATTTAATGGTACAACTAATTTGAGTAGCTTAGGATTTGAGCCTACAAATTCGGGTCAATCATATCAAGGTTTTACAGTACATCTTGCGCATACGACAGCTACAACAGCTCCTACAACTACTTTTATTAGTGATGGACTGACTCAAGTGTATGCAGGAACTGGAACTAATGGTGGTATTACGCCTGTGGCTAATACTGTTAATACGTTAGCTTTTGGAACAGGCGCAGGCTCATCGTCAGTATTCAACTGGGATGGTACTTCAAATGTTGTTGTTTCTATCTCTTGGAGCAGTGTTCCAAGTGCTACGACGGCTACAAGTACTTCTATGAAGGTTGACAATGTAGGATTCGTGGCTTCGGCTTACAGACAAAGAGATAGTGCTACTCCAGCAGCTATGTTAGCTGAAACTAGTGTAAATACTACTGACAGTTTCAGACCGAGATTTACAATCAACGGACAATCTATCTGTTCTTCTCCAAGAGTTCCTGTAGTTGCTACTGTAACTACAGCACCGGCCTTTACATTGAGTGGAAATCCAGCTTCTGTTTGTGGAGGAGCTTCAACTGCAGCGGTAACTATTACTGCGGGTGCTGCAGATTATGATACTTATGTATGGACACCATCTACAGGTATTTCTGGAAATGCTGTTACAGGTTGGACATTTAATCCAGCGACAACGACTACTTATACTCTTGCTGCAACTAATACTGTGTCTGGCTGTGCTGCAACTGCGACTGTTGCTGTTACAATTAATACAACTCCGCCAGCAATTACAGTTGTGCCAGATTTGCCAACAATCTGTCAAGGAAGTATTCAAGAGTTGACTGTGTCAGGAAATACTGTTACACGACCTATTGTGTCGGGAGCAGGAACAGATACATCAGGTACTAATGCTACTGGAGCAACTCTAGGGCCAAATCCATTACAAGCTTATTACGGAGGTACAAAACAACAGTGGATTTATACTGCTGCTGAGCTGACGGCTTTAGGCTTTGAAGCAAACGCACAAATTAGTGCTATAAAACTAAACTTAGTTACTGCAAATCCAGCCAATGTACTTAATAATGTTGTTGTGAAAATGAAAAACTCACCTACAGCAAGTTTTGCTACAACAACTTCATGGGAGTCAGGTATGGTAATTGTTAAAGCAGCAGCTTCTCATACTCCATCTGTTGGTGTAAATAACTTTGTGTTAGATACTCCTTTTGCATGGAATGGTACTGATAATTTAATCATTGAGATGAATTATAGTAATAATAATGGTGGTAGTACGGTAGGTTATAACACAGCTAAGCATAGTCCTACAACTTTCGTAAGTACAATTTATTACAGAGTAGATACCCAAACTGCAGCAACTGTTGATGCTTATGTTGGTGCTGCAAGCTATACTTATAGTGCTAGAACTGACGTTACCTTTGACGTATTGCCTAAAGTAACTTGGAGTTCAACAGGTTCAGGAGATTTATTTTCAGATGCAGCGGGTACAATTCCTTATGTTTCAGGAAATGGTGCGGCGAAAGTTTATGCTAAGCCAGTAGGTAACACGACTTATTCGGCTACTGTTGCAATTGGAACTTGCTCGTCAACAGACAGTACTTTGATTACTGTTACGCCTAGCACGACTCCTAACTTTGCTGAAATTGGAACAATTTGCCAAGGATCTACAGCTCCAACTCTAGCAACGACTTCTCCAAATGGAGTTACAGGAACTTGGGCACCAGCTGTAGTAAGCAATAGTGCAAATGGTACATACGTATTTACGCCTGCAACAGGTCAATGTGCAACAACTCAAACATTGAATGTTGTCGTTACTCCTGCTACAGTTCCTAATTTCGCTGAAATAGGATCTATTTGCCAAGGATCTACAGCTCCAACCCTTGCGACAACTTCTCCAAATGGAGTTACAGGAACTTGGGCGCCAGCTGTAGTAAGCAATACTGCAAATGGTACGTATGTGTTTACACCAACTACAGGTCAATGTGCAACAACTCAAACATTAAATGTAACCGTAACAACAACTCCAGCTCCGACCGGTACTTCTCCTCAAGATTTCCCTGCAGGAGCAACGTTGGCTAGCTTTACAGTTAATGGTACTGGAATCATTTGGTATACTGCAAGTTCATTAGGTACAGTGTTGCCAGCTTCGACTCCAATCGTTGCCGGAACTACATACTATGCTTCTCAAACTGTTGGTGGTTGCGAGAGTGTGCTAAGATTGCCTGTACAAGCAGGTACGATGCTTAAAGTTGATGGATTTGATAATGCTAACTTTAAGTATTATCCAAACCCTGTCAACAATATTTTGACTGTGTCTTATACTGAGGCTATCACAGGTCTTAAATTGTATAACATGGTTGGACAGCAGCTTATCACAAAATCTGTAAATTCAAATGAAACTCAAATTGATATGTCTCATTTGCCAGCTGGATCTTACCTATTAGAAGTATCTGTAGGTAGTAAATCTAAAATGGTTAAATTGATAAAAAATCAATAATTAGCTTTATAGATAGTATTAAAAGCCTCCTTCGGGAGGCTTTTTTATTTAGAAAAGGTTATGAAAAGTAAAAATATCAGAGTTAAGGGAAGAATTTTATTGTTAAAAAAAAGCGTTATAATCGATTAAAGTTTAAATAGTTCGATAAAAAGCGTAAAATGTTATTTCTTAACAGAAAGGTAATATAAATGTTTAATTTTTTATTAATGAATTGTTAACTTTGCGATTCAACTTTTATCTATAACGAATGAAAACAACTTTACGATTACGATTTTTTAAAGCATTGATTATAATGGTGCTTGGTTTGTTTTTTAATGGTGCTTGGGGGCAAGCTATTTTACCTATTAATAGAACTATATGGAATTCGACTCCTGCTGGTTGGACAGATAATGCAGGAGGGTCTTATCTAACAAATTTTGCTTGCAGTGGAAACAATGGGGGAAGATTCGATACTACAGGTGATACTTACGTTGTTAATTTGGATAGTGCCCCAGATAAATTGTCTTTCGAATTCAAATCTAATAATACGAATTCGACTTCGGTAGTCTTGGTTCAAGAATCAGCGACTGGCGTAGCAAATTCATATACAACTATCGTAAGTCTTACAGGAAATTCACAGATTGGTACAGCCTGCTCAACAAAAGGACCTTATCAATTAGCTAATTCTACCAGATTTGTTAAAATTTCTTTTACAAAAGGTAGTTCAAATGGTACGATTGATGATTTTATTATAACTAAAGGTATCGTTACTTCCACAACATGGAATGGAACGGCCTGGTCAAACGGAACGCCAACGGTTTCTCTTGATGCAATCATAGCAGGAAATTATTCAACTGGAACAGCGTCTCCACAAGGGCCGTTTACTGCAAAATCTCTAACAGTAAATTCAGGAATTTTTACAGTAGCATCAGCAACATCCGTTACTGTTGAAAATGCGATTGTCAATAATGCAGACTCAAACAATTTTATTGTTGAGAACAATGCTAACTTGATTCAAAATACTGCTGCGACAAATACTGGAGCAATTAAAGTAAAAAGGACTAGCAATCCACTGTACCGTTTTGATTATACATTATGGTCTTCTCCTGTAGTTGGGCAAAACCTTAAGGCTTTCTCTTCAGCAACGCTTTCAAACAGGTTTTATACTTACAATACTGCAACAGGAGCTAATGGCGATTATGTGGCTGTTTTCCCAACACAAAGCGAAGGAACTTATAGTTTTGAAGCAGGAAAAGGATACCTAATCAGAACTCCAGATTCGCATCCGGCCTATGTTGAAGGAAATCTTGGAACAGCAATTAATGCAGAATTTACAGGAACGCCATACAACCAAAACGTTAACGTAGCACTTTCAGCTGTAAACACTGGATTTAATCTTGTTGGTAATCCATATCCATCAGCAATCTCTATCTCACAATTGTTTACTCTAAACTCTAACGCTATTGACGGAACAATCTGGTTCTGGAGAAAAAGAAATGGAGCGTCAGGAAGCGGTTATGCTACTTCAACAGGAATGGGAGTGACAAGTGCTCAGCCAGAAGCTGCTGCACTCAATCCAAATGGAGTAATCGGTGCTGGCCAAGGATTTTTCGTAAAAGTAAAATCTGCACCTACTCAAACTACCTTGAATTTTGACAATACACTTCGTTCTAGTGTAACAGGAGGTTCTTTCTTTAGAAATTCTAATGCCTCTTCAGATGAAGTGGAAAGACACAGAATCTGGCTAAACCTTTCAAATGGTTCAGAAGTTATCGGGCAGACTTTATTAGGATATATGACTGGTGCGACTGCTGGAGTTGATTATGGAATTGAAGGAAAATATTTTAACGATAGTCCAATTGCATTTACTTCATACCTAGAAAATCAAGAATTTGCCATCCAAGGAAGAAGCCTTCCGTTTACGACTGAAGATGTTGTTCCAATGAGCTTTAAGACAGACGTAGCAGGAAATTATTCTATAACGCTTGATCATGTTGACGGTCTTTTTGCGGGAAGCCAAGATATATTCTTGAAAGATAATTTCACAGGACAAATCCATAATATTAAAGCATCAGGATATTCTTTTGCAACTGAAGCAGGCGTTTTCAATAACCGTTTCGAAATTGCATACAGATCTTTGCTTGGTGTTGATGTTCCAACTATTGCTGCAAATAATATCGTTGTTTACAAGCAAAATGGAAACCTTGTTATCAATTCAGGAGCTTATATCATGAACAAAATTGAGCTTTATGATATCAGCGGCCGTCTAGTTTATTCAAGAAATAATGTTGATGCTGCTTCTGCCGTGATTTCAAATCTTGCTATCGCAAACCAAGTATTGGTTGTAAAAATTACTACTGCCGAAAATGGAACGGCTAACAAAAAAATCGTTTACTAATATATAGGGAATATGAAAAACTCAATTACAATAAAAATAGCAAGCTTATTATTTCTATTATTCTTAAGTACTGCCGCTTTTGCACAAAATCCTTCTGAAGCACCAGATGACGAAGATGGACCGCAAGCGCCAATTAATGATTATGTCGTTCCTATGCTTTTAGCAGGCGTAATCTTGGGCTATTCTTTCATCAAAGGAAAAACCAAAAAAGCATAAGCTTTATATTAAGGTTCACAAAAAAGGCTGTACAAATCGTACAGCCTTTTTTATTTGTAATCTTATCTTTATTCAAATTCCGAAGTAAAGAATAATTTCACTGTAGGATATTTACTCTGTGTCATTTGGATGGTAAAATCAGAATCCGCTAAAAATACCAACTGTCCGTATTTATCATGAGCTAAAAACTTTTGCTTTATACGCTTAAACTCTTTGAATTCTTCATTTTTGGCATCATCAGGTTTTACCCAACAAGCTTTGTGTACAGGGAAATTCTCATAAGAACATTTAGCGCCATATTCGTGTTCTAGTCGGTATTGGATAACTTCATATTGTAAAGCCCCAACGGTACCGATTATTTTTCTGTTATTCATTTCTAACGTGAAAAGCTGCGCAACGCCTTCATCCATCAATTGGTCGATTCCCTTGTCAAGCTGCTTGGATTTCATCGGGTCTGCATTGTTGATATAACGGAAATGCTCTGGTGAAAAGCTTGGTATTCCCTTAAAGCTCATCAATTCACCTTCTGTCAGCGTATCACCGATTTTGAAATTTCCTGTATCGTGCAATCCAACGATATCGCCTGGATATGAAATGTCGACAATCTCCTTTTTTTCTGCGAAGAAAGCATTCGGGCTTGAAAACTTCAGGTTTTTATTTTGACGTACGTGCAAGTACGGCTTGTTTCTTTCAAAAGTTCCAGATACGATTTTTACGAAGGCTAATCTGTCGCGGTGTTTTGGATCCATGTTGGCGTGGATCTTAAATACGAATCCTGACATCTTATTTTCATAAGGATCGACCAATCTTGTTTCTGATTCTTTTGGTCTTGGCGATGGCGCTATTTCTACGAAACAGTCCAAAAGTTCTCGTACCCCGAAATTGTTTAACGCAGAACCAAAAAACACAGGCTGTAATTTTCCTTCCAGGTAAGCTCCTCTGTCAAATTTAGGATAGACTTCATCGATTAGTTCTAATTCTTCACGAAGTTTATCAGCTGGTTTTTGACCGATGATTTTTTCCAATTCAGGGCTTTGAACATCAGAAAAAGCAATCGTTTCTTCGATGTTCTTACGGCTGTCTCCGCTGAAAAGGTTGATATTTTTCTCCCAAAGATTGTAAATTCCTTGGAAATCATATCCCATTCCGATCGGAAAGCTCAATGGCGTTACAGTCAAGCCTAATTTTTGTTCCACTTCGTCCATCAAGTCAAAAGCATCTTTTCCTTCGCGGTCTAATTTGTTGATGAAAACAATCATCGGAATATTTCTCATACGGCAGACAGCGACTAATTTTTCCGTCTGTTCCTCAACCCCTTTTGCAACGTCGATTACAACGATAACGCTATCGACTGCTGTAAGTGTTCTATAAGTATCCTCAGCAAAATCCTTGTGGCCGGGAGTATCGAGAATATTGATTTTTTTATCCTTGTAATTGAATGCCAAAACAGACGTAGAAACCGAAATTCCTCTCTGGCGCTCGATTTCCATAAAGTCGGAAGTAGCCCCTTTTTTGATCTTGTTGTTTTTTACGGCACCAGCTTCCTGTATCGCGCCTCCAAACAAAAGCAATTTTTCTGTCAGTGTCGTTTTTCCGGCATCGGGATGCGAAATAATCCCAAAAGTTCTTCTTCTTTCTATTTCTTTTTGAAAACTCATATCCTGTATAAAAATGGATTGCAAAAATACTATTTATTAAACAAATAATCAGTGTATAATAATAAGAGAAAATCGGAGTTATGCTTTTTTGCAAATACAGCTTCTTAATTGATGAAAATATCTCTAATAATTTGTTAATAAATTTTTGTTAATAGTAAGGGCCGTACTTGTTTAATGCAATTGAATTGTTACTTTTGTTGATTGCTATCTAGGCGTTAAATTAATTTTTTTCCAACTTATAGAATTTACATAATGAATTTAAAACAATTGTTCTTCGGAGTACTGCTTTCTGCGAATTTTACGAGTTTTGCTCAAAATGCCAATAAGGAAGTTTTATTTACAATTGATGATAAGCCTTATTATACTGACGAGTTTGCAAGGGTTTATAACAAGAATATTGATTTGGTAAAAGATGAATCTCAAAAAGATTTGAATCAATATCTCGATTTATTCGTTGGTTACAAACTGAAGATTAACAAAGCAAACAAACTTGGTCTTCAAAATGGACAGGCTTACCAAGCTGAATTGAAATCTTACAGAAATCAGCTTTCTAAAAATTATCTGACCGATTCAAAAGTGACTCAAGAACTTATTGAAGAAAGCTACAAAAGATCCTTAAAAGAAATCAAGGCCGCTCATATTTTGTTTATGGTCGATGAAAATGCTTCTCCAGAAGATACTTTGAAAGGCTATAAAAAAGCAGTTGAGGTAAGAGAGAAAGCTTTAAAAGGAGAAGATTTTGGAGAGCTAGCGGTTAAATATTCTGAAGATCCATCTGCTAAAGAAAACAAAGGCGAACTAGGTTATTTTTCTGCTTTCAGAATGGTTTATCCTTTTGAGTCTGCAGCATATAAAACTCCAAAAGGACAAGTTTCTAAAATCACAAGAACGCGTTTCGGATATCATATAATTAAAGTGGAAGACGTGAGAGACAACCGTGGCGAACTTACGGTTGCACACATCATGATCTTGAAGCCGCAGAATCAGAATCCTGAAGAATCTGAAAAAGCAAAAAACACAATACAAGAAATTTATACTAAATTACAGCAAGGCGAGAACTTCGAAAGCCTTGCAAAACAATTCTCTCAAGACAAATCTTCTGCTTCTAAAGGTGGTTTATTAAACCGTTTTGGCTCTGGACAGCTAAGTTCTGAAGAGTTTGAAGACGCTGCGTTTGCCTTGAAAAATCCCAATGATTATTCGGCTCCAATAGAAAGTAACTTTGGCTGGCATATCATAAAGTTGATTGAAAGGCATCCAGTTAAGACGTTGGAGGAAATGCAAGCAGAGTTAGATAACAAGATCAGAAAAGACGAGCGTTCAAGGTTGATTACCAATTCTTTGACAGAAAAGCTGAAAAAGAAATATGCTGTAAAAAGAAACGACAAGCTTTACGCTGCGCTTTCAAAAACAGTAACTGATAAATTCTACATGGGAGAGTGGAAACTTCCTGAAAACACAAAACCTTTTGCCGGAGATTTAGTTACAATCGACAAAAAAGCAATTACAGGAGAAGAGTTTCTTAAGTTTTTGGCAACCCAACAGCGAGGCGAAAATACGATTAAACCAATTGGTAAATTGGTGGATAAAAAATACCAAGAATTTGTTGATGTAAAAGTCAATGAATTGTATAATAATAATTTAGAGAACGAGTTTCCTGATTTTGCTGCCGTAATGGAAGAATATCGTGATGGTCTGTTGCTTTTTGACCTGATGGAAAAAGAGATTTGGGAAAAAGCAAAAACAGATACTATCGGATTGCAGAATTTTTATGAATCTCGTATAAACAATTACCGTTGGGGAAATAGGTTAGATGCTGTAGTGCTGACTTCTACAAAAATGGATGTTGCCAAAAAAGCACAGAAATTATTAAAACAAGGAAAAACAGCTGACTTTATAAAAGAAAAATTGAACCTGAATGGCAAAGTAGATGTAATGTCAAATGCTGGAATTTTCGAAGAAAATAGCGACGCATTGCCAAAAGGATTGGTGAAAAAAGACGGAGTTTCTGACATCATAAAAGATGGGGAATACTATTTTATCGTGAAAATAAACAAGCATCTGGAAGCCGGACCAAAAACGCTGGACGAAGCAAGAGGAAAGGTAATCAACGATTATCAGCAGTATCTCGAAGAGAAATGGGTAGGAGATTTAAAACAGGAATTTAAGGTAAACGTAAACCAGCCTGCTTTTGAAAAAGTGAAAAAGCAGATCAAATCATAAATGATAAGGTACGCAGTCATAGTTTTGCTATTGCTTTTTGTTTCATGCAGCTATTTTAAGCCAGAAGCAAAGCCACAGGCAATTGCAAGAGTAAATGACTCCTACTTGTTCAAAGATGAAATCAAGGATCTGGTGCCGCCTGGAACTTCCAAGGAAGACAGTATTGTTATCGTAAGAAGTTTTATCGACCGCTGGGCATCACAAAAACTGATGATGAACGCGGCAGAGATTAACTTGAGTTCTGAAAAACAAGCAGAATACAATGAGCTGATCAGGCAGTATAAAATCGATTTATATACAAAAGGCTATCTAGAAGAAATCGTAAAAACAACAGTTGATACGATAATTTCGGAAGCAGAATTAAAAGAATATTATAAAGAAAATAAAGAGAATTTCAAGACAGACGGAACTTTGGTCAAACTACGTTATATTCATTTGCCGAAAGATCATCCGAAATTCCAGACCATAAAAAGCAAATTCTTTGATTATAGAAAATCAGACAAGAAATTTTGGGATACGTATGGGATGCAGTTCAAAAGCTTTGTATTAAATGACTCCGTTTGGGTAGAAATGAATCAGGTCTATAGAAAATTGCCTTTTATCACTCCAGACAACAGAGCACAATATATTTCAAGCGGGAAATCTATTGAAAAGCAAGATTCTCTAGACGTCTATCTTGTAAAAGTCACGAATGTTTTAGATAAAAATCAAGTAAGCCCGTACGAATATATAAAGCCCACATTGGAGCAAGTGATTTTAAACAAAAGAAAATTAGAATTAATAAAAAAATTTGAAAAAGATATTACCGATGATGCCATTAAAAATGAGAAGTATGAAATCTATAATTAAAAATGCCTGCCTGGTTTTTGGTGTTGCTGCGTTTTTCAATGCCGCAAGTGCACAGGAAATTATTCAGAGCGATACAGTAAAAACTGTTGCTCCGAAGCCTGTGAGCCAAAAACAGAAAATCGATGGCGTTATTGGCGTGGTAGGTGATTATGTGATTTTAGATTCTGATATTGATATTGCCTATATAGAAATTACAAGTCAAGGAAATCCGACAAAAGATATTACTCGTTGCCAGATTCTTGGCAAATTGCTGGAAGATAAATTATATGCTCACCAAGCAATCCAAGACAGTATCGTTGTGACCGATGCCGAAATCAATAATATGATGGAAGAAAGGATTGATGCTTTCGTAGAACGAGCAGGATCAATGGAAAAATTGCTTAAGATTTACAAAAGACCTACTGAAGAAGATTTTAGAACCTATTTCTTCGATATCTTAAAAATGGGCAAGCTTACCTCCGAAATGAGAAATAAGATTATTGAAGCTGTAGAAATCACTCCAGAAGAAGTAAGAACTTTTTTCAAAAAGTTTCCAAAAGAAGACTTGCCGCAAATTGGAGCTGAGATTGAGGTTTCTCAAATAGTCATAAACCCTGAAGTTACAAAAGCAGAAAAGCAAAAAGTCATTGACAAGCTCAATGAATTCAGGACCGATGTGCTTTCAGGAAATGGTAGCTTTTTTAGTAAGGCTGTATTGTACAGTAAAGATGAAGGGACGAAATCCAACGGTGGTTTCATGAGGGTCAACAGGAAAAATAATTTGGTTAAAGAATTTAAAGAAAGAGCGTTCAGTCTTGAAGAAGGCCAGATTTCTGAACCTTTTGAAACAGAATATGGCTGGCACATCATCATGGTCGAAAAAATTCGTGGTCAGGATGTCGATTTGAGACACATCTTATTAATCCCGAAAATCTCTGAAGAAGCAATGCAAGAGGCTAAAGACGAAATCGTAGGAATCAGGAATAAAATAGTGAATGGAGACATTACATTTGCCGACGCAGCGAGAAGCTCATCTGATGAAAAAGAAACTAGAGCAAATGGCGGGGTTCTTACAAATCCTCAGACATTAGATCCGCGTTTTGATTTGACAAAAATGGATCCATCTCTGTATGTTCAAGTTTCTGATCTGCAAGAAGGACAGGTGTCACAGCCTATTGTTGATGAAGATAGATTGGGTCGTAAAACCTATAAGCTAATTACAGTTACAAAGCGCTATGATGCACATACTGCCGATTATGCCTTGGATTATTTGAAAATAAAAGACTTGGCTTTAAAAGAAAAACAGATTAAGGCAATTGGTGATTGGACTGAAGAAAAAATCAAGGAAACCTATATCAAAATCAACGGTGAATACAGAGACTGTGCTTTTGTAAACAACTGGGTTAAAAAATAATTTAGCGTACTGCAATAGTAAAACCGAAATTTTAACTAACACAATTCATAGGATGTCAGACGTCGCTGCAATACAGAATCTAGTTCAGAAAAGAATAGAGCTAAAGAAAGAAATCTCAAAAATAATTGTAGGACAAGAAGTCGTTGTTGACCAAATCTTGTTAAGTATTTTTTCTGGAGGACACGCCCTTTTGGTAGGGGTTCCCGGATTAGCGAAAACCTTGATGGTCAATACTATTTCTCAAGCACTAGGACTAGATTTCAAACGTATACAGTTTACGCCAGACTTAATGCCTTCTGATATTCTCGGAAGCGAAATCCTTGATGAAAACAGACAGTTTAAATTTATAAAGGGACCGATTTTTTCCAACATAATCTTAGCGGACGAAATTAACAGAACGCCTCCTAAAACGCAAGCAGCGCTTTTAGAAGCAATGCAAGAAAGAGCAGTTACCATTGCTGGTCAGCACTATAAATTATCATTACCCTATTTTGTTTTAGCGACACAGAACCCAATCGAGCAGGAAGGAACTTATCCGCTTCCGGAAGCCCAACTTGACCGTTTTATGTTTGCGATTAAATTAGATTATCCATCATTCTCTGAAGAAGTCCAAGTAGTAAAAAGCACGACGACAGATTTTACCGAAAAAATAAACCCGCTTTTTTCTGCACAAGAAATTATCGACTTTCAGCAACTCATACGCCGTATTCCTGTAGCAGATAATGTGATTGAGTATGCCGTGACTTTAGTAAGCAAAACACGTCCAGACAATCCGCTGTCTAATGAATATATCAAAAATTACCTAGATTGGGGTGCAGGGCCAAGAGCTTCGCAAAACTTAATATTGGCCGCAAAAGCTCATGCCGCATTCAATGGGAAATTTTCTCCAGATATCGAAGACGTGAAAGCAGTCGCAACTGGAATTCTTCGTCATAGAATCATCAAGAATTACAAGGCAGATGCCGAAGGAATTACAGAAGAAATGATTATCCAAAAGCTAATGTAAGTTTGTTTGTAATAACAAATTCTATAGCATCAGATTAATTCACAATTTGTATTTATATTTGAGTAGAAATACAAATACAATTGCTGAAAAAACAACTAAACGATTCCCGTCGCATTTTCGGTTTGGATCTTATGAGAGCCGTAGCCATCTTAATGGTTTTGAGTTCGCATTGCCTTTGGATCTATCCTGAAAGCAATAGTTTTTTTGCGCAATTGCTGAAGTTATTCGGTTTTTTAGGAGTAGAAATTTTCTTTGTCTTAAGCGGGTTTCTTATTGGTAAGATACTGTTACAATCTTTTCTGAAACACGATTTTTCGTTTTCCCATATAATGAAATTTCTAAAGAGAAGATGGTTTAGAACACTTCCTAATTATTTTCTTATTCTACTTGCCAATATAATAATAGCAGGAATCATAGGCTATAAGATTGAGTCGTTGTGGAAATATTTCTTTTTCCTCCAAAATTTCTCAGGTCCTATGCCGGCCTTTTTTCCTGAATCTTGGAGCTTATCCGTCGAAGAATGGGCTTATATGCTATTGCCATTGTTGCTGCTCTCTGCGGCCTATATCGCAAAGCCAAAAAACAAATCACTCTTTTTTATAATCCTTTTATGTTTGTTGCTGATCCTGTCTTTAATAGCAAAGATATATTTGTATGCAAATACTGCGGTTGTAAACCTAAACGATTGGAATGTTTCATTAAAAGCTGTAGTTGTCTATCGACTAGATGCTATCCTTTATGGTGTACTATCAAGCTGGATATATTGTCAATACTATGATTTCTGGAAGAAAAATAAAGCAGTCTTCTTGCTGATTGGAATCATTGGGCTCTTGTTTATATTTTTCGGGTTTGGAAAAATGGCCGTGACTGACGAAAGCCAGAACATGATTTTGTATACAATATATCTTCCGGCAGTTTCTGCATGTATAGCGCTATTTCTTCCTTTTTTGTCAAGATGGAAATCTGAAAACTCAATAGTAAAGAAACCAATCATTTTTATCAGTCTGATTTCCTATTCGATTTATTTACTGCATTATAGCGTAATACTTCAGCTGATGAAAAACTTTTTTCCTGTTAATGATTTTTCGGAAATTCAATTGCATATTTTTACAATTATATATCTTCTATTGACAATAATTTTCAGTTTTGGACTCTATGTCTTTTATGAAAAACCTATTATGGATTTGAGAGAGAAATCAAAAAAATAATGCCCCAAATTGCGCTTTTTTTACAGTTTTCTGCCTAGTGCCTGTAATTTAGAAACATTCTTAATTTTAAAGCTCCTATTTCAGTCCATTTCAATTTCGAATTTGACAAAAAAAACTTTTTAAATTAACAAAAACGGAAAAAATTAATTCAATTTTAATTATAATTTAATAATAATCACTAAAAATTAGATTTTAGGAATAATAATCTTTTGAAACCCCGCTTTTATTAAAAATAGTTCAAATGTGAGTGGAATTCAGTAAATTTGCAGTGCAAAGAAACAAACTAAAATATAAACAAAATAGACTAATTACACATTATGGCTTTTGATATTGAAATGATTAAAAAAGCATACGGGACAATGGCAGAACGTGTTGATAAAGCACGTCAGTTGGTGGGTCGCCCGTTAACGCTTTCAGAAAAGATTTTGTACTCACATCTTTGGGAAGGAAACCCAACCCAAGCTTTTACAAGAGGAAAAGATTATGTTGATTTTGCTCCAGATAGAGTAGCGTGCCAAGATGCAACGGCACAGATGGCGCTATTGCAATTTATGCACGCCGGAAAAAATAAAGTTGCTGTGCCTACTACAGTTCATTGCGATCACTTGATCCAAGCAAAAGTTGATGCTGCAACCGATTTGGCGAGAGCAAAAACACAAAGTAATGAAGTTTTTGATTTCCTTTCATCAGTTTCAGATAAATACGGAATCGGTTTCTGGAAACCAGGTGCAGGAATCATCCACCAAGTAGTTCTTGAAAATTATGCTTTCCCTGGAGGAATGATGATTGGTACCGATTCACATACAGTAAATGCTGGTGGATTGGGAATGCTAGCTATCGGTGTTGGTGGTGCTGATGCTGTTGACGTAATGTCGGGTATGGCGTGGGAATTAAAATTCCCTAAATTAATCGGAATCAAATTGACAGGAAAACTGTCTGGATGGACAGCTCCAAAAGATGTTATCTTGAAAGTAGCAGGAATTCTTACCGTTAAAGGTGGAACGGGTGCCATAGTAGAATATTTTGGCGAAGGTGCAACAGCAATGTCTTGTACTGGAAAAGGTACTATCTGTAACATGGGGGCAGAAATTGGTGCTACTACTTCTACTTTCGGTTATGACGATTCAATGCGTCGTTACTTAAAATCTACAGGAAGAGCTGATGTAGCGGAAGCTGCTGATGCAGTTGCTCCTTACTTGACTGGAGATGCTGAAGTTTATGCAAATCCTGAACAATATTTTGACCAAGTTATCGAAATCAATCTTTCTGAATTAGAGCCGCATTTGAACGGTCCTTTCACGCCGGATTTGGCTACGCCAATTTCTAAAATGAGAGAAGAAGCTGAAAAAAATAACTGGCCATTGCAAATCCAAGTAGGTTTGATCGGTTCTTGTACAAACTCTTCATACGAAGATATTTCTCGTGCCGCTTCATTGGCTAAGCAAGTAGCTGACAAAAATTTAAAAACAAAAGCACAATTCACAATCACTCCAGGTTCTGAAGTTGTTCGTTATACTATCGAAAGAGACGGATTTATCGACACATTTGATAAGATTGGTGCTACCGTTTTCGCAAATGCTTGCGGACCATGTATCGGAATGTGGGATAGAGAAGGAGCTGAAAAAGAAGAACGAAATACAATCGTTCACTCGTTCAACCGTAACTTCTCAAAACGTGCCGATGGTAACCCGAATACTTTGGCATTCGTAGGTTCTCCGGAATTAGTTACAGCTTTGGCGATTGCAGGTGATTTAGGATTCAACCCGCTTACTGATAAATTGATCAACGAAGATGGACAAGAAGTAATGCTTGATGAGCCGACCGGTAATGAATTGCCTCCAAAAGGATTTGATGCTGAAGATCCTGGTTTCCAAGCGCCGTCTGAAGATGGTTCTGGTGTTCAGGTTGTTGTGAGCCCGACTTCTGAAAGATTGCAACTATTAGCACCTTTCGAGCCTTGGAACGGTGAAAACATTATCGGAGCTAAATTGCTTATCAAAGCTTTCGGAAAATGTACAACTGACCATATTTCTATGGCTGGACCTTGGTTGCGTTTCCGTGGACATTTAGATAATATTTCTAACAATATGCTTATCGGAGCAATCAATGCTTTCAACCAAAAAGCAAATTCTGTGAAAAACCAATTGAACGGAAAATACGATTCGGTTCCTGCGGTTCAAAGAGAATACAAAGCAGCTGGAGTTCCGACAATTGTTGTGGGTGACCATAACTATGGTGAAGGTTCGTCTAGAGAGCATGCGGCAATGGAGCCACGTTTCCTTGGCGTAAAAGCGGTATTGGTGAAATCATTCGCGCGTATTCACGAGACAAACTTGAAAAAACAAGGAATGTTAGCACTTACTTTTGCTAATGAAGCAGATTATGATAAAATCCAAGAAAATGATACTTTCAATTTTGTAGATTTGAAAGAGTTTGCTCCAGGAAAGCCTCTTACAATCGAGCTTTTCCACGATAATGGAACAACAGAAACTATCTTGGCAAACCATACCTATAATGAAGGTCAGATCGGCTGGTTCGTTGCAGGTTCTGCATTGAACTTGATCGCGGCTGCAGGAAATGCTTAATTGATATTTCTTTTATAAATAAAAAAACTCCCGAGAAATCGGGAGTTTTTTTATTTTTCAACTTGGCTCAGCCAATCCTTTAGTACATTTTCTAAATCTTTTTGCCTGCTTTTTGCATCTTCTAAATCCTTTATTTGAGCAATTTTTCTTCCGTCAGTATAATTCCCTTCAAGAAATCCGGATGAGTCGTTGATTTTTGCCCCTGTCGGAAAGACAAGCAAAATGGTTCCCTTGCGATGAATGTTAAGTACCAAGATGTCCCTTTTATATTCCTTTGGGTCAAAAGGCTTCATTTCTCCAGAGTAATAAAAACTTGGAGAATTCCATTTGATGTGCTCGCCAATTTCTTTATCTACAGCTAAGACAGTCTGTCTTAGAAATGTTATTGTTTTCGCAAGTGTCGGATTAAGTTGTTGGATATATTCTGTTACCTGCTCTTCGTTAGTACCTTTTGATTTTGCCATCTATATTGTTTTTACTTGACTTTTCGCCATACATACGCTGCTTTCAATATTTTCATACTGTCCATAGTTAGGAATTCGATGGTATCCTGCTTTTTCATACAGCTTGATAGCTTCGACCATCTTTTGTCCAGTTTCAAGTATATAGGCGGAATAGCCTAGTTCTTTTGCCCACGTTTCCAATTCCTCTAAGACTTTGTAAGCGATTCCTTTTCCTCTGGTTTCAGGAAGCACAAACATCCTTTTGATTTCTACAGTAGTATCAGCATAATGTTTAAAAGCTCCACATCCTGTGGGAATACCTTCGTGATAATAGAGGACAACGTTTTTTATATGGTCGAGCTTGTTGTATTGTGAGAAGAAGGAATGTTCATCGCCGTCTTTGATCTTAAGGTCTTGGTCGAGAAGAATAACAAGCTTTTGAAAGTCGCTGTCTTCAGAATTTGTTCTTTTAATTGACATAGAAATAAGGTGATTAAACTTTGCTTTTCGGAATATGTTTTACCGGAAAATTTACAGAGTTGGCGATAAAACATAATTGATTGGCCGTTTTATGCAGTTCATTCGCCTTTTCAAGCATGGAAGAATCGCTTACTGTTACGATAGGGTTTAAGATGACTTCTGTAAAATGACCCGATCCGTCATCGCTGACGGCCATCTTTCCTGTAGCATTGTCAATGTAATCGGTTACGACTATCCCGGCTTTGACACATACATGAAGATACGACATCATGTGGCAAGCCGAAAGCGAAGCGAGCAGAAGATCTTCTGGGTTATGGACGGTTTTGTCTCCATGGAATACAGGATCTGACGAACCTTTGATGTCAACTTTATTGTCAATTTGGATTGTATGGCTCCTTTCATAAGCCCTATAGCTTGAAGTGCCTGTTCCGTTGTTTCCTGTCCATCGGACTGTAAGTTGGTAATTGTGTTCTGGATGCATGTTGTGAAGATGAATTGGTTGCTTCACAAATTTAGCTAATTTCGGTAAAGTCTCATTGCCTTTTTATGAGAGAAAATTTACCGTACCTGATGAATGGTAAAATAAGATTCGTCTCCACTAGTTAATATGCCTACGGTAATAACTCCGCCGCTATAGCCTTTAAAGCTTATAGTATCGCCCGTATTCAGTTGCATCAAAGTTTGGATAGACCGATTGGGCGGATTAATATTAATTCCTAAAAGCTGGACATTGATATAACTTTCTTTAGCATTAATAACGCCGTTTTTGAATACCGCTACACCAAAATCACTTGCTGCAACAAGGCCTGGATTTGCCTTAATCGCAACATAGACAGAATAGATTCCGGGCTGTTTTGCGGTAAAAGTATTGGTTGTTGTGTTGTATTCGCTATTGGTGTCAAATTCTATAGTATTGAAAGGTATAGTGGTGTAGGAATTGGCTAGAATGCTCAAGCTAATTGTGGCCGGACTTCCAGAAACAAATCCTCCTTTGATAAAAGTCTTAAGATGGCTTTCGATGACTTTCTTAGCAGAAATTCGTTGCACATTTCCCAAGGCATCTACCACCATTATAGAATCTTTCGCGGCAGTTTCACGGGTATTGCTGGTAGTGGTGCGTATCCTAAAATCTCCATTTACATCCAAAGTTGCTGTTGGAGTTGTCGTGCCGATTCCTATTTGGGAAAAGCCAAGAATAGGAAGTAGGATCATAAGGCTGAGCACTAGTGATTTCATAAATTTTAGATTTGGTGGCAAATCAAAGTTACGAAATAAATCTATAAAATCTCAAAATGAGAACATAAATGTTTTTAAAGTTTCATTTTGAGAATGTTTTGAAGATAAAAAAATCCGCCATATTGCTACGACGGATTTTTACCAAAATTAAAATTCAAAAAACCACTAGTAGTAAGAATACCTTCTTACTTTAGAAATGTATTTCGCAAGGCGAATTACCTGGTGGCTGTAACCATATTCGTTGTCATACCAAATGTATAGTACAATATTTTTTCCGTCGCCAGAAACAATCGTTGCATTGCTGTCATAAATCGATGGAGCAGAAGTTCCTACAATGTCTGAAGAAACAAGCTCGTTGTTAAGCGAATATTTGATTTGTTCCACCAATTCGCCTTCAAGAGCATAACGTTTCATGATTTCGTTGATTTCTGAAACAGAAGTTTCTTTGCTTACTTCAAGATTTAGCACGACCAATGATCCGTTTGGAACAGGAACACGGATAGCATTTGAAGTTAGTTTTCCAGCAAGGCTTGGCAATGCTTTTGCAACGGCACTTCCAGCACCTGTTTCTGTAATAACCATATTCAAAGCAGCAGCTCTTCCACGACGGTATTTCTTGTGCATGTTATCGACCAAGTTTTGGTCGTTAGTATAGGCATGAATCGTTTCTAAATGTCCTTTTACCACGCCCAAAGTATCTTCTACAGCTTTTAGAATAGGAGTAATGGCATTGGTAGTACAAGATGCCGCAGAGAAGATATTAACTTCATCCGGATTGTATTCTGTGTGGTTCACGCCATGTACGATATTTGGAACGCCTTTTCCTGGAGCAGTTAGCAAAACTTTGTCCACGCCTTGAGATTTCAAGTGTCTTGCCAAAGCTTCCTGAGTCGTGAAAGCACCTGTGTTGTCAATTACTAAAGCATCAGAAATTCCGTAAGTCGTGTAATCAATTTCTTCAGGGCTTCCTGCTGTGATGATATGAACGGTTGTTCCATTGATAATCAAAGCATTGTTCTCTGGATCGGCAGCAACAGAACCTTGGAAATCTCCATGGATAGAATCGTATCTCAAAAGAGAGGCTCTTTTTTCTAAGCTTGTAGCATCATTTTTTTCACGAACTACGATAGCTCTCAATCGTAACTGTGTTCCTTTTCCGGTTTTAGACATCAGCTCGCGAGCCAATAATCTTCCGATACGTCCAAAACCATACAATACGACATCTTTCGGCTTGTTGTTTTTGAAATCTTTTGCATTTCTTAATTTGTCGATTACAAAAGCCTTTGCGTCGTTGTACTTGTTGTCTTCCAAGTGATATTCATACGTCAGCTTTCCGATGTCCAATTTTGCAGGCGGCAAGTCTAGTGATAAGATAGCACGAGCAATTTCGACAGAATCAAAAACATTAATCGGCTTCCCGACAAATTCTCCAGCATATTCGTGAAGATTGATAATATCGCTCACGTTTGTGTTGATCAGCTGGTTTTTGAAAAGAACCAATTCGATAGATTTATCATACCATAAATCGCTGATGATTTTGATGAATTCTACGCCAGCTCTTCTTCGGTCTGCCTGAAAAGAAAGCTCTTTTTCGTATAACGCGTTCTTTGTCATAATGTAAAAAATGTAGTTTAGTTGTGTTGTAATATATTTCGATGGCGCAAAAGTATAGATTTCAAACGTTTTCGTAAAGTATTTTGCTAAAAATTTTGCATAAAAAAAGCCAGCTTTGTCAACTGGCTTTTTGCAAAAGAAATTTTTGTTTTTTTATCTGAAAATATAGCGCTCGATTTGCCCATTTCTGTTCAGCATTTCGATTTTTGTCGGCTCATTTTGCTGTTTTCTGGACAACACGCTCGATGCTTTTTTAACATCCTCAATTTTTATATCATCAATTTTTAGGATAATACTTCCTTCTAAGCCTCTGTAATATTCGCTAGCAACATCCTTGATTTTGACTCCATACGACAAGTTCATCCTTTTCTTGTCATCAGAGCTGATATTTTCTAACTGTAATCCGTTGTAATCATAGCTGAAAAACTCGTTTTTAGAAAGTTTTACAGGAACTTCAAAAGCTTTTCCATTTCTCAAATACGTAACTTTGACAATATCATCCGGCCTTTTTGTATTTACAAATGCTGAAAGCTCTGCATACGTAGCAATATTCTGGTTGTCAAGTTTAATGATGATATCACCTTTTTTAAGACCCGCTTTTTGGGCTCCCGAATCTTCGGTAACATCATTTACATAAAAACCCTTGGTTTCAGAAACTCCTAATTCTTTAGAAGCGGCACTGTTCAATTCGCCTCCTTGAACACCTAAAATTCCCCTTTGGACATTTCCATATTCCATAATGTCCTCGATAATTTTTCGAGTAATGTTTGACGGAACGGCAAAAGAATACCCTACATAGGAACCTGTCATCGAAGAAATCATGGTATTGATTCCGATAAGCTCTCCTCTTGTATTTACCAAAGCACCTCCGCTATTTCCTGGGTTTACAGCCGCGTCAGTTTGGATAAAAGATTGAATTCCTCTTTGGTCCAGATTTCTAGCTTTAGCAGAAACGATTCCAGCCGTAACTGTTGAAGTCAGATTATAAGGATTTCCTACAGCAAGCACCCATTCTCCAACTTTTACGTTGTCAGAATCTCCAAAAACAGCATAAGGCATTTTTTTGCCTGTATCAATTTTGAGTAAGGCGATGTCCATTTTAGAATCAGTTCCAATCAGCTTTGCTTTGTAGGTGTCGCTATTGTTTAGGGTTACTTCAAGTTCTGAAGCATCTTGGATTACGTGATTATTGGTCACAATGTAGCCATCCTCAGAAATAATGACTCCAGATCCAGTCCCGACTTGCGCTTGCTGCTGGCCTCCTTTATAACCGTAAAAATATTCAAGCATCGGATTGGTCACAGTCCTGTAAGAAAGATTCTTGACATGCACTACCGTATGGACCGCATTGTCTGCGGCGGCAGTGAAATCAACTGCTTCAGCACCCAGTCCGACATTTTTGGTATAATTGGCGGGGGCCGAGGTTACGATTGATTTTTTGTTGTTAGATAATAAGCCGTCATTTTCGATAAACAGCTTGTAAGCGCCCAAAGTGGTCGCGCCACTTAATAGGGACACTAAGAATAAACCGGAAAATCTTTTCATAGTATGTTAATAATTAAGTTATTTAATCGTAAATATAGATTGAAAATTGTATCGTGATTTTGAGTTTAACTCACGATTAACAATGATTAACTTTTCATTAATATTCGTACTTTTGTTGTAATTAATTCAACCCTGTCAGAGTTCTTAACTCTGACAGGGTTGAATAAAATAAAATTTCGAAATGCAAATCAATTTCTATAAATATCAAGGAACCGGGAACGACTTTATAATGATTGATAATCGTCAAGATGTATTTTCCAAAAATAATACCAAACTGGTAGAAAGCCTCTGCGACAGACGTTTCGGAATAGGCGCTGACGGATTGATTCTTTTAGAAAATGACAATTCGACAGACTTCAAAATGGTCTATTACAATTCTGATGGTAATCAAAGTTCCATGTGCGGTAACGGAGGACGATGCTTGGTTGCTTTTGCAAAAAGCTTAGGGATTATCGAAAATAAAGCAACTTTTATAGCCACAGACGGACTGCATCATGCTACTATTTCTGATGATGGAATTGTTTCCTTGCAGATGAAAGATGTTGATGAAGTCAGAATCGAAGATGATTACGTATTTTTAGATACAGGTTCGCCGCATCATGTGCAATTGGTAGAAGATCTTGAGCATTTCAAAGTAAAAGAAAAAGGCGCGGCAATCCGATATGGCGAATTATATGGCAAGGCAGGAAGCAACGTTAATTTTGTAAGTCAAAAATCAGCTGACACTTTTTCACTAAGAACCTATGAAAGAGGTGTTGAAGATGAGACGCTTTCTTGCGGAACTGGCGCTACAGCTGTAGCCATAGCCATGAAAGCTTTGGGAAAGACGGAATCTAATAAAGTCAACCTGAATGTAGAAGGCGGAAAACTCGAAGTTTCTTTTACTCCAACTGAAGGGAAATACGTTGATGTTTTCTTGAAAGGCCCAGCTACCTTTGTCTTTGAAGGAAATATTTCAGTCTAATCTAACGTCTAATTTAATCTGAATGATAACCCTGCAAGGAAAAAACATCTACCTGCGTGCTCTAGAACCTGAAGATCTTGAGTTTATCTTTGCGATTGAAAATGATGAATCGATATGGGAATTCAGCAATACGCAGACGCCATACAGTCGTTTTCTCATCCGGCAATATCTCGAAAATGCACATCAAGACATTTATGAGGCAAAACAATTGCGTTTGGCAATTTGTAAAAATGATACTTTTCAAGCGGTAGGGTTGATTGATTTATTCGAATACGATCCGAGAAATAATCGTGCGGGTATCGGAATTATTATCAAAGATGAAGGAAATAGAAATCAAGGTATCGGTTCACAAGCACTTGAACTCCTAATAGATTATTCTTTCAAGCAATTAAACGTAAAACAGTTGTTTGCAAATATCAATCCCGAGAATGAAGCAAGTATCACGCTTTTTACTAATTTTGGCTTTCAAAAAATCGGAATAAAAAAACAATGGAATCTCATCGACGGCGTTTATAAAGACGAAGCGATGTTTCAGTTAATCAATCAGCAATCTTAAAAAAAAACATTTACAAAGTGAAAATCAAAAAAATCCTTGTCATATTTTCAGTGCTTTTAGTGCTTGCCTTGTCTATTTACGGCTATATGCTTTACAGAAAGATTTTTTCTGCCAATACAAAATTTGATGAAAAAGAAGTTTTCGTATATATTCCTACCGATTCTGATTATGCCTCTGTAGAGAAAATCGTGGCGCCATACATTGATAACATGGACAACTTTAAAATGGTTGCCGAGAAAAAATCGTATGTAACCAATGTAAAAGCAGGAAAATTTCTTTTGAAAAAAGGAATGAATAATAACGATATTATCAACTCTTTACGTCAACCTTTAGAAACAAAAATTGCTTTCAATAATCAAGAAAGATTAGAAGATTTTGCGGGAAGAATTGGTTCTCAGATTGAAGCCGACAGCACGTCTTTGATGAAAGCGTTTACAGACAAGACATTTTTAGAAGAAAACGGATTTACGGAAGAAAATGTATTGAGCATGTTTATTCCCAATTCCTATGAATTTTTCTGGAATACATCTGCTGAAAAATTCCGCGATAGAATGGCAAAAGAATACCGAAATTTTTGGAATGCTGACAGAAAGGCAAAAGCTGAAGCATTACATCTTACGCCGCTTGAAGTTTCAGCTTTGGCTTCAATCGTGCATAAAGAAACAGTAAAAACAGATGAAAGACCTAGAGTTGCAGGTGTCTATTTAAACAGACTGCAGTCCGGAATGAAGCTGGAAGCGGATCCGACGGTTATCTATGCTGTTAAAAAAGAAGCCAATGATTTCGACCGAGTTATCAAAAGAGTTTTGTACAAAGACTTGGAGACAGTTTCTCCTTATAATACCTATCGAAACACTGGATTGCCTCCTGGGCCGATTGCAATGCCCGACGTGACGGCAATCGATGCGGTCTTGAACCCAGAAAAACACAATTATATTTATTTCTGTGCCAGTGTTACTAATTTTGGATACCATGAGTTTGCGGTAACTCCTGCACAGCATGAAGTAAATCGCCAGAAATATGTGGCTTGGGTTAACAAACAAGGAATCAAGAGATAGTTTTGAGATTCTCTAAAGTAGTATATTTTTTATTTTTTCTAATAGTCTCAGATGGCTTGGCGCAAAATCAATTTCAGGATTTTCTCAAGCCATCTGATAGTTTAAATATTCCCCGAAGAAATGCCGTCGTAATCTCAGAAAGCATAGCAATTGGCGGGGCTTTAGTCGGATTGAATCAGCTTTGGTATAGCGATTACGAAAAATCAAGCTTCCATTTTAAAAATGACAATGCCCATTGGCTGCAGATGGACAAAGCCGGGCATGTCTATTCGTCTTATCATATTGGCCGTTTTGGAGCCGAGCTTTTGGATTGGAGCGGCGTTTCTAAAAAAGACCAGCTCATTTATGGCGCCACGACAGGTTTCGTGTTTCTGACAGCTGTTGAAATCCTAGATGGTTATTCTTCTGAATGGGGATTTTCTTGGGGTGATGTTGCAGCAAATGCTTCTGGAACCGCATTATACGTTTCTCAAGAATTGCTATGGAAAGAGCAGCGCATTGTTCCCAAATTCTCGTTTCATCAGACTCCGTATGCTAAAGCAAGGCCTGATGTTTTGGGTGCTTCTTTTTCTGAAGAAATCTTGAAAGATTATAATGGACAGACGTATTGGCTTTCGGCAAATATCCATTCCTTTTTTAAAGAGTCAAAAATTCCGAAATGGCTGAATGTTGCCGTTGGTTATGGAGGTGAAGGAATGATTACCGCAAACGATGAGCTAGTAAACACTATTTTTCTTCCTGAAAAGGAAAGAACAAGACAATTTTACCTGAGTTTGGATGTTGACTTGACTAAAATTAACACCAATTCTCACTTTTTAAAGACACTTTTCTCCATTTTTAATTCTGTGAAAGTTCCTGCCCCGACTTTAGAATTCAGGGAGTTAGGCGGTATAAAATGGCACTTCGTCTATTTTTAGAAAACATTAACAGCCTGATTTTCAGATTCATATTATTTGTCGTATATTTGCTCCGTAGAAATTTCAAGATGGTGACAGGGCTTGAGAAATCAAATTTATGATAAAAAAATGTTACTTTTTTGCGGGTCTGATAGTCTCAGTCGCATTCATTACTTTAGGTTTTACATCTAAAGAATCAGAAAAAAACTCTTGGTTTTATGTAGGAGAAGATGAAGAAATCATTTGCACCGTTCCCACACAAGATGAAAGCCAATATGTTAATCTAGAACTTCCTTACACAGGGAAATCGTACACCGGCTTTAAACAGGCAATCGCCATCAGAGAATCTCAAGGCCAATACAAGTTAGTTAATTCTTTCGGATACATGGGAAAATACCAATTTGGTATGTCTGCCTTGCGTTCTATAGGAATTAAAAGCAAAGTAGAATTCCTGAATAGTCCAAGACTTCAAGAAAAAGCTTTCAAAGCATTGCTTTCTATCAACAAAGCACAGCTTGCGGCAGAAATTGAAAAATTTGAAGGAAAGATTATCAACGGCGTAAAAATTACTGAATCTGGAATCTTGGCTGCAGCACATTTGGGCGGCGCAGGTTCTGTAAAAAGCTATCTGAATAGCAACGGAAGACGCAAATTCAAAGATGGTTTTGGTACTTCAATGAAAAGTTATTTTAAACTATTTGGAGGGTATGATACTTCGCATATCATTGCCAATATGAACGCAAAGGTGAAGCTGAACTAATCGTCAGATTTGCTTAAAATAAAAAAGGAAGATTGATTTTGTCAGTCTTCCTTTTTTATTTAGATCTATTTTAGCCTAATACATTTTATGAATGATAAAAATACAAGGTCGGTTGTGCAAATCGACTTTTGTTTTTTTCCAATCCGCTACTCTTAAAGTCTTGATGTACTCAGTCGGTAGGGTAATATCACATGCGATGCACAAATGTGTGTTCGGCTGTAAAGTCTGAAGAATGTCTTCTAAAAGTTTGTTGTTTCTATAAGGTGTTTCTATAAAAAGCTGCGACTGGTTTTTGTCGTGCGATAGTTTTTCTAAATTTTTTAAGGCGGATTTCTTCTCCGATTTATCAATCGGAAGATAACCGTTAAAGGCAAAGCTCTGTCCGTTCATCCCTGAACCCATAAGAGCTAATAAGATAGAAGAAGGGCCTACAAGCGGAACAACCTGAATTCCTTTTTCATGCGCAATTTTGACGATGGCAGCACCTGGATCGGCAACACCCGGACATCCGGCTTCTGACATTAGCCCGACATTGATTCCTTGAAGGCAAGGAGCAATCATTTGGGCGTGTTCTTTGACTTCCGTATGTTTGTTTAGCAAGCTGATTTTTAAATCGGGCTGTTTCTTTTCAGGATGGACAGCTTTGATAGATTTTCTGGCTGTTTTTTCGTTTTCTACAATATAATAATCAATGAAGTCTATGGCTCTTTTAACGGTCTGAGGCAATACGTCCATCGGATCGCTTTCGCCAAGAGTGGTTGGGATCAGGTATAATTTTCCTAGGATTTTCATTGATGTTTTGCTATAAGTTTTTCAGCTATGATGTCGCAGACTTCGTCCAGCATTCCATATACATTTGCGAATCCGTCTTCCAATCCAAAATACGGATCAGGGACGTCTACATTTTCGTCAGGAAAAAGTTCGTTGAGAATCAAGCTGACTTTTGATTTTGCTTCTGCGTTTGGAGCCAATCGGATCACATCTTTATAATTGGAATTGTCCATTACAAAAATATAATCGTTGGTTTCAAAATCTTTTGTTGTAAATAATCTCCCTTTCTGCCTTGAGATATCAAGTCCTTTTAGTTTTGCAATGGCTATAGAACGAGAGTCGGGTTGCTTGCCCACATGCCAATTGCCAGTTCCGGCTGAATCTACGAGGAATTTGTCTCGAGGGAGTTTTGATTGTAAAATTCCTTCTGCCAAAGGCGAACGGCAGATGTTTCCGAGGCAGACCATCAAGATTTTTACAGGCATAATTGTAAAATGTAGGTTATCAGATTTTAGATTTCAGAAGGTTCTGAATTCTTATAAAGATAATTTCTTATTGATATCGTCAACAAATTTCTTAAACTGTTTGTCTGTCGAAACTAGATTGTCAACGGTCTTGCAGGCATGTAATACGGTTGCGTGATCGCGGTCTCCAATTTGAGATCCGATATTGGCTAAAGAGGCTTTTGTGTATTTTTTAGCGAAAAACATGGCTAGCTGTCTGGCTTGTACCACATGGCGCTTTCTTGTTTTTGATTGAAGCATGTCCAAATCCAATTGGAAATAATCTGAAACTACTTTTTGGATATAATCGATTGAAATTTCGCGCTTTACGTTTTTTACGAATTTTTCTACAACCTGTTTTGCCAAATCTAAAGTCACTTCTTTTTTGTTGAAAGAAGACTGTGCAATCAAGGAAATAATAGCTCCTTCTAATTCACGGACATTCGATTTGATATTTCTAGCTACATATTCAATGATTTCTTCCGGAACTTCAACGCCATCACGGTACAGGATATTTTTTAAGATAGAAATCCTTGTTTCGTAATCAGGCTGGTGCAATTCGGCTGAAAGTCCCCACTTGAAACGCGAAAGCAATCGCTGCTCGATATCTTGCATGTCTACCGGAGCCTTGTCGGAAGTAAGGATGACTTGTTTTCCGTTTTGGTGCAGGTAGTTGAAAATGTGGAAAAATACGTCTTGCGTTCCTGTCTTTCCAGATAAGAATTGCACGTCGTCTATAATCAAGACATCAATTAATTGATAAAAATGAATAAAGTCGTTACGTGTATTTTTCTTTACCGAGTCGATATATTGCTGCGTGAAAATTTCGGCAGAAATATAAAGTACGGTCTTTTCAGGATATTTGTCTTTGATCTCAACACCAATAGCGTGCGCTAAATGCGTTTTTCCTAAACCAACGCCTCCAAAAATCAACAACGGATTAAAGGAAGTTCCGCCCGGCTTGTTGGCAACAGCCATACCCGCAGAACGCGCTAATCGGTTCGAATCACCTTCAAGAAAATTATCAAAACTGTAATTCGCATTTAGTTGTGATTCAATTTTTACGTTTCTGATTCCAGGAATGATAAAAGGATTTTTTAACTCTGGATTTTTATTTTGCAATGGAACGTCGACATCCTGAGCTTTTACAGGAGAACGATGAGCACTTGGCAATTGTTCCGTAAACGGCTGTTTGTTGCCATAAGTGTTTTCCATTTTGATTTTATACAGTAACTTTGCGTTTTTTCCAAGTTCTTTTGTCAACGCAACTTTTAATAATTTAACGTAGTGTTCTTCTAGCCATTCATAGAAAAATTTACTAGGAACTTGAATATATAAAGCATTGTCTGTTAGCTCAACCGATTTAATTGGTTCAAACCAAGTTTTGTAGGCTTGATCTTGAATGTTGTCCTTTATAAATGAGAGACAATTTTCCCATACCGATTGCGCAGTTTTGTTCATATATTAAGATAAATTATTATGTTTTTTAAAGTAAATCCTACAAAAGAAAAAGTGCATCTTTCGTAACTTCTTCGGGAGAACAAATATGTGACAAAAATCTGTAAAAAAAAATTAATTACATGTTGATTTTGTAAAAATATTGTTGTAAGTACACAGTATAAAAACATTGTCTTAACCTTAAATTTAAACTGAAAAAAGACATGCGAGAATATGAATTTAAAGTACGGGTTCGCTATGCCGAAACGGACCAAATGGGAGTTGTTTATCATGGCAATTATGCCCAATATTTTGAGATGGGTCGCGTGGAATGGCTCAGAAACCTTGGCCTTTCTTATAAATGGATGGAAGAGAACGGAATCATGCTTCCAGTAGTTTCACTTTCCATGAATTACAAAAAACCGGCGCGTTATGACGATTTGATTCGGGTAAAGACAATCTTTAAAAGCCAGACTTCTGTCAAGATAGAATTTGACTACGAAATCTATAACGAAGAAAATGAGTTATTAACAATCGGCAATTCTGTGTTAGTATTTGTGGACATGAAAACAGGGCGTCCGACCCTTCCTCCAAGTTATGTTGTTGAGAAACTTTTAGCGTTTATTGAAGAATAATATTGAATTCGCATTTTTGTAATTTATTCTTTCAATTTAATGCTGATTTCATATAAATTTGAAAAAATGTCGAATACCATTTCGGCATTTTTTTTTCGAGTTTTTAGTTCAATTTCACAGCTCATTTCCATTTTTTGGGAAACAATGTCAAGGTTTTTTTCTTTGATGACCCGCATCACCTTGTTCATGTTTTTGTAGTCAAAAGAAACTAAATAGTGGATGTCGATAGTTTTTTCTATGATTTCAGAAGCTTCCAAAGCCATTTGGGCGGCAGTTCTATAGGCTGAAATCAAGCCTCCAACTCCCAATTTTACGCCTCCAAAATAGCGTACAACTACAACTAAAACATTCGTGATTTCAAAAGATTGAATCTGTCCGTAAATAGGCATTCCGGCACTATTACTAGGTTCGCCGTCATCATTGGCCCTTAAATGAATTTTTTCTGTTCCGAGTTGGAAGGCATAACACCAATGTCTTGCGGAATGGTGTTGTTTGCGTAAGTCGTCAAGAAAATCTTTTGCTTGTTCTTCTGAAGAAATCGGGAAGGCATAGCCGAAAAACTTGCTGTTTTTTTCTTTGTATAAAACTTCTTCCGAAGGAAAGTCAAGCGTCCTATAAGTGTCTTTTATTTCCAAACCTATAAAGAAATGATTTTTTTATCGAACAAGTCTACCACATCTTCTTCGCCGACCTGTAGATTCCAAACTTGGAAGCCAAGGCTTTCCGCAACATCCGTATTGGTTTTCCTGTCGTCTACAAATAAAGTGCGCTTAGGTGATAATTCGTGCTTGTTGATAATATAGTTAAAGGCTTCCGGTTCTGGCTTTCGCTGTCCTATTTCGAAAGAAAAATAAACCTTTTCAAAACATTGATAAAAATCACGACTGAAAGATTCGCCTACCATATTTTCGAATTGTTCTACATGGATAGCGTCAGTATTGCTCAATAAAAACAGCTGGTAATTGTGTGAAAGCTTTTGCAAGAATTCTAATCGATACAAAGGAAAATCTAGTAGGACTTTGCTCCAAGCATTTTTTATCTGCTCCAAAGAAGCTTTCGGAATATAATTTTGGATTCCTTTCAAAAAATCTTCTTCCTTGATCTTTCCTTTCTCAAATTTATAATTCAGCTTGTCTAGATCTTCATTCCATTCTTTAAGCCCTAGTGATTTCATGGCGTTTTCCATAGCATTGAAATCCAGGTTTATGAAAATATCTCCAAAATCAAAAATTATCGTATTAACCATGGCTTTTGAAAATTAAAAGTTCGTCATTCAAGATGTTTTTCCTTTCGATTAATTCTCCTTTAAGCTTAGGGGCTGCTGTTCCGGATTGAAAAAAATGTATCCCTTTAAAAATCCTCGCTTCATCCCAAAGACCTGCGTCAATGAAAGTCTGCAACGTTTTTTTGCCACCTTCGATGATGACCGATTGGATATCATTTTTATATAAAATTTCCAAAATGGAATCAGGAAGGCTACTATCAAAGATAACATTTTCAAAAATAATATTTTCAGAATTCGTTAATTTTTCCTCCTCGGTAATGATAATAGTTTTGGTTGTATTGTCTTTTACAAAATAGTCATTAGAGATTTTTCCAGTCCTGTCTAGTACGATTCGTATCGGGTTATTTCCTTTCCAGTCGCGGGAATCCAGTCTTGGATTATCATCTAAAACCGTTTGTGTTCCTACTAAAATTGCTTGTTCTTCAGTCCTCCATTTGTGAACCAATTGACGTGAATACGTATTCGTAATCCAAACTGGTTTTTGTTCTTCTTTAGTATCTGGACTCAAAAAGCCGTTAGCACTTTCTGCCCATTTCAAGATTATATAAGGTCTTTTTTTCTGGTGAAACGTAAAAAAGCGTTTGTTTAGTTCATTGCATTCTTTTTCTAAAATTCCGACTGTCACATTTCTGTCCGCTTCAATCAGTTTTTTGATTCCGTTTCCAGAAACTTTAGCAAAGGGATCGATGGTGCCGATAACAATATTGGGGATTTTTTGCTGGATAATCAAGTCGCAGCAAGGAGGTGTTTTTCCAAAATGACTGCAAGGTTCCAAACTGACATAAATTGTCGATTCAGCAAGCAAAGATTTGTTTTTTACAGAATTGACGGCATTGACTTCGGCATGCGGCTCGCCCGCTTTTTTATGCCAACCTTCGCCGATAATTTTATTTTCATGCACGATAACACTTCCTACCAAAGGATTCGGATAGGTTGTTCCCAGTCCATTTTTGGCAAGCTCGATGCATCGTTTTATGTATTTTTCGTGTATCTTCACGTCACAAAAATAAGTTTTTCCGCCAAGAATGAGCACGATTATAATAAGAGAAATCCAAAAGGCTGACAACGTTGCGATTGCCAAAGTGATTCGCGAGGTTTTGATTGAACATAATGCGCCGATGGGCAATACAGGCCATACCTCTTGTCCGGTTTGGATGCTAAAAATATTATAATCTATGAAGAAGCTATTTGCATTAGTGTTTTTGTTCTCAATTTTAGTTTCCTGTACAAAAGCCAAGACAAAAACTGAGGAAGCGAACGATACTTTGTCTGTTAAAAAAGAAGTTTCTTCGATAGAGACAAAATCCGTTGAAACAGTCGCAGATGAAGAGTTCAAAAATGATTTTGCTATTTTATTAGCTTCTACTTTTAGAGATTGGGAAGGTAATAATCCAGCAAATTTGCTTACCAAAGATTGGATTGAATTATATGAAAAGAATGGAAAATATTATTTAGGGAAAGCCGATTTTGGCCTTGAAAGTGGTTTTTCAGAATGCAGCGGCGATTCTACAAAGACAATTGAATCTCGAAATAAAACGGTTCTTTTCATGGATTATCCGGAGTTAAAATTAGGAGAAGTGAAGTCGTTGAAAATTTCTCAAAAACGAATCTGGCCAAAAGAGAAAATAGCGTTTACTTTCAACAATGTTGAATACTTTTTGAGAGGCGAGGGAGATATCATCGAAAAAGGAGAGACGATGGAAGATGGCAGTGAAAATCCTGTACCTTGGCATAAAGTGGAAAACTACAAGCTTTTTATTTCTACAAAAGATACTCCTGAAAAATTGCTTTTAAAAGAAGATTCTTTTAATGATACTTTCGTAGAACTAATTTTTGTCGGGGATATCGACCGCGATGGAAAACTAGACTTTGTCTTTAGCGCGAATAGACATTACGAAGAAGAAAGGGTAATTTTGTTCCTTTCTTCAAAAGCAAAAGAAAATTTAGTCAAAAAAGTGTCTGAAATAGTCAGGACTTTTGACTGCTAATCTTGAATCATAAATTACGAAAGAATGCTTGCTAAAGACTACAAAACTCTTTTTATCGAAAAACTCACTCCGCTATATGATTTACTTGAAACAGAAAGTTTCTTTTATATCATTTTAGAAGATTTGCACCAGATGAAAAGGATTGACTTAGCTTTGAATCCAGGATTTTCTTTTTCTGATGAAGAACTTGAAAAGTGGAATTCGATTACAGAAAAGTTGCAAAAAGAAATTCCAATACAATATATTTTAGGTAAGGCCCATTTTTATGGATTGGAATTTGAAGTCAATGAAAATACGCTGATTCCGCGTCAAGAAACAGAAGAGTTGGTAGAATGGATTGTCAAGAAAAATGAATTTAAAGGAAAAATAAAAATTCTTGATATCGGGACAGGAAGCGGCTGTATTGCTATTTCGCTGGCCAAAAATCTTCAAGATGCAACAGTTTTTGCTATTGATGTTTCTGAAAAAGCGCTGGAAACTGCAAAAAGAAATGCGGTGAAAAATGAAGTAGATTTGACTTTTCTATTAAAAAATATTTTAGAAACTGAAGATCTAGGACAAAATTTTGACATTATCGTTTCCAATCCGCCGTATGTGAGAAATCTTGAAAAAGAAGAAATCAAAAAGAATGTTTTGGACTACGAGCCGCATTTGGCATTGTTTGTTGAAGATGACGATGCCCTAATTTTCTATCGAAAAATTGCTGAATTAGGACAAAAAAACCTTGTCCAAAACGGACAGCTTTATTTTGAAATCAATCAGTATCTAGGAACAGAAATGATGGATTTGTTGCAAGCAAAAAACTTTAAGGATATAGAATTGAGAAAAGATATTTACGACAATGACCGGATGATTTTTGGCTTAAAATCAGACGGTTAAATTGATTTATTCATATCTCAAAGCCTCGATAGGATCTAGGTAAGCGGCTTTTATAGCGGGATAAAGCCCTGAAAATAAAGCTACGATAAAACTGATAATTACAGCAGCAATAATAGCTTTCCAAGGAGCGACAAATTCGAAATCCAGTCCTGTAGAAATTCCATAGCCAATCAATACGCCGAGAATAATTCCCACAAAACCGCCCAGCTGTCCAATAACAAGACTTTCTGTAAAAAATTGGAAAGCAATGGTCGAACGTTTAGCGCCAAGTGCTTTTCGGACTCCAATTTCGCGTGTTCTTTCCGTCACCGAAACAATCATGATGTTCATTAAAGCAATCGATGACCCGAAGACTGTTATAATACCAATTATCCAAGCGGCATAACCCATAAATTCCGTTTGAGATCGGAGCATTTCCAATAGCTCATCGCTTCTGGTGATTCCGAAATTATTTTCTTCAACAGGGTTTAGTTTTCGAACTTTTCGCATCGTGATAATGGCATCATCTACAGCAGCATCCAATAATTCTTCTTTCCCAACAAGTACTTTTAAGTCATAATTGATGTTGGGAGCAGTAAATAAGGAACGTGCAATCTGTGTCGGGATGAGGACTCGCAAATCTTGGCTGTTTCCAAAAGTGGAGCCTTTCTCTTTTAATACGCCAATTACCCTAAATTTGGCACCTCGTATAGACAGCACTTTGTCAATCGGGTTTATATCTTTTAAAAGTCCTTTTAAAAAATCAGAACCTACTACGCAGACATAATTATTATTTTGGATATCAAATCCGGTAAAATTTCGTCCCATTTGAGTTTCCAGACCCGAATTGATGAGGAAGTTTTCATCGACTCCTAAAACTGAAATATCTGGATCGGTCTTTTTGTTTTCAAACTTAATTTCGGCTGTTGAAGTCGCTGTAAATGATAAAGAAGTCGAAGTAAAAGGATAGGAGTATTTCTCTTGGAAAGCCTTTGCCTGCGGATAACTGATAATCGGATTTATCTTTTCGACATTGTTATTTCGGTTGATTTGGGCTGAAGCGTCATATTGGCCCATCGAAAACGTGTTGGCGCCCATAGACGAAAAGTTGCCGCTGATGGTATTTTCTAAAGCTGATACCAAAGTAAGGATTCCGACCAATGCCGTGATTCCGATTGCAATGATAAGTACCGTAAGGATAGTACGCAATAACTGTGTCCGAATGGAACCCATTGCGATATGCACATTTTCTTTCAGCAGTTTGAACATGTTTCTGTTTTATGGCTCTAAAGTATGAATTTTTAGAACAAAAGTGGCAAGCCGAAAGTCAAAAGTTGAAACCCGATTCTATTTTCCCAAATCCCAAATAAAAATAAGATATTTGCATAAGTTTAAAGTACAATCTAAGAAGTCAAAAAATGGCCAAACCAGGAATTCCAAAAGGGACCAGAGATTTTTCTCCGATCGAGGTTTCGAAACGACAGTATATCATCCAAATCATAAAAACTAATTTTGAAAAATTTGGCTATCAGCCTATTGAAACGCCGTCTTTTGAAAATTCAGAAACCCTCATGGGGAAGTATGGAGAGGAAGGAGACCGCTTGATTTTTAAAATCTTGAATTCTGGCGATAAAGTCAAAAAAGCTGATTTGGCGGCTTTGGAAGCAAATAATCTGGCTAAATTTTCCAATTCTTTGTCAGAAAAAGCATTGCGTTATGACCTGACTGTGCCTTTTGCCCGATATGTCGTGCAGCGCCAAGGAGAATTGGAATTTCCTTTCAAGAGGTACCAAATTCAGCCGGTATGGAGAGCCGATAATCCGCAGAAGGGCCGCTTCCGTGAGTTTTATCAATGCGATGCCGATGTTGTAGGTTCGACATCTTTGTGGCAAGAAGTAGAATTAGTGCAATTGTACGATTCGGTTTTTGCAGAATTAGGTCTGGAAGGCGTTACTATAAAAATCAACAACCGAAAAATACTATCTGGAATTGCAGAAGTTATCGGCGCAAGCGACAAGCTGATTGATTTTACAGTAGCATTGGACAAGCTAGATAAAATAGGTGAGGACGGCGTAAAAAAAGAAATGCTAGAAAAAGGAATTTCAGCAGAAGCCATAGAAAAAGTCCAGCCGCTGTTTCATTTTACAGGAACGATTTCTGAAAAAATCAGCCAGCTTTCCGAACTTTTGTCATCATCTGAAGAAGGCAGAAAAGGAGTAGAGGAGTTGCAGTTCATCTGCGATACGATTGCTAAATTGGGCTTGAAAAAATCGAATTTTGATTTGGATGTCACTTTGGCTCGCGGACTGAATTATTATACGGGAGCTATTTTTGAAGTGGCTGCCCCAAAAACTGTAGCCATGGGTTCTATCGGAGGCGGAGGCAGGTATGATGACCTGACAGGAATTTTTGGACTGAAAAACATGAGCGGGGTAGGAATTTCTTTTGGACTTGACCGAATTTACTTGGTTTTGGACGAACTAGGTCTTTTCCCGGAAACGGTAACGGTTTCTTCAAAAGCTATCTTTTTCAATTATGGAAATGAAGAAGCTTTTTATGCCATGCAGGCCATTACCCGATTAAGAAATGAAGGAATAAAAGTAGAATTATATCCAGACAAAGCGAAACTAGACAAGCAGTTCAAACATGCAGAAAAGCGCCAGATTCCTTTTGTGGTCATGGCAGGCTCTAATGAAATTGCAACGGAAAGTTTTAGTGTAAAAGATCTGATTACAGGCGAAAAACATACGCTAGATTTTAACGGTCTAAAAACATTATTGCAATAATTTTTGAATACTATAAAAGTAAAAAGTCCCGAGAAATCGGGACTTTTTTATTAAACAAACCTAAATTATAATCCCCATAAATTATAATTATCTTACAATGATTTTTGTACTCAAGTCGCCTTTTGTTGTTTTTACCTTAACGATATAAGCTCCTGTACTTAAGTTAGAAATCGGAATTTGGATATTTTGTTGTATTTCGTTTTCAACATTCCACGAACGTAAATTTTGGCCTAAAAGTGTATATGCCTCAATTGAAGTTATGGTCGTGTCTAGCAATTTATTTTTGATGTGTAATGTATTGTTGTTGCTTGTAAAAGCGATGTCAATGCCTTCTTCAAGTCCATGGTCGACAGTGCCTAGATTTTCAGTTGTAGAGAATCTCAAAGAGAATCTTCTGTCGTGTAATCCAGCGTCAAGATTTACCTGAAAAACGTTGTTTTTAATGCTGTGGTAGATTCCGGTCATGTTATCAAAAATGTAGACTTCTTGATCTTCATCTAGGTTTTCTACTTTGTCAAGCATGAATTTTACATTTCCGGCAGCGTCCGCTTTTACGGCCAAAGGATAGATATTGTCTGTGTTGAAATAACCATCGCCTTGGATTACCAATTTGGTTCCGTTGTGGATAAAATACATGTCGTTGACTTGGCTGTCGATGTGGATTGCATCATAGCCTGGCTCAATCTCTCTGCTTGCATTTTCGTTCATGAAGCCCAATAATATTTGCCTGTGGTAATTATTTCTTGAATCAAATCCAAGCCTTATTTTGATGAAATTATCAGGATCTTCTCCCAAATTTTCCGAATTATTCTCGAAATGATTAGCATGAGGAATTGTTCGGTTTCCGTTTCTGAACATCGCATTTGAATCAGCGTGATTCTCTTTTGCAAACTGTCTTTGGTTGTTATTGAAAATCATATCGCCTCCGATATTGCTTGATGTCACAAAGAATCCTTGTCCTACTGGCACATATCGGTTTGGAGCTTTTGATCCAGGTCCAATGTCTTCAAGCTCTGGCTGTGACATGGCAACGACTCCTCCGACAAGATTTCTTGCCGCATAACCCCCTAGATATGATAGCAATACGTGAGTTTCGCCGCCAAAATGATCCCAGAAATATAAAGTTCCTGTTGTCGAAGTCAAGTTGTCATTGATAAAGGCAGTTGCGTCTAAAGCAGAAGCATACGGATTTCCTGCCAGATTCAATAAGTTCGGACCGATACTGTATTGGATTTTTCCATTGTTTGGCTTGCCGACAAAAGTATAATTTTGGTTTGGCGTTGCAGCGGCACTTCCTTTCATCGTAAAACCTTGAGCGGCCTTCAAAGCTCCGGTATGTCCGACATAAATCCAGTTGGCATAATTATTAGAAGAGCTTTGGAATTTATAAATCCATTTGTTGCTTAATGTTATAGGCGAACCAGCAATTGCATCATTGGCCGATGTCCATAATATGGTTTGCGGTGTTGTCGTTGTTCCATCTCTGAGCACGCTATTTACAGTATAATTATTGTTGTTGGTAGTGCTATTTGGATTACCTACAGGAGAGCACCAATAGTTGTAATTGTATTTGTTACTAGTTCCTTGTTGATCTCTTTCTAAAGAACCTGAACTTGTCGGGTCTAGATCGCTATTTAATGTCTGTAGCAGCTGTGATTTTCCTACCAAGTCGATTTTTCCGTTTACTTTCAAGTAATGAGAAACCTCTAGTTTGGTATCGTTTTGGGCACTGAGCGTATTGTTGCTAACGATTAATCCTAAGACCGTCTTGTTTCCTACCGAAGTAACATTATGCGAAGTTTGCACGATATTCCAATCTACAGGAATGCTGCTGTTTACGATAGATACATTGTTCGGAAGCTCTTGCAATGTACCGTTTGTCCATGTTGCGATTGTAGCCCAGGCTCCGTCTGTCGTAGATACATAAGGCATCGGCGCTGTTTGCGTGCCTACGATGTTTTTGTCAACCGTAAGGTATTTGATTCTTGCCCAACGATTGTTGTCGGATTTATCTTTTATAGATGTTCCGTAAAAAGTATTCAAATCGTAATAAGCTTGAAGATTGTTCCAGGGAATTATGGAAATATCATTTTTTGTAATTGTGCTCGGAATGGTTCTTCCGTTAGTGGCGGTTCCGGTTTTTTCTATTTCCTGATTCATCACAAAGCGGATTTGAGTGCTTGTCAGCGCATTGTTCCAGATTCTGATTTCATCAATATCGCCAGAGAAAGTACTTGTAATAGTTGATTTTCCTTGCCAAACCGCACCAATAGAAAAGTTAGCTGTGTTTGAAACAGGAGTAGGAAGGCTAGAAGCTGTTGCATCTAAAACACCGTCGATATAAAGATTTGCGGTTCCGCTAGCGAAAGAGACTGCTACATAATGCCATTTTCCATTATTAATAGAAGTAGTGCTCGTAATCCTGTCAGCACCGTTCCAGTTTCCAACTAACTTATTAGAAGCGTTGATGTAGAACTGATAGGCACCATTTTTTGCAAGAACTGCACCGCCGCCGCTTGTGTGTCTGATCCATCCAGAAACGGTAAAGCTTGAATTTAGATTGATGTTTTTTTCTCCCAATACAAAATCTCCAGCTTGGTTGTCTAATCTGTATTTGCTGTCGAATTGGTTGGCAACACCAAAGCTAAAGTATTTCGTACTGTCAAAGTCATACCATGCCTCATAGTTGCTGCCTGTATCGGTCAGCGGAATAATATCCACAATGTCATTGCTGCCGAAAGCACTGCTTGACGAAACGATCAATACATATTCTTGTGTTGCGGTTTTGGTAAAGTTCGAAGTTAAAGATGATTTAGGAAGAGAAACGACGGTTTGTCCGACGTCTGTACCAGTCTCTACGATTTTCCATTTTCTGTTTCCAGAAATAAAAGAAGTGGTAAGACCTCCTAAGTTTACGTTGGTTGTTGTTCCTGAAGAAGCAAAAGAGCCGTTGTTGCATCCCCATACCAAATAATCTTTATTGGTTGAAAAAGTTGTTGCATTTGCTGTATTTGTGGCCGCAACTTCTCCTAATCCTATGGCTACATCAGTAGCTAAATTGACACTTCGGGATTGTTTTTGATTTAATTTTGAAAGATCGTCTCTTCCGATTCCGGCAATATTCCAGTTGAATCCTGTATTGGCAGTCGTGTTCCAGATTACTGTTCCGTCTGAATTTACGTAGTTTTGCGACGTACCATTAACGCCCATGGTGATACCGTATTTGATAGCCAGATAACTTTCGATTTTGATTCTTTCGGAAGCATCATTTTTACGAGAACTGAACGTAATGATTTCTGCAACTCTTCCGTCAAGGGTAGCTTTCCAGCCTTCGCTTCGTCCAATCCAGTATTTTCCATTGGATAAGTTCATGAAAGTTCCTGTTGAGGTTGTATTTACGACATTCAATCCGTTATAAAAAAGTTCTTGCGCTGTCGAACCAGAATTATTTCTAGTATTGATTATACCGACATTAGAATATGTTTTTGAGGTACTTGTTTCTGCAACTCCATATCCATTTCCTAATCCTGAAGATGTATTGTAGGCATAAGAAAGGACTTCGTTGTTGAATCGTTGTGAATAAGCTCCAAAGCCAACGCCGGTAGCGTCATTTGTTTGCGTTGAAGTATCAGAATCTGCACAGAATATATCCATACTTCCGAAAGAACTGTTTACGGTGACATTCGGAATGACAACTACAAACACGTCTTGGGTATAGTATCCTGTACTGCCGCCAAGATATTGCTGGCCTGCTAAAGCATAATTATAGCTGCTCGATGCTTCTGTCGAGATATTGTCAAAATCAATAACAGCGTTAAAATTGACGTTATCAGTTTGATTGTTTTTGTATTTAGGCTCCTGTCCTGCTGTATGTACTGTTGCATTGCTTCCCATAGCTTGTGTCTGCCATGAGGTTACATTGGTATTGTCTGTAACTGTTGAAGTACCGTTTACTAAGTCAGCACGTAGCCATAATTGTAAGGCAGAAGTAACGCCACCCGGACCGTTTGGCAACGTGTAAGTAATGATTACCTGTCCGTTTGCGCCATCACCTCCATTTCTATTAGAGGAACCGCTTGTTTTCTTGGCACCGCCACCGCCACCGCCAGGGTTGGAGCCGTCTGTCCCGCCAGCATTTTGAGTACCTGATCCAACTCCGGCACCTCCATTTCCTCCGCCTGCAGGAGCTGTACCGCCATTAGCTGTATTTCCACTGACTCCGTCAAGTGCTGTTCCAGCGGATGAACCACCGCCGCCGCCATAAAGTGTTATAAGGGCTGAACCGTTGGCACCATTTCCGCCAGAGCGTTTGAAGTCGCCTATACTGGCACCTGCAGCGCCTCCATTGCCTCCTCCGGTTGTGTTATTGGCAACGCTTTCTCCTCCTTTGGCAAGTAATAATGTGTTTGATCCGAACCAAGAGTCGCCTCCCGCGGCAGTGCTTGTGCTTCCTCCTCCGACAGTTACGGTATAAGAAGTTGTGGGTACTACAGTTAGTACGCTTCGAACATAAGCGCCACCGCCACCGCCACCAGCGCCACCGCTGTTATTGGTTCGTGTTCCGCCTTTTCCGCCGCCGCCCCATGCTTCAACAGTAATACTGGTGACGCCTACAGGTACAGTGAAAGTTCCAGAAGATGTAAATGTTTGATTTTGCGAATAGCTCACGGAAGTAAGCAATACAAGAAATAGTGTAAGCGCTAGCTTACAGCCTAGTAGGTAGGTTTTTTTCATAATCTTATGGGGTTTAGATTAATGATAAATACGATAAAATAGATTTGGGATTTTTTTGCTCCGGGTTACAGGGGCTTAGTAACTTGAGCGGCTATTTTATAGGTTTTAAAGATTAATATTAGATTTGGGTAGTCAAATATAAAAACTTTTTTCGAATTTTAACATAAAAAGGTCAAAAATATATTGTAAAAAAACGTAAAGGCTTACAAATACTGGTTTTGCAAGCCTTTAGTTAATAGAGAGTTATGGTTTTGATTAGGGTTTTATACCTACAAAAGCATAATTTTTGTCATGGAATTTATTGTTAAAATATCAGTCTTAGAATTTTACAAGTTTTCTGCAACTCTTTTTGATCTGTATTTTAAGAATATATAACCAAATCCTACTAAGGCTAATAGCCAAATATGATCGCTGATTGGAGCGGTTGGGCCGTCTAAATCTTCAGGAACTTCTTCAGGATTATCTGCAAACGCAGATAGTGTCGTAAATAAGAAGAAAATCAAGCTGCAAGTTTTTATTACTATATTTCTCATGGTTTCCTTTTTATTAATTAGTAAACTGCTTTTTTGATGGCAACGCCATTCTCTGCAGTAGTAATTTTTACAAGCAGTACTTGGTTTGCAATTAAAAGATTTGAAATAGTCGCTTCGTTGTCATCCACACCTAGCTTTGTGTAAATAAGCCTGCCGCTTACGTCATATAGCTCAATCTTGTCCATGATATAGTTTCCGGAATTGATGTGAAGGGCTTCGTTCTTTTTATAAATCACGATGCTGTTGGTGTTTACGGTAGGAATTTCTACACCTAGCAAGCTTCTGTATACGATTTCAAATCGATTGGTAAAGCTTCCAGATTCTGTTGAAAAGCTATAGCTTGACGTTTTCAGATTATGGATTTGTGTCGTCAGATTGTCTTTTAACAAGATGTCTTGGTCGGTTTCAAAAAGACCGTCGACATGATCGATAGCAATACTATAATTTCCTGGCGTATTCGTTTTAAAGCTTAACGGAACGATATCGTCTGGAGAGAATGGCAAGCTTCTTCCTTGTATGGTATATTCCGAGTTATCGATATAAGAGGTCAAGGCAATTGGACTATCGTTGAAATATTTTCCTTCAATTCCATAATCTATTCCTTCGGTAGCTCCGGCCATATAGCCAAGCAAAGTCTGGCTTACAACATCAGTTTCATTTGATAAATTCAACCAAATACGGTGTTTTTCAGCTTCATCAGAATCGGAATGGTTTTCTAGGCTACCGTTTCTCAAAAAGATGCCTGTATTAGTAGAACGTATGCTGTTGTTGAAATTTAGCGTTGATTGCGTTGCGCCATTTTTTACTTTCACGAAAAATCCTTGTCCGGTGCTGATGATACCATTCGGATTCATGGCAGCAACTTCAGGTTGAGCGCTTGTCATTCCAAGTCCTGTAGTTGTTGCATAACCGCTTCCAGCCACACCATTTCTTTTTCTCCAAAACCAAATTGTTCCGTCAATTGCGTTAGAATTGGAAGAAAATAATCCCGAAATCGAAATTGCTGATGGATATGGATTTCCTACAAGATTAAATCCGTTGTTAGTATTGGAAAGTGCAAAGCTATAGCTTCCGTTGTATGGAATTCCGACAAAAACTCCGTTATAAGAAACTCCAGGAATTGAAGAGCTTACATAAGAAGCATGATTGTCAGGAACTCGTATCAGATAACCTTTTGCTTGTGCAAAAGTATACGTTGCTTCGTTTTGGGCAGGATAGATGGCTTCGTAACTGCCATTATTTCCAAGCACAGGATTGTAAATATAAAACCTGTTTGTTAGAGTTGAAGGCGAAAAAATGCGAAGGTTTTGTCCGCTAACTGGCGATGACCATAAGGTATAATCAAAACGATACAATGGCGCACTGTTTCTTTTGACAGTAATTAGTCCGGTATTTGTAGCGTTATTCGTCTGGATTAAATTGGCATTGTTTTCTACTATAAAGTTTGCAGCGCTTGCATTGTTTGTAATGCCATTGCTAACGGTAAGGCTTGTTCCTGTAGTTACAATTATTGTATAGCCAGAGTTTACGGTTAGGCTTTTTGTAGTGAAAGAACCATTAGTGCTTGTTGAGAAATTTCCGTTTATGATCGCATCAACACTTGCTGTTGGTGCTCCGTACGACCAAGAAGTACCGTTCCATGTAGTTGAGGTTGGTGCTGTAATCGTGAAAGCAGTTGCTGCTGTCGAAAAATTATTGCAAGTGTTGTTGATTTTTACATCAATGGTACCGCTGCTCGTAATTTCAGAGGCTAGGATTGGAGCTGTTAATTGAGTCGCGCTTACAAAAGTCGTAGTTTTGTTTACGCCGTTCCAGCTGATTATAGATTCTCCGCTTACAAAATTAGTTCCGTTTACGGTCAATGTAAAGCCTGCATCACCTGCAATTTTGGTAGTCGGAGTAATTGTAGTTATCGCAGGGTTTGGTTTTACGGTCACAACAACTTCGTCTCTGGTACTTTTGAATGTCTGTAATTTCCAGTTGAAGAAAGTCAGGAATGTTCCACTTCCGCTATTAGCGGTTATTGATATGATTCCATTCGTGTAGGGATAAGTAATTCCCGAATCTGCTCTATAAATACTCGCTCCAGAAATTTCTCTTAAGACTAATCTCAAGTTGTTTTCTGCCGGAACAAAGAAATTCAAATCAATCTCTTGCGTCCCTGAAGCAGCCAATTTTATTACTTTAGATTCTAGCATTGCTCCAGCGCTATTTTGCAGTTCGACCATTACTTCTCCTGTAGCGCTTGTGTTGATCAAGACACTTTTTAGCCTTGCAGGAGCAGTAGAGCTGAAAATAGAATATCTGTTTCTAGCAGTTGCATTGTCTACAGTAGCACCTCCAGTAATTGTAGCCGGGCCAACTGTCTGTGGCGTTTCGCGTTCTACAAAATAAGATGTAGTTGTGCTTAGCTCTGGAGTCGTGTAAGAACTTCCTGTAGCCAAAACCGTTGGAGTCGTATTATTAGCATACCATCTGATAGTTCCGGTTCCTGTAGCTGTCAAGGCAGCAGTCTGGCCTTCGCAGATGGTCTTGTCGGCTGCAGTAGGAATAGCTGTGCTGGCCACCATAGTTATATTCAAGCTTGTTGCTGCATTGTTAGCAACGGTCACGCTTTGCGTCTGGCTTACATAGCCTGGTGCTTCAAAAGTAACATTATATGTTCCTGCAATAAGTACTTTGTAATAATCACCTAATGGACCTGTCTTTACCCAAGAACCCATCAAGTCATAATTGCTGATGTATACTTTTGCTTCAACAGCTTCGCCAGCGGCATTTTTTACGGTTCCTTTCAGACCATAACTGGCTTGTTTCATGTAATTTAGAAGTGCCTGTCTGTTTCTTTCCCAATAAAAAGGCAGGTTGGAAGCAGCTGGAAACTTTGTGGCTGAAATCTCAATGGTAACTTCTTTATTATGGTTAAAAAAGTTGTTCCAGTCTTGTCTTCCTCCGTAAACCGAATACCAAGCCGCGCCATTTGTTGTGCCTGCAAATTGTCCAGAATTGTAAACATCGTCCATGTAATTTGCATTTCCATCGGCAGTCTGGCACAATTGAGCATATTCTTTAGAGACAAATTTGAAATAGTTATCGTGTGGATGGTAGCTAAAATTAGCAGTACTCGGCGTATTCGAAGTATCCCAAGGAAAGTTTACGACTTCAGCACCTCCGTGATAGTTGGCTGCCAAGACAAAATTTCTTGTTTTTTCAAATTCGATAAAAGCAAGAGTTTCAGCTTGAAATGAATTGCCATCAGGATGGATACCGTCAATTGGGTCAGGATAGTTTCTGTTTAGATCGACTCCTGCCGCATTTGCTCTTGTTGCTGTATTTCCTGTGGAATTCATGGTGTCGTTTCCAGCTCTTTTATAAGAACCATCAGGATTTGCTAACGGACAGATGAAAATTTCTGTATTATTAACGATACTGCTGATTTCGCTATTTGTAGCGTATCCTGTCAAGAGATAATCAATAAGGCGCAGCATCGTAGGGTATCCGGTAATCTCGTCTCCGTGCATGGATGAGGTATACAGAAATTCAGGCTCAGCCTCATCAACTTGCGCATTGTCTGAAATTTTCAGAACATATAATGTCCTGCCGTTTGGAGTTGTTCCAATGCTTTGGAGCTTACACAAGCTAGGGTATGTTGTTGCCCAATATTGCATTTTTGCAACATACTCAGAATACTTTGGATACGCATTCCAAGTATCATCCCAAGCGGCTGTGCTGAAGGTAGTGTATTCATCTACAGCAAATTCATTTTCTGAAACGCTTACTTCAAACGGAATTCCATACGTCTGGAATTTTTTGAATTGCTCCGGATTGGCATACGCCTCGACCTTCAATTCGACCGGATCGACTCTTTTATGGCTGATGGATAAGAAATCGGCCAGTTCTTTAAATTGTTTTTGGTTTTGAGCTCGAAAAGTGAAGACAACTTCGCCTTTTTCTTGTAGATAGTGCTGAGCTTTTTCAAGTGGGGACTTGCTGTCAGACATCACTTGACCTTGAGTTATGCCCATAACGAATAGGCACAACATTCCTAGGAAGGTAGTTTTGTTCATAATTAATATTAGATTTGGGACTACAAACGTAGGAAAAAAGTTTTAAATAATGTTAAATTGTTGTAAATTATTTGATTTTGATCAAAAATGTTACTCAGATTGCATGAAATAAGACAGATGAAAAAAGAAAAATGAGGAGTAAATATTAAGTTATCTATAAATCTTATTAGGATTTTAAGCTTAATATTTAATACATATTTTTTACCCCTAATAGTTAGTTAATTGAACCGTTCTGATGCGGAGAATAAATATTCCTATTTGTATTGTTTAAGTAAAATAGAAAGGGCTGACAGAAATGTCAACCCTTTGTTTTACAAATAGTTCAAAAGTGAGATTCTTTGAATACTTTGCTAGCGTTTATGGAGATATTAGAGTTGGTAATACTCAGCAACCCTTATTTTTGCTAAAGTCACGCTTAAAAAGTATCTTATTATTTCGCTCAATATAGTCGCCCGATAGAATCAAATAGGGATGATTAGGCGAATACCCTGCGCTGCGACTTCTTACGATTATTTTGTCGTTAACTTTCAGGCTATTTAACTGCTGAAAATCCTTAGGAATAAATTGCATCATGTATTCTTCGCCATCAATCCTGACGATAAGCCATTTTGGTCCTGGCGATTTCGCGTTTGCGCGCTTAAAAGTAACTGAGGTTACCACGGCCTCCATATCGGTAAAATCTTTTATATACTTCCTTATTTTATCATGACTGGCATGCACTTTTTTACCTTCAGGAGAAACCTCCCATTCTTTGTACTTTATGCCGTCAGGAGAAGCCTCCCATTTTTTCCTGTTATCCAGGACGACTTTTCTGTCAGCAATAGAAGATGGCTTTGGGGATGGCTTAGTTGCATTTTTAATTTCACGATTAGCAAATACTAGTCCGCTTACCACAACCAGCAGTAAGATCAGCACATAGGTGACTTTTTTCATATTTTTTATCCTTTCAAAATTGATTCACCGAATTTACTTTGGTATTTTTCAATTTGAGCGATTTGGATTGTAAATAAAAATGTAAAACTTTGTAAATGATTGTAAATAGTACGTTTGATGCGGTCTCAGGCGGATATGAGGACGAAGAGCTATTCTCGTACTAAGTGTAATATACTGCGCTGTATTAATTGAGGATCAAAAAAAAGGGCTATAAAAAAAAGCAGCAATCATGAGATTACTGCTTTCCGTAGGGAGAACGAGAATTACTTTGAACTCTTGATCCAATTTTTACAAGTTTTAAATCAGATTTTGAAATAAAAACTTAGGTAATGCCGATCAGGCAATTCTGCTGGTTTTGCCTTTACGGGGAGGAGCTAATACCTTTATCTTTTATGACAAAAATGGTAGCAACTGCATTAACATGCTTATGAAATTGCGTTAGCTCTTTATGGCAAATAAAGTGGCAACTCCAATTAAAATCGTGCTACGAAATAACAGGTGAAAAATAATCCTTTCAGCATGTAACAATTTATTACTTTTACTACAAACGCTATTAAGAATGGATGCCTTTAAAACTCACGAAAATGTAATATCTGATTACAAATCATATTTACAATCTTTCATCAATATCAATGATGAAAGAATATTGGATTTTGTTAATAATTCTACTTTAATTAAAAACATTCTACCTGAACCACTTATACAATTTAATCCTTCGTTTGAAAGAGGAAATTCTTTAGACGAACTAATTCAGGAAAATACAATACATTCGAATTTATCGAAGGCTTTAGGTTCTTATAGGCTATATAAACATCAAGTCGAAGCAATTCAAATAGGTATTCGAGATAAAGGATTTGTAGTAACTTCCGGTACAGGTTCGGGTAAGTCTTTAACTTTCTTGGCTACTATTTTCAATGACCTTTTTAAAAGGGGAGCTAATAAGGAAAAGGGCGTAAAAGCTATATTAGTTTATCCAATGAATGCCTTAATAAATTCTCAAGAAGAGGAAATTAAGAAATATAAAATTAATTATTTAGAGAAATATGTTACTCTTCCGGAGATTGACAAATCTCATAAAACCTTAGATGAGATTATTAAGCAGTTGGAGAGTCTTACAACAGAAAAATTTCCCATATCATTTGCTAAATATACAGGGCAGGAATCTGGAAACGACAGAGATCAGATAAGAAATGACGAACCGGATATTCTTTTAACCAATTATATGATGCTGGAATTAATAATGACCAGACAGTCTGAGAATTGGTTAAGGTATTCTATGGCTAAAAACCTCAAATATATAGTTTATGACGAACTCCACACCTACAGGGGGAGACAAGGTGCTGATGTAAGTTTATTAAACCGAAGAATTCAAGCTCTTTCGGAAAATGATCTAATTTTTATAGGTACTTCAGCCACTATGGCTTCTCACGGATCTCCTGACGAAAAAAAGAAAAAAGTAGCAGAGGTAGCAACACAGATATTCGGTAAAGAATTTCCGGTTGACAATGTTATTAATGAATATCTTGAACCTTGCACTATCGCTAAACAGATTAATCCTTTTCAGTTAGCGAATGCTATACGAAATGGTATTGATCCTGAAGGAACTGAAGGAGATTTTATTAATAATGATCTAGCTAATTGGTTGGAGATGAATATTGCGTTAAAGTCTAACCACAATATATTAGAAAGAGGAAAACCTTTAAGTATTGACCAGATTGCAGAAAAAATACGCACTGAAACTTCCTTATCGAAAGATGAAATACGAAGTACACTTTCTGATCTTTTAAAATGGGCAGAACGCATCAATGAAAATAATAGATTAAAAGAAACTCGTAAATCCTTTCTTCCTTTTCGTTTTCATCAATTCATCTCCCAGACAGGATCGATTTCTGTAACGCTTGAACCAAGAAATATACGATATATAACTTCATCTGACGAACCTTTCATCAAAATCGAAGGAAAAGAAAGGAAACTTTACCCGTTGCTTTTTTCTCGATATTCTGGTTATGAATTTCTTTGCGTTGAATTAGATACCCACGAAAGCCAACTTTTACCGGTGATCCCGAATAAAGAATTTGTAAATAACAAGAAAGTAGAAGTCAACCAGAAAAATCCAGACATAGATGATTTTAAGTTTGGATATATAATATTAGACGAAGGAGAAGATTTCTGGAATACAGATTTTCGTGATTTAGTGCCTGCCGAATGGTTTAACAAGCAAGGAAATGCACTGCTTCCGTATTATCAAATGTTGATGCCCCATGAAATATATTTTAATAGTGACGGACAGTTTTCTTTTGAACCCAAGTTCCCTATTAAAGGTTATTTCATTCCTGCAAAATTAAGAATTGATCCAACAGCACAAATTATTTATGAAGACAGTAAAACAAGTGATTTTACCAAGCTTTCTAGATTAGGTTCAGAAGGTAGAAGTACTGCAACTTCTGTAATTTCTTATGCCGTGATTAACAGCCTTGCAGAACAGGGAGAAAAATTGCAGGATCAAAAACTATTAAGTTTTACAGATAATAGACAAGACGCTTCTTTGCAATCGGGACACTTTAATGACTTCTATACAACGGTTCGCTTAAGAGCAGCACTCTATAAAGCTTTAAAAGAAAGTGAGAACTCTCTCGAAATACACGAAATAGCAGAATCTCTATTTCAAATTCTGGGATTAAAAGAAAAAGATTATGCGTTATATCCATCGCGAGATGAAGATTTTCCCGATGAAAGAAATATTGAGGCACTTAAGGATTATTTGAAATATAGAATATTTCAAGATTTGAAAAGAGGTTGGCGATATACATTGCCTAACTTAGAACAAGTAGCACTTTTAGATATAGATTATAAAAACCTGAACAAACTTTCGGAATTAGATGATCGCTTTAAAAATCTTGGCTTTTTAGAACATGCTACAAAAGAAGCTAGAAAGGAATTTTTAGGTAATATTTTAGACTATTTCAGAACCAACTTTGCACTTGATCATAAATTTTTTAAAGATATAGCCAATATTGAAGAATTGATGAGAGACAGACTGCATCCTGAATCTTTATGGTCTCTTGATTATAATGAAAAGTTGGATAAACCTGCTGAAATGATTATAACCATTCCCTCTCCCAGACCAAAAGGAAGATATGTAGTGTCAATGGGGCTTCGGTCTAATTTAGGAAAGTACATTAATCGTTGCGTAGTTGAAGCCAGCGATGTAAAATTGAATAAGGATGCCTATATTGAGTTTATTCAAGAACTACTTACCCTACTTGAAAAAGCAAATCTTCTCACAATCGAGCAAGATAAAAGAAATTCCGATCTACGGTATTATAAATTAAGAGCGGATCAATTATTATGGAAAAAAGGAGACGGAAAAACATTAAAACTGGATCATACACGCTTTAATTTTCAAGCAGAGCTACCTGAACTAACTCCCAATCATTATTTTCAAAATTTGTATAAAACAGATTTTAATAAATTCAAAAAAGAACTGATAGCAAAAGAACACACAGGGCAAATTAGCGCATCACAAAGAATTGAAAGAGAGGATCAATTCAGACAAGGAGATATCTCCACTCTCTACTGTTCGCCTACAATGGAATTAGGTATTGACATAGCGAATCTAAATATCGTACATATGCGAAATGTACCTCCAAATGCAGCGAATTATGCCCAAAGAAGTGGACGTGCGGGACGAGGTGGGCAAACGGCCTTAGTTTTTACCTACTGCTCTACAATGTCTCCGCATGATGTGAATTATTTTAAGAATTCCGCGGAAATGGTTGCAGGGGTTGTACAGCCACCTAGAATTGATTTGATAAATGAAGAACTTATTATCACTCATCTGAATGCCTTTTTATTGATGAAATTAGAGATTAGTGAATTAAAAACTTCCGTGGCGGATGTTTTAGATTTATCTGATGAAAAAAATGTCTTCATAAAAAATGATATATTAAAAAGAATAGAACATCTAGTTTCTATCTCAAAAAATGATTTGCTAATCGAATTTGAAAAGATAGCTTATTCCTTATTACCAGAGCTTAATAAAACCAGTTGGTTTACTCAATTATGGGTATTAGATAAAATTGAGAAATTTCCAAACCATTTTGCTTCATCATTTAAACGTTGGATCAGGATGTTTCAAAATGCTTGTACACTTAGAAATAAAGCTCAGGCAATTTTGGATAATCATACTTACAAGGCAGATAGTATGGAAAGAAAAGAGGCTGCTAAACAAGAACGATTTGCCAGAAAACAAATAGCTTTGTTGAAAAACGAAGAGCAGCAGAGTTCTAGCAATTCCGAGTTTTATGTATTCCGTTATCTGGCAGCTGAAGGATTTTTACCAGGCTATAATTTTACACGTCTTCCCGTTCGGGCTGTATTGGGTAAAAGTTATCGCGATGATGTAGAAGTTCTTTCACGACCTCGCGCTTTAGCTTTATCTGAATTTGGACCGGCCAATACGGTTTATCATTCAGGAAGTAAATTCAGGATCAACCGAATGATGGTTCCGGATCTCGAAAATGCTACAGAAAAAATTCTCGTATCTAACAAAACAGGATATGCCTATTTTAATGATGAAATCAAGATAGCGAACATTGATCCTATTAGTAAAAGTCAGTTGAAAGGAGATACTATTGAGATGTTTTCGAACGTCGTAGAATTTTCTGAATGCGAAGGTATTCCTTTACAAAAAATCTCTTGTATTGAAGAGGAAAGAAGCCGATCCGGTTATGAAGTTTCATCTTATTTTAATTTTCCTCATGGAATTGAGAATGCAGAATCGGTTGTTTTAAAAAAAAGTGGCGAAAAATTACTCCAATTATATTTTAGCAAAACGGCTAATCTGATAAAAGTCAATAAAAAAGCAAGAAGATCACAAAATGATGGTTTCAAAATTGACCAAAGAAATGGTGTTTGGGTGCAGGAAAGAAGCCTGAAAGATAACGCGGAATTGCAACAGAATAGCAGAGAAATAATGCTTTATATCAAGGATACAGCTGATGTATTGTATATTCAACCTTTGGGCAATATCGGCACCGTCCCTGATCAGGTTGTCTCATTAAGTTATGCTTTAAAAAGAGGTATAGAAAAATTATTTCTTGTAGAAGAAAGTGAAATTGCGGTAAGCGTAATGGGAGATAAAGAAAAGCCTAATATTCTTATTCACGAAGCATCAGAAGGTTCTTTAGGTATACTCTCACAATTAATTTCTGATCCTGTAAAAATGAAGGAATGGTTTAAAATGAGCTATGAAATCCTTCATTTTGACTCAGAAACCAGAGAAGAAACGGAACAAGGTAGAGAACTACCTCACGCTACTTATCAGGATTTGTTGAGTTATTATAACCAGATTCATCATCAGCAACTGAACCGTCACATAATCAAAGAAGTTTTAGAATATTTGATGGATTGTGATATTGAAATTGTTCAAGGAGGTGAAAATGACCGGGAAGAACAATATCATTATTTGCTAAACGCATACGATAAAAACAGTGGTACAGAATTGGGATTGATAAAGCACCTGTATGAAAATGGATATGCACTTCCTGATCGGGCACAAGTAAATCTGGATAGCTATTACATCAATGCAGATTTTGTCTATAAAAACAGTTCTGGATTTACATTAATCTTCTGTGATGGTTCCGTACATGACTTGGAAGAAGTTAAAAAACGTGATCAAATTATTGATCAGATATTAAAAGAAGGCGCTTATGATGTAATACGTTGGCATTATATGGAGTCTTTGGAGCAATTGACAGAAAGACGAAAAGACATTTTTAGAAAAATAAGATAACCTGTCAGTAAATTCACAGGTCAATAAAAAAGTAGGGATAAATAATGAGCAATAAATATACTCCAGGAAACTTAGTACGATATAGAAATCGAGATTGGATGGTACTCCCATCTAATGAAGATCAGGTTATTTTAGTAAAACCACTTGGTGGTTCTGATGAGGAAATTACTGGTATTTTTATGCCTTTAGCAAAAGATGTCGAAGCTGTAGAAAAAGCCACCTTCAAAGAACCGACACCAAATCAGATCGGGAACTTTGAAACGGCAAAACTTCTGTATAATGCCTCCCGTCTTTCTTTAAGAAATGCCGCAGGCCCATTTAGAAGTATGGGGAAGCTGTCCTTTAGACCTAGATCGTACCAAGTTGTTCCATTAGTAATGGCACTAAAGCAGGACGTTACCAAAATATTAATTGCTGATGATGTTGGTGTTGGAAAAACGATAGAGGCCTTACTCATTATCAAAGAGCTGATTGAAAGAGGTGAGATCAAAAGATTTGCGGTGATTTGTCCTCCTCACTTGTGCGAACAATGGCAGCAGGAATTAAAAGACAAATTAGATATTGATGCAGAGATTATCCGTTCCAGTACAGCATCCCGTTTGGATCGTATGGTACCTGATGATCGCTCTGTTTTTTATCATATCCCATATCAGGTAATTTCGGTTGATTATATAAAAACAGATAAACGTAGAGGTATCTTTCTGAATGATTGCCCTGAACTAGTTGTGGTGGATGAAGCACATACCTGTACTTTACCTAAAGGAGCATCTTCAAAAAATCAACAACAACGATATAACCTAATTCACGATATTGCTTTAAATAAAAATCGACATTTGATATTGCTTACCGCAACACCGCATAGTGGTAAAGATGAAGAGTTTCTTTCTCTTTTAGGCTTATTAAATCCAGCTTTCGAACGATTGAATTTTGAGAAATTGGAACAGGCTGACAGACGAAAAATTGCACAATATTTTATCCAGCGTAAGCGTGAGAACATCCGTAGGTGGTTAAATGAAGATACATTGTTTCCTAAGAGAGATTCTAAAGAAGTAGGTTTCACATTGTCAGAGGAGACTAAAGCCTTTTATAATGAATTAGTGGCATTTGCACGAGGAATTTCTGATGTTGAGACAGATAATGAAAATACAAGACTTTTGCGTTCCTGGGCTGCAATTGCTTTAATTAAAGGAGCCATGTCAAGTCCTGCTATGGCTAAAGAAATGTTAGAAAAACGCCATGCAAAATTGACTGTAGAAGAAGAAATGGCAGAAATTGGTACAGACGCTGTTGAAGATACATTGTTTGAAGAAAATGAATTTGGTGTGGATTTTTCGAGATCTGATCTGTTGAATGCTGTTGATTATAAAACAGCAGAATTGGAGGGGCTTACGAAATTATTAAAACGAGCAGAGTTTCTAAATGAACGTGAGGAAACAGATCTTAAGATAAAACATACCATTGATCTGATTCGAAAATGGGTAAAAGAAGGCTTTCAGCCGATCATTTTCTGTCACTACATTGCTACAGCAAAATATATGGAAGAGAAGCTAAAAGAAGCTCTTCCTAAAAACGTATTAGTCCAGGCTATTACTTCTGAACTGGCAGATGAGCAGCGTAAAGAAGAAATTGAAAGAATGGGGGAACAGGAAAAAAGAGTGCTTGTAGCTACAGATTGTTTAAGTGAAGGAATCAATTTACAGGATCACTTTAATGCGGTTTTGCATTACGATCTTCCTTGGAATCCGAACAGGATAGAACAACGGGAAGGTAGAGTTGACCGTTTCGGGCAAGCTTCAAAGAATATTAAAACATATATGCTTTATGGAGAAAATAATCCTATGGATAAGTTTATTCTGGAGGTACTAATTCGTAAGGTACGTGAAATTCAAAAAAGTATCGGAGTTACCATTCCTATCGGTGAAAATAATAAATCGCTGATGGCAGAACTTACCCAGAAAATTTTGAAAACTGCATCAGAGACAGAACAATTGACCCTTTTTGCCGAAGACAAAATAAGAATTGATAACGAGTTGGAAATGGCTCGTAAAAAAGGAGAAAACTTGCGCTCTATTTTTGCTCAGGAATCCGTAGATGCGGAAACAATTAAAAAAGATCTGCAAGAAGTAGATGAAGCTATTGGTGATCCAAAAGTGGTGGAAAGTTTTACTGTATTTGCTTTACAATTATTAGGATCCTCATTCACACCTGATTTTGAAGGGTATAAAATCCAGACAACGAATCTTCCTAAACATTTACAAGTCGCGTTGCTTTCAAAAACAGAACAACTGAAAGGAAAAGCAGAAACTAAAATTGCTTTCATTTCACCTACACCTAAAGGCTATCAATATATTGGAAGAAATCACCGCTTTGTAGAGCAACTTTGTCACTACATAGTAAGTAATGCGTTTGAAGAAAAAGGTAATTCTTATGGTTTGGCAAGAACCAGTGTGATACAAACAGAAAGCGTTCAAAATAAGACGACTTTGGTAATGTTCAGGGTTAGAAATGTAGTCAAAGAAGTACGCTCCCGAAATGAATCCGTGGCAGAAGAAATGTATCTGTGGGGATATATGGAAAATGAGAATGGCTTACAACCTATTAATTTTGAAGAGGCTCAAGAATTATTGAACGAGGCTATTCCTTTAAGTAATATGTCTATTGAACAACAACAGCAGCTTTTAGCAATAGAACTAAATTCTTTTGAAAAGAAAAAGGATGCTTTTATAGAAATTGCCACAGAGCGTGCTGATAAATTGGTTGAGGCTCATGGACGATTTAAAACGTTAATTGGGGGGCGGAGTTATGAAAAGTCAACTCCGGTGCTTCCGCCAGATGTAATGGGGGTTTATATCTTATTGCCAAAACCTAAAGACCTTTTTTAAACCATGAAATTAACAACAATTAATATACAGGGAAACATTTTTACCAGCGAAATTCTTGAAAAAATTCGTCAGGATGATATTAGTTTCCAAAAACCGCAAGACTTTGGCTTAAAGCCCAGTGAACAAGTTCGCGATGAGATAAGTAACGCCTGGAGCCTGCTCAATACACATTGGCAAATCTTTAAACAGAAGCGAAGCTCGTTTTCAGAAATTGATAAAGGAATTTCTGAAACCCGTAAATATTGGATTGTCCCGCTTCTCAATCTCTTAGGCTATCAGGTTGCTCTTTCCAATGCTGAAATTGTTAACGGAAAATCTTATGCGATCTCTCACAGAGCTTCCAATAAAGATGGTTTTCCCATACATATTGTAGGTAGTGAACAATCAATGGATAAAAAGGCAGAGAGCGGACCCAGACTGTCTCCTCATTCATTGGTGCAGGAATATATTAATTCTACAGAATACATTTATGGATTTGTTACCAATGGTAATCATTTCCGTGTATTGCGTGATGCTACACGACTTTCAAGACTAAGCTATCTAGAGTTCAATCTAGAACAAATGATGGAAGAAGGTCACTATGCCGAGTTTGCTATTTTTTACCGATTACTACACGTTTCCCGTATCAACGATAAAAAGGAAGACGGGAAAGATGCCGTTCTTGAATATTATCATAACGAAGCTTTAGCTTCGGGATCACGTATTCGCGAGCGATTAAGTTTGGCTGTTGAGCATTCAATCCTAACGTTAGCAAATGGGTTACTTTCTCAACAGGAAAATACGGAATTAAGAACTGCTTTTGAAGAAGAAACGCTTTCGGTAAAAGATTACTACTTACATATCCTAAGATCTGTATATCGGATACTGTTTTTATTGGTAATCGAAGAACGTAATCTGATTTATAAAGAAAATTTAACCGACGATGAAAAGAAGTTTAAAGATATCTACTATCAGTATTACAGCATTCAACGTCTGACTTTTCTGGTGAATAAAGCCGTTTATATCGATCCGAAGAAAACAGATCTTTGGCAATCGTTAATGACAACATTCAGACTATTTGAAGATAGACATTATGGTAAAGAATTGGGAATTGATGCGCTAAGCTCTGGAATTTTTAATCGAAATGCTATTGTAAGTATCGAATCCACTACATTAAATAATAAAGATGTATTGAATGTATTTAAATCTTTAGTCACATTTGAAAATGAAAATAAACAGACCATTCGGGTCAACTATGCCGATTTAGATGTAGAAGAGTTTGGCTCGGTGTATGAAGGATTATTAGAATTTGAGCCAGTAGTAGAAAATGCCGAATTTAGATTTAAACAAGGGGATGATCGATCCTCATCAGGTTCACACTATACTCCTGAAGAGTTAGTAAAGCCATTGATTATTCATTCTTTGGATCATGTGATTGTTGACAAATTAAAAGAAGAAGATCCCGAAAAGGGACTTTTGAGTATTACGGTATGTGATGTGGCTTGTGGAAGTGGGCATATTTTACTTTCCGCCGCTCGAAGAATTGGATTTGAACTCGCAAGAATAAGAAGTAGCGAAGATCAGCCTACACCATCTGTTTTGCGTATAGCAATTCGTGATGTAATTAAAAACTGCATTTACGGAGTCGACTTAAATCCTTTAGCTGTAGAACTGTGTAAAGTAGCTTTGTGGCTGGAAGCACATGATCCTGGTGAACCCTTGAATTTTTTAGATCACCATATTAAAAATGGTAATGCCATTGTAGGATTAGCAAATTATGAAGAACTACAAAATGGAATTGCTAGCGAGGCTTTTAAGTTCTTGTCTGGCGATGAAAAAGCAATAGTTTCTGCCTTTAAGAAACGTAATGATGAGGAACGTAAATTGCAAATGAGTGAACTGTTTGATTTGAATGCAGTAGATGGAGATTTTGTAGATGTACAAAAGTCAATAACTCAGTTTAACCAAATGCCGGAAAAAACTTCTGAACAGATCGAAAAGAAAGCTAAAGTTTATTACGATTTAACCAATGGCAAAAAATGGTTCAGACTCAAACAACTGGCAGATTTACAAGTAGCACAGTTCTTTATCCCCAAAACCACAGAAAACAAAGAAAAGCTAACTACGCATAGTAAATACAAGACTTATCTGAATTCTGGTACTCAGATCTTTGATCATGGAGCAAGTATGGCTATTGCAGAAAATAAAAAATTCTTCCATTGGTTTCTGGAGTTCCCGGAAGTTTTCAAGCAAGGGGGGTTTGATTGTATATTAGGTAATCCACCATTCTTGGGAGGACAAAAGTTAAGTGGAAATTATGGAACGAATTTTCTTGAGTATCTAAAATATATATACAGACCAATTGGAGCAGTAGATTTAGTAACCTATTTTTTCAGAAGAATTTTTGATGTAATTAAAATAAATGGATTTCAATCTTTAATATCCACAAATACTATTGCTCAAGGTTCTGCCCGTGAAGGAGGCTTAGATGTTATATGTTCAAATGAGGGAGTTATTAATCATGCCATTCGTTCGATGAAGTGGCCGGGACAAGCTGCCGTTGAGGTTTCTTTAATTACTATACATAAAGGCGAATGGAAAAATCAGTTTATTTTAGATAATAAATCTGTAGAAAGAATTACATCTTATTTGGATGATTCCGAAGTGATGGGAAAACCTATGCCTTTATTATCAAATAAAGGAAAGAGTTTTCAAGGGAGTATTGTACTGGGGAAGGGGTTTATATTAACACAGGAAGAGGCTTTAACTTTGATTGATAAGGATCCTCGAAACAAAGAAGTATTGTTTCCTTACCTGAATGGAGATGATCTTAATAACAGTTCTAACCAAGAGCCTTCTCGTTGGGTGATTAACTTTTTCGATTGGCCGGAAGAGAAAGCTCGAAATTATCCAGACTGCTTTGATATAGTTGAACGTTTAGTCAAACCAGAGCGGCTTATCCAGAAAGATATAGGGGGCAAAGAAAAATGGTGGCAGTTTTTAAGATCTAGAAAAGAACTGTACGCTACCATATCTGAGTTAGACCAGGTAATGGCGATCAATAGAAATACTAAATATCTTGTCTTTGATTTTCAAAACAGTCGAAATATAGTATTTACAGATTCTATAATTATCTTTTCACTTTCAACATTTTATGACTTTGGCATTTTGTCATCTTCAATACATGATGTCTGGGCTTGGAAAAATAGTTCTACAAAAGGGTCTGCAACTCTTAGATATTCTGCAGGTATTGCATTTGAAGGGTTTCCTTTTCCAGATAAAAGTAATATCGATAATATAAAGGCTATCGCATCAAAATTGAATAATTTACGAAAATCAATAACATTGCGTCAGCAAATAGGGCTTACAGAGCTATATAATCTTATAAATACAAGAAATGTATCCATTTCAGGATCAATTGTTAACGATTTAAATCAAGTGCGTGAATTACATTGTGAATTAGATGAAGCAGTATTAACTTCTTATGGTTGGAATGACATACTCCTTAAGCATGAATTTTACGAGATTGATTTTCTTCCTGAGAATGACAGAATCCGTTTTTCTATTCATCCAGATGCGCGTAAGGAGATTTTAAAACGTTTATTGATGCTCAATCATCAAAGTTACAAAAAGGAAGTGTCCGAAGATTTAAAAAACATCAAGGCTAAACATAAAAAAATAGATAATAAAAAGAAAGAAGACAATTTCCCGAAGTTATTTTAATCTTCGGGAAATAAAGTGTTTGTTGAAATTTTTGAAATAACTTTCGGTCTTTTCTTAACCATATTCTTATCCAAAGTATCAGATTTAGATTGTTCAAGATTTAATAATAACAACCGCTTTAGAATTTCTTTCGTGACAGTGGGGTGTATTGTAAATCTTATGCGATCTTTTTCAGGAAGATGATCTAATTCATAAAAACTATGCTTTAAATCTATATCATTCCATTTATATAATTTAATGATTTCGAAATCAATAAGCTTGTATAGCTCTCTCAGTTGAATTATATCATCATATATTTCAGCTTTATTGTTAAGTTGAATATCATGGAATATATTTTGTAAATCTGTTAAACCTAATTGATAATGCTTCATTATTCTCAAACGAGTTAGATGAAGTTCGTTTCCCAAACCATTTAACTCTTCCGACATAACTGTCGGAAAGGTGAATGTCTCAAAAGCGTTCGTTCCAGAATACCGTAATGTAGAAACTCCCATTGTTGAACTATTTTTCCAAGCCCAGACATCATGGAAAGAAGAGTTTAATATTGCTAATTCTGAAAATGTATTAAGAGCAAATACAATGGTTGCATCAGAAAAGACTATATTATTTTTGCAAATAGAAATTAGTAAATATTTGGCATGACGGTTTAATACCATTACCTGGTCTAACTCAGATATAGAATTATAAAGTGAAGGTCTTTTCTCTCCATAAATCCACCATTTTTCAGGTAGTGGCTTTCTAAGTGCATACGTTCCAACAATCTCATTACCCTGGCTATCTAATTTCCATCTTTGCCGTTCAGGTTTTACAAATTGTTCTATAATTTGAAAACAGTCAGGATATGTTCTAGCTTTTTCTTCATTCCAGTCGAAAAAGTTAATCACCCATCTGGAGGGCTCTTGGTTAGAACTGTTATTAAGGTCATCTCCATTCAGATAAGGAAATAATACATCCTTATTTCTTGGATTTTTTCGAATTAACTTTTCTGCTTCTTCAATTGATAAAACAAACCCTTTTCCTAATACAATACTGCCTTGAAAACTCTTGCCCTTATTAGCGGCTAAAGGCATAGGTTTTCCCATCTCTCCGAATTCCAAATATAGTTGCTGGTTTTTACTGCTTTAAATCTGTCAGTTTGCAGATTATGAATAAATTCACTTCACAAATACTTCAGTAACTATGAGCATACAAATAAGCTATCGCTTTGTAATAAAAAAAGAAAAGAACAAACAGGGGCTATATCCAATTTATTTAAGAGCATTTTTAAAAGGAAAAAAAATAGAAACTGCTACGCCAGTAACGATTCCTTTGCGTGACTGGTCATTGAGAAATCAACGGGTGAAATTTCAAAATAAACACCATGAAAGATACAATATGGTACTAGATGCAATAGATAAAAAATCCATCAAACTGTTGGTAGATAATTTTTTAAACGAAGAATATCCTCTTTCATTAGCACAGTTCAAAGACCGTTTACTTGCCTTAAATCATTATTCAGTAAAACAAAGTTTTACAGATTATATTCTTGGTTATTTAGAAGAAAATAAAACAAAATTCAAGATAGAAACCTGGTTCGGATATAAATCTCAGATTTCTAAGATTCTTAAATTCAAGAAAGAAATACTTTTTTCAGATATTAATGAAAGATTTATAAATGATTACAGACAGTATATGTTAAATACTTTAAGCAATAATGAAAATACAGCAAGTAAAAGTCTGCGAGTCCTCCGAACGTTTGTCAATATCTGTATGCGTTTCGGCCATATAAAAACGAACCCATTTCAATATACTTCCATTAAAAAAGTGGACGGTAAAAGAGATTTTCTCTCAATCGAAGAGTTGAATAAACTTATTGATTATTATTTAAAGGATAATTTCAACAAATCAATAGAGAAAGATATTCTTGGGTATTTTTTATTTGCTTGTTACACTGGACTTCGATATTCAGATCTAAAAACCTTCTCAACGGACTCTATAATTGATAATTCTATACACCTCAAAATGCATAAAACAGGATATTTAGTAAATATTCCTCTTAGCAAGAAGGCAAAAAAGTTTATTCCCGTTACACCTTTTAATAACAATTGTGTATTTAGAATATATTGTAATAAAGTAACAAATAGAATATTAAAAAAGATAGGAATAGAGCTTTCATTCAATAAAAAACTTACTTGCCATGTAGCTAGGCATACATTTGCCACTACCTCAATTTCATTAGGAATTCCAATAGAAGTGGTAAGTAAATTATTAGGGCATACTAATATACGGACAACTCAGGTTTATGCAAAAATTGTCGATACAGTTAAAATAAAAGAAATGCAAAAATGGGATGATTTAGAAACATAAGACTTAAAATGTCTAATGAAAAAAAAATATTTCCTATATAAAATACTATTCAAACTTAATAATAAGGTTTGTTTTTTACTCAGAGGTTACAAAGATGATAATAGCTTAAATTACAGATAATTTTATAACATTAAATTGCTGTCCTAAAAGCGCACGGTTATGAATAATGCTGTTGGATATATGCGTTTAAGTTTCAAGGACCAGTCGAAATACTCTTTGGATGCCCAGGAAGCAGCCATCAATGACTATTGTGCTAAATATGGGCTCGAACTCGTTGCACTTTTTAAAGATAATGGACAGCAAAGTTCCTCTTTCGACAGGTTAGACTTTAAGGCTCTAGAGATGTATGTAAAGAAGCATAAAGGATTAGTGAACTATATGGTCGTTATGGAACATGATCGTTTCAGCAGGGACCTTTCGGAAGCCCTTTCAAAAATCAAGAAATTCGAAAGCATATACGGCATTAAGGTTGTTTCTGTAGATGAACCGCTGGATATCGATACGGAAGATCCAGCGGTATTTATTAACCGAGCATTCCGATATGCTACCGCAAATGCAGAACTCTTGAATATAAGGGCTAGGACAAAAAGGGGAATACAAAGAGCGCGATTAGAAGGCAGGTTTATCAATAAGGCTCCATTTGGCTACATCAATAGCAGGGATTTTTTGGGAAAAAGTATGCTTATTCAAAATATGGGAGAGGCTGAGATTATTAGAAAAATCTTCAACTATTATCTGTCGGGGATATCTATAGCAGATATAGCTGCCAACGTCTGTGAGAATGGTTTCCCGCTCAAGGGACATAATGCAGTAGGTCGCATATTGGATAATTATGTATATGCTGGACTTGTCAAGTTGAATAGTGAGAACGGATCGGTAAAATATATAAAGGCCCTGCATGAAGCTATTGTTTCCGAAGCCGATTTTTGGCTCGTTCAAGAAATGAAAAGTTCCAAAAAGCCTTTAAAAATAAAGACACGCAAAGACTATTTGCTAAAAGGCCTGTTGAAATGTAATTGCGGAAAATACATGACTGCCGGATGGAGCAAGGGGAAAAAGCAGTATTATTTGTACTATAGATGTACCGAGCACGTCTCAGTAAATATTCCAGGCAAGAAAATCCATGAGCAATTTAACCAAGTATTGGAAAACCTAAAACTGACGGCAGAACAAATGGTTGTTCTAAATGGAAAAGTAAGAGAAGGAATTGAAAAATCTTTGGTGAGCGAAAGGGAGCAGCTCACAGGCCGCAAGAAAATGCTTAAGGAGCTGGATGTAAAAATGGAATCGCTCGAGGAACATCTGATTAACAAAACCATAGATGCGGTTACGTTCAGGAAATGGTCTGAGCGACATGCAATCGAATATGGAAATATATTAGGACTTATTAATTCTACAGAAAAATATATTGAAGAGCGGATTGATGTAACGGAAAAATTTATGAGCAAAATTCATTCTTTTAAAGATATAATTGATCGAAATACTTCACCATTGGTTAGGCTGATGATCTTAAAGTTTGTTTTCCGATATGGTATTTTTTATCAAGATAGTGGTTTAGTAACCTATAAAATCTGCCCTGCGTTGTCTCATAATACAATTAAGTTTACTGAATTCGATTTGCTGAAAATAGAAGTGCCCCAAGCTGCTTCCATACCTGAAGAAGAACGTTTTGTGAACTTTATGGTTCAACAAATAGTTGATTTTTTATCTGATTATTAGTAATATATGCAGGTTTCTTATGAGGTTCAACTCTCAGATGTCCTGCTTTTAGATTTTGTCTATAATTATCTAGAAATAAATGATTTGTGATTTTTTGTGCCTGAATGAGAATAGATCACCTTAAATGTGTAAAAATTAATAAGTTATGTTTAATGTGAAAAAGCTAAATATTATGGTAAATTTCGATATGGAAATTTTTAAAACTATACAAGTATTTGATAGCCAATAAAAGAGCCTACTTAATTTTGATAAGGAATGCCGGTTTCTATAAATGATACGACTTCAGCAGCTCCAAAAGCAAGACCCCAACCTTATCCACCGCCTGATTGATGATTTCTTTCGGGCTGCCTGCAAATACCTCCCTATGTGAAACATATCTTTTGTCCTGCATCTTGATATGAATAAACATGGTGCCTACAGGCTTTTCTGGTGTTTCGCTGCCGCCTGGCGATGTCAATCCGGTAACGGCTACTGAAATATCGCTTTTGAAAAATTTCGGCAGCCTTTCGGCAAGCAGCTGCGTTACCTCTGCCGATTCAGCCGTATACCTATCGATAGTTTCTTTAGGAATGTCAAAAAGTTCTTCTTTTACGCAGACATCATAACAAACGATGCCTCCTAAAAAAAATTTCCCCGATTCGGGAACAAAAGAAAATTCCGAAGCGAGCCATCCGGCTGTTGCGCTTTCAGCAAAAGCTATCTTTAGTCTGTTCTCCGCAATAAGCCTGCTGCTTTCAAGAATACTTTGTACTGCCATGGTTTCGAGATTATATATTTTTTGGTTTGCGTGTACTTTTTTTCGGAATAGACTTATTCTTTTTGGGCTTGCCCAGACGTACTTTGTATTCATGGCCTTCTTTTGCCTCATCGAGCGAATGCGACTCATGAAGGGCCTTTTCCTTCTTTGCGAGTTCATTAAGCTTGCTGTAATACGTGCTGATGACCAGCATCTCTTCTTTGGTCAGGTCCTCAATATCCACGAGCCTGTTGCTTGCCAGCCTACTGGAAGCCAATAATTCGTTAAGCTTCAGCTGCAGGGCAAGCGAATCCTTGTTCTGGGATTTTTGGATCAGGAAAACCATGAGGAAAGTAATAATGGTCGTCCCGGTGTTGATTACAAGCTGCCAGGTTTCAGAATAGCCAAAGATCGGACCGCATACCGCCCATCCCACGACTATACCGAAAGCGACGAGAATAGCAGGCGTGGAACCCGTAATCTGAGTGACCCTTGATGCAAAGTTCTCGAAAAAGCTTTTTTTCCTTGTATTTTCTGTCTTCATATGTCTTAGATTAAGATTCTGTTCTAGTTATAAAGTTCAGAAAAGCAGGCATAATGATGTTATATAGTTTTCACAAAGCTTTATATGTTGTCAGTCTACTCCGGCAACTGACGATATGATATTGCTGTTAATAGCGTATTTATGACCGTTTGTCGATTTAATGTCGTACATTAGCTGCTCACCTCTGCTTTAGTTGAAAATTTTCAACCAGCTCCTCCCACTATCCCATAGGCGAAAAATAAAACACAGCCTATGAAAAATCTAAAGATTTGTCTAGTCGATGACGACAATGATGACAGGGAGTTATTCCAAGACGCGTTTAGTGAGTTAAATCCAGAGACCGACTTGATGGTATTCAAGGATGGATTAGAGGTGATTGACTATCTGAATAGCATAGAAGAAATGCCAGATATTATCTTTCTTGACTTAAATATGCCGATCATGGGAGGGCTTGAGACGCTAAAGGAATTAAGGAAAAAACCAGAGTACAAATACATTCATGTAGCGATTTATTCTACATCTGCGGCAGGAAAGGACATTCATGACTGCCTGATTGCTGGAGCTAATAGCTATGTGGTCAAGCATAGGAGCTTCCAGGCTTTAAAAAGCGGGATTGCCAAAGTTATCAAGATGAGCTAGATTTCCTGCCTTTATTCATAGCTGTCTGAAAATCCCCTGATAAACTCCACCTGTAGATCATCGTTTTCCTCCTTGTCGTGGGCTATCTTGTCCAAAACTTTTTTTAATTGGTTAAAGTTTATTACTTCTCCCTTCCTCGCTGTATTGAGCCCGTAATTATAAACCTCCAGCTTTTTTCTTACCGAACTGTTGTCAAAATCTAGCGCTAATATATCCTCTGCAAACATAACCTGCTAAAATAAAAGTCATTGCAAGATAATCATTTTATATTTTTATTAGTCCAAATCTTTTATCCTTTTTTAAAATCTGGCAGAATTAATCATAAACCATTTCATTATTATAGGGTTCATTCCTAAAACATTCTATTAGTTTATTAAATTCTAAGCCTGCGCCAGCAATATTCAGTTCTAAAATTATTGAATCTGCCATGCTACACCAATACTTTTTTCTTTTGACCATACTTCAGAAGTAGCAGATTGATGATTTTATTCCTTAAAAAACAGCTGTAATACAGCAGCAAGCCGTATCCCTGCTTTCTGGAGCTGTCGTTTAATTATTGTTGCACTTTCTTCAGCATACTTATCCTTTACCTTAGGATGTCCATAATCATAAACCTGGCCTAGAAGCTCTCGAGATTCTTGGCTCCAGCTGACAACATTGACAGCCCGGATTGACTTTAATTCTTCAGATGTGTATATCTGTGAATTGAGGCAATCGGCAAGCGTAATGTTCAGGCTTGAGATAATACCGCTATCCCAAAGGGAATGCAGATTAGTTCCCTGATTCCTATAGTTCAGCTGTACCGTGTTCCCTCCCTTGTCGGTACTGTAGCCCACATGCAGCGGCTGGTGCAGGTCGCCGATAAGATGGAACAGGAAGAGTATCCTGGTCTTGATCTCTTCCCTAGTCAGCTGGTCCTTTGCTCCCAGTTCTATAATCGTATTATTCAATACATGGACAATATTGCTGCCTTCCCTGTCAGCGGCTTTAGTTCCCTTGGGAAAATTTGCATAGTGGTAGGCCCTCATGTGATCGAGATTTTTGTCGCCTTTGATGTCGTCCATCCAGTTTGCAGCCTCTTCGATCGTCATTCCGTCTAGATAGGAAAGGACATATTTTTTGGTATTTTCATCCAGATAGCTGAATGCTACCTGCGCTACCATGGCATGGCCCCTGTTCCCCCAGGAAAAACTGTTGACAGTAATCAGAAGAAAGACAAATGAAGTTATTTTTTTCATAGGTTAGGGATTTGACACAAAGTTAGCAATAATAATTGACTGGGTCCGATCAGGAGAAAACTTCATGTTTACGCTTCGGGTGCAATATATCATGATATCATATCAGCTAAAAGAGAAATCTCAAATTTCAGTATTTCCCTCTCCATCTCGGATACGTCTCCGCTGTACTGTCTTATGTTATTGGTGAGTATCTCTAATGCTTTGATATCCAGCCGGGTGTTGCCTAAACGCACCCTCATGTCATTAAGCGATTCGATTATCTGTCCTGCCATAGCCTGCCGCTGGGCAGCAGATTCTATAGACAGAAAAAACTGGATGATACTGTTTATATTAGTTTCTAATGGCACTTTTTGTTTAAAGTTAATATTGTCTGGGGTTTTATGGGTTACAAGATTTTAGCCCAGATTTATATTTTTAATAAAAAGCCTAAAAGAAATCAGAAACTACGCCATTCTGTATTCGCCATGATGCAAATGAAAATATCGGGACCGTCGGGATGATGCAAAAAAAAGCTGCCCCCTAGGGGCAGCCGCAAAATAGCATAAACCTATCAGGAAATCTCGATCATGCGAGGCGCTTTCTGCTTGGCTTCTTCCTTCTTCGGAATGGTAAGGCGGAGCAGCCCGTTTTCATAGCGCGCATTGATCCCTTCGTCATCCACTACATTTTTTGGAAGCTCGAAGCTTCGCTGGAATGACTGGTAGCTGAATTCCCTGCGAGTATAATTATCCTGCTTTGTTTCCTCCTGGCGCTCTTTGGCCGAAGATATCGTAAGGATGTTGTTGTCCAGCCTGATATTGAAATCAGTCTTCTCCATTCCGGGTGCTGCTACCTCGACTTCGAAGTTTTCCGCATTTTCGCTGATATTTACCGAAGGCACTGTCGTACGGGTAGAGGAATAGTTATTGTTTCCCCAGTTAAAAAGCTCGCGGCTTAATGCGTCGTCAAATAGTGCCGGAAACGACGGGTACTGTAACCCGTTTCTTCTTAAACTAGTCATGATTCTTACTTTTTAATAGTTATACAATAAATTGCTATAGATTATTGCCGGCCGGCATTTGCAGAGATAATTGCAAGATAAATGCCAGACCTAGAAAATGACATTTTTTCACTTTAAAGACCTAATCCTTAACGTTTTTTAAGAGAAAAAATGTCAGCGACTGAAATTTTTGCAGACAGAAGACTGTCCGTGAATATGTGAGCCAGCATGCAAACAATGCGTTAAATTCTGTAATGCAGGGCCTTATGGGATTCAGTACTTTTATTTTACGCTGATATCGCGCGTGCCATGAAAGCTATAGGCGAATCGCCGTCTCTCACTCGCATAAACCTTAAAACCAACTGATATGAAAGCACTAGTATTCCACAAGCCCAAACACGTAAGCGTAGATACTGTCCCTGATCCCGCTATCGAAGATAGCAGGGATGTCATCCTGAAAGTTACTTCTACGGCAATCTGCGGATCGGATCTGCATATCTACAACGGGGTATTCCCCCAGCCAAGAAACATGGTCCTTGGTCATGAATTTATGGGCATAGTCGAGGAAGTCGGCGCAGGCGTAAGAAACCTGAAAAAAGGCGATCGGGTAGTAGTTCCCTTTCCCATCTCTTGCGGAACCTGCCACTTCTGCAGCAGCAATCTGCCGACCCACTGCGAGAATTCAAACCCGGAAAACTACGGCCCCGAAGGCGGATTGGTGAAAGGCAAGGGAGGCGCCCTGTTCGGATATACCGACCTGTATGGCGGCTACAACGGGGGGCAGGCGGAATATGTCAGGGTTCCCTATGCGGATCATGGCCCGCGTGCGGTGCCCGATAACCTGACCGACGAGCAGGTCCTTTTCCTTACGGATATCTTTCCGACGGGATGGTCTGCCATCGACTGGGCAGGACTCAAAGGAGGCGAGACCGTGGCTGTCTTTGGATGCGGTCCTGTAGGGATCATGGCAATGAAGTCCGCATGGCTTCGCGGAGCAGGAAGAGTGATCGGTATCGATACCAGACAGTACCGCCTGGACATGGCAGGCAGGGCAGCCGGTGTCGAAACCATCAATGCAAAGGAAGTTGATGCCGTAGAGATGATCCGAGACATGACCGGAGGATATGGAGCGGATGTATGCGTCGATGCGGTAGGGATGGAAGCCGACCATGGATTTTTGAGCAAGGCCAAAAACCTGATCCAGGGCGAGGTAGGCACAATGAAAGTACTCAGCTACTGCCTTGATGCGGTAAGGCGGGGCGGTACCGTGACCGTAGTGGGCGTATACGGATCGCCCTATGACAATTTTCCTCTTCACCAATGGTTCGACAAAGGAATCAAGCTCAGGGGAGGCCAGGCACCGGTACACAACTACATAGACCACCTGATCGATCTTGTTGCCGGAGGAAAGGTGGTTCTCGAAGATATTATAACCCACAATGTACCTCTGTCCGAAGCAAGCAAGATGTACGACATCTTTAACAAGCGGGAGGACAACTGCGTAAAGGTTGTGCTGAAGCCATAAATTTCCATCGACGGGATAAAGATCAAAAAGCGGATCAGATATAATCTGAAAAGCAAGCTTCGGCCCGGCCAGGAGTAATGCACTATCCATTCACACCGGGACACACAAAAAAAGCATAGTCGATAGACTATGCTTTTTTTTACCATTCCACTTGTTACCGTAGCCTACTGCAGTAAGCCCGTAGCCCTATTTCTTTTTTTTGGCTGCCTGTCCCTCTTTGCCAGATTTGATATCTAGGCTGCCGCTTCCGTTTTCCAGTTTTCTTTCGCGCTCTTCCTGTGCCTGCGTGGTGGTCTTTATCGTATCGGATGCTTTCTTGTTGTCCGGGCTGATGTCGCTTTCAATGCCTGATTCAAGATGCTCGATTGCCGGCCCGCTCTTGCTTTTTTTGTCAGGTGCTTCCCCGCTTCTGACTTTTGGGACTGGAGTTTGGTTCTTGTCTTTCATGATTTTATTGGAATATCTTTAATAATCTACTGATTTTTTTGGCGATGCCGGCCCTACCGTAACGGAATCGGACTGGCTTTCTCTATCAGAATCAGGCAGGGCTTTTTCTTCCCCTTTGGGTATTCCTTCATCTGTATCGTCCGATCCTGTCTCAGGATAGGATTCCTTGTCACGATTCGTCGATTTATTGTCCCTGCATGACAGGAGAAGGCATGATATTGCAAAAAGCATTATCGGCAGCAAGCGGAATAATTTTTTCATAATTAATGGTTTATTTATTATCAGCAGGCATTTGTTTTGCTGAGATGGTAGCTCCTGCATGGGTTTAAATAGAACGCAACAGGTCAAATTTACCATACTTGCAAAGAAAAGGCCTTATATGATTTTAGCAGAATGTTGCAAGATGGCGCATGGTTAACTTTTTAGTAAACAGTATCTTATACTTTTCTGTTAGGATGTATAGAACCAAACATTAAATGATCCAGCTAGAGCGTAGCCGTGTCATATAAGTTTAGTGCTGAATTGTATAACGAAGGGATGAATTTTTATTTAGAATTTTAATTGGATGATTATTTGATACTAACACCCTGGTTCGGAAACGAGGGTAATAAACTATATAACATGGATAATTTCAAAACAGGATCGATTACTTCGGGAAAAAATGTGTCTTTTTGGATTGACAGCACTCCGATTCTTTCTTTTGAGAAACCGAGCCAGCCGGCCGCAACGGATGTTCTTGTGATCGGCGGCGGCATCGCAGGGCTTACGGCTGCCTATCTGCTGCTAAAAGCAGGCAGAAAGGTTATCGTGGCGGAAGACGGATTTATAGGAAGCGGGGAAAGCGGCAGGACTACGGCGCACCTGAGCTGCGCTTTAGACGACCGCTATTATTATCTCGAGTCGGTATTCGGGCAGGATGCCGCTGCCCTGGCTGCTGAGAGCCACGTTTCGGCTATTGATGAGATCGAGAGGATTATTGCGGAAGAGAAGATCGAATGCGCTTTCCGAAGAGTCGACGGCTACCTCTTCCTGCATCCGTCAGACAGGGATGAGAACCTCGATAAGGAATTTGATGCTACAAAAAGGGCAGGCCTTGATACTGCAATGCTGGATGAAATACCTGCAGTTGCCGGGGGCTCGAACAAGAGAAGCATAGCTTTCCATAACCAGGCACAGTTTCATATCATGCGCTACCTCGATGGGCTGGCACAAGCGATAGTAAGGAACGGGGGCACCATATTTACCGAGGCGCGGGCAGAGAAGATTACAAAAGAAGGCGCGCTGGTGAACGGCCTTGCTTTTTCAGCCGAACACATCGTCGTCGCGACAAATTCGCCTATAAACGATACGCTGACGATGCATATGAAACAGCATGCGTACAGAAGCTATGTTATCGCGGGAAAGATCAAGAAGGGAGCGCTTCCGCATGCATTGTGGTGGGATACCGGCGATGCCGATTCACGATGGGTTTCCCAGCCCTACCACTATGCAAGGACCGAAAGCTATGATTCGGAATACGACCTGCTTATAGCAGGAGGCGAGGACCACAAGACAGGGCAGGGAGATGATGAAGGCATTTCCGAGCAGGAGCGCTACGGGAGGCTCGAGGCCTGGACCCGCGAATTTTTTCCCATGCTGGAAGACCTGTCATACCGATGGTCCGGGCAGATCATGGAGCCGGTCGATTCCCTCGGCTTCATGGGCAAGAATCCGGGCGATGAGAATATCTATATCATAACAGGAGACTCGGGAAACGGAATGACGCATGCGACATTGGGAGCGATCATTATCAGGGATCTGATAAAGGGTACAGAAAACAAATGGAAGGACTTATACAGCCCTTCCCGCATTACCTTCAGCACGGCGAAAGATTTCCTAAGGGAAGCAGGCAACATGGCGGCCCAGTATGCCGACTGGCTGGCACCTCCAGACTTGCAGAACACGGCGGATCTTGAGCCTGGGCATGGCAGCGTCCTTTCCCACGGAATGCAGAAAATTGCCGTATATAGGGATCATGACAACAGCCTCAAAGCTTTCAGCGCAGTCTGTCCGCATCTTGGCTGCATAGTCCAATGGAATAATGATGAAAAGACATTCGACTGTCCCTGCCACGGCTCCAGGTTCACATGCGACGGCGTAGTCGTAAACGGCCCATCGCAGACAGACCTGAGAAAGATCCGCTTAAGCAGTGAGAATAAATAAGATTTCGTCCAACGCTCCTATTTTATGGTTCCATATAAAAACAAAAGCAAAAAATCGGGAATCGCAGCCTATGAGCTTTCCAACGACAGCATCAAGATTAGATTTGCTGACGGGGAGACCTACCTGTATACCAATGAAAGTACTGGAAAAGATGCCGTCGAACAGATGAAAAGGCTGGCCGTGGCGGGAAGAGGGCTGTCAGCATATATATCCCAGAACGTCAAAGACAGATTTGCCGACAAGCTGGATTAGAATCAATATAAGCTTTTCCCAAAACTATATAATATCCAGGTCGATTGATATCCAGAATTTTAGCATGATAATTATGTGCGGGACCGCTGATACACATGTCTGGAATTATTTCGAAAAGACTTACAGATAACAATAACAGAAGCTAGTACATGGAAGAATTCAAGAATAGCGCATTGATCCTGCTATCCGATTACAAGTCAAGATATTCAGCAGAAAAAAAGATTAACGTGAGCAACAGGATAGAGCATTTTTTGTATGTCCAGAATTTCCTTCAAGAATTTGAAGAAAAAGCCCAGTCACTGGCAGGAGAATTTTTTAACGTGTACGGCTTCTCCCCGGCACAGCGAGAAGAAGCTTTCCTCTGTATCGAAGAGATGACAGAACAGCTCGCTGCTGGAGTCTGAAGGATGGGCGATTAAGAGAGAAATGTTTGTTAAGTGTTTTATACGCAATTTACTACCAAGCTCCTGCTGATCGAAATCAGCTGTGAGAACGCATCTTATAAAGATATCTGACAATATATCGGAGGCAAGGAAACCAGGAACTTCTTTTGGTTTTCTTTCAGAGACAACGGTACAGGATTTGACCAGAAATATGCAGAAGAGGCTTTCAAGATGTTCCAGCGGCTCACGGTAACCAAGACGGGAACAGGAATTGGGTTGTCGCTGTGTAAAAGAATTGTCGAGAATCACGGCGGCTACATGACGGTAAACGGCCTGGTTGGGGAGGGTATGACATTTAAAATACTGCTTGCTGCTGAATAGGCCATATGAAAATATCGGCAGCATTAATTTGCGCAATACATTTACTGAAGAATCTACTTCAGATATTTTACACAACAAGCACAAACGTCTCCTTGTCCAACTCTGCAGCATGATACTGCCAGTTGATCTTGATTACCTTTCTGAGCGTATCTTTAAGCCTTTCGAAATTCGCAGGCTTCGTGATATAGATGTTGGCTCCCGCTGCAAGCGTCTCTTCTATATCCTTCTCTGATGAAGAAGTGGAATATATTGCTACAGATAACAATTTGTAGCGTGTATTTTTTCTTATTTCCTTTAATGTTTCAAGACCGCCCATAATCGGCATATTTAAGTCAAGAAATATGATGTGTGGAATTTCTTCGACTTTATCGAGATAGTCGATTATTTCAAGTCCGTTCTTGAAAATAATCAAGCTGTTTTCTGAATTCAGTTCTTTAAATGCTTCTTCGAATATTTCCCTGTCGTCATTGTCGTCATCGACTAGACAAATCTTTAGATTTTTCATAGGCTGTAGTTTTGGGTCGCTTATGGGATAGAGGGAGAAAGGTTGAAGTACTTCAACTAAATCAGAGGTGAGGAGCTAATATACGTGATTAATTAACAATAGTCCTTGAAATTAAGAAATTTAACAGTAATAAATATCTCATAATGGGATATAAAATTCAATAAAAGTAAAATAATTCATATCTGGATCGTATAAAATAAAATAGGATAGCAAGCGCTATCCTATTCTGTTCTAAACAAGCTTAATATATCGGACCCTCATCCGAACAGGGCAAATCTATTAATTATTTAACGGCACAATTTATATATTAACCTTCTTAATTTATATATTTCAATACGCAAGATAAAAGCAATTGATCGATTACTATCCATTACGCCTGACGGAAAAATGTGGTTTATACGTTTCAAGGTCAGTTACCTTGTTTGACAAGTTTCTTCCAATGCTTTCAGCCTGCTTTTCTGTGCATATTTTAAAATTACTATGCTATTAGAAAAAAGGTTTTATACGTTTTTTGCGCAGAATATTGCAAAATGGAGAGCCTGATGAGATGGGAAGAGGGGACGGACAGGTAATGAGGGAACTTAGCATAAATAGCGAATGCGAGTGCTTTAGGGAGGTCGCAAATGCATGAGGCATAAATAAATACACATCTGGCATCTTCTTTGGCCTGTGGTTAAGCAAAGAAAAAGCATAATCTTTAGATTATGCTTTCCAAACAAATTCAGCAAACCACTTATTATTCTTCTCCTTCTTCCAAAGCTTCGAGATTTATCGATCCATACGCCGCTTCGGTCAGCTTGACATCGGCATACTTTTCTTCATCAAGCGTTATTTTTAACAGCTCAGATACCTCATCTTCTCCCAGCAGTGAGGCAAATGCAACAAGCGTGCCGTATGAGGCAATCTCGTAGTGTTCTATTTTTTGGGAGGCCGAAATAATAGCCGCGTCCCTTACAGGACCTGGCTTTGTCTCTTCCAGAATATTTTCTCCTTCCATGATGAGCCCTTCCATCGCATCACATTTTTTTCCGCGATCCGATTCACCCAAAAGCTCGAAGACCTGTACCAGTCGGTCGACTTGCCCTTCCGTAACTGCTACATGTTCGCCTATTGCTGCCTTCAGGTTCGGATCGGAAGCATTATTGGCCATCTTTGGAAGCGCTTTTACAAGAGCGCGCTCTGCATATATGATGTCTTTTAGCTCATCGATGAAAAGTTCGCGAAGGTCTGCTGCTGCGGAAGATTTTGCGCTGACGGTCTTGTTGCCGCGCTGCGTGTCCTTTTTGTTAGGTGTGTCCATAGTATATTTTTTTGTGTTAGGCAATCAAAGCTAGTTTTTTATTCTGGCACCCTTATTATAGTATTTTACGGAATTATTACATTTTTCGGTCGTGACATCGCTTGCAGATCTTTACATATCCGAGCTTGTTTTAGCAGCATCATCCTAAACAATATTATAATATTAGGACCATATCTTGTAAAATCCTGTGCTCTATTAATCTGTAATTTTAACCAGATATAATTACTAACTAAAAAAAAGGTTATGAAAAATAACATCGTTATCAAAAAGCTATTTGGAAGCCTGATCCTGCTACTCGTTCTTGCAGCTATGTCATGCAAAAATGAAAACAAGTCGGCAGAAATGGAAGAAGTAGCCCAAGAAGAAAATGGAAGTAAATCTGATGGTATCAAAAACGCGGAAGACGATGCGCAGTACTTGGTTGAGGCAGCAGCGACAGACCTTCAAGAAATTGAGATTGGAAAGCTTGCCCAGCAAAAAAGCAGCGATCCAGATGTCAAGGCGTTTGGCAAGATGTTGGAAGAAGACCATATGAAATCTTCAGCTGAAGTAAAAAAGCTCGCCCAGCTAAAGAATATCTCTTTGCCCGGTACCCTGACAGAAGACGGACAAAAAATGTATGAGGAGCTCGATGAGAAAGCTGGTTTAGATTTTGACAGGAAATTTGCAGAAATGATGGTTGATGGACATCAAAAGGCGATCGACAAGATGGAAAAAGCGGCGGAAGGTGCATCCGACGAAGAAATAAGGGCATGGGCTTCTGGCAAAATACCTACGTTGACAGGACATCTGGAACATGCAAAAAGCCTGAAAGCCATAATAGGTGCTAAAAAATAGGACATGAAAAAGATCGACACTTATATTTTCATAGTGATTTTAGCTGCCTGCATGTTCATGATATTTTCATGCAGGGACAATAATACCAATCGCGATGCAGTGGACGCCTCAGCTACCGAAAAAACTCCTACCCGCGAGGGAACTCTCAGCAGCGGTACGCAGGATACCATGAACCAACATACAAATACTATGAAACAGGCCGATTCTGCTGCGTCAGAGTAAAAGGCTGGATAGTAGATCCTCAGCATGTGGATTGTAGATAAAATAAATTTATGGACGAGAAAAATAACTTTAACGGAACGATTGCAGGCAGGATTATCCTGATAACCGGTGGAACTACAGGAATAGGCAGGTCTACTGCCCATCTTCTTGCGGGGCTAGGAGCAAAAATTTTTATCACAGGCCGCCACCAAGAGCAGCTTGACGAGACGATAGGGGATGCAAAGACCAAGTATCCCGATGCATTGCTCTCGGGCATCACTTCTGACCTTTCTTCAGAGCAGGGCGTAGAAGAAGTCTTTCGGGCACTAGAATCCGAATTCGGAGACATAGATATATTGATAAATAATGCTGGCCTGGCGGCAGAAAGTGCCGGAGAGGGAAATTATGAAAAATGGAGCTATATAGTAAATACCAACCTTCTGTCCTACATTGCCTGTACTAATGCCGCCATCAAAAGAATGAAGGCAAAAAAAAACGGGCATATAGTCAATGTAGGATCCATGAGTGCAGAAATCCGCGAGACGGGCAGCAGTGTCTATGTAGCGACTAAATCAGGAATACAGGGATTTACAGCCGCACTGCGAAAAGAAGTCAACCCACATGATATCAAAGTCACGCTAATCGAACCAGGTGCAGTAAATACCGATATGCAGCCCGGCACCAGTATAGAAAAGCAGGACAAAGTAGCCGCGAAGGAAATGCTAAATGCTTCAGATATTGCGGAGTCCATTCTCTTCTGCTTGACAAGATCAAAAGGATGTGATGTTGTCAGTATGCAAGTACGTCCACTTAAACAGTTTATCTAGCAAAAGCATCATTTAGCATAGTTTTCAGTTCCTTTAGGAAAATAAAGCTACCAAGAGCAAATCTACTTATGTGAAAATTCATGACCATGACCATGCTTTTCGTTAGGGGTTATGTTTTATCTCGTCTAACCTTAATTAAATAGCAATGGCAAGCTTATCGAATCTAGCAAAAATTATGGATGGATCTCTAGCGAGAAAAAAGGCCTGACATGTAAATTGTGCGCGTTATTTTGTAATATGCCATAAAAGGAAAGGACTATTTTTATATACTAAAAAACAACTATGGCGTTTGATCTACATCTTCTAGCTGACGGCAGCGATCGGCAGCGGCTTCTTATCTTCTTGCAGACAGGAACCAGAAGCGAAAAACGATTCAGACGCGGCCTCGGCTCTGCTGGTTTGCAAAAGGGCAGGCAACACCATTACATGGCTTTAAACTAAATAGCGCTATAAAAATGAAGACATATAAGATCGGGATTATTGGATACGGGGGCTTTGGTAAATTTCTGCACCATTGGTGGCGCATGCAGCAACGTATAGAAGTATCGGCAATTTCCGATCGAAATTTTGCAGACGAAGAATCAGACGGTGTGACCCACTATGAAAACTGGAAAGACCTTATAGCAGATCGTGAGATTGATATTGTCAGCATTGCTACTGTGCCCGCATTTCATGTTGAGATGGCTTGCGAGTCCATGCGGGCAGGAAAGCATGTGCTGCTTGAAAAACCAATTGCGTTAAATATCGAAAGCGCAGCGAAGCTGCTGCAGGTACAGGAGGAAACTGGAAAGATAATCATGGTTAACCACATGCTTCGCTACAATCCGATAATTAGGGCTCTGGTCGCGCTAAATGGCAAGAAGGCGCTCGGCAAGCTTAGGCATGCGGAAATAAGCAATTATGCGCAGGACGAATCTTTGCCTGCAGACCACTGGTTCTGGGAAAAAGAGCTTTCAGGCGGAATCTTTATTGAGCATGGCGTCCATTTTTTCGACATTATCAACGCCCTGACCGATCAGAAATTCAGCAAGGTTTACGGATGCTCGCACAATAGAAATGGAGGGCAGGAAGATCAGGTTTCTGCTCTGGTCTTATATGATGGGGGGCTTATAGCCAGCCACTATCACTCGTTTTCCGGTCCTGGATTTTTTGAAAGAACTACCATGCGCCTTGTCTATGACCTCGCAAAGGTGGAAATCGAGGGATGGATACCGATGAAGGGACGCATTGAGGCGCTAGTTAATAAAAATAGTAAAGATGCACTAGGCACACTTCCAGGGTTTGTAATAGAAAAAGCGGTTCCAATTAGCGATCTCAATGATGTGTCGCGTCCGGAAGGCTGGGGCACCTATTTTGCCGAAAAGAAAATAGTAACAAGTATAGGAGGCATCGAATACAATGTCGATGAAATGGTAACAGGCAGTTTCGAGATCAAGCAGACAAAATCTGAAGTGTATGGCAAATGCTTGCAGGGAATTCTTAAAGATTTAATTTCAAAAATAGAAAACCCTGACCATAAGCTCACTGTAACTGCCCGAGATGCATATGAAAGCCTGAAAGTAGCTGTCTTAGCTGATAAGGGATAATGACCGGTAAGTTTCAGATCTGTCTCCTTTTCATATTCAAGAGTCATTCCTAGCAGTTCTTTTGCTTTAGTATACTCCATAAGCGACGGATAGGTGGTCAAGCAGCCATGACTTGCAATCTCGTAATAATCGACCTTACCTTCTGCGCTGCTAAAATCAGGGTGGCATCGAGAGCAGGTCGCCCTCAAATTCTTCGGTGGTTTCCTCAGCTTCCAACAATAGTCCTTCCATGGCCATGCATTTTTTGCTTCTAGCAGTCAGTCACAGCCCTTCAAACAATTGTTTCAATCGCTCGATCTGTTCCCTAGTTTCAGTTCGGTGCATCAAGAAGTGTCTTTTAAGTAGGGCTAATAGCACTATCGGCCATTTTTTGAGTCCTTAAGCAATTGCTTTTCTGCATCTAAATATCTTTCAGCTCGTCTACGAAAAGCTAGTGTAAATGCCCGTTCGGCATTTTTTCATTGGTTTGGCTTTTCATGTTGTAATATTTAAGATTCGCGTATTTAATTGATCAACCTACTTAGGAGAACAATCAGCAGTATGATTTAGTTCAAATTATCCCTATGACCGTTGGATAAAGAGAGACCTTTTGCAGTATCGATATAATTTCCCTAATAGGCGGCCCAAGTTATCCTTACCATTCCGCTTCCTGCCAAATCAAATTGGCCCGATGATAATTTCACGTTTCTGTATATGCCCTTGTCTTTTTGCTCAACCTTTATTTTTGCCAGAACTGATTTGGGGATGCCCAAAAGCTTCATGTGTGCCCTGAGCTGAGGTGATCCTTCGATATGGAATGTGGCCGACTTTTTGCCCGACCTGAAATCAGTAACCGGATAATCTACAAAAATGAGTGCATCGACACTTTCAAGCCTGAAGTAGTGCCTAGGTATGATTCCGAATGCTAGTCCCGCGCCATATACCTCCTGGCCGACCTCGCCGCTTTTTTCCCAGCCGTCGTGGATGTCTTCCAAAGGAATCCACAGGTCCTTCTTGATCTCCCCGGTCTTTATTTCTTCCGCAATCATTTCTTCGGGGAGCAGGGGCGGATAATAAAATGCGAGCCTGCCTGAAGCATACTTGATAAATTCTGGGATCAGTATTTTTAGCGAGGGCAGGATATCTATTCCCGCAATGACCTCCAGATAATGGTGGAGTGCTGCGAAGACCTCCAATTCTTCATAAGCAGCCGTGTAGGGCGCGTCGTTTAGTGGAAAAACGGAAAAAAAGTTCGGAAAGTTTTTTGCATGGCCATAATTACAGTCCCATATCTGGCAGTTCTTGAATATGCCGGCAAGACAGCAGTAGCTCAGCTCAAGATATCTTGGCTTGCCGGTTTCCTTATACAGCTCTGCTAGCGCACCTGCTGCAAAGGCCGTATTGTTTGCCTGATAAAAGATGTCAAACGTGAGCCCTTCCAAGCTCTTGAGCGCTTTGTCCGCCTCCCTGAGAAACCGCTTTTCGCCGGTCAGCTTATATGCCATCAGCATGATATGGGCATAGGATCCGGGTACGTCCTTCTCACCGCCATTTCCGGGCGATGTTTCGGCTTTCAGGACCTCCAGGGTCGTCATCTTATAGAAGACAGGCCATTCATAATTGAAATGGCGGGCCACCTTAATTGCATAATCTATCGAATCAAGGAATATAGCCTTTGCTGTCTTGCTTCCTCGGAGTGCCATTCTGGAAAGATTTAATAGCGGATGGTGGAGGTACCAGGAGTCCATCACCATCTCACGCTTCTGTTCCTCTGATTTGTCAAGATCATCTTCAAGGGCGGGATGCCACCTTACGATCGTACCGATCTTATCGTTATAGAAATCTTTCAGCCCGCTGTTGAGATCATCAAAAGCCTGGTGACGGGTTCCTGACCATGCCAGATACTCCTGGAGCGGCAGCAGCACGGCAAGCTGTACCATTATTTCAGAAGGCGTGGCATAATCTCCGACGTACGCATTCAGGTATGGACTGCCATTAGTCTGTGTCCAGCAGCCCTTATTGATATGAAGGTCATCCAAGACTTTTTCCGCAATAGAGGGCCAGTCGTGATATTCGGTATCGGGCTTCGGCAGCAATAGGTAGATCGCTGCGAGATAGTCTAGAAATTGTGCGGCGATATCGCAGTCCTTGGATGGAATGTTTTTTCCAAGCAGCACGAATGCATCGGAGATAACAAATTCTTTATCCGCGGGAAGCGCCTTTTCAGGATTAACCGGGAACTGGAAGCCTATTTCTGGCCAGCTTCCGCCGACGGTTTCAGCCAGGGATACCTCCGTCGCTTCGCAGTATGGCGACATTGCGGTCAGGTTCTGGAAATAGAGGACGGAGCCTGCCTTTGGCCAAGTCATGCTAAAGAATATCTGTCCCGATCTTGTTCCTGCCTGGTGGGCATGGATTATGCCGGCGGTATTTTCCGTACGCCCGTACTTTGTGAGCGGCACAATATCCCGCGGCCAGAAAGGGATAAGAAGCTGCAGTCTAGCACGGAATGTAGTGGTGTACCGAAAGATGGCGTCAGGGCTTTCGGGCAGCGAGAGGACTATCCTGTAATCTCCCAATCTTGTCGAGGCGGTTATCAGCACTGCGCCGTCTGCCTCGCTTACAGTCGCCTTGTCAAAATTGCTGTTCATGCCGAAGGCAAGCCTGAAGGCAATGCTCCCTGCTTCTGGCCATGCCGCTACCAGCCATAAGGTATCGCCAGTATTATATATCCTAAGACTATATTCTTGCAGGACCATCTCAAAAATGGATTCGCTGGCTTCTATATCTTCCTGGACCGTTGCAGTCCATGCTGTAACAGGAATTGTCATAGTTTCTATTATAAAGGTTATTATGCGTCCAATCATTGCTATTGGCCTGCTTTCTAAACTGTACCAAGTTAAGAGGCCAAAAGTTTTAATGTTTTACGAAATAATCCGCAATATTTACAAGATTAGCAGTTTCAATTCCATGCAGGATGAGTATGGGGTAGTTTTGGTAATCAGTTTCTCCCTTTTTGAGGCAAAAAAGGGAGCAAAAGAAAATTTAGTCTCTGTAAGCTCACTAATGAATAGAAAAATTAGTTTCAGTTACTATCCGAAATAAACCTTTAGTGGAAATGCAACTTTGGCATTACTTTATCGATCTCAATCAGTATTCATAGTATTGATATTTGCTTTGCAAATCGGTTTTGTTGCCCATATCTCCTTTTCGCGTCATGCGAGTTTGCACTGATTTTGAAATTCTTTTATTGTCAGATTTCCAAGGACGGAATGCCTTCTCCGGACATTGTAAAAATTTTCTATATACTCAGAAATTGATTCATCAGCGAAGAAAAAGCGCTTCTGTGGTTTTATAGCCGAACATTTAGTTAGTATTGGCTCTGATAATCAATAATTTATGTGATTTTAAAAAAAGTTCAACTCTCAGACGCTCGATTTGTAATTTTTAATATGGGAACGAGATTTTGAACACCTTAACTTATTGATATTTAGTTATTTGCGTTTTTTAGGCCTGAATGAGAGTTTGAACACTTTTAATTATCAGATAATCAGTGCTTTATGATATTTTTAAAAAAAGATGACTTTTTTGCCTATTGAGAACCTTAATTTTTTTTTGAACACGGTAAATTGTTGTTAATCAATAAAAAAGCCCACTTTTTAAGTGGGCTTGAACATGTTTTTAATGCTGAAAAATATAGCATTTTTACTAAGTAGCGAGGACGGGAGTTGAACCCGTGACCTCAGGGTTATGAATCCTGCGCTCTAACCAACTGAGCTACCTCGCCATTTTAGGTCATGCATCCTTGTCGAATGCGGGTGCAAATATAAAATTAAATTTACAGGTTGCAAATATAAATCAGCAAAAAAAAATAATTTTTAAATCATCGTTAATTTGATTTTATTCTATATATTTCCAAAAAAATAACGATGCCCTATGGAAAATAAAGTACGATATGAATTAGAATTTCCTCTAAATTCTTCACCGCAATTGCTATATCAGTATATATCAACACCTTCTGGATTGTCAGAATGGTTTGCTGATAATGTTAATTCTCGAGGGGAGTTTTTTACGTTCATATGGGATGATGCAGAAGAGAAAGCCAGATTGGCTTCAAAAAAAACAGGAGAGAAAGTGAAATTTCGTTGGATTGACGAAAATGGCCAAGATGGGGAGTATTTTTTTGAATTGCGAATCCTTGTTGATGAAATCACTAAAGATGTTTCTCTGATGGTAGTTGATTTTGCCGAAAAAGACGAAGTAGAAGAATCTACACAATTGTGGGAAAACCAAATTTCGGATTTGAAGCACGTAATAGGATCTGTATAGTGTAATTCTGTTTTTAAGACTTATATTTGCCCTGATTTAATTTCAGGGCTTTTTTTATGATCAATTTCAACGGAAACATTACGTCAGAAGCAAATTTATTGATAGGTAACAGAGGATTCTTATATGGGGACTCTGTTTTTGAAACGGTAAAAATTTTAGATGGAAAAATTCTTTTCCTTGAAGATCATTATTTTAGGCTGATGTCTGCCATGCGTATCGTTAGGATGGAAATTCCGATGAATTTTACGATGGAATATTTTGAGGAACAGCTTCTTTCGCTGGCAACTGCTGAAAATCTTTCAGCTTCTTCAAGAGCTAGAATTTCTGTATATAGAAACGAAGGAGGATTTTATCTTCCAAAAGATAATAATGTTTCCTTTTTGGTTACCGTACAGCCTCTCGAAAATTCCGTTTATCGTATTGAAAAAGAGGAGTATGAAGTAGAGCTTTATAAAGATTTTGTTGTGGCAAAACACTTGCTTTCAACCACAAAGTCGTCAAATAGGATGATAAACGTGACGGGAAGTATTTTTGCTGATGAAAATGGCTATGACAACTGTCTTCTAATCAATGATGATAAAAACGTAATCGAAGCATTAAACGGAAATCTTTTTATGCTCATGGGTAATAAATTGATTACGCCTCCAATTTCTGAAGGCTGCCTGAATGGCGTGATGCGCAAACAAATTTTGACACTCGCAAAAAAGATAGAAACAATTGAGGTGGAAGAAACGCCAATTTCTCCTTTTGACTTGCAAAAAGCGGATGAATTGTTTATTACGAATGTAATTAGAGGAATTCAGCCAATAACAAAATATCGCAAGAAAGAATACGAGACAAAAACGGCTAAAGATTTATTACTTCGATTAAATGCTCAGATTCGTTTAAGCTAATTTAGGATAGGGTTTTCCGGAGCATTAGACCAGATTACATAATCGCCTCCTAATTCTAAAATCTTTTGCTTCCAGAAGTCAGTAGTTGATTTTCCGATAATTTTATTTTCGTAGATGTTTTTTGTAATTATCCACGAATTGGCCTGCATCTCTTTGTCTAATTGCTGTGCATCCCAGCCTGTATATCCTAAGAAGAAACGGATGTTGTTTTTCTTGATTTTTCCTTCATTGATGAGGTCTTTCGTAGATTCAAAATCACCGCCCCAATAAATTCCATTTGAAATTTCAATGCTGTTGGGAATCAAATCTGGAATATTATGGATAAAATAAAGATTGTCTTGTTCGACAGGCCCTCCGTTATAAATTTTAAATTTTGCATTAATTTCAGGAATCAAATCTTGGATGCTGTACTCTAAAGGCTTGTTAAGGATAAATCCTACAGAACCTTCTTCATTATGATCGGCAAGCAAAATAACTGAGCGATTGAATGATAGGTCTCCGATTATGGATGGTTCCGCAATCAGTAAGATTCCTTTTTTGAGTTTTTCTGAAATCATTTTCTTGCAATTTTTACTAAATTTAACAATAAATTTTTTTTGTTCCAAATTAATTCGATGAATTGCATAAAAAAAGCCCTCCAAATGGAAGGCTTTGATTTATATCGGGACAAAAAACTATTTAGAGTTAACTGATCCTTCTAATTCAGCACCAGCTTTGAATTTTACTACATTTTTTGCAGCAATTTTGATAGTTTTTCCAGTTTGAGGATTTCTTCCTTCTCTTGCAGCTCTAGAAGATACTGACCAAGATCCAAATCCTACTAAAGATACTCTGCCACCTTTTTTCAAAGTACCACCTACGTTATTTAAAAAAGACTCTAAAGCTAGTTTTGCAGCTGCTTTAGAAATTCCTGCGTCAGCAGCGATAGCATCGATTAATTCTGATTTGTTCATAATAATAGTTTTAATTGTTGGTTAAACATTATGTTAATTATAACAAATTTAATAGGATTTCCTTACTGGGCAAGACATTTCGAGTGTTTTTCACCGATTTGTTGATAACTTGGGGCTTTTGTTAATAAAACCGACTTGTTTTTCTCGAAATCGCTGTCAAATCAGTGTTTATGCGGGATTAGAAAGCTTTTGCCTCGCCTCCAAAACTAATACCGTTTAATAGTTCGGCTGTTTTTAGATTTTTCTTTCCCGGAAATTGCAATTGTAGTATTTCAATATAACCGTCACTAACTGCAACTTTCATTTCTTTTTTAGTCGTAATGATTTTTCCGATAGTTTCTGTGTGATCTTGTTGTGAAAAACGTGCTTCGTATATTTTTACATTCCATTCTTGGTCCTTGTCGCTAAAAAAGCTCCATGCTGCAGGATAGGGAGAAAGGCCACGAATTAGATTGTGAATTTCTTTTCCAGATTTGGTCCAGTCAATTTTGCAATTGTCTTTATTTAATTTGTAAGCTGTTTTGATATCATCTGTATCTTTTTGTATGGTAGTTGCTGCTTTGTCATTTTCAATCAGATGTAAAGTATCAATTACGGTCTTGCTACCCAAATCCATCAACTTATCATGGAGAATTCCTGCATTTTCGTCTGGAGTAATTTCTATTTCCGTGCTCAAAATCATTGCTCCGGTATCAATTTTATCATCGATGAAGAATGTAGTTACGCCAGTTTTGGTTTCTCCGTTTATGATGGCCCAATTTATAGGAGCTGCACCACGATAATTAGGCAAGAGCGAAGCATGAAGGTTGAATGTTCCTAATTTAGGCATTTCCCAAACCACTTTCGGGAGCATTCGAAAGGCAACCACAACCTGAAGATTCGCATTTAAGTTTTTTAATTCTTCAAGGAAAGTTTCGTCTTTTAGATTTGTCGGCTGTAATAATTTTAAGTTTTTTTCTAGTGCATATTCTTTTACAGCCGAATATTTTAGCTTCTGGCCGCGGCCCGCTGGCTTATCGGCAGCAGTGATTACTCCAACGACTTCAAAATTATTTTTAAGTATTGTGTCCAGAATTCCAACTGCAAATTCTGGTGTTCCCATAAAAATGATGCGTAATTTTTCCATTCTATTTCAAGGTGTATTTATTGTTTGGCAAGAGTTCGATCTTGTTCGTTTCTAATAGTTGTTTCAGTGCAAAGATAATGGCATCGTCGGGAAATTTAGAATACATTTGGATTTCTCTTGAACTCATCGGACTGGTTTGCAACAATCCCAAGATTTTTTCTGCAATAGAAGAAAGAGGACTCGGTGTTTTGTCTTGTTTGATACAGAAGGAACAGATACCGCAGTTTTGGCTGTCTTTTTCGCCGAAATAACTCAAGAGCTGACGGCTTTTGCAGGATTTGTCATTAGTTACATAGTCTAAAACTGCCTCCAGCTGGGCTTTTTTCAAATTATTTTGATTTTCCAGGTATTTTGAGACGCGGTTGATCGTCCTATCGTCTTCGCGAACTTCATTGAAGGTAATCGTAGAATCATTGCTTTTGGCGTGGTACTCGATGATTTGTCTTTCTTGCAATTTCTGCAATACAGCGGCGACTTGGTTTTCTTTGCTGCCTGATTTTTTTGCGATTAGGGAAATGTTTATAGGAGTAACAACTTCGTAAATGCCAGGATAGGTGCGCAACATCGCCAGAATGATTTCTTCGTCTTGCGGATTCAGGCTTGTGTAACGGATTACTTCTTTGGATTCTATGATAAATTGTACGGTTACTTTTTCTGAAAATTCCTGTGAAAGCGTAATAATTCCTTGCCTGTCCAAAAATTGCAAGCCGTTAAAGGTTTTCAAGATTGGAAATCCGTATTGGACGCAGAACTGGTTGATGTTGAAAGAAAATTGCTCGTCAATTCCTTCGCCATAGGCAATTTGGAAAAAGTTGCACAATTTTACATACATCTCATTCAAGAATTTCTTGTCGGGAAGATTATTCAAGATCTGGTTTTCGGAATATTGCACGTCAGAAGGGCTGTTCAGCAAAACGGCAAAAGCCTTTTCTCCGTTTCTGCCGCCGCGTCCTGCTTCTTGATAATAATTTTCAAGATTTTCTGGCAATTGGATGTGGACTACTGTTTTTACATTTGCCTTGTCGATTCCCATGCCGAAAGCATTTGTCGCAACAATAGCTTGGACATCTTCGTCCATCCAGAGCCTCATGTTTTTTTCTTTTTCCCTGCTATGGAGGCCGCCGTGATAAAACGTAGCTTTGATTCCTAAAGCTTCTAGCTGCGAAGCCGTATCAAGGCAGGCTTTTCTATTTCTGACATAAATAATAGAAGGCTGCGGATTCTTTTTCAGTATTTGTTCTAGTCGGTAAAGCTTGTCTTCCACATTAAAAACCATATACGCCAAATTTTCTCTCGCAAAAGACTTCTTGAAAATAGCAGGATTTTCTAATCCCAGCTGGATAATAACATCTTCTTTTACGCGCTCGGTTGCCGTTGCTGTCAAGGCCAAGAAAGGAATCTTTGGAAAATGGGTCTTTAGAGAAGCGATTTTAAGATAGGCTGGACGAAAATCATGTCCCCATTGCGAAACGCAATGCGCCTCATCTATTGCGATAAGATTAATCGGCAGATTTTTGATGCGGTCCATAATCCAATCCGCCTGCAATCGCTCTGGCGACAGGTATAAGAATTTATAATTTCCGTAGAGGCAATTGTCTAAAAGATCGCTGATTTCATCAGTAGAAATGCCTCCAGTCAAAGCAATTGCTTTGATGCCTATCTTTTGAAGATTGGCCGTCTGGTCTTTCATTAAGGCAATCAACGGTGAAATTACGAGGCAGATTCCATTACGCATCATGGCAGGAATCTGGAAGCAGATGGATTTTCCACCGCCAGTAGGCATTAGGGCAAACGTATCGCATCCGCTCAAGACCGAAGCTATGATTTCAGCCTGTGGCGTTCTGAACGAATCGTGTTTCCAATATTTTTGAAGAATCGATAGCGCTTCTTGCATATTTCTAGTTCGAAAGATGCCCTAAGATAAAAAGAATTCTGTTATCTACCGTGTCTTTTGGAACTTCAATCAAGGAATAGCCATAACTTTCGTAGGTTTCCTTCAAGTGTTTGTAGATCAAAGTAGCTTGTTCGTAATTTTCATACCGCGCATCGTCGCTTTCATAAATGGCTTCCCATGGCGGCAGGATAAAGATTTTTGTGTATTTGTGCTCACGACAGGCTTCGTCGAAAAAAGCAGGATAGGCATCGCCGATATAGTGCATGTAGGCCAATACATCTGGAATGCCGCGGTCGATAAAAACTACAGGGCTTTTTTCTTTTAAGGCCTGGTGGTATTGTTTTTTTCTTCCTTCCAAAAGCAATTCGCTGAAAAGCAATGGATTTTCGAGGAACAATTGCTCAATTCCTTGTTTTTTGGCTTCCAGCGTTATTTCTCGTGAAATTTCAGGAAAACAGCAGTGTCCGCGTTCCAGCAAACCATCGATGATGGTCGTCTTGCCAGTTCCCGGGCCGCCGATAATTACAACAATATCTTTTTGCACTTTTTGAAAATAAGGCGCAAATTTACTTAAAGATTTTTAGATACTAAAGCGAATTTAGTTTTTTTAAAAGCGCTTGGTTTGGATGGCTTGATGTTTTATGCGAATGGCGAATGTTCTCATTTCATATTAAATTAATTTCATAATTCTTAAATCTAAAATCAATACCGTATATTTGCTTTTATTTTAATTTTGAAGATGGATAAGAAGACCCAGGAATTTTATGAAAGGCTGAAAGTAGAATTGGATGATGCAAATGTCTGGCCGGCAGAATATCTTTTTAAATTCATAGTGCCTACAGATAAAGAAAAGGTTGATGCGGTAGAAAATGCTTTTAATGCTATGGGTGCCGTAATCAATACCACGCAGTCGAAAACAGGAAAATTTACAAGTATTTCTGTAAATGTAAGAATGAAAAGCTCACAGAGCATCATTGATAAATATTTAGAGGTTTCCACTATAGAAGGGATTATCTCGCTTTAAAGCTTCACGACAATTTTATGTACATAAAAGAAAACCCGCACGACATCGTTCATCATTTGGAGTACAATGCCGAAAGACCGCATTTGATTATTCCGGAATACGGACGCCATTTGCAGAAACTGATCGACCAGGCCACTGTAATCGAAGACAAGAATGAGCGAAACAAAGCCGCAAAATATATTATTGCCGTGATGGGAAGCTTGAATCCGCATTTGCGGGATGTTCCAGATTTCCAGCACAAGCTTTGGGACCAGATTTTTATCATGTCTGATTTTAAATTAGATGTCGATTCTCCGTATCCGGTACCGTCGAGAGAAATGCTGCAGCAGAAGCCGGATCGCTTGAAATATCCGCAAAATTTCCCGAAATATAGATTCTACGGAAACAACATCAAATACATGATTGATGTCGCCAACAAATGGGAAGAAGGCGAATTGAAAAGCGCGCTGATCAAGGTTATTGCCAATCACATGAAAAAGTCTTACCTGAGCTGGAACAAGGATACGGTGAAAGATGACGTTATTTTTGAACATTTATACGAGCTGTCAAACGGCAGAATCAATTTGAAGGCAAGTTCGGAAGAATTGCTCAATTCTACAGATTTGATGCGCACGAACAAAAAAATGTCGAATAAAAACCAGCCGCTACCGCAAAAAGCAAAGCCTAAGAACAACAACGGCAAGCAAAACAATCAGAACAAAAACAACAATAGGAAACCTTAACGTTTTGAGTTATAAATTGTAAAATATACACTTATACTCATAATCGATAAACTCATAATTTTAAAAAATGGAAACTTTCAAGATTGAAGGTGGCGTTCCTTTAAAAGGAGAAATTACGCCACAAGGAGCGAAAAACGAAGCATTACAGATTTTATGCGCTGTATTGCTGACTCCGGAAAAAGTAACGATAAACAATATTCCGGATATTATCGATGTCAATAAACTGATTACTTTATTGAAAAATCTTGGAGTCAAAATCGAAAAGATCGGAAAAGGATCTTATACTTTCCTTTCTGATGAAGTGAACATGGCTTATTTAGAGTCGGAAGCTTTCAAAAAAGAAGGAAGCTCGCTTCGTGGTTCCATTATGATTGTCGGTCCGCTTTTAGCTCGTTTCGGAAAAGGATACATTCCAAAACCAGGAGGAGACAAAATCGGAAGAAGAAGACTAGATACACATTTCGAAGGCTTTATCAATCTTGGAGCCTCATTTCGTTATAATAGAGAAGACCATTTCTATGGCGTTGAAGCGACTAAATTAATAGGAACTACAATGCTTCTTGACGAGGCTTCTGTTACAGGAACTGCCAATATCGTTATGGCAGCTGTTTTGGCAGAAGGAAAAACGTCGATTTACAATGCCGCTTGCGAGCCTTATTTACAGCAGCTCTGCAAAATGCTGAACTCTATGGGGGCTAAAATTACCGGAGTTGGCTCGAACTTGTTAGAAATTGAAGGTGTTGAATCGTTAAAAGGTTGTACGCACACAATTCTTCCAGACATGATCGAAATTGGTTCTTGGATTGGATTGGCAGCGATGACGCGTAGCGAAATCACCATTAAGAATGTAAGCTGGGAAAATCTTGGAGTGATTCCTGGAACTTTCAGAAAGCTTGGAATTACGCTAGAAAAAAGAGGCGATGATATTTATATTCCGGCTCATACAGAAGGTTATGAAATACAAAATTATATCGATGGTTCTATCTTGACAATTTCAGATGCTCCATGGCCAGGTTTTACTCCTGACTTGTTGAGTATTGTTTTGGTTGTGGCGACACAAGCGAGAGGAAGTGTTCTGATTCACCAAAAAATGTTTGAAAGCCGTCTGTTCTTCGTAGATAAATTAATTGATATGGGAGCAAAAATCATTCTTTGCGACCCACATAGAGCTGTTGTTATCGGACATGATTTCAAATCGCAATTAAAAGCGACGACTATGTCATCTCCAGATATCCGTGCCGGAATCTCTTTATTGATCGCTGCGCTTTCTGCAAAAGGAGTAAGCAAAATCCAAAACATCGAACAAATCCACAGAGGATACGAAAATATAGAGGAACGATTGAAAGCTCTAGGAGCCAAAATCGTAACCGAATAATTTCTCTAAATACTATTAAAAAAGGCGTTTCAATCGAAACGCCTTTTTGTTTGTTGTTATTCTAGAATGTTCAAGAATTTCAGTCCGAAGATGACACCGTCGCCTTGGAATCCGTTTTGGTAAGAACGTACATAATCCACACGAAGCATCCTGAATTTTCCAAAACCAAGATTGTCTAATCCAACTGTAAACTCTGAATAAGGTTTTACGTCTGGAATTGCAATAGCATGATATCCGACCACAAGATTTGATTTCAGCTTGTTTAGTAATGGAATCTTATTCATGATATAGCCTTTAAAGTTGTGCTCGGCATGCAACTCAATATAGGAATCATTCGTGCTATGCGTATAATAAGGAAGAAGATTGAATACATTCAAATATCTGTCAGATTGCCCGATATGAGTCTGGTTTCCGTTAAAGTGTTTGTAATCTGCAAAAGAAATATTCTCAGCATTAAAGAACTTCCCTGCTTTCAGGTTAATGCAAAATTCTCCTTTATTTCCTAAAGTAACATCATATACTAGGCGCGCATGGACAGCATCGTATTCGTATTCTTTTTCGCTTCCTGCAAAAGCTTTTTCATAAGTTGCCGAAAGCACAGGATATTTGTCGTTTCTAAGGTTTAATTTTCCGTCAGGCCTAGAAATATATTCCTGTCCGAAATTAATTCGTGCCGTGATAGAAGCTTTTGCCAAGTTGTGCGTTTCGAAAATAGGCAGCGTATGCGCATCGGGAGCAAGAGGATTGTTTGAAGTATATTCTTTATCTCTTTTTATCATTACATAATCCGTATTGTTGAAAAGCGATTTTCTTCTAGAATATTCTGCGTTTCCGGTTAGCGTAAGACCATTTACGACTTCTTGCTGGTATCCGATTCGCCCGAAAGTCTTGTCGTATAACTTCATGTAGTTGTCCTTAAAGAATAAAGTGCTTACGGTATTCACGATACCGCTAATTGCAGTAGGATTGAATTGAGCAACTTCATTACCCGCAGCAGCGTAGAGATAGGAATTGGTCTGGTTGTTCAGTCGGGTTGAGAAATAACCAACAGCTCTTAGCTTTTCCTCAGCAAACCCATAATTCATTTTTACGCCAAATGTCGTATATGTATTTTCGTCTGGATTTCTTTTCATGAATGAAAAACCAGAATTCAGATTCCAGCCTTGAACTGTATTAAAAGTAGGGAACTCTAGAATTCCGTCGTATTTCAAAGACCAATTTTTATAGGAGTTTTTGTAAGTATAACCGGTAATTAGGTCGGGAATCTTAAATTTATTATCCTTTCTGTCGATCGAATCAAGATAGGTTTTCGATTTGCGTATCGTTTGTATGCTGTCTTTTTTGACATAGTCTTTTGTTTCTTCGTCTGTTAAAGGAACCGGACGCATCGCATCCCAAAAGGTATCATCTTTTTTATTCGCTTCTTTATCGATAGAAACAATTTCTTTGGTAAAAGTTTTCTTTTCAAATTCTTGCTTGAACTCATAGTTGCTGAAAGCATGCGTAAACTTTCCTGTGAACGTGATTCCGAAAAGCCCGGCATTAAACTCTAAGGTCTGCAAGCTTTTTGCCCATATTTTTGAATTGGAATTGTAGCTGAAGTTTTGCGTAAGATTCATCACATCTATAATAGGCTCCTGCATTCTATAGCCTTTGATATCAAGATCGACGGCATAAATAGCCCATGAATCTTCAACAATATAAATGTAGCCTTCAAAAACAGGCTCGCTGTCTCTTCTAGGAGTTACCTTAATCTTGTTGATGGTATTGTTGTTTTCGTCGATAAAAGTACCCTCCATTTTGAACTTGTAATAGTTAAAAGCATTGTTAGCAATCGGAGAGACCATATTAATATTGAAATCGATATAGTTTTCATAAAAATCATAATCGGTATTTCTGGCCGTATTGTAGCTGAATCCTTTGTCGTTTCCGCTTATTTTAGAAGCGATGATGTTTTCCTTTAGCTTGTCTGGCTTTTGGTAGGTAATTCTGGACACAGTTTCAGATAAATAAATAATTCCTGTTCCTGTAGAATCCAAGATGCCATCTTCGTCTACTTTCTGGCCTAAAATCTTTTTCGGTGCATCCTTTACTCTAAAAATACCGCGAGAATAAAAATCAGCATTGAATTTTGCCGTCATTTCCGAATTTTGCTTTTTAGAAGCTATCGCGCTTCGGATAATAGCATTGGCAGGGTTTTCTTTTGAATCAATAACAATTTCGGGAATCGAGATGTTTTCTTCGGCAAGAGTAACGTTCAAAACATGAGGAAATTTTTCTGCATTAACCGTTGTCTTTTGCGTCTTGTAACCTAAGTATTGGAAAACGACAATATATTTCCCTGGTGATTTTATATTTAGTTCATAAAACCCGAGCTCGTTAGAAGATGTTCCGTTATAAGTGTTTTCGATATATACGTTTACGGCCGGAAGTTCTTTTCCAGATTCGTCAGTAATTTTTCCCTTGATCTGCGAAAATCCACAAATAGAAAAGGCAAGTAGAAGTAGCGTAAAAAATTTTTTCATGCGGAGGATGTAATAGTTTAAGTTAATATACAATCATACGTGTAAATAAATAGACGAATTTATTTACAACATGGTTGCATGGCCAAAATTTTTTTAGAGAAAAGAGTTTATGGCCAGTTTGTAGCTTTCAAGTCCGAAGCCGATAATGATGCCTTTTGCATTTGGCGAAATATACGATTGGTGTCTGAAGGATTCTCTTGAAAAGGTATTGGAAATATGTACTTCGACTGTAGGAGTGCTAATCGCCTTTACAGCATCTCCAATTCCTACAGAGGTATGCGTGTATGCAGCCGCGTTGAGAATGATTCCATCAAAAGAGAAGCCTGTCTGATGAAGCTTATCAATAATCTCTCCTTCAATATTGCTTTGGAAATAATGAAGCTCAAGCGAAGGAAATTCAGCTTGAAGCGATGCGAAGTATTCCTCAAAGGTAGTATGTCCATAGACTTCGGGTTCGCGTTTTCCGAGCAGATTTAAGTTAGGGCCATTGATGATAATGATTCTCATGGAAGATGTTTTTGTAAAAATAGGAATTTCCAGTGTTTGTGAAATGATAAATAATAAAAAAACCGTTCTGCCTAAACAAAACGGTTTCTTTTTATTGAGAACTATTTTTTAAAAGAAGTATCCAAGAGATAATTGGAATACAGCATTTTTAACTTCGGCATCTTTTGAAGCTTCCGAAAGCCCGATAGTATATCTTGCCTGAGCAAAGAAGTTGTCTGTAATGTTAAGCCCTAAACCTCCCGCTGCTGCGAAATCAAAACTTTTGTTGTCAAAAGCTTCTTCTGCTTCGTCAATCAAGAAAGAGAACTGAGGACCTACTTCAAGGCTTAATTTTTCAGAAATAATGTAAAACTTTGCCAAAACAGGAACAGCCACATAATCTAAATTGAAATCGCCAACTCCATCTACATCCGCACCTTGAGAAGTGTATAAAAGCTCAGGTTGCAGTGAAAAATTTTGAAAAAGTTTTATTTCTGCAGCTGCACCAGCATGAAAGCTTGTTCTGCCGCTGTAGTCGATACCGTCGACGCCTCCGTTAAAGTTGGCAAAGTTAACGCCTCCTTTAATACCAAATTTTAAAAGTTGTGCATCAGCATTTGTTGCTCCTGCAATGATTAAAATTGCAGCTACGATAAGTTTTTTCATAATAAATTTTTTAAGGTGGTTTAAAGTTTTTCTACTTGCTTCTATGGACAAATTTAGCCATGTTTTTTTGAGATAAATTTAAATTTAGGAAATTATTAATATTTTTTTTCTTAAAATTAAGTTAATTAAAAAAATGAACGTAAGTTGATTCGTATTATTTTTTTTTTACATTTGTTCATAATTTTAAAACTAAACAAACATGAAAAAAATTATTTTAACAGTAGCGGCAGTATTTGCTTTCGGATTCGCAAATGCTCAAGACGCTAAAAGTACAGCTAACGCTGGACAAACTGCAAAAGGAAAATGGTTGATTGAAGCAAACACTGGATTTGGTGCTGCTCATTCTGCTGATACTTCTTTTGGTTTAAACTCTGTGGACGGTGAGACTACATGGTCTTTGGGTGCTGAAGGTGGTTATTTCATCATGGATGATTTGGCTATCAAAGCTGGTTTAGGTTATGTTGATTTAGGAGACGATGTTTCTGCATTCTCTTACAAAATTGGCGCTAAATACTATATCATTAGCCAAATCCCAGTACAACTTGATTACTCTGGTGCTTCTGTTAAAGATGCAGATGAAAATCCATCTTACCTAGGAATCCAAGGTGGTTATGCAATCTTCTTAGGTCAAAACGTATCTATCGAGCCAGGTTTGAGATTCAACAAAAGCTTAAACGAAGATTTCTTTGATGATGTTTTCCAAGTAAGAATTGGTTTTGCTTTGCACTTCTAAGAATAAATTAGATTACATAAAAAAAAGGCTTCCTATTGGGAAGCTTTTTTAGTTTTACAATTATTTATTCTTGGTGCTTTTTTAGTTACGATGTTGATTATCAGAAAATAAAGTAAAATAAGGGTGTTGCGAGCGAATTTAATGCCAATGAAAAAAATAACACGTAAGTTGTTTCGTGTTATTTTTTTTATACATTTGCGCCGTTATTTAAAACTAAACAAACATGAAGAAAATTATTTTAACAGTAGCTGCAGTATTCGCTTTCGGATTTGCTAACGCTCAAGAAGAAACTACTGAAGGGTTTAAAAAAGGTGATGTATTCATCTCAGGAGCTGTAGGTTTTGGTTCAACTAAAACTGGAGATTTCAAAACTAGTGATTTCATCATCGCTCCAAGCGCTGGTTATTTCGTAACTGAAAACATCGCTATTGGTGTTGCATTAGGGTATGAGTCATCAAAAATTGAATTTGGTGGAGATGATGCTAAAAACAACACATTTTCTGTAGGTGCTTTTGGTAGATACTATTTTACACCAGCTTCTAAATTTTCTTTCTTCGGACAGTTGGGTGTAAACTACAACAGCTACGATAATGAGTTTGATCTTGAAGCAGAAGAGCTTGGAGAATTCAAAGGTGACGGTTTTGGCGTTGCTCTAGCTCCAGGTGTTAACTATTTCATCACTAAAAACTTGTCATTAGAAGCTACTTTCGGAATCTTAGGTTTCGAAACTACTAAACCAGATGCTGACGGTGCTGAAAAAACGAATTCTTTTGATTTCGGTCTTGACACAAGAGACATCAGATTAGGATTGGTTTACAAATTCTAATTAAAAAATTAGATTACATAAAAAAGGCCTCCCATTGGGAGGCTTTTTCTTTTCTCAATATCTTTAAAAGTTTCCATTTCTGTTGCAGTCAAACTTTGTAACTTTGCATTCTTCAATCAAGACCATACATGTTATCAGTTCAAAATATTTCTTTCGGTTATTCCGAGAAACAAGTCATACAGAATATCAGTTTTACAATCCCAAAAGGACAAAACATTGCAGTAATCGGCGAAAGCGGTTGCGGAAAGAGCACGCTTTTGAAATTAATCTACGGTCTTTATGATTTAGATGAAGGCGAGATTTTTTATAATGAGACCCAAATTTTAGGCCCAAAATTTAATCTGATTCCAGGAGAAGATTATATAAAATACTTAGCACAAGATTTCGATCTCATGCCTTATATAACGGTAGAAGAGAATGTCGGCAAATACCTCTCCAACGTCCATAAGGAAGAAAAGGCGCAGCGCGTCGCAGACCTGCTCGCCATGGTTGAAATGTCTGATTATGCTAAGGTAAAAGCAAAATATTTAAGCGGAGGCCAGCAACAGAGGGTAGCGCTGGCACGCGTTTTAGCATTAGAGCCGGAAGTTCTGTTATTGGACGAACCTTTCAGCCATATTGATAATTTTAGAAAAAATGCGCTCAGAAGAAATCTTTTTGCCTACTTGAAGAGAAAGGGCATAATCTGTATTGTTGCCACACACGATAGCGCTGATGCGCTTTCTTTTGCCGATGAGACTATCGTGATGCAAAAAGGAAAAATGCTTGAAAAGGCACCTTCAAAAGAATTATATTTTAATCCTATTAATAAATATGTGGCCTCGCTTTTTGGAGAGGTCAACGAGATTGCTGTCGATGATGAAGAGGGAACGACGACTACGTTGCTTTTGTATCCGCATCAGTTGAAGGTAGCCCAATCCGGTTTTATTCAAGTTCAAGTAAAGCAATCTTTTTTTAAAGGAAATAGGTATCTTATTAAGGCTGTTCTTGAAAAACAAGTCATTTTTTTCGAACACAATACTGCTTTAGAAAACGAAACATTGGTTTTCTTAGAAGTAAACAATAAAGTGCTTTAAAATAAAAATCCCGAAATCAGATTTCGGGATTTTTTAATGTAGTTCCTAAGAACAGTATTAGTTTTTCAAGTGTTTCTCTAAGAATTGGTCTTGCTCCCAAAGTAGGTGCAGGATATTTTCTTTGGCAGCATATCCGTGGCTTTCTTTTGGCAATAATACCATTCTAACAGGTGCTCCAAGTCCTTTTAATGCTTGGAAATAGCGTTCTGTCTGCAACGTAAATGTTCCAGGGTTGTTGTCAGCATCTCCGTGAACTAACATCAATGGTGTTTTCATCTTTTCAGCATTCATGAAAGGCGACATCGTATTGTAAACCTCAGGAACTTCCCAATAGTTACGTTGCTCGCTTTGGAATCCGAATGGCGTAAGTGTTCTGTTGTAAGCACCACTACGTGCAATACCGCACGCAAATAAGTCAGAATGCGTCAATAAGTTTGCGGTCATAAACGCACCGTATGAATGACCTCCAACAGCAACTTTCTTGCGGTTAATGTAGCCCAATTTATCTACGGCGTCGATAGCTGCAGCGGCATTGTCTACCAATTGAGTAATGAACGTATCGTTTGGTTCAGTTGTTCCTTCTCCTACAATCGGGAAAGAAGCATCATCCAAGACAACATAGCCTTTTGTTACCCAGTATACAAAAGAACCGTAATTCGGGAACGTAAATTCGTTTGAATTCTGAGCGCTTTGTCCCGCACTGTTTTTGTCTTTGTATTCTTCTGGATATGCCCAGATCAACAAAGGAAGCTTTTCTTTCTTCTTCATATCATATCCGACAGGAAGGTATAAGGTTCCAGAAAGTTCAACGCCATCTTTTCTTTTGTATTTGATGACTTCTTTGTGAACATTCTTGATGCTTTCAAATGGATTTTTGAAATCCGTAATCTGTGTCAGTTGATTTTTCTTTTTGATATTTCTGAAGTAATAGTTCGGATATTCGCTTTTTGACTGAATTTGAACCAAAACGTCGCCTTTTTTGAAATCTTCAATAGAAAAAATGCTTTCGACTTTATCTTTATAATTTGATTGATACAAACGTTTCGGTTTGAATGTCTTGATGTTGAATTCGTCGATAAAAGGGAACTGTCCGTCTTTTGTATGACCTTCTCCAATTAAGAAAGCATTGTCGTTTTCTAACGCCAGTACTTGTCTTCCGTATTGATTCTTTACAGTTTCAAAACTTCCCGGATCAGAATAAATATCTTGAGAATTTCTGTCGAAAATTACTTTTGGTGCCTGATTTGGATTCGACGGATTGATTAGATAGGTCTTCTCGTTTCTAGTATCATACCATTGGTCATATAAAATAGCAGTTGTGTTATTTCCCCAAACAATTCCTCCATAACGTTGTGCAGTCTTTGCTAAAGAAGTCGGATTTGAAGTAAAAGGAGCTTCCCATAAGAAAACTTCATCTCTAAAATCTACTTTGTTTGCAGGATCTCCGCCGTCTAATGCTTCTACGAAATAAAGTGTTGCAGGCGCATCACTTCTCCAGCTCATGCTTCTTTTTCCTTTTCTCGTAGCCATAAATCCTTTTGGCATAATTTCAGAAAGAGGCACTTCGTTGACTACTTTTATTTCTTTTCCGGTTTGGTCGTAAACTATGGATTTCATAGGGAAACGGCTCAAAGGAACGATATAAGAGAATGGTTTTTGAATAGTTGTGATCAAGATGTAATTTCCGTCAGGAGAAAAGCCTTCTCCAGCGTACAAATCGGCTTTTTTGAACAACGATGCCTTTCCGTTAAGATCGACTTTGTATAATTCTGAAGTTACCAAAGTTTCGAAATTCGTTTCGTCGGTCTTGTTTTTTAATAAATCTTGGTAGGTTCTGTTTTGTGATTTCGAACCGTCGCTTGTAGAAACCGTAGGCCCTTTTGGAAGGTCTTTTTTTGAATCGATCAAGGCAGGACGATTTTTCGGAAGCATTTTAACCAATAAGCTTTGGTTGTCTCTGTACCAGCTGAATGGTCCGCCCATGTTCGCATTTACAGTCGCGTCTGTCAATCGTGTTGCTTTCGCTGAAGCAATATCCAAAACCCATAATTCTACGCCCGTAGCTGTCGTATGTGAAAAAGCAATTTTCTTTTCGTCTGGCGACCATGCGATATTACTGATTTTTGGATTTTGCGGCAAGCCCGTCACTTGGATCTCATTCTTATCCTTAATTTTACGGACTTTGATATTATTGATGTAAGTAACAGTGCTTGAAATATTGGTAATCGGATTGATTCTCAAGCCGCCCAATCGTAATTCCTCCTGATTTAGTTCGTCCAGAGTCTTATAGGTGTTTCGGTACGAAAGAAGCATATATTCTTTTTTGGTATCCATAGTAACCGATGGAGCTCTTTCGTAATCTGCCAGCTCCAAAATTTCTTTGGAAGGCTTTTGGTAAGTAAGCTCTTCCTGCGAAAATCCGGACAGCCCGACAAGCAAGAAAAGCAAGGATAACTTTAATTTCATAGATTATGTGTTATAGTTGATGAATATTTGTCTAAAATAAGTCAAGGTTGTTACATACGCTAAAATATTTCGTTAATAATGCGGTTAATCTTGTTGAAATACCTTTCAATAAAAATGGTTGGATTGCTGATATCGAAATATTTACTAACTTGTGCAATAGATAATTCGCAGATGCGTAAATTTGCGGTCTGATTTTTAACGAAATAATAAAATATGTATCATTCAAAAATTGCAGGTTTAGGATATTATGTTCCTGAAAATAGAGTTACTAATGATGATTTGTCAAAAATAATTGACACGAATGATGAGTGGATTCAAGAACGTACTGGAATTCAAGAAAGACGCCACATCACAAAAGGCGACGGAAATACGACTACGACCATGGGCGTAAAAGCCGCTAAGATTGCGATCGAGCGTTCTGGAGTAGCAAAAGAAGATATCGATTTTGTAATTTTTGCGACCCTAAGTCCTGATTATTATTTTCCTGGGCCTGGCGTTTTAGTACAGCGAGATTTAGGACTGAATACTGTTGGCGCGTTAGATGTCAGAAATCAATGTTCTGGATTTGTATATGCATTGTCGATTGCCGACCAATACATCAAGACCGGAATGTATAAAAACATACTAATTATCGGTTCGGAAGTACATTCTACAGGATTGGACATGACAACCCGAGGTCGAGGTGTTTCCGTAATTTTTGGCGATGGGGCAGGAGCAGCGGTCCTATCAAGAGAAGAAGATTTGAGCAAAGGAATTTTATCTACGCATTTGCATTCTGAAGGCCAATACGCCGAAGAACTGATCGTAAAGGCACCAGGAATGGGCGGTCGCTGGGTTACTGATATTATTGCAGATAATGATCCGAATGACGAAAGTTATTTTCCATACATGAACGGACAATTTGTATTCAAAAATGCTGTAGTTCGTTTTAGCGAAGTAATCATGGAAGGCCTAAAAGCAAGCAATCTAGAAGTTTCTGATATCGATATGCTGATTCCGCATCAAGCAAATCTTCGAATTTCTCAATTCATTCAGCAAAAGTTTAAGCTGACTGACGATCAAGTTTATAATAACATCCAGAAATACGGAAATACTACTGCAGCTTCTATTCCGATTGCACTTACGGAAGCGTGGGAGCAAGGAAAAATTAAATCTGGCGATACTGTTGTTTTGGCCGCTTTCGGAAGTGGCTTTACATGGGGAAGCGCTGTGATTAAATGGTAGAATAAGGTGCTGAGAAGTTAAGGCGCTAAGGTTCTAAGTTTGAAAAGCTTTAAAGCCATAGTTCTTAGCTTCTCAGAGCCTCAAAACCTTAGCACCTCCACCATGATTTTCATAATAATCCTTCTTATTATCGCCGCCTATTATTTCTATCCCGAAAGCAAGCTGCCAAAAGGAAAAGAAATTGATCGGATTGAAGTCTTCAAATCGAAAAGAAGAATGAAGGTTTATTCCGAAGGCGTGCTTTTGAAAACGTATAGAATATCTTTAGGAAAGAATCCTGTCGGACATAAACAATTTGAAGGCGATTACAAGACGCCCGAAGGAATTTATAGTATTGACGGAAGGAATCCGAATAGCGCTTTTCATAAAAACCTAGGCATTTCTTATCCCAATGAAAATGATTTAGAGAAGGCAAAAAGGCTAGGGAAACCAGCTGGAGGCGATATAAAAATCCATGGACTTAGAAACGGAAGGGGCTATATTTCAAAATTCCACCGATGGAGAGACTGGACGGCTGGCTGTATAGCTGTGACAGATGCTGAAGTTGATGAATTGTACGATGCCGTAAAAATTGGAGCAGAGATACAGGTTTATCCATAAACAAGACTTTATAAAATAGAAAAACTCGGAGGCATCACTTCCGAGTTTTTCATTTCTAACCCAATATATAAAAACCTAAAAATTCATTTTTAGAACATTCCGCCGCCTTGTTTCGTGTTGTCTTCACGATACTTTCTTTGCAAAGCTCTGTTTTTACCACCTCCAAACATATAGTTGATTCCGAAGTAAAGACTTTGGCTTTCCCATCTGAAAACACCTGTGCTTGGATACGGATTACGGCTGTCAAAACCATATTCCATCATATTGAAAACGTCATTGAAACGAGCGCTGAAAGACAATTTGTTGTTTAGCATCGCATAACGGGCACCCATATCAATTTTGTACATTTCCCTGCTGTCGTTTTGGATTCCGTTTACGCCGCCTCTGTAGAAACCGAATAAAAGGAAGCTCAAGCTTTTTGTTGCTTTGAAATTGCTATTCATTCTTGCGTTGAAAGCAGAGGCATCAATTTCTCTTCTAACGAAATCAAATACATCGGTTGTTCCAGGTCGTAATACAGAAACCAAACCTTTTTGCGAAATGTTTGAGAAATCTATCGAAGGCTGAACATCCCACCATTTTGTAATTTTATAGTTCGCAGACAATTCAAATCCATACGCTGAATTGTTATCGAAGTTCGCCCAGCTCATGATCAAGTCGTTTGGATTGTCTGTAGTCTCATCAGAATACAAAACTCTGCTGATTTCATCATTGATCAATCGGTAGTAAACACCTCCGGTGAAAGAACCTTTTCCAAACATTTTTGTATAGTTCAATTCAACAGAATTTGTGAATTGAGGCTCTAGTTCTTGATTTCCTAAACCGGTAACCAATGGCGTAGAAAACTCCCTGATTGGTTTTGTTTGTTCCAAACTTGGTCTGTCAACACGACGGCTGTAGCTCAATTGGAACATGTTTTTCTCATCTAGATTGTATGTGAAATAAGCTGACGGATATACAGTCATGTAATCATCATCAAATTTTTTCAATCTTTGATCTGGATCTACGTTGTTGCTTTCCAGATTTGCTTTTACTTTATAGCTTTCAAAACGAGCTCCGATTTGGTAGCTGAATTTTTCGAACTTCTGACCAAAAGTAGCATAGGCTGAATAAATATCTACGTCATAATCATAATGGCTAATCGTAAAAGGAGAGATCGGATTTTGAGTATTGTAATCGTTTGTAGTTCTGATTATTCTTGCCTCAGCACCTAACTCTAAAGTCGATTTTTCATTTAATGGATTTACATAATCCAAGTTCAAAGTCGTGTTTTCTCTCTTGTCTACAATTTTGTCCGAATAAATTAGAGACTCAATTGGAGTTTCAAAAGTAGTCGTGTCAAAATTAGCATGCTGTGTCTGCTTGTAATCATTGTAGTTTCCTTCAAAATCTAAAGTATGGCCTTCTTTTGCGAATTTATGTTTGTACGCTAAATTATAAGCACCGCTATTGTTGTCTGTAAGATATTCTCCTAATTGCAATACATTTGGCTGATCACCGTTCAAGTATCGGATGTCGGTATTTACATGTCCTGTTCCGTCAGTTCCGTTTTGGTTGGTGTAGAAAGAAAGCGTATTGTTATCGTCGATATAATAATCCATACCAATTTTATACAAGTACGATTCATTGTCGTTTACAATATCCAGAATTTGCTGTGAGTTGTTGTCGAATCTTTGGATAAAACCGTCATTGTAGTATTTTCCGAAATTGCTACCCACGTTTCCGAAGAAATTTACTTTTCCAGTTCTGTAGTTCATATCCAAAGAGTTGTTGAATTTTGGCTCTTTGGCAAACGTAATTCCGGCATTCAAGCTTCCGTTAAAACCGTCATTTGAATTTTTATGCAATACGATGTTGATAATCCCAGACATACCTTCTGGATTGTATTTCGCACTTGGATTCGTAATCAGCTCAATCTTTTTGATAGAAGTTGAAGGAATCTGCTTTAGCAATTGAGCCGGATCCATGTTGGTCGGTCTTCCGTCAACTAAGACTCTAACGTTTTGATTTCCTCTCAAGGAAATTTTTCCGTCTTGGTCTACATTCACCGATGGAATATTGTTCATAATTTCTGAAGCTGTTGCTCCAGCTGTTGTCAAATCACGTCCAACGTTGATTACTTTTCGGTCGATTTTTTGCTCGATAGTAGAACGTTCCGCAATCACTTCTACGCCTTCAAGCTGTGTTGCTTCATCGGCAAGAGTAATTTTGTTCAGTGAGAAACCTTTTTGCCCAGAGGTAAGATCCGCTTTTCCGTTATACGGCTTGTAGCCGATAAATTGTATTTCTACATTGTAGTTTTTAGGAGCAAGTCCTTTTACTTCAAAGTCACCATTGTCATCCGTGATGCTTCCGGTGATGACAGTTTCGCCTTCTTTGACCGTTACGGTTGCATAAGAAATCGGCTGTCCTGCCTTGTCGGTTACTTTCCCTGAGATTGTAAGATTATTTTGCGCATGCAACGAAAGCATTGGCATAATAAGGCACAGAAAGAATAATTTTAGTTTCATTTAGCTTTTTTTGATTGATTTTGATGTTGCAAATGTATTTCTTTTTCTTGTAATATGTAATGCATAGTACTATTTTATACAAAAATTAACATCTTTTTATAAATTGGACAATTTTTTTGTTGCTTACTAGACTATTAAATTTAAAATATGTTACACTTTTTTTGATATTTAAAATCATTCCAAACAATAAAAAGGCTTCTAAAATAGAAGCCTTCTGATTAACTGAATGTTAGCTGTTACTGGTATTTATCGCTTCATGGCAAAATGTGCCCTGAATTCTTTTGTAGTACCATTTTCTAAATAGATAACCTTAAACCAATAATCGGTCGATGGCATTGGAGCATTGTTGTAGAAGCCATCCCAGCCTCCCGGTTGAGAAGGTTTTATCTGTTTCAGGAGCTTGCCGTAACGGTCAAAAATATAAATCACGGCTTCTGGCTGGTGCGATAAGTCCCAGATATTCCAATAATCATTATAGCCGTCGCCGTTTGGAGTGAAATATTTCGGATAGTTTATGACAAGAGCCACGATGGTAGTGCTTTCACATCCGTTGAGGTCATTTACTGTAATCGTATGTTCGCCCGAAGCAACATCCTCAAACACATTGCTTTCTTGGAAAGGCCCTCCGTCAAGTTGGTAGACGTAATTGCCGCCGACTCCGGTTGCTATGACCGTGATGCTCTGATTGTCTCCAAAGTTATTGTTAACGGTATAGGTTACAGTCGGTTTTTCTGAGCGTATGACTTCAACCGTAATCAGATTGGAAGAACATCCCGTTGCATTGCTCATTGCAATTACCGAATACGAACCAGGAGCTGTCGCTGTGTAGGAACTGCCTGTAGCGCCAGCAATCAGTACATTATTATTAAACCATTGGAAAGTATGCAACGATGTGCTGAGTCCGGTTTGGATGGTATGCGAGCTTACAAGCTGATTGGTTTCGCTGTTTATACAAACTGTTCCTCCTCGCGGACGCGGCTCTGGTACACGGTGCACGGTTATGCGAATCGGCATTATGGCATAACAGCGATCTGAAATCCTGCTTGAAATTCGCACATAAATGTTTTTTATTGCCGATGCTGTAACTGGATTTGTCCTAGTGAGCGCATTATTTTCGGATTCAAAATATTCGACGATATAATCTTCCGGCAGCTGGCTTCCTAATGCAAAATCTGAAAAAACAGTCAAGTCAACCGAGGTAAAACCGTCATTGACGGCATCATTGTCGCAAGCAATTTTTAAGTCTTCTGGAATAGGATTCACGACAGGAGTCGTAGCAATCGTAATTTCGAATAAATTGTCATCAGAACAAATTTCGCCGCGATTGTCTATTTCTGCATAAATATGTAAGGTTGTGGTTGTAGAGATTACATCACCAGCGTTTAGCATGGTTCCTTGGCCATTAGCTTCAGTAAAATAGTCACCTACAGTCAAAGCTGGAAGTAAATAACTGTCGCAGCTGATTACAGGATCTGGAGAATCGGCTTCGATTCCTACAATCGTAATCGTAAAGCTGTTTTCGGCGCTACATGGCGGTTCTGTGGTTGTCGTGGCATAAATATAGATAGTCTGGGTTTCAGAAATCACATCGCCAGCAGAAAGCATGGTTCCGTTTCCACCAGGTGCGGTATAATAGTTGCCTACAGCCAAAGGTGTCAGAGTATAAGGAGTACAAGTTGGACCGATGTCGGATCTGGAACTAATCTGAGGAATAGGATTGATGGTCACCATATAGCTTATCTCATTCGTACAGTTCTGTCCTGGTGTAATCGGCTTGTAAATATAGATTCTTTGGGTTGAAGTTATGGTCTGTCCAGCTAAAAGCATTGTTCCTGTTCCTCCCGGTGCTGTGTAATAATTTCCAACGGTAATTGCAGGTAATACATAACTGCCACAAATAGTAACATCGTTTGGTATTGCTGGGAATGGATCTGTAATGGTGACTTCAAAATGTATATTGTCTGTACAATTTGGCACTTCAGTTGTTGCCACATACACATAAATGGTCTGGGTTGTAGTGATTACTGTTCCGGCTGGAATTTGTGTGCCTGAACCCGCTGGTCCGGTGTAATAATTTCCGATTGGCAATGGTGGAAGCGTATAGCTGGAACAATTTTCAGCGTTGGGAGGCGTATCTATTCCAATGAATACGGTAAATGGCTTTTCATCTACACAGATATCATTTTGCACATACGCATAAATAGCCTGCGTAGTAGTAATTGTAGCTCCTCCTGGAATTATCGTTCCGGTTCCTCCCGGCTGAGTATAATAATTTCCAAAGGCTAGAGTAGGTAAGATATACGAATCGCAGTCAAATACCGAAACGATCTCAGGAAGTTTTTGGAAAGGAATTATTTCTACTTCAAAACTGCTGTCGACGATACAGAATGGTTCTTCTGGAAATCTGTAATATACATAAACTGTCTGCGTGCTTGTAATTTCAGTCCCGAAAGGTATCTGCGTGCCGTTTCCGCCGGGTTGAGTAAAATAGTTTCCGAATTCCAAACCTGGCAAAACATAACTTGTACAATGCCTTCCGTCTGGAGGAGTAAGTGATTCTGGATCAATAATCGTGATTCTAAAGCTGCTCTGGTTAGAACAATTTGGAATCCCGCCAGATTGGTTATAGATATAAATGGTTTGTGTTTCTGTAATAATATCACCCGGAAGCAATGGCGTTCCTGTGCCATCAGGCCCTGAAAAATAATTACCATTTGTCAAAGCAATCAATTCGTGCTGGTCACAAACGATTATGTTTTGAAGAATATCAACTACAGGCAAATTTTTGACAAAAATCTCAAAACTTGTAGTGTCGTAACAATCGGTATCGGTCTTGTTTTCGATTCTCACATAAATCGTTTGATTCCCTCCTGTAATATAATCTGCAGAAGGTAGCGGATTTGTGCCTGCTTGTGCGTTTTCTAAAGAAGTGTAATACAAAACATTATAAACAGAAGAAGGTAGTGCACCTAACACGGCTGTATCTTGCGATGCAAAGGTGAAATTTCCGTCTGTAGAATTTAAAGAAATGGCACATTCTATAATATCATCTGGCTCTGTAGCGGTTGGTGGCGTAATCAAAAGCAGGTCAAATGATTTTAGGGTTACACATCCGTTTGTGTCTGTGATTCTTACGTAGATGCTTTCGTTTCCAGCGCTCTGGCGGATAGCTGGCAGGATGTTTTCTCCACTACCAGCGTCTATTCGGTTCGCATGATACGAAACCGTCACGCCCGGATCGATCCCAGATAAAATAATCGGAGTGTTATAAGACAGGTCGAAATTATAAGTAGGCTGTCCTGTGTTGCATTTGTATAGCGGAACAGGGTCAGGAGTAATTAATTGTCGATAATATTCTACGATAATCGAATCTGTTACAGGAGCTTCACACGGAAACAATATATTATTATACGTAACGGTATAAGTGCCTGGATCGCTGATGCTAAGTTCGGCAACATTTCCTCCAACTGGCGCTCCGTCTTGTGTCCAAGCAAAAGAATAGGTGTCTGTGCTCAATCCTGTTGTTAGGATATGCGTTCCGCCTTGACAGATTGCGGTATTGTTTGCAATGGTCAGGTCTGGACCTAAGACGTCTTGTCCGATATTGAAACTGTCTGAAGAAAGAAAAATCGCAGAATCAGATTTATAGTCGGATCGATCAGCAATAACCAGTTTTATGTGATAAGGTGTATTTGGGATTAAGACTGATGCGGCTTGGAAAAGAACCGTCTGTCCGTTAAAATTGATGGCAGCGCCAGAAGCTTCAGAACCTCCATTGAACTTTCCAAAATATTCAGCATTTGCGGAAGCACAGCTCGAATTATATAAAAAATCACGTATGGTCAAAACCGAAATAGGTGTAGTCGTATTTGGAATCACGGCGAGATTTTCGGTCACGCCCGTATTTTGATTCGTGAGCAGGAAAGCAAACGCATCCGAAAAGCTACATTGTGAGTTGCCATATTCTTCAGACGCAAAAAGAAAATCTACGCTAAAATTTGACGAAATAGGAACAAAATCAAACTCAAGAACAGTAGCATTGACAGAATTCATTGTAATTCCTGCCGCAGCAAGCACATTCTCTAAATCCGTATCGCCTACCCACGCAGGAGTATTTCCGTCATTAAGAATCGAAGTATTAGGTCCAGGAGCATTATTGGCATCTCCTGTTGTCAAGACAACGCCGCTGCTGATTGGAAAATTTGGATTGGTATTTTGGAAATAACCGATTCCATTGCTGGAGCCAAAATTAGTTCCGGTTCGCCAAGAGATATTCGTTACTTCTGTGCAAGGGGAATTGATTAGAACGTCTGTTACAAGTTGTGGCACCGTGCGAGTTGAGGTATCGACAGTTATTGCCTGCGAATAGCCGAGTATTGGCAATAGAGCCAATAGAATCAATAGGTTTTTTTTCATATCAAAATTAATCAGGGCAAATCAATTTTTTGATACTTACTTAATAAAAATTGGGGCTTTTATTTGAAAGTTCTTAGCAAAGATAAAGATAAGCATCGACGAAATGCAAATTAATACGATGAAATGTAATGTTTTAGGGCTTTCTATATTATAAATCTTACAGATTTACATTTATAAGAAAGAAAATTCAATCGAATTTGTATTGTTTTGATTTTTCAAAAACAAATTATGATCTAGATAAATTTCTTATAATGTTAAATAGTGCTCTAGGCAACGCTCCCATTATTTTTAAACAGATGGCAAAAATAGGAAGCACTAAGTACGCCCATACAGGAAATTTGAATTTTGTGCTTACTCCACTTATAACATCTTTCCAACTAGCTAAATTTGTTGGTTAACATGACTTTTTTAGCCGTCAACAGGCCTGTTTATTTGAGACGAGCGGTTTTAAGTTTTGTTACTTGCCTGCTAAAAATAGAACTGGTTTTTCAGCCAAAGCAAAAAGAAAATCTATCTTTGATAAATGGAATTTCCTATTGCCTAAATTCAGACAGAATTAGTATCTTTGCACGCTTAAAAATTACTTAAAATGACATTATCTCAAATTCTTACACCGCAGATTGAAAAAGCTGTTTCCGCTTTGTTTGGAGTTACTATTGACAAAATAGAATTTCAGGCAACACGGAGAGAATTCGAAGGTGATATCACCATGGTGATTTTCCCGTTGCTGAAGCTTATCAAAAGTAATCCTGTGGAGCTTGGAAATAAAATCGGAACCTATCTTGTTGAAAATGTTGCAGAAGTCGAAAAATTCAATGTTGTTTCTGGATTTTTGAATATCGTGATTTCTGATAAATATTATCTGGATTTCTTCGCCAACACCAGAGGCATAGAAAACTTCGGTTTTGTGTCTCCAAAAGAAAATGAAAAAGCGATTTTGGTAGAATATTCTTCTCCAAATACCAATAAACCATTACATTTAGGCCATGTTCGTAATAATCTTTTGGGTTATTCGGTAGCCGAAATTATCAAGGCTTCGGGCAAAAAAGTATATAAAACGCAAATCATCAACGACAGAGGAATCCATATCTGCAAGTCGATGTTGGCCTGGGAGAAATTTGGCAACAATGAAACGCCGGAAACTTCTAAGATGAAAGGCGATAAGTTGGTCGGAAAATATTATGTCGAATTTGATAAAGCCTACAAAAGCCAGATCAATGAATTAATGCAGCAAGGCAAATCAGAAGATGAAGCCAAAAAGCAAGCGCCAATTATTGTAGAAGCTCAGGAAATGCTGCAAAAGTGGGAAGCCGGTGATGAACAAGTCATGAACCTTTGGAGAATGATGAACCAATGGGTGTATGCCGGATTTGCCGAAACCTATAAAAACCTAGGCGTTGATTTTGATTCGTATTATTACGAAAGCAATACCTATTTATTAGGAAAAGATGTCGTGGAACAAGGTTTGGAAAAAGGCGTTTTTTACAAAAAAACTGACGGTTCGGTTTGGATTGACCTGACAGAAGATGGTTTGGACGAAAAATTAGTTTTGCGTTCTGACGGTACTTCTGTTTATATGACGCAAGATATCGGAACTGCAATCCAGCGTGTGAAAGACCTTTCAGATGTTGGAGGTATGGTGTATACTGTTGGAAATGAGCAAGATTATCATTTTAAAGTGTTGTTTCTGATCTTAAAAAAACTCGGATACGATTGGGCCCAAAATCTTTTCCATTTATCGTATGGAATGGTTGACTTGCCTTCAGGAAAAATGAAAAGCCGTGAAGGAACCGTTGTGGATGCCGATGATTTGATGGAAGATATGACAGAAACGGCCAAATCAATTTCAGAAGAACTGGGCAAGCTCGATCATTATTCCGAAGAAGAAAAAGCCAAGCTTTATAAAACCATCGGATTAGGTGCTTTGAAATATTATATCTTAAAAGTAGATCCTAAAAAACGTATTCTGTTCAATCCCGAAGAATCTGTCGATTTTGCTGGAAATACAGGTCCGTTTATTCAATATACCTACGCTAGAATCCAGTCGATTATACGAAAAGCAGATTTTGACTATTTCAGCACCATGACTTCTATTTCTTTGCACGAAAAAGAAAAAGAACTGCTAAAGCAGATGGAAACTTTCCCAGAGATTATTCAAAATGCGGCACAGAATTTCAGCCCGGCATTGATTGCGAATTATACTTACGAACTCGTAAGAGAATACAATTCGTTTTATCAAGCCGTTCCGATTCTAGGCTCTGACAACTTTGATGAAAAGGTTTTCCGTGTCCAGCTGTCAAAAAAAGTAGCCGATATCATCGCTTCAGCATTTAGCCTTTTGGGAATTGATGTTCCTGAAAGAATGTAATTCCTAACTCATAATTATCGTAGTGAAAACGAATTCTTATTTCTTTCAATCTTTTGCAATCGTGCTTTTGGCCGCTGGCGCTTTTATTGGATTCAAGCAGTTTCTGCCAAAGAAAATTTTTTCCGAAGGTGCTCCAAATTCAAAGAACGTCCTGATCGACAGCATGCTTTTGGATGCTGTTGCCAAAGATGTCAAGGCTACTGCAAAAGATACGCTGATTAATGAAAAAATTGTCTTTGATCCGACTTTAGGGATTACTTTCCCTGCCGAAAAATTTGAAGACTACAAAGGCTATCAGTACCTGATTTCTTTTTATGAGAAATTGTACCAGCTAGAAACAAATCCAGAATCAGAAAGTGTAAGAATCGCCTATTTCGGAGATTCGATGACCGATGGCGATATGATTGTTCAAGATTTAAGAGCCGATTACCAGACAAAGTTTGGAGGTCACGGCGTTGGTTTTGTTTCCATAACATCAGAATCTGCGGCTTCCAGAAGTTCGATCACGCACCAATATTCAGGAAACTGGAAAACCCAATCCTATTTGAATGTCAAAAGGCCTAGAAGTCCGTTTGGAGTCAACGGGCATGTCTTTTTTGCAAATGATACGGCTCATGTAGAATGGATACGCTTCAAGGCGAATAACGCAAAGTTTGCGACCATGCTTGACAATCCGACGCTTTTCTACGGAAGGTCATCCAATCTTAACGGAAAAGTAGATGTTATCATCGGAAAAGATACTATCGTAAAAAGCTTGACACCAAACAGTTTGGTCAATACATTAAAGATATCTTCAAACAGTGTCAAAAGCTTTAAGGCTGATTTTATAAAAGCGGATTCTATTCCGATTTTCGGTTTCAATTTTGATGACGGAAAAGGTGTCCACGTGGATAATTTTTCACAAAGAGGAAACTCTGGATTGCCGATTTCAACCTTTAATCCAGCTGTAATGCAAGCTTTCAACAGTAAATTAGGCTACGATTTAATCGTGTTGCACTACGGGACAAACGTCTTGAATTACGGAACTAAAGACTATACTTGGTACGACAGAAGCATGACAAAAACGGTAAATCACCTGAAAGAATGCTTTCCTGGAGTTGCCATCTTGATTGTTTCGACAGCCGATAAGTCTACAAAATACGACTTGGAAATGAAAACCGATTCTGCCGTAGTTCCATTGACAACAGCGCAAAAAAGATATGCTTTGAAAACGCAATCTGGATTCGTAAACCTATATACTTTGATGGGCGGCGATGGCTCTATGGTAAAATGGGTAGAAGAAGAACCAGCAAAAGCCAATAAAGATTATACGCATTTTAACCACCGCGGTGCTAAAAAAATAGCCGGCTTGCTGTATGAACAGCTCAACCAAGGTTATGAAAAATATAAAGCTTTAAGAAAGAAAAGAAAGCCTGCTGAAAAGAAGCCTTCTGATTCAACAGGAATTAAAAAAGACAGTGTAGATGCATAAGCTAAAATTATTTTTTTATCTGATATGCCTCGTAACAGCTGTCAAGTCGTATGCACAAACGGATTCTCTGTTTGTGGAAATCGATACTGTCGCGGCAATTGATACGACGGAAATCATCGTAATTCCAGACAATCACATTCACAATGCTAAAACGCTGAAGCCTTTTTTTGAAAAATTAAGCTTTAGCCAGCAAAATAAATCAGGCAAGATCAACATTGTGCATATCGGAGACTCTCATATCCAAGCCGACCTGATGACGAATGTCATTCGAAAGAAACTACAAGGAGAATTCGGAAATGGTGGCAGAGGATTTATTTTTCCGTACAGCTTGGCAAAAACGAATGGTTCCTATAATGAACGATTTTCATCAAACAGGAGCTGGGAAAGCTACCGAAATATCTATCCGGTAATCGGAAATCCTGTTGGCTTGAGCGGTATCGGTTTGTGGACAAAGAACAAAGATTTTGCTATCGAGATCAATGTAAAAGACAGTTCGTATGGCTTCAACACGATCAAGATTATCACTCCAAAAAATAAAGATTTGTTTGATGTGGCTACAGCTTCAAAAACAATAGTGATGGAGTCTTCGGTTCCGAAAAAGATCACGCACAAAATCAAAAGAGGAGAGGCGGTATCGATTATTGCCGAAAAGTATGGCATTTCGGTTTCGCAGTTGAAAAAAGCAAACAACTTAAAGTCAAATAATATCCGAGCTGGAAAAACACTAAAGATTCCGACGAATGAAATGCAGCAGAAATCCATTTCACGGTCAGAGTTTATTCCGCTGGAAGTACAATCCGATGCACTTTCGCATTATTATAAAAGCGAAACTGTCTTGAGCAAGATTTATCTTATTCCGAATCCCGAAACTTCGGAATTTGCCTTAAACGGATTAGTGCTTGAAAATAATAACCCAGGGGTAATTTATAGCAGTATCGGTGTAAATGGAGCAAAATTTTCTGATTACAACAAATATCCGTTGTTTTTTGAGCAGTTAAAAGCATTACAACCTGACATGATCGTACTTTCTTTAGGAACAAACGAAACTTTTGACAAGATGGTCTCTTCGGAATATATGGTGCAGCTTAACCTGTTTCTAGAAAATCTGAAAGCACAGCAGCTAAATGTTCCTGTTCTTATATCGACACCGCCGCCATCCTTGTTTAAACGAAAATTTCCAAATACATTTGCAGCCGATTATTCAGAAAATATCCTAAAATCAGCTGAAACAAAAGGCTTTGCTGTCTGGGACTTGTATTCTCAGTTTGGAGGATTATACGGCGTCAGCAGAAATGCGGCCAAAGGATTAATGTCGGGTGACAGAGTTCATTATTCTAAAGCAGGATATGAAAAGCAAGGGAATTTATTATCAGAAGCACTTCTAAAAGCATACAGTAATTTTAAATCGGGCATAGAGAATTAATGACAATCAACAGCATAAATGACTGGTTTACGCAGACCTTTGGAGTACTCACTTTAGAACAAGTGAAAGGCTGGTTTATATACAATCCGAAAGAACCTTTGCTGTTCAATACAGGACTGTTTTTAGGAATGTTCCTGATTTTTTATCTGGTATATGCCTTTATGCGCAAGACTTTTTACTTGAGACTGGTGTATGTCATCCTATTTTCGCTTTTCTTTTATTATAAGTCGAGCGGCGTCTATTTTCTGTTACTCATCCTGTCATCTGTCGTCGATTACAATCTGAGTGGCGTGATTTATCGGGAAAACCGCGAAGGCTGGCGTAAGTTTTACATCTGGCTCAGCGTTATCTTGAATCTCGGACTTTTAGGTTATTTTAAATACACCAATTTCCTGATTGGTACCTATAACGATATGTTTCAAGGACATTTCGAACTGCATAAGATACTATTGCCTGTCGGAATCTCCTTCTACACATTTCAGTCGATAAGCTACATTATTGAAATCTACAGGAAAGAAATCGTACCGACGAACAATTATATAGAATACCTATTTTTCGTTTCCTTTTTTCCGCAGTTGGTTGCAGGACCGATTGTACGAGCAAAAGATTTCTTGCCGCAGATTTACCAAAAATTAAATCTTACCAAAGAAGACGTAAACAATGCTTTGTTCCTTATAATTGGAGGTCTTCTCAAGAAAACAGTTATTTCAGATTATATTTCCATAAACTTTGTCGACCGTGTTTTTGATGCGCCGACAAGCTATACAGCTTTTGAAAATCTAATGGCTTCTTATGGCTATGCGATACAGATTTATTGCGACTTTTCCGGATATTCGGATATGGCAATCGGAGTAGCATTATTGCTCGGATTTAAATTGCCGACCAACTTTAGGACGCCCTATAAATCAGCTTCGATAACAGAATTCTGGAGAAGATGGCACATTTCGCTATCAACTTGGCTAAAAGACTTCCTTTATATTTCGATTGGAGGAAACCGTCATGGTTCTTTTGCAGGATTTTTATTTCCAGCCTTGTTCTTTTTCGGGTTGGTTATTTGGGGAATCAGCTATTCTACCATAAGCCATATTCCGCTGATTATTGCGGTTTCTTCTTTAGTCCTTTTCAGCTTGACTTTCATCTTGTCTAAAGACAGAGAAAGAACAATGTTCACGAATGTGAATCTTTTAACGACGATGCTTTTGGGAGGCTTATGGCACGGTGCCAGCCTTCGTTTTATCATTTGGGGTGCCCTGCATGGCGTTGCCTTGGCTGTGCACAAAATTTTCCTTGAATTTTTTCCTTCCAAAAAAGACGCCAAAAAGAATGTTTTTGACTACATCTGGAGGTTTTTCTCCATCCTGCTGACATTCCATTTTGTCGTATTCTGCTGGCTGTTTTTCAGGGCGAAAGATTTTGATACGGCATTGCAGATCATCAATAATATAGGACAGCTGACTTTCGATCCGAAGCAATGGCAGATCATTATTTCCGGCTACAAGAATGTATTCCTTTTGATGCTGTTGGGTTATGTATGGCATTTCCTTCCAGAAGGAATTACTAAGAACATGAAGCTGGCTTTTGACAAGACACCATTAATTGGAAAGGCCTTGATTCTAGGTTTTGTCTACTGGATTGTCTACGCGACCGCAACCGCAGGACCGCAGCCATTTATCTACTTCCAATTCTAAAATAAACGTTTTTTATACTAAAAAAAGGTTTGGTGCCGTTATATTATTGTTAACCAATTGTTTTTTGACAATAAAAAACCAAACCATGAAAAAGAAATTAATTTTTGCAGTATGTGCCGGAGCGTTCCTTTTTACGACGGCATGCAGTTCAGATGACGATAGTAGTTCGCCATCAAACACCACAGTAGAAGAAGTTGTCAATACGGTAACTTCAGGAACATGGAGAATTACCAGCTATATTGATAGCGGGAATAACGAAACAGCGGATTTTACGGGCTATAATTTTACTTTTGGAAGCACCAGTTTACTGACCGCTACCAATGGTACCAATACTTACGAAGGCACCTGGTCCGTAACTGACGACAATGACGACAGCCCTAGCGACGACATCGACTTTAATATCCTTTTTTCTGCTCCAACAGCTTTTGTTGAGTTGAGTGATGACTGGGATGTTGTGGAAAGGACTTCGACGAAAATCAGGCTTGTTGATGACAGCGGAGGAAACGGAGGCACGGATTATCTGACCTTTGAGAAGAATCCATAATAAATTAAGTAAGCCAGTCGTTAGACTGGCTTTTTTTTTGCTAAAAATTGAATTTCAACGAAGCATTAGGCGTTCTTTCTAAAGAATATGTATTGACACTTTCAATGGTATTGTTGCTGCCATTTACTCTATAATAACGACTAATTGTGTTTTTTTTGTTTAGTATATTGAGGACAGAAATGCCTAATTCTAATTGATTTTTTGAATTCCATTTCCAGCTATAAGAAGCCGAAAAATTCACTTGAAAATAATCACTCAGGTCTTTATTGTTTGGAAAACTATAATTGATTTCGGGCTTTGCTGGATTGCTGAAATCCAAAAGATTTGTCGCCGGAGTTGTTTCGGGCCTTCCAGAATTCCATTTTGCGCCTAAAGCCACTTTAATATTTTGCCAGTCATAGATGGCGGCCCAATTGATACTATGGATAATCTGGAAATTATTGGCAAATTCCGAAGGTATAAGCGAATCGAATTTATAGTCACTGTTGCTCAAGCTATAGCTGACCCAAGAATAAAAGCGGTTAAAGTTTTTCTGTACCAAAAGCTCGGATCCCAACACCTTATAATCGCCATTAATCTTTATAAATTCTAATTGATTCTGGAAAGCCTGGCTTGGCGTTGAGATTCCAGTAACCTTTTTATAAAAATTATCTAACGAAACCAACCATTGCCCAGTCTTGTAAGTCAGTCCGATGGAAATCTGATGGCTTTTTTGAATTGGAATCTGATCGTCGTCAGACAAAATCCAGCGCCTTTTTTCAATACCTAAAAAATCTTGTTGCTGATCGATAACCTGTGAAGCCGTCTGGCTTTTCTGCTCACCTAAAACCTCAATACTTAGTTCTTCATTAAATTTGTAATTGAATTGCAGTCTCGGTTCAAAAAGATACGTTTCCAATTCCTCAATATAGTTGAAGCGTAAACCTGGTTTCAAGAAAAGACGCTTGTCATTGGAATGTATTTCTGCTTCTGCAATCAACGAATGGGTTCTCAAGACTTCCTTGATGATTCTCGAAAATCCTGGATTATCGATGTTTTCAAAATTCCTGACTCCAATTTCATTGTACTGATATCCCGTATTCAAAGCCAGATTTGAATTAAGGATGTGTTTATTTTCCAATCGAAATCCCATATCGATAACGGTATTCTGCTGTACTAGCGTCTGGGTGTTTTCGACAGCCTCGTTCCTTGAATTTAGATTATAATAGGAAAGGTAGCCACTAATTGTACTGTAATTTTTTTCATTCCAACCTGTTTTCAAAGAAAGGGCACCGCCAAAATTTTGCTGTTCTAAATCGCTGTTTCGGGATCTTAAAATACCGTCAAAAGTTATTTTCTGGTCAAGATTTAAAGAATTATTGATTCCGATAAAAGCGGCGGTTATTTGAGTAGCAGTACCTATTTTCTGCTGGTATTGGGCCGTAAAGTCATAAAAATAAAACTTTTCATCGGTATGGTAATTCGACACTTCGTTGGATTCGAGATTCGTAACGATGGTATTCTGGAAGATTCGATTGTAATAGTTCTTGTAGGTTGGGGAAGTAGCCCAGTCGGTAAAAGAACGTCTTCCTGAAATCTGGAAGCTTGAATTTTCTGAAAGCCTTATCTTGGAATTAAATTGCGCGCTGATCAAGTTAGAACTTAGGCTTGACGCGGTAGTTCCGATAGTTCCAGGGATAGAAGAAATATCGATGACGCTCGAGACGCTTTCTCCATAAAACGCAGAAGTTCCATTTTTTGAAATGGAAATCTTTTGCGAAAGCGACGGATTGAAAGCAGAAATCAAGCCGAAGAAATGTCCAGTCTGGAACATCCGAATTCCGTTCCATAAAAATAAATTTTGGTCGTGTGTGCCGCTCCTGACATTGATATTAGAAATCGTCTCGTCGGCACTATAAATTCCTGGAACCTGCTGAAGGGTTTGCAGGACATCAGCCTCTGTCAGTCCCGGAAGAATCCCAAATCGTTTTGGCCTTATGATAAGGCTCCCTTCTACGGTCTTAGAAATTCCACTAGTTAGGTATTTCTCTATAATCGTTTCTTCGAGAGCGATCGGAATGCTGTCGCTTGGCTTTAAGGCAATATTAGTAGCACTTTTTTGTTTTTTTCTTGAAGCGACAACAATGTAGCGGTCGTTTATGATTTCAAAATCCAAAGCTGTTTGATTGTGTAAATAGCTTAGTTTTTCGGGCAATTTCAGTTCAGATGCTGGCGGAATCAGAAAAAGAGGCGCTACTTCTTCCTCAATAAAATTAAACTGTACTTTGTGCTGTTTGGATAGGCTGACAAGAATCTCTTTTAAAGGTACGGCCGTGCTCTTTTCTTGCGCCCAGATTGATTGGAAAGCTAAGAAAAAGAAAAAAAATAACAGCAGCCGGGGGATGAGTCTCGTCATTCTTTTATCAAGGTAATCTTTTTATCAGAGGTTTTTATATAATCCAAATGATAGGTCTTGCATAAGATTTCAAGGGCAGTATCGATATTGTCTAAAGGCAATATTCCGGTAAAATACTGATCGGAACTAATTTTAGAATGTTCAATTTCAACAGCATAGTGGCGTTTGATTTCACTAATTGCTTCGTTCAAAGAAGCAACATTGAGCTTTAGTTCGTTTAAAAGCCAGCTTGGCCTATCGGTAGTTAGCGGCAAGGACTGTAGCTGTTTTCCGCTTCGGACAATAACACTGCTTCCTTTTTCTAAAAATAGTATTTTATTGTTGAAAGCTACTTTTACTTTGCCTTCATAACATTCTACTTCAAAATTAGTATTCCTAACTCTTACATTAAATTGAGTACCGACTACCGTTACTTTTCCTAAGCTGGTGTTTACATCGAATTTTTCGCCTTTGGCAACCTTAAAAAACGCTTCCCCTTTTAAATCCAAGCTTCGGTTGCTGCTCCAGTTCCATTTTTTGTATCGGATTTCAGAATCAGAATTCAGCACAATTTCGGAATCATCAGGTAAAAGAAAAGTGGTTTTTTCTCCAGCATTGGCATATTCTGTGCTCGTAATCTGGTACTTCAAAATAAATAACGTGCCCAAAGCAATGACTAGGATAGCCGCAGCTTTCAAAAACCAATTGTTGCGCAATCTAACGACAGGTTTCTCTTTAGCTTGGCCCATTATGTTTTGATAGGAACTTTCGGCATCAAAAGCAGGCGCTTCCATTTGGCCTGAAAGTTCTTTTATCTTTTTATACGTATTGAATTCGGGCGACTTCTCGAAAGCTTCCAATTCATCTGCGGTCATTTCTCCAGCCAGCCATTTTGCTAAGTCAAAATTATTTTCCATCACTTTTTTTTGTTAAAACATATCAGCGCTCAAAAACCCTACTTTATCGCTTCGATTTCTTGACGTAGTGAAACCAGCGCTCCGTGGATTCTTTTTTCTACGGCCTTGACGCTGATGTCTAGTATTGCCGCAATCTCGCTATATTTTTTGCCATCAATTCTGTTTAAAAGAAAAGCCGTTCTCTGTCCTTCCGTCAGATTCTGTATTGCTTGGTCGAGTTTTTTCTTGAACTGTTCTTCTTCTAGGATAAATTCGGGGCTTTCGTTAGTATGCTGCGCCGGATTTTCTTTTTTGGCATATCCCAAAACTACCTTTTGATGTGCGATCTGATTCAGAGTAGCATTATTCGCCACTTTAAAAATAAAAGATTTTGCTTTCTCTAACGGAACATCGGCGCAATTTTCCCACAGCTTTACAAAAGCTTCTTGAGAAATATCATTCGCTTGTTCCTCATTGCCGAACTTATAAAATAAATAATTCCGCAAGGTTTTTGCGTTGGAACGGAAGAAATCTGAAAAGACGATTTCTTCGCAGACGCCCGCAATTTTTTTTATTTCTTTCATACAGTTTAAAAGACAGTCCTTCTGTATAACAGCCAAGTTGATAAAAACCCTACTTTTATATTCAGTTTTTTTTTAGTTGTATCAAATATAGCTTTTAATTAAAAAAAGAAGTTTTGTCGGGTAGGGTATTTTCCATAATGCTTGTTTTAGTACCAAACCAATAAATTTAGTAATCATGAATAGGAAGAAAATTCTACAATCATTTTTAGTACTGGGCTGTATTTGTATTGCCGCTTTTACAGTGTCCTGCCAGGATGAAGAAAACGAAACCAAGCAGAATGAGGAAACTCTGAGTAAGACGGCACCATTGACAGGGCTTTTCGAAAGAGTAGCGATGAATGCAACGGCAGACGACAATATAATTGACAGCACAAGCTGCTTTAGCGTGAAATTGCCAGTCAGCCTGATTGTAAACAGCCAGGCAGTAACCATCAATACAGAAAATGATTATCATTTGGTAAACGACATTTTTGAGGTAACAGATGCTGATCACGATTATGTAGATTTTGTATTTCCTATTACGATTGTTTATCCAGACTACAGAGAAGTTGTCGTGCAAAATGAAACACAATTCAATGCCTTGAGAGACGACTGCCAGGAGCCAGAACCAGGAGAGCGAAACATTGCATGCGTTTCAATCCATTATCCGATACGCGTTTTTGGGTATAACAGCAACTTCCAGCTCGCGCATACCTATACAGTTCATAATGACTTGGAATTTTTTCTGTTGCTTTTCAATTTGGGCAACAACGAATTTTACGCAGTCGATTATCCGATTACAATAACAAATAGAAACGGCATTGAGGTCACGATCCGCAACAATATAGAAATGTTGGGAGCGATTCAGGACTGTGTCGATAATATATGTCCGAACCCGAATATTTTGACCAACGATCTGATTATTTACATGCCTTTTGCCAATGAAGTTCGAGATTTGGTTAGTCGAGATTTGGCTGTTCCTGCTGCGGCTCCAACATTTGTTACAGATAGAAGCGGCAATGCAAATAGCGCGATTTCATTTACTCGTACAAACTTCTTAACGCTCAATACGACTACAGCTCGTAATATAGAAGTAGGTAGTTCTGTAACTGTCAGCCTATGGTTCCGAATGCAGAATACAGAAGCAGGAGATTTTGAGCGCATGTTTGAAAAATCAAACGGAAGCATGCCATATCCAACAACTTTTGGTGTAGGTGTTTATGATGGAAATACGCCTCTAGTTTTTTGGCCTCAGGGCGGACTTTGGGATATGTCATGGAACGTAGATCAAAATTTGTGGAATGATACTACAAATTGGCACCATCTAGTGGTTACCGTACAGCATGATACTCCTAATAATATTGATCATGTTAAAATGTACAGAGATGGCGTCTTAAGAAACTCAGAAGATGTATCCAATATATTCTTAAATACGCAGGCTCTTGATTATATAATAGGAAAGAATTTCGAAGGATATCTTGATGACTTACGTGTCTATAAAAAAGTACTGACCCCGCAGCAAGTCACAACGCTTTTTCAACTTGAAGGCGATACCAATACATGCTTCGAAAATTAGTTTAGTTTAGTTAAGTGAAAGGCCAGGCAGCAATGCCTGGTTTTCTTATTTTGGCTATAGAAGTTGCTGTGCTATAACTTTGCCTCTTTGGCTCTTTGATACTTACCGTCTTTCTCTTATCTTTGCACCTCAATAAAGAAAATCATTATGTTTGATAATTTAAGCGATAAATTAGACAAAGCCTTTCATATACTAAAAGGACACGGAAAAATCACCGAAGTTAACGTTGCCGATACTTTAAAAGAAGTACGCCGCGCTTTGCTGGATGCCGATGTCAACTTTAAGATTGCTAAAGAATTTACGACCAAAGTAAAAGAAAAAGCAATTGGTCAGGACGTTTTGACAACGTTACAACCGGGACAGCTTTTGGTAAAGTTGGTTAAGGATGAATTGACCGAATTGATGGGTGGCGATGCAGCTGGAGTCAATCTTTCTGGAAACCCGACCGTAATCTTGATGTCTGGTCTTCAAGGTTCTGGAAAAACGACTTTCTCTGGAAAATTAGCAAATTATCTTAAGACAAAGAAAAATAAAAAACCTTTGTTGGTTGCCTGTGATATCTACCGTCCTGCGGCGATTAATCAGTTGCACGTTGTCGGCGAACAGATTGGCGTAGAAGTATATTCTGAGCCAGAAAATAAAAATCCGGTCGAAATTGCGCAAAATGCCATTAAGCATGCAAAATCAAATGGATTTAACGTAGTCATTGTCGATACAGCGGGTCGTTTGGCTGTCGATGAAGAAATGATGGCCGAAATCGCCAATGTCCATAAAGCGATTCAGCCACAAGAAACACTGTTCGTTGTCGATTCGATGACGGGACAGGATGCTGTCAACACAGCAAAAGCCTTCAACGACAGATTGAATTTTGACGGAGTTATCCTTACCAAATTAGACGGTGATACGCGCGGTGGAGCAGCAATTTCTATTAAATCGGTCGTAAACAAGCCGATCAAGTTTATCGGTACTGGCGAAAAGATGGATGCTATCGATGTATTCTATCCAAATCGTATGGCCGAAAGAATCTTGGGAATGGGAGACGTTGTGTCTTTGGTAGAAAGAGCCCAAGAGCAATTCGACGAAGAAGAAGCAAGAAAGCTGCAAAAGAAGATTGCCAAAAACGAATTTGGTTTCGACGATTTCTTGACGCAGATCCAGCAAGTGAAAAAGATGGGTAATATGAAAGACTTGGTCGGGATGATTCCCGGTGCAGGAAAAGCATTAAAAGATGTTGAGATCGAAGACGATGCCTTTAAGCATATCGAAGCCATCATCCACTCGATGACTCCAACAGAAAGAAGCAAGCCTGCGATTATCGATCTCAAAAGAAAAAACCGTATTGCAAAAGGCTCTGGAACCGATATCCAGCAAGTCAACCAGCTTATGAAGCAGTTTGACCAGATGAGCAAGATGATGAAGATGATGCAAGGCGGTGGCGGCAAGAACCTCATGAGAATGATGGGCGGCATGAAAGGAATGAGATAATAAAATACTGTTAGGGCTTAAAGTTTCAAGCTGAAATTTTAAGCCCTAAAAATTTTCATAAACAACACTAACTACAAAAGAATGCAACTACTAGACGGAAAAAAAATTTCTGACGACATCAAGAACGAAATCACTGCCGAAGTCCAAAAGATGAAAGACAACGGCGAGAAAGTGCCTCATCTGGCCGCGGTTATCGTGGGGAACGATGGTGCGAGCTTGACGTATGTTGGAAGCAAAGTAAAAGCTTGCGAAAGAGTAGGCTTCGAGTCGACATTGGTGAAGATGCCAAGCACGACTTCTGAAACCGAACTGCTTAAAAAAATCAAGCAATTGAATGAAGACGATAACATCGACGGATTTATTGTCCAATTGCCTTTGCCAGAACAGATTGATACGCAGAAAGTATTGATGGCGATTGATCCTAGCAAAGATGTAGACGGATTCCATCCAGAGAATTTCGGAAAGATGGCCTTGGATATGACAACGTTTATTCCTGCGACGCCTTTCGGAATCCTAGAATTATTAGAAAGATACGGTGTAGAAACCAAAGGAAAACATACGGTTGTTATCGGAAGAAGCCACATTGTCGGCAGACCGATGAGTATTTTGATGGGACGTAAAGGTTTTCCTGGAAATTCAACAGTTACATTAACGCACAGCTATACCAAAAATATTGCTCAGATTACGACTCAGGCAGATATCATCATCACAGCGCTAGGTGTACCGAATTACCTGAAAGCAGAAATGGTGAAAGATGATGCAGTTGTTATCGATGTCGGAATTACCCGAGTTGCTGACGAAAGTGAAAAAGGATACCGAATCACAGGCGATGTTGATTTTGAATTCGTAAGCAAAAAAGCCTCTTTTATAACGCCTGTTCCAGGCGGTGTCGGTCCGATGACGATTGCCATGTTGCTTAAAAATACGCTTCTGGCACGCGAACAGAAACGTTTAAAAAACTAAATTTAAAAAGAAACCCAAGATGAAAGTCTTGGGTTTTGTTTTATTTGTCATTTCTAAAATTCCTATTATCGTTATTTCTTGGCGGAATTTTTCGGATAACCCTTTGCTGCTGCGGACGCCTCGGTTCCGGTTTTGGAAGGCTGGCTTCCTCTGTCTTGCTTGAAGGTTCTATTAACTGATTCAGTTCTTTGATTTCGCTATCGGTCAAATCTCGGTATCGGCCTACTGGAACATCTAAAGAAATGTTGATGATTCGGATACGCTTCAGGGCGGTAACCTCATAACCTAAATATTCGCACATTCTTCGAATCTGTCGGTTCAGTCCCTGCATTAGGATAATCTTGAAAATATATTTGCTGACTTGTTCGACCTTGCATTTTCGAGTCACTGTATCTAAGATAGGAACACCGTTGCTCATTCTTTCGATAAAGCGGTCGGTGATGGGTCTGTTGACGGTTACCGTATATTCTTTCTCGTGGTTGTTGCGGGCTCTCAGAATTTTATTGACGATATCGCCATCATTTGTCATGAAAATCAAGCCTTCGCTGGCTTTGTCCAGACGTCCGATAGGGAAAATTCTTTTCGGATAATTGATATAGTCGACAATATTGTTTTTGACTTCCAAGTTGGTCGTACATTCTATACCTACAGGCTTGTTAAAAGCAAGATATACCGGCTTGTCTCTTTTTTTGACAATCAGCTTGCCATCAATACGAATTTCATCTTCTGTAGAAACCTTTGTTCCCATTTCTGCTACATTTCCATTGATGCTAACACGGCCTTCGTCGATAAGCTTGTCGGCTTCACGGCGGGAACAATAGCCCGTTTCGCCTATGAATTTATTGAGTCGCTTGAGATTTTCTTCCATAGGGCAAAGGTAGGGTTAATTTGTATTTTAGAAAAACATCAAGAAAATTTATATAAGCTGCTTTAAAACAACTAAATATTAACGCGAGCCAAAACTGCGTGTCTTAAAATTATATATCTTGCACCAAATTTAGAGTACTAATCAATTAAGCTTATTATTTTGAAAAAAATTACCTTGATTATACATTTGATCCTGCTTTCGATAGTAGCTTCCTACGGACAAAACAGGAAAGGAGATTTTGCCTTAGAAAAAGGCAGTAATGCGCACGAGCTGTATGTTTCGTTTGATACATCATTGCATTTTGATGAAGCATCATATAATTCGGTAGCGCAATCAATCCCAGGTTTTAAGGCGCTGCAGCAAGAATATGGCCTAGTTCTAGAAAAAGGAATAGAAATTTCTGATGAAAAGCTTGATGAATTAGAACAGAAAGCTATCGAATTGACAGGCAAAGGGCATTCGGTTGCAAAACTGCGAAACATACTTAAGATAAAAATTAATAATCCTACAAACGATAGGTTGCTTACGCTAGCAAAAAAATTAGAAGAATTTCCGGAAGTTGAATATTGCTCGTTGAGTTCCTTGGAGCCTATACAGCCGCCTGCTGATATTCCGCCAACAACTCCTAATTTTGAAGTAAACCAGACTTATATCCAGCCTAATCCGGGAGTAAACATGACATATGCATGGGGATTAAACCTGACTGGTGCTGGTATCAGAATTCGTGATGTCGAATACGGTTTTAATAGTGAGCACGAAGATCTTAACGAAAGAAATGTAATATTAGCACCAGGAATGAACATTTCATCTAGTGTGACGACAAGTTATTCAGAACATGGTACCGCCGTTTTTGGAATTGTTTATGGCGACAAAGGTGCTTATGGTATTTCTGGAATGGCTTATGGAGCAGCACAAATGATGTTGGCTCCTGAGTGGCAGACATCAGGCTACAATCGCGTTGCAGCAGTTACTCAGGCTATCGCTAATTCAGCCGCTGGGGATATTTTGATTTATGAAATGCAGGCAACCGGAGCTCAAGGAAACTACGGTCCAGCCGAATATGTGGGTGCAGTTTGGGATCTAACCAAAGCGGCAACCGATGCAGGGATAATAATTGTAGCAGCAGCAGGAAACGGAGCGGAAAATTTAGATTCGGCACCTTACCTGAATTATAGAAACAGAGGAAACAGCGGTGCCATTATGGTCGGAGCTGGTGATAATACCATCAATCATAACAAGCTTTCTTTTAGTACCTATGGTGCTAGGGTAGATGTGCATGCTTGGGGAACTGGCGTTTTTGCATCTGGTTATGGAGACGCCCAACAGATTGGTGGCGATTTCAACCAATACTATACTAATTTTTCTGGGACGAGTTCGGCAACGCCAATAGTCGCTTCTTGCGCAATCGTGTTGCAATCGTATTACCATAGCCTCACGGGCAACTACATGACGCCTATACAAATGAGGAATCTTCTTCAATCTACTGGAATACCACAAGGAACAGGTGGTAATATCGGACCAATTCCTAACATGCAGGCAGCTATTCTTCAAGTGCAGAGTGAGTTTTTAAGTGTGGATGAGGTTAGCGGGTTGGAGTTTATTGTATATCCGAATCCAGCAACAGATAGGCTGACGATCAAGACAAAAGACTTATCTGCAGACGCAAGAGTTGAGATTTGTAATGCTGTAGGGCAACGCATTTATGGAGCTGCAATCTCTGAAGATAATGCAATCGATTTGAGTTCTTTTTCTCAAGGATTGTACTTTGTGAAGGTCGTAGACGGAAATAGGTCAGAAACCAAAAAGATCATTAAGAAATAACTAAAAAGAGCATCGATTACGATGCTCTTTTGTTATCCATATAATTTCCTTCGAATAAAAAGGAACAAATCTTCTTGTATAAGATATCGTCGTGCATGCTATGGCCTAAGCCGCGGGTTTCAATAAAGGTAGCTTCTTTCCATGAACTTACTATCTTTTTAGCTTCTTCAAAAGAAACTACATCATCATCGATATCATGGGCGATCAAGCCTTTTACTTTTATTCTGGAACCAAATATCTTTCCAGAAAATTCTTCTACCTTGATTTTGAAATGCTCTAGAAAATGATTTTCGATCATGCTGATAGTTTTCATATTCAAGCTTAATAGCTTTGCATAATTTAGGACTAAAGTCTGTAAGTCAGACGGAGCGCCTAAGAGGACCATCTTTTCAATTGCCTTATTTTGGTAAAGATGCTGGTAGTATAAAGAAGTGGCGCCTCCCATAGAATGGCCGATTAAAAACTGCGGCTTGTATTTTTCGACAACGACATCTACAAATTCAGCATATCTCGGAACGTTGAACTCCCTTCCCGAAGATAAGCCGTGAGCTGGAGCATCTAACGCAATAATGGAACATCCTGATTGTTTTAGGTAGGGAAGGAAATTTTCCCAACGAGAAGCATTGCTTTCCCAGCCATGGACTAAAAGGACATATGTGTCATTGCCTTCCCAGATATAGACAGGGAATTGATGTTCTCTCATCTCCAGAATTTCAGTCTTGGCATTTTTTAAGACTTCGGGCATCTGGTCTGAAAAAAGCTTTCCTGTTCTCGGTTCGCTAAAAAACTTATAGGCCAATTGCGACGCTTTTTTTGGCGACACATAGCTAAGGAGATTAATATATAATCCGATAGATTTAGCGAGAAGCAGGTTGCTGATTTTTTTCATAAAAAAAAGTCCCGATGATTATCGGGACTAAATATATCTAGAATTTTGAAAATAATTTCTCCATTTTTTCTTTTTCTTCATCAGCTAATGCTGCGTCGACTAAGATTCTTCCGGAATGCTCGTCGGTAATTACTTTTTTACGAGAAGCGATTTCCATTTGTGTTTGTGGCGGAATCGTAAAGAAAGAACCTGCTGATGCACCTCTTTCAATTGAAACGACAGCTAGTCCGTTGCGAACACTGCTTCTGATTCTTTTGTAAGCTTGCAATAATCTTACCTCAATCAGCGCTTCATATTCTGCTGATTTTTCAGAAAGGAAAGTTTCTTCTTTTTCTGTTTCAGACATGATAGCGTCTAATTCAGATTTTTTATGCTTTAAGTGAGACGATTTTGCTTCTAATTTTTCTTTAGAATCTGAAATCACTTGCTTTTTGTGCTCGATAGAAGCTTTCATTTCTTTAATCTGCTTTTCAGCCAATTGAATTTCTAGCTCTTGGAACTCAACTTCTTTAGTCAAAGAGTTGAATTCTCTGTTGTTACGAACAGTTTCTTGCTGTTTTGTATATTTTTTGATGGCTTCTTTATGTTCGTCGATAGCATTCTTTTTTACTTTAATCTGCTCTTCGATAACTTCCAAATCGTTTTTCAATTTGTCAAGACGTGTGCTCAAGCCAGCCACTTCATCTTCCAAATCTTCCACCTCCAAAGGCAATTCACCTCTAACATTTCTGATTTCGTCAATTCTTGAGTCGATTAACTGTAGATCATAAATCGCTCTTAACTTGTCTTCAACACTCAATTCTTTTGTAGTCGCCATATTCTATAAGTACTTAACTGGATTTGTATTTTCTTCTGATAAAATGATTGCAAAATTAGGAATTTTTTTCGTAAGATAATCAACTATATAATTTTTTGTATAGCGTTCACTTTCGTAATGCCCTATATCTGCTAAAAGTAGCTGATTTTCAGACTCATAAAACTGATGATATTTCAAATCTGCGGTCAAAAAAGCATCTGCTCCGGCCTGAATTGCCTTTTTAATTGCAAAACTTCCCGAACCGCCAAGCACGGCTACTTTTTTTATCGGTTTTCCAAGGTATTCGGAATGACGGATTCCTTCGGCTTTCATCTTGGTTTTTACAAATTCTAAAAACTCTTTCTCAGGCATTTCGATTTCTAGTTCGCCGACCATTCCTAAGCCTATATTCTGATGGGAATTCTGCAAGTCATAAATTTCGTAGGCAACTTCTTCATAAACGTGATTTGAAAATAAAGCTTTTAAAATCTTGCTTTGCAGGTGTTTTTCAAAAGTGACTTCTATTTTTATTTCTGTATTTTCTACAAATTCGCCTCTTTCACCAATTTCGGGATTGCTATTCTCGTTGCCTTGATAGCTGCCAATTCCCTGCGAATTAAAGCTGCAGTTTTCATAATTGCCGATATTTCCAGCGCCTGCGTCAAATAAGGCATTTCGTAATTTCTGGTGATTTTCTGGAATCGTATAAGTGATTAATTTTTGGATAAAATTTTCTTTAGGAACTAATATCTTTGTGTTTTTCAGTCCTAAAGCATCACAAAAAATCTTATTCACGCCATTTTGGTGATTGTCTAAAGCTGTATGTACGGCATAAATTGCAATATCATTTTTGATGGCTTTCAAGACGGCACGTTCTACATAATTTTTTCCGGTAATTTTTTTCAGCCCCGAAAATAAAATCGGATGAAAACAGACAACGAAATTGCATTTTTTTGAAATAGCTTCTTCGATTACGTTTTCTAAAGCATCATGGCAAACCAAAACTCCCGTGGCTTTATCGTCTTGATTTCCGACAAGTAATCCAACATTGTCAAAATCCTCTGCATAAGCTAAAGGCGCCATAGTTTCTAGGACCGAAATAATTTCTTTTATCTTCATAATTTTAAAAATTAGGCTTAAATTGCCAAAAAGCATGAATAGGCAAAGTAGAATTCAATAGTCGCAAATATGCCCTAGCTTTATGTTTCAAAGATAAAATATTATACTTTCGTACTATGATGTTATTGCGAAAAATACTTTTCCCTTTTTCTATTTTATACGGTCTTATTGCCAGCATTAGGAATTTTCTTTTTGACAAAGGAATTTTAAAATCGTATTCTTTTGATCTTCCCATAATAGCTGTCGGCAACCTGAGCGTTGGAGGAACGGGTAAAACACCGCAGATTGAATATTTGATCCGTCTGCTTTCTCCTAATTACAAGATAGCGACATTGAGTCGCGGTTACAAACGAAATTCAGAAGGTTTTGTCTTAGCCGATGAAAATTCAGATGCATCAATTTTAGGAGATGAGCCTTTCCAGTTTTATAAAAAGTTTCCCAACATCCAAGTTGCTGTGGATGCAGATCGGAGGAACGGAATTGAGCAGTTATTGAAGATTTCACAGCCTGATATCATTTTGCTAGATGATGCTTTTCAGCACAGAAAAGTAAAAGCAGGGCTCTATGTTTTGCTGACTTCTTACGGGGATTTGTATTCAGATGATCTTATTTTGCCAGCAGGAAACCTTCGCGAAAGCAGAAATGGGGCGGAACGTGCAAAAATTATCATAGTCACAAAATGCCCGCCTGATTTATCTGCCAAAGAGCAGGATAGAATTCAGAAAAAGCTAAAAATTGATTCTGACCAAAAGTTATGTTTTACCTCGATAGCCTATGATGAATTTGTGTTTTCGGAAGAAAAGCAGCTTTCTGTTTCCGAAATCAAGCCTGTTGATAAATTACTTTTGGCAGGAATAGCCAAACCCGAACCGTTTTTTGCATATTTGCAAAGCGAAAACGATGTAATCCTGACATTTCCGGACCATCATCATTTTACGGAAAAAGACATTGCAGAGATAAAAAATAAAGCGCAGGATAAAAAAATAATCACGACCGAAAAAGATTTCGTCAGATTAAGAGGAAGGCTTCCAGACAGCCAGCTTTTCTATCTTCCGATAAAAAGCCATTTTATTTCTGGCGGTAATGATTTTGACAAAACTATTTTAAATTATGTGGGAAAAAGTTCAAGAAACAGTTAATTATATACAATCAAAAACTAATTTTTCGCCAGAATATGGAGTAATCCTTGGTTCTGGATTGGGAGGTTTTACCGAGGATATTCAGATTGAATTTACGTTGCCATACAACGAAATTCCTAATTTTCCGGTTTCAACGGTGCAAGGCCATAAAGGCGCTTTAGTGTTTGGAACTATCGGAACTAAAAAGGTGGTGGCCATGCAAGGCCGTTTCCATTTTTATGAAGGATATGACATGAAAGAAGTGACTTTCCCGGTAAGAGTAATGAAATATCTTGGCGTGCAGAAGTTGGTTGTTTCTAATGCTTCTGGAGGCGTGAATCCTTTTTATAAAGTGGGAGATATCGTCATCATTTACGATCATATCAACATGATGCCCGAACATCCGCTTCGAGGAAAAAATGATGAAAGATTTGGTCCGAGATTCGTCAACATGAGCGAGCCTTATTCTAGAGAATTGATCAACAAAGCCAAAGCGATTGCTATTGAACTGAACATCGAAGTGAAGGATGGTATTTATTACGGACTACAAGGGCCGACATTTGAAACACTTTCGGAATACAGAATGGTGAAAATTCTTGGTGCGGATTGCGTTGGAATGTCAACGGTTCCTGAAGTTATTGTTGCCCGCCATATGGACATGCAGTGTTTTGGTATTTCTGTGATTACGGATATGGGCGACGAGCACAACATCGATACGGTTTCTCATCAGGAAGTATTGGAAGCGGCTAAAAAGGCTGAGCCAAAAGTTAGGACGCTTATCAAAGAGCTGATTTCTAGAAACTAATTGCTGTTCATCGTTTCTGCAATAACCCTGTAGAAGGCTTCTGGATTGAATGGCTTGGTGATAACATCTGTCATTCCGAAGGAAAGCAACATTTCTCTGTTTTCGTTTAAGGAAATGGCGGTGAGTGCAATAATCGGAGTCTTCTTGTCGAATTTTCGAATGCTTTGAGTAGCAATGGTTCCGTTTATGCCTGGAAGATGCACATCCATCAGTACCAAATCGTATTTGTTGTTTCTGACAGCTTCTATGGCGTCTTCTCCATTTTCGACAATTTCACATTCAATCTGCTTCTTTTCTAGCATTTTTTTGGTCACCATCTGGTTGATTTTGTTGTCCTCAACAAGAAGCACTTTTTTATCGATAAAATCACTATCGTTTGTATAGAGTTTTAAGATTTCATGGTTTTCAATTCCTTTATCTAATTCTAGGCTGAAATTAAAGTTAGATCCTTTTTTAATAGTACTTTCTAATTTGATGGTGCCGCCTAGCATTGTGACCAATCGTTTTACAATAGCCAGTCCTAAGCCAGTTCCGCCGTATTTTCTGTTGATTTCAACAGAGCCTTGCGAAAAGCTTTCAAAGATAATTTCTTGCTTTTCTTCTGGAATTCCAATGCCCGTGTCTACGATTTCAAAATAAATGTTCTGCTTGGTTTCTGTTTCGTCCAGAAGTTTTGCGCGGACAATTACAGTTCCGTTTTCCGTAAATTTTAAGGCATTATTGATCAGATTCATGAAAATCTGGGAAAGTTTTGTCGGGTCACCAGAAAATGTCTTGCAAATTTCAGGATCTATTTCTAATCCGAAATTGATGTTATTTTGGCTTGCGATTTCTTTTAGCGAATTCTGTATGTCAATTAGAAGCTGCCTAAGGTTGAAGCAGATTTTTTCAATTTCAATATTATTTGACTCGATTCGGTTGATTTCTAGGATTTCATTTATAAAAGTCAGCAGGTAATTTCCGGAGAACTTCAGTGACTTAAGGTAATCAATTTGGGATTTTTTCGGGTTTTCTTCAATCAGAAGGTGTGTGATTCCGTTAATGGCATTTAGAGGCGTTCGAAGCTCATGGCTTACGGTTGATAAGAACTCGGCTCTTGCTTGAGAGGCTTTTTCTGCCTTGTCTTTTGCGATTTCAAGTTCCGTATTTTTTTCCTGTAGCTGTTTGTTCGTTCTGTTCCGGATGATGTTGTTTTTATATAACGACAAGCTTAGTAGTGAGAGAATCGTAATCAAGGCAATGCTCAATACGCTGGTAAGCTTGGAAACTTTGATCAATTTTTTCTGCTCGCGATTTTCTTTGTCTTTTTGTTTTATGGTTTTCATTTGCTCGCTTTCTTTGAATTTTTCGAAAGCTTCTGCCCCAATTTTTTTGCTGTTTAACTGTATGATGGAATCTTTTAAGACCAAGTGTTTTTTCAAGTAAAGAAACGAATTATCGATGTCCATCATCATTTCATAAACCTCACTGATTAGCTTCAGGATTTTGGATTTTTGTTCGAAATTATCGCTTCTCGAGTTTAACTCTAAGGCCCGGTTGAGATAATTTAAGGCAAGATGGCTCCGGCCAGCTTCGAACTCAATTGTGCCCATCTGGTACAAGGCTTCTGCCTTGGTCTTAAAACTGTCATCGTTGTCGGGTTTGGCAATAATCGTATTGAAGATGGACGATGCTAACTGTGTTTTTCCTTTGGCCTTATAAAGAATTCCTTTCTGGAGGTTCAGGAGTTCTTTAGCATCAGGAATTTCAATGATTTCATAAATCGCATTGGCTTTGTCAAAATAGATTTCTGCCACACCGTATTTTCCCTTTTCCATGTAACACAATCCGAGATTGTAATAGCAGTAAGCCTGCTCTGTAGAAGGTTCTAGGTCATTATATAACGAGATGCTGCGTACATACGTCTCAATAGCATCATCGTATTTTTTAAGTTCAAAATAAATACTTCCTAAAAAAGTATAAGCATTTGCTTCCTGTGCCTTGTCGCCTTTTTTTTGTGAAAACTCAATGGCATTTTGAGAACTTTCTAAAGCATTTTGATAATTATTGATCTTTAGATTGAAACTTGCCAGCTGAATGTAGTAATCAACGCTGTCGACTTTTGTAGACGCGGTTTTTTTTTGCTGTGAATACAGCAGGGAATTAAATAAGAGAATAAAGAGTAGTGGTGGTAAATACTTCATTTTAAAGCCCTTGATAAGGGATAAAAGTAGCTATTTCTTATTTGTTAATGAAATTAAATCGATAATGCGCGAAGAATATCCGATTTCATTATCATACCAGCCAACAACCTTTACCATTTTGTCAATTACAGAGGTTAGCTGTGAGTCAAAAAGACAGGAATTTCTATTGCCTAAAATATCTACCGAAACGATAGGGTCTTCTGTATAGGCCATGAATCCTTTGAATTCGTTGCTGCAGGCATGTTGAAAAGCTTTGTTGATTTCTTCGATAGAAACTTCTCGTTTTACATAACAAGTGATGTCTGTCAAAGATCCATCGGGTACAGGAACACGAATACCGCTTCCTCCAATTTTGCCATCCAATTCAGGGAAAATTTTTGTAAGTGCTTTTGCCGCGCCCGTTGTTGTGGGAACGATAGATTGTGCCGCGCCTCTAGCTCTTCGAAGATCCTTATGAGGCTGATCGTGAAGACTCTGGTCTGTAGTGTAAGAATGTACAGTGGTAATATAAGCTTGTTCGATACCGCATAAATCATTGATGACTTTGATCATCGGTGCAGCGTTGTTTGTCGTACAGCTGGCGTTAGAAATGATTTTCTCCGTACCATCAAGGATATGTTCGTTTACGCCCAGAACAACCGTCTTAATCTTGTCGGTTTCTGAAGGGGCAGAAAGAATTACTTTTTTTGCACCCGCCAGGATATGAAGGTTGATTTCTTCAAAGGTCTTATATTTTCCTGTCGATTCGATTACGACATCAATATCGAGCGATTTCCAATCGAGATTCGAGATGCTTTTTTCATGGAAGAAGGGATAGGGTTTTCCATCGATGATAATATTCTCTTGATCAGAAGAACATTCGAAGGGCAAAACGCCATGAATACTGTCGTATTTCACTAAATGCGACATTGTTCTGTTGTCTGCAATATCATTGATGGCTACGACTTCGATAGTCGGGTGGTTAAGCAAAAGGCGGAATAAGTTTCTTCCGATTCTGCCGAATCCATTAATAGCAATTCTAGTTTTTAAAGTCATAAAGTTTTAAAGTCAACAAGTTTTTAAAGTCAGAAAAACAAAAGCATTTATAAAAACGGCTTTAAGACTTTCGTCTTTGGATTTATGACTTATAAAATGTGTTTTTGGGCTTTGTAAGAAGATCTCACCAAAGCACCGCTTTCTACATGGCGGAAACCTAGCTCCAAACCGATTTTTTCATATTTCGCGAATTGGTCTGGCGTGATAAATTCTTTTACCGGCAAGTGTTTTTTGCTTGGCTGCAAATATTGTCCTATGGTTACTACATCAACATTAGCATCGCGCAAGTCATGTAATGTTTGGATTACTTCTTCTTCAGTCTCTCCAAGACCTAGCATGATACCTGATTTGGTTCTATTGATTCCTTTTTCTTTTAGGTATTTTAAAACGGCCAAGCTCCTGTCGTATTTTGCTTGAATTCGAACCTCGCGAGTTAATCTTCTAACGGTTTCCATGTTGTGCGAAACTACTTCTGGATTAGCTTCTACGATTCGGTCGATATTTCTTTCAATTCCTTGGAAATCAGGAATTAGTGTTTCTAGCGTAGTGTTGGGATTCATTCTTCGGATGGCTTTTACAGTTTCAATCCAGATAATCGAGCCTCCGTCTTTCAAGTCGTCTCTGTCAACGCTTGTTACTACTGCATGCTTGATGTTCATAATCTTGATAGAGCGTGCCACTTTTTCAGGTTCGTCCCAATCAACTGTTTCTGGTCTTCCTGTTTTTACACCGCAAAAACCGCAAGAACGCGTACATACATTCCCTAAAATCATAAAGGTAGCAGTTCCTTCGCCCCAGCATTCACCCATATTCGGGCAACTTCCTGAGGTACAGATCGTATTCAGCTTGTATTTGTCTACTAATCCTCTAAGTTCTGTATATTTTTGGCCAATAGGTAGTTTTACCTTTAGCCATTTTGGTTTTCCTGTAGGTAAAACGGCAGTATCTAAAACGGTTTCCATAAACTCTATTTTGAAAGCACAAAGATAACGAATGTTTTTATTTAATACGTTAATGTGATGTTAGCGAAATACGGGTTTTTAGCCGGCATGAAAAAGTGAATCGTTCTTAAATAAAAAACCCTGCAGGCACAGTTCGCAGGGTTTTTTGAAAATAAAAATAGTTAACTACTCAAATTAATTATTTTTGATATCGACACTGATAGGCAGATTGTAAGCCGTTCTAACAGGTTTGTCATTTTGTATGCCAGGTTTCCATTTTGTTTTTATAGATTTCAAGACACGTATGGCTTCTTCGCCTAATCCGTATCCTGGATCTCTCAACACTTTGATGTTGCTCAACGTTCCGTCTTTTTCAACAACAAAATAGACAAAGATTTTCATTATTCCTTGCTCGTCGATTTCGGGAGTCTTGAATTTTTTCCCTACTAAAGCCAAAAAGTTCTTAATGCCTCCTGGGAATTCTGGGTTTGCTTGAAGCACTCCAATATTAAGTATTTCGTTTCCAGTATCGTTGCCCTTTGTTGTACCAGAGTCATACGTTGTTTCGTTTCCTTTTCCATCAGATGAACTGTTTCCGAGTGCAATGTTGCCCTTATTGTCTCCTGGATTATCAGAATCTCCTGTTTTGATATTTTTGGTAGGATCTATCTCTTGTACTTCGTTGGGAGTGTCTTTCGCATCAGTTACAGTAGGAGTTACATTTTTGATTTGTTTTTCTGAAGATTTCTCAGGTTCTGATTTTTTAGCAGGTGCCTCAGGTTTCGTCTTTTTGAAAATTTCTGTATTTACAAGAATGGCATCTGGAAGGACATAAGGAGCATCAGTGACGTTGGGCACTTCTTTTTTTAATAGTCCAGAAATTACAGGTATGCTAAGTAAAGAAGCACAAGCGAGTATTCCAAAGAACAATGCTTTTAAAGTAGTTCTTGGATTCTCTTGGCGTAGCTGGTACGCGCCATATTCCTTGTTTCTGCCTTCAAAAACAATTTCATTCCAGCTTTGTTTAAAAATGTTGAGGTTTGACATGATTGCATAATTTAAAGTTAGCGTAGATGTTTGCCATAAGCTGGAATTGTTTAGTAGTATAACGAAATTGTTAACTTTTTTATTGTACTTTTTTTAAAGTTTTTGTAGGTTTTTTATGTTTATAATTTGTAATGCGTTAATATACTTTGTTATCCATAAAAAGAAGGCAAGCCTAGCTAGACTTGCCTTGAGATTTTGAATCTGATTTTGTTATTGAATAACTAATTTATTACTGAAATTTTTACCTTGTGTTTCGGTTTTTGTAATATAAATCCCAGCTGGAAGATCTACATCAATAGTATTTCTTCCTTCATTTAAATCGAAATTTTGGATAAACATGCCATTGATAGCGAATATGCTTATTGTGCCGCTTTCAGCCATCTCGATATTGATTTTTCCCTTGCTCGGATTCGGATAAATAATAGGTTTTGAAGTAGCGAATCCTGGAACTGATAAGGCATCACAGCCAAAAGGAGTAAAAGTCACCGGTCCTAAAGTGTTGTCATCAACCTGATGGCTGATTACATTTTCGACATCGGCTGCAGTTGGTTCAGCCCCTTCAATCCAGCAATTGTCCATGGCCATGATTGGCAGCGCCGTATTGTTGAATAATGCGTATGTTGCTCCGCCATTTGCGTTCTCGGAAAAGACATTGCCTCCTTCGTTTAAAGTAGCTGTATTTGTATCGCCAAGATTGATTCTTGCCGTTCCGATAACCGTAATTCCCCAAAGATTTCTTCGGATTTGGTTACGGCTGGCAATAATATTCATGGTGGTCGCTCCTGAAGCGCTAAGTGAAATACCACTTCCTCCTTGAGCAGGGATATTTTGTGTATTATTATTTTCAATAATATTTCCTCTGATGTATCCTGATGAAGCAGCTCCAATAACAGTAATGCCGTAACGGTTGTCTGTAATAATATTGTTGTCGATGATGACTTTAAGCTGACCTCCTCCCAATAGGTTCGACGCTCCAATACCGCCAGTCATGATTTTAGTACGATCGCCTTTTATGGTGTTTCCAACGATTCGTAGCGTATCTGCACCACTTGGACCCATATTGATTTGCGGACGGTTTCCATTGGATTGGTTGTTTCCTTCTAGATAATTGTTGGTCAGTCTTGGAGCAACTGATTGATTAGCTCCTGAATTGAAAGCTGGATAAAAATTGAATAAGAACCTGGAATTGTTGATCAGCGCATTTCCTCCAGTCGAAAAGGTAATGGCTCCGCTTGTCGTTGTTCCGTTCATATGATATGCCATTACGCAGGACTGCATTTCGAAGTCAGGCGTAGCCACCCGTATTCCTTTTCCGTAATTGATCGTCGTATTCCTGAAATAACCGCTGGAACCTGATTCAAAAGTAATGGTATTGTAGGGTGTGGCGGTGTTTGTTGCTGTAATCGTGATAGCATCAGAATCAGACGTAAAATTTCCCTGCACGGTAATCTGTACATCTGCGTTGATGTGTAATGTTACATCAGTATCGATTATGATACTGTCAGTAGGAGCAATCGTAAGGTTTTGTGATAAGGTGTAAATTCCTCCCGTGAGACTTACTGCCGAAGGAGCATTGGCCATCAAATCATCAAGGCTCCAGCTTACTCCGGTATTCGGAGTCGTAAATTGTGCTTTTGCTGCCGTGACAGAAAAAATCACGAACAGCATAAAAAATAATTTTTGTTTCATTTTAAGTATATCAATTGGTTAACCACATAAAATTACGATTTTTTGTAATAGTGGCTGTTAAAAAAGATAGGATTAAAAAGAAGTATTATCTTTTGTTTTTGATAATTTCAGCCAAGAGTTTTTTGGCACGGAGCAGTTTTATCTTTACATTGCTCAAGGGTTCTTGTAGTTCTTCGGAGATTTCCTGATAGCTTAATTCTTGGAAATAGCGGAGTTGGATGACTTCTTGATAGTGAGGTTTGAGTTCTTTGATGAATTGCAGAAGACGTGACAAATTTTGCTCCGTAATCAATTTATCTTCTGCGGAAGGAGAACTATCGGCAATATTATAGGCCTGATTGTCTTCTTCATCAGTAATATCAACGAAAAGCGTGGATCTTTTCTTGCGGAGCATGTCGATATGGACATTTTTTGCGATAGAAATAAGCCAAGTGTTGAATTGAAAATCAGGGTTATAGGTGGAGATTTTGTCAAAAGCTTTTGCGAAAGTCTCGATTGTAATGTCTTCCGCGTCCGTTTCGTTTTGGGTTCTTTGGAGCATGAATCCGTACACCTCGTTCCAATAATAATCCAATAGAGAAGTGAAGGCAACTTGGTCTCCGATTTTAGCTTTCTCTATTTGTTTTTTTATTTCCAATGTACCGGCTTTGAAAAGATATTTGTTATAAAGATATTCAATTGCGTGAATATAAGCGCAATTTCTATAACAGGATACCAATACATAACGTCTTTTTCTCTTAATTTATTTGCGCCATAGCCTAAAGAAACCCAAGAAAAGATATATCTTCCGGCTACGATAGGTGTTATAATCATCCAGTTGTATTGGAATGCAAGCAGGAGTATTGCCATAACGAGAAAAAGAAACTGCGACAAGAAGAAAATAGCAAGCTGCATCCTGTCAAATGGTTTGTAGAAGGTTGCGGTTGAAACGTGCCTTCTTTTTTGATCAAACCATTCCTTGAATGATTTTTTCGGTTCAGAAAAAGTGAAGCTTTCGGGCGTAAAGCAGATAGTCGTATTTTTTCCGCTTGAAGCTTGATTGATGAATAAATCATCGTCGCCAGATCGGATTTTCATATGGTCGATAAATCCGTTTACATTAAAGAATTCTTCTTTTTTGTAAGCCAGATTTCGTCCAACACCCATATACGGATGCTTCATTTTTGCCCATGAAAAATATTGTACGGCAGTAAGCATCGTTTCAAAACGTATGATTTTATTTAGGAAGGAACCTGCAATTTTCTCATAAGCCCCATAACCTAGGACAATTGTCTTGCTCATGGTGAATTGCGAGCTCATTTCTTTGATCCACTCTTTTGTTGACGGATAGCAATCGGCATCGGTAAACAAAAGATATTCGTTTTTGGCCGCTTTTATTCCTAAGGTAAGCGCGAATTTTTTATTGCCCCAGAAGGCTTCGTTATTCTGCACTTTTACTAAGCGTATGTTAGGATATTGTTTTTCAAATTCCTCGAAAATATCTAAAGTCGAATCGCTTGAAGCATCGTCAATCAAGATAATCTCGTAGTCGGGATAATTTTGCTCTGCCAGAAGCGGGATGAATTTTTTTACATTTTCTTCTTCATTTTTAGCGCAGACAATGACTGAAATAGGAATTCTTTTCGGAGTGCTTTTCTGAGGCTTTGCAAAAGAAAATTTTCCAAAAACAATGATATAGTAGAATAATTGTACAGCTACAACCCCGATAAATGCATAAAAAATAATGTTCAACATATAAGCTTGGTGTCTTTAAAAAATGTGTGCAAAGGTACAATTGAAATGCGGAATTTCAATTCTGAATCTTAATTAAAATTAAGAAAATTATCCATTACGATTTTTATATTTTTCTCTGAATTTCGAAAGCTTATTTTTGATTAAATCACGTTCACTTCCGCTTCAATTTCAATATCGAAAAGCTCTTTTACCGTTTTTTGGATATCCTTTGAAACATTCAAGATCTCTTGTCCGGTAGCGTTTCCGTAATTGACTAAGACTAAAGCTTGGTTTTTATGTATACCTGCATCGCCAAAACGCTTTCCTTTAAATCCAGCTTTCTCGATGAGCCATCCGGCAGGAACTTTTACTTGGGTTTCGGAAACGCTATAGCTCGGCATTTCAGGATGTAAAAGATGGATTCTTTCGAAATCACTTTTCGGAATGATGGGGTTTTTGAAAAAACTTCCACTGTTGCCTAGTTCTTTAGGGTCAGGCAGTTTGCTTTGGCGGATTGTGATAATTGCATTGCTGACGTCTTTTAGCGTTGGTGTCACGATATCTTTTTTGGTAAGCTCGGCTGCGATATCTCCATACGAAATATTGATTTTGTGTTTTTGCTTTGTAAGCTTGAAAACAACAGAAACGATGATATATTGGCCTTTGGCTTCATTCTTGAAAATGCTTTCGCGGTATCCGAATTTGCATTCTTCTTTCGTGAATTTCTTAATTTCAAAGGTTTCAATGTTCATTGCCTCGCAGAAGACAAAAGTGTCCTTGATCTCGGTTCCGTACGCGCCAATATTCTGTATAGGCGTTGTTCCTACATTACCGGGAATCAGCGACATGTTTTCTAATCCGCCAAAATCTTGGCCGATGGTCCACAAGACAAATTCATGCCAGTTTTCGCCGGCTTTGGCTTCAACCCAGACAGCATCTTCTGTCTGCTCAATGATTTTCTTTCCTTTTAGGTCAACGTGGATTGTCAGTGCGTCTATGTCTTGGGTCAGCAGCATATTGCTGCCGCCGCCCAGAATGAATTTTTTTTGTGTTGGGTTTTCCTGCAGAACTGTTTTGAGTTCTTCAACAGAATGCACCGAAACGAATTGCTTTGCTTTGGCCTCGATGCCAAAAGTATTGTAGTTTTTAAGGGAAAAATTAGCGAGAATTTCCATTATGATGAGGAATAAAAATGAACGGCAAAAGTACTTTAAACGATTTGTAATTCATAATGAACTACTCGGTATTTAGACCTCGAGTTAAAAAATCGTTCAAAGGCTTGGCGGTAATCAATTTTTTTGCGGTTTTTTTGACAAAATCTTTTTCAAATAACGACTTGTCGTCCAGTTTTTGAGATACAGTAAAGCTCTTGAGCTTTAAGAATTCAATTGCCGGATGGTCTTTTTCATAATCTTTTGGAGCTGTTTTTAAGGAATTGGCTTCGGTTCTGTCTAATTCTGGATATATCTTTTTAAAATCTTTGTCGTTTACGATTTCTTCTAAATCTTCATAGAAATAGGCAATCTCTTTACGTACCTTTTTTAAATCAGCTGCTTCTGGCACATGCAATCCTACGGCGATAAAACTACCTCCTTTTTCGATATGGACATAATAACCAGGAGAATTGCTGCGATTTTGGTCGGTTGTCATCCAGATGCCCATGTGGGTTTTATATGGCGATTTGTCTTTCGAAAAACGAATGTCGCGATTGATCCTGAAAGCACATTTTTTAGGTTCTAGATTTCGGAGTGAATCGTCAAAAGGAACCATTTCTTCCAAAAAATCAGAAATCAGCTGATGGTATTCTTTTTTGTATTCTTCGTAATATGATTTGTTAGCCAAAAACCATTCGCGGTTGTTGTTTTCTTTGAGGTCTTCTAAAAATTGAAGCGTTTTTGGTGAAAGCATTTTGATCAGAATTTAAATTATGGACTGTTTTCAGCCTAACAATATTAAGAAAATTTATTGGATTAGTTTTTGTGAAATTGGGTAATTTTAAAAGCTTTTATTGTAGTACTTTCAGCAATTTTGAATACAATTCTTCTCGATTTATGGGTTTGATTATTAGCTCGTCGGCTTGTATGCTGGACAGCTCAATCGAATTCATGTAACTGTCGCCCGTTATGGCTATAATAGGTGTCATGGTATTTTTGTTACTCATGTTTTTGATGTCTTTTATAAGGTCAATTCCAGAAGCATTGGCAATCTGAAGGTCGGTCATTATGATGTCGACGGTTTCTTTTTGCAGGTATTCTTTTATCGTATTTTCAGAACTGAAGCCTATCATGGTGAAATTGATATCGGACAATATTTTTTTTAATACTGCCATCACCATAGCGTCATCGTCTACTACTGCAACTTTGATTTTGGCGTTTCCATAAGTGTTAATCAATTTTGTTTGGCTTGTTTCCTGAGCAGCATCTGATTTTTCTAAAAACAGATGGAAAGAGATCTCGGTTCCTTTGCCGAGCTCGCTTTCTACCGCAATTTCTCCGTTGTATAATTCCACGATTTCTTTACATAGGCTAAGGCCTAGTCCAGCGCCAAAACCGACTTGTTCGGTATGGTGCTTGCTTTGGTAATATTTGTCAAATATTTTTTCTAAATCCTCTTTTGGAATTCCTGCTCCGGTATCTTGAATTTTTACGTCAAACCTGAATTTTTCTCCTATATCAGTAAATTGACAATACACTGTGATATTTCCTTTTGAGGTAAATTTTATGGCGTTTCCGATCATGTTATAAAACAGCTGATGTATTTTTCCGCTGTCAACCCAGACTTCATTTTCTAAGGAATCATCAACGTGTGAGATCAGTTCTATTTTTTTGGCATCTGCTAACGATCGCAACGATTCCAGTATTGCTGAAACTTCATCTTTAAGGATGATTTTGGAATTGTATAAAACCAGCTTTCCGTTTTCATTTTTGAAGAAATCCAAAATCTGGTTCACGGTAATCTGTAGCGAATTTGACGTAAAATTCAACGATTTGGCCATTTCGCTTTGTGAGCTGTTCATTTTTGTAGCTTTCAGTTTGTGAGTCAGATTCGAAATAATGCTCAGCGGAGAACGCATTTCATGACTCAACATGCCGATGATACGATTTTTGAATTCCAGATTTTTCTCGGCTTCTATTTTGGCAGCAGCTAATTTCTTTTCGAAATGGTAGGCAAAAATAGAGTAGAGCAGCAGCAGTCCCGTGCATATTGCCATTACTATGATTAAGATGGTAATTAGGCTTCGTTTGTTCCGTAGATTTTCTAATGCTTTCTCGAATTGCAGCTTGTTGGATTCTTGCACCGATTTGTCATATAAAAGGATAATGTCTTGACTGTTTTTCAAGATTTTTTTATTAACAATCATGAGCTCGCGGTCAATTTCTCTTAATTTAGAATAGGTATTTTTCAATCGCCCAAATTCTTTTTCGTAATGCTTTTGTGTGGTATTGAAAATCATAGCCATCTGTTCTTCGGGCGTTCCAGTCTTTTCGACCGAGCCGTACATCATGGTCATATAATAATGAAGTTCCTCTTTTTCTACATCATATTTTCCAGCGATAGCGTTGCCGATTCTCGTGAAAAAGCCTTTTCTCTCCACGCCATCTGTGGAACGTATTGTGTCATACGAAATCGAATTCAGGACTTTCTTGTGGTTATAAGGCTTCAGATTAAATTGCTCCAGCTTTTCTTCAGAAAAAAGATCGACTCTGTATTTTATCAATGAGTCCAATTCTTTTCGGAGCACGATAATCTTTTTTTCTTTTTCTTTTTTGCTTTGGATGTTGGGAAGCGCTTCCTCATCTTTATTCATGACATGATTAAGGCTGTCCAGATAAGAAGTCATTTTTACGAGCGAATTACGGTATTTATGCAGCGAGTTCAGGTCGTAATTGTACAAGTATTCCATGAAAGAATTTTCTGCATCGAAATAATTTTTTGTCACTTCGCCAGAATAAGTCATCACCAAGCTTTGTTTGCTGGCTTTTTGGAAAGAATCCGCAAGTTCGTTTTCGTTGGTATTTTGATTGTACCATAAAGAAAAAATCAGCACTTGCAATAAAATAACAAAAATAAAAAGTCCGCTGTGGATTGCTTTTCTGTGTTTTAGTGAAGCTAACATTTGTGCAGGTTTAAGTTAAGAAAGCCAATAGTCAGAACGTTTTTCGCATTCAAAAACAAACCGGGGAAGTTTGTAGGTTAAAAAAGGTATATAAAATTAAGAAAACTTATGTTAAATGGCAGAATAAGTTCTAAGAATTTTAAACATAAAATCTAGGAGATAACAGATTTTTCGGAATTAAAGATTAAAAATCTTATAGCTTTGGTGCATTGATTTTATGACAGTTTCCGTGCGTTCAGGATGTGTATCCGATATAAATAACTGTCCAAAATCATCATTATTGACCATTTCGATTATTTTTCCAACGCGAGTTTCATCTAGTTTATCAAAGATATCGTCAAACAACAATATTGGATTTTGCTTGCTTTGCTTTTTGACAAATTCAAACTGAGCCAATTTCAGGGCAATCAAAAAGGATTTCTGCTGACCTTGTGAACCGAATTTTTTTATAGGATGGTGGTCGATTTCAAAAGACAAATCATCTTTGTGGATTCCTACTGTGGTATAATGCAAGACGCGATCTTTTGCCAGACTTTCTTCAAATAAGGCCAGCAGTTTTTTTTCATGCAACTGACTTTCGTAAACCAGCTGTACTGTTTCAGCATTCCCAGTTATAGCTTGATGGTGCTTGTTGAAAATTGGTATAAAATCTTCTAAGAATTGTTTTCTCTTTTCAAAAATAGAATGTCCTAACTCATGAAGCTGTTCGTTATAGATGCTCAAGGTTGTGCTTTCGAAAACATGATTCAAGGCGAAATATTTCAACAAAGCATTTCGCTGGATGATTACCTTTTGGTATTGAATCAGCTGTTGTAAGTAAGTAGCGTCCAATTGCGAAATGACAGAATCAATAAACTTTCTTCGGGTTTCGCTTCCTTCAACAATCAAGTCGCGATCGGCAGGAGAAATAATGACCAAGGGAATAAATCCGATGTGGTCAGAAAACTTTTCATATTGTTTTCCGTTTCTTTTCAGGATTTTTTTCTGTCCTTTTTTTAGGCTGCAGACAATTTGTTCATTCCTTTCATCTTTTTCAAACTCGCCGTCGATTACGAAAAATTCCTCATCATGTTTTATGTTTTGCACCGCCAACGGATTGAAATAGCTTTTGCCATAAGACAAATGATAGATAGCATCGAGCACATTCGTCTTGCCGATGCCGTTTTTGCCAACAAAGCAGTTTATCTTGCTGTCAAACTCGAAATTTGCTTCCGAAAAGTTTTTATAATTGAATAAGGATATTTTTTTTAAATACATCTGCAAACGCCAGCTGATAGTGAGAACTTTGTAATTTTTACCATCATTTTTTTAAGAGCGTGCAAATTATTGAAAAATAACGACAAAAACATCTTTTACATTTGAATAAAAATTTTATTTTTGCACCTCACTAAATTAAAAATTAATGGCAACATATAACAAAAGAGGATATAAGGCTCCTAAACCAAAAGAAGAAAACGAATTCGAACCAGACCCAATTGATGCAATATCAGAAAAAGATAGCACGACTGCAGGAGTATTCAATTCTTTAGATGAAGGTGCTTCTAGAACCGAAGAATGGGTTGCTAAAAATCAAAAAGGAATTTTCATCGTTATTGGTGCTGTTGCGCTTTTGGCTGCTGGATACCTTTTATACAAGAAATTTATTGTAGAGCCTAAAGAAGAGGAAGCTACAAACGTAATGTTCCAAGCTCAAAAACATTTTCAAGAAGCAACAGATTCTCAAGACCCAAAGGTGAGCGATTCTCTGTATGCGCTTTCGCTTAAAGTTTCTGAAGGACAGCCAGGATTTATTCAAATCGCTGAAGATTACTCAGGAACAGATGCAGCAAACTTGGCAAACTATTATGCAGGTATGGCTTACTTGAATACTAAAAAATATAAAGAAGCAATTGACTATCTTGAAAAATTCAGCTCAGACGATATGATTTTGTCAGTAGTGGCAAAAGGTGCTATCGGTGATGCTTTTTCTCAATTGAATCAGCCAAAAGAAGCGTTAGAGTATTACATCAAAGCTTCTGAAATGAACCAAAATGATGTGACTACGCCACGTTTCTTATTGAAAGCGGGTCAGACTGCTTTGGTATTGAAGCAAAAAGAAGCAGCGTTGAAATATTTCACTGAAATCAAAGAGAAATACGAAACTGCTCCTGAAGCGATGAATATTGATGCAATGATTGGATTGGCACAATAATTGGATTTCAGTTTTCAGATTTCGTTTTTGGGAATCTGTAAAAACCGAGTCGCAACCTAATTACAATGGCTACAGCTAATAAAAACTTATCAGAATACGATAAAAATACGATCTCAAGCGCGAAAGATTTTCGGTTTGGGATTGTTGTTTCGGAATGGAACGACAAAATAACCGAAGGCCTTTTTTCGGGTGCAGAGAAAGCGCTTTTAGATTGTGATGCTTTACCAGCAAATATTGTTCGTTGGAATGTTCCGGGAAGCTTTGAGCTTGTTTATGGCGCAAAACGAATGATAGACACCCAAAACGTCGATACGGTTATTGTTATCGGGTGCGTAATTCAAGGCGAGACCAAACATTTCGATTTTGTCTGCGAAGGTGTTACTCAAGGCATTAAAGACCTGAATGTTCAGACGGATGTTCCTGTTATTTTCTGTGTACTAACAGACAATAACGAACAACAATCGATTGATAGAAGCGGCGGTGTTCATGGAAACAAAGGAACTGAAGCGGCAATTGCGGCTATAAAAATGGCTTATTTGAGACAGCAGTCTTCAAAATAAAAGGAATTAACCCAATAGATGAAGCCTATTTCCGTTATCAGAAATAGGCTTTTTTATGTGAAAAACTTTCGGGTTTTCCTATTTTCTAATTTTTCAATTGTTATATTAATTATGTAACTTTGGAAGTCAACAAATTTACAGAATGTCGAGTATAATTCAATTGCTTCCCGATCATGTCGCCAATCAGATTGCTGCTGGAGAGGTCGTCCAAAGACCTGCATCCGTAGTAAAAGAGCTTCTTGAAAATGCGGTCGATGCAAAAGCCACAGATATCAAGCTGATTATTAAGGATGCCGGAAAATCACTGGTGCAGGTCATCGATAACGGACTAGGAATGAGCGTTACCGATTCTCGTTTGTGCTTTGAGCGCCACGCTACTTCAAAAATCCGCGTGGCAGAAGATCTGTTCTCGTTGCATACGAAGGGTTTCCGCGGTGAAGCTTTGGCTTCTATTGCTGCAATTGCCCATGTGGAAATGAAAACCAGGCAAGAACAAGATGAATTGGGAACGCACCTGATTATTGAAGGAAGCAAATTTGTTTCCCAAGATGTGGCCGTTTTGCCAAAAGGGACGTCTTTTTCTGTAAAAAATCTTTTCTTTAATATTCCGGCAAGGAGAAATTTCTTGAAATCGGATACGGTAGAACACCGTCATATTGTCGATGAATTCCAAAGAGTTGCCTTAGCGCATCCTAACATCCATTTTACGATGTATCATAACGGGAGCGAGCTTTTTAACCTTCCAGCGTCGAATTTCCGTCAGCGTATCGTAAATATTTTTTCAGGAAAGACAAATGAAAAATTAGTTCCGGTACAAGAAAGCACTGAAATAGTAGGCATACAAGGTTTTGTCAGCAAACCCGAATTTGCAAAGAAGAATAGGGGAGAGCAATTTTTCTTCGTCAACGACCGTTTCATTAAAAGCGGCTATTTGCATCATGCAATCATGGCAGCGTATGAAGGGTTGCTGAAAGACGGTTGCCAGCCGAGTTATTTCATCTATTTAGATGTGCCTCCGAATACAATCGATATCAATATCCATCCAACAAAAACGGAAATAAAATTTGACGATGAGCATGCGCTGTATGCTATTTTGCGTTCGTCTATAAAACATAGTCTCGGGCAATTTAATGTGGCACCGGTTTTGGATTTTGACAGAGATTCAAACCTTGACACGCCATACGATTACCAAAATAAAGAAGCTTCAATGCCGTTAATTCAGGTGGATGCTAATTTTAATCCTTTTGGAGATCCTGCGCCTACAAAATCGTATACAAGCGGAAGTGGTAGCCACAGTAGCAGTCATAGCGGAGGAGGAAGTTCTTATAGAAAACCGGAACCTTCAAACTGGGAAAGTTTGTATGTAGGGTTGAAACAAGACACAGAAACTATTACCGAAATCCAAGATATTCAGTTTGAGTCGGAAGAAGTGACAGGTTCTCTTTTTGAGGAAAAGGAAGTAGAAGAAGCAGTTTATAGGACGTACCAGATTCACAAGAAATATATCGTCAGTCCGATTAAATCGGGGATGGTAATTATCGATCAGCAGCGAGCGCATCAAAGAGTTCTGTATGAACAATTTTTGACGAATATGACTGTCAATCAAGCTTCAAGCCAGCAATTGCTGTTTCCGCTGAATCTTTATTTTTCTTCTTCGGAGATAAGCCTTATTTCTGAATTGGAGCAATCATTGGTTAATACCGGATTTGTATTTGAAGAAGTTAATGAGGACAGCGTTGTTATTTCTGGTTTGCCAGTCAATGTGACAGAAAGTGAAGTCTCGATCCTGCTGGAACAGTTATTGAGTGACTTGCAAGACGGCATTCCTGAAAGCAGCTTTAGCCAAAATGACACGATTGCAAAATCGATGGCGAAAAGCCTTGCTGTCAAGACAGGAACGTATTTGACCGAGAAAGAACAAGAAAATCTCGTGAACGGGCTTTTTGCCTGCAAAGAGCCGAATGTTTCGCCTTTTCATAAACCTACCTTTATCACGATGCGTGTTGAAGATTTAGACAAAAAATTTGCAATATGATGAATATCACGCCTATAGTCAAGCAGCTACTGATTATAAATATTATATTTTTTATTGGATCGCAGTTAATTGGAAATAGCGAAATCGCTTACCATTATTTGGCGCTTTACTTTTTTGAAAATCCACAATTTTATGCTTGGCAGCCTTTGACGCATATGTTTATGCACGGGGGCATTATGCATATTTTCTTCAATATGTTTGCTTTATATTCTTTTGGAAGCGCTTTAGAACACTTTTGGGGCGGAAAAAAATTCTTGTTTTTCTATATTTCTTGCGGTCTTGGTGCTGCGTTGCTTCATACGGGCGTTAATTATTATTTCTTTCATAGCGGCTTGACAGAACTTGTGAATGCAGGGTTTTCTGAAAAAGATATCTTAGAATTATTAAATAAAGGCATGTTTAATCAACAATGGGTTCAGGTTTTAGGACAATCAGGCATGGATAATTTTGCAAGTTCGTATCTTACTCCTGCGGTCGGTGCTTCAGGAGCAATTTATGGATTATTGGTTGCTTTTGCATTTATGTTTCCAAATGCTGAATTGATGATGTTGTTTCTTCCGATCCCGATAAAGGCCAAATACTTTGTTCCAGCTATTATTGCCTTAGATTTATTTTCTGGTGTAACCGGAGTGTCCATCTTTGGTGGAGGAAATATTGCTCACTTTGCACATGTTGGTGGAGCTGTTGTAGGTTTTCTTATGATGTGGTATTGGAAGAAAAATCAATTTCATAACAATCGCTGGAGTTAATCTTTTGTATATGGGAATTATTGATGATCTAAAAATGCAATACAAAACAGGAGGGATTACACAGCAGCTGATCTTCTGGAATATAGGCATTGCTATACCTTTGTTTTTGCTGTATTCTTTTTCAAGTGATACTTATTTATCTATAATGTCATGGTTACAGTTAATATCCGATCCTTCAGAGTTTATTGTTAAGCCTTGGACTATATTGACCTATGGATTTCTTCATGTCGGTATACTGCACCTGCTTTTCAACATGATCATGCTCAATTTTGCAGGCAGGTTGTTTTTGACTTTTTTTACCCAGAAGCAATTTTTAGGAGTTTATATTCTTGGGGCTATTTTTGCAGGATTAGTCTTTGTCGGTTCTTTTTTTCTTTTTAATGTAAAAGCACCTATTATTGGAGCTTCTGGTGCTATTATGGCGGTTCTTATCGGTTCGGCAACATATGCCCCTTTATATCAAATTAGACTATTGCTGATTGGAACTGTCAAGTTATGGCATATCGCTTTTGTCTTTTTGATTTTAGACTTGATTCAGCTTCCAACAGATAACATGGGCGGACATATTGCACATTTAGGTGGAGCCTTATTTGGATTTGCTTACATAAAGATATTGCAGAATGGAACAGACTTAAGTCTTATCGTGACTAAAATCATCGACTTTTTTGCCAATCTATTCAAGCCTAGAAAAGGAACGCCTTTCAAAAAAGTACACAGAAATGTCAGCCAGCCTAAGCCGAAAACAGCCAGCAAGATTGTTGTTAAGGATAAAACCCAGCAGCAGATAGATGAAATTTTGGATAAGATAAGCCAGTCTGGTTATGACAGCCTTACGAAAGAAGAAAAAGAATTTCTTTTCAAGGCAGGAAAATAAAGAAAGTTTTTTAATCTTTGTTAGAAACCCAAAATAGTTTATCCAAAAATGAAGAACCTTTCATGGTTTAATAAAGCAATGTTTTTCTTTAATATAGTGCTGACTGTATTGACGTTTGTTGCTTATATTTTACCTTTTTTGGCTCCTAAACTATTTCCTATTTTATCAGTATTGACCTTGATGCTGCCATTCATGCTGATATTAAACCTGCTCTTTTTTATATATTGGGGTATTCAGATGAAAAGGCAGATTCTGCTCTCTTCGTTGGTACTACTCATGGGTATTACATTTATCAATAAATTTTATAAATTTTCGACTACAGACTTGCCGGCTTCTGATAATGATTTTACGGTAATGAGTTATAACGTACGTCTTTTTAATCTTTACAAATGGATTGAAAGAGACGATGTGCCTGAATTGATTGCCAATTTTATCAACGATAAGAATCCGGATATTTTATGTATTCAAGAATATTCTGAAGGGAAGATTAATTTGAGAGCCTACAAGCACAAATATATCTTGATGAAAGGTGAAAAGACGTTAACCGGACAGGCTATTTTCTCTAAATTTCCGATAATTGGCAAAGGCGATATTGTATTTCCGAACTCCAGCAATAATGCAATTTATGCCGATATCAAAAGAGGGAAGGATACGATTCGCGTTTATAATATGCACCTGCAGTCTATCAAGATTACGCCAGATGTGCATGAAATCAATGAAGACATAAATGGCATAAACGAGCAGAAATCCAAAAAGATGATCAAAAGGATGAGCGAGGCTTTCAAGGAGCAACAGGAGCAAGCCGAAATCATCATGAACCACAAGAAGAACAGTAAGCTTCCTGAAATCATCTGCGGGGATATGAACAATAGTGCTTTTTCATTTGTGTACAGAAATATCCGCGGGAAGCTGAACGATACTTTTGAAGAAGCCGGAAGCGGTTTCGGAAAATCATATAACTTTAAATATTATCCAGCAAGAATCGATTATATTTTTGCGGACAAAAAAATGCAGGTCAAAAATTTTGAAAGCTATCCCGATTTTGTCAATTCCGATCACTTTCCGATCATGACAAGGCTTGCAATCGAAAACCCGTAATAAAGGCTAAAGAGATTGTTTTTTCAGATATTCTAAGGCATATCTTCCTTCATTGAACAGTAAGTCCAAAATACTCAAATTGTTCAGATAGCCATGCTTTTCTTCAAAAACTTGGGTGTATGGTTCAAATTCTAAAGTATCTTTTTTGCCATTTGCCAAAGGCCTGAAATCTGAAAATTCTGAAACTTCATGGAAATATTCTTCGGTTTTTCCATAGTTAAAATCAAAGCCAAGACAGTCTGAAACAATTTCCATTGCCTCAAAATTCAAATCCATCAAAAAAGTATGTTTTTTTTGAAAAATAGGCGATAAGTCATCCTCAAAATATTCAAAAAAAGGTGATGTTCTGTAAGCGGCTTCTAGCGATTTGAAATGTTGTTTTTGCCAATCGAAGGCATCTTCAATCCGCACATCTTTTGTCTTTTGATGCTTGTCGCTTTTCGAATGTTTTACAGGAATATTAAGCAATTGAATACCGTTCGGACTGTAAATGTACATTCGGTTCCTGTTCGTCTGTTTCTGGAAGTTGTCTTCCATCTCAAACGTAATCGTATCGGCCTGAACCATTGCCGCAAACTGGCTAATGGACGGGAAATAAGTGGGAAGCAAAAGGGCATTCATCTTAATACTTTTCTGATCTTTTCTTTTTTCTTCTGATAAAAAAATCAGCAACAAAATAGCCTACAAGCAATATCATGAATATTCCAAAGTAAGAAACGGGTTCGCCGCTTCCGCCAACCGTCGTGAACATTCTTTCCCAACGGATTTTATCGAAAAGTTTAGATATTGGAATATTTGGGTCTAGACTCATCCAAATAAAAACTGGCTTTCCGACTATATGATCTTCAGGAACAAATCCCCAAAATCTACTATCTAGTGAATTATGACGGTTGTCGCCCATCATCCAATAATAGTTTTGTTTGAAAGTATATGAGTCGACAACTTGATGGTTGATTCTAATTTCATCACCAGTTACCTTTAAATCATTTCCTTCATACGTATCTATAATCATTTTGTATAAAGGGAGATTTTCTTTATACAGTTTTATTGTTGTTCCAGCTTTTGGAATGGTTAATGGACCAAAGTTATCCGCTGTCCATCTTGTATCATGCGGAAAAACATCTGTTCCTTGAGGTTTTCTTTCTATACGTCTAACAACTGAATCAATAGATTTATTTTTTCTTAATGTAGATGCTGCTTCTAGAGTTAAATTAACATTCAGTACAGGTTGATAGATTTCTTGAGCATACAAACCTGTTCTAAGTACACTGTCAGGAAAGCCTAGAAACCCTGTTATTACATCATATGAGCCATCAGGATTTTGTGATGCGTTTAGAACATATGGTTGCATTGCATCAATTTGTTGCTGGCTACTAGGCTTTATATTAAACGATCGTGTAAATTCAGTAGAACCTGTGGTTTTTATAATCTCAGCTGAAACTCCTTTGGATGAATATACAGTATGCATGTATTGTGGTTTTGCTCTATCGGAAAGTTTCAGTTCTTTTCCATTAATATATACAAAGCCATCTTTTATTGAAAATATATCGCCAGGCGTACCCACACAACGTTTCACATAGTTTGATTTTTTGTCAATCGGTTTTCTGATTCCTGAGGAATATGTTCCTTTAAAATCCACTACAGTATCGGTCGGCCAGTTAAAGACCACGATATCGTTCTTTTCTATAGGTTCAAATCCTGGAAATCTAAAATACGGAAGCTGTGGCTTGTTCAAATACGATTTTGTATGAATAACAGGAATCGTATCATGAACCATCGGCATGGCAACTGTTGTCATTGGCGTTCTCGCTCCATAGTGATTTTTGCTTACGAATAAGAAGTCGCCAACCAAAAGTGTTTTTTCTAAAGATCCTGTCGGAATCGTAAAAGGCTGCATTACGTAAGTATGGACTAGAGTTGCCACTACAACGGCAAATAACAAAGAGCTGACCGTATCAGCAGTCTTGTTTTTCGGGTGCAGGCTTCTGTTTTCGATGTATTTTACATCTTGTGTATAGTTGATGTAATAAATGTAAAGTCCTAATGTAAGTACTCCTAAAGCTGTATCTAGAGTTGTGTTTTTTCCGAAACTTCTCAATGTTTCAACCCATACTACCGGAAACATAATCAAGTTTACAATCGGAACGAAAAGCAAGATAACCCACCATTTCGGGCGGTTTATGATTTTCATCAAGATGATAGCGTTATAAATCGGAATTGCAGCTTCCCAAGCTTGTCTTCCTGCTTTTTGATACAATTTCCATGTTCCTAAGAAATGCACGACTTGCAGGATGAGGAAAAATATAAACCATTGTGTTAGTGTCATCTTTGAATATTTTTAATGTATATGTCTGTTGTGAGGAAGATTTGTTACTTTAAATCAAGAACATCTTTCATCGTAAAAACTCCTTTTTTTCCTTGAATCCATTCTGCGGCAACCACGGCGCCCAAAGCGAAACCTTCGCGATTGTGCGCAATATGCTTGATTTCTATAGTGTCGACATCCGAGTTGTAAAAAACGCTATGGGTTCCAGGAACATTTTCGATTCTTTTGGCATCAATCAAAATTTCATCGTCTTTGGCATTTTCCAAAGCCCAGCTTGAATAGTCCGAATTATCAATGATTCCTTTGGCCAAAGTAATTGCGGTACCGCTTGGAGCATCTAGTTTTTGAGTATGGTGTACCTCTTCCATGGCTACTTTATACTGTCCGATGTTTGACATGATTTTGGCCAGATAATCGTTTAGCTGGAAGAATATATTTACGCCCAAGCTAAAATTAGAACCATATATGAAAGCGCCATTTTTTTCTTGGCATAAAGCGACCATTTTATCATAATTTTCAAGCCAGCCTGTGGTTCCGGAAATTACGGGTATATTGTTGTCAAGGCAAGTTGAAATATTACTTACTGCTGCATCAGGAATACTGAAATCTATGGCAACATCGGCATGTTCCAATCCTTCAAATGTGTCTTTTCCGGATTTTCTCAGGACAATTTCATGGCCTCTTTCTAAAGCTATTCTTTCGATCACTTTTCCCATTTTGCCGTATCCCAAAAGTGCTATTTTCATGCTGTGAAATTAAAAATTGTAGTTTAATGTCAGCCCGACATTTTTTTTGTAATTCAAATCGTTTTGGTAGATGTCTGGCTTAAGTGTTAGCTTTTCGCTGACGTTGAATTGCAAAAGATGCGCATCAACATTGGCTTCGACAATATTCAAGATGTAAAGGCCTACGGTAACAATCAGCGAAAGATCTCTGTTTTTTTGAAATTGCTTTTGCGCAGAAATCAGCTGCGAATCGGTTAAATTGGATAATTTTCCGTTTGGATCTTCTGTGCCATTTAGACGCCTTTTGTACTCGTCTCTATACTTATGATAGTTCTTGTTGTTGTAGGCGTAGATTCCAATTCCGGTTCCCAATGCCGCATATACGATAGGGATTTTCCAATATTTTTTATTGTAGGCCTGTCCAAGTCCTGGAAGTATAGCGGAATAAAAAGCCGCCTTTGAAGGTGCTAAGGGATTGATTTCTTCTCCCTTGATGCTGTCTTGTACGACAATATTCAATTCTTCCTGCGCTATTGCTGGAGTACTTCCGATTAGGAAAAAGAAAAAAAATATGGAAATTAACTTGTTCACTAACCTTTGATTAATTTGATAATTCGGTTGAAATCTTCTTCTGAATGGAACGGAATAGTGATTTTTCCTTTGCCATTTCCGGCCACTTTCACATCTACTTTTGTGCCGAAATAGTTTCCGATTACTTTCTTTTCAGATTCATCGATTGTGAAAGCTGTTCCTTTAGCTGGTTTAGGTGCAGCCGGTTTTAGGCTTTCCTGATAATTTTTAACTAACGTCTCAGTTTCCCTTACAGAAAGATTTTGACTTACGATTTTTTGGTAGATATCGGCCTGGATGTCCTGATCTTCGATATTGATGATAGCACGGCCATGACCCATAGATATAAAGCCATCGCGAATTCCGGTTTGGATAATCGGATCCAATTTTAATAGTCTAAGGTAGTTTGCAATTGTCGAACGTTTTTTTCCAACACGGTCGCTCATCTGCTCTTGAGTCAATTGAATTTCGTCAATCAATCGTTGGTAAGACAACGCAATCTCAATCGGATCAAGGTCGTGGCGCTGGATATTTTCTACCAATGCCATTACCAAAGATTCATTGTCGTTGGCAATTCTGATATAAGCAGGAACAGAAGTCAGTCCGGCTAATTTAGAAGCGCGGAGCCTTCTTTCTCCAGATATCAGCTGGAATTTATTAAAGTCTAATTTACGTACGGTTATGGGCTGAATAACGCCTAATTCTTTAATAGAAGTAGCCAATTCCTGAAGCGATTCTTCATTGAAATTAGTTCTCGGCTGAAACGGATTTATTTCAATAGCATCAATTTCAAGCTCAATAATATTGCCTACAACTTTATCTGCATTTTTGTCCTCAACCGACTTGATGTCGTTTTCAGGATCTTTTAGCAATGCTGATAAACCTCTTCCTAATGCTTGTTTCTTAATCGCTTTTGTCATAAAACTATTTCGTATTTTTCTTAATGATTTCTTCTGCCAGATTGATGTAATTGGTTGCTCCTTTGCTTGTTGCATCATAGTTGATGATACTTTCTCCAAAGCTAGGTGCCTCGCTCAATTTTACATTTCTTTGGATGATGGTTTCGAAAACCATATCGTGGAAATGTTTCTGGACTTCTTCTACGACTTGATTGGATAGGCGAAGGCGGGAATCATACATCGTCAATAGCAAGCCTTCAATATCCAAATCAGGATTGTGTATTTTTTGGACGCTTTTGATTGTGTTTAATAATTTCCCCAATCCTTCTAACGCAAAATATTCGCATTGGATTGGAATTACCACAGAATCTGCAGCGGTCAGCGCGTTTAATGTCAGCAACCCGAGCGAAGGAGCACAGTCGATCAAAATATAATCGTACTTGTCTTTCACGCTTTCGAGCGCTTTTTTAAGCATATATTCTCGATTTTCTTTGTCGACCAATTCAATTTCAATGGCCACCAAATCGATATGGGCAGGGATCACAGAAACGTTTGGTGAAGAACATTGGATAGTTGCTTCCTCTGGCGTGTTGCTGTGTTCTAAGATTTGGTAGGTTCCAATTTCTACTGATTCTACGTCAATTCCCAGTCCAGAACTTGCATTGGCTTGAGGATCAGCGTCGATCAGTAAGACTTTTTTTTCTAAAACTCCCAAGGAAGCTGCTAAATTTACAGACGTTGTTGTTTTTCCAACACCGCCTTTTTGATTTGCAATAGCAATGATTTTGCCCATTTAATTTCTAAAATTTTGAACCGTAAAAATACAATTATTTATGGGTTTTGAAAATCTATTTTGTTAACAAATGTGAAATAGAATATGTAATAAAAAAAGCCAGAAGTATTCTTCCGGCTTTATGCAACTGCTTTTACTTTTATTAATCGGTTTATTATTTCAATACCAATTTTTTAGTTGAAGTGAAATCTCCTGATTGTAATTTCAAGATATAAACACCGCCTGATAAAACAGAAAGATCTAGTGTTTTTTCTTCTGAATTGCTATCAATTTGTGTTTCGAAAACTTTTGCTCCCGTTACACTGTAAATCGCTACTGAGCTGGCCTCATTGCTGTCATAAGAGATAGTGACTCTTTTGTTATCTGAAGGGTTTGGATATAGCTTGAAAGTGTTTGCTTGCGGCGTATCGATACCCAAATCAGGCTGATAGTTAATATTATCAATCAAAGTCGCCATGTGTTGCGTATCTGCTACGATTTTAAGCGCAATAAATTTATGAGCATTTGAAGCTGGTATGGTACGGGCAAAATTGGTTTGAGAAGCAGAAACTGTAATTGGAGTCCCGACTTCTTGGAATGAACCAAAATCGGTAGCAGTGGTCATCGTTCCAATCTGAATTGTCATATTTCCTGGTGCAGATCCTGTTGCTGGCTGGGCTGTAAAAGAAATTGCTTGGTTGCCATCGATGCTTGTCAATTCTGGACTTACGATATAAATAGGTGCCGTTGGTGAAAAGAAGCTATATGCTTGAAGCACCCTGTTTCCTGAAACTGTCGCAACTGTCAATTTTGGATTTCCAGTATTTCCGGTCCAGCAATTTTGTGGAAGCACACCGTCTGTAAAAGTTTCAAAATTTTGGGTGAATGCCATAACAGGATCGCATTGAGCATTGCTGATTAATGATAGGAAGCATATTGCTCCAGTAAGTAGAGTTTTTTTCATGGTGTTTTATTTGGACTTAAAATTTGCGCAAATATATACAATTTATATCAAGTCTAAATAAAGTTAAAGGGTTATAACAAAAAAATATTTTTTGTTATAACCCTTTAAATAGAAGTTAGTTATGTTTATTTGTCTTTCTTTGCTTTAATCATAGCTTCTAGCATGTCCCACATTTCTTCCGGAATAGCCTCCAAAAGATTAAATTGTCCGGCACCTTTCAGCCATTCGCCACCATCAATTGTTACGACTTCGCCATTGACATACGCGGAAAAATCAGAAACAAGATAAGCGGCAAGGTTGGCTAATTCTTGATGGTCACCAACTCTTTTTAAAGGTACTTTTTTAGCCAAGTCGAATTTGTCTTTCAAGTCTCCAGGCAATAGTCTGTCCCATGCTCCTTTGGTTGGAAATGGTCCCGGTGCTATTGCATTGGAACGGATTCCGTATTTGGCCCATTCCACGGCAAGGCTGCGTGTCATGGCTAAAACACCTGCTTTGGCTGTTGCCGATGGTACTACGTAAGCAGAACCCGTCCAAGCATACGTGGTCACGATATTTAATATTGTAGAATTTTCTTGTTTCGTGTCAATCCAATGCTTTCCGAAGGCGAGCGTGCAGTTTTTCGAACCTTTAAGGACGATATCGATAATAGTGTCGAAAGCATTAGCCGACAGTCTTTCGGTAGGAGAGATAAAATTTCCTGCGGCATTGTTAAGCAGTACATCTGCTTTTCCAAATTTATTTAGGACTTCTGCAAGCATGGCCTCAACTTGGTCGTAATGACGGACATCGCAAGCCAGCGGCAGGCATTCGCCACCAGTTTCTTTTTCAAGTTCAGAAGCTGTAGCCTTAAGTTTATCCAAATCACGTGAAGTTATCGCTACTTTGGCCCCTAGTTCTAGAAAATATTTTGTCATTGCCTTTCCAAGACCGCTTCCACCTCCTGTAACCACGATTACTTTCCCTTGGAGTGCATCGTCGCGTAGCATTTTTTTTGTAAAATCCATTTTGTGTTGTTTTATTTTTCGCAGCACTAAAAATACGCATTTCGTTCCCAAAAATATCTTTTCAGATTTAAAATATCATAAAGATTGTAAACTCACCGCGGCTTAAAGGGGAATTTACTCAATCGTGAGTTCCAAATTTTGCCTGTTTTCAGTGTCAAAAATTATTCTTGATGGAAAAGGGATAGCTTTTTTATCCGTAGGAAACCAATTCCTGTTTTGATTTACTATAATTAATAAGCCTGTCTCGTCTCCTAAAGCGATGAAATTTTCTTGTGGAGGTTGTTTATAATAAACAGAAAGCGAATAGTTTTCCTGAAGCTTTTTTGCTAATGAGGGAACATCATCCGTAACGATACCGATTTCACTTGCGTATAATATGGAAGAACTATTAAAGGTATTTTCAGAACGATTGTCTAGGTCATAGCGAACAATAAATTCTAAAAGGTTAGAGTTGTTATCGTAAAAATAAAACGATTTGGCATTCCATGATTCAAAATCTGCAAATGGGCTTTTTTCTAAGACTGGTAAGATTTCTATTCTTGATTTTAGCCATGTATAGGCTTCTTCAAGTTGATTATTTGGAATGTCAAAAGCGATGTGATATTGGGAATTAGCTTCTGTTTTTTTGAAAAAAAGCAAGGTTTCTCCAAAAGCGAAAACTATTTCATTCTCTGCTTTTTTATAGGTCGGAATATCTAGAATTGTATTGTAAAATTTTTCGGTTTCTATCAAGTCGTTGGACAATAGATGCAGTTCTTTAATTTTCATAATCAAACTTAATTTTTAGCTAAGTTAGAACTCTTTGTGTATAAAAATAGGTGAAGAACTTGTCAAAATATTGATGCTATTATTTTAATTTTCTATAGGAAAATCTAGTTTTTCCTTTTTTAATTATGTAGAAAAAGAGCGAACTAATGTTTCTTTTTTTCTATTTTCTCATGGGATTTTAAATATTCCGGCAATGCAGCTGAGCCATACCATTCGAATATTTCGACATCAAAAAGCTTTTCTTTTACGGCAGGATCCGTCAGTAATAAAGCATTTGCTTCTTCTGTTGTTTTTACGTTTAAAATAAAAATCCCTCGATAATTTTTATCATTCTTCTTTAATGGTCCTGCGACAATGAGCTTTCCGTCTTTAGCCAAACGGTTTATATTGTCCATGTGGCCTTTGAAAAGTTCGTTTAGTTTCTCCTTGTCTTCGGTTTTATTGGTTCCCGTCTTAAGAATGGCCAAGATATACATTTTCATTCCGTAGTCATCACCGCCCAAAGATTCAGCCAATGTGCTGTCGTATTTAGGGTTTTCTGTTTGCGCATTTGTCTTGAAAAAGAATGCCAAGAATAGTATGAGTATGATTCTTTTCATATTGCTTTTTATTTGAGTGTAACTTATTTTGGGACACATAATTCTGATAAGCAAAAAAGCAGAACACAATGTTCCGCTTTTTGAAATTTTATTCTTGCAATAAGATATCTAAAATAGTAATTGCCGCTTCACTGATTTTAGTTCCAGGGCCAAAAACAGCAACTGCTCCCGCATCAAAAAGATACTGATAATCTTGTGCCGGAATCACGCCTCCAACAATTACCATAATGTCTTCACGACCATATTTCTTTAATTCTTCAATAACTTGTGGAACTAAAGTCTTATGTCCAGCAGCTAGAGAGGAAACGCCTAAGATATGCACGTCGTTTTCTACGGCCTGTTTTGCAGCTTCGGCAGGAGTTTGGAATAACGGACCAATATCCACGTCAAAGCCAACATCGGCATAACCTGTTGCGACAACTTTAGCGCCACGATCATGTCCGTCTTGTCCCATTTTTGCAATCATTATCCTTGGACGACGGCCTTCAGATTTTGCAAACTCGTCGGCTTTTTGCTTTGCTTTTTCAAAGCTTTCGTCATTTTTTATTTCTTTGCTATACACGCCACTAAAAGATTTGATTTGCGCTTTATATCTTCCAAAGACAGTTTCTAATGCATCGCTGATTTCGCCTAATGTGGCTCTATTTCTTGCGGCATCGACTGCCAGTTCTAATAAATTGCCTTCGCCAGATTTAGCGGCTTCGGTCAACTTATGCAATGTCTCTTTTACTTTTTCTGTATTTCGGGTTGCTTTTATTCTTTCTAATTGCTCTAATTGCTGCCTGCGCACCATTTGGTTGTCGACATCTAAAATATGCAACGGATCTTCTTTTTCTAAACGGTATTTGTTTACGCCTACAATAATGTCTTGGCTAGAATCAATTCGAGCTTGTTTTCTTGCGGCGGCTTCTTCGATTCTTAATTTAGGAATTCCAGCTTCGATGGCTTTGGTCATACCGCCTAATTCTTCTACTTCTTGAATGAGTTGCCATGCTTTATGGGCAATTTCGTCTGTCAATTTTTCAACATAATAACTTCCGGCCCAAGGATCTACTGTTTTAGTAATCTTTGTTTCTTCTTGAAGGAAAATTTGCGTATTTCTAGCAATTCTTGCTGAGAAATCGGTTGGTAAGGCTATCGCTTCGTCCAAAGCGTTGGTATGTAATGACTGTGTTCCTCCAAAAGCGGCAGCTGCGGCCTCAATACAAGTTCGCGCTACATTATTGAAAGGGTCTTGTTCGGTCAAGCTCCAACCAGAAGTCTGGCAATGTGTTCTTAAGGCTAAGGATTTTTCATCTTTTGGATGGAATTGTTTTAGCAATTTGGCCCAAAGCATTCTACCGGCACGCATTTTTGCAATCTCCATAAAATGATTCATCCCAATGGCCCAGAAGAAAGAAAGGCGAGGGGCAAATTCATCAATTTTCATTCCCGCAGCCAAACCAGTTCGGATGTATTCGAGTCCGTCGGCTAAAGTATAGGCCAGCTCAATGTCGGCGGTGGCTCCAGCTTCTTGCATGTGATAGCCAGAAATTGAGATCGAATTGAATTTGGGCATCTTTTTGCTCGTGAAATCAAAAATATCAGCAATAATTTTCATCGATGGAGTAGGCGGATAGATATAGGTATTCCTAACCATGAATTCTTTTAGGATATCATTTTGGATAGTACCCGAAAGCAATTCTGGTTTTACGCCTTGTTCTTCTGCGGCAACGATATAAAAGGCCATGATTGGAAGCACGGCACCATTCATTGTCATCGAAACCGACATTTCATCTAACGGAATCTGGTCGAAAAGCACTTTCATGTCTTCGACAGAATCGATGGCTACTCCGGCTTTTCCAACATCGCCCACAACTCTTTCATGGTCGCTGTCATAGCCTCTGTGGGTTGGGAGATCGAACGCAATCGAAAGTCCCTTTTGTCCTGCTGCAAGATTTCTTCTGTAAAAAGCGTTGCTTTCTTCGGCAGTAGAAAATCCGGCATATTGGCGGACAGTCCACGGACGGCGGACATACATAGTGGAATAAGGACCACGAAGATTTGGTGCAAATCCTGCTCCAAAATCAAGATGTTCCAATCCTTGAATGTCTTTTTCAGAATAAATTTTCTTTAGCTCGATTCCTTCAGCAGTCAGGAAGTTTTCTGTGCTTTCTATTGCTTTTTCGTTGTTGGATTCTGAGCTTACTTTTATATGTTGGATGTCTTTTCTTTTCATGGCTTATTTTTCTTTCTCGCTTTCCAAACGTTCCTGTTCCATTTTCTCGGCCAATCGTTTTTCAATAATTGGCGTCACTAATGTTTTTCTCGGTTTTGATTTTACAAAAGGAAATAATTCCAGATCGTGGCTCATCCTGTCGTTTTTGTTAGGATATTTATTAGTTCCCAAAAGAATTTCTTTGCCAGAATCGAACAATTCTTGTTCTTTCGCGGCACTTTCCTGAATTTTTCTTTGGATGGTTCCTTCTATTAATTGTGTGATAAGTCCTCCGTTAGCTTCAATATCTTTAAAAAGAGCAAGGGCCTTTTCGGCTAATTGCTGTGTAAGGTTTTCGATATAGTAGCTTCCGTCGGCTGGATTTCCTACTTTGTCAAAATAACTTTCGTGTTTTAAGACGAGCAGCTGGTTTCTCGAAATTCGGTCTCCAAATTCATTATCTTTATGGTAGAGTGCATCGTAAGCCAAATTTGAAACAGTATCGGCTCCGCCTAAAATAGCGCTCATGCACTCGGTTGTTGTACGAAGCATATTTACGTTATAATCGTAAAGCGTTTTATTCCTTTTTGTCGGGATGGCAAGAATATGGCAACCTAGATTATGGTCGTATTCTTTTGCCAGTAGGTTGAAAAGTACTCGCAAGGCACGTAGTTTTGCGATTTCAAAAAAATAATTGGTTCCAACAGCGATTTGAAATACGATTGGTTTCGAAATGGTTGCCAGTCGGTTAAAGTATTCATTAGCATGAGCTAAAGAATACGCAATCTGTTGCACGATAGTGGCTCCAGCATTTTGATAAAGGCTTCCATCAATACTTAGGAAATTAATGTTTTGACAGGAAATAGAAATCGTATTTAAGGTGTCGAAATCTGAATCGAGATTGGAATGCCAATTGCCTTCTTTTGCTAATTTTCCGATCGGATCGATTTGGACAAAAATCTGTGCGTTCCTATTTTTTGCAATGGTGTCAATGTTTTTTACGAAATCGATTGAAAGAAACGATAAATGAAAATAAACCGTTGTCATTTCGAGAGGCAGTTTTTCCAATAGCTTGGCAACATCAAGATTTTCGTCTTCTATAGTAAAACGGATGCTTTCTGCACCTCTGTTTAGCGTTTCTAAAGCACGATTTACAGATTTTTCTAAATCGTGTACGAAGATATCCTGCGTAATCTTAAAAGGCGCTGTCTTTTCTGAAACAGTAATCAGGTTTTCAAATTCGTCAATGTGGTAAAAAGGCTTTACTTTTATGCCTTCGGGACTTTCCCAGACTAAGGTCTCGTTATAATCTGCTCCTTTGAGTTCGTACTGGATCTGCTGTTTCCATTGTTTGGAAGTTACGGGATTGAAGTCGTCAAATAGATGGTCAGCCATTTTTTTAGGTTATGTTGTTTTGGGCTAAAATAATCGGTTGGAGTATTTTCAGCTTCAAAAAATATTATAATGATTTGCTTTGTTCGTCTTCGGGCAAATCTTCTTCAAATTCAATAATATAGATGTCTTCGCTGTCGCGTTTCATATAGTATTTTTCGCGAGCATATTTTTCAATCTGATCCGGATTTTTAAGAAGCTTTATTTTTTCTTCATCCAGCTTTATTTCGTCCTGATAGTATTTTTTGTTGTCTTCGAGTTCTTTTATTTCCTTGTTAAGGATTCGGTGGTCAAGAAAAGAATAATTGTCCAGAAAAACCATCCAGGCGATAAAAAGCGCCAATACCAATACATATCTGTTTCCGAGGAATCTCAGAAAAGGATAGCGGTTGGTAATATTTTTGAATGGGTTTTTCATCTGCAATTTCTATTCTATAAAATTAGGCAATTAAATTATAAAATACGCTGATTAATAACAGCCCGGACTACATCAATTGCTACGGTATTGTATTTGTCATTTGGAATAATGATATCAGCAAAAGCTTTGGTCGGTTCTATGAATTGTTCGTGCATCGGCTTTAGTGTGGTCTGGTAACGGTTTAGGACTTCTTCCATATCGCGGCCTCGTTCGGCAATGTCTCGTTTGAGTCGTCGGATCAAGCGCTCGTCTGAATCGGCATGTACGTATATTTTGATGTCAAACATGTCGCGAAGTTCAGGATTAGCAAGGATTAAGATACCTTCCACAATCATTACTTTTCTAGGATGCGTGTTGATCGTATCTTCTGTCCTGTTGTGCGTTACGAAAGAATAGACAGGTTGCTCAACATTCTTTCCTGCTTTTAGGTCTTTCAGCTGTGCCACTAACAATTCGAAGTCGATAGCTCTTGGATGGTCAAAATTGATAAGGGCTCGTTCGTCAAAACTAAGATTGTGGTTTTCTCTGTAATATGAGTCTTGAGAGATGATTCCAACTTCAGTCTGAGGCAACTCGTTCATAATTTGTTGAACTACAGTTGTTTTTCCGCTTCCGGTTCCACCGGCAATTCCAATAATGAGCATATGGGTTGTGTTATGTTTTCTTTTGGCAAAAATAGAAATTATATTGAGAGTGGTTTTTGTTTTTTCTGGAAATGTTTAAGAGCCTATTTCAAAGCATAAATCGAAATTCTTTGATAAGAGCATTCTTTGTTGTAAATAAGCTTTATATTTCAAGGAAGAAAAACGGAAACATGAAAAAAAGTAATTTGCCCACTTTCCCCATATTAGCAACAGAACGACTGCGCTTACGTCCGCTAGAAGAAACGGATGAGCTGGCTATTTTCTTGCTCCGAAGTAATGATAGCGTAAATCAATATATTGAAAGAGAGAGGCCTGCGAATAACAGAGATGCTAATGCATTTATAAAAAGGATACAGCAGAATGTTGAAAACGGGAGTTCGGTATTTTGGGCCATTTCGTTAAAAGACAGTTCCAATCTGATTGGCACGATTTGTCTTTGGAATTTAACTCAAGATAAAATAATAGGAGAATTGGGTTATGAAATGAATCCTATTTTTCAAGGAAAAGGATTGATGAGCGAGGCGGTAAAATCTGTTTTGGAATATGGTTTTGTGACGCTCGGACTTAAAAAAATCGAGGCGTATACGCATAAAGAAAATGAGCGTTCCAAAAAACTTTTAAAAAAACATTTCTTTGTTCTTGAAAAAGACAGGAAAGATGAAGATAATGAGAATAACGTCATTTTTTCTTTAAAGAGAAACTGGGATGTCCAATAATAAGTGAAATAGCAATCAAAAGAATATGAAAACAAGCGAGTTTGAAAGCAAGGCTTCAATTTAGGTACTGAAACCGGTAGATGAAGTATTCGAAGCTATTGTTGACCCAAAAAAATGTTGAATTAGTTTATTTCTGAAGGTTCCGGAAGGATGGAAGAAAGAAAAGAAATAGAGTGGAAGTTTCCAGAATTTGATATCTGTTTCCAATCACTGTCAGAAAGAAAATTAAGTATTTTGTCAAAACATTCAAGTATTAAAGAGCCGGAGAATTTCCGGCTCTATAATTTTTAGGCAGCAGCCTATTTAATCTAACGAAAGAATAGTTCCAGCATTGATCTGTTCTAAAAAAGAATTGTCATGTGAGATTACCAGTAATGTTCCTTGGTATTGATTAATTGCGTTTATGAGTATCTCGATATTCTGAATGTCAAGGTTATTGGTAGGCTCGTCAAGTACGATAAGATCAGGAGGCTGATTGTCTATCGTAAGACAACAAAGCAACAACCGCATTCTTTCGCCGCCACTTAAGGCATTACAAGGCTTGTTCCAATCTTCTCTTGTAAACAGAAAGCTGTTAAGCTTGGTTTTGATATCATGTTCCTGTAGACCTGAAGTATTGAATTGCTGCGCCTGTAAATAAACACTTAAAGAATTGTCTATTAACGAATAATCCTGATCAATATAAATTGATTTTTTGTCGGCATGATAAACAGTTCCTAAAGTCGCTTCCAGCTTGCCTAAAATTATTTTAACAAGCGCAGTCTTTCCTGAACCATTTGATCCCTTTATTGCAATCCGTTCACCGCTTAGAATTTCAAAATTTAGATTTGCCTTCCAGATCAGATGATCATCATAACTAAAATTAATGCTTTTGGCAGAAAATAATATTTTGCCTTTATGCAGAGGCGAATCAGTAAATCCCATTTTTATTTTGTCGATGGCAGGAAGTGAGAAACGCAGCTCTTTTAAGTTTTGGCTTATTTCGCCAATTTTTTCACTATGAACTCCTTTGATTTTCGACGTGCTGTTTTCAGCATTATTCTTTAAAGTATTCAGCACTATGCGAGCAACACCTGATTTTTCCTGCTTCTTTTTTCCTCGAGCATCTAGTTTTTGTTTGCGCTCCATTACTTCTCTTTCTTTTTCACGGGCCTTTCGCAGTTCTTTTTCTTTAGCTCGAATATCGTTATTTAGGACATTGTTTTCTATTATTTTTTGTTCAGAATAGAAATCATAATTGCCTCCATATATTGTAATTCCGTCTTTTTGTAACTCGCAAATAGTGTTGACAAGATTTAAAAGTTTTCTGTCGTGGCTTACGATAAGCAGGCTGGCAGATGTAGTGCGGATAAAATGGTATAATAATTCTCTTCCTGCTGCATCAAGATGATTGCTGGGCTCATCCATCAATACCAAGTCAGGCTGGTGGATTGAAATGCCAGCGAGCATGACTTTTGTTTTCTGGCCGCCACTTAAAGTGCTCATTTTTTGAGTTAATTCTAATTTAAGATCCCAATATTGAAGTGCTTCAGCACAACGTTCCTCGATTGTCCAGTCGTCATCGAGTAGCGTCAGATTTTCTTCTGTAACATTGCCATTGAGAATGTTTTTTAAAGCATTTAGTTTGTCCTCTATTTTCAATGCTTGGGCTACAGAAAGTTCATCATATTGCCCATAAATCTGGGATATATGATAAATCTTGGAATTAAGATGCAATTGTCCGCTAGAAAATTCTAATTCTCCTCCTATAATTTTAAGAAGTGTCGATTTTCCAGATCCATTATTGCCAATTAAGGCTACTTTATCGTGATTGTTTATGTTTAGGTTAATGCCAGCAAAAAGCAAATTCTTACTGGGATGTAAGTAGGAGATATTGTGTAAAATAAGCATAATTTCTTTCTTAGAAGTTAATAACTATGCAGTCGCTATTGCAACTTGCAGTTTATCGTATCCGGAAGAAATTAATTTTCACACTGAGGAAATAATTTTAATTATTAATGCAAAAATACAAATCATCTGCTAAATAATCAACGATTTTAGTTGCCAAAACAGTAATTTTCAGCCTTGTCCAATTGAACAAAACAAAAAATATTAGTCTGAATTTCGTGATTTTATTTCAGTTTCGACTTGCTTTAAGATTGTTATACAAAGCAAAAGGGCAATGGAGCAATAGCCTAAAAGCACAAGAAAATTATAGTTATTGCTTTTAATCGCGAAATAGACGAAAGTGATTAACGCAAGTAACGTCACAACACTTAGGATGCTTACAAAGCTTCTAAATCTTTTTTTGCTTTATCTTTAGGTCTTCTATTGTTAATTCCGTGAGTTTTCTGTTTCCTGACATACTAATTGTTTAAGGAGTTTTCTGTGATTTCTGTCAATATGCAAATAAACGAATAAGGTATCAGATTCCAAAAAAGATTGTGTAGTTTCCATTTATACAATTATCAAAGGGTGGTGAACGATTATGTTTGTACCATGAAAGAAATCTGCTTGCTAATTTTCTGCTTGTTTTCTATCCGTGCAGCTGCACAGGAGGATTACAAGCTCGCCAAAACCATTGACAGCCTATATGAACAAGATCAGTCCGTTCAGCTCAAGCTAAAGGCAATGTATGAAAGGAATGCACCTCAGGATAGCCTGAAGCAGCAGGATTCCCTAAAAAAGGCAATCTATCTCAGGGGCGCACAATTCTCAAAGGATATCTATGGAAAATTCGGCTATCCGACCAAAAAAATGGTAGGCGAAGATGCTTCCCATCATTTTTTCGTACTCATACAGCACGCCGATATGGATACGTCTTTTCAGCTTGCCATGCTTCCGATATTGGACAAACTTTCCAAAAAAGGAGATATATCAAGAAAGGATTATGCCTACCTGTATGACCGCGTACAGCGGAACACTGGAGGAAAGCAACTTTATGGCACCCAGCCTACCTATAACGAACAAGGCAACCTGTTTGATGACAAAAACAACATCATCTATCCAGTTGATCTTGCCGATCCAGAACAAGTAGACAAAAGAAGAAAGGAAGTCGGACTAGAACCGATTGAAGAATATTATGAATCCATTCTGCAGATGCTGGGCAGGCCCAGGACAAAAACAAAACAAAACTAAACTCACATAGACACACCTGCAGCTATTGCGAATTACAAGAAAATAAAAAAGGACAAAATGAAACTAAATTCACTTTGTCCTCTTAAGTCGGGGTGGCAGGATTCGAACCTGCGGCCTCCTGCTCCCAAAGCAGGCGCGATAACCGGGCTACGCTACACCCCGAAAATGTGAGTGCAAATATAAGACTATATTTTTATTTTGCAACAGTAAAAATGAAATAGGAGAATATTATTTTTGAATAGTTAAAACTAATCTGTTTTTGCATTTAATCTTTCAATAAAAATGTACTTTTGCGGTGGAAAAAAAACAAACTCACTATATATTATGTCTGATACAATTGAAAAAATAAAATGCTTGATCATAGGCTCTGGGCCTGCTGGATATACTGCTGCAATTTATGCCGCTCGTGCGGATATGAAACCTGTCATGTATACGGGTATGGAACCTGGAGGACAGTTAACTACCACGACAGAAGTTGATAATTTCCCAGGCTATCCAGAAGGTATTGATGGACCGACAATGATGGTGCAATTGCAACAACAAGCGGAGCGTTTCGGTACAGAAGTAAGAATCGGAATGGCAACGGCTGTTGAGTTTTCAAAGGAAAAAGGAGGATGGCATAAAGTTACTGTTGACGGGAATAAAGAAATTCACGCACAGACTGTCATTATTTCTACAGGTGCCACTGCAAAATATCTTGGATTGCCAAGCGAGCAAAAATTGCGTGGAGGCGGTGTTTCGGCTTGTGCAGTTTGCGATGGTTTTTTCTATAAAAATCAAGACGTGGCTATTGTTGGAGCAGGGGATACAGCTGCAGAAGAAGCGACGTATTTAGCAAATATCTGCAAAAGTGTAACCATGCTAGTCAGAAAAGATGCTATGAGAGCTTCTAAAGCCATGCAGCATCGTGTTGAAAATACGCCAAACTTAAAAGTGCTTTTTAATACAGAAGTTGATGAGGTTATCGGTGATCAAGTCGTTGAAGGTTTGAGAATGGTAAATAATTTTACTGGCGAAAAATCTGAAATTGCCATTACTGGATTGTTTATAGCAATCGGGCACAAGCCAAATACAGATATTTTTAAAGGACAGTTGGATATGGATGATACGGGCTATTTGATAACTGCCGGTAAAACTACTAAAACCAATTTACCAGGTGTTTTTGCTGCCGGTGATGTTCAAGATAAAGAGTATCGTCAAGCAATTACAGCGGCTGGAACCGGTTGTATGGCGGCTTTGGACGCAGAACGTTATTTGGCAACATTAGAATAAATTTCTGCAAATAATAGATATAAAAAATCCCAAGTAAAAGCTTGGGATTTTTAGTTTATAAAAGGAATTACTTTGTGGGCTTTTTCATGATGACAGCACTGTCTGAAAAATTCTTGATCTCAATTTTTTGGTCGCCATACAGTTGCAGTTCTGATTTTCCTCCAGCATCTATAAGTGCTTTTACACTGACCAAGATACTTCCGGTTGCATAGGCTTCAGTTGTGATTTCAGCATTTTTAGCATTAAGGTTTTTTCCTGTAAAACTAGCATTGTTGTCTAATCTTAATTTCAGGTCAAAGATATCGCCTTCGATAGCGGCAGTAGATTTTTGGTACATATCGAATTTCAACGATTCGGAAGAAATCAACGCTTTCATGTTTGCGCTTTTGCTCAATTCAACTGCAGCAGTTTCTGATTTGACATTCAATTCTACTTTCGACTTGTCGTTGGCAAAAATGGTAAACAGCCTTGATTTTACATTCAGGAAAAGTTTGGTATAATCAAATGTCTTGAAAGTGATATTGTCTAATTCGATATCAGAAAGTGCATTAATTGTCGCTTCATTTTTGGCAGTAACCATTTTGAAATCATCGGTATACGTTACTTTTACGCTCAATTTCTTAAAGCTGGTCACGTTTTTTGTTGTCGTTAGTCGTAATGTTCCACCGTTAAGGCTGGATTCGATTACTTCGTGGAGATTTTCATCGGCTTCAATTTCTAATGCATTGTTGTCGCCTTTGACTAAAAAAATCTCAATGTTGTCTTCGACTTCAAGATTTTCGAAATTTTGGATTTCTCGTGGCGCGATAGTTACTGTTTTGGTGCCTTTTATTTTTTCCTTGCTCTGTGCAAAAGAAAAAGCAGTTGTGAGGATAACGGCAAGTAGGATTACTCTTTTCATTTGTGTCAGGATTGTTTCACAAATATAAATAAAGATTGCAATGTGGATTAAAAAAAATCCCGATAAAACTATCGGGATTTTTGATTATTAATTTTTGCTAATACTACCGCCAGAGTCTGCCTTTTGAGTCAGATTATCTCGAGGAACTGTATTGTAGGTAATCGAACCACCGCTCGAAGCATCTGCATTTAGTGTCAGGATCGGATGGAGGCTGATAGTACTGCCGCTTGAAGCCTCTGCAGTAATGTCATTCGCCAATAATCCTTGGGCTTCTATGTCGCTTCCGCTTGATGATTCTGTCTTGAATTTTAGGGCTTTCCCTTTAACATTGACAGAACTGGCGCTGCTGCTGTTGCAGATCAAGTCATCAGCTTCTACGTCGATGTTGATTTCTGCAGCACTGCTCGCGTCTGCCAAAAGCTTTTCGGTCTTTAAAGTATTGACGCTTTTGATTGATGAAGCGCTTGAAGCTTCAAGGCTCGAAATGATAGGCATTTTTACCTTTATTCTTTTTGCTTCTACATTTTTAAAATTGTTGACATCTGTTTCTATGATGAGTATTCCATTTTCTACTCTTGTAGTGATGTACTGCTGCAGGTTGTCATCTGCTTCTACAGTTACTCCAAAAGAATCGGATTGTTCTAGTTCTACTTCTAAAGCATTGTTTACGCTGATGCCTTTGAATTCGCCGACGTTTCGAGTTTCAGTAGTGATATTGCCGCTTCCGGTTACCGATTTTCCAGTCGTGAATTGGCACGATGTAAAGAATAACGAAACTAAGAGAGCTACGATTAATTTCATAAAATAAATTATAATTCGAATCATAATTAGTTGGTTTTAATGATTACTCCGTCTTTATCTATTTTTAAGCCTTTTACTTTTTTATTTTGTTGAGCGTTTGCTCCTTCTTTTATTTGTACACCTTTTTCGTTAATTGTTACAGTTGTACTAGTAGAATCATTTGCTTCTATATTCATGTCTTCAGCACCTACTCCATACGCTACCTCTTCACCTGCTCCTTCACCCGCCTCAGGAGGACAATTCAAGCATTTTACTTGCGAAGCTTCCATTTTGTAGACATAGATATCAGAATCAAACCATAGGTTAAAGAAACCGTCGTCGGTGTGGTCATAATTTTGAACGGACATGTCTGGCTTAAAATACGTTCCTTCTGGAAGGTATAAGAAGATTTCTACTTCTTGATTGCGGTATTTATTCTTGATGTCTGTCAGCAGATAATTGTCTAAAATTAGTTGATTTCCTTCAATCTTGAAATTATATTTTATCTTTTCTGCTCTTTGTCTTGCTACTGCGAATGATTTGCCTTCTGCTTTTTTCTCGATTTGGAGGTATGGTGTTTTTTCATCCGTTTTCATGATACGAAGACTTACATTATTAGAATAGATCAATAATGTGTTTGTTGAATCTTGCACAAACTCAAAATCTTCTGTGTCATAGATGCTTTTTGCATAATAATCATTGTAGGTGAATTTGATTTTTAACGTATCATTCGGATTAAGGTCAATTTTTTGTTTCTGGACCACTTTAGCATCAAAAGCTACTTCTGTGGCTTGCTGCAATCCTAATGCTGTCAAAGCTCCTATTGAGATGATCCAAAGTGCAAGCAACGTATATTTTGCAGGATTTCCGATAGACTTCATGTTTGTAATCAGCAATTTCAGACCTAAAATCAGAAGGAAGAAAAATGGGATACCGATAGCAGCTAGAATCAACATTCCTACTATCCAAAGTGGCACATCTGTAAAGTTATCGATATAGCTTTGCCAAGGGAAGTCTACCATTGAGATGGATCCTGCCGTGATTACTCCTATGATTAAGGATCCAAGCGTTGCGGATGCAAAAACAACAAGGAATGCACCGATAACTTTTCCTAAGATTGAAAATATCTTTAGGATGACATCGCTCAGGCTGCTTCCGATTTTTTCGCCTGTGCTTCTAACTTGGTTTCCCATTTTGTCATAGTCGACATTCTTGAACTTGTCTGAAATATTTTCGAATTCTTCACGAACTTTTCTTTCGATATTGGAAATCGTAACAGGCTCGCCGGTCATTTCTAATTTTTCAGTTGTAGTGTTTGCCGCTGGCATCAAGATCCATAGGATGACATAGATTAAAAAACCTGTACCAAAACCTAATAGAAGAATAACCATGATGATTCTTAGCCATAAAGCATCAATTCCCAGGTAATGACCAAATCCGGATAAAACACCTCCAACCATCGCATTGTCTTTGTCGCGATATAGTTTTCTGCTTTTTTTCGCAGATGTGCTGTAGTTATAAGAAGGTTCTGGAGCTCCATCATCATCGATTCTGTAATCTTCAGGTTGTCCCATTACCGTAATTACTTCTTCAACATCCTTGATTCCCACGACTTGTTTATCGCCACGGTTTTTTTCGGTCAGCAATTCAGCAATTCGCATTTCGATATCCTTCATTATCTCGTCTTTTCCAGTAGAGTTTGATAAGGATCGCTTTACAGCATCGAAGTAGCGATTTAATTTTTGATATGCATCTTCATCGATGTGAAAGAACATACCTCCTAAGTTAATATTTACTGTTTTGTTCATGATGATTATTTTTGGCTGGTTATTATGTTTACGGCATCAGACAATTCTGTCCATGTGCCATTTAATTCTTTTAAAAATTGTTTTCCTAATTCTGTCAGGCCGTAATATTTTCTTGGCGGTCCCGAGGTTGATTCTTCCCAACGATAGTTGAGCAATCCGTCATTTTTCAGTCTTGTTAGTAGCGGATAAACAGTTCCTTCTACGACAAGCAATTTAGCGTTTTTTAAAGTGTCTAGTATTTCAGAAGTGTAAGCATCTTTTTCTTTTAAGACCGATAAGATACAGAACTCCAACACTCCTTTGCGCATCTGGGCTTTAGTGTTTTCAATGTTCATATATGTGCGTTTAAATTTTTAATAAACTGTGTTTTTTTGATTTCTATTCATGATCTACTCCATTGCTATTTGTACAGGTTTTGCAGGTTTTTTAGTAACGATTGCAAAAGAATCTTTTCCTGTTTTTAAATTTTCCGGTTCTCCGAAAAAGGTTATTGAGGAGGCATCCGTTGCATTCGCGTCTATTTTTTTTGCGTTCAGCAAAGCTGAAGACTTGGTTCTTGCTGTGGCTTCCATGTTGTCTACAAAGAAATTTTTGGCATTACAATAAGCTCCAGAACTTGTGTTGATCGTTGCTTTTTTGGCTGATCCTGTAAGGCTTACAGTGGCGCCACTCTTAAAGCTTCCCTTAAAATAATCCGTTTCAAATTTACCGCTAAAAACAGAACCAGAGCTAACATATACTGTTGTCTTTGAATTCGCTAAAACAGTTCCTCTAAAATAAGAACCCGATGCAATGTCAATGTGTATATCGTCGGCGGTGATTGGTCTATCAAAAATAATTTTTGATTTTGACGATGCCTTGAATGAATTTACATTTTTTCCAGCGATAAAAACTTTCAAAATGGTTTCTTCTGCATTTGCTTTGTTCTTTTTGGAATAATAAACTCTTAACGTTTTTCCGTTTGTTTCAGTAATAACATTAGCGAGATCAATTTTACTGTCTGTCTCAATTTTTACTGAATTTTCGTCGCTTTCCATATAGGTCATTTCAATTCCCGATTCTACTTCTATTTTAGAAAAATCATTGATTTTTCTGCTTTCTGAAACCTGAGCACTGCTTACTAGCGTTGCCAAGGTCATGGCTGCTGTGATGATGATTTTTAACATAATGTCCGTTTTTTGATTGATGATTGATGATTGTTTAGGGTGATTAGTCCTGGTATTATAATTTTCTCATGGCTTTTCAATAATTAAACTGTTTCGTTTTCTGATTGATGATTGATTGATGATTCTGGTTCCTGTGGAGCTTCTGTTTTTACGTTTTGTTTTTCGTCTGTGGTTTTGATAAAGTTGATTGTCAGCGGATATTTGTATCGTTCTCCGTTTGCCGCCTTTACTGTGGCATAAATGATTAAGAAGAATTCGGCCACTTTTAAGGTAAAGAACAAAACTACTGCTGTTATGGCAACGACTACGATTCCTGTAATATGTTCAAGGCTGAAATTCTCGATAATAAAATCGTCTCCATCGATGATAGCATTCATAGGAATGTTTTTAAAAATGGTAAAGACGAAGATGGGTATGGCGATTAGACTTAGGATCAAGGTATATAAAAGCAGGCTTAACTGAAAGTTGATGGCTTGCTTTCCATGATGATCTATATAGTCGGAATCTTTTTTACTTGCTCCCCAAATGATGATCGGAAATATGTAATTTCCAAAGGGAATAAAGTATTGTGTTAACGTACTTAAATGCACTAATGCGGCTGTTGTTTTTTGATTTGATGTTTCCATGATTAAAAGTATATAATAATATCCTATGCAAATATATGGCTAAAAAACAGTATCTTGTTTTACATAGTACTAATATTTAACAAAAAATTAACAAGCGTAAAATATTAGAAAATAAACTAAAGTATTGTTTTCTAGTGGTTAATATAGTTTTTAAGGCTTTTTGGTGTAGGATTTACTGGAGTCGCTTTTTTAATTATTTACCCCATTCCATTATATTTACTATATTTCGGAAAAATATAATCATGGAATTTACGGCCGGAAAACTCAATAAGTTTCTTTTTTTTAAATTGCCTTCAGCATTTTTGTGTGGTGTAAGAGTCAAGGAAATTGATGGCATGCGATGCGTGGTTGCTGTAAGGCACCGCTGGATCAACCAGAATCCTTTTAATTCGATGTATTTTGCGGTTCAGGCAATGGCGGCAGAATTGACTACAGGAGCATTGGTAATGTATCATATAAAGAAAAGCAACAGGAAGATTTCTATGCTTGTTGCCAACAATAAAGGAAATTTTACGAAAAAGGCCACGGGACGCATTCTTTTTACTTGCCAAGACGGACATCTTATCGAAGAAGCCATCAAGCAAACCATAGCAACAGGCGAAGGGCAGACTTTCTGGATGAAATCGATCGGAATAAACGAAAAAGGAGAGCAGGTTTCTGAGATGGATTTTGAATGGAGCATAAGAGTAAAGTAAATTCCGAACCCAACTAGGCCGTTAAACCTAACTTAATTAACATTTTATTACACTGATCCGCTCGTAAATTTGAAATACAGAAAATTTATATGCTATGAAAATTTTGATTACAGGAGCGACGGGTCTGGTAGGAACAGAATTGGTTTCCCTGTTATTGCAAAACGGTGTTTCAATACATTATCTTACGACTTCAAAAAAAGAAATTAAAAGCGAACCCAACTATCAAGGCTTTTACTGGAATCCACAACAGGGAATTATTGACGAAAATTGCATTCTCGGAGTTGACGCGATTATTCATCTTGCTGGTGCGTCAATTTCAATGCGCTGGACATCAAAAAACAAACAAGAAATTATAGAAAGTAGAACTTTATCTACCAACCTGCTTTACAGAATAGTGAAGTCGCGGCCGAATCAAGTCAAGCAGATTGTGTCTGCATCGGCTATAGGAATTTATCCGGACAGTCTTTCGGACGTCTATACCGAAGAAAATAAATCAGTTGACAATTCCTTTTTAGGACAAGTCGTTGTAAAATGGGAAGAGGCCGTTGATAATTTCAAAAGGCTGAATATTAAAGTTTGCAAAATCCGAACAGGGCTTGTGCTGTCAAAAAAAGGCGGTATGCTTAAAGAACTGCTCAAACCAATAAAATTAGGCGCTGGTTCTGCTTTTGGCTCAGGGAAACAATGGCAGTCTTGGGTACATTTACATGATTTAGTGCATCTATATTATTTCGCGATACAACATCAATGGGAAGGTGTCTATAATGCCACAGCTCCCAATCCTGTCGATAATCATGAGTTGATAAAGAAAATAGCAAAGACTATAGAAAAGCCTTCTTTTATGCCTAATGTGCCTGAATTCTTGCTGAAGCTCATGTTAGGAGAAATGCATATATTGTTGGTCGCTAGCCAGAATGTTAGTTCCCAGAAAGCACAGGATAACGGATTTGTTTTTAAATTCAGGACTTTAGATAAAGCACTAGATGACCTTTTAGGTGGTCGTTAAAATAAAAAGAGCTCCATTTCTACAAATGGAGCTCTTTTTGGAGGTGAATTAACAATTATTTTTTAGCTGTAACGCTAACCTTCAGTTCAATATCGTCATTAATAAATTTGTCTCCCAGGTTGTCAAATACAGATTTTGATCCGTAGTTGACGTTCCAAAGCGTTCTGTTTATAGTAAACAGATCGCTAACTACTGTTACCGTATTGCCGTTAACCGTTACAGTTGCAGGGAATTTTACATTTTTTGTGATGCCTTTCATGGTCAGGTTTCCTTCTACAGAGGTTTTTCCGTTTTCAGTAACTGCTTTCGTAATTTCAAAATTGGCTTGAGGGTATTTTTTCACATTGAAAAAGTGGTCAAAATCCGCTTCTGTACCGCCAGTACCTTTTAAGTGCCCTTCCAAATCTTCTTTGCCGTCGCCAGCTTTAAGATCGGTCACGGTAATCGTATTCATATCAATCGTAAATTTTCCTGTATCCAAAGCGTTGTCTTTAACAGAAACAGTCCCCTCAGCAAGATTGATGGTTCCAGTATGCTTTCCGGTAGGCTTAGATCCAGTCCATTCAATTTTAGAATTTTCTTTATCGATAGTATAAGTTGCTGCTTCGCCAGAAACTTCTTTTACAGTTCCGGCTTCTGTTGTTTCAGCTTCAGCAGCTTTGTCATTTTTACATGAAACTGTCAGCGTTAAAGCTGACAAAACTAGTAGAGATGCAATACGATTCTTCATAAGACTTAAATTTTTAGCTTAGCAAACATATCAAATCAAAGCTAAAAATCTCTTAAAATTATATTAAAATCAAAATGTTTGTGATTGTTAACATTGAAAATTACCTGAAAAAAAGCGTGACAATTTGACATTTTGAAACAATTGGCAGTACTTTTGCAATCTTTCGAAAAGCAGAAAATGAAATTTAAGAATATATTTAAAAGTAAAAATACTATGAATGCTGAAAACCAAGACAAAGAGCAGGAAATCGATGACGCAACTTTAGAGGCAAATGCAAATGCAGAACAAATAATCGTAGAAGAGTTAAGCGTTGAAGAGCAACTGACCCAAGATTTGGCAGCCGAAAAAGACAAATTTATTCGTCTTTTCGCAGAATTCGAAAACTATAAAAGAAGAACGGCAAAAGAGCGAATTGATCTGTTCAAGACAGCAAACCAAGAAGTTCTTTTGGCATTATTGCCAGTTTTGGATGATTTTGACAGGGCTAAGATTGAAATTTCAAAATCAGAAGACCAAAGCCTTTTAAAAGGCGTGGAATTAATCCATGAAAAACTAAAAAATACTCTTGCGTCAAAAGGACTTGAAGAAGTTGACGCTAAAGCAGGTGATGCTTTTGATGCCGATTTTGCCGAAGCTATTACGCAAATTCCAGCGCCTTCTGACAAGCTAAAAGGCAAGATTGTTGATGTTTTAGAAAAAGGATATAAATTGGGCGACAAAATTATCCGTTTCCCAAAAGTGGTAATCGGACAGTAATTATTCGATGAGAATGTAGTGGCATGAATGATGCCTTTGCAACATTTCAATGTTAAAAATGAAAAAATGAAACAAGATTTTTACGAAATATTAGGAATTTCAAAATCTGCTGACGCAGCTGCGATTAAAAAAGCATACCGAAAGAAAGCGATAGAATTTCATCCTGACAAAAATCCGGGTAATAAGGAAGCTGAAGAGAACTTTAAGAAGGCTGCTGAAGCCTATGAGATTTTGAGCGACCCTCAAAAGAAAGCAAAGTACGATCAATACGGTCATCAAGCTTTTGACGGAGCTGGAGGATTTGGAGGCGGAAGCATGAATATGGATGATATTTTCAGCCAATTCGGTGATATCTTCGGAGGTGCTTTTGGTGGCGGATTTGGTGGATTCGGTGGCGGAAATTCCGGTCCGCGTAGAGTAAAAGGAAGTAATCTTAGAATCAAAGTCAAACTAACTTTAGAAGAGATTGCCAATGGTGTTGAGAAAAAAGTAAAAGTCAAAAGAAAAGTCCAGGCCCAAGGTGTTCATTATAAAACCTGTCCTACTTGTAATGGTCAAGGCCAAGTAATGAAGATAACCAATACCATTTTGGGAAGAATGCAGTCGGCAACCACTTGTCATACTTGCGGCGGTTCAGGGCAAGTACTTGAAAGCAAGCCAAAAGATGCAGATGCTCATGGAATGGTAATGGTTGATGAAACTGTTTCTATCAAAATTCCTGCAGGTGTAGTGGACGGAATGCAGCTAAAAGTTTCAAACAAAGGAAACGATGCGCCAGGAAACAACAGTATCCCAGGAGATTTGATTGTTGCGATTGAAGAAATCGAGCACGAATTTTTAAAACGTGAAGGCGAAAATCTTCATTTAGACCTTTATATAAGTTTTCCAGAAGCGGTTCTAGGAATCTCAAAAGATATCGAAGCAGTAAACGGAAAAGTAAGAATCAAGCTAGAAGAAGGAATCCAATCTGGAAAAATTCTCCGCTTAAAAGGCAAAGGAATACCAAGCATCAATGGCTACGGAAATGGCGATTTGCTGGTACATGTCAATGTTTGGACACCAAAAAATCTAAACAAAGAACAAAAGCAATTTTTTGAAAAATCAATTACGGAAGAGAACTTTATCCCAAACCCTGAAAAGAGTGAAAAATCTTTTTTTGAAAAAGTTAAGGATATGTTTTCGTAGTAATTTAAATTTTTTATATATTTGAAGATTACTAGGCAACTAGTAATTTTCTTTTTCATAGCAATTTTTCCCATCCTTGTGCAAATAGGGGTGGGTTTTTTTTGAAATTCTGACAAATTTCACCTCTCAATTCCTTACTTTTACAGACTCGTGGCTACGATAGTCCAGCTGATGAAATAAATCAAAAAGCATAATGAACAACATACTTGAAGTTAAAAATGTAGTCAAACAATATGGCGATTATACTGCTTTGAATAATGTTTCGCTACAAGTTCCAAAAGGGAGCATCTACGGACTTCTCGGTCCAAATGGCGCAGGCAAAACCTCGCTAATCAGAATTATCAACCAAATAACGATGCCCGATAGCGGTACTGTCCTTCTTGATGGAGAAAAGCTGCAGCCGGAACATGTACAGCACATCGGCTACATGCCGGAAGAAAGAGGCTTGTATAAAACCATGAAAGTCGGTGAGCAGGCACTTTATCTTGCCCAGTTGAAAGGACTTTCAAAAGCCGAAGCAAAAAAACAATTGGATTATTGGTTCGATAGGTTGGAAATCCAAGGCTGGTGGAATAAAAAAATTCAAGAACTTTCAAAAGGAATGGCCCAAAAGATACAGTTTGTAGTTACTGTATTGCACAAGCCGAAGCTTTTGATTTTTGATGAACCTTTCAGCGGTTTTGATCCTGTAAATGCAAATTTGATAAAAGACGAGATTCTAGAATTAAAAAAACAAGGCGCTACAATCATCTTTTCTACCCATAGGATGGAAAGCGTTGAAGAACTTTGTGACGATATTGCTTTGATTCACAAATCCAATAAACTGATAGAAGGAAAACTCAACGACGTCAAAAAAGAATACAGAACCAATAGCTTTGAAGTCGGAATTATGACATCTAATGTCGAAGGGCTAATGTATCAGCTGACGCAGAAGTTTACTGTCGGGCAGACTAATTTCAAGACGCTTAATGATGACCTGAAACTGGAAGTGCAGATTGGCGATTCTTCTCCAAATGAACTTTTGAGTATTTTAACTCAAATGGGACAAGTAACCCATTTTGTAGAAAAAATTCCAAGTGTTAATGATATTTTTATCAAGACAGTAAGCGACAAATAAGTATAGATTATCTGTTCTGGAGGGAAAATCCAGAATCATAAATCATAAATTGAAAATCTAAATGAGCATACTAAAATTAATCATAAAAAGAGAATTCGTTGCAAAAGTCCGCAACAAATCATTTATAGTCATGACTTTCTTGAGTCCGTTGCTGATGGTTGGCTTGGCCGCTTTTGTGGGCTATCTGAGCACAATGAAATCAGATGTGAAGGAAATTGCAGTTCACGACGAATCGAATCTTTTTGTCAAAGAATTTAAGAATTCCGACGAATACCATTACCTCAATAAGTCTGATGTAGATTTGAAGGTGTTGAAAGACAGTATTATTTCAGAAAAATACGAAGCCATACTTTATATCCCTAAAATTGAAGATAATAAAGAACTGGCCAAGAAAATCCAGTACATTTCAAATGATAGCCCGAGTCTTTCGTATATAGACGATTTGGAAACTATAATTGGACAAAAACTTACAAAATCAAATTTTGAAAAAGCCAACCTTGACACGCTTGCTATTAAGAATGCAGAAGCAAAAGTTGATATTAATTTGGCTAAAGCTTCCGGCGAAGAAACCGTAAAAGGCCTGAACGAAATCAAGATTTTTATTGGAGCGGCTTTCGGATACCTTATCATGATGTTCATCATTATCTACGGAAATATGGTCATGAGAAGCGTCATCGAAGAAAAAACAAACCGAATTATCGAAATCATTATTTCCTCCGTAAAACCTTTTCAGTTGATGATGGGGAAAATCATAGGGACCTCTTTAGCAGGTGTGCTTCAATTTGTTATTTGGGCATTGTTGGGAGGTATTTTATTATTCATCGGTTCTGCCTTTTTAGGAATTAATGTTGGTCCATCTTCAGGGGTTTCATCTGAAATGATGGCAACAGCAAACCATGGAGTTGCAGCAAATATCCAGCTTTATGTCAATGAATTTAAAAACCTTCCGATAGCGACTTTATTGGTTTCATTCATAGTGTATTTTATTGGAGGCTACTTTTTATACAGCTCGATTTATGCGGCAATTGGCGCAGCTGTTGATAATGAAACCGATTCTCAACAATTCCTATTGCCGATTATTCTGCCGCTGATGCTTGGCGTTTATGTAGGTTTCTTCAGCGTTTTGAATGACCCTCACGGAACGGTAGCCACTGTTTTTTCAATGATTCCGCTAACATCGCCAATCGTGATGCTGATGCGTATTCCTTTTGGAGTGCCGTGGTGGCAGATTGTACTTTCGCTAGTTTTATTGTTCGGAACTTTCTTTTTAGTAGTGTGGTTCGCTTCAAAAATATACAGAATCGGAATCTTAATGTATGGCAAAAAACCGACATGGAAAGAACTTTACAAATGGCTTAAATACTAATAGCGCAAAAAAGATAAAATATGCCTAAAATATTAATCATAGAAGATGAAGCAGCAATCAGAAGAGTCCTAACAAAGATTCTTTCTGAAGAAAATGATTCGTATACAGTAGAAGAAGCCGAAGATGGGCAACAAGGTCTCGAGAAAATCAAGAACGACGATTACGACTTGGTTCTTTGCGATATCAAAATGCCAAAAATGGACGGTGTCGAAGTACTTGAAGCCGTTAAAAAAATCAAGCCGGAAATTCCAATGGTCATGATTTCGGGCCATGGCGATTTAGAAACAGCTATTAATACCATGCGACTTGGTGCTTTCGATTATATCTCCAAGCCGCCCGATTTGAATAGGCTTCTGAATACAGTTCGAAATGCTTTAGATAAAAAACAGCTTGTTGTTGAAAATAAGATACTCAAGAAAAAAGTCAGCAAAAACTATGAAATGATTGGCGAAAGCGAAGCTATCAACCATATCAAGCAGATTATCGAAAAAGTAGCACAGACAGATGCACGAGTTTTAATCACCGGACCTAACGGAACTGGAAAAGAATTAGTCGCACACCAACTTCATGAAAGAAGCGAACGTTCGGGCGCATCTTTAATTGAAGTAAATTGTGCTGCGATTCCATCAGAATTGATTGAGAGCGAACTGTTCGGACATGTGAAAGGCGCGTTTACTTCTGCCGTAAAAGACAGAGCTGGAAAATTTGAAGCTGCCGACAAAGGAACTATTTTTCTAGATGAAATTGGCGACATGAGTCTTTCAGCCCAAGCCAAAGTATTGCGTGCCTTGCAGGAAAATATAATCACAAGAGTAGGTGCCGACAAAGACATAAAAGTCGATGTTCGAGTGGTAGCCGCTACAAACAAAGACTTAAAAAAGGAAATCGAAGAAGGCCGTTTTAGAGAAGATTTGTATCATAGGCTTGCGGTTATTTTAATTAAAGTACCGGCGTTAAATGACAGGCGAGATGATATTCCGTTATTGATCAACCATTTTACCGAAAAAATAGCATCCGAGCACGGAAATGTGCCAAAACAATTTTCTAAAGAAGCCATTGCACTTTTGAAAGAATATGACTGGACCGGAAACATACGCGAATTAAGAAACGTAATTGAACGCTTGATTATCTTAGGCGGAAATGAAATTTCTGAAACAGACGTCAAGCTTTTCGCCAGCAAATAATAAAGCTTACAGCATTTAAAATGAAACTAAAAAAAATAAACGAAAATCTTCAAAGAGCTTTAGCCGAAAATGGACTTACAGAAGCCAATGAATTGCAACGCGAAACGTTTTCGACCATAAAAAGTGGCGCGGATTGCGTGATTATTGCTCCTGCCAAATCAGGCAAAACGACTACTTTGGTGATGAACGTAATCCAAAGACTTGAAAAAGAATTTGAAGAATCTCCTAGGGCATTAATTGTTGTAGAAAGCAAGGAGAAAATGATTGAAATGAAACAACTTTTCGAAAAGCTAGGAAATTATACGAATCTCAGAGTGTACGGAGTTCATGATAAAGGCGATATTGATTTCGACAAAAACCATATTTCCCTTGGAATTGATGTGCTGATTGGAACTCCAAACCGATTGAGCGATATGTTTGCATCGGCAGGATATGACGTGAACCGACTGAAAATGTTTATTATCGAAAATACCGATGAATTATTGAGATTGCGTTTTGATACCAAATTGGCACGAATTTCGGAAGCGATGGGCAAGACGCAAAGGATTTTCTTTTCTGAAAACATTACGGAAAGAATAGACAATTTTGCCGATAGGATTATGATTGAACCGCTGTTTTTTGAAATGGACGATAGCGAAGAGGAAGAAGAAACAGAATAATTAAAAACTAAAAAAATAATAAAATGGGACTAATGAAAGTATTTTCGGGAAGTGAGATCTTAGCAACAGCTTTGAAAGCTAAACTAGAAGAAGCAGGCATCGAGACGCTTATGAAGAATAACAATCAGTCCAATATTATTCTTGGATCGAATGGAAGCATTGCTGTCGAGCTTTTTATCGATGAATCGAAATACGGGAAAGCCGATCCGGTCATTACCGATTTTAAGATGAGCCTTTAAAAGATTTTGTGTATGAGAACTTCTTTAGAAACGGAAAGATTACTATTGCGAGAACTCCTGCCAACTGATGATGTCGGGATGTTTGAGCTCGACTCTAATCCGCAAGTGCATATTTATCTAGGCAATAAACCGGTTACTTCTATTGAACAAGTCCGTGAAGCCATTGCTAATATCCGACAGCAATATCTTGAAAACGGAATTGGTCGTTGGGCAGTAATCTTAAAAGAAACCAACGAATTCATCGGCTGGTCCGGATTGAAATTAGAAAAAAATGTCAACGGATATGAAACGTTCTATGATTTAGGTTATCGATTCATCCAAAAGCATTGGGGAAAAGGCTATGCTTATGAAACTGCAAAAGCTTTTGTTGATTTTGGTTTTAACGATATGAAACTTGAAAAAATCAATGCCTATGCCGATTTTGACAATCTTGCGTCAAGAAGAGTTCTGGAAAAAGTAGGAATGCATTTTGTGAATGCATTTGATGATGAAGGAACTCAAGAAGCCTGGTATGAAATAAAAAAATCCGAATAGTTAATTATTCGGATTTTTCTTTTTGTTCAATTTCTGCTTTCTCAACTTCGGGAATAACAGTTTTTGAAATTTCTTCATCTTCTCCTAAAACATAGCCCCATGGTTTTAATCCATCGACACGGTCAAAAACTACCTTAAAGATTGCAATAATCGGAATGGACAAGAACATTCCTTTGATGCCCCAAACCAATTCTCCTAAGACCAATCCTAAAAGCGCTGTCAAAGTATTGATTTTTACTTTCGAACCGACAATTTTCGGCATGATATAATTACTGTCAATCAAATGGATTACGAAAACAGTAAAAATGACCAATAGCACGGCTGTAGAATCCATGGTCGAAAAAGTCAGCAAGACGGTAAGTATTAATGAAGTCAGAATTCCGATATAAGGAATTACATTAAAAATTCCCGTAATCAGCCCCAAAAGAAAAGCATATTTTATGCCGATAATTTCAAATGCAGTGCAAGCTAATACCGATACGATTAGCATCTGGAGAAAAAGCCCTGCAATATATTTTTTGACAATATATTGAATATTAAAAACAACATCGTACACAACGGCAGAATGTTCTTCCCTAAATAGCGATACTAAAAAAGAAAGCAACAGGCGGCGATGCAGCAATATAAAAAAGGTATATAAAAAGATAAAGACCAAAAAAAGCATCACAGAAGAAACTGATAATAACGTCTGTCCCAATAAAGATGTCCCTTGGCTTAAAGCTTCGCTAGTAGCCGAATTGATATAGCTTATCTGCTCATGATTGTCAATATGAAAAGTATCCGAAATCCAATCCTGAATAATTGTAGACGTAGCCAAAAGCTGTTCTTTAAACGCCGGCAAGTCGTTCGTAAGGTCGCTCAATTGGTTTAAAAGAAGGTAGGTAATAGCCGTAATTCCAAGCACTAATGTCATGAGTACTGTTGCGGAAGACAAAGAACGAGGAAACTTCCAGCGTCTTTCTAAGAAATTCGCAAACGGAAGCAGAAGCAACGAAAATAAGAAAGCAAAAATAAGCGGTGCCAGCAAGGTTTCTCCGATAATTGCGAGATAAAACAAGCAAATGATGGAAATTAGCACGTGGGCAAGCCGGGTATAAAAAGGCGTAGTTTTAACCATTATTGAAAATCTTTACTATAAATATAAGTCAATAATTTTATTTTCCACCATCGCGTTTAATATAGATTTTTTCAGATTGCCTAATCCCTTAATTACGCTATCTTTGCACCTTCAAAAATTCGAGCAGTCGAAGAATCACAATCCAATTAATCGAATAATCTAGATGATTACAGTAAACGATATTTCAGTCCAGTTTGGAGGCACGACGCTTTTCAGCGAAGTTTCTTTTGCCATAAATGAAAATGACAAGATTGCCCTCATGGGCAAGAATGGAGCCGGAAAATCAACGCTCCTAAAGATAATTGCTGGGCAAAGCAAGCCCTCTGGAGGAAATATTTCAGCACCAAAAGAAGCCGTAATCGCGTATCTGCCTCAGCATTTATTGACGAAAGATGGAGCTACGGTAATGGAAGAAGCTTCAAAAGCATTTAGCGAAATTTTTAAGATGAAGGCTGAGATTGATGAACTGAACGAACAATTGACCGTCCGTACAGATTATGAATCAGACGATTATATGAAATTGATTGAAAGAGTTTCTGATTTGAGCGAGAAGTATTATGCGATTGAAGAAGTAAATTACGAAGCGGAAGTCGAGAAAATTTTGATGGGACTAGGTTTTGTAAGAGAAGATTTCACGCGCCAAACGTCTGAGTTTTCTGGAGGATGGAGAATGCGTATTGAATTGGCCAAAATCCTTTTGCAGAAGCCAGACTTGATTCTTCTGGATGAGCCAACCAACCACATGGACATCGAATCGATCCAATGGCTTGAAGATTTCTTGATTAATTCTGCGAAAGCCGTTGTCGTTATTTCCCACGATAGAGCTTTTGTCGATAACATCACCAACCGTACGATTGAAGTAACGATGGGCAGGATTTATGATTATAAGGCCAAATATTCGCATTATCTGGAATTGAGAAAAGACCGAAGAGTGCACCAGCAAAAAGCCTATGACGAACAGCAAAAAATGATTGCTGACAACCAAGCTTTTATTGATCGTTTTAGAGGGACTTTTTCTAAAACAGATGCCGTACAATCACGTGTTAAAATGCTTGAAAAACTAGTTATTGTACAAGTTGATGAGGTAGATACATCTGCATTAAAACTGAAATTTCCACCAGCAGCTCGTTCTGGAAATTATCCTGTAATTGTAAAAGATTTATCGAAATCGTATGGTGACCACGTAGTTTTTAAAGATGCCAATATCGTAATTGAAAGAGGACAGAAAGTAGCTTTCGTTGGAAAGAATGGAGAAGGAAAATCTACGATGATCAAGGCTATTATGAAAGAAATTGGAATCGACAGCGGTTCTGTAGAAATAGGTCACAATGCACAAATTGGTTATTTTGCTCAAAATCAAGCCTCTTTATTAGATGAAAATGCTACGATTTTTGAGACTATTGATAACATTGCAGTTGGAGAAGTCAGAACTCAGATTAAAAACATCTTGGGAGCATTTATGTTTCACGGAGATGATACTACAAAAAAAGTAAAAGTACTTTCGGGTGGTGAGAAAACACGTTTGGCAATGATCAAACTGTTGCTTGAGCCTGTAAACTTGCTGATTCTGGATGAGCCTTCCAACCACTTAGACATGAAAACAAAAGACATCATCAAAGATGCACTTCGTGATTTTGACGGAACCTTGATTTTGGTTTCCCACGACCGTGATTTCTTAGATGGCTTGGCAACAAAAGTTTTTGAGTTTGGCAACAAAAGAGTCAAAGAACACTTCGAAGATATAGCTGGTTTCCTTGCTCATAAAAAGATGGAAAGTCTTCGTGAGATTGAGAAATAATTTCTGATTTGACATATTTAATGATTAAATTGCCTTCAAAATCAGAACTATATGATTCCTGAAGAAATTAGCAGTTTAAGAAATTCGAGGATAGAATTGCAAGGCGTTGCAGACTTTCTGCCGTATCCGTTTATTATTGCAGAAGTTATAGATGGGCAACATCTTAATACCTATCTAAACGAAAAGTTTCTCGAAGAAATTGGCTACACTCTTGATGAAATCCCAACCATAGAAGCTTGGTACGGCAAGGCTTATCCCGATTACGACTATAGAAATAATGTAATTACTACTTGGGATGATGAAGAAACTTTATCCCAGCAAGAAGGCAAGGTTTTCGTTAAAAGCAAGTCGCATGTTACTTGTAAAAACGGTACGATCCGATGGTACGAAGTAAAAGCTTGTGTCATCAATAAAATTCATATTGTCGCTTTTATTGATCTCGATAAAGAAATTCGTTTTCAGGAAGAACTGAAAAACATCAATAAGAATAATGACAGAATGCTGTCGATTTTAGGACATGATTTGCGAAGCCCTGTTGCCAATCTAATGTCGATATCGTCAATGGCGGCCAATACAGAAATTTCGCCGGACGAGTTTGCTTCCCTAATAAAAATGATCAATGAGCAGTCCAAACAAGTATTGGAATTATTAGACAATACACTCAATTGGGCAAAACTGAACTTTAATACCATCAAGCTAAATCTCGTTGAAATTGATTTCCGGGTACTTATAGCCAATATTCTTGAAATCTATAAAACTCCTTGCGAAAGTAAAAACATCAGTGTCAAGGTGGCGATTAAAAATTTCAAAATAAATTCTGATATTGAAATTGTGACCATAATTATCAGGAACTTGATTTCTAACGCGATCAAATTTACACCTCAAAATGGAGCGATTGTTATTGAATCTTTTGGAAACGAATTAAGCATCAAAGATAATGGAATTGGAATGTCTCAAGAAATGATTGAAGATATCCTACGGAACACTAATTCGTCAAGAAGAGGAACAAACAACGAGCAGGGAACAGGCGTAGGATTGCAATTGGTCGTGAATTTGGCCGAAAAAATAAATTGTAGCCTAGCTATAGCCAGTGAAGAATCGAAAGGGACAGAAATACGCCTGACATTTAAATAAACAAAACCGATAGCTTAAAAACTATCGGTTTTTTGTTTTGTAATTCTTGAGTTATTATATGCCAAAAGCATTGGTGTTTAGTTCCTTCTTCCAATCTTCGCCAAATTTTTTAGACAGATAAGCAAACACCAGATGATTATACATTTTGTAATAATCAAACTCTCCCATCGCTACACAGCCAGAATCATGGTAATTGACGTCGTATTTCTTTTGAAATAGCAAATCTGCATCCTTGATTACAGAAACAATTCCGCCTCGGAGATAAATCGTAATATGATTGTTTTTTAAATCGTCTTCAAAATTCATTTTGGCTGAAATTGCTAAATGTTTAGTGCATCCAATTCTATCTTCCGTTTGACCAAAAGAAAGAGAAGAGATCAAGAACATAAAGAAAATATACTTTTTCATCTTTTTTATTTTACGCTTTCTACCAATCGAACAAATTCAGCTTTATAACCATCCTCGTCATTAGACAATCCTTCTTTTGCTAGTTTTTTGATGTCTTCAGATGATTTGTTCGGAATTAGTTTTGAATCTCTCAGTTTTAATCCGAACCACGCTACTGCGGCAGAAAATTTGAAATCATCAGACGCAGCGTTTAAAGGAACCGACTGGTTTTCGATTATACTTGTCATCTCAATGCTTTTGTCGCCATCAGGTTTTTTATATCGGAATTTTATGGTTGCCAATTCTTCATTATAAACAGTTCCGTTTTCTTGCACTTTCGTGTATTTCAAATCAGGTGTTTTGTTGAGAAACTCACTTTCGACTCCTGTCGGAATAATTTCATACAAAGCCGTAACCGTATGGCCACTTCCTAATTCGCCAGCATCAATAGCATCATTTGTAAAATCTTCCGGACGCAATTTTCTGTTTTCATAGCCGATCAATCGATATGACTGGACATGTTTTGGATTGAATTCAATTTGGATTTTCACGTCTTTGGCAATCGCAAACATAGAGCCTTTGAATTCTTTGCCTAAAAAGCGATTTGCTTCCTGTATATTATCGATATACACATAATTTCCATTTCCTTTATCGGCAAGAATTTGCATTTTGCTGTCTTTATAATTGCCCATGCCATAGCCAAGACAAGTCAAGAAAACGCCCGATTTTCTTTTTTCTTCTATCAACGTTTCCATGTCGGTATTCGATGAGCTTCCTACGTTAAAATCACCATCAGTTGCCAATATCACACGATTGTTTCCTTTTTTGATAAAGTTTTCTTGCGCTGTCTTGTACGCCAATTCAATTCCAGCTCCGCCGGCCGTGCTGCCTCCAGCATCTAGTTTTTCTAGAGCATCTATAATTGTTTTTTTATTGTCTCCAGAGGTTGGCGGCAAGACCATTCCTGCAGCTCCGGCGTATACGACGATGGAAACCTTATCTTCTTTTCTCAGCTCATTGACTAAAATTTTCATGGATTGTTTCAGTAAGGGCAATTTATTGGAATCGCTCATCGAGCCAGAAACATCGATCAAAAAGACAAGATTAGAAGCAGGCAATTTTTCTGTCGGAATTATTTTTCCCTGCAATCCAATTTTTACTAGCTTGTGTTTTGGATTCCATGGCGCATCGCTGTATTCTGTATTGATAGAAAACGGATGATCTCCTTTCGGCTGTGGATAGTTGTATTTAAAGAAATTGACCATTTCTTCTACTCGAACAGCATCTTTCGGAACCGTTTGACCGTTGTTTATGAATCGGCGAACATTCGTATATGAAGCATTATCCACATCAATCGAAAAAGTAGAAAGCGGTTCGTTCTTTGGGCTTTCAAAAGGATTTTCGATAAAAGGATCGTAGTCTTCTTGGGAAGTTTCCACTTTCGGCTGGACATCCATTCTGTAAGTTTCGGTATTTTTCTTTCTTTTCAGTTCTCTGAGTTTTTTTCTAATTTCTCTTTTGGAAAGGTTTTTAGTTGTCCCTTTTTTAGTTTTAACTACAATCACGCCGTTTGAGCCTCTATTTCCATATATTGAAGTTGCTGTAGCATCTTTTAAAACATTGATTTCCTCGATTTCATTTTGGTTGATCGTCTTAAAAGTTTTTTCATCAACAGGAAGTCCATCTACTATATAAAGAGGTTTAGCTTGTTCTTTAATTGATCCAGTTCCTCTCAAAACAATTGATTGGTCACCACTGTATTCTTTTTTTGCTTCAGTAATGTTTAGTCCAGAAACTTTTCCTTGCAAAGATTGAATAACAGAATTGCTATTAATATCTCCATCTCTATAATTCTGTTTCTTTGCTCTAATGTCTTGACCTACATAGCCTATAGAATTTGATATCTTTTCTTTTTTAGATTTGCGTTTGGATTGGATGGATTCCTTATCAATTATTGCTACAGAAGCCATAGATGATTGGTTCTTCGTAGTTTGGTACGCTGTCACCACTACTTCCTCAAGCGTATTAGAGTCATCTTGTAAAGCGATATCCAGTTTTGCATTATTGTCAACTGAAGCAACTGAAGATTTCATGCCAATATAACTAAATTCCAATTTTTCTCCAGTTTCTACAGCAATAGTATATTTTCCGTCGAAATCTGTTTGAGTTGCGCGAGATGTTCCTTTTACGGCCACAACCGCGCCAGGCAAAGGCAAATTTTGATTGTCAACAACAGTCCCGGTAACTGTCCTTTCTTTGGTGATTGGATTTATTTTTACCTCTGCAGCAATGATTTTTGCATCTTTGATTGCCAAATCTTTAGCCTCAATTTGGATTAATTCTACTTCTTCTTTAGCATAATCATCGTTCGTTTTATCGGTAACAGCAACAGCACTCTCTGCCTGTACCGTTACTGGCTTACTTTTTATGATTGTAGCTTTTTTACTTTTAGATTCTTCGGGTTCTTTAGCAGTTTCCGTTTTTTGAACGACAGCTTCTTTTTCAGACTCAGAAATTGTCGGCGTATTTTCCTCAATTACAACCGGGTTTTTAGGAGTCTCTATGCTGTCATCTGTTTTCAGAAATTGATATCCTAAAGAAAAGAACAATAAGAGTGATGCCGCAATCCCGATTTTCTTCCAGATTGCAATTGTTTTTTTGTCTTCTTTTTTATCTAGTTTTTCTTCTACGCGAGCCCAGACTTTTTCCATAGCTGGGAAGTCTTTCGCTTCTGCCTTTTTCGAGGCATCTTTGAATTGTTCGAATATTTTATCTTGATTTTCCATCGCTACTTTGCTTTTTGATAATACAAATTATTAACCAATTCTTTCAGTTTGGTCTTTGAGATATTCAGTTGTGATTTAGATGTTCCTTCTGAAATATCAAGCATCTTGGCAATTTCTTTGTGAGAATAGCCCTCAATAGCAAAAAGGTTGAAAATGGTTCGGCATCCTTCGGGAATAAAATTCAGCAGGTTCAGCAGATCTTCTTCCTCTAGATCGGTCACGTGATTTGTAATCGGCTGTGAAATGATTTTCACGTCATCAAGATACATGTTGAAGTTGACGTTTTTCTTGAGTGACAGTAAGCATTGATTGACCGCAATCTTTCTGGCCCAGGCTTCAAAAGCCCGGACTTCTTTCAATTGTTCGATTTTCGTAAAAATAGTATAGAAAGCATCGGCCAGCGCTTCTTCTATTTCTTCCTCTTTCTTTAGGTATCGCTTGCAAGTTCGATACAGCTTTGGAGCCAAAAGCTCATACACCTGACGCTGTGCGTCTCGTTGCATCTTTCTGCAGGCTGTAATTAGTTTTTCGTCTATCACAATGAATGTCTTTCCTATATAGAGAGAGAAAAGGATAAAAAGGTTGGAAAGCGATGTGAAAATTTATGATTTTAGATTTATGCCAAAGCAGAAATCCTAAATCTAAAATCCAAAATCATAAATTATTTATCAAGCGTAAGCTTGTAAATGTCTGACTTTAAGTCGTCGTTGTCTTTGTCTTCGCAAAGAAGAAATTCAATGGTCTTGTTGTTTTCTTTGTAAACCGTAAGTCCTTCGAATTTATGCGTAGCTGTAATCTTTTCGGTAAAATCGATTTTCATCTTTTCGATATCCAGCCTTCCGATGAAGGTTCCGAGAACGGTACCGTCGTCATAAGTAGATTTAGTATCTTCAACAGTTGCCAGAAAATAAATCTTTCCATCCACTCGCACGGCGTCTGTAAAAGAACTTTGGATTCCTTTTATTTTAGGAAGTTTGTAAGAGTTATACAAAACAGAGAAATCATCAATCAAGTTATTTCCACCGATAGTGAAAATTCCGTTTTTGCCCGACTTGCCATTGCCGCGGTTGAAAAGAAACCAATTTTCTCCATTATAAACAGCGCCTTCGATATTGAAATCTTCAGGTTTTGTATTCCCGAAATTCTGCATCACCAAATAAAGGTCGGTGACATCCGTTTCCTTTATTTTTTGTTTTTGGTTTGTGTCAAAATGAACCATTTTATTTCGGTTTTCGGTAGAACCGGAGCCAAAAATATAACAGTCTTCACCGAAATTGGCAATAGCTTCAAAGTCGGGCTTTTTTGCTTTTGGAATGTTTTCTGTTGGCGCCCCCGATGCTGTTTCTAGAATCGTATGCGATTCCAGATTTTTGCTTTCGATATTGTATTCATAAAGGACACTACTATTGTCGGAAATTATAAAAAGAGAATTGTCTTTAAAAACCAATCCTGAGGCAGAGCCAATGCCGATAATCTGAAATAATAATTCGAGCTGAAATTTTTGCATAGTTTCTGTTTTAGGTTCCTGATGGAATAATTCGGGCGAAAGGGATTCGTTTTCCTGAAAAAAATAAATATAATTTTTAGAACGTAATTTCTGAGATAAATATATACATTTATGTAAAATAATATTCTTATGAAAACGATAAATACGGATGATTTTAAAATTACGAGCCCTAAAAAGCTTTCAGATTTGCCGACATTAGTTGATTTGAAGGCTACCAAACAGGAATTAAAAGAAGCCCTAAATGAAACCCGTGAAGCTTTAAGCGACTTGCAAGATAAGATGTATGCTCATAACCGCTATGGCGTGCTGATTTGCCTGCAAGGTATGGATACTTCGGGGAAAGACAGCCTTATACGTGAGGTTTTCAAAGAGTTTAATGCTAGGGGAGTTGTAGTTCATAGTTTTAAAACGCCAAATTCAACCGAACTGGAGCATGATTATCTGTGGAGGCATTATCTAGCACTACCCGAAAAAGGAAAATTTTCAGTTTTCAACAGGACACATTATGAAAATGTATTAGTCACAAGAGTACACCCAGAATATATCTTGAACGAAAGCTTGCCAGGAATAGAGGAAGTAAAGGACATTCCCAAAGATTTCTGGAAGAAACGCATGGAACAGATTGTTAATTTCGAAAAGCATATAGTCGAAAACGGTGTGATAGTCTTGAAGTTTTTTCTACATCTAAGTAAAGAAGAGCAAAGGCAGCGACTTTTGAGACGCCTTGAAAAAGAAAAACACAACTGGAAATTCTCGCCTGGCGATCTAAAAGAAAGAAGCTTTTGGAAAGAGTACCAACACCATTATGAAGAAGCGATTAACACGACGTCTAAAGAAAAAGCGCCATGGTATGTGATTCCAGCCGATGACAAAAATGCCTGCCGTTTTCTTTTGGCAAAGGCAATTTTGGATGTGCTTTCGCAATATAAAGACATAAAATTTCCTGAGTTGGAGGAGAAAGTACAGGAAAATATATCATTTTACAAGAAGGAACTGAGCAATGAGAAATAAAAAAATGCCTTGATAATTCAAGGCATTTTCTTTTATATTTTTCAGATTAGAGTCTAAATCCGTAAGCCAGACGTAAAGCAAGCTGTCCGACTCCTTCGCCATTTTCTCTCGGAAAATCGTTGTAATATTCGTAGCGGATGCTGGCATCAAAATATTTATTGGCATATCCAATTCCTGGCGCTAATAACAAACTCGTGTCGTTATAGTCATTGGTGACAGGAATAGCAGCTCCAAGCTCGCCAAGCACATAAAAACGATCTTCCCATACAAAAGCCTTAAAACCAGCCTTTGCCGGAATGAATCCTAAATCAGGAATATCATCGCCCACAAATAGATTAGTGAACCCAGTAGTGAACGTAATCGAATACCTTTGGTTTAAGTCATACTGGATACGCGCATCGGCTCCTAGCGCAAAATCATAAGGATCGTCAAATATAAAACCTCCGTTTATTCCAAACCCTAAACGAAACCCTTGGTCATAATTTTCGGTTGCGCCAATAGCGGAGGTGGTTTCTTGTGCTGACATGCTCGATGTCATTAAAACCGTCATGCAAACTGCAAATAAGCCTGTAATTGATTTCAAATTTTTCATAGATTAGGATTTTAAAAGTTAGTACTATAAAATTAACAATAATAAAGCCACTCTTCCAAATGTTAATTTTTAAAGTATTGTTAAAAGGTTAGTAGCATGATAAGGCTTTGAAAGCAAGTGATTTGCTTTATGTTTCAATTTTTGCTTAAAATATTTAAATATCTTTAAAAGTGTGGAATTGTAGGATATGATGCTATCTTTGCCCCACATTTTTCTACATATCGTGAGCTTACATCAATACACCAAAGAGTTTTCTTATAATTTAAAATTAGCGTATCCTATCATACTAGGAATGCTAGGGCATACATTAATCGGAATTGTCGACAATATTATGGTCGGCAAACTGGGTGCTACCGAATTGGCAGCTGTTTCATTAGGAAATAGTTTTATCTATGTCGCTATTTCGCTCGGGATTGGCTTCTCCACAGCCATAACTCCAATCATTGCTCAGGCCGATGCGGAAAAAGATACTCAGAAAATCAGGTGGGCTTTCCATCATGGACTCTTTTTATGCGGGATATTGGGCCTCACCTTGTTTGGTGTTATCGTATTGGCCAAACCGCTGATGTATTATATGGGACAGCCCGAAGAGGTAATCGTCTTGGCCAAGCCTTATATTGATTGGGTCGCTTTTTCTTTGATTCCGCTAGTTGTGTATCAGGGATATAAGCAATTTGCCGATGGACTTTCGATGACAAAATATTCCATGTATGCAATTATCATGGCCAATGTAGTGCACGTGATCTTAAATTATTTTCTGATCTACGGAATTTGGATTTTCCCAAAAATGGGCATTATAGGTGCTGCTTTAGGAACGGTAATTTCAAGGTTCATGATGCTTGCTTTTATGCACCTGATCTTATCCAGAAATAAAAAACTGACTGCTTATTTTCAGAATTTCAGTTTCCAAGATATCAAAAAGACGATGCTCAATAAGATTGTAAGCTTGGGACTGCCATCGGCTTTGCAGATGTTTTTCGAAGTTGCACTTTTTACATCGGCAATCTGGCTTTCTGGTTCTTTGGGAAAAAACAGCCAAGCGGCCAACCAGATCGCCTTGAGTTTAGCATCGGCTACTTTTATGTTTGCCATGGGTTTGAGCGTTACCGCCATGATACGCGTAAGCAACCAAAAAGGACTTAAAGATTATAAGAAGCTTGTGGTGGTTGCCCGATCTATTTTTCTTTTAGCCATTATTATTGAGATTATTTTTGCGATCTGCTTCGTGCTTTTCCACCAATATCTGCCGCACCTGTTCCTTAATATGGAGAAGAATGCACTGGTTATAGATAATGAAGAAGTAATCGCGATAGCGGCACAATTACTGCTTGTAGCTGCCGTTTTTCAAATTTCGGACGGAATACAAGTCGTTGTGTTAGGAGCTTTAAGAGGCCTTCAAGATGTAAAGATACCCATGTACATTACGTTTGCCGCCTATTGGGTGGTCGGCTTTCCAGTTTCGTATTATTTAGGAAAACATACAGAGCTCAAAGCTACCGGAATCTGGATCGGCCTTTTAGCTGGATTGACAGTTGCCGCAGTATTTTTGTATATTCGCTTTAATTATTTGACAAAAAAATCAATAAAAGAGGCAGCTCCAGCAGTTGCAATCTAAAATCATAAATCTAAAATAAAATGGAACTACCAAAATTTTTACTAGGTGACAATACCGATTTTCCAGACGATATTTTTATCATTCACATGGATTATCCAAGATTTATAATCAATCTAAAAGATGACGAGGTCGAGTTTCTCGAAGAAGCAGAAGATCTTGATGAAGGCGAATTGAATCAAGTTATGGAAAGCTTGATTGCTGAAGCCAATGAGTTTTACGATAGGGAAATGGAGCGTTACGAGAAAGAATAAGAATTCTGGCGTAAGCACTAAATCCAAATACACAAAGGTTGCAAGACGGTTAATTATACTGTTTTGCAACTTTTTTTTTGAAAATGTAAAATTAAAGGGTAACAAAAAAATAATTTAATTGATATACGCTAAAAGTCGGCGTAACCCGAAAAGCCAATCCAAGAGTAGGGACAATTAAATTACAAATTATGGAGAATTTTCAAAACATGGATTTAAAAAAATCCGAACAAAAAACAAACAGATTTGTATTGTTGATGGGGGTAAAAACGATAGTGGTAACACTATTATTAACAGCTTTTATGGTGAGCTGTAGCAAGGATGATCAGCAGGAAACTGAAAATACGCCTGATACAGCAGCCAGAATTTACTACGAATATATTGTTGTGCGAGCTTGGGGAGCTCATAACGTAGATTGTAGTCAGCCAGGCGGATTTTGCCATGAAATTTGGAGAATTACTTGGCGTAATTTTACTATGCCATTACCAAATGGTGATACTCCAGTAGGAGTACAAAATGTTAACGGATTATTTGTTATGAAGATTTACAAAAGCGCTCTGACTGAAGAACATGCTAGTATACTGTTAAGGAATGGTGAATACTATGACATTCCTAAAGGACAAACCATCCCTCAGGAAGTAGCGAGGTCTTTAGGTTTTAGATCAGATAGGTTACGTGAAGGAAAATATAGGATTAAGGAAAGCGGTGAATTCTATACCATTGCAATACCGGTAGCCGAAAACTAAATTATTTTTTACCCCAAACAAAGAAAGCCGTTTCAATTTATTTTGAAGCGGTTTTTTACTTAAGATTTTTACTGTTTTGATAGATTTGTAATAGATTTTGAGCAGCAGCAAACGGAGAGACTTCGCTATTTTGTACCGCTTTTTTATTTTCTTCTAATAGATTTTTTATTTGAGGATGCTCAAAGAAATTGAGCTTGAGCTGTTCGTTGATTGTTTCCAGAAGCCAATGCTGGTTCTGGTTTTTTCTTCTTTCGTAAAAATAATCGTTGCCTTTCGTAAGCTCAAGATAGTCTGAAATCATAGTCCAAACGTCGGAAATTCCGTCATGCGTAATAGCGCTACAGGTCGTGACTTTAGGCTGCCAGCCTGAACTCTTTGCAGGAAATAAATGCAAGGCACGATTAAATTCAGTTTTAGCCATATTAGCTTTCTTGATATTATCGCCGTCAGCTTTATTGATGACGATAGCATCCGCCATTTCCATAATGCCTCTTTTGATACCTTGCAATTCATCTCCAGCTCCTGATATTTTCAAAAGCAAGAAAAAATCAACCATGCTATGAACTGCAGTCTCGCTTTGTCCGACTCCGACCGTTTCGATGATAATCGTATCAAATCCACAAGCTTCGCACAAGATAATGGTTTCGCGGGTTTTTCTGGCAACGCCTCCAAGCGTTTCTCCCGAAGCCGACGGTCGGATATAAGCCTTTTCATCTTTGACCAATTCTTCCATACGGGTCTTGTCGCCCAAGATACTGCCATGAGAGATGGTACTGCTCGGATCGACGGCCAATACGGCTACTTGTTTGCCTGATGAAGTCAAGAATTTTCCAAAAGCTTCTATAAAAGTACTTTTTCCGACACCGGGAACTCCGGTAATGCCAATCCTTACAGAATTATTCGCATACGGAAGGCAGGCTTGGATAATCTCATTGGCTTTTTCCAGATGTTTTGGATTCGTACTTTCCACCAAAGTAATAGCTCGACTCAAAGCCGTTTTATCACCTTTCAAAATTCCTGAAATCAGTTCTTGGGCTGAAGGCTGTCGCTTTCGCGATTGTATAATCTGGGCAACAGAAGCCTTGCCGATACTTTCGGGCTGGTTGATTCCTTCTTTTTCCTGTAAGGCTGATTTATGTGGGCTTGATTTGGACACAGTAGCGGTTTTGAGAAGTAAAAGTAAGGAAAACAAAAACAGTTTCAAAAAGGCGATGCTTAAAGAAACTGTTTTTTGGGAATTATGAATTATGAATTTTTGCCTTAAGCAAATTAATAAGCAGCTGTGAAGCGAACTTGGTGGTGTTTTGGGTTTTCAACTTCATCAGCGATGACAACAGCAAGATCTTCTGCCGAAAGGATGCTTCTTTGGTTAGTGTCAAAAACGGGATTGTCTAATCCAAGGCGATAGTTACCTGTTCGTCCGGTCGTGATGCCTTGGTGCATTTCAAATGCAGGGCTAAAAAAAGCCCAATCCAATTCTTTTTCTTCTTTTATCAAGTTGAGATAATCTCTTGCGGCTGTAGCTCCGGCATGATATTCTTTTGGGAAATCGGGCGTATCCACTGCTTGAAGTCCCGGCGCTACAAATAGGCTTCCCGCTCCTCCAATAGTGATAAATCTTTTAACGCCTGAAAGCTTGACCGCTTCTTGGATTGCTTTGGAACCCGCAATAAAATCATCATAAATGTTCGGATTGGTCCAGCCAGGATTATAAGCGTTGACAACAGCATCATGACCTTTTAAAATCGTAGCCAATTCTTTTGTGTTAAAAATGTCAGCCGAAATAGATTTCAAGTTTTCTTTCCCTGAATCTTTTGCATTTCTAGAAATTGCTGTCACCTCGTGGTCGCGATTTACCAATTCGTTTGTAATATTTGAGCCAACAAATCCTGTAGCTCCGATAATTGCGATTTTCATAAATATATAAATTTAAAAGTAATAAAAAATGTTACAGTTTTAAGTAAAAAAATAGCTAGAACTTGTTAGAGAATTCTGTAAGGGAAATGCCTCTCAGTTCTTTGCTGATTTTGTCATTGATGTCGATGTATAATTCGTCCAGCTTTTTATTGATGTTTTTTCCGACCGGACAATCTGGATTTGGATCGTTTTTAGAATAGCCCAAGGTCACTCTTTCAAAAGTAAGCTTGAAAATATCATCTAAGCTGATGTTTTCTGCCGGTCTCAACAATTTTGTACCACCGTTTTTTCCTTCTTTACTTTCTACAATATGATGCTTTTTCAGGTTGGCGATCTCTTTGCGAATCAATACCGGATGCAGGTTCATGCTTCCTGCTAAAAAATCAGACGATAAAAATTCATCCGGAAATTTAGAAAGGAGTGTCAAGATATGAAGTGTTATTGCAAACTTGCCTGAAATCATACTGTAATAAAATACATTACAAATGTATGGCGGTATGGATTGCAAAAAAAATATTTTGGCTTTTTTTTATGATAATGCAGTTGCCAATTAATTGTAGGTAATGCCGTAAATTTGCACTTCAATTATTCCTCCTACTTAATGACCACAAGACAAAAATACTCCATACTTTTTATACTCGGAGGATTATCAGCTTTAGCACCATTCAGCATCGACATGTACCTGCCTGCTTTCCCTGCCATAGCAAAAGGACTGGATACTGACATTTCTCAAGTTGCGCTTTCGCTGACAAGCTATTTCGTCGGAATCAGTATCGGACAGCTTTTTTACGGTCCGATAACCGATAAGTTTGGCAGAAAGAAACCGCTTGTTTTTGGTCTTACGATTTTTCTTTTGGCTTCTATCGGTTGTGCTTTGTCACCAACAATCAATTGGCTGATTGCCATGCGTGTTGTTTTAGCATTAGGCGGGTGTGTAGGAATGGTCGTAAGCAGGGCAGTAGTTCGTGACTTATTTCCAGTTTCCGAAATCGCAAAAATATTTTCAATCCTGATGCTGATTGTAGGTGTGGCACCCATCTTGGCACCGACTATCGGCGGCTGGGTACTGACTGTTTCGACCTGGAGAACCATCTTCTATTTCTTGACAGCTTTTAGCTTGATATTAATCTTAGCTGTAATCTTTTACCTGCCAGAAAGCAAAAATCCCGATCGCGCCAAATCGCTTAGAGCGGGCGATATCTTAAAGGATTATAGAGACGTACTGCAAGAAAAAACCTTTTTGTTTTACGCTTTTGGCAGCAGTATTGCCATGGCGGGCATGTTTGCTTATATCAGCGGATCGCCTTTTGTGTTCATGAAATTCCATGATTTTACCGAAGCACAGTACGGCTGGGTTTTTGGTACAAATGCCATGGGATTCATCATCGGCAGTCAGCTCAATAGGGTGTTACTAAATAAGTTTACTTCCCTGCAAGTTATCACGATCTCAAGTCTTACTTTATTGACGGTTTCAATACTTTTAATGATACTACTAGGCCTAGACCTTTTGACCCCGGCACTACTGATTGCGATGATTTTTACCTTTTTGTTTTCACTCGGGCTGCTGGTTCCAAACTGCACCGCTTTGGCTCTGGCACCGTTTACATACAACGCAGGAAGCGCTTCAGCATTGATAGGATTTATTCAAATGATTACAGGCGCGGGAGTTTCTGCTTTGGTGAGCGTCTTGCATGATGGCACTAGGTTTCCGATGGCCTTCGGAATGTTTTTCTGCGGCACGATGTGCTTTTTTATCATCATGGTGCTGAACGTGAAAGTCAAGAAATGGAGGACAGAACTTGCTTAAAGGGAAGCGGGTCTGATTAGTTGATTTAATTATTTTAAAAAATCATGAATACAACAAAACTAGATTTTGAAGCTCAAGAAAAAAGAGACCTTACTCAAAAAACAGTCTATCCGATTCTTTTTTCAATAGCCTTTGCGCATTTGTTAAACGACATGCTGCAGGCCGTCATACCCTCTGTCTACCCAATCTTAAAAGACAGCTATAGCCTGACGTTTACGCAAATCGGACTGATTACTTTTGCCTACCAAATGGCGGCTTCTATCTTGCAGCCCTTTGTCGGCTTTTATACCGATAAGAAACCACAGCCGTATTCGCAGATATACGGTATGCTTTTTACCTTGTCGGGCATTATCCTGCTATCGTATGCCGCTAATTTTTATATCATCATTCTATCGGTAATCTTGGTCGGAATCGGTTCGTCTATCTTTCATCCCGAAGCCTCAAGGATTTCTTTCTTGGCCTCCGGCGGCAAGCGCGGATTGGCCCAATCGGTATTTCAATTAGGAGGAAATGCAGGAACGGCAATCGGACCCTTATTGGTCGCTTTGATTGTAGTGCCGAATTCGCAAAAATACATCCTGTCTTTTGTAATCGTTGCCGTCATCGCTTTGTTTGTTTTGGGCAGCATCGCTCGCTGGTATGACAATCATCTTACGCTAAGATCCAAAAAGAAAGTAGAAGTCGTCTTGCCGGACCTGTCGCAAAAAAGGATTGTCATTTCAGTAATCATCTTATTGGTGCTGATCTTCTCGAAGTTTTTCTATATGGCAAGCATGTCTAGCTATTTTACGTTCTATCTGATTGAAAAGTTCAATCTTTCCGTTCAAGACGCACAATTCCACCTATTCTTGTTTCTGGCTTCTTGTGCTTTAGGAACATTGCTGGGCGGTCCTTTGGGCGATAAATTCGGAAGAAAATACGTCATCTGGTTCTCGGTTCTCGGAGCGGCGCCTTTTGCCTTGTTCCTGCCGTATGCCGACTTGTTCTGGACTGGAATTTTGTCTGTAGTTATCGGTATTATCATTTCTTCGGCTTTCCCGGCCATCTTAGTATATGCGCAAGAGCTGTTGCCTAAAAAACTCGGAATGGTTTCTGGGCTTTTCTACGGCTTTGCTTTCGGTATGGGAGGCCTTGGCTCGGCTTTGCTAGGCTATACGGCAGATCATATTGGCATCGAAGCAGTATACAAGATATGCGCCTATCTGCCATTGATCGGAATCATTGCCTTGTTCCTTCCAAATCTCAAGAAGAAGAAAATTTAGTTCCGGCTGCCATTTTTATCTTGTTAATTTTTGTAAATTTATAGGGTGTAGAACCCATAAATTACAGCTATTATGATGAAAATTTTTAGTACCGCACAGAACAAGAATCTTTCCAACATCATGCTTTTTATTGTGAGGGCTACGGTCAGCAGTTTTATGCTGGTTCATGGCGTGGAAAAATTCGATACGCTTTATGCCGGCGCGCCTTTTGAGTTTCCCGATCCTTTGGGAGTAGGAACCACGGCATCCTTATCGCTGGCCGTTTTTGCAGAAGTTTTATGTTCGGGTCTGCTTTTTGTAGGATTCGCGACACGATTGGTTACCATTCCGCTCATCATCACCATGTTTTTTGCAGTCTTCGTGATTCATGGAGCTGACGGATTTGACAACCAAGAATTAGGAGGACTCTACCTCTTGATTTATGTGCTCTTGTTGGTCACAGGTAGCGGCAAATATTCTGTCGACCATTTCATCTATAAAAATACAAGGCCCGCAAAACCTTGATTTATTTAAAACAAAACCTTTTCTGGCGTAATGCCGCAATCAAATAAATAGTATTTTTGAAAATCATTTATTGATTTTTGAAACTGCTATCATGAAGACCGAACTGCTTTCTAAAGAAATGATCAGCCAGCTGCAAGAAATTGTAGGCGAGTCCTTTCTTTTTCTAGATGAAGAAACCCGAAATAATTATGGGCACGACGAAACGGAAGATTATGTTTTTCCGCCCAGCGTAGTCTTAAAGCCTGCTTCTGCCGAAGAAATTGCGGCGATACTAAAGCTGGCCAATCAGCATGCTATTCCCGTAACGCCTATCGGAGGAAAGACTGGCCTGAGCGGCGGTGCCCTGAGCATCTACCAAGGTATAGGGCTTTCGATGGAACGTTTTAATAAAATCCTTCATATCGACGAACAGAATCTTCAGGTTATTGTTGAGCCTGGTGTGGTAACCCAGACGCTGCAGGAAGCCGTTCTTGAAAAAGGATTATTTTATCCGCCAGACCCGAGCAGTCGCGGCAGCTGTTTTATTGGCGGCAATGTGGCTGAAAATGCAGGAGGGGCAAGAGCCGTAAAATATGGCGTGACCAAAGATTATGTACTGAATCTGGAAGTCGTTCTGCCGACAGGCGAAATTATCTGGACCGGAGCCAATACGCTGAAAAATTCTACAGGTTATAATCTGACGCAGTTGATGGTAGGTAGCGAAGGCACTTTGGGAATCATTACCAAAATCGTCATGAAGCTGCTACCAAAGAATTCTCATAATATACTGATGCTTGTTCCTTTCTTTAATTCGGGACAGGCTTGCGAAGCGGTTGCCCAAATCTTTAAGGCAGGCATAACACCAAGTGCCTTAGAATTTATGGAACGCGATGCGATCGACTGGACACTGCGTTTTGTGGATGGTGTCAGCCTGAATATAAAAGACGAAGTACAGGCGCACCTGCTAATTGAGGTTGACGGCAATTATCCCGACGTATTGTTTTCTGAGGCTGAAAAAATCACAGAAGTGTTGGAGCAGTTTGCTATCGATGAAATTCTTTTTGCCGATTCTGAAGACCAGAAAAATGCGTTGTGGAAGCTGAGAAGAGCGGTAGGCGAAGCTGTCAAGTCGAATTCAATCTATAAAGAAGAAGACACGGTCGTGCCGCGCTACGAACTGCCGAAACTGCTTGAAGGCATCAAGAGTATAGGAAACAAATACGGTTTTAAATCGGTGTGCTACGGACATGCGGGCGACGGAAACCTTCACGTAAATATCGTCAAAGGCACCATGTCTGACGAAGACTGGAAGACCGAAATACCAAAAGGCATCCGAGAGATTTTTGAATTGACGGTTTCGCTAAAAGGCACCTTGTCTGGCGAACACGGTATCGGTTATGTACAGAAAAATTATATGGACATTGCTTTTTCGCCTGTACAATTACAGCTGATGAAAGGCATAAAGACTATTTTTGACCCTAACGGCATCTTAAATCCGGGCAAAGTATTGCCGGATTCATTATAAAAATAAGGAGCTTCCAACGAAGCTCCTTTTTTTTATAGTGTGGCCGACTTGGCTTTTGGCAGCAGCTTGTTGGCCAGCTTGCCGATGGTGAGTCCTTGTACGATGATCGAAAATACGACTACGAAATAGGTAATCGCCAAAATAATCTTTTTGTGCGGGCCTTCTTCAATCGAAAGGGCCAAGGCAATAGAAACGCCGCCGCGCAATCCTCCCCAGACTAATATTTTTATGGTAGACGACTCAAATTTCTTTTTAAAAGGAATAATCTTGGTCGGAATCCAAAGCGATACGAAACGGCAAAACAGCACGATAAAGATACAGATAAGCCCGATAGACCAAAAACTCAAGATGTTCGGGATAAGCAATAGTTCAAAGCCGATAAAAAGGAAAAGGATGGCGTTGAGAATCTCGTCAATCAATTCCCAAAACTTGTTCAGATAATCTTTTGTAGTGGCCGACATGGCTGTCTTTTTTCCGTAGTTTCCGATAATGATTCCCGCAGCCACCATCGTCAGCGGACCTGAAATGTGCATGGCTTGGGCAATCAGATAACCGCCCATTACGACAGACAGCGTAATCAATACTGATACTTTATAATCGTCTACTTTTCGCATGGCTTTGCTAGACTGTACGCCCAGAACAGTTCCGAGCAAGAATCCGCCCAAGGCTTCGCGTATGAGCAGCCAAGAAACGTGCGGCAGCGAAAAGTCGCTCGCCGGGTCTTGTGCCAGCTTGAGGATTACGGCAAAAATTACGACCGCTACACCGTCATTAAACAGCGATTCTCCGGCAATTTTTGTTTCTAATGATTTCGGTACTTTGGCATCTTTTAGGATGCTCAGTACCGCAATCGGGTCGGTAGGCGAAATTAGGGCTCCAAACAGCAAGCAATAGATAAATGGCAGGTTGATATGGAGCAGGTCGGTAGCAAAGTCAAGAATAAGCCCGATAGCAAACGTAGAGATCAGTACGCTGATGGTAGAAAAGACCATGATAGGGCCTCGCTGCTCGCGCAGGTCTTTAAGGTTAACGTGGATGGCGCCGGCAAAAAGCAGAAAGTTTAGCATGGCGCCCATCAATACTTCCGTAAAATCAAACTCGGCAATGAGTTTGGAGAAATTCATGAATGTTTTTGGAAAAATAGTACCGGTCACTACCAGCAATATCGAGCTGATCATGGCAATAATCATGATTCCGATGGTGGCCGGAAGCTTGAGAAACCGAATGTTGAGGTAGGCAAAAAAAGAGGCCAGTACGATAAGTACCGAGAACGAGTAGTATAATTCCATAGTTGATTATATTGATGATTTTGGCATTCTTACAAATATAAAAAACGAGGGTTAAAACGGGCAGGGATTGGTTCTTTTTTAGAAAATTTTGGCAAAAAAAATCCCCAACGAATTGGGGATGGCTAACTAATCTCTTTTTGGATTGTTTTTCTTTTCTCTTTTTTCCTCTTTTTTTTCCTTAGCGGTCTTTAGAGGTTCTTTTTTTACGTTTTTCTTTGCGTCTTGACTCTTTGCCATAATTTTTAGTTTTAGAGGTTAATTTTTTTGTATCACAGCTTCTCCTGTTGCAGGCCCAAGCCCCAGCTCGGTTTTTATTTTTTCATTAAAGATCATCGGAAAGATTTGGTCGCTATACGTCAGGTACTTCCATTCTTTGTTTGTTGTTTCGTCGGCAACGGCAATTAGTTTTGATCTTGCCTTAATGTCCATCGTTTTGTTTGGCGCATCATAAACAACATCTTGCGTATTCATGGTAGCCTTGAACGAATCGATGTAGGATTGTATTTCTTCTGCTGGAATAGGCTCGTCCCAAATGATCTTAAATGCAGTGTCGTGGTTGATTACAGAAAACGACTGGTTGCCGATTTTCTTGATGTCGCCAAAAACAAAATTCGGAGCTACGGGCATCAGCTTGACTTTAAAACCTTCATTTTCCTCAAATGTCTTCTTCAAGGTAGTGAGCATGGTTTCTTTAGGAACGATGTCAAATAGTTTCGGATAGATCATCTCCATCATCATGGTATAGTCGAGCTTGACGGTAATATCGTAATACTTTTGCGCATTTGCCTTTAGCGAGGCTGCATCTTGAGAGAATCCTTGAAAGGAGACGAACAGCACTGCGACGATATAAAGTAGCTTTTTCATGTTTTTTTATTTCAAATATAAATTAAAAATCCTCTGGCGGCAGGCTGGCAAGAGGATTTTATGTTTTATTTATAATTTTTGCTTATCGGTTCAGATAGCCTACAATCTTTTCTGCAATTTCTTTCTGTCCGCTGTCACTGGTAAGATAACCTCGATCTTCTGCATTAGACAAAAAGCCTAATTCTAAGGTTATGGCGGCAGTCTTGGCCTTTTTTAATACGGCAAACGGTGCGTTCTTTACGCCCCTGCTTTTCAGCTTGTCGGTAGACAATAGTGCGACCAATTCTTCTGCTTTGGCTTTAGAATCTTCAAACTTTTCGTTAGCGTCGCATACAAAAGCTTCAATGCCGCTGGCTGTTTCGTTTTTGCTTTGGTTTACATGTAACGAAAGTACCAGATCGGGCTGCAGCTGGTTGATCTTGTCAATCCTATCCTGTAGTGAGCTAAACTCGTCATTGTCGCGGGTCAGCACGATTTCGATCTCGCTGTTTCGGTTTAGGGAGGCAATCTTTTTGGCAATTTTAGAGACGATTTCTTTTTCGGAGTGGAAACCGTAGGTAGAGCCGATGTCGTGCCCGCCATGTCCGGCATCAATCACGATTAATTTTTTACTGCCAGGAGTCGTAAAAGACATTGTAAAGGCGAGCAGGGCGATTCCTAAAATTCTAAAGGTGTTTTTCATCATTTTAAGTTTAGGGTTGTAGTCTAAAACGATGAATGTATGAAAATATTTGCCAAAACGGAAATAATCGTCGAAAAAGTCATGCCGTGTCTTTGCGTTTTCTCCAATCGGCGGCTGTCATCTCAAATTTGATTTCGCCTTTTCCGTGCAAGCCAATTTCTTTCCAGCCGCGTTTTCTATAAAAAGTTTCGGCGCGGGTATTGGGGGAGGTACCGAGCCAGACCTTTTGGCTTGTCTGCGAGAAATACCAGTCGAGCATATCGTCGTGCAATTTTTTTCCGATGCCTTGCTGTTCGTAATCCGGATGCAGGAACAGCGCCCAGATGTTATTATCCTGCAGGTCGGCAATGGCAAAGCCTACGATAGCTCCGTCGATTTCGCACACCCAACCTTTTCCTCTCGAAAAGAGAAATTCTTCGCAGTCTTGGTCGGTGACGAGGGCAGGATCGGACAAGGTATTTTCTTTGACCGAATTCCTGACTTTTTGTATTTGTGGGATGTCTTCTAGCTTTGCTTCTCTAAATTGTTTCATATCGTATTTTTTATCAAGTTCATGTGCAGGATAGGATAAGGCTTGCCGAATCCGTCTGTTTCTGAGATCTTATAGGTCTGGAAACCGAAGCGTTCATAAAAGCCTACGGCCTGCGCATTGTCTTGGTTTACGTCTACTTTGGTAATCTTGAGTTCCTGCAGGGCATACAGCAACAGCGTCTTGCCGATGCCTTTTCCGCGGGTGTCGGCATGCACAAAAAGCATTTCGAGGTTTCCGTCTGCGGTGCCTATAAAACCGAGTATCAGTCCATTTTCATCCTTAAGGCTTTTTAGGGCCACAGCGTTCAAGAACTGCGGCATCAGGTTCTTATAAAATTCAAAATCTTCTTCTTTCAAAAAATGGTGCGTGGCCTTAACGGCCGATTCCCAGACTTGTACGAGCCTGTCGTATTCCTGCTCTGTGACGTTTTGTAGCGTATAACTTAGGGGCATTTTGTTTGTTCTTTTTTGAGCCGGACTTCTAAAATTTCAGAATTTCGTCGGCCCTGTTGCATCGAATGTTGAGCGCTTCGCACAGTTCTTTAATGCGGGGCACGTCTTCGGCATATACAAGCATCATCTGGATGTTGTCGCCATAGCTGTCGCCGATCTCGATAAGTTCCAGCTCGGGATATTCTTTTTTGATCTCGGCCGTGACCCACTGGATATAGTCGGCCGCATTGAGCTTTTTTTCATACGGATAGGACGGAAGGTCGCCTTCCAGCTCATCGACAATCAGCTCATGAATCTCGTCGATCTTGTCGCCGATAATCATAAATTCGCCAACTTCGTTAGAAACCGCATACTGCACAATGCCTTCGGGATCGGCTTCCAGCAGCCACTCGGCCTCGTTATCATCGAGATACTGCTTTGGGTTGTCGACTGCCAATTGCAGAGACGTCCACATATCGTCTTCGTTTTCGAGTTCAAAATCGGCCAAAAGCAGGCCGATGAGTTCTTTTATTTTTTCCATTGGTATGTTATCATGTTTGAGGGTTTGTCCAGAAATTAATTCTGAATAAGCATTTCTAATACTTCACCAAATATAAAGAATCCTCGCTTGCAGATTGCTATTCGGTATTCTTTTTAGATAGGCCCGCCTAATGGTCAAGCCCAAAAAAGTATGTCATGGCTTGCATTGAATTGGTCTAAATGTACTTGCTTTTTATAAAGCAATCTGTAAAGTCATAAAAAAAACCACTAGAGAAGTGGTTTTTATTGAATTGAGATTTAATAAAGCCTGCTTTTATTTTTCTTTATCTGATTTGATTCTATAGATAAGATAAGCTGTGCCCACGATACCTATTGCTAGATAGAATGGACCCGCATTAGGTGATTTATTGAGACTAAATGCCACAGAGCACATAAATATAAATAGTACTATTCTGGTAAAATGGTTCATCTTATTTTTCCCAAACGGTTACAAAACAACCTCCGGCACATCCGAGTACGGCTGCGGCTACATAGGCCGCCCCCGCTGCAGCGCATGGAGTGCATACAGCCAATAGTCCAAAATGCCAAATAGTAATGTCGTCTTGGATTGCGCCAATACATCTTTTATAGCAGGCTGAAGAAAAGCGGACTTTGTTGGCTACATAGATCGGACTTTCTATTTCATGAATTTGAATTTCAGGCTTTGTAACGGCATAATCTACAAGTCCGCCATCATAAATTAGGGTATTGTCAAAGTATTTATTTTCTATAATTACCATCGATCGGGCCTGGTCAGCTTCTTTATATTTTATAACAAAAACGTCAAATTGTTCTAATTCATTCTCGGCAGAAAATGATACGCGCGTGGTTTCTTCTACAGATTGGATTCTCTTGTTCATTTTTGACAGATAATATCGAAAATGAACTGGCCTTTGATTGTCGATCTGGGTTATTGTTGATTTGATATTTATGCCTTTTAAATGCTTGTGTTTTTCAAATACTGCATTAGTTTCTTTTAATAGGTCTTCTTCTTCGCTTGTACGGCTTAACACTTGGTTTTGGGGTGATACTTCTGTTGTAAGGCTTTCGTCTGCAGAGCAGGATGCAATTGCAATTGAAACACAATAAACAAGCATGAATTTTTGGAAAAGATTGAATCTTAGCATAATGTTATTTGTTTAAATTAATAGTGCAGCAAATGTTTCATTTATCCTCTTAATTTCATAGCGAGAAGTAATAAGTGGTCGAATATCGGCGTAAGTGGTCGGTTTTAGCCGATAAGTGTTTTTTAGGGTTGTCAAAACTCCAGCTATCTAAACGGCAAAGCACACCTACACACCACCCCAGGCCTACCTTGCCCAACCTCAAGGTCTACCTACATAAAAGGCTAGGCCAACCTAGGTGTAGGGCTAGGTGCTCTTACCTATACCCCTAGGCATAGCTTGCCTATGAGCTAGGCCGACTTAGATGGCAGGCAAGGTATACTTAGATGCTGGGCAAGGCATGCCTACCTAGCCCCAAGCTATACCTAGCCCAATAGTAAGGTCTGCTTAGGGGATGGGCTAAATGCTTCTCCGTTTTTCTTAGGCAGACATAAAAAAAACCTGCCGCAGCATTTGCTACGACAGGCAACCTTAAAATTAAATATGGGAAAGATAACAAGGTATTATTCTATAGGAGGCGAATCTAGCGGTGGCTCTCCATCTTTTGTAGGTTTCTTTTCTTCTTTTGTGGGTTCGGGATTTTCTGGTTCTTGCGGAGTCCTGTTGCCAAAACGGGCGTTCCAGTCGTCAACTTCTCTCATGGCCAGATCAATAGAAGCATCGTGGTTTCGGGCAATCTTGAGATTGGCATGGTAGCGGTCTGCAAAGGTCATAATGTCGGTAGCAGTGCCCAGGCTAATTTCTTGTATGACTTCTAGTGCCTGCAGCAGCGCCAAGCGATTGGCTTCGAGCCTGTCATAATAGTCTAGGTGCGTTACGAGATCATCGGGAGCATCAGAACGGCTCAGGGCATCTGGAAACTGGTTGGCGATTCTTGAAATTAGGCGTACATAGCCTTCGCGGTCTTCGGCCATAGAACGGCCTGCTTTTTCGCTGTCTGTCATGTAGACTCTAAAGCCTGACAATGGAACCAAGGCAGCATTGATTGCCGTAGTGAAGTTGTGGGTTACTTCTTGTGGCGGAATTGTAGAAATAAACTTTCTCATTATTAATCATTTTAAATTACTACTCTATTGTGGCGTTTAGGGGTAAAAATCAATTCAATTTTACGAACTTATTTTGTAACATGCAAGCCTTGTAATGTTAAAAATGATTGCTTCTTGTGAAATTTTATCTTAGCAATTGCCCGAAGACAACTGCTGTTCTTGCGCTTCTTGCAGATAGGCCAAGAGAAAATAAAAGTCTTCGATAATGGTCTGGAAATTATCGGGCAGTACTAGATCTTTTTGGTTGAGGTAATTAAACAGCACATAGTGCAGGCTTTTTTGCAGGCTGTGTGGTGTGGTGAATTCGAAGAGTGTGGCGTGGGTTGGGTCTTGTGTTTTCATGTGTAAATATTTGAAAACAAAGGTGAGAGATTATTTTGAGAATGTTGTCATATAGAAAGTTGACACAGAGTGTTTTAGTAAAAAAAGTGGTCAAAATATAGTTAAACTTAGAACTCAAAAGGGTTGGAGACAGTCTGACCTTGCTCGTGCATAAGATCTCTATTTTACTATTGAGGTTCTCTACTTTAATAAGAGTAGCTTAATTAAAAAACAATCTTTTGATGATATCAAAAACTAGTATAGCTATGCCAACACTGCTAATAATATACGTTTTCCACGGATTTATTTTTGTTGCAAAATCTATTTCTAGCCCTTTTTCTTCAAGTTTTTTAATTTTCTTAGTTCTTAGATATGTTGCTAGCCAAATCATCAGAATACAAAATGCTATAAGGGCAAGTGAAGGAAATAAGTTGTAGATTGTTTCCATATATTACTGCTTATATATGTGTTTTACAATAAAATTTGCCAAAGCTTTGCCTTCAAAAGTACCATCATGGTTTATCTCGAAAAAAAATCCATCGGTCTTATTTTGATTTAGGGTGATGAGAATAGCTTTTTTATCAATTGTTTCTAAGTTAATGTCAACCCAATAATCTGGGCGTATGTTGTCAATATATTTTGCATGCGAAGCATTGATGATAGTGCAAAATTCGGCAATCTCTTTTTTGTTGAGGTTGATAGCATGCTCATCGTAAAAATCAATTTCTTTATTGCCCCAATACCATCTGCCAGCTTCGCTATAGGCTTTAGTGATTCTCGTAGCGGGTACTTCTGCTTTTATAGAACTATTGAATGATGCTTTTTTATAATAGAAGTTATAAAATAGCACTAGAAGAAAAAGTGTGTTGGCTACTATGATGATTATGATAGTGGGCTTTTTTAATTTCATGGTTTGTGCGCTGTTTTTTAATCTTCAATTGGAGTCCATTTGTTATTTTTAAATTCAAAAGTGCTTATTGGTCCACTCATGCAAGAAAATGCCCACTTATAATCTATGACGGCTCTCTTAAAGTGGCGGTCAAAAATAGGCTTTTGGAGCGATAGTATACCGTTTGGACAAATCTTAATAATAGAATCATTTTTATAGTTAAAGTCTTCTAGGCTAATGATTTTGACGCCGTTTTTCTTGAGCGTTTGCGGATCTAGTTTAAATTCTCGAGACCAATTGGCCAGACTGTCCAATTCTGCATTGTTGCGCAGCTTTAGCTTTTCTATGACGATATTTTCAATTTTTGGAGAAAGGCTTTCAGCATAAGCCATCGCGATTAAAGATTTTTTAGGGATTGGCAACAAGCACGAGCAATTTGAGTCTTCGATAACTTTGGCCATTAATTCATTGGCTTTTTTATTGTAAAGTGCTGTCGGGTCTGTAGTGCTGCCAGAACAGCCAGCCAACATGAGCCAGCCAAGGAGGAGAAATAGGGGAACTGGTTTAGGCATGGTTTCGGTTGGTTTGCTGTTGTTAATATTAGGGACGTATTTTTATATAGCCTAAGAGAGCTTATACTGATAACTATAAAAACGGTGCCAACCAACACTAACAGCCAACCGGCACAGCCTGCTATCAAAGATAATAATTCTTCAATATAAATAGTAAAAGTCTTGCTATATAAGCAATGCGGCAGTGGTTTTAATAAAGTTTTATAAAAATTTTTGCCAGAATTAAAATGTTGCTATCTTGCCGCGCCAAATATTTTAGCAAACTAACTCATAAAATTAAAGAATGAACACAAAAATCAAGACCCTCGCTTCTCTTTTTATTTTTGTCCTCTTCATGGGATGTTCTGGCGGCGATGACGGCGGATCGAACTGCGGCAAGGTAGAATCGGTTTCTTTTTATACCTCACCTGTCAGCGCTACACTCAGCTTTATGCCAGGCAGCAATGCCAACTCTTTTAGGATAGAGTATGGCGCGACCGGCTTTACGCCAGGATCCGGAACGGTTGTGGTGACTTCTAACTCGCAACAAGAAATTACGGGCCTAACGCCTTCTACAACTTATGATTTTTATATCACGGGCATCTGCAGCGCTACCGAAAACAGCGCTCCTTATAAGCTTTCGAGCGTGACGACCCAAGTGAGCCAGTGCGTGGGTACCACCACGGTGCAGATAGGACAGTTTTATCCAGATGCAGTCGATCTTCAATTTGCTTTTACGGGCGGGTCTGCAGATCACTTTGAGGTAGAATATGGCCTTGCGGGATTTGTTTTAGGAACCGGAACTCGTGAGACTACTTCTTTTGGAAGTTCTTCAAAAACAATTTCGGGTATCCAAGCTTCTACGGCTTATGATTTTTATGTGCGTTCGTATTGTTCTTCGGGCGAAACGACTGCTTTTGTCAAATATACGTATACTACGATGGGCTCTTGCCCAAAACCGGTTAACTTAAACAGCTGGAATATTTCTGGCGCTTGCAATGCAGGAATGGGAGAGACAAGGGCTTTTTCATGGAGCTATCTGGGGGGCAATCCTCAGAGCTATACGATTTCTATCGTTCAAGAGGCTACTGATAATCCAGCAAATGGAAATACTTTTGAAACTTCTAACACTTCTATTTCTATTTCGAACATGTACTGCTTATGGAATGCTTTTTATGTAAGAGCCAACTGTACAGGTTCTGACAGAAGCGAATGGGCTGGTCCTTATTACTTTTAAGAAAGTATAGGAAATTCTAAATATAGCGCGGGCTTCCATTGGAAGCCCGCGTTTGTTATAAATAGCCGATAGCGATATTGTGTATCTAAAACAATTGTATTACTTAGGCTGCATCTGTTGGAACATTGCAGGATTGGTTATAATCATATAAATAGCTACAGCGAATATAAGCCCTATGTACAATATAATACCTACTGCCATAAGCAGGAGCACCTTTATAATGACGTCGCTTATGCTTTTTTGGGAATAGAATTGCTTATAAAACCATGTCATGATAATCGGATAGATGATGAATGTAGAGCCTATTACTACAAGCATGAACGTATCGGGACTGTCTTTTAAAAAATACATTATGGGCGACAAGAGGACTATCGAGATAATAGTATATAAAATCTGAATATAGGTATTCATGATTATATGCTCGTAATAATTCTGGCCCCATTTGCGGAACACTAAGACCGTGACAATTGAAACTATCGGAATCAATAACAGCATTAGGGCAGAACTGTAGCTAGACATTACGGATGTTAGGTCATTCATCCATGAGACAGCTATTTTTTGCTCTGTATGCGCTGCAAAGTACCGCTCCATTACAGAATTCATATCGATAATCTTAAAGGATATGAAGGCTGAAATACCGCTCAATACAAAGGCCATCAAAAGGGGTTTGTAATGGTTGACCCTGTTGCCGTCGATAAAATCTCTTGCGGTCTTTCCCGGAGCCTTAATGATATTTTTTAACGAATAAAAAAAGCCTTTGTTGGTATGGATGACCATGTACTGTACCTCGTCGGTCAGGTATTTTCGGTCAATCCTTTTGTATTTTTTCTGTCCGCAGTAGGTGCAAAAATTTTCAGTTATAAGATGGTTGCAGTTAAGGCAAGTGTTTTCCATTTTGTAAAAGTTTGGCAGGAGGTTGTTAGTTAGAGTTTCGCGATTTGATTTCGGTATTCAGCTGTCCCAATCGGATAAAGCTTGGCAGCAATGTCAGCATACAGCCCGGAATAACCGCAAAAAGCGCAAAGTTTTGGTTCTTTATAATCAGAAATAAGAGTCCGCCGCAGGCTAGGAGCATTACAATGCCAAACCCAATCACGACTCCTTTTAATTTGTTTTTTTCTTTATGGAGTTCTTCGAGAGTTAATTCGGATAATTTATTTGTTTTCATAATGCTGTTGGTAGTAAGATTTAGTTTTTTGAGATACAGATTTGATAAGTATCTTTTATTTTAAATTAGGGAAAGGGAGTCGATAGGTTAAAGAATATTTTTCACCATTAATCTCAACCGCTTGCTTTTCCTTCATACTGCGTAATAGTTTGATAAACTCTTGAAAATATTTTTTATCTAAATATATGCTATATAAGTCATCGCTTCTTTTTACGGTTGTACTACTGTTTATATCATTCCAATCCTTGTTCCATTTTAAAGGCGTTTCTGGCGAATAGCTATATTTTGTTGCCATTACTTCAAATGTATCAGGTAGCCATTCTTTAGCCGTACTGTTTTCGTATTTAATAATGTTATCGTAAACAGTTAGAAAATCTTTTGGTGTTTTTTGGCGTGTTTCGTTTTTTGGATCTCTTAAGTTGCCATATACACTAATTTCTTTAACGGCGCCAAAAAAATTTAAAATTAGAATATTAGTTGGTTGATCTGTCGATGTTGAAGCTTCAGTGTAATCTTCTTGCTTTATTAAATTATCAGTTATCTCAAACGATTTAATGATTTTTTGTATCGTTTCTGGGTCATTCTGAACTTCAAAATATTTCAGTTTCTTGTCGACAACTTTCTTGTAAATGATTTGTCCGTTTTCATATAAGGTAAAAGTGGGAACATCTGATCCAATGACCATAAGCCATGGGTCGGTCTCAATAAGTACAATTTGAGGATCTCCGTATTTTTCATCATAATCCTGACCGAAAGTGTATGTCAAATTAAAGATTAATAAGATTGTTAAAATATATTTCTTCATATAGAATTTTCTATTTAAATATTAGCAATAACATAATTTTCGGGATTAAACACTTGCCAAATATAATAAATCCCCGACTGCAATTGCAACCGAGGATTATTATTTCTCAATTAAAGATTGTCTATAGAGCAAGCAGTTGGCTTGTTTCCTTAATCAACGCCTGCATCAGTTCTCCTGCTTTATGATGTTTTAAGGTAGCCGTGTTTTGTCCGGACCAAAAGCTGACCATATCTGTTCTTCCTTGTTCTAGGGCTGCTACTTTTAGGGGAGCTATCAGCCTAGTCTGCAACGGAAAAGGAAGTACTTCGGTCTCAAATTTTATTTCGTCAGATATTTTGTTGGCAATCATTCGGCCCATTCGTCCGGTAAGAGATTTTGTTAGGGTCGTATGTTTTGAGCCGTCTGAAAACAGCAGGTCTTTGTGTAAAGGCGTAGCGCCCGATTCGTCTGTGGCAAGAAAAGCCGTGCCTAGCTGTACGGCATCGGCACCTAGCGTCAGCGCGGCGGCTATGCCTTTGGCATCTGCAATGCCGCCAGCCGCAATAATAGGCGTAGCTGTTTTTGCTTTTAACTGCTGTATCAGAGTGAAGAGTCCGGTTTGTGAATCTTGGGCGGGCCTAAGGAAAGAAGGACGGTGGCCTCCAGCTTCAAATCCAGCAGCTACGATAGCATCTACTTTGGCTTCTTCTAATGCCAATGCTTCGTCGAGGGTTGTTGCCGCACCGACCGTTTTTATCCCGAGCCTTCGGGCTTCTGCAAGGATTTCTTTGGAGGGAATGCCAAATATAAAACTGAACACAGCTGGGCGGATTTCGAATAAAGCTTCTACCTGTTTTTCAAATTTGGAAGGAATATCCGTTGACAGTTCCGGCAAGGGAATTCCAAGCTCATCAAAATAAGGCTTGAACAGAGTTTTTACTTTTTCTAACGATTCTGGAGGATAACTGGCTAAGCTTTTGTCTACGTCTGATACCCATAAGTTAATGTTGTAGGGCTTGTCCGTCTTTGTTTTTATGATTTTGGCTGCTTCCAGTATTTCTTCGGGAGTGATTGTATACGCTCCATAGCTTCCTAGTCCGCCATTATTAGATACGGCAGCCAAGAGTTCGGCAGTTGAAAACCCACCGCCCATAGGTCCTTGCAGAATAGGATATTGAATGCCCAGCAGTTCTGTTATTTTGGTTTTATTCCACATCACTTACTCGTTTACGTGTGTTAATAGCTTGTTTGTGATGACCCACTGTCCGTCAATTAGTGACAGGCTGAGCAGGTCATAATAATTGTATTCAAAGATAGGAACGCGTGTTTTGGCAATAGCAATGGTGTTGATAATCTCTATCGACAGGGTTTCCATGCCAAATGCAGCTCCTAGTTCGCTCGGACTTGTACGGTTTTTTACGCCTTCTAGGTATTGGTCGAGTGTTTTGAAATAAGGCTCTCCTTTAATGTCGCCCGATAAAAATGCCTGCGGGTGAAAAACGCTTTTTAGCAAATCGACGTCACCTACAAAAATACCATTAAAATAATCTTCTAGTACAGAAGTTATGCGCTTTCTGTTTTCATTCGTATTTTTCATCGTCTTGTTTTTTAGTGAAACGGTTATCACGAAATGCGGTGGCCTGCTACATGTCCGCCATCCAGATTGATAATCTCTCCGGTTACAAAATTGCTTTCGGCAAGATAAAGAGCCAGTTCGGCTACGTCTTGGGTTTCGCCGATACGGTTGAGCAGATGCAATCCGGCCAAGCTGTCGGCATCAGCTACGCCAGTTTTGGCTTGCAACGGACTTCTTATGATGCCTGGCGCGATAGCGTTGACACGGATATTGTTTCTTCCGAATTCAGCGGCAAGTTGTCTTGTAAGTGCATGAACGCCCCCTTTGCTCGAAATTGGAGCAGTAGCAGGAAAGCCGTCTATGGCATGATCAACCAGTACCGTGCCGATATTGATGATGGCTCCGCCGCCTTGTTGCAGCATCTGCCTTACAGCAGCCTGACTGTTAAAAAAGGTACCTTTGAGGTTGATTTCCAAAAAGCGGTCAAGGTCTTTTTCTTCTACCTCTAGAAAGGGCTTAGGCTGAAATATGCCAGCGTTGTTGATTACTACATCTACTTTGCCAAAACGGCTAACGGCAGTTTCGACCAATTGTTTTCCTACGGAAGCATGGCTTATATCTCCGGCTACGGAAGCCAAACGGTCTGCATGACCGAGTTCTTTTTGGGTGCTTTCGAGGTTGCTCGCGTTGGCCGAGTTGATTACTACATTATATCCTTTGTCTAAAAATAATTTTGCGATGGATTTTCCTATTCCGGTAGATGCGCCTGTTATTATTGCTGTTTTCATTGTTGTAAGTTTTACGAATTATTTTTTCTGTGCAGTTATCCCTTTTTCACGAAGGACGGAAACTTGTTCTCCTGCAAAGCCCCAATCGTCAAGTTCTATTTCTTGTATGACCACTTGGGTAAGACTAGGGTCTTTGTCTAATACGTCGGTGATGAGGTTTGTGATGCCTGCAATCAGCTGTTGTTTTTGTGCTCTTGTAACACCTTCACGGGTTACTTCAATTTTTACGTAAGGCATGATTTCTAATTGTTAAGATTAAGATCAGATGGCTTTTGCCACGAGATTTACATTCAATTCAAACTCATTGTAGATTAAAGTGTCACCCAGATTGGTAAAGAAATTACCAGAACGGAATTTCATATCGTATTTGGTACGGTCGATGATGATCTTGCCGGAAGCTGTGAGCGTTTCTCCTGTAACAGTTGTTTTCAAGTCAAACCCAATAGAATGGGTAATTCCTTTTATGGTCAGGTTGCCTTCTACATGATAGCTAGTTTCTGAATGTTGCCTAACTGAAGTGATTTCTAGAGAAGCTGTCGGGAAACTTTCGCTAGAGAAAAAGTCGTCTGATGCTAAATGGCCTGCAAATTGTGCGTTGGTTGCCGGATCGGTAACATCTAGAATGATAATTGAGGTAGTGTCGATGCTAACGTTTCCGCCTGAAAGCTTGCCGTCGTTAAAAATAAAATTTCCCTCTTTGATAGCAATTGTACCGTTATGTGCTCCGGTTACTTTTTTTCCTATCCATTCGACTCTGCTTTGTTGTGCTTCAATTTTAAAATTTTGTGTTTTCATTTTTCTGTACTTTAAATTGTTATTAATTTATAGTACAAAGGACGGAAGGAAATATAGGGGAGCTAGGTGACATAGGTCACATTCTGCAGAGGACTATTTTGAAGAAGTGTATAATCGGCTTAGTGTTTCTCTTGAAACCCCTAAATAGGCAGCAATCAGGTGTTTCGGGACCATGTTATAAAGGGCAGGATAGAGCGCCAGAAGTTCTTCATAACGTGTCTTGGCATCATTGTTCATGAAAGAAAGCAATCTTTTTTGAGCCGCTACATAGCCTTTGTTGGTACGCCATCGGAAAAAATGCTCGACTTGATGCAATTCGTTGCAGATTTTCTCTCTGTCTTCGTTAGAAATTGAAAGGACTTCGGCATCTGAAATACAGTCGATGCAGATGGTGGCTTTGGTGTTGTTGTATAAAGCGGCATAATCAGACGTCCACCAAGTAGGCATTGTGAATTGGAGGATGTGCATCTTTATGTTGTCGTTGACAAAAAAAGCTTTTAGGCATCCTGAAAGGACAAAATATTCTTTTTCGACCACGTCACCCTCGCTAATAATGACTTGTCCTTTTTTGAAAGTTTCGGATTTGAAATGCGAAAAGAAATAGTCAAACTCATCGTCTGTTAATGAAGCTGTTTTTGCTATGTGCTGTCGTAATAGATCTTTGCCGTCCATTTCTAAAAGTTTAGTTTAACAAAATTAGTATTAAAAGAGATAGAAGTGTATTTATGAATTATGAATTATGAATTATGAATTATGAATTATGAATTATGAATTATGAATTATGAATTTTAGAAATTAATAATCCCCAGCTGTAGGGTACAACCGGGGACTATTAGGTAAAAACTAAAATTATGTTGGGCTTATTTTGCGTATTTCCAGAACCGGCCTTTGCCTTCGGCAATCCACTCTATGGCTTCTTCCATTCTTTTTTCGCGCGTGGCATCGGTTTTGGCATCGGTTATCCAAATGTTGTACTCTTTCCTAAAGGCTGGCGATTTGCTGTCGAAGACTTCTTTTGCTTTTGGGTTGGATTCTAGTTTTTTGATAAAATAATCGGGCGTTTCGACAACTTTTGGCGTGTCATTTTTCTTCATTGAAACTTTTATGCCTTTTTCATTGAGTGCCATCGCTTCTCTAAGCAGAGCGACAAACTCGACATCGTCTGGCAGATCAGACAGACTGGTAATTTTGCCTAAGTATCTTTCGACAGGTTTTAGTTTTGCCTTGTCTTTTAGGCGAGGGTCGCTCAATAATTCAGCTTTTATAAATGTAAAGGAGCAATGGTTTTTATAGGAAGCCATGACCACCATAAAGTCGCCTTTGTAATCGAAGTGGGGAATGCCCTATTTGATGGCTTCTACAACCTCTGGACAGGTAGCATGAACCAGCTGTCGCCAGCGGTTTAATATAGGCTGGGCAAAATCAGCAGATTTTGCGATATAGTCTTGTACTTTGGAATCAAATTGTGCCATTGTATGCTATTTTGCTAAGGTTGCTAATAGATCGTCAAGTCTTTCTAGTGTCGAAAGCATTCCTTCTTCCATTCCCATATTGATAACGGTTTCTAAATCGGAAAGTGATTTATACGTCACGATAGTCTCGACGATAGCATTTTCGCCAAAATCTTGAAAGGAAACATTCCATTTGGCGCGTGGCAGTTCAGTATTGATATTGCCATCAGGATCAGAAAAAGCATCAAGCGCTTTGTAGTAGTCGATCGGGTGTATTTCGGTATATTCCGTCAGTCCCCAGTATTCTGTACAGTTTGGTTCCATCATGGCATAATGCCAGTGGCCGCCTTTGCTAAAATCCATAGACTTGGTTTTAGTTGATAATGGCTTTGGCGCAAACCATTGGTCTAATAATTCGCTTTTGGTGTAGCAGTCCCAAACCAACTGTCGGTTTGCAGCAAATTCGCGTTTTACGGTTAGGGTATTGTTTTGTTTGTCGACGATGAAGTCAAATTGCAGGTTTGGTTTCATTTTTCTTGTTTTTTGATTGTTAATAATAGGTCGTCAAGTTGGCTGAAGCGGCTTTCCCAGATTTTCTTGAATTGTTCGAGCCATTTGTCTATCTCTTTCATTTTGTCTATTTCGAGCTGGTAATAGATTTCCCGGCCTTGCTGTTCTTGCTTTACCAGTTCACATTCGTTTAATATCTTTAGGTGTTTTGAAACGGCTTGGCGGGTTGTGTCAAAATGCTCTGCAAGGGCATTGGGTGTCATGGGCTGCAATGCGATCAGAGCGATAATTGCTCGTCTTGTTGGGTCTGCTATGGCTTGAAAAACATCTCTCCTCATTGTTTTGTTTGTTTAATTAAAGCAACTAATTGGTTGCAAATATATGTGCAACTTTTTGGTTTCGCAAATTTTTTTTCGTGTTTTTTTAAAATAAAAACTCCCCGAATGTTATAATCGGGGAGTTGTATTGAAATTATGGTTTTGAAAATTCTCCAAAATGCCACAGTACGCCAGAAGGATCGTGTAAGAAGCATTCGCTACCCCAATCGTTGTGACGGATAGGAGTGAGCCTTACGTTTTTATATTTAGCAGGCAGGTCTAAAGCCAAAATATCTTTCCAGCAGGTTGCTACGTTTTCAACTTCTAAAAAAAGCATAGTATTGTCTACCCAATCTTTGACATAGGCATCCTGCAGATAGAATCCTAGTCCTTCTTGGGTCTTAAAGAAAGACATATTAGGAAATAGGACTACTTCTTCAAATCCCAAGTCTCGGTTAAAACTGCGCGATACTTCAAAGTTTTCGGCTCCAATAAAAGCGCGGATTGAGATGTTTTTAGTTTTTATAGTTTTCTTTTTACAGTACGTTTAATTGAAAATGTTATCTGCCGAATCGTATTTGTATGAAGGATAGTCGGATACTTCAATTGTCATATTTTTATACTGGTGTCGATTCATTTATCAATCTTATGAAAGTTTCCCTAAAGCTTCCGAAGTAGAAGATACAAAATGAATCTGCCCTGTCTTATTGCTTTCAAAAATAAAGTCTTTGATACTTTTACTTTGGTAGTTGCTAAAATCACCAACAATTGCCAAACGAACACGGTAATTTGAAAACTTTTGGAGTATTTCGCCAGCGATGCCTGTCTTTAAGTCAAAAAAGCTCGGAGTAATATTCTTTTCATGGAGTATAATTGTGCCAAAATCTTGATAATAAAGATTGCCCAACAAATCCAATCCGTCTTCGGCAGTTTCGATTACTGTTGTGTCTGAAATTATTTCGGCAATTCTGGTCTCGTTTATTATATGAGTTTCGATTTTCATGTTTAAAGTTTAATTACTCAAAGAATTCACAAGTGCATAGCTGTCTTCCAACAGGCGATACCGAACAATTAAGTTGTTTTCTAAGGTGAAATGTATGGAAAATAAAGATTCATACGTTTTGCCAGTTTTGGTCATTCGGGAAGAAAATTCTCCTATTACTGCGGCATGATTGTCTTCTGCAAAAATAGAGTCAATTTTTGCACCCAAAGGCTCTGTGTTTGCCCACAATAGTTCAAAGAATGTTTTTATTTCTTCTTTTGTACTTTTCTTTCCGAGCCAAGGGGCTGCATCTTCATTTCCGGGAACGAACCAATCTACATTTTCAGGAAAGAAAGTGAGTAGCTTTTCTAAATCTCTTTGGGCGAGCGCTCCAAGATAGTTTTGAATTGTATTTAGTGTCTGTTGTGTCGTGTCAGAATTCATAGTGGTCTAGCAATTTTATATACTTCAAATATAAAAAATCCCCGACCGCAAATTGCAATCGGGGATTTATATTTATTCTAAATCTGAAATCTAAAATCTCAAACTTGAAATCTTATTCATTGACTATAACCCATTCGCCAGAAGTTAAAAGGCTTTCGGCTTTTTTATACTTCATGGTTTCGGTCTTGCCGCTCATGACATGCTTCACGGTAACGTTGTCGTTACGGTTGATTTTTGGCATGTCACGTACGATAGTTTCTGTCACCTGTGGTCTTTGAGTTTGTCCTGCTTCGCGATTTGCTGCTGTAGCTTCATCTGAATTTGGAATTTCGTCTTTTGAAGTCTTGTAGTTTTCTTTCGGACGTGCTATTTCTCTTGCTTCTTGGATATTCGGAGTATTCTGTTGTGGCAGATCGCCTTTGAACAAGAAAGAAATTACTTCTTTGTTCACATTGTCGATCATGTTTTTGAACAGATTGAATGCTTCGAATTTATAGATAAGCAACGGGTCTTTTTGTTCGTGAACAGCCAATTGTACAGATTGTTTCAATTCGTCCATCTTGCGCAAGTGCTTTTTCCAAGCTTCGTCAACGATTGCCAGAGTGATGTTTTTCTCGAAATCGCCAATCAACTGCGTACCTTCTGTTTCGTAAGCCTTTTTCAAGTCGGTTACTACGTTTAAGGTCTTGATGCCGTCTGTAAACGGAACTACAATTCTTTCGAATTGGTTGTTTTCGTTTTCAAAAACATTTTTGATGATCGGGAACGCTTCTCTTGCGCTTCTTGCTGTTTTTTCAGTATAGAATTCTAAAGCTGATTTGTATACTTTTCCGGTCAATTCCATAGGCGTGATTTTTGCAAAATCAGCTTCATTTACTGGGGAAGTGATAGAGAAGTAACGGATCAATTCGAATTCGAAATTTTTGAAATCGTTAGATGCTTTGTTCGCTTCAACGATAACTTCGCAAGTGTCGTACATCATGTTGGCGATATCTACTTTCAGACGTTCTCCGTGCAAAGCATGACGGCGACGTTTGTAGACTACCTCACGTTGTGCGTTCATAACGTCATCATATTCCAAAAGACGCTTACGCACTCCGAAGTTATTTTCTTCTACTTTTTTCTGTGCTCTTTCGATTGATTTTGTCATCATCGAGTGCTGGATCACTTCGCCTTCTTTCAAGCCTAAACGGTCCATTACTTTTGCGACTCTTTCTGAACCGAACAAACGCATCAAGTTGTCTTCTAAAGATACATAGAACTGTGAGCTTCCTGGGTCTCCTTGACGTCCGGCACGACCTCTCAACTGACGGTCAACACGACGTGAATCGTGACGTTCTGTACCAACGATAGCTAAACCTCCGGCAGCTTTAACTTCTGGAGAAAGCTTGATATCCGTTCCACGACCTGCCATGTTTGTTGCGATAGTCACGACTCCGGCTTTTCCTGCTTCTTCAACGATCTGTGCTTCTTGCTTGTGCATTTTGGCGTTCAATACGTTGTGAGGAATATTTCTCATCTTAAGCATTCGGCTTAATAATTCTGAAATATCGACAGAAGTGGTACCGATCAATACAGGTCTTCCTGATTCAGCAAGGGCTGTAACGTCTTCGATTACTGCGTTGAATTTTTCACGCGTACTTCTGTAGATCAAGTCTTCTTTATCTTTTCTTGCGATTGGCTTGTTGGTAGGGATTTCAACTACGTCTAATTTGTAGATTTCCCATAGCTCGCCAGCTTCTGTAACAGCAGTACCAGTCATACCCGCTAATTTGCTGTACATTCTGAAGTAATTTTGTAAAGTAACTGTCGCGAATGTTTGCGTAGCGGCTTCGATTTTTACGTTTTCTTTAGCTTCAATCGCTTGGTGCAATCCGTCAGAATAACGACGGCCGTCCATGATACGTCCTGTTTGCTCATCAACAATCAATACTTTGTTGTCCATGATAACATATTCTGTATCTTTTTCGAATAAAGTGTACGCTTTTAATAGCTGCGTCAACGTGTGGATACGCTCGCTTTTGATGCTGAAATCTTGGAATAGTTTTTCTTTTTCTTCTGCTTCGGCATCTTTGTCAAGATTCAATTTTTCGATTCTTGCAATTTCGGTTCCGATATCTGGAAGGATAAAGAAATCACTGTCAGTATCTCCAGAAAGGAACTTGATTCCGTTGTCTGTCAACTCAACTTGGTTGTTTTTTTCTTCAATCACGAAATACAAGGCCTCATCGATCTTGTGCATGTCGCGGTTGTTGTCTTGCATGTATTGGTTTTCTGTTTTTTGAAGCAATTGCTTAACGCCTTCTTCACTCAGAAATTTGATTAATGCTTTATTTTTAGGCAAGCTTCTGTAAGCTCTCAACAATAAGAATCCTGCTTCTTTAGTATTGCCTTCTTTTAATTGTTTTTTAGATTCGGCCAAGAAACCGTTTGCCAATTGTCTTTGCAAGTTTACAAGATTGTCAACTTTTGGCTTCAATTCATTAAATTCATGACGGTCACCTTGTGGAACTGGACCAGATATGATCAACGGCGTTCTAGCATCATCAACCAAAACCGAATCGACCTCATCGACAATTGCGAAGTTGTGTTTTCTTTGAACCAACTCTTCTGGCGTGTGTGCCATGTTATCTCTTAGGTAATCGAAACCGAATTCGTTATTTGTTCCGTAAGTAATATCGGCGTTGTACGCTTTTCTTCTGCCTTCGGTATTTGGCTGGTAATTGTCGATACATTCAACTGTCAAGCCGTGGAATTCGAATAGAGGTGCTTTCCATGTGCTATCACGTTTTGCCAAGTAGTCGTTCACGGTTACCAGGTGTACTCCGTTTCCTGTCAAGGCATTTAAATATAAGGGAAGGGTAGCGACTAACGTTTTACCTTCACCCGTCTGCATCTCGGCAATTTTACCTTGGTGCAACACCATACCACCAATCAACTGCACGTCGTAGTGGATCATGTCCCAAGTAATCTGTTTTCCAGCGGCATTCCAAGTGTTGGCCCAGATTGCATTGTCGCCTTCAATAGTAATGTATGTTTTTGTAGCAGAAAGTTCCAAATCTTTTGGAGTTGCCTTTACTGTAATCTGAGTATTGTCTTTAAACCTTTTGGCAGTTTCTTTTACAACGGCAAACGCTTCAGGAAGAATTTCCATCAAAGTTTTTTCAGAAATATCGTAAGCTTCTTTTTCAAGAGCATCGATAGAAGCGTAGATGTCTTCTCTGGCATCGATATCTTGCGTCTTTTCTACTTCTAATTTATAGGAAGCGATTTTAGCGTCTTTATCTGCTCTTGCTTCTTTAATTCTTTCTTTGAAGTAGATTGTTTTGGCTCTCAGTTCGTCGTGCGAAAGGGAAGCTAATGTTTCTTCGTATGCTTTTATCTTGTTGATGATCGGCATGATGGATTTTACATCCTTCTCCGATTTGTCGCCCACAAAAGCTTTTAATATGCTGTTGATGAAACTCATGGTTTGTTGTATTTCTATTTATAAAATGTTGCAAATTTAAGCAAAAAAAAAGCCTCAAGTGAGACTTTTTCGTTGTGTTTATTATTTTTTAATATTCATCCTCATTCCAAAGATAATCTTCGTCAGTTGGATAATCTGGCCAAATCTCTTCCATTGATTCGTAGATTTCACCTTCGTCTTCAATAGACTGAAGATTTTCCACTACTTCCAATGGTGCTCCAGCTCTAATAGCATAGTCGATAAGTTCGTCTTTGGTTGCAGGCCACGGCGCATCACTTAAATAGGATGCCAATTCTAATGTCCAATACATCTGATATCGATTTAATAATTTATGCAAAAATAATTTTTTTACTGAAATAGTCAAGTAAAATTGTATTTATTTTAAAAAAGTCAAGAACGTTTTTTCGAGTTGCCTGATTTTAGATATGCGATTTCAGATTTCATATTGTCTGCTAATCTTAATCTGTCGTCCGGAACCTCCGTCTGCACTAGGATTACTGTTTTTCAGGAATCCATTTCACTTCATCTGCCTTAAGGTCGTAGGACAACTTTCGTGCCAGTACAAAAAGGTAGTCAGAAAGTCGGTTTAAGTACTTAATTACGAGCTCGTCGGTAGGCTCAAGCTCATTTAAATGTACCGAAAGGCGTTCTGCACGACGGCATACGCAGCGCGCAATGTGACAATATGACACAGTGGTATGTCCGCCGGGAAGCACAAAATGTGTCATGGGCGGCAAGGTGTTTTCCATATCATCAATTTCATTTTCAAGTAATTGTATGTCGCCTTCGATTATTTTGGGAATATTTAATCTTGGTTTTCCATTTTTCAAGATTTCTTTTTCGGGCGGTGTAGCCAAAATGGCACCGACAGTAAAGAGCCGGTCTTGAATTCGGATTAAAATGTCCTTATAATGTGTATTTATTTCTTGGTCGCGAATAAGCCCGATATGGGAATTAAGCTCATCGACAGTTCCATAGCTTTCAATTCGGATGTGATGCTTAGGAACCCTGTCGCCTCCAAACAAGGCGGTAGTTCCTTTGTCTCCTGTTTTTGTATATACTTTCATTGTGTTTTTGATTTTGGGTGTCAGACAAAAACTATTGTTTCCAAAAGGAAATGTAGCTTAAATAATGAGTTTTTGCTAGTGCCATTTATTTGTTTGGCTTGTCGCTTTCTACTAATCCATCGCGAAGTCTTATGATTCTATGGGCATAGGCCGCAATATCTTCTTCGTGGGTCACCAAGATTACAGTGTTTCCGTTGGCATGGATTTCATTAAAAAGGTTCATGATTTCAACAGAAGTTTTACTGTCAAGGTTTCCAGTCGGCTCATCTGCCAAAATGATTGAAGGCTTGTTGACTAAAGCTCTGGCAACAGCAACACGCTGACGCTGTCCTCCAGAAAGCTGGTTGGGCTCATGGTCCATTCGGTCACCGAGACCTACCTGCTTTAATACTTGTTCTGCTCTTGCAAGACGTTCGGATTTTGAGTAGCCGGCATAAATCATAGGCAGTGCCACATTGTTCAAGGCAGTCGTTCTTGGCAATAAGTTAAAGGTCTGAAAGACAAATCCGATTTCTTTATTGCGTATTTCAGCCAGATTGTCATCGCTCATCTGACTTACGTCATTTCCATTTAAGATGTATTGCCCTGATGTTGGCGTGTCAAGACAGCCGAGAAGATTCATCAACGTAGACTTTCCAGAGCCCGAAGGTCCCATCAACGCAACATATTCTCCTTTCGAGATATTAAGGTCGATTCCTTTGAGGACGTTGATAATTTCGTTTCCGAGGACAAAGTCTCTTTTTATATTGGTGATTTTGATTAATGACATAATTTTAATTTGAGTCTAAAAGTAATGAATTTTTATAAAATGGTTTAGTCGTCAGATCGTTAAAGAAAAGAAGGTAATGAGAAATTTTTATATTAAATTATTCATAAAAAATTAACTCAAATACTAGCTTTATTTTTTTTATAGCTAAATTTATAAGAACAATTTTAATTAAAACCATTAACTTATGAAAAAGATTAATTTATTTTTAGGAGCAATCATTGCGATTGCTTTTGTTTCTTGCAAGAGTGAAAGCGAAAAACAAGCCGAAATGACTGTAGGGTCATATGAAAAATATGTAGACTCTGTCACCAATGTTGCGGTAGCCGATGCAAAAGCAAATTGGCAAACTATTGAAGTTTCTTATAATGAAAGAACTGCCGAAGCAGAAGCGGCCCTAGCCGAGCTAAAGGATAAAGCAGCTGCCGAAGCAAGGCTTGAAAAATCAAAAGCAAAATATGCAGAGCTAAAAGCAAAATTAGATGCTGAAGCGGCCAAAGATGCAGAAGCAGCGAAAGCGGCGGCAGCGAGCCAGCCAGCAAATAAAAAACAATTATTGAGAGATGCTTATTTTGGCGCTGGAAAAATTGGAGAAGACATGAATTTCTCTTGGGTGAACAAGGATAACATCTTGAGAGTCTATAATGATTTCTATAATGAGTTTGATAAAAATAAAGATACTTATTCAAGAGAAGATTTTGACGAAATCAAGGCAATGTATGAAGCTTTAGATGCGCATAAAAATAAAGTTGAAAAAGAAGGTCTTTCTTCTAAAGACAACGCGAAAATAGCGGAACTGAAATTTAAATTTGCTCCAAAATTCAAATGGGAAAGAATGGGAGCGAAAGCTGAAGAAAACCAGAAAGCAAAAGAATAAAAATAGTTATTTGAGTTTGGAAAAAGACTGCTGTAAAAGGCAGTCTTTTTTATTTGTAATGCCTTTGACTGTTCGGCATTCTAATATGACCAAAGAACTGATCAAGGTGTTGCGAAATAATCAAGGCAATAGTCCCCAGAGCTTTCGGATACCTAAAATGCTGTTCACTACAAAATAGTTTGAAGTACGCAATATGAAATGTTCTTTTTCTTGTTCTTTTCGGAAAAAGACCAATCCCCATTGGAACGTGTCAATCGTAACGGTTACTTTCGGATGCTTTTTTATAGTTTCCCAGGCTTCCTGCATTCCAGAAGACCAATGGATGTCATCGAAAATCCAGACGGTATTATTCGCAATTGTTGGAAGCAAGGCTTCAAAATAGTGTAATGTGGCTTCTTTTGAATGGTTTCCGTCAAAATAGATAAGATCGTAGGTTGCGGATTGGATGTTTTCAGATTCCAAATACGCTTCAAATTTAGTTACGACAGAAGTCACACTAAAGTTGAAGTCTTGAAATTGCTGCTGAGCTACTTTCGCCGTATGGGGACACCCTTCTAAAGTCGTAATTTTTGCTTTGGAGTTTCCTAAAGTTAGCGCAGAAGTGGCTAATCCGAGCGAAGTTCCTATTTCTAAGACGTTTTCAGGCTGAAAATAGCGTACGATTCGAAATAAAAGCCGAGCATTTTTAGAAGAAACTCCTGCATTTTTAGCAATCTGGTTTATAGCCCGAATATTGGATTTGAAGACTCTTGAGCCAGATCCAAAATCGGTTACTTCAATCGTTTTTTTATTTTCTAAAAGTGAATCGCGGTATTTTTTTAAGGTTTTGTATTCACCATATTTTTTTGTGTCATAAAAGCATTTCCGAACCAAATCAAATACAAACGGAGAATGAACTCCGTGCGCATTGCTTGAATTCCATAGAAATTTTAAATATGAAGTTAGGATATGCATGCTTTTAATCAGCCTTCCATTTTGGCGGAAAGCTCAAACCATCGTTCTTCTTTGTTCTCGATTTTTGAAATTATGGATTGGAGCTCATTGGCTTTTTTCTCAATATCGGCATCAGCAACTTTTCCATCAGAAAATAGCTGTTCGATTTTGGCTTTCTCGATTTCCAGGTCTTTGATTTCGCGTTCGATTTTTTGGAATTCTTTCTGCTCGTTAAAAGTCAGGTTTCCTGTCGGATTGTTTTGCTTCCAGGCTTTTTTCTCGGTCTTGTTGTCTTCTTTTTGCTGTACGTCGGCACTGTCTTCATACGCCCTAAAGTCAGAATAGTTTCCAGGGAAATCTTCTATCACGCCTTCACCACGAAATACGAATAAATGGTCTACGATTTTGTCCATGAAGTAACGGTCATGTGAAACTACAAGCAGACATCCAGGATAATCCAAAAGGAAACTTTCCAATACATTTAGAGTTACGATATCCAAATCATTCGTAGGCTCATCGAGAATCAGGAAGTTTGGATTTTGAATCAAAACGGTACATAAATACAATCGTTTTAATTCGCCTCCGCTTAATTTTTCTACATAATCATATTGTTTCTTGCTGTCAAAAAGGAAACGCTCCAGCAACTGCGAAGCCGAAATAATCTTTCCTTTCGTCAGTGGAATATATTCTCCGTATTCTTTTATGACATCAATAACACGCTGGCCAGGTTTTGGATTGATACCACTTTGGGTATAATATCCGACTTTTATCGTATCTCCAACAATCACTTTTCCGCTGTCAAGAGGAATGGTCCCGGTCAATAAATTTAGGAAAGAAGATTTTCCAGTACCGTTTTTTCCGATAATACCGATGCGTTCTGCGCGCTGAAAATCGAAACTGAAGTTATCTAAGATGATCTTGTCGCCGAAACGTTTTGAAATCTTGTGAAGCTCAATAATTTTGCTTCCCATACGTTCCATGTTGATTTCAAGCTCTACCTTGTTTTCCTTACGTCGGCTTTCTGCTTTTTGCTTGATTACATAAAAGTCATCTTGGCGCGATTTGGATTTGGTAGTTCTCGCTTTTGGCTGCCTGCGCATCCATTCTAATTCTTTTTTGAAAAGATTCTGTGCCTTGTCGACACTTGAATTTTCAGAAGCAATTCGCTCTTCTTTCTTTTCTAGATAATAGGAATAATTGCCTTTGTATTGGTATAGTTTTCCATTGTCAAGTTCGATAATCTCATTGCAGACGCGCTCTAGGAAGAAACGGTCGTGGGTTACCATAAACAACGTGATATTTTCTTTAGCAAAATAGCTTTCTAACCATTCGATCATTTCTAAATCTAAATGGTTGGTAGGCTCATCGAGAATCAATAAGTCGGGACGGTTGATCAAAATAATAGCCAGAGACAAACGCTTTTTTTGTCCACCGGAGAGATTTTTTACTTTGAGCTTGAAATCTTCCAGCTTTAGCTTGAATAGGATCTGTTTGAACTGCGTCTCAAAATCCCATGCGTTGAATTGGTCCATGCGGTCAAAAGCTTTTTGGTAGGCTTCTTCATCTTCTGGATTTTCCAATGCTTTTTCATATTGGTGGATTACGTCAAGAGTTTCATTGTCGGAAGCAAAAATACTTTCTTCAATCGTCAATTCGTCTTGGAGGTTATGGTCTTGCGACAAGAAGGCCATCTTGATATCTTTGCGGATTACCACTTGGCCTGTATCTGGTTCGTCATCACCATTGATAATTTTCATGATCGATGTCTTGCCCGAACCGTTTTTCGCGATAAAAGCAATTTTCTGGTCCTTATTAATTCCAAACGAAATGTCCTTGAAAAGCGTGCGCTCCCCAAAAGATTTCGAAATATTCTCAACAGATAAGTAATTCACGGTAGAAATTTTTTGCAAAAGTAACTTTTTAAAACCAAAATAAGTTATTGTCGATTTAAAACTGGCGTCTCTTAAAAGAATCTACTCTAAAAGGTTATTTATAAATTGATATATTTGATTGCAGGTTATGCTGAAAACGTGGATATGAACGAAATAAAGGACATAGATAATTTCTACCTAAAACAAGAGGAGCCCTTTAGGAGCTGCCTTCTTGCCTTGAAGGATATTATCCTTTCGCAGGATGCTGAAATTACGAATGTGCTGAAATATGGCATGCCTTTCTTCTGCTACAAACAAAAAATGTTCTGCTATTTATGGAACCATAAAAAATACAAGCAGCCTTATTTGGGAATGGTAGAAGGCACACGCTTGGATCATCCCAAATTGATTATCGAAAAACGCTCAAGGATGAAAATCATGCTGTTTGATCCAAATGAAGACTTGCCGATAGAAACTATTGAAGTTCTTTTGAAAAAAGCAATCAATTTGTATACTTCTGGAGAAATAAAGCAGAAATGATGTTTTAATTGAGAGAGGCTAATTAAGTTTTAACAATAGAAAAAAACTTACATTATTAACTATTTAGTATATTCGTGATGCTAACTAATTGCAATACAATGAAAAAAATATACCTACTGCTTTTTATTTCAATCAGTATGCAAGCGCAAAAAGGCTATCCAACGCCTGCAATGGCTGACAATCACTTATTTTATATACAGCACAGCCAGAATCATAACACCTTTGTTTATGAGGCTAATTTTACAAATAAAAGATTCGATGACGTTGAGCCTATAAAAATTCATAGGATTGCCTATACAAAAGGGGGTGTTAAGGAAGAACTCACTAAATTACAGCGAAAGCTGGCTTATGGTATAGAAATCCAAAAAATAAAAGAGAACCACTATGAGTTTTCGCTAGTTTCCTATCCGGGCAAAAAGCTCTACATGGAACTTGGCCCTAAAGACAAGCCGCACGTGAAAACCACTGTCAATGGCAAGAAAATGATTCTCAACAAGATGTTTCTTTCGATGGAAGAGTCAAAAAGCCTAAAGCCTAAAGTAGAATATATCGATTTTTATGGCATCGATCCCGAATCCAAGAAAGAGATAAAAGAGCGATTTTATATGAAGTGAGACGAATCTCGCTATTCCTAATGGAGCAATCTAAAAATCTATTTATATTTGCTCAATGCAGTTATCCGTTATCATTCTCAACTACAATGTCCGTTATTTTCTCGAGCAGTGCATTCTGAGCGTCCAAGAAGCTATTCGCGGACTTGAGGCGGAGATTATCGTTGTCGACAACAATTCGCCAGACGATAGCTGTCAGATGATAAAAGAACGTTTTCCGGGCGTAATCTTGATTGAAAACAAGGAAAATGTTGGCTTCCCCAAAGGCAATAACATAGGAGTTGAAAAAGCAAAAGGAGAATACATCTGCATATTAAATCCAGATACTATTGTCGCCGAAGATACATTTGAAAAAATCCTAGCCTTTGCCCGAACCAAAACCGATTTAGGTATCATTGGCTGCAAGCTGATTGATGGGACAGGAAACTTTCTTCCAGAATCAAAAAGAGGAATTCCATCGCCTTGGGTAGCCTTCACAAAAATATCCGGACTTTATAAAATGGCATCTTCGTCAAATGTATTCGGACGTTATTACGCGGGACATCTTACAGAAAATCAGACGGGAAAGGTTGCCGTTTTAGTCGGTGCTTTTATGGTGCTGAAACGAGAACTTTACAAAGAAGTAGGAGGCTTTGACGAACGGTATTTTATGTACGGAGAAGATATTGATTTTTCGTTTTCGGTACTAAAGAAAGGGTTGTCAAATTATTATTTTCACGAAACCAGCATCATTCACTATAAAGGAGAAAGTACCGTAAAAGACGGAACTTACATGAAGCGTTTTCAGCGAGGAATGGAGTTGTTTTATGAGAAGAATATGAAGTCCTCGATTTTCTTCTCGATTTTTATGAAATTTGGAATGCTTTTCTTCTCTTTCATAAAAATGTTTCAAGGAAAATCGAAACCTAAAATTAATCCAGAAAGTTATATTTTTGTGTCAGATGACCAAGTTCTTAAAGAAAAATTGCAAGTTGCGCTGAAAAAAAATATCCAAATCCAGAAATTTGAAAACCAAAAAGCAGTATTTTCGCAAACGTTTTCGGATAAGGAGCCTGTAGAAGTGATTCTTGATAACAATCACCTTACGTTCAAGGAGTGCATCTCCGTTTTGGAAGCACACAAAAACAAAAATATGACTTTTAAAATACTGCCTAAAAAATCCGATTTCATTATTGGAAGCAATAGCAATAACGACAGAGGAGAAGTCGTTCGATTTTAAAATGATGAAAATTAAGTTCTTAATGCTTCAAATTTAGAATAAATTTGTGCAGTTTGTGTTTAAAAAAAGTATCGTAAAATTATATAATTCTTGGCGTAGCCTAAAAATTATCACTAATTTTGCAAGCAGAAAATAAAAATTCACCATTAGGTTAACAATATGGCAAAATTTGAATTGAAACTTCCAAAAATGGGAGAGAGCGTTGCAGAAGCAACCATTACCAACTGGCTAAAAAAAGTAGGCGACCCAATTGAAGCCGACGAAGCAGTACTTGAAATTGCTACCGACAAAGTAGATTCTGAAGTGCCTTCTGAAGTATCAGGAGTTTTATCTGAAATCCTTTTCAATGTTGACGACGTTGTAAAAGTCGGTCAGACAATCGCTTATATCGAAGTATCAGGAGGTGTTGTTGTAGAAGCACCAAAAGAAGAAGCGCCAGCTTCAGCAGCCGTAATCGAAAAAACGGTAGAAGCGGCACAGCAAGCTGTTTCGACACCGCAAGATTTCTCCAATTCAGAAAAATTCTTTTCACCTTTAGTAAAAAACATTGCAAAAGAAGAAGGAGTTTCTGTAGCTGAATTAGAATCAATCAATGGTTCTGGGAAAGACGGGAGAGTAACAAAAGACGATATATTAGGCTATGTAGCAAAAAGAAAAGAAACTAAAGGAACAAGCCAAGAGGCTCCAGCTCCGGTAGTTTCTGCACCAAGCAGTCCTGCACCTAAAGCTACAGCGGCGGTTCCGGTTTCAGTAAACGGAGGCGATGAAATTGTGGAGATGGACAGAATGCGCAAGCTGATTTCAGGCTATATGGTCGCTTCAGTTCAGACTTCGGCTCACGTTCAGTCGTTTATCGAAGTTGATGTGACTAACATTGTGAAATGGAGAGATAAAGTGAAAAATGCTTTTGAAAAAAGAGAAGGTGAGAAGCTAACTTTTACGCCAATCTTTATGGAAGCTGTGGCGAAAGCTTTGAAAGATTTCCCTGGAATGAATATTTCTGTTGATGGAGATTATATCATCAAAAGAAAAAATATCAATCTTGGAATGGCGGCAGCGTTGCCAAACGGAAACCTGATTGTTCCTGTAATCAAAAATGCTGACCAGCTAAATCTTGTAGGTATGGCAAAAGCGGTGAATGATTTAGGAAACCGTGCAAAAGCAGGAAAACTAAAACCAGACGATACGCAAGGAGGAACCTACACGGTTACAAACGTAGGAACTTTCGGCAGTGTTTTCGGAACGCCAATTATCAACCAGCCGCAAGTAGGAATCTTGGCTTTAGGAGCTATCCGAAAAGTACCAGCGGTTATTGAAACTCCTGAAGGCGATTTTATCGGAATCCGTCAAAAAATGTTCCTTTCTCACAGCTACGATCATCGTGTTGTAGACGGCGCATTAGGAGGAAGCTTTGTGAAACGCGTTGCCGATTATCTTGAAGCTTTTGATGTCAATAGAGATTTCTAATCGAATCCATTATAAATAAAAAACCTCTCAAGCGAGAGGTTTTTTTATGCCCTAAACTGTGTTCTATTCAAGGATAAAAGATGCAGTAGTTTCGCGAACGAATACAATAGCATCAAAATCTAAACCTGGCTGTATCGGCAAGGCTCTGCTCTCTGTCCATACCGAATAGATGTTGGTGATTTTGTTTTTATTCTGCAAAAAAGGATTTGATTTTTTGTGAAAAGAAAGAAAAAAGTTGCCTGCTTTTGCTTTAGAAAACAATCCAGAAAATGTATTCGGATCGGAATCAAAACTATGTTTTGCAATTTTTCCTTCCGCGATTACATTTACGCTTCCCTTATAAGTGTCAAAACCCAAAGCATAGTATTTAGAACCGAATTCTTGCTTTAGATAACCGCCCATTGCCTCAACTTCTGCCATGGTTTTGTCTTTTGCTATGTGTACGTTATGGCTCCAGATAATTGTTTTCAGCTTATCGACTTTTTGTGTCTTAATAATTGTTTCGGCCATGTTTTTGTCTCGTGTAAGAGGGTCGTGCCAAAAATCTTCGCTGTCAAATCCAAAAAGAACTACTTTTTTAGAAGCCGTCTGTTTTTGGTTGTATTCTTTTATCCATTGAAAAAGTTCGAAAATTTCCTGAGTATTGTACAGCATGAGGTCTTTCATAAGTCCTTTCAGGTCTCCGTTTCCATTTTGGATATAGTCATTAATAGGCTTGAGGTAGGCTTGCGTGAGTTCAAGGCCAATTAGATTATAATTGCTATTCGTGATTAAATATTGAATGATGTCTGCTTTTTGGGTATAAAATTCGTGCGTTCCATGCGAAGCCTCTCCTAATCCTAGAATAGTATTTTCTTTTAATTCCGAATCCAAAAATGAAAAAGTGGTATCAGAGGAATGATTTTCAGCTAAAGAAACTGCATTCTCATTAATCCATTGCAAGTTTTTGTCTTGTGAATAGGCTGAAAGGCTAGAGAAGATAAGAGTAAATGCGACGATTGTTTTTATTTTCATATCAGAGTTGTTAATTGCCCGAGGCAAAAAGTAAATCTAATGAAAAACTTAGAAGGAGTAGTTTTTTTCTTCATAAATTCTTGAAGACTCTAGAAAATAAGAAGCTGACAATAAAAGGTTTTGATGTTTGTCTATAGCATAAACAGTAAACTTTTGAACAGAAATTCAATACAAAAACCGTTATCTTTGCAGTCCATAAAAACAAGAAAATGGAACTTAAACTGACAAAACCAATCTGTTTTTTCGACCTCGAAACCACAGGAATCGATATCTGTAAAGACAGGATTGTAGAAATATCAATATTTAAAGTTTTCCCAAACGGAAATAAAGAAAGCAGGACCTGGCTTGTAAATCCAGAAATGCCTATACCACCGCAGACTACTGCTGTTCATGGAATTACCAACGAAAAAGTAGCGAATGAGCCGACTTTTAAAGAATTGGCCGTTACGATTCACACTATGGTAAAAGATTCAGATTTGGCCGGATTCAATTCAGATCGATTCGATATTCCGCTATTAGCAGAGGAACTATTGCGTGCCGGAGTTGATTTTGATATGAAAAACCGAGTTGCGGTAGATATCCAGACAATTTTCCATAAAAAAGAAGAAAGAACCTTAAGTGCTGCTTATAAATTCTATTGCGGACAGAGCCTTGAAAATGCGCATTCTGCCGAAGCTGACACTATGGCGACTTATGAAATATTAAAAGCGCAGTTGACTCGTTATGAAGATCTTCCTCATGATATGAAATCGCTTTCGGAATATACAACACGAAAAAAATCAGTTGATTTTGCAGGTTTTATCGCTTTAGATAAAGACAACGAAGAAATCTTTACTTTCGGAAAACACAAAGGCGCCAAGGTTGAAAAAGTCCTTGAGGCCGAGCCGGGCTATTTTGGATGGATACAAAATGCAGACTTTCCGCTATATACTAAAAAAGTATTGACGGCAATCAAGCTGAGAAAACTGAATAACAAACTAAGCTAGTAATATCCATCTGTGATTTTTTACTAGAATGTGAAAACATAACATTGAGTTTATGAAAATAATCTGCATCGGAAGAAATTATACCAAGCATATCGAAGAGTTGCAAAACGAGAAGCCTTCGGAGCCTGTAATTTTCTTAAAACCGGATACTGCAATACTTCCTAAAAATTTTCCTTTTTTTATTCCAGAATTCAGTAACGACATTCATCATGAGGTCGAAATTTTGGTCAAAATAAATAGGGTAGGAAAACATATAGAGCCTAAATTCGCTCACAAATATTATGATGAGATCGGCTTAGGGATCGATTTTACGGCACGCGATGTACAAGCAACCCTAAAAGAAAAAGGACTTCCGTGGGAAAAAGCCAAAGCATTTGACGGTTCGGCGGTCATTGGAGAATTTTTGCCAAAATCGCAATTCAATTCTCTAGAAAATCTTACATTTGAATTGACCAACAACGGAAAACCAGTCCAGATTGGAAATACAAGCCACATGCTCTGGAAGATTGACGAACTTATTTCTTATGTTTCGCAATATTTTACGCTGAAAATCGGCGATATTATATTCACTGGAACGCCAGAAGGAGTTGAAAGAGTCAATCCAGATGATATTCTGGAAGGATTTTTAGAAGGACATAAATTATTTAGAATACAAGTAAAATAATGGCTATACATTACAATCTAGCAAAAGTCTATGAGATTTCGGATAACGATAGCGAGTTTGTCCAAGACATCATAAATCTTTTCGTAACTGAGGTTCCGGCTGACTTGAAAAATGTCAAAAAAGGAATAAAAGAGAAAGACTATAAGCTGGCTTATGGCCATGCCCATAAGATCAAGCCAACTTTAGATTTGCTTGGCATGACCGTAGCTTTCGAAGAAATTCTTTTGATTGAAGATTGGACAAAACGCGAGGGAAAAAAGAAAGAAATCAAAGAAACCTACAAAAGTATAGCAGATAGGGTTGAGAAAGCGGTCAAAGAAATCCGTAAGGATTTTAATATTTAGTTCGTTTAAAATTCTCAGGTCTGCAATCCAAAATCAAAAATATCTGTGAAAGCAACTATTGTAACCATAGGAGATGAAATCCTGATCGGGCAGATTATCGATACCAATTCTGCTTTTATAGCAAAATCTCTAGACAAAATAGGGATTGATATCCACGAAGTAATTTCTATCAGCGACAGCCGAGATCATATTTTAGCAACGTTGAAATACCTTCAAAACCAAGTAGAACTGGTTGTTATTACCGGCGGTTTAGGTCCGACGAAAGATGATATCACCAAAAAAACGCTTTGCGATTATTTTGAAGATGAATTGGTTGTAAATGAACAAGTCCTTGCTCATGTGACAGAATTAATCGAAGGATTTTACAAGCGTCCAATTTCCCAAATAAACAAAGACCAAGCACTTGTTCCGTCAAAAGCGACTGTGTTGCACAATAAAGTTGGCACGGCGCCAGGAATGTGGCTCAAAAAAGAAAATACAGTATTTGTTTCTCTTCCAGGCGTTCCTTACGAGATGAAATATCTCATCGAAAATGAAGTTGTGCCAAAAGTGGTAAGAGAATATAAACGTCCGTTTATTATTCATAAAACCGTACTTACCTACGGACAAGGAGAAAGTCTTGTGGCCGAAAGAATTGAAGCCTGGGAGAACAATCTTCCTGAGTTTATAAAGCTGGCCTATTTACCAAGCCCAGGAAGAGTGAGGCTCCGTCTTTCTGCGCGAGGAACAGACGAGCAAGTTCTGCAAAATGCTATTGAAGAAAATGTAGATTCGCTTTCAAAGATTATAGGCGATATTATCGTAGGCTACGATGAAAACGAAACCTTAGAAGTGATTCTTGGCAGATTGCTAACGAAAAATAAAATGACAGTTTCTACGGCCGAAAGCTGTACAGGAGGCAAAATAGCCCAATTGCTTACTTCGATTCCAGGTTCTTCAGTTTATTTTAAAGGAGGCGTAGTGAGTTATGCAACCGAAGTAAAGACCGAAATTTTAAAAGTTCCGCAAGAGCTGATTGAAAAGTATTCTGTTGTAAGCCGAGAAGTAGCTATTGAGATGGCGCTTGGAGCTCAAAAATTGCTTCAAACCGATTATGTCATTGCTACTACAGGAAATGCAGGGCCAGAAAAAGGAGATTCGCCGGCGGAAGTAGGAACGGTTTTTATTGCTTTGGCAACGCCAAATCCGGCTCCAAATAATATAATATGCGAAGAATTCCACTTTGGCCAACCGCGCGAAAAAGTCATTGATAGAGCGGTAAATACGGCTTTTGAAATGCTTCAGAAAGAAATTTTAAAAAATCTACTTTAATTATTTTGTATAAAGGTTTCTTTTTTGTTTCTTTGCACCCTGATTTTGAATAACGATAAAAGATAAGCATAATGTCAAGAGTTTGTGACCTTACGGGTAAAAGAGCGATGGTTGGAAACAATGTTTCCCACGCGATGAACAAGACTAAGAGAAAATTTTCTGTAAACTTAGTTAAAAAACGTTTTTATCTTCCTGAAGAAGACAGATGGATTACTCTTAGAGTAGCTGCATCTACAATAAAAACTATCAACAAAAACGGAATTGCTGCAGTTTTGAAAGAAGCTAAAGCTAACGGATTTATTAAATAATCCTTCCTAAATAATATATAGCAAGATGGCAAAGAAAGGTAATAGAATCCAGGTAATTTTAGAATGTACTGAGCACAAAACTAGTGGTCAACCAGGTACATCAAGATACATAACAACAAAGAACAAAAAAAATACTCCAGACAGATTAGAGATTAAAAAATTTAATCCAATCTTGAAAAGAGTAACTGTTCATAAAGAAATTAAATAATTATTAGTCATGGCAAAGAAAACCGTAGCAACCTTACAGACAGCTTCTAAGAGATTAACAAAAGCTATCAAAATGGTAAAATCTCCTAAGACTGGTGCTTACACTTTCGTTGAAAGCGTTATGGCTCCTGAATTAGTTGACGAGTTCTTGAAAAAGAAATAATCATTCAGACATTATATAGAAAAGCTACTTTCATTCGGAAGTAGCTTTTTTATTTTTATATTTGTCTTGAAATTTAGAGAAGACGAATCATGTTGTTTTCCTTAAATTTTAGGAATATTAGAATCTATAAAATCTGATAGCCGCAAAATCTAACCAATCAAAAAAATGAGTTTTTTTAAGAAAATATTTTCATCAGAAAAAAAAGAAAGCCTTGATAAAGGCCTAGAAAAAACAAAAACCTCTTTCTTTTCAAAGCTTACCAAAGCCGTAGCGGGGAAATCAAAAGTTGATGATGAAGTTCTTGATAATCTAGAAGAAATCTTAGTTTCATCAGATGTAGGTGTAAATACGACCCTGAAAATCATCACTAGAATTGAAGAGCGTGTTGCCAATGATAAATACCTCGGGACTGACGAGCTGAATCAAATCCTTCGTGAAGAAATTGCAGGATTATTATCAGAAACAAATTCTGGCGAAGCCACAGAGTTTGAAATACCAAAAGATAAAAAACCTTATGTCTTGATGGTTGTCGGAGTCAATGGAGTTGGGAAAACAACTACCATTGGAAAGCTGGCTCATCAATTCAATAAAGCTGGATACAAAGTTGTTCTTGGTGCTGCCGATACTTTTCGTGCTGCAGCTATCGATCAATTGCAGATTTGGGCAGACAGAGTTGGCGTTCCTATCGTAAAACAGCAAATGGGAAGCGATCCCGCTTCTGTAGCTTTCGATACCCTTCAGTCCGCAGTTTCTCAAAACGCTGATGTCGTAATCATTGATACAGCCGGGCGTTTGCACAACAAAGTAAACCTAATGAACGAATTGACAAAAGTAAAACGCGTGATGCAGAAAGTCGTAGCCGATGCTCCCCACGATGTTTTATTAGTTCTTGACGGATCTACTGGCCAAAATGCTTTTGAACAAGCCAAACAATTTACGGCTGCCACTGAAGTTTCAGCTCTTGCTGTAACTAAATTAGATGGAACTGCAAAAGGCGGTGTTGTAATCGGAATTTCAGACCAGTTCCAAATACCTGTGAAGTATATAGGCGTAGGAGAAGGGATTGAAGATTTGCAAGTTTTTAATAAAATAGAATTTGTAGATTCGTTTTTTAAATAAAGACTACTATGGCCTTTTCAATAAAAAATGTAAAACCGCTACACCTTTATATCTTGTTCGTGCTCTTGATTTTTATATCGAGATTTTTTGAAGGCAAGATACAGGCGCTCTATTATTTATTTGTGTTTTTAGGATGGGCCGCATTTTTTATGGCAGCTCGGAACCTTATCAAAGGAGGCTTTGGAAATAAGAAACACGTCAATGCAAAAAAGAAATAAAATAAATGCGCTAATTAATTAGCGCATTTATTTTTTGCCACAAGACTTCATCAAAATCAGATAAGGCCAGATTGACGTTGTCGGCCGCATCGCCCATTCGAATTACGACCATCTTCCGACTAGGAATTACGTAGATTTTCTGGTCATTTTTGCCTAACGCCATAAACATGTCATTTGGGCCGTCCGGAATTATGCTCCCAGAAAATTGTAGCTGCGTCTGAGGCAGATGATAACTGGATTTTCCGTTTAGCCACCATAAATACCCATACCCTAGATTGATATTTTGAGACGTGTTTGTCGCGGCATTAAGGTAATTTTCATTCAGTATCGCTTCATTATTCCACTTCCCTTTGTTGAGCATGAGCAGGCCAAAACGGGCCATGCTTCGGGTGGTACTCCAATAAACGCTGTTGTTTCCAGACTGAATCCAAGCGCCATTCATTCCTATCTTGTCTCTTAATTTTGTATTGAAATAACTGCTGTACGTTGTTGAGACGGCAGCTGCCACGACATCTTGAAGCTTGACATAGACATTATGATAGGCCCAGCGTGTTCCTGCATCAGCTTTATAAGTAAGGCATTCAGGCTCTACACAATCACCATTATCAATATCTTCAAGCCCAGAAGTCATGGTAAGCAAATGCTTATTCGTTATCAGGTTTTCTTTTGCCAAGGGAAGGCTTGTCCATCCATGGCCTAGATAATCTGAAACCTTGTCGTTAATGTTCAGATGGTTTTCCTGTTCAGCAATTCCAACCATTGTCGCTGTCAACGTTTTTCCTGCACTTGCCCAATACCAGTTGGACGAAGCAGAATGCCCGTTGAAATAGTTTTCCATCACAATCTTTCCATCAACTAAAATGATAAAGCCTTTGGTGTGTTTTTCTTCCAAATAAGAAAGGAGCGGTGTTGTAGCATTTTCATTCCATCCTAATGAACTCAATGATTTTGTTTCCCATAATGCATTTTCTTCCAAAGGTGGAAAGTATAAGGATTCAGACGGACTGGATTCATTGCTTTCAGAACTGCATCCGGCCAAAGCAAGGATAAGAAACAAAGGGTAGTATATTTTTCTCATGGTGGTAGGGTTTCTTATATAGACTTTAAAAATACCAAATAGTTTAACCTAGAAGCTTTTTTATCATGACAAATAGTGGTAATTTTATTTTTTTAAATTTTAAGATGAAAAAAGGAGTTCTGTTACTGTTTACAACGCTGATGCTTACGGCCTGCGGCCAGAAAGTATCAAAAGAAGATGCTAAAAAACTGAATGGCTATTGGGAAATCGAAAAAGTAATTTTGGCCGATGGATCGGAAAAAGATTATAAAATCAATACGACATATGATTTCTTTGAAATTGGCAGTAATTATAGAGGCTTTCGTAAAAAAGTAAGTCCACAGTTGAACGGAAAATTTCTTGCAGATGATTCTTCCGAAGCAGTTGAAATTGTAGAAAAAGATGGAAAGATATATCTGGATTACAAAACAGAATATGCGAAATGGGAAGAAGAATTAAAATCGATTTCTGAAGATAAGATGACCATTGTTAACCAGCAAAAAATAGAATACCAATATAAAAAAGCAACCCCGATAAACCTGCTAGATGGCGAAGAGACTAAATAATGACAGTTCGGTTGGAGATGTTTTGAAGCATATCATCGAAGCCAATAAACTCCAGCCTGGAATTGATCAAATTGCGGTAAAAGAAGCTTGGATTTCCTTGATGGGCAATGGCGTAAATAGTTATACCAAAGAAGTCACGTTACGTAAAAATACGCTATATGTAGAACTTACTTCAGCGGTATTACGACAAGAATTGAGTTACGGAAAAGAGAAAATTATACGAATGATCAACGAAGAATTTCGTCGGGATATTGTCAAGGAAATAATTTTTAGATAGATTCAAAAGAGTAAATATTAAACATAAAAAAATCCGTTTCATTTGAAACGGATTTTTTTATTTAGTTTGCCTCGAATTAGAATTGCTCTCTTCCAGCGAAGTGGAAAGCACCTTCGATAGCTGCATTTTCATCGCTATCAGAACCGTGAACAGCGTTCTCTCCGATTGATTTTGCATATTTTTTACGGATAGTTCCTTCAGCAGCATCAGCAGGATTTGTAGCCCCGATTAAAGTTCTGAAATCTTCAACAGCGTTATCTTTTTCTAAGATTGCCGCTACGATTGGACCTCTAGACATGAATTCAACCAATTCTCCGTAGAATGGTCTTGCGCTGTGAACAGCATAAAATTTTTGAGCATCAGCTACAGTAAGCTGTGTCAGTTTCAAAGAAACAATTTTAAAACCACCTTCTGTAATCATGTTTAAAATTCCGCCGATGTGTCCGTTTTCAACTGCATCAGGCTTAATCATTGTGAATGTTCTATTCGTTGCCATTGTATTTTTTTTAGATTTGGCGCAAAAGTAGTGTTTTTTAACAGAACACGAAAAACAATTGCAAGAATTAGGAGTATAAATTTAAGTATTGTCTGAACTGACAGTCACTAAAGAACTACGACTTTAAATTCTTGCTCCAAAGGATTCAATTCTTCAAACAATTTATCGAGCAGCACATCGCCATATCCGAGATAAAACTCAGAAAAGTTCACAATCCTTTCCTGCAAGCTTTTGTTCGGGAATAGCTCATTCTGAAGATCAGCTATGCGTTCCAATTCTTCTTGATGCTTTTTCTTTTCAGCTTTTAGCAGCCGTTTCTCCAGATTATCTAAACCTTTGATCTGTTTGACTTCTTGTGCTTTAACAGCTCCGATAAAAGACTTATCGGTTTGATTTGCCATTTCGTTTAGATCATCAAATTGTTTTCTTAAAAATGCTTTCTGCTCTGTAAAATCAATTGGGAATTCTGAAAACGTTTTCACTTTAGCATTCATCAAATCTTGTTGTTTTGAAAATAGGTCTTTCCACGTTAGATTTAATTTGTCTGCTTTTTTTGCTAATTTTTCTGTAGCTAAAAGAACCGAATTTCGCAAAAGCAAAATAGGAAAAGTAACGTCAGAAGCTTCAAAATATGATTTTAATTCCAACCAATAGGCTAATTCGCCGCCGCCGCCGATATAGCAAAGATTCGGCAAGATGACTTCTTGATATAGAGGTCGCATGATAACATTAGGGCTGAACTTTTCAGGATGGTTTTCTAGCAGTTGTACTATTTCTGATTGCGTAAATTTTAGTTCTCTGTTGTTGATATAGTAGTATCCGTTTTGCAGAATAATTCGCTCACGGAAATCGTCTTCGATATAAAAAAGGTTGATTTCGCGTGGATTTACTTGGATATTATAATCTTTTAGCTTTTCGGAAGTTTCCATTACCTTTTGATACGAGGTCTGTTTCAGAAGCTCTTCCTTTGCATGGGGAATAAATATCTTTTTTAGTTCAGGAGTATCAGCATCCAAAATCACTAAGCCCGTTTTTCCAAATAATTCGTTCGCAAGAAAGCGAGTCGCATCCGCCAAATTAGTATGATTTACATAGGATTCATGAAACAGTTTTTTAAGATATTCCGCATTTTTTCCGATGCCTAGTTCCAAAGAAAAAATTTCAAAGACCTCTTCTAATCCTTGAGTAGACAATCTTCCTACTGGTCCGCCGCTTTCTGTATTCCAACGTACTTTTTTTCCATGGAGATTGAAATAGTTGATTTCTTCAAAATCATGATCTTCCGTTGCCATCCAATATACTGGCACGAAATTATACTCAGGATATTTTAATTTTAATTGCTTCGTAAGATTGATCGTCGAAACGATTTTATATAAAAAATACAATGGTCCAGTAAACAAGTTTAGCTGATGCCCGGTCGTAATCGTAAATGTTTTAGAACTTCCCAATGCTTGAATGTTCAATTTTGTCAAGTCAGAAACATTGAGTTTTGAATATTGTTTTTCTAAAGCAGAAACCAACGTTTTTCGCTTCAAATTATCACTTGAATTGAAATTCTTTTCTTTTTCAAGCAATTGCTTTTCAAAATTTTCTAAAGTAGGAAATCGATGGTAAAGCGACTGTACGTCTGGTTTTTGATTTAGATAATCGTTGATGAGCGATGTGAAATAACCAGATTCTTGATAACTGATACAGTCGGTTGGCATAGTTTAGAAATTTTTGTAAAAATAAATAAAATTAAGGCATAAATAATTAAATAAGTCTTAAAGTCGAAAGTCAAAAAGTCGAAAGATAAATGGCTTTTTAATTACGATAAATACGATAAACAGGGGACTTTATGACTTCCAACTTTAAAAACTTTCGACTTTTTTACAATTAAATTTGGATAATCCGAAAACTATTCTAAATATTTGCACACGAAAAAATTAGTAACACTTTTAAAACGAAGAAAAATGTTTGTATCAACATCATCATTTCAAAGCTACTCACCAACAGGATTTGGTGCGGTGCGACTTCGTGGCTTATTTCAATCTTAGAAATACATTTTTAGATATATGAAAAAGCCCGAAGCCATTTAGTTTCGGGCTTTTTTATTCTAGACACTTCAAAATTTTCCCGAAAATCAGTTCCATTATTTATCCGAAGGGATAAAAGGTTTAGCACGCTTATGTCTCATTTTTAAATTATTTAGAAATTGATTCAAGGCTGTGCGCAAAGAAATTATGAATCAACAAAATTTATGGGAAATAAATTATCTGGAAAAGACCTTATCAAATTAGGCTTTCCAAAAAACAATTCAATAAATATCGCCTTAGGGCAGATAAATAGATATAGAAAAAGAGAAAAAAAAGAATCTATCCTAGCAGAAGCAAAAGAAGTTTTGCTCTATCCGGATAAATTCAGCGGACATGGAACTTGGGGGAAAGTTGCCGAAGGTTTGATAAATCCTGTGCAAGTGAGAATGCACCAATTGAAAACGACGCGAGTTCCATTTACGATTTTTGGAGAAAATGAAATCGATGAACAGGCCAAGTTTCAATTGTATGACTCATTGAAACTGCCGATTTCGATAGTAGGGGCTTTGATGCCCGATGCGCACTCAGGATATGGTCTGCCGATTGGGGGTGTTTTAGCAACAGACAATGCGGTGATTCCGTATGGAGTTGGTGTCGATATTGGTTGCCGCATGAGCCTTTCGATTTTTGATCTGCCGGCATCCTTCCTGAAAGGGAAAGATCATCAGCTGCAGGGTATCTTGAAAGACCATACCAAGTTTGGAATGAATGAAACGCATGCAATAAAGGCGGATCATGAGGTATTTTACAGACAAGAATTTCAAGACATTCTGCTGTTGAAACGCCTTTTGGACAAAGCTTATAAACAGTTAGGTACGTCTGGAGGAGGAAATCATTTTGTGGAGTTTGGAATAGTCAAAATCGATAATCCGCTTGACGAGTGGAAGATAGGAGCAGGGGAGTATTTCGCTGTTCTTTCGCACAGCGGATCGCGAGGATTAGGAGCTAATATTGCGAAGCATTATACCTATCTGGCAACAAAACAATGTCCGTTGCCAAAAAATGTACAGCATTTGGCTTGGCTCGATCTGAACACGCATGACGGAAAGGAATATTGGCTGGCAATGAATCTGGCTGGTGATTATGCCAAGGCTTGCCATGACGATATCCATCGGAGAATAGCCAAAGCGCTTGGAAAAAGAGTAGTAGTGACCATCGAAAACCATCACAATTTTGCATGGAAGGAAATGGTCAATGGCAAGGAATGTATCGTTCATAGAAAAGGAGCGACTCCAGCGGCAGAAGGACAATTGGGAATCATTCCAGGTTCGATGACTGCGCCAGGCTATATTGTTAGAGGAAAAGGAAATACAGAAAGCTTGAATTCGGCTTCTCATGGTGCCGGAAGATTATTTTCAAGAGCAAAGTGCAAAAGTACTTTTACGCAAAGCGAAATTAAAAAAGTGCTGCAGGCCAATGATGTCACTCTGATTGGAGGCAATATTGATGAAGCACCCATGGCATACAAAGACATTACGAAGGTAATGGCGAACCAGAGCGAATTGGTAGAAGTACTTGGAACTTTTACTCCGAAAATTGTCAGGATGGACCGTTAAAAAGTAAAAAAATGGAAAAAATAATTCAGATAACAGCGGGTCGCGGACCTGCAGAATGCACTTGGGTAGTTGCCCAAGTGCTTAAAAAAGTTTTGGAAGAAGCACAAGAACAGCAACTCGAAGCTATAGTGTTGCAGCGACAAGCAGGTTCTGAAAATGGAACGGTCGAAACAGCTACAGTTTCCTTGAAAGGAAAAAATGCTACAACCTTTGCAAATTCTTGGTTGGGAACGATTCAATGGATCGGGCAAAGCCAATTCAGAAAGATGCACAAACGCAAGAATTGGTTTATCGGAATTTTTGAAATAGAGCCACAAAAGAATTGGACAGTTTCAGAAAACGATATCCAGTACCAAGCAATGCGAAGTTCAGGAGCAGGAGGTCAGCACGTCAACAAAGTGAGTTCTGCTGTCAGAGCGACACATCTGCCGACAGGAATTGCTGTCGTGGCAATGGACAGTCGTTCGCAGCACCAAAACAAAAAACTGGCAACAGAACGATTATTAAAAAAATTAGAAGGCGAAACCTTGCAAGAACTCAAGAATCATGTCGGTAAGCAATGGGAAAACCAGTTGAATATTCAGCGTGGTAATCCCACAAGAACATTTACCGGCACAGATTTCAAGAAGAATAAAATTGAGAAAAGCTACAAAGGAATACGCCAGAAATTAAAAACAGATTTAAGAAATGAAAACAATTGATAAATATGTATTCCAAGCATTGGATAGCTATCCATATTCGCTTGAAGAAACCATAGAGTCTTTAGATTACGCTTTTTCCTATGATGCTAAAAATACCATGGTGCTTTGTCTTTACGGAAGAATTCAAGCAGAACAGCTATTGAATTATGAAGCTGCTAAAAATTACTTTGAAGAAGCCTTTACGATCAATATCCATGCGCTTGAAGTCTATCCGCATTATATCCAAACGCTTATCCTAAATGAAGATTATGAAGAAGCGCAGAAACTAATCGATTTTGCACTTACTATTAAAGGTATAAGTAAAGCCGAGATTTTTATAAAGAAAGCCATTCTGTTTGAGGCGCAGCATGAATTCAAGAAAGCAAAGAAAGAAATCAGGAATGCGAAGTTGCATTCTATTTGCTATGCTTCAGAATCTGAAATCAGCGAAGTTGAAAAGAGGATTAAGAATAAGATGGAGTTGGTTAAAAAGAAAAAAGTAAAGCCTAAAAAGAAATCAGGAAAAAAATAATTTTATAAAATGGAATCGGTTTTGTCTGAAATTTAAGATATATGTGTTATGTTTGAAATGAATATAAAAAAGACAAACCTTTTATGAGAGCACTCAAAATTATTTCAGATTTACTTCCGATTCCAAGTTATACGGTAATCTTAATCTGTTTTTTCTTTCCGTTTATAACCATCAAATGTGGTACGACAGAATTGGTTTCTGTAACTGGTTTTGACTATGTTGTAGGAACAGACATGAAAGAAAAAATGAAAAGCAATGAATTTTCAAAAAAAATGCAGGAAAAACTAGGAAAAGATTTGTTTGATACGACTCAAGATTCTTCAGTTGATGAAGATGGAAATCCGAAGAAAACAGAAGGGCTTCCGTTGCCAGCAGAAACTGCTGATGAGAAAAATTCAAGAATCGCGATGATGATTATGATGGGGATTCCGTTTCTGATGGCTATAGCCGGACTCATATTCAGTTTTATAAGAATCAAACGTAAAGGTTTGCTGCATATCATTTTTTCAGCCATCGGATTTGTGGTGTTGCTGATTTTCGGTATCATCATCAAAAGTTCGAGCGAACTGAACGCCGTTTCATCAATGGCTGATGGTATGGGAGGTGGAATGATTTCTATTGGAATGGGAACGTCTTATTATATGGCAACCATTCTGTTCTTACTTATAATCATGTTTTTTGGGATGGAAAAATACCTAAAAAATCTCTATAAAGAAGAGCAAGAAATTCGGGAAGAAGCACTCGATGAATTCCTGACTAAAGATTAAATTTAGAATTCAAAAACTCCCAATCGGGAGTTTTTTCTTTTTATACAGGCATTTTCATAAATAAGCAATATTTTTGCAATTCAATTTGTATGTTTTGAATCCTACCGTTTTTCTAATCACGCCACCTTTTACCCAGCTGAATACTCCCTATCCGGCTACGGCTTATATAAAAGGATTTTTGAACACGAAAAACATTTCATCCTTTCAAGCTGACCTTGGGATTGAAATCATATTGGAATTATTTTCAAAGCAAGGATTAACTGATTTGTTTATTGAAGCCGAAAAAGCGAAAGAAAAATCAGAAAATGCAAAGAGGATTCTTGCACTTCAAGAAGAGTATATCAAAACGATTGATTCGGTCATGCTGTTTCTGCAAGGCAAAAATCCTACGCTTTCTCATCTGATTTGTCAAGAAGATTTTCTGCCGGAAGCCTCACGGTTTTCACAATTGGAAGAATTGGATTGGGCATTTGGAACAATGGGGACGCAAGATAAAGCCAAGCATTTGGCGACTTTATATCTTGAAGATATTTCAGACCTGATTATCGAGTGTGTCGATGAAAATTTCGGATTCAGTCGCTATGCAGAAAGAATGGGACGTTCTGCCAATTCTTTTGATTCGCTTTACGAAATGTTGCAAAAAGAGCCGACTTATATAGATAGGCTATTGCTTGAAAATCTAGATAAGAAAATGAAAAAGCTGCAACCGCAATTGGTTTGCTTTTCAGTTCCTTTTCCAGGTAATTTATACAGTGCTTTTAAAAGTGCCCAATTTATTAAAAAGCATTTTTCCGAGACAAAGATTGCGATGGGAGGCGGCTTTCCAAATACGGAACTGCGTTCACTGGCGGATGTCAGAGTGATGGAGTTCTTTGATTTTATTACATTGGATGACGGTGAAGTGCCGCTTGAAGAGCTGATCTTGAGCATGCAGAATTCAGAATATGATTCCTATAAGCGAACTTTTCTTTTAGAGAACGGAAAGGTTGTCTATAAAAATAATTCTCCTAAAAAAGACTATAAACAGTCCGAAGTAGGAACGCCGGACTATTCCGACCTGCTTCTGGACCACTATATTTCTGTCATAGAAATCGTCAATCCGATGCATAGAATGTGGAGCGACGGAAGATGGAACAAACTTACTATGGCCCATGGCTGCTATTGGGGAAAATGTACCTTCTGTGATATTTCATTAGACTATATAAAAATATACGAGCCGGTTGCCGCCAAGTTACTCTGCGATAGAATGGAGGAACTGATTGCACAAACGGGACAAAACGGTTTCCATTTTGTTGATGAAGCGGCACCTCCTGCATTAATGAGGGCTTTGGCGTTGGAGATTCTCCGAAGAAAACTGACGGTTACTTGGTGGACAAATATTCGTTTTGAAAAAAGTTTTACCCGAGATTTATGCCTGTTGCTTAAGGCCTCCGGCTGTATTGCAATCTCTGGAGGATTGGAAGTCGCATCTGACAGGCTGTTGGAACTCATCCAAAAAGGCGTGACTGTGGCACAGGTAGCTCGCGTGACGAGGAATTTTACTGAAGCAGGAATTATGGTGCATGCTTATTTGATGTACGGTTTTCCGACCCAAACAGCTCAGGAGACTATTGATTCGTTAGAAATGGTACGTCAGTTATTCGAAATCGGAATTCTGCAGTCCGGTTTTTGGCATCAATTTGCCATGACGGCACATAGTCCGGTGGGGATGTATCCTGAAAAATTTGGAGTCTTGAAAGAAACGGAAGTCGTTGGAGCTTTTGCAAATAACGATATCATTCATATTGACAAAACTGGAACCGACCATGATGCGTTCAGTTTCGGACTAAAAAAATCGCTTTTTAACTATATGCATGGAATCTGTTTTGACTTTCCGCTTCAGAATTGGTTTGAATTCAAAGTACCGCGTACCAAAATACCAAGCGATTACATTTATAATGCAATACATGAAGAAGAAGATTCGTTGGTAAAACCTTCGGCAAAAATAGTCTGGATAGGTAGCAAGCCTTCTATTTCAACCTATAACAAGTCTAAAAAAGGAAATTCTTGGGAAATGGCTTCGTTGGATTTTCATACCAAAAAAGAAGCTTTCAGTATTACGGCAAGCAAGGAACAAGGAATTTGGCTAGCTGATATGCTCGCTAAGATAGCTGTTTCTAATTCAAAAATCTATACTTACCAAGAAATGAAGACAGATTATGAAAATGCAGGATTAGACGATTTTGAATTGTTTTGGCAGAGCAGGCCAGTGAATTCTTTGCGAGAGCAAGGCCTGTTAGTACTTTGATGCTTTTATTGCGTCATCGCTCTTCTTTCCCGCTCTTCTTTAAGTTTGGTATATTTTTCTCCCTGTTCTTTAGAAAGAAACTTTAAGATCTGAATATCAATTTTATTCATGATCTCGAGCATTTTGTTCTTTTTTTCTTGCGGGTGCAGTGTTTCGTCTTTTGAAATTTGTTCAAGACTTTCTCTATTCTCATTCATGATAGACTTTACTCCCGCGTATTGCAGTCCGTCCAAGTTTAGTTCTTGGCCTAAGTACTTAGCCCAAACCTCTCCAAAATCGTTAGTTGCTTTTTTATTCTTGTTTCTAGGACCGTTTCCTCTTACTTCTCTGCCGATAGACCTATCAACACCACCGGTACTGCTACCGTAATATTGAGCAGAAGCTGTGTCAGGTAGGAGCATGAATACTATTGCCGCGATAAAAAATAATTTAGTCTTCATAAGTTGAAAATTTCAAGACCCAAACTTACTCATTTTTGGGCTAATAATAAAAATGTGCTGTTTTTTAACATCATGTTGTGCTGTTTAGCGGTTGTCGTTCATCTCAGATTCTTCTTTTGGGTTTGCTTTATGATCTTCGTTAAGATATTTTTCGATTTCTTTTTTGTCTTTCAGATTTCGCTTAACCAAGAGAATGATCAAAACACCTGCGAACAGAACTACTATGCCGATAATAATCCAATCTGTTTTCATTATCTTTTTTCTATAAAGTTAAGCAATACCCTTTGAAAATCGGACATACGGAATAAAATTACACTTGTTTTTATTCATATAATATGCCTTTTATCAATATAATTTAACCTGTAATCAAGAAATAATTTTTATTTTTCATTATATATTTATTGTTTTTCAATAAAAATAAATATATTTGTCCCTTAGAAATTTAAAATCGAACAATTATGGAAATTAAAATTGGTAGTAAAGAGATGCTTAAGGTATTGTACATCATTTGCTGGCTATTATTTATTGGTGTCGGTATTGAAGCAGGTGGTTTTATTTTCAATGCTATTTTTACATTTGCACTGAAACCCGAAGCTGGATTTTTTTGGAAAGAAATTGACCTGTCAAGTCTTTATAAATATGATCCTGGATATTTTGTCATAATGATATCAGTGATGATTATTGTGTCAGTAATGCGAGCGATCATGTTTTATCTGATTATAAGGATTTTACACAATAAAAAACTAAGCATATCGCAACCTTTTAATAAAGAGATGCAACGCTTTATTTCAGGATTATCTTACTTGGCTTTAGGAGTAGGTTTATTTTCGCATTGCGGAGTTAACTATAGTGAATGGTTGGTCAAGCAAGGTGTAGAAATGCCTGATATACTGTATTTGCGTTTAGGTGGCGAAGATGTATGGATATTCATGGGCATTATTCTTCTAATAATAGCGCAGATTTTCAAAAGAGGTATAGAAATCCAGTCCGAAAATGATTTAACCATATAGCCCATGCCCATAATAGTAAACTTAGACGTAATGATGGCAAGGCGCAAGATGTCGTTAAATGAGCTTTCAGAAAAGGTTGATATAACATTGTCTAACCTTTCCATCTTAAAAACAGGAAAAGCAAAAGCCGTTCGGTTTAGCACCTTGGAGGCAATTTGCAAGGCATTGGATTGCCAACCAGCCGATATCTTAGAATATAGGCATACTATATAGAAGATGGCATTTGTATGGAGTTAACAAGCCATTAACCAAGAAGTAGCTTCCATTAACAAAGTCTTTCCGTAATAATGATACATTTGTAAGACAATGATTAAATTTTTGTCAATGAAAATAATAATTGCAATTCTTGTCTTTCTAATCGGCTTTAATGTTAAAGGACAGACTGAAAAAGAAATAGTAGAAAAACGCATTTCAGAAGCAAGTAAATTATTCCTGTTTTCGCAAGATTATCAATTAGCTCTCGACGCCATATTGAAAGATCATCCACGTTCGGCTTATGCTTGGCAACAAAAAGCAATGCCGCTTTTCAAACAAGGCAAATATGAAATAGCAATGCCGATACTCGACAAAGCTGTGCATTTAGATCCGAAGCAATATATGGATTATAGGGCTTTTATGAAATGTATTTTTTCCAAGAATTATACAGAAGCAATCAAAGATTTTGAGGCTGCCAAAGCAATTAGCGGCAATTCGTACGTGATGGATCATACCTATGATTTCTACATTGCGCTTTGTTGTTTGCAGTTGGGAAAATTCAGTGAAGCAGAAAAGATATTGGAAATCGATCGAGAGGCGCTTCAGGCTAGAGGTGGAGTGGAAGCACATTTTTTAGATGTATTTTATTTAGGAATCGCGAAATATGAATTGGGGAAGTTTGAGGCTGCAGTGACGGAATTTGATAAGGCGCTTCAAACCTATCCAGAATTTTCAGATGCAGAATATTACAAGTTTTTGTGCCTGCACAAGCTAGGAAGGAGCAAGGAAGCCGATGTATTGCTACGCAAGGCTATTGCAGATTATAAGAATGGATTTACTATCAATGAAGATAACGCAATTTACGAACGCTATCCCTATCAAGCCTATTTTTTGAAATTGTGGTAACATAAAAAAGCCTTGACCGAGTCAAGGCTTTTTTTATTTTGGGAGGCAGCTTTTTTTATAGAATAGCCTCGCCGTATAAATCAAATTCGGCTGCATCTGTAATCTTAACATCTACAAATTCGCCTGTTTTTAAGTATGCTTTTGAAGCGTCGATTAAGACTTCATTATCGACATCAGGGCTGTCAAATTCCGTTCTGCCAATAAAGTGAGCTCCTTCTTTTCGGTCTATAATACAACGGAAAGTCTGCCCGATTTTTTCTTGGTTCAATTCCCATGAAATTTGTGACTGTATTTCCATGATTTCGTTAGCGCGCTGCTGTTTCACTTCAGCAGGAACATCATCCTCAAGCAAGTAAGCATGCGTATTTTCTTCATGTGAATAGGCAAAACAGCCTAATCTTTCAAAACGCATTTCTTCCACCCAATTTTTTAGGATTTGGAAATCTTCTTCGGTTTCACCTGGATAACCGACAATCAAAGTTGTCCTGATAGTCATTCCTGGAACAGCTTCACGGAAGTCGTTGATAAGTTTTGTTGTCTTAGCTTGTGTTGTTCCGCGACGCATCGATTTTAAGATCTTGTCAGAAATGTGCTGTAACGGAATATCAAGATAGTTGCAGATTTTAGGTTCGCGTTTCATCAGTTCCAGCACATCCATCGGAAATCCTGTAGGGAAAGCATAATGCAGACGGATCCATTCAATGCCTTCTACTGCGGCTAGATTTTCTAGCAATTCGGCCAGATTTCTTTTTTTGTATAAGTCGAGTCCGTAATACGTCAGGTCTTGTGCGATTAATATAAGTTCTTTTACGCCGTTCTTGGCCAATCCTTTTGCCTCGTTTACCAATTTTTCTATTGGCTGAGAAACGTGCTTGCCGCGCATTAATGGAATCGCACAAAAACTACAAGGACGGTCACATCCTTCGGCTATTTTAAGGTAAGCATAATTTTTTGGAGTGGTTGTCAAACGCTCGCCAAGCAATTCATGTCGGTAATCGGCGCCAAGCGCTTTCAATAATCCAGGCAATTCTGTTGTTCCGAAATATTGATCTACGTTAGGAATTTCCTTGATTAAGTCTGGCTTGTATCTTTCAGATAAACATCCGGTTACGAATACTTTGTCTACTAAACCTTGCTCTTTTTTATCGACATAATTCAGGATCATATTTACAGATTCTTCCTTCGCATTATCAATAAAACCGCAAGTGTTGATCACGATAATGTTTCCTTCTCTTTCAGCTGGTGCCTCATGCTCAACATCTTTGCCGCTGGCACGCAATTGTCCCATTAGCACTTCACTGTCATACACGTTTTTAGAACATCCTAAAGTGATTACATTAATCTTGTTTTTCTTTAACGTCTTGGTTCTCATAGAATTGTAAATTGGAGTGCAAAATTAAGCTTTTTATGAATAGTAGCATCATCGTTTGGTAAATTTTATGAAGCGTAAAATAGATTTGAAGGAAAGCCGTTTTTATATCGACATTACTTTTGATATATTGCAACCCTTACGTTTTATGATAGTAGTTATGAAGAAAATCATTGCCCTTTTTTTATTGCTCGCTCCTCTGATGCTTTTTTCGCAACAGCGCGATGTTAAGGTTTATAGGGAATTTATAGAAGGAAAAACAGTCGTATTTGCAGACAATAACGAATTTTGTCCAGTATCGGTCTTGATGCGTGCCGAATTAGTAAACATGAGAAGTAGCCTTAAAGCGCCTTATGTGCTGGTTCCGGCAAGGACTAAAAGATTCGTAATTGCCGAAATATCTGTGGTTGATTTGAAAAAAGAATTCAATTTTAAATACCAGAACTCTTTTCTGTTAGGCGATATCAACCTTAAGAAATATGATATTGATTTTCCGTATAGTCTGCCGTACAAGCAGGGTGAAGAATATATGATAGGGCAAGGCTACAACGGAAAGATTTCGCACCAAGGCGAATTTGCGCTTGACTTTATCATGCCGATTGGTACTGAAATCACGGCCGTTAGAGACGCAATTGTAGTTGATGTGCAAGATAGCAATACGGAAAATTGTATGAAAAAAGACTGTGCTGAGTTTAATAATTATATCGTCGTCTATCACGAAGATGGCACTTTAGCCGAATATACGCATATAGATACCAATGGCTCTTTTGTCAAGAAAGGCGATATTATCAAGCGGGGCGATAAAATTGCGCTCAGTGGCAATGTTGGATGGTCTTCAGGGCCGCACTTGCATTTTTTTAGTTTTGTGTCTGATATCGAAAAAGGGAGAAGGTCTATTCGTACCAAATTCAGGACAGAAGGGAATAGGCTAGAATTTCTGCAAGAAAAGAAATTTTATAAGAAAGATTATGAGTTTTAATCCAAAAAAAAAGCATCCCACAAAGGATGCTTTTTTTATCAAGTAAAATTGATTTATAGATCAAATAGCAAAGTAAGCGTTACGTTATTATTGACCGATTTGACTGTTGTAGGGTCAATAAGCCCTTGCGAGAAAAAGGTCTGTTGCATATCTCTTTTAGAGTAAGAATAAGCGGCATCTAATCTAGTTCCTCCAAAATTATAACCAAGCCCTGCAGAAAACCCTTGAAGGTCACCAACTGTTTTTCCGTTTTTATAAGGGCTTTGTTCAAAGCGATATCCGCCTCTAAAACTCCATTGTTTGGCTCGGGCTTCAGCACCAACACGCACTTCTGAAGTTACATCTAATAATGATTCGAGCTGTGCATTGGTTCCACGGAAGTCGCTGCTTGGCTTGAATCGGGTATTGCTGTAATCTTTCATGGCATAATCAATGCTAATTAGTCCGTATTGTCCGAAAACATAAGCTAAACTTCCTGTATATTTCCCAGGAGTCTGTAATCTGTATGACGGATAGATAATCGTAAGATTCGGGTCAACAATTACGGGATTTCCTGTTCCGCAGTCTGGACAATCCACAACTAAATTTTGATATAATTCTTCGTTCAGACGGAACCATGTTGGCGATTCATAAGCAAGTCCGATTCGGAGTTCCGATGTGACTTTTGCAATTGCTCCGACTTGAAAAGAAAAGCCGTTTCCATAGGTGTACAATTCATTGCGGAAACGTAACGCCTGAGGTCCAGAATTTGGATTATTATCTGGTGTGTCCAAATAATCTTCATAGAAATTGCTCACGCGTGTATAATCTGTAAAATGCGAATTCAAGCTAAGTCCGAAATAAAAGCGGTCCATATATTGCACGCCCCCATTGAAGGAAAGCTTTCCGTTATAGCCTGTAGTTTCAATGAAATTTTCTTGAAAATAATTGCCGCCTGCAGGAGTATTCGAGGTGTAAGCCGTGTTGTTTCCAGTGTTAGCGGCCGGATTGATTAGATAGCCATCATAACCAAAGAAAGCTTGTTGCTGTCTGTAGGTCATTGCTCCAAAAGGCTGGCCTGTAATATCAGCTAACGGAATTCCATTAGCATGGCTTAAAAAATATTGCGATACCGAATTTGTCGGGTTGTAGCCTGCCGCATGGAACTGGTTATCGAAATTAGATTGGTTTTCATAATTGGCTGCAACAGTAAATTTTTTCCAATTGCTTGATGTATTTTCGTTTTGAAAAACCCAAATGGCGCCTATTTGATTCAGGTCGAAAGTATTATCGTTTTCTTTTGTAGTGGTTCCAAAATAGTTCGATTTGTTGCTTGTGCTGTAATTGCTGAGCGTGATTGCAATTTGGTTGGTCGTGAATACGGCACCTCCGGCAGGATTGACACCGATAGATGAAAAATCGCCACCAAGAGCTCCAAAGGCGCCACTCATTCCTCTAAAGCGAGCAGTTCCTGTCAGATTATCTTGAGCATACCTCATGGCATCAGAAACTTCTTGAGCCTGAGCAGAACTTAAAGCAAGTCCCGTGATCATAAATAAAAAGTACTTTTTCATAGGATTAATTTTTTCTTAGGGGTTCAAAAAAATACCTATGCTATAACTTTTACGTCTAGACATAGGCATTTTGCATCATTAAATTTTGTAGTTATCCTCTTCGTCCGCCGCCACCGCCGCCAGATCTTCCGCCGCCGCCATAGGAACCTCCTCCTGACGATCTTCCGCCGCCACTTGAGCTTGGGCTGCTGTACGATCTTGATGGTGCTACATTTTGACTTCTCGTAGAGTTGTTGCTTCGAGTCGGAGTGCTGTAATTGTTGCTGCCGCTATTTCTTGTAGTATTATAGCTGTTTCTTGTCGTGTTATAATCTCTTGTGGTTGCATTGCTGTTACGCGTGCTCGTATTCGTGTTGTATCTTGTAGAATTTCTAGTCGAATAATTTGCATCAGTTCTTCTTGAAGAAGTATTGTAAGCGCTGTTGCTTCTACTACTTCTAGCTGCATTTCCTCTGTAATAGTTGTTTCTTCCGAAGCTGCTGTTAGCGTAATTGCTTCTTCTGCCGTTAGAATACGCGTAGTTGTTGTAGTATCCGTGGTTGTGCCAGTGGTTCCAGCCTCCATAATACGGACCTCCGTACCAGCCTCCCCAGCCCCAGCCAAGTCCCCAGCTTGGACCATACCAACTATTCCATCCCCAGCCGCCATACCAACCGCCCCATCCAAGACCCCAGCCCCAGCCTGGTCCATACCAGTTGTTCCAGCCCCAGCTGTTATCATAGATATTTACGGTCACGTTTTCTGAGCTACTGCCCCAAGCAGGATATCCTGTTGTGGCTACATAAGTAGAATCGTTTACTTGGCCGTTATAAGAAGGAGATTGATAGTTGTCTGGTTCTGTGAAAACTTGAGGATCGTCTTGCAAAGACCTGAAATATTCCTGATATCCATTGCTGCTTTGCTCGTTGCTGGCAGTATTGTTGTTTGATCTTCTTTCGTTGTTGTTATACACTCCGTCGGAATCATAATAAGATGAATTCTGATAAGACCCGCAAGAAGTCATCAGAATTGTCAGCAGTCCAATCAATGAATAAATGGAGGCTGATTTTTGAGAAAAATAATAAGTTTTCATATCTAGAGCAATTTTATTGTTGGACAATACAAAAATAGTTAGTTTTGCTGAATTATATAGTTAAATAAAGTTAAACAATATTTGTGCCAAACTATTCAATATGAGTAAGAACCTTACAAAAAGATCAGAAGATTATTCCAAGTGGTATAATGAGCTGGTAGTAAAAGCAGATTTAGCCGAAAATTCTGGGGTTAGAGGCTGTATGGTCATCAAACCATACGGTTATGCAATCTGGGAAAAGATGCAGGCAGAATTAGACAGGATGTTCAAAGAGACTGGACATCAGAACGCCTATTTCCCATTGTTTGTGCCCAAGAGCATGTTTGAGGCCGAAGAAAAAAATGCCGAAGGTTTTGCTAAAGAATGTGCGATCGTCACTCATTATAGATTAAAAAATGACCCAGACAAGCCTGGAAAATTGATGGTAGATCCTAATGCCAAGCTGGAAGAAGAACTGATTGTTCGTCCGACCAGTGAAGCAATCATTTGGTCTACCTATAAAGGCTGGGTGCAGTCCTATAGAGACTTGCCATTGCTTATTAACCAATGGGCCAATGTTGTCCGCTGGGAAATGAGAACGCGTTTGTTTTTGAGAACTGCTGAATTCTTGTGGCAAGAAGGGCATACCGCTCATGCTACTCGAAGCGAAGCCATAGCAGAATCAGAACAAATGATGAATGTGTATGCTGATTTTGTGCAGAATTTTATGGCCATCCCGGTTATAAAAGGATTGAAAACGGAAACGGAACGTTTTGCTGGAGCAGAAGAAACCTATTGCATTGAAGCCTTGATGCAGGATGGGAAAGCGCTACAGGCAGGAACTTCTCACTTTTTAGGACAAAACTTTGCTAAAGCTTTCGACGTTAAATTCGCAAATGCAGAAGGAAAGCAAGAGCACGTGTGGGGTACATCTTGGGGTGTTTCAACGCGTCTGATGGGTGCTTTGGTTATGACGCATTCTGATGATAACGGATTGGTTTTGCCTCCGAATTTAGCTCCGATTCAAGTAGTTATCGTTCCTATATATAAGACAGAGGAAGAATTTGCCGCGATAACGGAAGCTGCTCATACGTTGGTGTCGCAATTCCGAAAGCTAAGAATTTCTGTGAAGTTTGACGACAGGACTACTCAAAAGCCAGGTTTCAAATTTGCTGAGTGGGAATTGAAAGGCGTTCCTGTTCGTGTTGCAATCGGTCCGAAAGATTTAGAAAACGGGACATTTGAGGTAGCAAGACGAGATACATTGTCGAAAGAAGTTGTCTTGAAAGACGGTATCGTAAACTATGTAAGCGATTTATTAGAAAAAATCCAAGAAGATTTATTCAATAAAGCATTGGATTACAGAAACACACATATCACAGAAGTAAATTCTTTCGACGAGTTCAAAGATGTTTTAGAAAACAAAGGAGGCTTTGTAGCAGCACATTGGGACGGAACTCCAGATACAGAAGAAAAAATAAAAGACTTGACTAAAGCAACCATCAGATGTATTGCTTTAGACAGAGTAGAAGAGGCTGGAAGCTGTGTGTTTACTGGAAAACCTTCTGTCGGAAGAGTACTTTTTGCTAAGGCGTACTAAAAAAAATAAAAAAAAATTACGGTAGCTATTGTGCGAATAAAAAATAGTTGTATTTTTGCATCCGCATTAGAGAAGCAAGGCCCGTTCGTCTATCGGTTAGGACGCCAGGTTTTCATCCTGGTAAGGGGGGTTCGATTCCCCCACGGGCTACAAGTTCAAAGTTTATTGGAATAAACTAACTTAGAAGGATTCAAGGTCCGTTCGTCTAGGGGTTAGGACGCCAGGTTTTCATCCTGGTAACAGGGGTTCGATTCCCCTACGGACTACAAAAAAACATTAAAGAAAAAAAGGAAAGAAAATGGCAAATCATAAGTCAGCTCTAAAAAGAATCAGAAGCAACGAAAAGAGAAGAGTATTAAACAGATACCAACACAAAACTACTCGTAACGCTATTAAAGCTTTACGTCTAGCTACAGATAAATCAGATGCTTCTGCAAAATTATCTGGTGTAATCTCTATGATTGACAAATTGGCTAAGAAAAATATTATCCACAATAATAAAGCTTCCAATTTAAAATCTAAATTGACTAAACACGTTTCAGCTCTTTAATTAGATACTGAATCTACTTTATATTGAAAGCCCTCTCTTGAGGGCTTTTTTATTTTACACCCTTCATTCCCGATGTGTTCATTCGGGATTTTTTTGTTTTACGCCCTTTCTTTCTGCAGGTTTTGGCACCATTAAAAAACAGGGTATTTACTTTTAAATATGGGCTTTTTGCCTTCTTCTCACTATTTCCCGATTCTTCAACTTTGTAACAGCTAGTTGAGATAGGATTATTTCCTGTTTCTTAAAGCATTACCGGTAAGGAATTATGTAAAAAGCGTTAACCGAAAAGCTTATAGAGTAGGGAATATAAAATAGTGTAGTATGAAAAAAATGTTTTTAATGGCAACGCTGATGGGGCTTTGTATTCTGTCGGCATGCGATCCAGTAAAGCCTGTCACAACCAAGAGAGATTGTGGTACCGAAGATTTTTATAAAGAAAGACTCAGCAAGGACAATGTTTTTGCTAGGGAAGAAAAAAAACTTGAAAGCCTCATTTTAGAATATACTCGAAAAATGAGAGGCAATAAATTTGATTTTAGAAGTACCAATGTGACCATTCCAGTAGTTGTGCATGTAGTGTATAATAATGCTGCGCAAAATGTTTCGGATGCTCAGATCCAAAGCCAGATAGATGTGCTGAATAGAGATTATAGAAGATTGAGTACTGAAATTCCAGGTGGCCATGCGGTCTTTACAGGGATGGCCTCCGATACGCATTTCCAGTTTGCTTTGGCGAGAAGAGATCCGAATTGTAATCCTACAACAGGTATTATCAGAAAAAGCACAACAACCGCCTCTTTCACTCATACAAATTCTAGTGTTGCAACCGTAAGAAATCCTGTAAAATTTAATTCTTCCGGAGGTGATGATGCTTGGCCGAGCGACAGATACCTGAACATTTGGGTATGCAATCTGAGCGGTACATTATTGGGATATGCTAGTTTTCCGGCAGATATGGCTACTCGTCCTCTTGAAGATGGTGTTGTGATGGATTTTACTTGTTTTGGATCGACTGGGACAGTGGCTGCTCCTTACAATTTAGGAAGAACTGCTACGCACGAAATAGGACATTGGCTAAATTTAAGGCATATTTGGGGTGATGATACAGGTGATCCAGATGAATGCTCCGCAGACGATGCTGTTACAGATACTCCAGTTCAAGCAATAGAAAACTATGGCTGTCCGTCTTTTCCTCATGTTTCTTGTTCGAACGGGCCTAATGGTGATATGTTTATGAATTTTATGGATTATACCGATGATGCCTGTATGTACCTATTTACAAATGGACAGTCCGAAAGAATGGATGCGACATTCTGGACGACAAGAGCGTCTTTGGCTTCCTCTTTGGGCGCTTTGCCTCCTCCGGCTGCTGCCTCGGCAGATTTATTCAGCAAAGATACCGATGAAGACGTAGGTAATGAAGCGAATAACGAATCTCCAGTATTCTATCTGACGGATGATATCTGGATACGAAATACTAACGACGGACTTACGAATCAAGAGCATCAAAACCCAATAGGAGAGCAGATAAACTATGTATATGTACGAGTGAGAAATAAAGGATGCTCGCCGTCTACTGCTGCAAATGTGAAGTTATATTGGGCAAAAGCCTCTTCAGGATTAGCATGGCCTTCTCCTTGGGACGGCAGCGTAACATCGCCTGCATTAATGGGTAATTCAATAGGGAGCAAGCCTACCGGAGCGGTAGCTGGAAATGGATTCGTGATTTTAGAATTTCCATGGACGGCACCTGATCCAAGCGAATACTCTGCTTTCGGAGCCGATCAAAACCACTTCTGTCTTTTGTCTAGAATAGAAACTGCTACAACAGCTCCTTTTGGGATGGCTGTTGCCGAAACCTCTAATCTTTTAAACAATGTGAAAAATAACAATAATATTGTATGGAAGAATGTGTCGGTTACCGATGCTGATGGAGCCAGTCATAAAAATTCTGTACTTCTAGCAAATTATGGAAGAACGGCCCAGAAATATACAATCAAAATAAAACCTTATCAAGGCAAGACTTTTGGAAATACCAAAGTGGGAATCGATAAAAGAAGTACCTTCTTGAAAAATGTTGAAGACATACGTGGCACTAAAGGTCTTGAGCCTACAGAAAGAGAGTATGTAGTTGCAGAAAATGGCGTAGAAATAAAGGGTGTAAAGATGGACAGAGGCGAAATAGTATCAATCATATTTAACCTTGCCGAGCAGAAAAGAAATCCAAGAAAAAATGATAAGCAACCATTGTTTAGGCGAAATGTAAACCAGTTTTTAGTGGAACAATATTCAGAAAATGGCGAGCTGATAGGAGGACAGTTGATAAAAATAAAAATCAATAATTAGCCCATTTCACTGATTCAAATAAAAAAGCTCTCGATTGAGAGCTTTTTTTATAATCTATCTTTTAGGTCTTCCAGCATTTCTTTAGTGATGGGCTTTGACAAGAAATCAATCACAATCGAATACGTCTTCGATTTTTCAATGTCAGTCGGATCGATAGTAGACGAAAGCACGATTACTTTTGTCTTGGCATTGAATTCTTGATATTCGGATTTGGTGAAATTGTCCAGAAATTCCCATCCTCCCATGACAGGCATGTTCAAATCTAGGAAAATAAGTTCTGGAGATTGTGATTCGCCTTCCGCTCTTAAGTTGTTATAATAATCCAAGGCTTCTTGTCCGTTTTTTGCAGTAATTATTTCTTCTGTAAAAGATGCCTTGGCAATTACCATCTTGTAGAGCATTAAAGTAATTGGATCATCATCCACACATAAGATTTTATGTAGCATTTTATTCTTTTTTGAATGTTAATGTAAATTTAGTTCCTTTATTCACTTGGCTTTGGACCTCTATTGTTCCGCCCATTGTTTCTACCTGAGATTTGACGAGATACAATCCGAGTCCTTTACTGTCCGGATAGTTGTGAAATCTTTGATAGAGGCCAAATATCTTGTCTTTGTTTCTCTCAATATCGATTCCTATTCCATTGTCTTCAAAGGTAAGAATTGTCTTATCATGTTTCTCCTTTGTCGCTATAGTTATTTTTAATTTTTTTGCTGGATTTCTATATTTTATGGCATTCGTGAGCAAGTTCAGCATAATGCTCTCCAGATAAGCTTTGTTTATAAAGGAAAGCGAATCTTTTTCGAGATTGATTTTTAAGATCGGCTGATGCAGATTTATAAGATAGCTTAGCTGGTCAAAAACACTTTCAAAGACCTCGCTGAACAAAACTTCTTCTTTTTGGATGGAAGGATTGTCCTTGATAATGACAACCTTAACCAAATCGTTTATGGTCTCGTTGAGAAGATGCGTTGATTTTGTAAAGCCATTCAGTATGAGCTTTAAGTCGTCATTTTCAATCGGAATGTCTTCTATCAGGTTAAGAAGCCCAGTCAGATTTGACAGCGGCGCCCTAAGATTATGCGACGTGATATAAGAAAACTGCTTTAAATCTTTGTTGTTTTGCGTCAATTCGCGGATTAGTTGCTCGCGCTCTTTTTCTTGCTTTTTCTGTAAAGTTATGTCTCTTTGTATTGAAATCCAGTGCGAAAGCTGGCCTTCCTTATTTGCGATTGGGATCATTGAAAAACTGACCCAATATTCTTCATTATTTTTTCTGTAACTGATAGTTTCTACCTGAGTTTCCTCTTCATTCTTGATTGCATTGATGAGTTTTTTAAACTCCGATTCATCAGAGTTTTTCCCTCTAAATATCAACGGCGATTTTCCAATAACTTCAGATGCCTTGTATCCTGACATTTCTGTGAATGCCTGGTTTGCAAAGATGATTTTCGGTATCGGAGTTTCCGAAGTATCGTTTTCCGTGATTATTACGGCATCTTTGGCTTGGGTGATTACGGTTTCAAGAAGTTTTAGGCGCTGTTCTTCTTCTTTCTGTTTGGTGACATCCTGCATGGAACCGATCATCCGAATCGGTTTTCCATCGTTGTCTTTTATAAGGAATCCTCGATCGAAGACGTATTTATAAGTGCCGTCTGAGCATTTGAAACGGTATTCGTCTTGCCATTTTTCAACTTTTTTCTCTAGAAAATTATAAAGTTTCACGGATACCCTGAGGCTGTCTTCGGGATGGATTCGGTCGAACCACCATTTTGAGGTATCACCGACTTCGTCTTTTCTATACCCAAAAACACTGCGAATTCCTTTATTCCATTGGAAATCATCTTCTTGAATTTTCCAGTCCCAAATAGTATCGCTGGTTGCTTTAGCAACAATATCATAGCGGTCTATCGCCTGTTTTAGCTCTTCGCCAGCTCTTCTGTTTTCTATCAGCACGCCTACTAGGTTTGCTATCCTGTCAAGAAGATAAATTTCGTTTTGATTCGGTTCTCTGTTGGTTTTGTAATACGTTACGAAATTGGCCAGATTGGTACCGTCTGTCTTCTTAATCGGAATTGACCAGCAAGATTTTAAGCCATGGGCAGTTGCAGCGGGAGCAAAATTTTTGCAGAGCGGCTCTTTTTCGATATCATAAATAAAAATATTCTCATTTTTGAAAATACTTTTTTTCATATCGAATTCACTTACAGACTCGATATATCCTTTTGGAAGCGAATTGCCTACAAAGTGTTTTATCTTATGGTTTTTAATCTCAATGATGGAACATATGGCTCCTGGTATGAGAATTTCGATATTTTGGATTACTTTTTCCAAAACTTCTTTCAGCGACTTATTAGGCTCTGCATTGAGCTTATATGTATCTTTTTCAAAAGCAAGTATGGTCTCTTGAAATTTTCGAGTCGTGATGTCTTGAAGCGCTCCTATTTTTTTAATCTGCTTGCCGTCTTCCCATATAAGGTCAAAACGATCAAGAACATGAGCATAGGTATCATCTTGTTTTCTGAATCGGTACTCAATTTCATAATGTGATCCTGAGGCGTCTTCCTTGATAGCTGCTATTTTGGCTCTTACTTCTTCTCTTTCGTCGGGATGCAGTCGCGAGACCCAGAAATCCAGATCGAGATACTGCTGGTCTACAAAATTAAATCCAAATAACTTTTTGTAATTCGATCCTGTAATATAGATTTTTTTGGAAACGGTATCAAATTCATAAATAGCATCACTAGTAGCCTTGGCAATGGCTTCGTAGCGAAGGTTGCTCTCCTTTATTTTTAGCTCATTTTCGATTCTTTCGGTAACATCGCGGGCATTGAGAACGATTCCGTTGACGGCGGCATTGTCGGTCATGTCGACGATATTAGCTTCGAGCCACCGCCATTTACCGTCGATTTCTATATATCGGAAGGGCCGTGTTGCGACGCGCTTTTCTGTTTTCAGACGGGAAAACTCTTGCTGGAAAAATTCCATTTCATCCGGATGAAGTCGTTCGAAAGCATTAATGCCGATATAGTCGTTAGGATTCAGTCCGTAGTTTGTTTCGACATTCGGGCTTATGTAGGTAAAAACTCCGTCCGTATCGAGAATAGCGATAAGTTCGGATCCGTCTTGAACTAATGCCCGAAAGCGCTGTTCTGTCAGTTCATTCTCTTTTTCGGACTTTAATTTTTCCGTGACATCTGTAACTAACACAAGTCTGGCTCTTCTTCCGTTGAAATTGATCTCATTACTTTGAGTGATGACATCGATCATCTCTCCATCCTTCTTGATGTGCTTGAAGGAGGTTTCCATGAATTTGCTGCCTTCTCTTATTTCTTTAACCAAATTGAAAGCTTTTTCAGAATCTTTCTTGGCGACAACGGCATAGGCTTTTAGACTTAGGAATTCCTCTTTGGTGTAACCGTATTTTCTCAAGGCAGCATCGTTGGCATCCAGAAAATCTAATGTTTCGATGTCGTAGACTGCTTTTGGAAGCGGACTATGCTGGAAGATGTCTTTGTATTTCTTTTCAGAATCGCTGAGCTTTTGCGCAATTTTTTTGCGTTCGATATTGTAAAGCACGCTCTTGAATAGCAACGGTGCATTGAGATATTCTTTTTGAAGATAGTCTGAGACTCCGTAGGAAAGCGACTTAATGCCGAATTCTTTATCTGAAAAACCAGTCAATATGATAATCGGGATATTTCTAGATATCGGAATTATTTCGTCAAAAAGCTTTTCACCTTCTGCATCGGGAAGAACCAGGTCCAAAAGAATAATATCTATTTTTTTTGCGGAATTCAGGAAGTTTTTGGCTTCTTTGAGATTTCGCGCCTCATAAAAAACAGGGTCAGGGAATTCTTCTTTTATATAATCTTTGATCAGGACCAAATCGCCCTGATTGTCTTCGATTATTAAAAAATGAATACCTTCTTTTTGAAACGTCATCGTTAGTCTTTTTTAGGCAATTGAACTATTGATATCCAAAAATCTTCAATTGCAGCTATGGTATCTAGAAAGTTGTTCGCTTCGACAGGTTTTGTTATAAAGCAATTGACGTGGTTTTGATAGCTTTTCAGGATGTCGCTTTCTGATGACGATGTGGTTAGCATAATTACTGGAATATGTTGAATTTGGGGATTCGATTTTATTCTGGCCAAAACTTCATGGCCGTTTAATTTTGGGAGATTCACATCCAGAAGAATAAGATCTGGCATTGTGGCATTTTCATAGGCTCCCTTCTTTTCCAAGAACTGTACAGCTTCCCATCCGTCTTTTGCGACTGAAACTTCTTTTTTTATCCTGCCGTGGCCCAATGCCTCTTTTGTAAGCAGGATATCGCCTTCGTTGTCTTCAATCAGTAAAATAGCAATTGATTCCATGGGGGCACAGATTAGAATTTAACAAATATAAGAAAACTATTTACTTACTGTGAAATAAAATGTGCTTCCTTGTCCTTCCTCCGATTTCAGCCAGATTCTGCCTCCTTGTCCTTCAATAATCTTCTTACACATGGCAAGACCTATACCGGTTCCAGAGTATTCGTTTTTGGCATGGAGCCTTTGGAAAATCACAAAAATTTTCTCGTTGAACATAGGATCGATTCCGATACCGTTATCGCTTACTGAAAATAGCCATTGATTTCCCATGTCTTCATGCGTAATCATTATCTCTGGGGCAATAGCGGTTTTATGATATTTTAAGGCGTTGCCAATAAGATTCTGAAAAACGAGCTGCAATGGAGTTTTTCGGTTATTAATTATTGGAAGATTGTCCCATTTTATGACTGCCTTGCTCTCTTTTATAAAAGCTTCGTTATAAGTAGTGACTTCTTCGATGAGCGTATTGAGATCGATTTCCTCGATTTCTTGGTCAAATTTTCCAACTTTTGAATATTCAAGCAAGTCAAGAATTAGGTTCCGCATCCGATGTGCGCCATCTACTGCATAATGGATGTATTCTTTGCCTTTGTCGTCCAGCTTATCGTCATATTTTCTTTGGATTTCCGACAAGAATCGGGTAATCATTCGTAAAGGTTCTTGAAGATCATGCGATGCTATATAGGCAAATTGTTCCAATTCTGCATTTGAAAGTGCCAGTTCTTCAACTCTTTTGTTGATTTGTATGTTGAGTTCCTTTAACCGCTGTTCATTTACTTTTCTTTCGGTAATGTCTTCCAGCGATCCGATCATGCGGATGGCTTTTCTTTTTTTATTGAACAACAGGTATCCTCTGTCGTATACATGCTTTATTGTACCAGTTTCAGTGATGATGCGATATTCATCAGACCACTTTTCCTTATTGGCTGTTTCAAGAAATTTATCGAACTTTTGGGCGACTCTCGCTTTGTCTTCCGGATGGATTTTATCCGTCCACCAACTGCTATGGTTCTCAAGATCGGGATAGCCAAGAATCCTTTTTAGTGATTCGCCCCAGATGACTTTGTCTTTTTTAAAGTCCCAGTCCCAGATGATATTGTTGGTGGCTTTCGTAACTACTGTATAACGTTTGTTGGAGAGCATGAGCTCTTCGGCTGTGCTTTTCAGCTTGTTGAGGTATTTTTGGTTCTTATTTTCATAGCGCCTTAGCATAATCCAGAAGACAAAGCCGGATATGACAATGAAAGCTGAGCCTTTCAAAGTTTGAAAGAGAATCGAGTCGCCAGTAAAGCCAAAATAGGCGAACGACCGGTCGCTGATTAAAATCCAAAGGATTCCAACCGCAAGATAGATGGAGATTATTTTGCTTGAAGGTTTGTACATGGGGAAATGGTCTTCAATGTAAATATAATGAAAAGTATTTATTCAGATTATTTATGTTAAAAAAAATACGTTTCAATCGATTCTGAATTGATAAGTTAATTGCTTATTATGAATAAGTTAAGCCCTGTGAAAAAAACATTTTTTATATCAAAATAATGCGTACATTTGCACCTTCTAAAAAAATCAGATGGAATCTATCAGAAACATTGCAATTATTGCCCACGTCGATCACGGTAAAACTACTTTGGTTGATAAAATTATGTACCATTGTCAGCTTTTCCGCGAAAATGAAAATACGGGGGATCTGATTCTAGACAATAACGACTTGGAGCGTGAAAGAGGTATTACTATTACTTCTAAAAACGTTTCTGTTGTTTATAAAGGAACAAAAATCAACATTATCGATACTCCTGGTCACGCGGATTTCGGTGGAGAAGTAGAGCGTGTATTAAATATGGCGGATGGTGTTTGCCTTTTGGTAGATGCTTTTGAGGGACCAATGCCACAAACTCGTTTCGTTTTGCAAAAAGCGATTGATTTGGGATTGAAGCCTTGTGTTGTTATCAATAAAGTAGATAAAGAAAACTGTACTCCAGAAGAAGTTCATGAGAAAGTTTTCGACTTGATGTTTGAATTGGGTGCAACTGAAGAGCAATTGGATTTCCCAACGGTTTACGGTTCTGCAAAAAACAACTGGATGTCTGATGATTGGAAAAACCAAACTGAAAACATTGAGCCATTATTAGATATGGTAATCAAAAATGTACCAGCTCCTAAAGTTTCTGAGGGAACTCCACAAATGCTGATTACCTCTTTAGATTTCTCTTCTTTCACAGGTCGTATCGCTATTGGTCGTTTGGAAAGAGGTGTTTTAAAAGAAGGAATGCCAATCTCATTAGTAAAAAGAGACGGTAAAATCATAAAATCAAGAATCAAAGAATTGCATACTTTCGAAGGTCTTGGACGTAAGAAAGTAGAAGAAGTTATCGCTGGTGACATCTGTGCGATTGTTGGGATTGAAGGTTTTGAAATTGGCGATACTGTTGCTGATTTTGAAAACCCAGAAGCATTGCAGACTATTGCAATTGATGAGCCAACAATGAGCATGTTGTTTACAATTAACGATTCTCCTTTCTTTGGTAAAGAAGGTAAATTCGTTACCTCTAGACATATTAGAGAGCGTTTGACTAAAGAATTAGAGAAAAACTTGGCAATGAAAGTTGGTGAAACTGATTCTGCTGATAAATTCATGGTTTTTGGTCGTGGCGTACTTCACTTATCTGTTCTTATTGAAACAATGAGAAGAGAGGGGTATGAGCTTCAAATTGGGCAGCCGCAAGTTATCATCAAAGAAATTGATGGTGTGAAATGTGAGCCAATTGAAGAATTGACAATCGATTTGCCAGAAAGTCTTTCTGGTAGAGCTGTTGAATTCGTTTCTATCCGTAAAGGTGAAATGCTTTCAATGGAAGGTAAAGGAGAAAGAATGATTGTGAAATTCAATATTCCATCTCGTGGAATCATCGGATTGAGAAACCAACTTTTGACTGCTACTGCTGGTGAAGCTATCATGGCGCACCGTTTCATTGGATATGAACCATACAAAGGAGAAATTCCTGGAAGAAACAACGGTTCATTAATCTCTATGGAGAACGGAAAAGCAATTCCTTATTCTATTGATAAATTGCAAGATCGTGGTAAATTCTTCGTTGATCCAAATGAGGATATCTATGAAGGCCAAGTAATTGGTGAAAACACTCGTAGCGATGATATGACTGTTAACGTAACTAAAACTAAAAAACTTTCTAACGTTCGTTCTTCTGGAGCTGATGATAAAGCAAGAATTATTCCTGCAATCAAATTCTCTCTTGAGGAAGCTTTAGAATACATCCAAAAAGATGAGTATGTTGAGGTTACGCCTAAATCTTTACGTTTGAGAAAGATTTATTTATCTGAAACAGACAGAAAACGTTTTAAATTCTAATTCGTTTTTCTATATAATTGAAAAGCCATTCTGAAAGGAATGGCTTTTTTGTTTTAATGTAAATCCTTCTTTTTCATCAGATTCGGTTGGTGATATAACAAGTAGAATGTAGCAACTATCATGTCGAAATTAGTTTCGGTCATGTTGAAAGGAATAGGCATTGATAATTTATAAATTTCTAGTATGTTTACAAAAAAAATCAAAGATGAAAAAACTACTATTTTTATTGTTTATGGTTTCTGCAAGTTCTTTTGCACAGCTAAAAGCTACCGATATTAATAAACTGGCCAAAGCTTATAATGCCAAATTGCAAGAGGAGTTTGGAGATAGAGATTTTCAAACTGTAAAAGCCAAAAAGGATGGCAATTCAAATATAAAACAGATTGTTGTTCATACTATTGATTATAATGGGGCTGATATGGATCCTGCTTTTAGGGCTAAGTTAGATGATGAAAATATTGCTGAAGAAATAGAATACTTGTTTGAGTTTGGTTTTTATCCTACTTTCAAAGCTTTAAATGTCCAGTATTTTATTGTTGATTTTACCGTAATTAATATCGACGGAAAGAAATATAAAACGACAAGGTCATTCCCGATTAAAGATTATAATGAAACTGAGTATAATGAGGAGAAGGTCATGAAGTTGATTATAAGGTAATTTTTTTGTTGAGGCAATATAATGAGATTGTGTATTTATTTTGTCTTGAATTTTACTAGATATTCTTCTTTTAGCGGGTATCCGTCTTTTGATTTGAAGCTTCTGTTGGTCAGTATGAATTCATAGTCTTTGTTGGCTTGTAGTTCAACTAATAGCACCAGCGTATGGTTGTTGTTTTCAAAACCTTTTACTTTTTTTATCGGGAAGAAGTCTTTTCCTTTTTTAGAATAGTTTATGGAATAGCTGTCGGGTTCCATTTCTTTGGAAAATGTCACTCGCAATGCTGTCAAACTTGGGTCGACTTCTTTGGAATTATTTTTAAAAGGGCTTATTTCTGTTATGTAAGGCAGGTTCTTGTTGTATTCTTTTATGAGTTTCGATTTGTTGATCTTTTCTTTGAAGAACTCAGACTTTGAAAGGAAATCTTCGACTGCTTTATCGTTGTCGTAATTTAGTTCAATGATGTCTTTGATGGCTTGTTTTTTGTCTTTTGCAAGGTTGTAGTAGGATTTGCAGATTTCATATCCTACATAATAGCCTAAATCGGCGCTTTCTCCTTTTCTGCCACCATTGTACAGCCAGTTTGAAAAGTTGCTGGAGAACATTTCTTTTTTGAAATGTTCTTTTATCTTTTCGGCGTTGGCTCTTCCATAGGTGAAATATTTTCTTTGTAGGGGCTGTTGCATGGTTAATTCTGCAATAAAGTCGCAGGCACCTTCTTTTATGGATTGGCTCAGTACTCTGTTCCTATCGCCTATTTGCTGTGTGTGGATGTATTCGTGGATGTTTAGGGTAACGATATTGTCTAGCGACTGTTCTGCAAAAACATTCTTGAGCCAGTTGTTTTGAAACTCTGAAACATCGGTTGCAGGATTTCCGGTTGCTATTTCGGCACCCACAAGTACCATATTTCCTTTTACGGTTCCTCCGGAGCGAAGTCCGCCGATTGTGAAATACATTTCAGCGTCTTTTAATTCGGGATAGAGTTTTCTTAAGGAGCTGATGGCGTTGTCGAATTCTTGGATTTTGGTTTTGGCCGTCAGCGTACTAGGTCTTATGGAATTCCAAAATTTTGGGTATTCGTTTATAAGATTTACCCAAAGGGTGTCGTTGAAGTCTCGGGCTTTCATAAAGGCTTTGAGTCCTTCGGTACCTTTGTCGATATAAAGCTTGTCTATAAAGTGTATCTTTTTAGAAAAGTCGTTTGTCTTTTGGATACTGTCGTAAGCTGTCCAAAAGTTATCGATGTCTGTGGTAAAAATTTTGCTTGGGCTTTGAGAATAGGCGTTCGTGATAATAAAGGCTACGATGATTGTAATGGCTTGTTTCATTTGCTATTTTTGATGATGATTTTTTGTGTTTGTAGCGCTTTTAGGTTATGTGGCTTGTTCGTAAATCAATTGCACGACACCTGACTTGAAGGTATTGGTTTTTATCAGTCGTAGAGGTACGCGTTGCTTGAGATCTTCAAATAAAGGCTTGCCGCTGCCTAAAGCTATTGGGTGCACAGATATTCTGTAGATGTCAATAAGGCCTAATTGTAGGAATGTCTTGATCAATCCTGCCCCGCCATAGAGCCATATGTCTTTGCCTCCTTGCTTTTTAATTTCTGCTACTTTGTCGGCTATGTCGGAACTTATAAATGTGGCTTTATCGTCTTGTCTTTCCTGGCTGGAAAAAACGAATTTATTTTTTGAATGTACGGCTTGCCATAGTTGCTGTTCTGCAGGGCGGGCTTCGGCTTCGGGCTGATAGTTGCCCCAAGCGTCGTAGCTTGCGCGGCCATAGAAAATGGTATCAATGCTGGCTAAGAAGCCGTCAAAATTCATATCGTCGTCTAGGATGCACCAATCGATTTCTCCGTTAGAGCCTTCGATAAAACCGTCTAGGGTTACGGCTAGGTCTAAAATTACTTTTTTCAATGTTTATGCTATTTTTTGTGGTTGTTTGTAAACTATAGCCCTTGTTTACAGGCTTTTGGGTACTTGCTTTTATTTCTTTGGGTTGCTTAACAAACTTACTAAAACAATTTAAAGGGGTTGAGGTTATTTAGGACAAATTATTTTTATAGAGGGCTCCTGCTTTGTTAAAAAGCAGTCTTATTCTTTTGGCACTAGTGGAACTTCTAAAAGGCAGAAAGATGATTTTTTACAAAAAATAATCCCGCCAAAAGACGGGATTATAGTAGTATTTATACATGTTCTATGGTTTGCAAACCATTATTTGTCTTACATAAGTGAATTAATGTAACGGCCTAACATTACAAGGGATGCTTCTTCTGAAATCGAAAGATCATTGTCTTTAATGAAAGCTGCAATTTCTTTTTCTTTTTCTGGCAAGATAGCAATGATGTTCTTTTTCTTTAGAGGCAATGGTTTTATTTCTGAATCGCCTATTTTTATAAAGTACTCATCTTTTAATTTTGCATAAGTAGCTGGCTTAGAGGTGCCATATCCTAAATCGGCTTCTACTGGAGCTTTACGATAGATAGCTTCTGATTTGTAAATTTTTATTTTTTGATTGTTGCTTATGGTTTTTAAATAGCCTTGTTTTCTTGCTTCTTTTTCAGTCGTATATTCTACGTATTCATAAGATGCAGCACCGTTTGTTAGGTTGATAGGGCTGTATTCAGAAGGGACAATCTTGGTTACATTGTCAATATTAATTTCTATTTCGTCTGTATAGGCATTGTGTCGTATAAAAACGATTTCATTTGAATTTCCAATTTTTGCAGGCTGGAAAGTCTCATTAAAATATTGGGAACCTGGCGTGTTGTCTTGGACAACTTTTTTAGGGAGGAACTTAATTTCGCTAACTGATGTGGTATTGGCAGCTGATTGTGCTAACGCGAAATTTGAAAATAAAGCAACAATAGAAGTGCTTACTAAAAATTTTACTTTCATGTTTTTAATTAATTTTTGATTTGATTGATGTCTTGGATAATTTGTTTTGCAAATAAATGGATTGTTTTTTATTTTTTCTAACTTTTTAGAGGGAATTCTAACGTTAAAATTTATTTTGTAGTATAATTTTTTTTACTTCCGGCTAGTTTTAACATTTTTTTTACCAATTATAGTATCGTATTGGACGCAGCTCACTGTAGTTGTGAAGTATTTATGTCTTTTTTCTGGGGCTTGCGAAATGAGAGTCTAACTTACATTTATATAGTGATTTATGATAATAGGAGGCGTTATTTTTTTAGCGAAGGATTATATTTCTAAAGGCATGAAAAGAGTTTCTAAAGACGTGAAAGGAGTTTCTAAAGGCGTGAAAAGAATTTCTAAAGGCATGAAATGAATTTCTAAAGGCGTGAAAGAAGTTTCTAAAGGCATGAAATGAATTTCTAAAGACATGAAATGAATTTCTAAAGCCGTGAAAAGAGTTTCTAAAAGCATGAAATCAATTTCTAATGGCGTGAAAGAAGTTTCTAAAGGCGTGAAATGAATTTCTAAAAAGGTGAAAAGAGTTTCTAAAGGAGTAAGCTCTTTTTTGCATACTAAAGCTGTCCATAAAAATTTGGAGACGGATTTGCAATTGGTCTATTTAAAATGTTGTTCGTCTATTGGTGTTTTTTTCGGGAGAACAATGTGTACATCTTTGTTTTTATATGCACACCATCAAAACCCTATCAGGCAGGGATTGTATTCCATTTGTACAATTTCTGTAGCGGTGATGACAGCAGTTATTTTTTGCAAATAGAAATTTTAAAACCAGAATATTATGAACACTAAATTAAGTATGAAATTATTGTCAGTAGCAGTTATGGTCTTGTTTTTTGCTTCGTGCAGCAAGGATGACGACAGCCCGCAACCCGAACCTTTTAGTTATGGAGCTGTTTCGGGGATGAGTACGGGAACCGTTTCTATAGCAGGAACGACTTCACCTGCCGGTTATACTTGGAGCCAAGTAAAAACGCCTCAAACCAGCTGGGGTTTAAATGGAACGATAAATGACCGAATGCTTACCGACGATTTTCAGATTCCTTCGGGTGAAAAATGGACGATCGAGAATTTTTATTTTTATGCCTACCAGACTGGTTTTTCGGGTGCTACATTTCCGGTTAGTGAGTTTTATTTTGAGATTTACTCTTCAGATCCGTCTGTTGCAGGTGCCGTAAAGGTGTATGGCGATCTTACTACCAATCGATATGTATCTGCGGAAGATGCTAAAATGTACAGAATTATGCAAGGGCAGAGTGATGACCTTACTAGAAAAATCTATAAGATGAAGATCCAGGCAAGTGATCTTACTCTTAGCTCAGGGACTTACTGGATAAAATGGGGATCTAAAACTTCTAGCGGCGGTCATTTTTATCCGCAGTTTCCACACGACCCGAGCCGAGTGAATAATGCAAAACAATTTGTTGTTGCTAATTCTACTTGGGATAATTTGGTAGATGGAGGACAAACGGTAAGCATGCCTTTTGAAATTACGGGGACAAAACTTCCAGAGTAAATGATTATCGGCTTTTAAAATCACTGCTTGCTCGGATGAATTTTAGGTTTTATCTAAATTATAATACAGCGGGCAATCAGATTCAGATTATAAAAACAAAAAGCCCACACTATCAAAAGATAGAAATTCATCTCAACCAGAAAGCCGTATTTTTTATTACGGCTTTCTTTGGGATGTTCTAGCAATTGTTTCTAAATGAACAGGCATGGAAAGGAAAACCAATATCTTTATTTTGTTTTTTATTGCGGTGGCAGTCCTGTCTCTTGCAGGATTTTTTAATTCGTATATCCGGTTTTTGCCCAATACAGATCGGTTTCCTGTAATTATCCATGTCCATTTTACGGCCTTTATTTTATGGTTTACGCTTATTATCGTACAGCCCATTCTCATCCGTCAAAAAAAATACGAATTACACCGAAAAATCGGCAAGGTTTCTTACTTCATAGCGCCTGTATTGGTAATCACCATACTTAGTTTGGTCAAAAATCAAACGCAAAGAGAAATAAGTGCTTCCGAAAACAAAGCTGCCTTAACGGCTTTTATAGGGGTGTTGGATGCTGTTTCGTTTTCTGTCTATTACCTCATAGCCATGGTCAACAAGCGGAATTTACGATGGCATGTTGCTTTTTTAGTTGCCGCCACATTGGTTGTCCTGAATCCTGGAATGTCACGATTGGCAAATCACATACAACCGGGCTTGGGGTTGCTGCTTGCGGTTCTCCTGCCTTTTATTGTTTCAATAACAGTGCTATGTGTTGAAAAGATCAGATACAAAGCTCCTGTTTTAAAAAGTCCTTATTTTCTTTTTCTTTGCTGCTGGACCTTAGAGATCGTGTTATTAATGACGATTCCGAACCTAGAATTTTGGAGGGATTTTGTGGCCAACATTTTTTAACTAAAAAACCTTAATTATATGAAAAGGCAAAGATTTATATCCGTACTATTGCTGGCCATACCGGCACTTTCGTTTGCAAAAATTGGAAATTTTAAATTTGGCAAAAGGCCCAAAAAGGGCTTTGTAGTCCGTGCCAATGAAAGCCGCTTTGACGGGAAACAAAAAACGGTAGAGAATGTACTCGGCAGGTGTATTGTTTCTTCGGCATATACTGATGGAGATTTACTGATTGTTGCTCCGAGTAAAAAAACTTTTGCTTTTAAGGGAGGCCCGCCGCTGCATATTCATAAAAATCAGGATGAAATATTCTTTGTTGCCAATGGCGAGTTCATTGTTCAGATAGACAAAGAAATAGTTACTGTAAAAACAGGTGATACTGTTTTTATTCCTCGAGGTATTCCGCATACCTATGCAAATCCGATCGAAAACAATCCAGGCATCCTCATTTCAATACATCAGCCGGCAGGTAAAAATGAAGCGTTTTTTAACTATTTATGTACTTATGAAAAACTACCAGATTATGAAATAGACCCAGACTCTCCGGTAGTCGGTGAACCTATAAAAATAGAGTGAGGATTTTAGTGTGAAATCGGGAGATACGGCGTTTCTCCCAAGAGGAACTTTGCATACCGTGATTAATCGTATTGAAAATAATCTGGGAACTTTGATAACGGTATTTCAACCTGCTCCCAAAAAGGTTGAAGACTTTTTTAATTTCATCAGTGAAAACGGAAAAATCCCAAAAGATATAGTACCTGACGGATGGTAAAATTAGGAACAATGCCTAGCCGATTCATTTTGGAAGGAATGTTTTAGTATCAGGACAGTAAAATAGTTGCTAGAGACTTGAAAAGAATTTCTAGCAAAATAAAATCCCGCCAAAAGCGGGATTTTTTTAATATTGTTTTGCCTGTTCTGCTTGTTTATCAGATTGCTGAATCACAAAGAATACCGCAGGTTTTGATTAGTTCTTTACTATTTTTTTATAGGATGTCTTGCCTTCGGCTTCTATTTTTGCAATGTATATTCCGCTTGGCAAGGGCGCTATGTCAATTTGAGCGTTGTTGCTTTTGATGTCGATCTGTTTGCCTCTAACGTCTGTCAATCCTAAAAAGGTACAGTTTTCAAAGTTTACGATGTCTGACGAAGGCACTGGGTAGGCTTTGATTTTGCTAGCCTCTACATCATCGACAGAGAGCGCATTTACGCCTATTTTTATTACTTCATTTCCTTCAACGTCTGAAACATACAGCTTGTTGTCTGTATAAAGCATATCCCAGTTCATTGTTAATGGAGTTGTAACAAAGAGGGTATAGGTTCCATTAGTTGTGTTGACTCTATAGATCTCGCCAGAAGAACTTCCTATTGCTGCATAAATAATGTTATTTGTTTCTCCTTTAACTATTCCGCTTATGGAACTCAAACCAGTAGCAACAACAATTTTTGTTGGATTTGGCGTCACTAAGCTGTATTTGACTAGCTTGCCTTGCTCGCGTTCTGAAACAAAAAGATAATTGCCAATGACTGCCAATCCAACTGTTCCCGAGCCAATTAAGTCGCTTGCAATTACTTCGGGTTCTTGGCCGGGCATGTCGAGGTTAATTCTGAAAATGTTGTTTTTTGACCTTGCATAGAGGTATTGGTTATAGATTGTGAGGCCTGTTGGCAAATACATTTCTACTACATTTTCAACTACAGGATTGGGCTGGCTGACATCTATTCTTATGATTCGATTTGGATTGGGATGGTTGTATTCTGATGCATACAAATAATTACCTCTGAAACAAATGTCGGTAATTTTTCCTAGTCCGGATATAAATATTGACGGGGAAGTATTGGACTGGGAAAGATCTACTTTATAAATGATGTTCGCATTCATACCCGTTCCCGCATATAAAAAATTGTCGTGTATGGCTATTCCGGAAGGGTGTAGCGATTGACCTATACCTGTATTTGTACCTGCAAGTACGGTGGACATGGTTTGGGCCTCGGCGGCAGAAATCACTAAAAAAGAAAATAGGAGTAGTGTTTTTTTCATAGGGGGTATTTTGGTCGGGCTGCTTTTAAGCTGCGCTGGTTTGGTAGTGCTAACTTACAAAATTTTACTCATTACTCTGCATGGGGTGCGGTTCTTTTTTGCTCTATTTGCTTTAGAATAAAGCAATTGGTTTGTGGTGCTTAATCTTATAGCTGTTGTAATTCTTATCCAATAATTTCTGACAGGCGTGGGTTTGGGACAAAAAAAATCCCGCCAAAAGCGGGATTTATGGTTTTTATTTAGGCGTGTTATTATGGGTATTGATGGCTTTTGCGATCTTGGAGAAGCTGAAGAGGTCTTGGCGGGGCCTGTCGTCTTTATAAAATCGGGAGGCGATACGGGCGACTGCCATGACTTGTTCGTAGATGTCGTTAAAGGCTCTTACGGCTTCTTCGGTATTGATAGGACGGGCGCCCTTTTTGGTTTCCTGCACGGTGTCGAGGGCCTTGAGTTCTTCTCCCATAGCTGCCAAGGCATCGAGGTCTGCCGGCAGGATGCCATTGGCTGTCATTTGTGCCTTGAGGGCGGGCGTAAGGTTGGCCTTGAACTGAAAGAGCAGGTTGATGAGTGCTTCTTGGTCTTTTTGGCGTGCTTTTGCAAAATAGCTGGTGTAGCCCAGGGTGCGGAGCATCTCGGTTTTTTCTGCGGGGAAGTCTTCTTCTATCTGTACCTTGATTTCGGAGGCGAGCTTGTGGGCCTTGTCGCGGGCTTCGTAGATGGCAGCGGTCGAGATGCGGAGCTCTCGGGCATTGTCTGCCCCAAGGTAGTCTGCGGCTATTGTATCTATCCTGTTTTCGAGGTCTTCAAAATAGGTGCCGCTCCAGCTGGAACGTTTGGACTGCAGGAAGTTTTTTTGGCTGATGGCATTTTTGATGATTGTAGACGCCGTGATGATCATGTCTACGTCTTTTACGCTGTAGTTTCTAGTTAGTTTTTCCATACTATCTCAGTTTTTAAAAAATTACTTTTTCTTTTTTGGAGGGTTTGGATTTTGTCTAGTCTTTGTGTTTTTTGAAAAATTCGTCTGGTGTTAATCGGGTCGAATCATATTTTTCTATTGCGTTTGGTATGGCAAAGGCTAAGTAGATGGCGAGTAAAATCAAGACTATATAGAGTATTATTTTTTTTGTTTTCATGGTGTGTATCTTATTTATGTTATCTTAAAAAAGATGCGACGGAATTACATACTATTCATTGCCCAGAACCTTATTTCTTCCGCCGACATCTTAGTATCTAGTGGATGGCCTCCCTTGCTTCGCTAGATCTATTTATAAACTTTTGGCACTTGTGTGCTAGATTGCTGTCTTGTTATGTCTTCAAAAAGACGACGACGGAGCTATTGAGAAAATTTATGCCTTCAAAAATCTAAAAATGATACTCCGCCGCCTTCTTAAAAACTTGGAAGATGGGATTAATTATAGAACCAAGTTTTGTGATGCTAATTTTTTATTTTTTTTTGAGAAGTCCTAGCAAGAAGTAATAAGTGGTCGATTTTGGGCGTAAGTGGTCGTTTTTTTGGTGTAAGTGGGAAAACGGGAACCGTAAAAGGGGGTGTAAAATGCGATTTTGAAGTTATAAATGGACTCTTTTTGTGCCATTAATCGCAAGTTTTTTGATTGTGTGTGTGAAGTATGATGTTGGATTTTGATAAGGACCAAAATATGCCTCACAAAATAATCTAGAGACAGCATAGCCGAAAGCAGTATAATAAGTCGTGAAGCAACAAAAACTGCCAACTTTAAAAAAGGTTTCTTTAGGGCATACCGTCGGGTTTAGCTCTCCGCTACAAGTCCTCGCTTGTACCTTGCTGCGGGCTTGTCGCTTTTATCCCTTGCGTAAATTTTGTATAAAATAGAGTAGGAAGATAACCAAATGAAAAGCATCATATAGGTTTGAGTAGCAAAATTAGCAATGGAGCGTCTATTAGCTATTATTTTTTTAAGAAAGTAGTAGCATTCTCATAGTACAATGATTGATTTTTACTTTCTACAAAGTACTTTATAAAACCATTTATGGCATCATGAAACTCATTAATATTATAGTTATGAATTTCATTAAAGGATTGATCTTTATTTGCAAAAATGTTGTCTAGATCAACAATTTTGTAGTCAATCTCAGAAGATTTGGATTTGTTAGATGTTCCAAAAAAATATGAATCATAGTCAATATGAATACTATGTTCAGAAGCAACTTTCAATTTTTCTTTTGTACTTTTTATAAACTCATAGAAATTTGTAATTTCCTTTAATTTGTTTCTATACCTAAATTCTTCATATTCTGAAATTTTCTTATCTAGGGTTATTTTATTAAAACTTTGACTCAACTCATCTACTTTTTTTCTTGAATCGCTATATACACTGTTATGAGTTACGTATATGGTATCTTTTGAATAGTTTAGATCTTCTGTTTTTATTCCTAATTTTCCACAACAGCAGGTAACTTTTTCGACAATAACCAATGTGGGAAGTCCTAAATCATGAATGATTTTATAGTTATTAATATAGGAATTAATTTTTGTTTCTCCAATGTTCATTTTTGGAAAACGAATGATAAAAGCAGCAGATGTTTTTTCTTCAATCATTCTATAAATATCCCAGTTTCCACTACTATTTGATAATAATTCTAATTTCAATAAATTTTTATTTTAAAGATTATGTATACTTAATTTATAAATAATTGAGAACTTATTTTTTTAATCTGGTAATGTTTTTATTGATGTAGCTTTTGCAACTATATAATCAACAAATTTCTTTTTAATTTCGTTATTTAAATCTCGCATATTACTAAATTTATCAACATCTATCTGATGAACTAATTCTTCCTTTATTTCACTGGCTAATTGAGTAGGGAAATTTTTGTTGAACTTATGAATTATACTATTAATCCTAAACTCAACAAATTTTAGTTTATCTCTTGAATATAGTAAAGTGAAATATCCTTTATAATCAAATCTTGATCTAAGCTCTGGAGATATTATTTGTGTGAAATCTTCTTTACTTATATTTGAAGTAAAAATGATAATAAAACCATTTAAATCTATTTCTTCAGCTAAAGAAGAAACCATTTTTCCGTTTTCTAAAACATCCAAAAAATAATTAAATAATGTAGAATTGGATTTTTCAAATTCGTCAATCAATATTAACCCTGTATCAGAATCTTTTACTCTAATAAAAATTTCTCCTTCTTCACTTCCAATATATCCTCTAGGGCTTCCAATTAAAGAGTTTAAAGAATTATCACTACTATAATTTCCGAAATTTATTTTTGCAAGTTTCCTTTTTCCTCCTAAACACTTATGAAGTGCTCTAGCTACTTCCGTTTTTCCAACGCCGGAATCTCCCATTAAGAAGAGTGATAAAATTTTATGTTCTCCTATTTTATTGAATACCCTAAAGTTTCGTACTAGCTCAGTAAAATCATCTTTAAATTTTTCATGTCCATACAATTGCTTTGAAAATTCATTGGTAAACTCAATTATTTCCTCTTCGGTTAAATCTGTAATTTTTCGATGAACGAGTTTTTCATTATTATTTTCTGTGGTCACTAAGTGACTATCAGAGGATGTTTCTTCTTCTAAATATCCAATCTCATTGAACTCTTCAAAACAATATCTAAGTTCATGTGAAAACAGCTCTATGTGCTTTTTATCTGCTATAAATATGGTTTCATCAGAAAAGAAAAGGAAAATACGTTCAGCATTATATTGTAAATCATTAATACTTCCTAAAGAAGTGATATCTACAATTTGAGTGTATTCATTAACCTCTGAAATATCTTCAAAGTTTTGTAGATATTTTGTGAGGCTTATTATGTCATATCCTTCATCAGCTTTTGCTTTCTTGTAACGAGCAAATTGATTCTTGTCAAAAAAAAGTATTTCTTTTTTCATTATTAACTTTAAGAAGGAATATTTACGTTCTGAATAATTGCCAATAAATCTATGTAATGATATTCTTCATTGTTTCCATTCCTGGAGCTTGCAAAAATAAAATTCTGATTTTGTTCCTGTTCTGAATATTGGCTATCTTGAATTTCTTGATAGTCTGTATTATTGATTACATTAGCGTTTATGTTTTGAACTGATCCCAACTCTTGAAAAAATTCAAATGAGTTTCGAAGAGAGTCTAATTTAATCTTACCTTTATATAAGCCAACTAATGAAACTTTACCTATAAAAAGATCATCAACACTGTAGGAACTTTCAAATTCACTTTCAAAAGTTAGAGGTATTTTGACCAAAATTTCATCCTCAATACCTTCTATTTTCCCTTTCATTTTGTATGCATAATCTTTAAACATTGAGTTAAAAAGATTATTAATATCAAAACCATTTGCACCAGGAATATTCATACCCTTGAATGAACCACTATTAAATAGTTTTACGGTTCTTAATTCTGCTTCATTTTCTAAAGAAAGATATGCATTATCAATTTTTATAAGCTGTCCTTCTTGAACGTTCGAAAAGTCTTTAATTTGATGACTTTTGTCAATAATCTCACTTAAAATTATTGACTTGGTCGTTTTTATTTCAAACGTTTCTAGAACTTTTTGTGAATCAGATTTTGAAGTTTTTCTACCTGCTTCCGTGTCGACATTAAATATGCTTAAAAATTTGACACCGAGTTTGCCTCTATAATCTATCTCTTTTTCATTAGCACTATCAGATTGTAGTTCTCCTCCTAAGGTAATAACATTACTAAGCATCATTTTAATTTCATAGACCTTAGCAAAATTTATGTAGTAAATATTAAATATCATTTGTTCATTAATTAACTTTTCAATCATTTATTTTGCCTTTAATAAAGTTCCAACGTTTTACGTCTATATGATATTACAGCCTCAAAGCCAATCATTTTTTCGAAAAGTATTTTTTCAAATTTTTTCATTATTTCTTTGACAAGTTTTATTATTTCTTTCTTTAATAAAATATTATGAATAGTAAAATGGACTTCACTCTCTTTATTATGAACAATAGAATTTCTTAGTTTATAGATAGTATTTAATAGCGCATTGTAACAGTTATTCCTTTGTGTGATGTCAATTGTTTTAGTATTATTATACAAAAGCTTTTCAACCATTAGCTTAGAATTAGAATTTCCAGATAAAAAATTCATAAACCAATTTCCTAAATCAACTTCATTTGATTTAAATACTAAATTGAAATTATTTTTATCAAAATCATCAAATTTTGAAAGCCCGGTCATTTCTCGTAAGAATAAATTTTGGTTTGAATTATTTTCTTGGATTTTTACCAAAACAGCTCTAGTAATAAAATATTCTATTATTTGATATAGTTTTAAGTATTTAACCAAAAGATCACTAGAATGATGATACTCATCTATAACATCGCAGATTTCAAAAAATTGAGTAAAATCATTGGTAGAAGCTTCCAATAAGCCTAAAGTAGTAGAGTCATTGGTAAAAGAATGCATTACTTCACTTGGGAAAATTGTTTTATTTCCAGTTAAGAGATATTTTAAATAACATTTTGTATACAGCTTAGAAAATGAAATATTTGAAGAATATATAGCTAAGACAGTATTTTTTTCATTATTATTTATTTTATCTAAATATGTTTTAAAATCTGCTTGAGTTATACTTACACCACTTAAGTACAAAAATAATTCACGAATTTTTCTTTCTATTATTAATTTATCACTATCCGAAATTGGATAAATTGAGCTATTATTAAAATATTTAATAGGGATTATACTTCCTGATGTTGTATTACAAACAAAATTTCGTACTCGATGTTTAGTATCATTTCTTCTTGACAAATGAACTACTTCCATTTTTGTAATATTCGAATATGAAGATATGAGGTCAGTGAAAGTTACTGAATTATCTAAGATAAATCTTTCTGTTACATCTAAGATTACTTTCGCCGGATGACTATTATGGACTAAATCGTTTAAATTACTGAAAAAAGCTTCTAAAGTGTCTGTATCGTATGATAGTTCCATATCAACATCATAATGCCCTAAATAAATTGCAAGTTTTTTTAGAAACTCTTTAATTCCTCGTTCTATATCCATTATTTTTTCATTTCTTGATTAAATAATTGATTCCAACTTAAGGGCTCGTTTTCAAGTCTGTGATATACATATTTCATTATTACAGTCCTTATTAATGTTCCAATATTAACAGACCTACCCGTTACATTATCATATTGAGTATTAAATCCTTTGAGATTTAAATCAACAGTAATAACACTTTTTAGTTTATTAAAAGCATCTAATATTTCTTGTTCAATATTCTCAATTTTAGAATTATCAGATATTTTTAAGTATAGTCCAATACCAGCAAAAATTCCATTTAAAGTAGTGTCTTTTCCAAACCATATAGTTCCTTCTTTACCAACTTGTTTTTGAATCTCAATGTCAATATTGTAAAGTTCTAGTAATAGGTCTGTAATAAATTGAGCTTTAAAAATATTTTCAGCATATTGTAATGGACTATTGGTTTCATTTTCATTAAGCAGGTCATATTTGTAAATTAAATCGCTACTAATTCTCTGTGGTTTTGATAAAACCAATGACATCAAAGATGTTATTATGGATGAAAAAATATATTCACCTGGTTTTCTTTCGCCTTTTTTGACAATATTAAACTCAGTTTCTTTTTCACGAATAATTTTTACATTATTTACTTTCTTATCTATTGATTTCCATAGACTTAAGAATAAAATCTCAAATTGATGCTGAGTAGATACTGTTTTATGTCCGGCATTTAAAATCAACATTTTTCTAACCATTTCATATTCAGATAGGTTAGTCCAAATTGTAAAATAAAGTTGAAATCTTTTATACTTATCTTCAAAATCGATTTTGCTTTTTCCTTCTGGAAAATTATCTTTAAAGAACTTTGAATCAACTACACCTTGTTCAAAAAATTCGGGATGTGTAGTTTTAACTTTTAAAATCAAATCTTTTATATTGGTAAACTCTTCTTTTTTTATAAGAGTATATATTTTCCAAAATGCCCAAAGTCTATAAGTCCTTTGAAGCCCATCAAGAATATCTAATTTGCTATCATCAAGTACGATACTACCTGTATTTGTAAGTTTTATGCCGTCTTTGTAGGCAAGTGTAATGTTAGGTAGTGGCTCCTCAAGATCTATTGTAGTTAATAAATCATCTAAATATTTATTTTTGACTATTTTTCTCTGAACTTCGAAATTAAAATTTTCTTCACTAAGAGATTCAACATACTCAAAAAGATTTAATTCCGTAAGTAGCCAATATTTACCGTTAGAAAAATCTTTATGTCTTAAAATGGTAAAGTTCATATTTATAGATTCTGTTTTATATTTTATTTCCTCTCAATCAACCTCTCCAACTTCTCAATCATTTCCTTTTGCTGTTGAATCATACGCTCGTAAAGCTCAACCATTTTATCAAGTGGATTAAAATTAAAAGTAGGGTGGACGTTCATACCATTTGATTGGTCGTGTGTATTGAATGTATTTGAGATAATATTTACCGCCTGTTCCTCGTCAAAATTCTCAATGGCTTCCACTGGCAATTTTAAAATTTTAGCCACTTGTTCTAAAATATCCTTTTCTACGGATTCTTTTTGTTCCAGGAGAGAGATTTTCTTTTGGTTCCAGTCTTCACCCAATTCGTAGGCTAGGGCATCCTGCTTGATGCCGAGCATTTCGCGAAAGCGTTTGATGTTTCGGCCTTGGTGTATTTTTTTGTTTGGCATGTTGTTGTCTGTCATGATTGTATGTATAAAAATTTTGTTAAATATAAACAAATATTGTTTCTGAAATATTCTTTGCTTTAGAATAATGTATGCTTTTGCCCACTTGATTATGCTTTTGGGCTTTTGTTGCTTTGGCATATTAAATGATAACGATATGGAAAATTCTACACCAAACAGCAACAAAAATAAAAAAGGGAAAGAACGTTACCTTACGGTTTTTAGTAAAGGTTTTGCAAGGGCGTATCGACGCATCGCTTTTTTTCCGGAAATCAGGATTCAGGGGAAATGGCTCCAAGACTGCGGCTTTTATGAAGGCGACAGCGTGAAGGTGAGCGTAGGCAGGGGAAAGATTGTGATTAGGAAGGTTAAGAGTTAAGAGTTGAAAGTTGTAAAGTCGAAAGTCGAAAAGTTGATAATTGATAGTTGGAAGTTGATAGTTTGTGGTGAGTAATTTTAATTTGTTTGGAGTACTCTTTTATTTCCGCAGGCCGCACAAAAAGAAGCTAGAGGCGTGCGGTAGGGCTTGCTGCAGTTTTCGCAGGGTGGACCATATTGTTCGATGCGATGATGCATTATTGCATTTGGTTCTGTTTCTTCAAATCCCGTAAGGTTATTGTAGTAGTCGAGCATCGGCTTAAACCGTTCTTCTCTTGACTTGCCTGATTCTATTTTTTCGAAGCCTTGAGAATATAGCTTTGCTGCTATTGCATATTCTTCTTCATCGAGCATAGGTACTTCCATCTGGCAACGCCAACACCAAAGGTTTTTCATTTGTGTAATTTAATTTGTAGTAAAGCTAGGGAATTATTGTAAAAGTTGATAGTTGATAGTCGAAAGTTGAAAGTTGAAAGTTGAAAGTTGAAAGTTGAAAGTTGAAAGTGAAGGGATGTTTAATGATTTAATAAAAAAACCAGCAGTACTACTGCTGGTTTTTTGTTGCTATCTCGTAGTATATCCTCCGTTTGCAAAAATGGTCTGGCCTGTGATCCACCAGCCATCGCTTACTAGAAATTCGACTAATGGGGCTATGTCTTTAATGTCGGTCAGGCCGCCTAGGGCTGAGGCTGATTTGTGATAGGCTACTGCGTCTGGGGCTTCTTGTCCGTAAAAGAAAGGCGTGTCCATTGGGCCTGGGGCTACGGCTGTAACGGAAATGCCTCTCTGTCCGAATTCTTTTGATGCCATTCTGGTAAAATGCTCTACGGGAGCTTTGGCTCCGGCGTAGGTAGAGTACAGTCCGGTGTAGGCTGCCAATAACGAGGTGACAATGGTGCAGATCTTGCCGTTGTCGTTGAGCGTTCTGCCTGCTTCTTGGATAAAGAAATAGGCTACTTTTGAATTGATGTCGAACATGGTGTCGTATTCTTTTTCGGTAGTGTCTAAAAAAGGCTTTTTTAATACCATGCCTACGGTGTTTATGGCAATGTCGATACTGCCGAACTTGGCTTTGGTTGCTTCGAAAAGTTTTTTGATGTTTTCGACTTTTGTCAAATCGGCCTGAAACAAAAAGGCTTCGCCTCCTGCTTTTTGAATGGCTGCCAGTGTTTTTTCGGCATCTGCTTGGGTGCTGCTGCTATTGTAGTGTATGGCTACTTTTGCGCCTTTTTCGGCAAAACCGCGGCTTAATAGGCCTCCTAAGTTTTTAGCGCCTCCGGCAATTAAAACTACTTTTCCGTTTAGATCATTTCTTGTCATGGTCATTGATTGTTTTACGATTATTACTACTGTAAAGGAGCGGAAAATCGATGACTGAAATGTGGTGAACTTTTCGGAACTTTAGGTGTTGTTTGTTTTTTGCTTTTTTCTGAATGCGCCGGGTGTCTCTCCTGTAAACTTTTTGAAGAATTTAGAAAAATTAGAAGGGTCGTAGGTAAGCGCTAGTGCTATTTGCGCAATAGAGAGCTGCGGGTCTGCCATGAGCTGTTTTGCTTTTTCGATAATTTTTGTGTCGTAAAAATGACAGGGGTGGTGCTGTGTTTCTTTTTGGACACTGTCTGTGAGGTGCTTGTGTGAAACAGCCAATTCGCGCGCTATTTGGTTGAGTTCCATGAATTCGGAAACACGGCCACTGCTGACATCGTTTGTATGCTTGTCTATGAAATCGAAATAGCGCCTGGTTATTTCGGCACTTCTTTTTTGGTCGCTTTTTTGTTTATTGGCCATGTCGCATATTCTTTAGTAACTCACAAAAGTCGGCATCTGGATGCAGAGGGGCGTGGTGAACTTTTCGGAATAAAGATAGGCGGAGTACTATTAACAACAATGCCTCTTAAACTTTTATACTCCGCTCTTATCTTTATAATGTAGTATTATTCAAAGATGGCAATTATTTTTGCTATTCTATACCCTAAAACTGCAAAGAGGCTGTATGAGTGAGGATTAGCGGGGAGTAAAAAAGAATTAGTGTTTTTTAAGGCTTTGCTGCAGATCGTTCCAAGCGCCTCCGTTGTATACTTTTTTAAATCCTTTTTCTTTTAGGATGTTTTCGACCTTGACGCTGCGGAGTCCGTGGGAACATACGGTGATGTAGGTTTTTGAGGTATCGAGTTCTGTATAGCGGTGGCGGATTTCGCCTAAAGAAATGTTGAGGGCGCCTTGGATATGGCCCATCTCGAATTCTTTTTCTGTACGGACGTCGAGGATGATGGCTCCTTCTGAAATGAGCTGGCCTAGTCCTTTGTCTAGGGTGTAGATCTTGTAGATACGGTATCCGATATAGGCAAGCAAAAGGATGCCGATGATGAGGATTGCTTTTTTCATATTTTGCTTAAAATTTTTCGGTCGATATAAAAGGTTCCGAACGGAATGATACAGGCCAGCATGACCTTGTAGGTGGTTTGCCTGAACTTCCATTGCTGTTCGACTCCAACGCTCAGGGTGTTGAAGATAAAGAGCAGGAATAGGGCTCCGTGAAGCGGGCCCATAATTTTTGAGAGTGAAGGATCGCCGGCTGCATATTTAAGGGGTACGGCAAAGAAGAGGAGGACGAGGAGGGAAAGTCCTTCGATGTATCCGATGAGGCGGAGGCGTCCGATGGGTGTTTTTAAAAGTGTCTGCATATTATCTGAAATAGGGTCTGTTTGCGAAAGGGGAGAACGGCCAGGGTATGGCAATGAAAATGATGAGCAGGGCCAAGGCATACCAGATGAGCATCGTCTTGAATTTTTCGGGACTTGTGGCTTTTCTTTTTGCCAAGGAGGAACCGATGGTAATGATGATTATGGCAACTAGCATGAGCAGGCTGTGGATGATTCCGAAAAAAAGCAGGTCGAAGCTTTCTTTGGCGGTGCTGAAATTGTTGAGAAAGTATTTGATGATGGGACTGTGGAAGTATAGGGTCATGCCGACCATCAATTGTGTGTGGGCTATGGTGGCTGTCCAATGCCTAACGGCATTGTCTGTTTTTGTGAATGCTGCTTTGCGGAAATAGCCACTATAGGCTCTGTATAGTGAAACAATCAGGCTGACCAAAACAAGCCAGCGCAGTGTGGAATGGAGGAAGGTAAGGGCTTGATACATATCGAAAAACGACTATTTGTTTGTTACGGGAACAAAAGTAAATAAAAAACATACTAATTAGTATGTTTTTGGATAAAAAAATTATCGCAGTGTTTGGAGGTATTCTTTTAGCTGTTTTAAAAACACGAGGTAGACGGTTTTGCTGTTGCTTAATTTGCCTATGTTTCGGATGCCCCAGTAGCCTGACATGATAAAGATGGCGACTTGGTCTGCTTTTACGTCTGGGCGAATGTTTTTGTCTTTTTTGCCGTTTTCGATGCAGGCAATGATGGCGTCTTTCCATGCTGCGGAAAGGTCGTTTAGTGCTTTTGTGAAATCGGTATTCCAAGGAGCCATTTCTTGTGTGAAATTGGCCGCGGGACAGCCGTATTCTACTTTGAGGAATTCGTTGTCCATGAGTATCTCCTGCATCATGTCGTAGATAATCTGAACAGGATCGCCGCCGGACGCAAGGGGCTTGAGGAATGTGGCCTCGAACGTAGGCTTTAATAGTTCGTTGATGATAGCAATGCCCATCTCGTCTTTGTTCTTGAAATGGTAATAGAAGGCTCCTTTTGTGACATGAGTAGTGGCCAAAATCTCGTCGATACTGGTAGTCAGGTAGCCTTTGCTGTAAATCAGTTCAAAGGCTTTCTGGAGGATATTCAGCCGAGTGATTGCCGCTTTTTTCATGTGGGTTGGTCTTCTTTTAAACAAAGAAAGAGATAATTTGTAATTCCTGCAAACGATGTCTTGGCAGTGCAGGGATTATTTCTCTACATATCTTGCGCTTTTTCCGCTCGGAATTGCTTTGATATGGAGTACTTTGTCTCCTGCAAGCCATCGGCTTTCAAGCTTTTCGATTCTAGCTATTGCAGTATCGTTCTTGAAAATGGTGTCGTTTTTTATTTGGATGGACTTGTTTTTGAAATCGATAATATCACCTATGTAAAATCCTCCGGCATGTTTCCAGAATCCTTCTTTTAGTTTGTCGTTCGTGTTGCTGCAGGATAGTGTCAAAGCGATGGGGGTTAAAATAAGGAATATACTAAACCTTTTTATATGTCTCATGGCTTCTTTACATTGATTTTGTATTGTGCTCATTTATTGTTTTGGCAGCCAATATTTTATTCCTTGACATCGAAAATCATAAGACCTGGAATTTCAATTGTCTTTTTATTATATGGTATTTTTACTAAAAGTTTTAATTCTTTATCGTCAATGGATTTTGGAGTAAAATTGTAGTCAAATCTAGTACTAGTGTTACTGCCTATTTTTATTTGTTTATCGCCTTCAAGTTTATAGATATCGTATTTGGGTAATTTTTTATCAAAAGTTTGAAATAGCATAACTATATTATTGTTTTTGCCGACTTTTAAAAAAGGTTTGTCTGGAACACCAACTAATGTCTGCGAGTATAAAAAATTTTCTTCATATTCAGATAATGAATCTCTTAAAATCTTATTTTGCCTTTGAAGTTCAGAAATCTTACGTGATAAATGATTTATTTCCTCCGTTTTGGTAATAGCGTCAGGGTTTTTACATCCTATGGTTGTTAAGAATAAAATAATAATAATTCCTGTTAGTCTCATGGTTTTTGGTTAGGTTTTGTTACAGAACAAGTTAGCATCACCTCAAAAATACAATTTAATAAAGGTTATTTATTCTCTTCTATTATTTTTCTAGCATTGTCATTTTGAGGATTGAGTGCTAATGATTTTTTATAGGCTTTTAGAGCTTCTTTCTTTTGGCCAAGCTTCATCAGGCATTCGCCGTAACTGTCAAAAGTATTGAAGCCGTTTGGATAGAGTTTTGTGTTTAGCTTGAAGATTTTTAGGGCGTCTTCGTTTTTATTGGCATTCAGCAGGCTATAGCCAAAATTATTGATTTCTTCTTCGCTACTGTTGTATTCGGATTCGGTTCCTTTTTTGAATTCTTGCTCGATAAACTTGATGATCTTGTCAATAGAATTGTTGCTTTCATAGTAGGAAGAAACCGATTTTAGGTTCATGAATCTTTCTTTTTTTACTTGCTCGGCAAGGGATTCTACGCTGTAATAGCTGCGGTCTTCGTCGGTTACTTTTGTGGTATCGATTTTGTATCGCGCCCATTTGTTGTTTGTGGCTTGGTTTTTTACGAACTGGGTTCCGTAAATCTGGGGCTGTCCTCTTCGCATCAGGTCTCTGTCGACTGCTGCGGCATACCACCATTTGTTGAGGGTTGCATCGAGTTCTATGGCTTTTTTGAAGCTTTGTACTGCTATTCGCGAATCGATGGTGTCGTTGCCGTGTTGGAAGACGATTCCGGAATTGAAGTGGTCTTTGGCGGTCTTGACTTTGTCTTCTTTTATCAGTTCGAAAATCCTCACGCGCCTAAGGCTGTCTTCTTTGTTGAGGATCATCCAGTTGATGTCTGAAGCCATTCTTGCACTTTGGTCGTCGTCGGCCATTTTCTGCAATTCGGGATTGTCTGTCTGTGAAAATGCTTGCAATGTGAAAAGCAGCAATAAGAGGATTTGAAAAGGGATTCTTTTTTTCATGTGTTTGATTGATGATTTTTTTAAAGATAAAAATATTTCCTTAAAGGATGACAAACTTGTATAATTGGAACAAGGGTATTTTTTAACACATGGAAACAAGCTGTTGCCCTAAACGCTAAACTGCCGTAGGTGGTGGTCGTTGTGTTTGTAGGCGAATATGCCGATTTCTTCTTTTGTCATTTTGCCGAAAAAGTCATGGACGAAGTCAGGATTGGAGAAGTGTCCGTAGCCTGCAATCTGTTCTGCCCAGATGTTTTTTTGAGCTTTTAGGTCGCCTTCTTTTTCTTTTACTGTAAATGCTGTTCCGGCGGGCATCTTTTTGCCTAAAGGACGGTCGTCTTTGGTATTGCTCTTAAGAGCCATCTTGCCAAATATCTTGCCTAGAAATTCTTGCTTATAGACATGATTCTCCTTGCCTAAAACCCACTCGTTCCATATCGTGCAGTGCTTGGCCATTTGATAGGCGTTCATTTTTCCCCATTGTCTTGTGCTTTTTTCATCGAGGGAATTGATCCTGTTGATCAATTCCTCTCGTGCTGCTGGATCAAATATTGTTTTCATTGTCGAAATTGTTAAGCGGCTGTAATGAAAAATAGTTGCCGGAATCGTCTTTGAACAAGGCTTCTGTGCCATAAAATTCTTTTGTGGGCGGCTTTATGAATTCTACGCCTTTTGATTTTAGTTCTTCATAGGTGGCAAAGATGTCGTTGCAGGTTAATACTCCACAGCCGAATATTCCTCTTTTGATCAGGTCGATTAATGTTTCTGCGACTTCTTTAGGAAACATCTTGCTTACGGTAACGGGGAAGAGGACTAATTGCAGATCGGGCTGTTCTGGTGGAGAAACGGTGAGCCATCGGGTTTCGGGTCCCATTGGAATATCGTCTACGAGCTTGAAGCCTAATTTGTTGATGTAGAAGTCATAGGCGCTGTCTTGGTCTAGGACATGGATGTTGGTAATGGTCATTTTTGTAATCATGGCTTTTCTTTTTTAATGTTGAACACATTACAAAGATGGGCAATGATTTATTTTTCGGCTTCTTCAAAATTGCTATTTTCTTTCCAGCCGTGCATATAGGCATAGCAGCCGGGTACAAAGGCCAAAGGCGTCTGCTGTATCTGGGATTGTCTTTCTTTATGACTATCGAGGTATTGGGAGGGTGTCTTGCCGACGAGTTTGGTAAAGAGGCCGCTAAAGGTACTTGGACTTTCAAAACCTACTAAGGAACAGGCTTCGGTTACGGGCTTGCCCTGCTGTAGAAATTGCTGGGCTTTTTCGATGCGTACGCTCGTGAGGTATTGGTGGGGCGTCTTTCCGTAGATGGATTTGAACAGCCGTATGAAATGGAATTTAGAAAAATAAGCTTCGTCTGAGATATTGTTGAGGTCGATTTTTTCAGCATAGCATTTATCAATGAAGACTTTTGCCTGAACAATCCTGCGGTAGAGGTAGATCTTTGGATATTGGTCTGCTGTCATCGTGTTGTCTTCTACAGTTTTGAATTATAAATTTAAATTATTATTTAATTTTTTTAGCGCTTTTTAGCATTTATTCGAGAAATGAGGAAAACCGTAAAAAAGTGGTAATCAATAGTTATATGTTTGGTACAAACAAACTTATTGATATTATGGATTTTAAAGATCAAATTAGAATACTTGGAGAAAGAGTTTTAAAATTAAAGAGTCAGGTAAATACTGAGGAAGCGACCAAAAATGCTTTTATTATGCCTTTTATTAAAGAATTGGGGTATGATGTTTTTAATCCGTTTGAAGTGACTCCAGAATTAGTAGCCGACATAGGCATCAAACAGGGAGAGAAAATTGATTATGCAATCATGCAAGATGGAGAACCTATTATTTTGATTGAATGCAAACATCATGCTTCCCCTTTAAACGTGAACAATGCTTCTCAACTGTTTCGTTATTTTCATACAACGAAAGCAAAATTTTCTATTTTAACTAATGGTATTGAATACAAGTTCTACACTGATTTGGTAGAGACGAATAAGATGGATGAAAAACCATTTTTTGCTTTCAATATTACTGATATAAAGGATAATCAAATAGAAGAATTGAAAAAGTTTCATAAGGCATATTATGATTTTGAAAACATAGTAACCACAGCCAGTGATTTGAAATATACTTTTGAATTAAAGAAACTTATTAATTCAGAATTTACCAATCCAAGCCCAGAATTTGTAAAACATTTTGCTAAACAAGTTTATCCAAGTGTTATTACAGCCAAAGTATTGGAACAGTTTACCAATCTTACTAAGAAGTCATTGCAACAGTATATCAGCGATATGATTACGGATCGTTTAAAATCTGCCTTGACTAAAGAAGATGAAGTGACAAAAGAGCAAGAAGCAGAATTAAATTCTGAGATAACAAAAGAAGAGGCTAACAAAGTAGAAACTACTCAAGAAGAACTTGAAGCTTTTATGATTGTAAAAACTATTTTGAGACAAAAAATACCTATAACTAGAATTGCATATAGAGATGCCCAATCTTATTTTGCAATACTCCTAGATGATAATAATCGTAAAACAATATGTAGGCTATATTTGGCAGGAGCTAAGAAATATTTTGTCCTACTTGATGAACAGAAAAAGGAAATTCGTCATGAGATTGTTTCAATTGATGATATTTTTGGCTTTGCAGATTCTTTACTTAAGGTTGTTGACTGGTATGAGAAATAGTCAACATAATTATATATAAAAAGAGCCATGATAATTCATGGCTCTTTTTATTATCGCAACAAACTAAAATGCCCTCGAATGGTCCTGCCGCTTTCTAGTTTGACTAAGTACCAATAATCATTGGCTGGCAAAGGGCGTCCGTTGTAATTTCCGTCCCAGCCTGTGCCTTTAGGATCGATATCTGCAAGTAGCTTTCCGAAGCGGTCAAAGATATAGATTTTTGAGCTGGCGAAAAATAGCGGGTTGATGCCGATAATATCCCAAGTGTCGTTAGCGCCATCTGCGTTAGGCGTAAAAAAAGCAGGAATCTTTAGCACGGATATTTTTTGGGATACGATGCCGCAGCCATGGGTATCATAGACATAGACGGTATGGACTCCTGCGGCTACGTTTTCAAAATGATTGGAATCTTGAAACGGGCCGTTCGGCAGGTCAAGGCTGTATTGGTAGCTGCCAATGCTGGCAGGGTCTAGGAGAACGGTTACGGTATTGTTTTGTGCCAAATCTACAATTACGACTTCGGCTATCGTGGCATTGTTAGACGGGGAGACAGTTATGGTTCTGGTCTGGAGGCATCCGTTGGCGTTCGTGACTTTTACAATATAGGTTCCTACTTCGTTTACGCGGATGGTGCGAGTTGTCTGTACGGGCGTAGTCGACCATTCGTAAGTATAATTCGTCGGATTGCCTTGCAGCAGTCCTGCATCGAGGGTAATATAACGGTTGGGCAAGTTGGTGCAGACATAACCGGTGTCTTGTACTTCAATCTGTGGGAGGCGGTTTACTGTTAGCTGGATTGGGGCTATTACGGAACAGCTATTGGCTTCTTCAACACGTACATAGATAGTCGCGTTATAAGGCGTAGCATTCGGATAGTTGGCGGTATTTGTAATTTCGTTTTGCTCTAGCAAAGCATCGTTTAGGTTGGCGTAAAAATGGGCTGTTTCAGTCGGTGCTAGGACAAGGTCTGTGGTACTTAGGTCAAACGGCATGATGCCGGTTTCGGCGGTGTCGCATTGCGGTGCGATGGTCACAGTCCTGTTGATTACGTTTACGTTAAGGTCTAGGGTGCTCCTACTGGAACATCCGGTCGTAAGGTCGGTAATCTTTACATCGATGGTTTCAGGGTTTGAAGTATTGGTATAGGCTGTCGGTAACAGAATGTTGCTCTTAAAAAACTCTACGCCCAAGTTGGGGTCTCCGCCCGTAAGGGAAGGAATGGATTCATTGAGGTTGAATAAAGTAAGTCCGTCTGGAGTAAGCCCCGAATCGCACTGTACCAAAGTGGCTGTCGTTTTTGCTGGTAAGGGATTAACGACGAGCTTGATTTCTTTTATCTTGAAACATCCGTCTGAATTAGTGACTTTGATAAAGGCGTTTTCTTCATTCGGAGTCATATTGTAATGTGTGGCTCCGTAAGCTGCAGTATTATTCATAGCATCTCCAAAAGTGGGGTAGTAGCCTACGGTAATTCCAGATTGGTTGGTGCCTGATAGAATACCAATGGTAACATCGCTCATGTTAAAGGTGGCCTGGCCATTCTGGTCGTCGCCGTCGATATTGTCGTCACAGATTGCAAATTGGTCGTTTGGGATATCGACTGAGTTGATTACTTCTATAGAAAATTCGGCAGTCGAAAAGCATCCGGTAATAGTATTGGTGATTCGTGCAAAAATAGGCTGTGGGTTTATAGTATTCGGGAAGCTGCCTGATGGTGTTATAGCATTTTCTCCCGTCAGCACATCATTGGTGTTGAGGTGATAGGTAACGGCTACCGAGGTCTGGCTGCCGATAATGGTGCTGGTGTTTTGCTCGAGGTCAAAAGTGGTACTGTTGTCGATAAAGCCGTCGTTGTCGCAATTTGTAATATTGAGTGCCGTGCCTGTTGGATTCTGGAATGTAGGTGGCTGGTTGAAGGTAGCCGTCCCCGTCCACGTGAGCGAAAAATTGCTCGAGCCTACCGGCCTGTCGATGACTAAAAAGTAGCTTTCGCCATTGTTGACGGTGAGCCATTGCACGAAGCTGTTTCCGTCTGCCCCCGGGCCTTCGGAAGTATCGGTTTCGTCTTGGTTCAGGCCTGTAAGATTGTCTGAAGCATTTGCCGCTATTGGGTTGGTGGTCGAACAGCGGATAGCTTGCCCTAAGTTAGTACAGTCGGCATTGGGTCCGAATATAAAAAAGTCGAAATCGACATCTATATCGCTGCTTTCAGGAGTAAGTGTAAATCCGAGCGTACCGCCCGTGTCTATAGAGAGCATAAGCCAAATACTGTTGTTTTCTTGGCTGCTGCAGTTGTTGAATCCGAGTTCTTGAATGCCAATTCCTGTTGCGCTCAATCCTTCAAATCCAGTATTTCCGCATACAATGATGGCATTGGTGCAGTCATTCTGCGAAAAAGTCTTGGTGATTGTAAAAAAAAGGAGGAGGGCAATGAGGGATTTTTTTAAAGTCATTCGTTACGTATGTTTGCTCAAATTTATTATATTTTTAGTATTTGAAATTTAATTCCTTCTGAAAATTAAGAGTTTCAATCGTTTTAATCCGCTAAAAATTAGTTTTTTAATAGCAGTAAGGCAATATCTAAATAGCAAATGGCTATTGTGAATGAGGATTCGATAGATTTGACTTGCTAGTAGCTAGGATATGGGCTATTATCTTTTTAGCGAAAAATGACCTCTTACGGTTCTTTCGTTGTTCAAAATAACAAGATACCAATAATCTGTCGCGATAGCGGGATGATTGTTGTAGATTCCGTCCCATCCAGCGCCTCTAGGATCTACATCGGACAGAAGCTTTCCGAAACGGTCAAAAACATAAATTTTTGCATCGGAATAGAATATGGAATTGATTCCGATGATGTTCCAAGTGTCGTTATAGCCGTCGCCGTTCGGGGTGAAATAATTAGGTATCTGCAAGACAGAAATGTCTTTTTTCACGATGCCGCAGCCATGAATGTCATAGATATAGACTGTATGAAATCCAGGCGAGACATTTTCGAAATGGTTCGAGTCTTGAAAAGGTCCGCCCGGTAAGTCGAGGCTGTATTGGTAGCTTCCGATACTTTCCGGCGCCAACAGCACAGTAACCGTATTGTTAGCAACAAGATCGACGATGACAATTTTTTGGATGGTGGCATTATTAGAAGGCAATACGGTCAGGGTGCGGATTTTTGAGCATCCATGGATATTGGTTACCTTGACGGTATAGGTTCCAGCTTGATTGACTTGTATGGTCGAAGTGTGCTCTCCGGTAGACCATTCATACGTATAGTCGGAAGGAATTCCTTGCAATAAGCCAGGTGTAAGTGTCGTGTAGCGGTTCGGCAGGTTCGTACATACATAATAGGTGTCCTCGGTCTTGAGCTGTGGCAGCGGATTGACGATGAGGCTGATGGGATAGATGCCCCAGCATTGGTTGTTGTCTTCAACTCTTGCATAGATTGTCTGCTGGTGAGGAACTGTGTTGGTATAGTTTTCGGCTATGGGATGCTGCTCTAACAGCGCATCGTCAATATTGGCATAATATAGCGTAGTTGCAGTCGGAGGGAGTCCTGATATCTGGGCATCGGTTAGGGTGAAGTCGGATATTCCGTCTTCGCTATTCAGCTCGTCGCATTTTTTAATTTGCAATGGGGTGTTGGCCATTGCGTTTACAGAGAGGTCGAGCGTAGTAGTGGAAAAGCAGCCCGTAGTGTTGTCGGTTACTCTGACGAAAAGTTGTTGCGGATTGGCTGCGTTTGGATAGTTTATTGGCAAAGCATTCGTGTCGTTGATGGCTTCTGGCAACGAGCGAAAGAAAGTAAGACTCAGATTGGGGTCGTTTCCTATGATGGACTGTGTGGCTTCTGACAGCTTAAACGGAATATTGGTGTCGGCTGCTGTAGGGCTGCATTGCACGAGGGTTGCAGGCGTGGCTACGGGCAGGGCATTAATCTGGAGATTTTTGGTGCTTCTGATGGTTGTTCCTTCAACGACTACGGTTGCTGTGACGGTATAGGTGCCTGGGCCAGGAAAGACATGGGAAGGCAATAGAGAATTGCTGAAGACACTGCCGTCGCCAAAATTCCAAATGGCGCTTTGCACAAATCCGTTGGCGCTTATCTCAAAGGTAGTAGCCTGTCCGGCGCATAGGTTTTTTGCAATAATATTGGTGTTGAAGACGGAGGTGATGAACGGAGGCAGTCCAAAGCGGGATGTACCTGCTCCTAGATTGACTGCGGCATTTTGATAACCGCAGGCAGAGCCGTCTAGTTCGGGATTGTTGATGGCATCGAGGAAGCCATCGTCTAGTCCGGTATTGATGTTGGCCTTGTAGATTTTTTTGTCGGGACCGAGCTGCAATGAGGAATAGCTGCGGCTTGAAATGAGCTGTCCTGAATTGGGTATCGACGGTGCTTCGAGATTGAATTGTACGACACCACTTTCTGTAGAGACGTAGAGCTTTTTGGTTTCGGCAGAAAATTCAACTCCGTAGCAGCCGCTGTCTGTTATTATGGCTTGGCCATTTGATACAATTCCAGTACTGTTGTCAAAGTCATAGAGATACATAGCTCCTCCTGAAGAAGTTCCGCCCGCGATCTGTCCGTTCTGAACGTGGGCGATGGCAATCTTTTTTCCGTTTGGAGAAACTTTGATCTGTCCGATGGCATTTCTTCTATAACCAGAAACGGGAACTACAGGATTCAGCTGCGAAATTACGGGCGTGGTACTTACGCCGCTCGGATCAATCTTGAAGGCGTAGAATTTGTCTATAAAATGGGTTATGACCCAATAGCCGCCGCCATTGCGAATTCTGACGGCCGTAATTTTTTCGGAGCATTTGTATTTGATTTCTTCTCCTGCTGGGTCGGGATTATAAGTAACGAGATGGGTGTTGCGAACGGTTATGTTGCCGATGCTTCCGTTGGCTCCTGTAATAGACATATCGACTACAGAATAATTGAGTCCGTTGTTGAAGCCATCGTCTGCTGCGGGAACGCGCCCTCCGCCTCCGTCATAGTCTCCTAAAAATGGGTTGGGATAGACCGATGCGTTTTGATGGTGCGGTTCATCAACCGTAAAAATATAATAGAGGTTTGGATTGGCGGGGTTCGGTACGATTATTCCAGACTGTGTGCTGGAAGGGTCGCCTAGCAGTCCTGTTCCCGCATTATAGTTTCCGTTGGGCATGATGATATGGTTCCTGTCCCAAACGGTTCTTCCGTCGGTATATAAGAGAAGATTGCCGTTAGCATCTGAGAAAGAGCTGCATCCTTCGTCGGTAACGATTCGAATAGGATTCGGGAAGTTGGAAAGCGTGGTTATCGTATTGTCGCTATTGAACTTAATGCCAGCCCTGTTGCCAAAAAACCAATTGGAGGCTTCTCCTTGCGAGAAGGATTGTAGGGACAAGCATAGAAAAAAGACAAGTAGTTTTATTCTCATAACGAGCCGATTAGCTCTCAAAGATATAGAATTATCTTAAGAGTGAGAAGTGCCCTCTTATTTCTCTTTTGTCTTGAAGTATAATCCTAAACCAGTAGTCGTTTGCAGGGAGGTCGTAGCCGTTCAGCTTGCCGTCCCAACCAGGCTGTCCTCCTTTAAAAAAGTAGAGTAACTTGCCGTAGCGGTCAAAAATAGCAACGGTAGCATTGTGCTGGAACTGCAGGTACGGAATCCTCCACATATCGTTAGTGCCGTCGTTATTTGGGGTGAAGAATTTAGGGTAATCCATGATGTAAAATACATGGGTAATGATACCGCAGTTGGCTTCTTTTATGATGACTGTGTATCGGCCTGGATCTAGATTTGTAAAGGTAGGTGAGTCTTGGAAAGTGATGCCGTCTAGAGAATATTGGTAAGTTCCGATGCTGTCTGATGTCAAGACTACCGTCGCGGAGTTATTGCCTCCTTGGAAATCTCTTATGCTCATGGATGCTACCGTGGCAATGCTGGAAGCCGTGACGATGAATTTTTTAGTGCCTTCACAACCATCTGAATTGGTGACGGTAACGGTATAGGTTCCTGCTGCGGTTACTCGGATGGTCTGCGTCGTTTCGTTGTTTGGAGTATTCCATTTGTAGCTTGAAAAGCCGCTTCCTGCATTAAGCAATACATCGCCGCCTCTGCAGACAATTGCCTGTACGTCGTTTAGGCTGCTGCCGAAAGAATTGACTATGACGTTAAATTCAGCAATTCCGTAGCAATCGATTCCCGAACTTAGCTTGGCATAGATACGCTGTTGGAAAGGAATGGTATTTGGGAAGACATCAGGAGCCGGAATCGGATTTAATCCGGATAGGGCGTCTTCGTATGAAGTATAATAGTTAATGTTTCCTGATGGCAGGTTGGCGAGTATAGCAGCCTCTCTGTCACGCAGGTTAAAAACCGACTTGCCATCTGTAGGATTGATATCGGTATCACACTTTTTCAAGTCTTGCGGATCGGCAATATTATTATTGGAAACGTTCAGCGTTACTTCTGAAATAGCGTAACATCCGTATTGGTTTTCTGCACGGGCATAAACAACCGGCTGGGTATTTTCGAAATTTGTAACGTTGGTAATTGGATTGGTATTTGAAGCTGCTTCGCCGTTTGTCCTAAAATACACAGGATCGCTCAAAGTCGGGTCTGCCGCGATGACTTGAGCATCTGCTTGGTTGAGGTTGAACAGGGCAAGGCCGTTATTGTCTTCGTCGCATTGTACTAGAACAGCATTGGAAACTGTGGGTGCTCCAGCATATTCTACCTTGATTTCTCCTGTAGAAAAACAACCGCCTGTCAGCTCAACGCGAACTGCATAAGTGCCTGCTACAGTAACTGGGTAGGTAGGCGTGATTTCGGGCTGTAGCACTGTGTCTTTGTACCATTCGTATCGGATGGCATTGGCATTCGTAGCATTTAGGGTCAAGGTTTCGTCTTTGCAAAGCGGATTTCCTGTGGCTAATAGCCTGTCGTCACCAAGATCGGTTTCTATCTTGAAGCTTCCGCCTCCTAAGAAGATGGCCGAGTCGTATCGGTAGTTGCCTTCGTCTGCTACGACTAATTTTATGTGGTAAAGTACTCCTGGTGTTACGTCTGAAAGAGCAGTCAGGGCTACGGTCTGTCCGTTAAAATTGGTCGGATGCTCAAAGCCGTTGAAAGCTCCGAAGTACTCTTCGTTTTGGGCTTCACAGCCGCCGTTTCCTCCAATCTCTGGGTGAACGGATGTTACTTTTACGGGTATGGTAGTTCCTGGTACTACGGCAAGATTTTTATAACCTCCCGTGCCACCAACTTCTTTTAGAAGGAACGCAAATCCGTCTGAATAGCGGCATGGAGCATTGTCATGGTATTCTTCTGAAGAGAGGATATAGTCGAAACTGATTTTGTTTCCGAGCGGAATAAAGTCGAATTCGAGTATGGTAGCGTTAATAGAATTGTTTATTTCCAAGGCAGCTTCGAGATCGGTATCGCCCGGCCAGTCCATTCCTTGGCCGTCATCGAGCAAGCTGCTGTTCGGGCCTTGTGCTGCGACGGCTCTTCCGGTACTTAATACGATTCCGTCTGCAAAAGGAAAGGTACTACTCCCGGCATTAAAGTAGCCGTAGCTTTGCTGTCCTGAAGCAAAATTTCCTCCAAGCACCGAAATATTTGAAACGCTGGCGCAGGTATTGTTGATGAGTACATCTCTGACCAGCTGTTCCTTTGTATAGGTGTCGTTGACTGTTATATATTGAGCTTTGGCCAGAAACGGAAGGCAAAGAACAAATAAAATAAAAATGTGGGGTTTTGTCATTTTCATAGTATCGGCAAAGATACTATAAATCTCGTTTTTTTAGAATTTTATACGACATTAACATAAAAATAACCGTCCAAACGACCACAATGAGAATTTCATACCAGTGGACGCTGTAGTCTTTTGGTGCCACGCCGCCAGAGACTTGGTTTTCGATGGCTTTATAGGCTTGGAATCGGGTTATAGGTTCTTTTATCAGATTTGACATGGATTCCAATGGTAAAAAAGCCGTTACTTTCTGAACTTGCTCTGTGCTTGAAAAAACAAGCCATCTCAAAAGGCCGAAAATAATTCCTTCGAAGAAAAACCATACGAGAAGGAATCCAAGTGCAAATGCGGAACGTTTTACTAATATTCCTAAGAAAAGGCAGAAAGAAAAGAAAGCCACGAGTTTTACGAAATAGGCTAAAAGGTATTCGAGGTCTGAAAAGATAATGCCTGCCTCGTCATAGGATGAGAAGCACAGGCCTAATATCATTGACATTATAAAAACAAAAATGGTAGAACCTAGGGCGAACAGAATTACAGTTATAAGCTTGGACTTGATGAATTCGTTTTTGCTAAGACCGTCGATAAGGTTTTGTTTGAGAGTACCATAGGTGTATTCGTTTGCCATCATCGAAACAATTACTACGGCCAAAAAGAATTTAAGTATCGAGGCCACATAGGTATTGAAATGCCAGATGTAAGGGAAATTGAAAATTCCTTGGTCGGCAATCCTAAAGTTGATGCCTAGAAAGCTAAAATTGATGGAGGCTATCAGGGCGATGAAGGAAAGCAGGACGAAATAGGTAAGGGTAAGTACTCTGCTTGCCTTGTTCTGCCATATTTTTTGAAGTTCGATGGATAGTAATCGTTTCATGGTTGCTAGTTTTATCCTGATATACTATGAAAGGTATCGGGTTTTGGATTGTTTCGGTTTGTTATTTGTTGTTGGTCAATTGCAGGAATTGTTCCTCTAGGCTGTGCTTGCGTTTCACCAAATGGCTTAAGAAGATGTTTCTTTCGATGAGGAACTTATTCAGCTCGGAAGCATTCACGCTGCCTTTTGGATAGGCAATAAGACGCCCTTCTTCTTCCTCAATCTTGTCTATGGAAGGATGTTGTGCCAAAGCATTTTTTAATTCTTGCAGGTTTTCTGCCTGTAATTCGAAGAAGCCATCCTGGGAGTTCATTCCGTCGACAGTACCAGAGTATAAAATTTCTCCTTTTCTTAAAACGAGTACATGGCTGCACACTTTTTCTACTTCGTCAAGAAGGTGTGATGCTAAAAGGATTGTAGTTCCGTGAGAAGCGATGGTCTTAATGATGTCGCGGATCTGACGGATTCCTTGCGGATCAAGGCCATTTGTAGGCTCATCGAGAATCAGGATTTCAGGATCGTTAAGAAGTGCAGAAGCAATGGCAAGTCTTTGTTTCATTCCGAGCGAAAAGGTCCTGAACTTGCTGTCTTTCCTATCGAGAAGCCCGACAATTTCTAGTTTTTCTTGAATCTTGGAATAGTTGGTTCCTTTAATCTTGCAGACTAGCTGTAGGTTCTGCTCAGCAGTCATGTAGGGATAAAAGTTAGGTCTTTCGATGATTGCGCCTACTTTTTTCAGAGCTTCATGAGTTTCCATCTGTCCTCCAAACCAGCTGTAGCTTCCTGAGGTTTTATTGACAACGTTGAGGACTATTCCGAGGGTAGTGGATTTTCCGCTTCCGTTTGGTCCTAAAATACCGTAGACATTTCCTTTTTTGATTTCTAAAGAAACGTTTTTGACGGCTTTGACCAGCCCGAAATTTTTATAAAGATTTTCAATTTTAAGTATAGTTTCCAAAATATATAGAGGTTTGGTTTAAAGATAGGACGTTTCAGGCAACAATTTGTTACAAGGAATTAAAAACTCTTTTTTGGAACCGAATTTTGAAAAGATTTATAGGGCAACCTGCCTTTTCTGATATAGTTGATTTAACGTCTTGTTGATGTCTTTTAATTCATCAGAGAGATGAATCTTGTTGCCTTTCACATCGTTTGTTGCATGGCAGTGGCATACTTTGCATTCAAATTCCTTGAAGTGGTCGGTTACTTTTCTGACAGTCTTGAACTTGTGTCCAAAAAATCGACAAAATGCTTTTTCAAAAAGCACATTGTGGCGGGAGGTTAGTGGATTCATGTAGGTTATGTTTGTTTTGGGATTATAAACATACTACTTTATCCGATTAAAGGCAAAAATAATCGATGAAATGCATAATGTAACTGATTTGTAAACAAAACGTTATGGATTTTATACTAAACCATGTTCTTTTAAGGCCTTTTCTTCATCACCTATTATAAAAGCAAAAATCTTGTGGTTGCCATCCTTGAAATTCAGGAAATAAGTGACTTCAAAGTCTATTTTTCCTGTTGCTTTGTCTTTTTGGTAATTCGATCTCCAGTAAATTTTCGCCATGACATGGTATTCGTCGAGAACGGTGATTTCTTTTGAAAGTATGTCCATTGAAGTAATGCCTATTTTCTTATAGAATTCATAGCCTTTCAGCATCTGCTTTTTGAATTCGGCATCGTTTTTTCCACAAATCACTCCCAGCGGACTTGATTCTATAAAGCAGTCGGCAAAGGAATCGGTTGCTTCATCAGCATCTATTTTTTTGCCTATCAGCGCATCGTTGACTCTTTTTTCGTAGTGATTGAAAAAAGTTTCTATGTCTTTGTTTTTTGTTTTCATAGCTAGTAGGGTTTTGATTTGTAATAGATTAGTTCCTAAAATTACAACTATGAAAGAAGATTTTTTTTATATAATTATAAGCAAATAAAAATCCCCAACTGTTGCCAATTAGGGACGCTTAGATTATTTTAGAAAATTAAGATTTTTGCTCTTTGTTGAAATAAACTAGATAATAGTACATCTGTTTTTCTTCGTCCCAGCCTTTTTCTACAAATTTTTCTGCGCTTTCTGGATTGATGAAATCGAGCTTGATCTGGATGTTGGTATCCAAATTGATCACGTTCTTGATTTTTTTTCGGGCATCAGAAACAGCAGCGTTGGCAATCGGGAAGCTTGTCACATCTTCGATGCTGTATTTTTCTCCTTTGTCAACTTTATAGTTTTTGAATTCCGACATCAGGTCTGGATTGTCAAGAACTTCGTTTAAGAAATTTTGCTCTTCGAAATCGTCATTTTTCGCAAAATAGTTCACAGAACGGTTCATGAACATGACTTCTTCTTTTTTGTCTTCGGCAGGCAAGACCACATCTTTTGCAAAGTCTTGGCAGAATTTCAAATATTTTTTAGTGATGAAGTTCTCGTCTTGGAAAGCATCTACCGAAAGGAAATGCTCCAGCCAATAACGTGCGTCATATCTGTTGCTGTCAACAGTCAATATTTTGTAGCCTTCTTCTTTTTTGTGGTTGAAGATAAGGCAACCTTTGTCGAGCTTGTTAAGGTTGATTCCTTGCTGCAGGATCATCTCTAGATTGCTTTCTTTTTCTTCAAATTGAAGGAAATCGGACTGCAGTTCGCTTTTAAAAATACCAACGGCGTCAACTACATTGTTATCGATACTCAAGTTGGTCAGATACGCTACATACACTTCTCCGTTTTTGATGTGCGGATGGTTGGACTGCTCAAACAAATGTTTGGTTATCTTTTTTGAAACTTCGTGAACGCTGCTCGGGTTGGTAAAAATCTCGCTGGCCAGATTGTACATTTCGTTATAATCCAAATCTACATCGTGTGCGAATTGGAAATAGTTTTCTTCTTTTTCTCTAAATGATTTCAAGAAAAATTCTTTAAGCAAAGGCATGATCTCGTCGTTCAGCCCGTATGGGGATTCAGACAAAAAGAAGGCTTCGTTACGGCTTTTGTTTCCGACTCTATGAATGGAAAGAGTCTCGATGTGGGTGTTAAATAAGTTGATCATGTTTAAAAATAAGTTGCTAAGGTAATAGGGACTAAGGCGCTGAGGTTATTTGCGTTCTTTTATTTTGTTTACAAAAGAGATAAGCATTCTCTCAACCTCTCGGCTGTCTTCATATTGTTTATTAAATTGTTCTGTTGTAAGGTAGCTAATATTTTTGGCTATTTCTAATTGTGTTTGCAATTCAAAAAGAGAACCCACTGAAATATTTAGAAAACGGAGATATTCTTTGTTGCTGTCTCTGCCAAATCCCTCAGCAATATTGCTTGGAATTGAAATGGCGCATTTTCTAATTTGTGATGTAAGGCCAAATGCTTCTTCTTTTGGAAATGCTTTTGTGGAATTGTAAATGCCGGTTACCAAAGCCATGGACTTTTGCCAAATAAGTAAGTTTCTAAAATTGTTCATGGTGTATATTTAAGATCTCCTCAAATATAATTTAAATCTAGAATAAAACCTTTGAATCTTAGTAGCTTTTGCCTTTTTGGCTCAGGAAAATTAATTCCAGTTTTCCTCGAAGCCGTAGTCTTCAAAATTGTCGCCTCCGTCTAGCATGTCTAGGTCGTCTTCGTCAAAATCGTCTTCGTCGTAGTCAAAATCATTAACGGCTGAATCGCTAAAATCCTTATCTGGAGCTTCAAGTGGCACTTCACCATGAGAGAACAATACGTCTGGATAAATTTGTCCAGGAACGTGTTCTTCGACTGCTGCCAATTCAACAAAGAAAGTCCACATATTGATGAAATCATACACATAAATGATTTTTGTTCTTTCTTCGTCTAGGACTTCGGAAAGCATAAAATCCGACATTACTTTTTGCTCGCCAGGAACGTCACCCGTATCAAACATCGGAATTTCTTCGTCTTGATTCCATTGATCATCGCTTGTGTAGAATGAGGCAACTTCCATTCCGTCAAAGCCAAAAGCATTGACAATAGCATTGTGCAGATCCTCTAGGCTGTCATCGTCTAGAATGGCAATATCTCTGAAAACATCTTCTTCCGCATCGAGAATTACCCTGAATTTATAAACCATAATATAAATGTATTGTTGAAACGCCAAAGGTAAAATTTAAATTCTGATTTTTAGATTTTGCGTTCTTGGAATTTTTAATATACGGCCCTAAAAAAGACTCAATTCTTAAGCTTCATAGAATTCAATCGGCAGATTATCAGGGTCTGCTATAAATGTGAATCTTTTGTTCGTGAATTCGTCTGTCCTGACGGGTTCTGGGTTTAAATTATTATCGACAAGATAATGCAGCGTCTGCTTGATATCGTCGACTTCAAATGCGAGATGGCGCAGTCCGCAGGCTTCCGGCTGTGAAACACGGCTTGGAGGATTGGGAAACGAAAAGAGTTCGATAGAATAATTTCCATTCAAGGCAAGATCCAATTTATAAGAATCTCTTTCCCTGCGGTAGGTTTCGGCCATGATTTCGAAGCCTAATAGTTTGGTGTAAAAATGTTTTGATACTTCATAATCGGAACAGATTATGGCAATGTGATGTACTTTTTTTAGTTTCAGCATAAAGATTATTCGCTTAAAGGTTCTGTAATCCACCATTGGTTTCCGAAGGGATCTTCAAAACCTGCAGTATATCCGTAGTCTTGCTGGCCAGGATTTTTTAGGCTTTTAGAGCCTTTTTGCATGGCAAGATTAAAAACATCGTCTACCTTTTCTATATAGAGAAACATACCAGCTGTTTTTTGATGCCAGTTGTCTGTCGCTTGGGCAAACATAATGACAGCATCCTTGATTTTAATTTCTCCGTGCATTATCGAATTGTTTTCTCCGGGAACAATCAGCTGTTCTTTGGCTCCGAAGACTGCTTTTGAAAATTCAAAAAAATCATTCGCCTTATTCAAGATAAGGTAGGGCATGACCGGAAGGTATTGTTGCGGGATTCTCATGATAGCGGTTTTAACGATAGATTAAAATTATAAAAACAAAACCACATGGCGAAGGGTTTTATGATTTGGATTGCAATTCATCCCTAAAAAAATACAATTCGGCAATCTTTATTATGAAACACGATTTCGGGAATGCAACTTTGCCTCATCAAAACTAACAGACCATGAAAACTATCTTTACATTTTTATTTCTTGCTTTTTCGATTGCTGCTTTTGCGCAACAGACTATTTCTGGAAAAGTTACAGATGAAAAAGGGCATCCCATTGCAGGAGCCAATATTTTTATAGAAGGAACGTATGATGGAGATTCTTCTGATGAACAAGGAAATTTCAGTTTCCAAACGACAGCAGCAGGAAAACAAAATCTTGTCATTACTTTTTTGACTTACGAAACTTTGAATCAGGAAATTGCTGTTGAAGATTTTAAAGGCAGGACGGTAAAATTAAAAGAATCGGTCAATACACTCGATGCAGTCGTAATCACGGCGGGAACTTTTGAATCGGGCGACAAAGCAAGAGTATCAGTATTGAAGCCGATGGATATCGTAACAACTGCCGGAGCTTCTGGTGACATTATTGGAGCGCTTCTTACGTTGCCAGGAACGCAGACTGTCGGTGAAGACGGGCGACTTTTTGTAAGAGGAGGAGAGGCTGATGAAGCACAGACGTATGTAGACGGACTTCGTGTTTCGCAACCGTATGGAGCAACGACAAACAATCTGCCAACTCGCGGAAGATTTTCGCCTTTTCTTTTCAGCGGTATTGCATTTTCAACGGGAGGCTATAGTGCAGAATATGGAGAAGCACTTTCAAGCGTTCTGTTGCTGAATACGATTGACGAGCCAGATAATGAAAAGACGGATATTTCTTTAATGTCTGTCGGTTTGGGAATAGGCAATACGCAGAAGTGGGAAAAAAGTTCCTTGAGCGTAAATACTTCTTACGTGAATCTGGCGCCTTATCAGGTAGCTATCCCTCAAGCTGTGGATTGGAACAGGGCTTATCAATCTATTTCTGGTGAGATGGTTTACAGGTATCAGTTTAATAGCGGTTTGTTGAAAACGTATATAGCTTTTGATGCTGCAGATTTTGACCTAAATCAAGAGAACATTAACCAGCCTGAGAAAATTCGAGTGGATGTACGAAATAATAATCTCTATCTCAATTCTTCGTATAAAGGTTATTTTGGAAGCAATTATCAGCTTACGACAGGAATCAGCTATGGCTATTCGCATAACAAGATTGGTATTGGTTTGGACGATGTAAAGAATGCAGAACATGCAACGCACATGAAAATAAAAATCGGAAAAAATCTTTCTGAACGAATAAGAGTTACTGCAGGAGCCGATTATTTCACGACAAAATTTGATGAGGATTTTAAAGAAAATGCAGGGAATGCTTTTTCTTCTGGATACGACAATAACATTGCCGCGGCGTATGCTGAAACAGATATCTTTTTTTCAAAAAACTTTGCCGCAAAAGCCGGTTTCCGATTCTCTCATTCTGATTTATTACAAGAATCAAATCTTTCGCCAAGACTTTCACTAGCTTATAAGGTGAGTAAAAACGGACAGTTTTCTCTCGCTTATGGAGATTTTGTGCAGTCGCCAAGGCAAGAATACTTGAAATATTCTAGCCAATTTGAAAGCGAAAAGACAGCACATTATATTTTGAACTTCCAATACAATAAGACAGGAAAAACATTCCGAGCTGAAGCCTATTTCAAGCAATATAGAGATTTGGTAAAATATGATACAGAGATTTCTCAATTCGATTCGCAGTTCAATAACAACGGAAAAGGTTTCGCAAAAGGAATTGATTTGTTCTGGAGAGACAACAATTCTTTTAAGAACTTGGAATATTGGATTTCGTATTCGTATATCGATACAGAAAGAGACTATAAAAATTATCCGAAACAGGTAACTCCAAGTTTTGTGGCCGACCATTCGTTGTCTATCGTAACCAAATATTGGATCAGCGATTTGAGGTCTCAAGTCGGTTTTACGAACAGCTTTAATACAGGAAGACCTTACAACAATCCTAATGAATCGGCTTTCATGAACGGCAAGACAAAAGCGTATAACAATTTGAGTTTTAGCTGGGCTTACTTGGTTTCACAGCAAAAGATTCTTTATTTCTCAGTTTCCAATGTGCTTGGTACGGACAATGTCTTTGGCTATCAGTATGCTGACAATCCAAATATGAATGGCGAATTCCAACGCCAGGCTATCAGACAGCCAGCCGACCGCTTCTTCTTTGTAGGCTTCTTTTGGACGATAAGTGAGAATAAGAAGGAGAATCAGTTGAAGAATCTTTAAAAAGGTGCTAAGATGCTAAGGTTTTGAGGTACTAAGGGTTTGCGAAGACAATTCAAACTTAGCTTCTCAGAACCTTAGCACCTCCAAAAAACAATTCATCCTCAAAAATCGACAGTTCAGAAAGTCTCTTTTTTATAAGAGCAGATTCTGAAGCAAATTTGTACCAGAAACAACAAAGAGTTTTAATCATCAAAAATATTATCAACTTAAAAACATCACGATCATGACAAAATTTATTCTTACCATCGCTTTTTTTATCACTACGCTAGCTGGCGCCCAAACACAGTATGAACAAGGAATGCAAAAAGCATTTGCGCTTTGGGGCGAAGGAAAAACTACAGAAGCTTCGGCTTTGTTTGAAAGAATCGCTTCAGCTGAAAAAAACAACTGGCTTCCTAATTATTATGTGGCTTTGGTTAATACGACGACGGCTTTCCAGACCAAAGACAAAAACCAGATTGCAGCATTATTGGGAAAAGCGCAAGAGGCATTAAATACGGAATTGGACAAAAATCCGGAAAATCCTGAATTGTTAGTAATGCAGGCGATGATCAACACGGCCTGGATTGTTGCCGACCCGATGACCAATGGAATGAAGCTTTCGGCAAAAACAATTGAAATTTATGACAAGGCACTTAAAATTGCGCCAGAAAACCCAAGAGCGTTGTTTTCGAAAGCCGAATTTGAAATCGGAGGCGCTAGGTATTTCGGAAACGACACGAAGCCAATGTGTGCACAGATTGACAAAGCAATAGAACTTTTTGCTAAATTTAAACCGGAAACACCTTTTCACCCAAATTGGGGATTGGACAGAGCGCTTGAAGCACAAAAAGAGTGCAATAAAAAATAAGCTACAATACTAAGCAATAATACTATTCCACATGCGAGAAATAATCCGATACATTTTTAAGACAATTATAACAGGCGTTATTGTCAGCTTGGCAATCATGGCAATCATGTTCGTGATCGAAGCTATGTTTGGAAGGGATTTTATCGTGAATGCTTCGTTATTCAAAGAAATGGGCTATTACTCGCTTTATGGAATTGTACTGACCTTTATAAACTCCACGTATTTTGACTACCTAAACAACGAAATTGTTTGGGGAAAATATAAAAAGTACAGAATAGCTATAAGCATCCTTGGAAGTATTGTATTGACACTTGTAGGTATTTTTATCGTAAGGATGATTATCGCGCTGGTCATAAACAATAGGACTTATTCTGAATTTTTAGAAAAGGAAAATTTCAGGTTTTATGTTGTCTGTCTGATTATAACGATGATTGTGACCTTGTTTTTCCATCTGATTTATTTTTATAAAAAATCACAGGAAAATAAAGTTAAGGAGCAAAAGATTATCGCAGGAACGGCTTCGGCAAAATTCGAGACGCTTAAAAACCAGATCGACCCTCATTTTCTCTTTAACAGCTTGAATGTACTGACATCGCTCATTGAGGAAAATCCGGATAATGCGCAGAAATTCACCACATCGCTTTCTAAAATCTACCGGTATGTTTTAGAACAAAAAGACAAAGAATTAGTAAGTGTAGAAGAAGAACTTTCATTTGCGAAAACCTATATGAATCTTCTAAAAATGCGATTCGAAAATAGCGTTTTTTATGAATTGCCAGAAACTTTAAATAATCCTGATGCAAAAGTAGTTCCCTTGTCATTACAGCTGATTCTCGAAAATACGGTCAAGCACAATATCGCAAGCGAAATGAAGCCGCTTCATATCCGGATTTATGAAAAAGATGATTATCTGATTATCGAAAACGATTACCAAAAAAAGGAAGTATTACAAGACAGAAAAGGAGTAGGATTGCAAAATATTGTCGACCGCTATTCCATCATAACCAATAGAAAAGTAAGAATTGAGCAGACAGAAAAACATTTTAAAGTCGAACTGCCGATGCTCACCAAACAAATAGCAATTATGGAAACAAATTATAATACACAAGAAAGCATGTATCTCAAGGCTCAAAAAAGAGTAGAGGATATCAAAGGATTTTACGGCAACCTTACCTCCTATATTGTCGTTATTACCGGATTGGCCATCTTAAACCTGATCAGTTCTCCAAGCCACCTGTGGTTTCTTTATCCAGCAATTGGCTGGGGAATCGGAGTGGCCGTTCACGGAATGTCGGTTTTTAACTACATGCCGTTCTTAGGAAGGGATTGGGAAGAAAAGAAAATCAGGGAACTGATGGAAAAGGATAAGTCGGATAAATGGCAGTAATTTAAGTTGGAAATCATGGAAAATTTTGATTCTGAAAAAATGGCGTATGATAAAGCCAAAAAAAAGGCCAAGGAAATCAGATCCTTCTATTTTAACCTTACGTGCTACTGCGTCGTTATACCGATTTTAATTGTGATTAATTTGGTTTTTGTTCCTCAATTTCACTGGTTTTGGTTTTCGATGCTAGGTTGGGGAACAGGACTTTTATGTCACGGAATGGCAGCTTTCGGTTACAATCCGTTTTTAGGAAGAAACTGGGAAGAAAAAAAGCTGAAGCAGTTTATGGAAGAAGAAAAGCAAAAACAACATTATTATAATCAAAAATATAAATAAAATGGAAAATCTGACAGCCATAGAGCAACAAAAGCTAGAAAGAGCGCAAAAACGCGTAAAAGCAATTTCGGGTTTTTATAAACATTTGATTGCGTACATCTTGGTCAATCTGTTTTTAATTTCGAGAGCCTATTTTAATCTCAAGCCAGGCGAAGAATTTTTTGAATTTTCTAATTTTTCAGTAGCTTTTTTCTGGGGCATCGGATTGGCTTTTAATGCCGCAGGAGTCTTTGGTAGAAATGCCTTTTGGGGACAAAACTGGGAAGAAAAGAAAATCAATGAAATCATGGAAAAAGAAAAAACGGCTAAATGGGAATAGTTTTGTAATTATGAATTATGAATTATGAATTATGAATTATGAATTATTTTTCCCTTAAACTTTAAACCATCAACCAAAGATGACCACCATAATTATTGAAGATGAAAAGCCTTCTGCAAGATTGTTACAGCGAAAGCTACAGAAATTAGCCATAGAAACGGATACCATGCTGCATTCTGTGGAAGAAGCGATTAATTGGTTTCAGAATAATCCGCATCCGGATTTGATATTTTTGGATATTCAGCTTTCTGACGGCCTGTCTTTTGAGATTTTTGACGTCATCGACATCAAGAGTGCTATTATTTTTACGACAGCCTATGATGAATATGCCTTGAGAGCTTTTAAGTTGAACAGCATCGATTATCTTTTAAAGCCGATAGATGAAGAAGATCTTGAGATTGCTATAAATAAATTTAAGGCACGCCAGCCAAAGTCAGAACCCATGTCGCTTGATTTGGAAATGATAAAGAAGATGCTGGTTAGTCCGGATGTAAAAAGCTATAAGAAACGTTTTACCATCAAAACAGGACAGCATCTGAAAATGATCAATATTGAAGAAGTTGAATGTTTTTATAGCGAAAATAAAGGCACTTATCTGCATACGATTGATAATCGTGACTATCTTTTGGAAGGAACTTTAGAGCAGCTGGAAACAGAATTGGACCCGAAAGATTTCTTTCGAGTAAGTCGAAAATTCATTGTTCCTATGAAAACCATAAAAGATATTGTAGTGTACAGTAATTCCAGGCTAAAACTCATACTGCCGACCTATAAGGAAGATGAGGTAATCGTGAGCCGGGAGCGTGTCAACGATTTTAAAAGCTGGATAGGATAAAAAAAACTGTTTCAAAAGCCAATCAAATTGATCGGGCTAATGAAACAGTCTTGAATGCATCTTAATCTAAATTTTGCAACAGCATTTGATTATTTTGAATTCATGAACATGAATTAGATGAAATCATTTTCGGCTGCAAGGGTCAAAAAAAATGGATTCGTATTAATCAAATAATGATTTGATTTCTTTTTCAGTCTTGCCTAGCTTTTTTTGAAGCTTGCCCCACATTTCGTCTTCTTTTCCTTCTTCGTACAACAAATCGTCGTCTGTGAGTTCGGCAAATTTTTGCTTAAGTTTTCCTTTAAGCTCGTTCCAGTTTCCTTTTATTTCTCTTGAATTCGGCATACACTTTGTTTTGCGATTAATAGTATTGTAAAGTTACTCGTATCACATCAAAAAGGTATTACATCATTTCTGGAAAGAGTTACATCTTTATTTTTTCAGAATCACTTCAAAGCCTTTGTTGATAAGCGGATCGATTTTATTCTGCAAATCAGAAATGGTCGGTTTGACTACAACATCAGGAACAATTCCGATTCGTTGCGTTTCTTTTTTATCTGTATAAAAAATTCCGACACCAGAAAAAATCATCTTTTCGCCGTTCACCAATGGAATTGGAGTCTCATTTCCATCAGCACCAGAAGTCTGGCTTCCTACGATTGTAATATTAGGAGCCATTTGGAAAATCATCGACCACATTTCAGAAAGACTTTGTGTATTTTCATTTACAAGAATGACGATTTTTCCTTTATAATAATCAGGATTTGTCTTGCCTATATATTTGTAATCTTCTGTAATGATATAGTCTTGCCAGCAAAATCTTCCAGGCTTGCCGAAATCAGGCTTGGTCACAATACCAAACCATTTTGGTTCGGGAAAAAGATAGTTGAAAGTTTTTATGACGCCGCCGTTTGGATTGTATCCTCTTAGGTCAAATACAATTCCCTTGGTGTTTTTCATGGCTTTCATGATGCTGTCAATCTCAGAAGTTTCAAGTAAAGAAAAGTCTATAAAGCCTACATTGTCTTTGTTTATGACCGAGTAGATTGCTTTCTGTGCGACTTCGTCATAACGTAATAAGTTGTTATCTGGAAGGCCATCTTCAAACCAAACGCCATTGCTTCTGTCGATTCTTTCTATCTTCTTCTCAAACGTTTTTTTGTTTTTGTCATAACCTTTGATGGTAAAACTGCTTCCTTTTTCACCAGAAAACATATAATGGTAAGAATCCCTAAGTTTTACGGAATTGTTTGAAGCCGAAATATATTTTGAATTTCGTTGGATAATTTTATCAATCGATTCACCATTAACCGTTTCGATGACATCGCCATATTCGATGCCTAAAGCTTGGCAGGTTTCGATATTTACGGGTTTTGTGACTACAATTTTATTTTCGGCAATCTGATACGTAAAAGGCGCACCGTAGTTTCCGAAAATTTCGGTGTATTTTTTTGGTTCGATTCTCGAATGCGTATCTTCGATAGCACCCGAAAAAGCCATCATTGTCTTTTTATAAGAAAGCTTATCTGTCGCATTTTTAACCAAAGGAATAAATTCTTTCAAGACGGTGTCCCAATCTTTGGAAATTCCATATTTATAAGGATAAAAATATTCAATGACATTCCAAGCTCTGAATAGGTTTAGGATGCGGTAATTTTCTTCCAGTGCTTTTTCTTTGTATTCTTTTTCGTTCTGGCCATTATAACGGATATTATCTGCCTTCTGGCAATAGTAGCCTCCAGGAATTTTATTGGACGAGACTAAGCCTGAAAGGTAATTTTTTTGTGCAGCATTAAGATTTTTATCTTTTTGGATCCATGCGGTAGAAACATTTCTGTTATCTTGGTCTTTGCAAGAAATCAACTCAGAAGTTTTTACAGGAGTTTTACTTTTCAAAAGATCCATCCAAACTGCTATCGTTTTTTCGGCTGGCAGTTTTTGATCTAAAGCCGTTATCAATAAGGAATCAGCATCTATTTTTCCGTTGGAAACAATAGGATCGTAATATTTCAGCAAACCCCAAGTTTTGCAGATTGTAACCAAATCTTTATCTGAAATAGAACTTTTCTTTTGGCCGAAAGCCAGCGCCGTCACCAAAAGACAACTGCAAATAACGTAAAAGGATTGCTTCATGTTTATTTTATTTCTCTGTTTTTGCTTTCTAAAATTAGATAAAATTGCGTTCCGAACAAAAGCGAGGCGATGACAAGATGAACGGATTGCGAACCGAAAGGGAAATCGTACCAATACATCAAAATTCCTGAAAAAATCTCAATAGCCAGCAGCCACATTACCCAATTCATTTTTTTGAAGCCTAACTTTAATTTGTTATTTCGGGTAATCAGAATTACGTTAATCAGCAGGACTATAAAGGAAAAAGTCCTGTGGAAATAAAACCCGATAATTGGATCTTCAAGAATTTTGTGCATGGCATCATAGCCATAAATTTTTACTTGCTCGTCTACGAATTGGCGTACTTGTGTTCCTAATATTATCTGAGTTAAGGTCAAGATTAGTGAAATAATCAGGACACTGTCAAACACTTTGTCAAATTTCAACGAGGTAACTTTTGGCTTGGCTAAATTTAAGATATACAATATAACACAGACAATGAGCAGTGCCATCACCATGTGAATCGTAATTTTTACAGGATTGAGCACAGAATACACTACCGTTGCACCTAGCCAGCCTTGAAAGCCCATCAAGAAGACCACAAGCCATGAAAGCAGAGTGATTTTTTTATTGTTTTTCCAAAGGCTAAAAGAAAAAATAGCCATGACAAAACAGGCTAATCCTGCCAAGGCTCCGACCAAACGGTTGATATATTCTACCCAAGTATGTGTCGGGTTAAACAGTGCGTAATCGTGTTTTGTATAGACTTGCCAATGATTTTCATCGAATTCGCTTCCCGATTTGAAATCGTCTTGGGCAACCAGTAGTTTTTCACCTCTGATAATTACTTGTCCTTTTTCAAATTCACGGCCCGGAGACCAAGTCAGTTCTGAAATATCTGTCGGAGGGATATAATAACCGAAACATTTTGGCCAATCGGGACAGCCCATTCCGGAACCGGTCATTCGGACCAAGGCGCCTGCAATAATTACCAAATAGACTAAGACTAATGCGATTTTGGTAATGGAGGGGAAATATTTTTTCATCTTTTGTTTATTGGATTGCGTATTTTAGGATAGCGCTATTTTGTTGTTTTTTGTAAGCCTAGCTTTGCCGCTCTTTTCAGCATGAATTCATAGGCAGGCTGATATTCATTTGGAATTTCTCCTTCCAAAATAGCTTCTTTGATGGCTTCTTTGAGGATGCCTATTTCTCGCCCAGGTTTCAGGCCAAATGTTTCCATGATTTCTTCGCCAGAAATAGGAGGCTGGAATTGCCGGATATGGTCGCGTTCTTCAACTTCTACAATCTTTTGGCGTACAATCTTGAAATTATTATGGTATTTCTTGAACTTGTTCGGGTTTTTTGTCGTGATATCGGCTTCGCACAACGTCATTAAGTCTTCAATATCTTCGCCAGCATCGAAAACAAGCCTGCGTACGGCCGAATCGGTCACAATATCTTGAGACAAGACGATAGGGCGCGAGCTCATCATGACCATTTTTGAAACGTATTTCATCTTATGGTTTAGCGGCATATGAAGTCTTTCGAATAATTTCTTGACCATTTTTCCGCCCACAAATTCATGTCCATGAAACGACCAGCCATTTTTTTTGTGATGGCGTTTCGTAGGTGCTTTTCCGATATCATGGAGCAGGGCAGACCAGCGGAGCCAAACATCTTCAGTGTTTGGTGCAATGTTGTCTACTACTTCCAACGTATGGTAAAAATTGTCTTTATGGGTTTGACCTTCCGATTCGTCAACGCCTTCTAAGGCTGTTAATTCTGGCAATATGATATCGAGCAGTTTTGTTTTGTGCAGCAATAGAAAACCAAGAGAAGGTTTGTCGGTCATCAGAATCTTGTTGAGTTCATCAACGATTCTTTCGCCTGAAATGATTTTTATTCTTTCCTTGTTTCTTTCGATGGCCTTAAGCGATTCTTCTTCAATGTCAAAATTGAGCTGTGCTGCAAAGCGGATGGCGCGCATCATGCGAAGCGGATCATCAGAAAAAGTAATATCTGGATTGAGCGGTGTCTTGATCGTTTTGGTTTCTAAGTCAGACAAGCCGTCGAACGGATCGATAAGTTCTCCGAAATTAGCTTCATTGAGTGACAGAGCTAATGCATTGATCGTGAAATCCCTGCGATTTTGATCATCTTCAAGCGTTCCGTTTTCAACAATAGGATTTCTGCTGTCGAAATTATAGGATTCTTTGCGGGCACCGACAAACTCGATTTCGGTATCTTCAAAACGAAGCATTGCCGTTCCATAGGTCTTGAAAACTTGGACTTTTGGTTTTTTTGGAAGCATTTCCGAAACTTTCAATGCCAGTTCGATACCGCTTCCAACGGCAACAATATCAATATCTTTCTTGAATTTTCTTTTTAGTAACAGATCTCTAACGAATCCGCCAATGACATAACTATCGATGTTCAGTTCTTTGGAAGCCTGCGTGATTACATGAAATATTTTACTGTCTACTGCTTCTTTATATGAAGTTTTGTCTTTCATCAATTATGCTTAAAGTTCAGGGTTTAGAGTTGGAAACTATAAACGGGGAACGGAATATTATTTTCGGATTACTTTTACTTGGCTGTCAGCTGTCAGCTTGATAATAGCCGAAGGTTTTCCGGTCATCTTTTCCTGTTGCAAATTTACGACATAGTCGACGCCCTTTATAATCTCAGGGCTGATTTCTTTGAAATTTACAGGCGTTGGCATTCCGGAAATATTAGCCGAAGTCGATACCAGAGGTTTTTTCATGCGCTCCAGCAGCTTATAGCAGAAAGGCTCTTTTATGATTCGCATACCTAGTGTTTTGTCAGGAGCAATCAGATTAGGAGCGATGTTTCTTGGATTGTCTAAAATTAACGTAGTAGGCTTTTCAGACAAGTCTAAAATCTGCCAAGCTACTTCAGGGATATCCTTGAAAACATTGTAAATCATTTTCTCGCCATTCATCAGCACGATCATCGATTTTGTCTCTTCTCGTTGTTTTAGGGCATATATTTTTGCTACGGCTTCAGGATTGGTGGCATCACATCCAATTCCCCAGACAGTTTCTGTCGGATATAGAATGATACCACCTTCTTTGATAACTTCGTAGGCTTTGTGAACCTCTTCGTTCATGTTTTAAGCTGTTTTTAGAATACCATTCGGTACAAATATTATTTTTTCTTTAAAAGCCTTTCTTAAAAGCATTATGTTGAAATCGGCATTTTTTCGACAGAGGATAGGATGGTACATGTGATACAAAATTGCTGAATAATAGACTCTTTTCCAGCCAATGCCATTGTTCATCAATCGCTGTGTCATTTCGGAATCTTCAGGTCCCCATCCGACAAAATCTTCGTTGTATCCATTTATGGCCATGACATCTTTTTTGAAGAATCCCATGTTACAACCGTATGTTCCGTTGGATGATCCTGAAATATAGCGGTTCGTTCTGTTCCACATGAATCGAGCTCTTATCTGGTGCTTTACATTCCATTTTGTTTCTACGAAAATTTCATGGAGATTAGGCAGTCTTTTTCTTCTGACCAATCTTTTTGTAAGCCTTTCTCTCAGGTTTATTCGGTATCCCGAAATATAAAAACCTTCTTCGGCTTGAAGGCTGTAATCTAATATGAAATTTTTATCCAAAATGCAGTCTTGGTCTGTTGTTATAATAAAATCAGACTCCGACATCATGATGGATTTGTTCAGTATTTTGGCTCTTTGATAGCCAGTATCTTCATGCCAAGCGTGTTTCAGATTTTTGATTTTGCTTTTGTACGAATTAATCAAATCTCTTGTTTCTTGTCTCGAACCATCATCAGCAATAATTACTTCATCCGGCTGTTTCTTTTGCCTGACAATGCTTTGCAAGGATAGTTCCAATGCTTCAGGCCAATTGTAAGTTGTGATAATTAAGCAAATTTTCATAGCGGCTTTTTTATGGCAAAATTAGCAATTAAAAATGATATAGCGATTCCTTACATTTGTGTCTTTCTTTTATTATAAACTTATAAAATTATTTAAATCCATGGGCTTAGCGAAATATTGGTATAAATACACCAACAAGAAGAAATACCGTAGCTTGAAAAATAAGCTGAACCAGGAGAAAAGGATAAAAAGATATAACCGTGATTATAGTTCTATTATTCAAGGTATTCTTCATAAAATTCAACATCAAAAAAACTTAAGTTTTAGGCATTCAGGACATTTGGGCGATATTGTCTATTCTTTGCCTGTCATCAAAGAGCTTTCGAAAACCCATAACTGTACTTTATATATAAGAGCTGACAAGCCAATGACTTCTGAATATTATAAGCATCCGTCTGGGAACGTGATGCTCTCAAAAAATATAATTTCTAAATTTTTGCCGTTGCTAAAACAACAGAACTACTTGAGCCATGTCGCTTTTTGGGAAGACGAAGAAATAGATATTGATTTGGACTTGTTTAGAGATCTTCCGGTTGATTTCAGTTTCTTATCGCATCGATGGTATTTTCATATCGCAGGTGTCCAACCCGACTTAAATCAAAAATATCTGGAAGTTACAGATCATGCCACCATAAAAGATAAAGTTGTCATCGTAAGAAGCTTAAGAGCCCAGAACTATTTTGCAGATTACAGTTTTCTTTCTAAATATGACAACTTGCTTTTTATCGGAATCAAGGAAGAATATGAAGAGCTAAAAAAAATGGTGCCTAACCTCGAATTCTATGATGTAAAAGATTTTTATGAAATGGCACAGATTATCAAATCGTCTAAGTTTTTCTTAGGAAACCAATCTTTTGCTTATGCGTTGGCAGACGGACTAAAGGTGCCAAGATTACTCGAAGCCAATCCTGAATTTCCGGTAGTGTATCCGATTGGAGAAAAAGCGTATGATTTTTATTTTCAAGAACATTTCGAGTTCTACTTCGACAAGCTGTATACTAATTTATAGGCTTTTGTAAAATTGATAATAGTTCTCTTTGATGACGTGGACATCGTGATTTTCTTGCACTAATCTGAATGCATTTTCGGTAATTCTTTTTGCAACTTCACTATCTGTCAAGACTTTCAAAGTGTATTCTGCCAAAGTTTTCGAATCTTTGATGTCGGTCAAAAACCCCGTTTCGTTGTTTTTAACCACTTCGCGGATGCCGCCTGCATCGGTACTGACAACTGGGACTTTGCATGAAAATGCCTCATATACCGTCAAAGGAAGCCCTTCGGTTAAAGAAGTCAGAAGAAAGACATCAAACTCTGGAAGCAAATCCGGAACGTTATTCTGGTAGCCAGTAAAAATTAACGAATCTTCCAATTCTTTTGAGCGAGTATATTCATGAAGTTCATTCCATAAAACGCCAGTTCCGATAATTACAAATTTAATAGATAGGCTTTCGGGCTTGGTTTCCAGAATGATTTTTGCTGTATCGATAAAAGTAAAAATGTCTTTCTGGTTCGATAATCCCGCAATATTTCCGACAATTTTCGTAGCATTGTCCATTCCATATTTCTGATGAAGAAGATTTTGGCTTTTTCGATTTGCGAAGGAAGCAACATCAATAGCATCATAAATGGTGACCAGACGATCTTTATCTGGAATGATGTGGTCAAAAATTGCCTCTACAGCTTTTGAAACCGAAATTATTTTTACGATTCGAGGATGGGAATATTTATATCGGTTTAGGAATTTGTCCTTGATACGATTGTTTCTCTTTCTGCTTAAGACTATCTTGATTGTGCTCGGTAAAAATTTAATAGCAATCAATGTATAGGTCAGAGCAGTAGAATCATGAACGTGAATAACGTCGATATTTTCCTGTTTGCAGATTTTGATAATCGCCTTGATGGTATTAAAAAAGCGGAATTTATTCTTTTTGTAAGTACGGCATCCCATCTTTTCGATGTCGCACATTTTTGCCAAATCAGAATTTTGAGGACAGAGAATAAATTGTTTCAAGTCTTTTTTTTCCTGCAGAAGCTTATAAACGGTGTACATCTGCAAGTCACCGCCTCTCATGCCAACCATAGTTGTAACATTTAATATCCTCATCCAGATTATTTTATTTTATAAATACCCAATGCCTTCTTTATTTTTTTGCTTAAGAGAACTAGTTTTACATATAGACGGTTTTTTAAGCTCAAAAACAGCCAATTTTTATGCGGAATCAATTCTCTCTCGATTAAGGTATTTATTTTTTCTGAGACTATGAAATCTTTATTAATATTTGTCCACTTTACATTGTCATAGCCGTCAAATTCATTCACTTTATTTTTTTCGTGAATGATTGACATCCATAAGCGTTTGTTGGTAATCTGGGTAATTCTGGTTTCTTTCTTCCAAAGAGTGTGGTCGTTGAACCAAACTGTTTTTGGTTCCTCATTTTTTTCAATCAGACTGATGAACGGATTGAAAATATGTTCTTTTTTTCCTAATATAAAGCGAGGCTTTACTTGAAGCGAATAGCCTTTTATAATATCGACAGCTTCGTAGTCCTGCGACTTGAATTTATGCTGTACTTCGTTAATGAAATTTTTGTGGATGCAGTCGTCGTTGTCAATTCTTGAAGTAATCAGAAAAGGAATGCCTTTTGAATCTTCAGAAATAAATTGTTGAATTGACGGATAAAATTCAGGCATGCCGTTAATATAAAAAGCCTTGATATTCGCATGATGCGAAATCAAGTCAGCAATAGCCTTTTTGTATTTTTCAGGCGTAGTAGTATCAAAAAATAAAAGCCAATTAAAATTTTTGTTGGTTTGAGCCGCAACAGAAGGAAAGCAAAAGTTCTCAAAGAGCCACATTCTGTCTTCCATCCATTCATCCGTCAGCAAGGTTTCGTTATTTTTAGTAACGTCCCATTCTGGATTTTTCAGATTAAACCTAGTAATAAGATAGTGTTTAAACATTTATCAGATTCTAATTTACTTTTCAGCAATTTTTTTGTAAATTTAAATTAAATATTTGAACTCTAAAATCGAAAATGGTTACTTTTGTGAACAAAATAAGAAAACCATAGATGCACGAAGTTTACAATCCAAAATTCTTATACCAGAAAGAAGCAATAAAAGACTGTATTGCTAATTTTGAGGCTAAAGGTATTTTGTTTGTTGATGGAAAGCGCAATAAGATTAGGCTTTTTGAGATAGAGGGTATCACGCTGAATGTGAAATCTTTCAAGATTCCTAACTTCATCAATCAGGTTGCTTACAAATTCTTCAGACGTTCTAAAGCACGCCGTTCTTTTGAATTTGCAAACATACTTTTGGAAAAAGGAATTGGTACCCCGCAGCCAATCGCTTATTTTGAAAATTTTAAAAATGTTCTTTACGATAGCTATTACATCAGCGAGCAACTGGAAGCTGATCTGACATTTAGAGAACTGACTACTGATTTGAATTATCCTGACCATGAAATGATTCTTCGTCAATTCACCCAGTTTTCGTTCAACTTGCATGAAAACGGAATCGAATTTTTAGATCATACGCCAGGAAATACATTGATTAAGAAAAGAACCGAAGGAAAATACGATTTCTTCTTGGTAGACCTAAACAGAATGCAGTTCCATAAATCGATGACCTTGAAACAGCGCATCGTGAATCTTTCAAAACTGACGCCCAAAAGAGAACTGGTCGAAGTGATGAGCGATGAATACGCTAAGCTGTATGGAAAGCCTTATGAAGAAATACTGGAAATGATGATTTCGGAAACAGAATCTTTCAGAAACAGGTTCTACAGAAAAAAACGCATCAAGAAAAGACTGCTGTTCTGGAAATAATATTTCTTACCAATTGAGACTATGAAAGCATCCGTAATAATGAGTACCTATAATGCCGAAGAATGGCTTGAAAAAGTCATATGGGGATTTAGTGTGCAGACCGAACTTGATTTTGAAATCATTATTGCCGATGACGGATCCAAACCAAAAACTAAGGAACTGCTTGATACTTTGAGACCGCAGATTTCGATGCCGCTTATCCATGTATGGCAAGAAGACAACGGTTTCCAAAAGTCACAAATCTTAAATAAAGCAATTGTTGCTTCTAATTCTGACTATCTTATTTTTACCGATGGCGATTGTATTCCGCGTAAAGATTTTGTAGAAACCCATCTTCATTACAGAGAAAGAGGCTATTTTCTTTCAGGAGGCTACTTTATGCTCCCGATGAATATTTCGCAAGCCATCACCAAGAATCATATCTTGCACCAAAACTGTTTTGATGTGAAATGGCTTGTCGGGCGAGGCTTGAAAAAATCATTCAAGAACACAAAATTATCTGCTACAGGTTTCTGGGGTCGATTCTTAAATTTTATTACGCCTACAAAAGCGACTTGGAACGGACATAATGCTTCGGGCTGGAAAGATGATTTGGTTGCCATTAACGGCTTCAACCAAGAAATGCAGTATGGCGGACAGGATCGCGAGTTGGGCGAACGGCTTTTTAATAAAGGGTTGAAGTCAAAACAAATCCGCTATAGCGCTATTGTCATTCATCTGGATCATGCGCGTGGCTACGTAAATGAAGCTACTTGGAAGAAAAATTTTGCAATCCGCGAAAATACCAGAAAGAACAAGGTAGTAAAAACGCCAATCGGAATCGATTCCAACTAATTTTTTTCTAAATAACTCTCAAGCTCTGGAATAATCAGTTCCGGAGTAAAAGCCTCGTACAATTTCATAGCTTGGTCTTTCATCTCTTTAGCCGATTTTTTTCCGTACAATTCTGGTTTCAAATCTTTTAGATGTACGGACACATTATCTGAGCCATCTTCGAAAGCATTCCATGCTTCCTTTTTGATCCACGTAGAAAAAATCGTAAAAGTCGGTTTGTAAAGTGCTTTTGCCATATTTACAGCGCCGCCTTCGTTGCCAATCAAAGCGTTGCAATGATAGGTAATCGATAAGAACTCACGGATGCTTCCCGGAACAATATCAATCTTGATGTTTTTTTGAGTTTCCGGTTGGCATAGCTCGAATATTTGTTGTGCCTCTTTAGATTGTGATGGCATATAATTGAATAGGAGCGTAGCATCAGTTTTTGCCACTATCGCATCTAGAATTTTTGCCATATAGGGGAAAGGATACGTTTTGTTATTACCGCTACCCAAGGCTCCAATCATGTAGACTTTTTTTGAAAAATCGATATTATTTTTTGTCAATATCTCTTTGCCATTTTTGATTTCTTCTTCTGTCAAAAAGATTTTAGGATGGTTATCGAAAGGAATTTTTGAAGAAAAAGGTTCCAGCAATAACATTCGGTTTTCTATGGCCAGACCTGCCGAAGTTTTGGGCTTAGAAAGCGCTCTAAAAGTATCTGTATATAAAAAGTTGGTATAGGATTTCCGGAAGCCTATTTTCTTTTTGGCGCCAGACATTCCTACGACCAGATTGCTTTCCAGCTTTCCGTAAGCATCGATTACAATATCATACTTAGTCTTTCTGATTGAAACCAAAAAATGCAACAACGCCTTTTTGCTCTTGCGAAATTCCTCCTTGAAAAGTAGTAGATTGTCGATATTCGGATTGTTTTCTACCACGGGCTTTGTAAACGGATAAATCAGATAATCGATCTGCGCATCAGGATAGGCCGTTTTCAAATTATTGCATAGGATTGAACTGGCCAAAACATCGCCGATCATTTTCTGCTGAATCACAAGTATCTTTTTCATCGTTACATAAATTATGAATTACGAATTAAGAATTACGAAAGCACAATGCGAATTCGTAAATCATAATTCGTAATTCCAAACTCATAATTATACCGCAACATCGTATTCTCTTAACGCATTGTTTAGAGAAGTTTTTAAGTCGGTCGAAGGCTTTCTTTTTCCGATAATCAAGGCACAAGGAACTTGAAATTCCCCTGCTGCAAATTTTTTAGTATAGCTTCCCGGAATCACAACTGATCGGGCAGGAACAACACCCTTCATTTCTACAGGCTCGTCACCAGTTACATCGATAATTTTTGTAGAGGCGGTAAGACAGACGTTGGCACCAAGAACTGCTTCCGTTTCAACACGCACGCCTTCTACTACGATGCATCTGGAACCGATAAAAGCACCATCTTCAATAATTACAGGAGCGGCCTGTAAAGGTTCTAAAACACCGCCGATTCCAACACCGCCGCTCAAATGCACATTCTTTCCTATTTGTGCGCAACTTCCAACGGTTGCCCAAGTGTCTACCATAGTTCCTTCATCAACATAAGCACCAATATTTACATAGCTTGGCATCAAGATCACGCCGCTGGAAATATAAGCTCCGTGGCGGGCTACTGCATTGGGAACAACACGGATTCCTTTTTCAGCATAGCCTCTTTTTAACGGCATCTTGTCGTGATATTCAAAAATTCCTGCCTCAAGAGTTTCCATCTTTTGGATAGGAAAATACATTACTACTGCTTTTTTTACCCATTCGTTAACCTGCCAACCGTTTTCTATAGGTTCGGCAACACGAAGCTTGCCGCTATCCAGAAGCTCGATAACTTCACGAATTGCTGTTGTTGTTTTTTCTTCTTGCAGCAGCGCTCGGTTTTCCCATGCCTGCTCTATAATAGTCTGCAAAGTGCTCATAAAATTTGATTTTCAACAAAGATATGTTTTTTTGGATTTATGATTTTCGATTTGAGAAGTAAGATTTTTCTAAAGTCCAGCAATAATACAAAAGCTTGGTAAGATTAGTCAAGATTTGCGTAAGCTTACTAAAAAGCAATTGTTTTTTCGATGCTTTTGAGATTGGGAAAATAAAAATGTAATTTTGAAGCAATTAATTTATTTTATGAAGAATACAATTCTTTTGCTAGTTGCTTTTGCAGTTATTTCTTGTAAAAAACAACAATCTGTTGATGAAGAAAACAATAATTATAGGCTGGAATTAAATAAAAAAATAACTCCGAACAAGCCTTTTTTTGATTTTGATGAAGTTACGCATTATCAAATTTCGATTTCTGAGAAGGACTTTTTAGATTTAGTCCATGTAGATAGTGTTTCAGAAGAAGGTAAACTACTTTCCTGTTTATTAGAAGATCCTTGTCCTATAACCCAAGAGGAGAAAGTAAAATTTGAAAAAGCTATTAAATCTGTAGATAAACAGGAAAATGTTATTAATCCCAAATATTATAATGAATTAAGAAATAAAATTTTTACAGAAAAAAAATGTAAGGAGAGTTGGGCTTATGCTTGTGCGCCTCTCTATAGAGATATTTTTATTTTTAAAAAAAATAAAATGGAAACTGGAATGGCAAAAATTTGCTTCGAATGCCAATTGTTTAGTTTTTCAAATGAAGAGGCAGTTACAGATTGTTTTAATATGAATGGTGAATTGGGTAGGCTTAAAAAAATAATTTTAAAAAATAAAAAGAAAAACTAAAATGCCAAGAATTCTAGCTATAGACTACGGACAAAAACGTACAGGAATTGCTGTGACCGACGAGATGCAGATTATCGCGTCTGGACTGACGACGGTTCCTTCGGAAACTGCCATCGCTTTTCTGAAAGATTATTTTGCAAAAGAAAAGGTAGAAAGAGTGCTAATTGGCGAGCCGAAACAAATGGATTATACGCCATCGGAAAGCACAAAAATTATAGAAGCATTTGTAGAAAAATTGAAAACTAATTTTCCAGACCTTCCAATCGAAAGGGTCGATGAGCGGTTTACATCAAAAATGGCATTCCAGACCATGATTGATAGTGGGCTCAAAAAAAAGCAACGGCAAAATAAAGCACTAATTGATGAAATTTCGGCAACAATAATGCTTCAAGATTACTTATCTAGAAAAAAAATCTAGATTTTATTTTTATTTTGTCAAAAATCCTATTTCCTATTTAAATTTAGTATAAATAACAGAATTTTTGCATCTTTCAAAGTATCTTTGCACGACAAAAATTTTGTGATGACAACTACAACTTTACAAACCGAAACGGATGTGGTTTTAATCGGCGCCGGAATCATGAGCGCTACTTTAGGCTTGCTGCTTAAAGAACTGAATCCCAATATTAAAATTGAAATTTACGAAAGGCTTGATATGGCTGCTGCCGAAAGCTCTGACGCATGGAATAATGCCGGGACGGGCCATTCTGCTTTTTGCGAGTTAAACTATACGCCTCAACTTCCTAATGGAGAGATCGAGACTAAAAAAGCGGTAAAAATTGCCGAATCTTTTGAAGTTTCAAAACAATTTTGGGCCTATCTGGTAGAGAAAAATCTGATTTCAAATCCTGAAAACTTTATCAAGAGTATTCCGCACATGAGTTTTGTATGGGGCGAAGAAAATGTAGATTTCTTGAAGAAACGATACGATGCCTTGCAACAATACAGCCTTTTCAAAGGGATGGAGTATTCTGAAGATCGAGAAGTAATCCAGTCTTGGATGCCTTTGGTCATGGAAGGTCGAAATCCAAAATCTTTAATCGCTGCAACTTCGATGAAAATCGGAACCGATGTGAATTTTGGAGAGCTGACCCGAAATATCTTTAATTATCTAAAAACTCTCGATGGCGTGAATATGCATTTCCATCATGAGGTAAGAAGCTTGAAAAAAGGAAGTAATGGAGGTTGGGAATTGAAAATAAAAGATCTCGAAAAAAGCGACAAGACCAAAGTAAAAACCCGATTTGTTTTTATCGGAGCCGGAGGTGGATCACTGCCATTGCTTGAAAAAGCAGGCATTCCGGAAGGAGATGGTTTTGGCGGCTTCCCTGTAAGCGGACAATGGCTTAAGTGCGTAAACGAAGAAATAATCGCGAAGCATAACGCTAAAGTATATGGCAAAGCTTCTGTAGGTGCGCCACCAATGTCGGTACCGCACATCGATTCTAGAATGATTGACGGTAAAAAAGCATTATTGTTTGGTCCGTATGCCGGATTTTCGACTAAATTTTTAAAAAACGGTTCCTATCTAGATCTGCCGCTTTCGATCAAGACAAATAATCTGATACCAATGCTTTCTGCAGGATTTCATAATCTGCCACTGACCAAATATTTGATCGATCAAGTACGCCAATCTCCTGAAGACAGGCTTCAAGCCTTAAAAGAATACTTGCCGGATGCTAAGATGGAAGACTGGGTTTTGGAAACTGCCGGACAGCGAGTCCAAGTTATCAAAAAAGGAGAGAATGGCGGTGGTGTTTTAGAATTCGGGACAGAAGTTGTAACGGCTGGCGATGGTTCTTTAGCCGTATTATTAGGTGCTTCTCCGGGAGCTTCTACTGCTGTTTCAATTATGCTGGACCTGATTCAGAGATGTTTTACAGAACATGAAAAAACAACAGAATGGCAAGACAAGCTAAAAGCAATGATTCCTTCTTACGGAATTTCACTCAATGAAAATGAGGCATTGCTTAAGCAGGTAAGAGAGCATTCTGCGCAAGTTTTAAAACTGGATACACTTTAAATTGTAAAAAAATATATAAAAAGCCCGAAATTCTTACGAGTTTCGGGCTTTTGCTATTTTGTCTGATGTAATTGCTTAGACGCTTTTACAATACTTTCCGAAAGATTTGTCAGCCATACCAGTTGCTCGATAACCAGCTGTGCTTCCTGCATTTTAAGCTGGAATTCGTCATCTTCAGAAAGATGCGCTTCTTTTAATTCTTTGGCGCGCATATTCTTCAATTCCGTGAAACGCATGGCTAAGTCCTCGTTAGTGTCGCTGTTTGCCATCTTTTCTGTAATTTCCAAATCGGCAAAAGTTATGGCATAATTCAGGTTTTTTATTACGGTCTGTACCACGACATTAAATGCTTCGGAAGCTTTAGATGTTTTGTGTGTTTGTATGTAAGTTCCCAAAGAAGCCAAAGAAGAAAGTAACGTATGATTTAACACGGCAAGCTTATATACCTGCTGTACTTGTTTTTGTTTCGATTTTGGCTCTTGCGTCATACGCTGGAAAGAAGCCATCAAGTTTCCAATTTCGATAAAAGCATTTTTCCTGGCAATTCTGTAAGATGTCGTCACATCGCCTTTGTTGTTGTAAAAAAGCGAAATTTCGTTGAGGTAATCGCGGTTGGCTTCAATCGACTTCTTGATGTAAATCGGCTGGCTCATGAATTCCCACGAAGGCCAGAAAAAATAATTCGCCAAGAAAGCCAGTCCGGCTCCGACAACAGTATCTAGAATTCGATATTGGATGACATCGTTGATGTTCGGCGTAATGATTCCGTATACAAAAACCACATAAATCGTCACGAAAGTAGCGCCTATCTTATAATTGATAGAAGTAAACGTAAAGCCTAAAATCATTGCTGTGATGGCCAAGGCTCCAATGATAATGTGATTCTGCACAAACAATAATAGGGCAAAAGCAATAAGTCCGCCCGCTACAGTACCAATAATTCTATGGAAAGAACGTTCTTTTGTCAGTCCGTAGCCTGGACGCATAATCACGACAATCGTCAGCAAAATCCAGTATACATTTTGAAACGGAAACAAGCTTCCGATCAAGAACGCAATCATGATTGTGGATGTCAGTCGCAGCGAATGGCGGAAGATAGTTGACGAAAAACTCAAGTTCTCCCTAAGTGTACTCCACGGATAATACTGCGGAGTCAAGAGCTTGTCAAGGTTCTTGTCCCTTCCTTTATAATCATTGCTGTTGAAGTTCGGCATAAAAGCACGCTCAACAATCTTGATTTTCTCGATCTGCTTTTCGGCATAATGGAGCATATTCGAAAGCATCCACACGCCTTCAGAAGCTTTTTCTTTTCCTAATTCCTGCTCATAATCAGAAATGACTTTCTCGAGTGCTTCCAGATCTTTGAGAAGCGAATGCTTCGGAATGTATTTTTTATGGCTTTCTATGCTTTTGAAAATAGCTTTCAGTGATGAGGCCAGATTATAGGCCAAATTCTGGTAAGTTGCCAATACTTTCGGATGGTCTGCAAATTTTTGATGCAGCTTATTGTGGTCGAAAGAGGTTGACAAAGCAAGCTCTAAAATCTCCATCAAAGAGATAAAAACCAAGGTCATCTTTCGCGTTTGGTCAGACGTACCGTTAGAATTACTTCGGTTACGAATCAGAATCTCACGCAAGTTTTCATGAATGGTATTCAATTCGACCTGCAGATACAATTGTTTTTCGATAATCTTTTCGCGTGGAGAATCTACTTTCCATAAATCGCCGCGAAGCTTCATGTATTTTGAAGTGAGGCGTATGCATTCCGCAATCTGCAATTCGGCATAACGGTGTGGCCTGATGTAATTAAAAGTCAATGATATGGCAAGGTAGAATAAGCCGCCTACTAGCATCAACCCTGAATATTGTAGCATTTCCCACCCTTCGTGTATGTGCCCAAAAGCCAAACAAATAGACAGCAGCGCAGAAAACGAAACTTGTGTCGCACGCTGGCCATACACCGAAATCATAGAGAAAAAGAAAATCATGACCGCAATGGCAGGATACAATATCCACGGCAGTGGATACAGGAGATTGACAAGCAGGTTGTTTCCGGCTACGATTAAGGCAGCGACCAAAATACCGTTTATTCGATGTTTCCTGTTACTTGGAATATCGCTCGGATAGGTCAAAAAAGCACCGAGGGCAATATTGAATCCTATCTGGAAATTTCCGGTATAAGAAAATAAAAGTACAGGAATAGCTGATGCCAAAGTTACTTTTAAGGCATTGGAAAAATTAGTGCTGTCGGTAAAATTTCGGACTTTCTGAATCATTGCGAAGCGGTTACTAGCAAAGATAGGAATTGATAAACATTTTCGGAATTAAAAAAATAAAGATTTAACGCTTTCGATGTTACTAAAAGATTACCATCTATTATCTTTTTTCACTATTTTTGCCCTCTGAATTTTGCAGAAACCCTGCTAATTCTTTATAATTCAATACAAAAGAAATGATTTTACCAATTATAGGATACGGTGATCCGGTTTTAAGGAAAGTAGGAGAGGAAGTGCCGAGCGATTATCCTAACCTAAAGCAAGTGGTTGCTGATATGTATGATACGATGTATAATGCTTATGGAGTCGGTCTTGCAGCGCCGCAGGTAGGCCTTAGCTTACGTCTATTTGTTATTGATACTTCTCCGTTTGCGGATGATGAGGATTTAGATGCTGAAGAACAAGAACAACTAAAAAACTTCAAGATGACTTTCATCAATCCAAAAATGTTGAAAGAAGAAGGTGAAGAATGGGGCTTTAACGAAGGCTGCCTAAGTATTCCTGAAGTACGTGAAGACGTGTACAGAAATGAAAAAATCACAATTGAATTTTTTGATGATGATTTCAATAAAAGAACAGAAGAATACGATGGTTTGATTGCCAGAGTAATCCAACACGAGTACGACCATATTGAAGGAATTTTATTCACAGATAAAATATCTTCGCTAAAAAAACAGTTAATAAAGAAAAAACTTCAAAACATCATGGATGGAAAAACGCGTCCGGATTATAAAATGAAGTTTGTTGCCAAAAAAGGCAGATAACACGAACATAAATTAATTTCAATTATAAAAATATCTTTAAAATGAATTTAGAAAAAATATTAGCCATTTCTGGCAAGCCAGGTTTATACGCTTTAAAGCTTCAAACTCGTACGGGATTTGTTGCAGAATCTTTGCTTGACGGAAAGAAAATTACTGTCGGTTTAAGAAGTAATGTGAGCCTTCTTTCAGAAATCTCTATGTATACCTACGATCAAGAAAAACCATTGGCTGAAGTAATGAGAGCTATTGCGGTAAAAGAAGACAATGGTCCTGCTATATCACACAAAGAAGACAATGCAAAATTAGCCGCTTATTTCTTGGAAATTTTGCCAGATTATGATCAAGACAGAGTATATCCGTCAGATATCAAAAAAGTATTGAACTGGTACAATATGCTTCAGGCTAAAGGTTTGGTTTCAAAAGAAGCCCCAGCTCCAAAAGCGAAAGAAGAAGTTCCAGCAGAAGAAAATTCAAAGTAATATTCTCCTAAAACATAAAAAACCTCGTTTAGTAATAAGCGAGGTTTTTTTATTTTTAGCTCAGTAGGAGCAAAAAGAGCAGTGGAAAGACGATGCCTGCAATGGCTAATTTCCAGCCTCTTTGCTTGAACGTAAATTTTCCATACGGAATCATCAGTGCTCCTGTTACTGCAATTAGGATTAATGAAATTCCAAAAATATCTGAATAGTAGATCCACCATTCCGAAGTGTTTTTATGCAGCTTCATGGCTTGGCTAATGATAGGCGTTTTCTTGAAAGCGACAATTTCTCCTTTTCCAGAAGCCATATCGATTTCTACATCGTGGTTTTCGAAAGAAATCTTGAATGTTCCTTTTTTTATGGAGTGACGCCTGATTTTGTCGTCGATTCCGAATTCTTTTCCTAACGATTCCGCATATTTCTCACTAATGAGTTCTTCTGATGGTAATTTTACTTCAATCGCTTTTGTTTCAATCGTATATTTTTCAGGATGCCAGCTTTCTCGGTGGTTCATCAGGATGCCCGAAAAGGCAAAAGAAATAATCAATCCGATATAGAAATAGCCTAAGTCGCGGTGCAGTCCTCTTATTTTTTGTTGCTTCATGTTAGTTTTTAAAAAGATGCCGCAAATATACTTTACTTTTCTAAAGTGCTAAGCAAAAAAAGCCCCGTTTTAAACGAGGCTCTGTATCTTATTTATTTCTGTTCATAATCATAATTCACCATCCAAAGGATACCAAATTTATCTATGAACATGCCGAAAAAGGCACCCCAGAAAGTTTTTTCTAGCGGCATAGTTACTTTCCCGCCATTAGAAAGTCCGTCGAAAAGTTTTTGAGCTTCTGCTTCGCTTTCTGTATTGATAGAAACTGAGAAATTGGTTCCTGCAATAGCTGCTTGCTGTCCGAAAGCTTCGCTTGTGTCGCTTCCCATCAATATAGTTTCTTTGCTGATAGGCAGTGAAACGTGCATGATTAATTCTCCTGTGCCATCAGGAAGCGTCTGTTCTGAAGGCATGTCTTTGAATTTTCCGATATATGAAAATTCGCCACCAAATACAGATTTGTAAAATAGAAACGCTGCTTCGCAGTCTCCATTAAAAGTAAGATAAGGATTTACTTGTGCCATTTTGATTGTTTTATAGTTTTTGTTCGTTTGTAAAGCTATTGAACTTTTTTCATAGCAAATTGCTCTGCTTTTGCTTTTCCGTCTTTCATTCCAGAAATTTCTGCTACAAGGCTGTCATTTGTAATCTTGTTATAGGTGATTTTATTTGGATAATCGTGTTTAGGGTTTTCAAAAATTAGCTGTTTGTCTGAAGAAGAAGTCAGGGCAAAATCGACAGGCTTTTCATCGTTTTGGCCTTTTACCGAAACTTCATAAACCAGCTGGTTTTCTTTCTGCCACAATCGTACGCTTTCAGCAAAGACAGTGTCTTTTCCGATGACGAAGTAGCTTTCTCCGTGAAAAGTAGAATCGTTTTCTTTTGTCCAGATTTCAGACATATTGCCTTCTTTAGAACTGTTTTCCCAACGTCCCAAGAACCAGTCTGCCTTTTGGATTTCAGCAAAGCTTTTTGGTGTAGGTTCAACAGGAGGTAGTTTTGCATCGTGTGCTTCTTTACAAGAAACAGCAGAAATTGCTGCCAAGACAGCTATTGCATAAAAAGTTTTTTTCATAATGTTCTGTTTTTGTTTGTATGCAAATATGGGGAAATTGGCACGGATAAAAATTGTAAAAAAGCGACTTGGACTTATTCTAAGTTGAAATATTTTGCCATTTCCAGATTTTCAGAGAAATATTGCTTCGGATTTAGTCCCGTAAAGTACTTGAAATCTTTGATGAAATGAGCCTGGTCATAAAAACCGCCGTCGTGTGCGACATTAGTAAAATTTCTAAAATCTTTATTTTCAATCAGCTGTAAGGCATTGTTGAATCGGATGATTCTTGAAAATAATTTCAAACTCAACCCGACGTTAGAAAGGAATTTTCGTTCCAGATGTCGCTTTCCTGTATTCAGGTCTTCGGTTAGTTTTTCTATAGAAATCATTCCGTCTGATTGGATGATTTCTTCAACACAGCGTTCGATGTCGTCGTTGTTAGGAGCATTTTCGAGTCTGCTTTCAAGAAAGTTTTCGATTACGGTAATGCGCTCGTCATTGCTTTGGCAACGGTTCATGTCTTCTTCTAAAAGACTTCCTTCTTTCCAGATTTTTGAAACCTCCATGAAGACTTCGGTCAGGTTGCTGACAGGAAGATCAATAAAAGGCTGCAATCCAGCAGGCTGGAATCGGATGCTGAAAATCCCCACTTTTCCTATTCCTTGTACTTCGATAAATTTTTTGAGCTGTCCGTGAATAAAGCTTTTCGGCTGTACTTCGGCCTCACCTTTAGGATTATAGGTAACAAATAAGTCGCCATGATTAAAAATCAGCTCGATACACCCATCAGGAAAAATCCGTTCTCTAGAATGAGGCGTAGAATCTTCCAAGTTGTCGAGACTCCAATAACAGCGAATGTATTTCGAAAGCCTATCGTTTGGCGAATAAAGTTGATAGTCCATCCCTAATTATTTACCATAGGAAATGTGTTTTCATCTTTGTTTCTTAAATCGAGTCCGCCTTCATAAACGGATTTTAGATTGACTAGGTAAAAGCTCCAGCCAGTGTGACAGCCCAAGCGAATGTCTTTTTTTGAGCCTTCATCGGTCGGAATGTTTTTCTGGGTCAGTTCCACAATAACATAATCATTTTCTTGAGAGAGTTTTATGTCGACAAGACAATTTCCGGCAAACGTAAATTGCACGAAATCGGCACCATTAGCTTCTGTAATCTTTCCCTTTTCAACCTCCTCATATAAAAACCATCGCCATTCATAAGAAAAACCTTTAGCTACAGGGCTGTCAGCATGAATCTTTTTTCCGTCTAAATCAAAGAAAGAAGCGTTGCTTAGAAACCATTTTTCTATCTCAGAACTTTTTGTCCAGGCATCATAAAGTTTTGAAATGCTTGATTTTACTGCAATTTTTCTTGTAAATTTTGTCCAGTCGAAATTTTCCATAATCAACGTTTTTATTTCAAAAGTAAGTAAAAAATCTCATGGCCTTGCTCCATAAAACGTAAACAATTTTTTTGTAAATTTGCACTCCAAACAAAGGAAAGAAAAAGATGTTAGATAGATTGCAGATTGTAAAACAGCGTTTTGACGAGATTTCGGATCTGATCATCCAGCCGGATGTGATTGCCGACCAGAAGCGTTATGTTCAATTGAACAAGGAATATAAAGACTTGAAAGCGCTTGCTGAAAAGCGTGACGAGTACGTGAATATAATGGGCAACATCGAAGAAGCAAACGAAATTATTGCTGACGGTAGCGACCCAGAAATGACTGAAATGGCAAAAATGCAGTTGGATGAAGCCAAACAAAGATTGCCAGAACTAGAAGAAGAAATCAAATTCATGCTGATCCCAAAAGATCCGGAAGATGCTAAAAACGTAATGGTTGAGATTCGTGCCGGAACGGGTGGTGATGAGGCGAGTATCTTTGCCGGAGATTTGTTCCGTATGTATACTAAATATTGCGAAAGCAAAGGCTGGAGAACTTCAGTTGTAGATATGAACGAAGGAACTTCTGGAGGTTTCAAGGAGGTTATTTTTGAAGTAACTGGCGATGATGTTTACGGTACTTTAAAATTCGAAGCTGGCGTACACCGCGTGCAACGTGTTCCGCAGACTGAAACACAAGGCCGTGTGCATACTTCGGCAGCAACGGTAATGGTTTTGCCAGAAGCGGAAGAATTTGACGTGCAGATTGATATGAATGATGTCCGTATTGACTTTTTCTGTTCATCAGGACCTGGAGGACAGTCGGTAAATACGACGAAATCTGCTGTTCGTTTGACGCACATTCCGACAGGATTGGTGGCGCAATGCCAAGATGAAAAATCACAGCACAAAAATAAAGACAAAGCATTTACCGTTTTGCGTTCTCGTCTGTATGAGCAAGAATTAGCTAAAAAACAGGAAGAAGATGCTCAAAAACGTAGCTCGCAGGTAAGTTCGGGTGACCGTTCTGCAAAAATCCGTACCTATAATTACGCTCAAGGGCGTGTAACGGATCACAGAATCGGATTGACGTTATACGATTTAGGAAATATCATGAACGGAGATATCCATAAAATTGTAGACGAGCTTCAATTGGTAAGCAATACCGAAAAATTAAAAGAAGCCAGCGAAGTATTCTAAAATAAACAAGCCTCATTATTGGGGCTTTTTTTATAAAATTAACCTTTTCCAAGCAATGACAACACAACAGCTAACAAATCAAATTCGCCAAAAAAAATCATTTCTCTGCATCGGCCTTGATGTGGATTTAAATAAAATTCCGCAACATCTTCTAGCAACAGAAGACCCGATATTTGAATTCAACAAAGTCATAATCGACGCTACACATGATCTTGCCGTTGCTTATAAGCCGAATACTGCTTTTTATGAAGCGTATGGAATTAAAGGCTGGATTTCGTTAGAAAAAACTATTGCCTATATCAATCAGAAACATCCGGAGATTTTTACGATTGCGGATGCAAAACGTGGCGATATCGGAAATACTTCGGCTATGTATGCCAAAGCATTTCTACAAGATATGGCTTTTGATTCGGTAACAGTAGCGCCTTATATGGGAAAAGATTCGGTTGAGCCTTTTTTAGCTGTGGAAGATAAATTTACGATACTCTTGGCACTGACTTCTAATGAAGGTGCTTTTGATTTTCAGACCAAATCTGTGGACGGAAAAGAGCTTTACAAACAAGTAATCGAAATGTCTAAGTCATGGAAAAATTCTGAAAACCTAATGTATGTTGTAGGTGCGACCAAAGCGGAATTTTTCACTGAGATTCGAAAGATAATTCCAAATAGCTTCTTATTAGTTCCAGGTGTCGGTGCTCAAGGCGGTAGCCTATCGGAAGTATGCAAATACGGAATGTCTGAAAATGTAGGCTTGCTGATCAATTCTTCAAGAGGAATTATTTATGCTTCGCAAGAAAAAGATTTTGCGGAAAAAGCTAGAGAAGAAGCTCTAAAAATACAGCAAGAAATGGAACACATCCTCAAATAAATCTCTATGGACAGAACTTTTATTCTTCGTTTTGCCGTTGCCGTAATTTTGATCATGCACAGCGTGCCGGGCATGTTTAACAATGGCATTAATGATTTTGGTAATCTGTATCTGAATATGGTGGGTTTTGCGCCTTATGGAGTTTTTCTGGCATGGCTGATTAAATTGTCGCATGTGGCAGCGGCTGTACTGTTGCTCTGGAACAAATATGTTAAGCTGGCATCGATTGTTACCATTTTTATTTTGGTTATGGGTATCGTCATGGTTCATTTTAGCGAAGGCTGGTTCGTTGTCGGCGGTGGAAGAAATGGAGTGGAATTTAACTTTCTGCTTATTTTTGTACTGTTGGCGATTATGTTTCCTAACGGAATTAATAATAAGATAAAAGAATAAGCCATTGAAAACCTATACTGACCAATTAGGAAATCAGTTTGCCTTTGAGACAGCGCCGAAAAGAATCATTTCATTAGTGCCATCGCAAACGGAATTGCTGTTTGATTTAGGCTTAGAAGAAAGTATTATCGGAATAACCAAATTCTGTGTGCATCCTTATCATTTAAAGTCGACCAAGAAAATTATTGGAGGAACAAAAAAAGTCCATTATGAAAAAATACGGCTTCTTCAGCCGGATATTATCATTGCGAATAAAGAAGAAAATACCTTAGAAATTGTTGAAGAACTGCAGAAAATCTGCCCTGTTTGGGTGACTAATATTGTGACTATTGAAGACAATCTGCAGATGATTTCAGATTTCGGACAGTTATTCAACAAACGTACCGAAGCTCAAAAATGGATTGACAAGACCAATTTTGCTTTGGCCGATTTTCAGCATTTTATCAAAGATAAAGAAGTCCAAAAAGTAGCCTATTTCATCTGGGCAAATCCGTATATGGTTGCTGGCGGCGATACTTTTATCAATGAATTGCTGAAACTGAATAAGTTTGAAAATATCTACGATAACAATCCAAAATACGAAGGCAGGTATCCTGAAGTTGTCGTTCAGAAGATGCGAATCCAAGGCGACCCCGATTTGGTCTTGCTTTCTTCAGAACCTTTCCCGTTTAAAGACGAGCACGCTTTTGAATTGGGAAGACATACGCATCATGCCAAAACGATTTTTGTCGATGGCGAAATGTTTTCTTGGTATGGAAGCCGTGTGTTTAAAGCCTTTGACTACTTTAAGAAATTACACGAAAATCTATAAAAAAAGCTGTTCATTTAGAACAGCTTTTTTGTTTGGTTAATGTCTTATTGCCTTTGGAAGACGTAGCGTTTTACTTTTGGAACTCCACTAACAGTTATGGTCTTTTCATAATAAAATCTGTTATTGGCATCCGAAAAATGAATCGTCAGGTTTTCTGAAACGCCATCTACAGTAAGGACATAATTATTATTCTGTGCCGTCCAGAAACCTATTTTTTGATCTTGCATCAAGCATTCTCCGCTCGGATTGTCGTCATTATCATCAGACACGTCGTCTGAGGTATCATCTGAAGTATCGTCGCTTCCATCATCCCCATGATCATCCCCATGATCATCGCTAGAATCATCATCTTCATCGTCGCTGTTATCATCGCCGCCATCGTCGTCACCCTCGTCATCAGAAGAAGCTCCAGACCTTCTGGAAGAATTCGAATAAATTTCATGTGTAAATTGCTCCGCTCCAAAAATATAAGTTTCCTGCAAAACGCAGCTGTTTAGGCTCACGGCAGTTCCGTCGGTATATTCTTCAATAAGCTTCCATGTCCCGATGATTGAATTTCCGCCATCACGAGCATTGTCGTCATCCTTATTGCAATTGGAAAGGATGAGTCCAGAAAGAATTAATAAAATAATAGCTGTAATTTTTTTCATTGTTTTGATTTTTAAAAGAGTGATATAATTGGTTTATTGGTTTACGAATTTGATGGCGATTGTAAAAATATCTGCCTCTAGCTGGTCGCTTCGACTGTAATGATTGTATCTGAAATCGACGTTTTTCAGTCCAAACTTGAAAATTTTAAACGGAGAGAATACAGCCGAATAGCTGAATCCCGCACCATATTGATGGCTGTCAAACGAAGAAAGATCATAATCTGAGGTATAATACTTTTCGCTGGAATAATGCTGTTCAAATGGTGCGAAATAATCCAACGCCTTTTGGGTATAAAAGCGATACATCGGATAAGCCGTAAAAGAATTTGAGATCTTTATTGGAAGCTCGATGCTGGCTGTATGCGACACAAGCCCCCAGTCATCCGAATAAAAACGATAATAAGTTCTCAAAACCATCAAGTCATTGATGTAATAATTCAGCCTTGCTCCAAGTGGCAATTTGAATCGATTATCAGGCAGCCGTTCTACATCATCGGCAAGCCTGTAAACACCTTTGTTTTGCGGCGTATCATAAAGAGGAATATAGCGTTTCTGGCCTATGTAATAGTTCGCTTTATCTGCAAAATAGACCCTATGGTAAGGAGTCGAGAGCAAGCCTTCCTGATACAGCACATCCATGAAAATAGAAACCTGCAGTTCTTTCGTAAGCACTTGTGAAAACCCTAGCGATAGCGAGTATGAATTTCTTTTTTCATTATCAAATTCAGAGAAATAGAACGGAAGGTAATTGCTAGTTTCAAGTCCGTACTGGTCATAAACCGTTACGTTTTCAAAATAGCCGTTGTTTTGGAAATTGAAGCCATACTTCGCATATTCATGAAGTTCTGTAGGATAGATAGCTTTCCATTTGTCCAAATAAGCACTGGCTTTTATTGAAATTTCAGAATTTTTTTCATTGAACAATTTTGCAATTCCGCCGCCAAAACCAAAGGACTGGTAATCGTATTCTTTTGAAACAGACAGATTCCCGTTCCAAATTAGGTTCCTGCCATCCGAACTGTGGCTGTAGTTGGCAGACAATGTGGTCAAAACGTCTTTTCTAGAAGCTCCAGTCGATTCAATCCAAGGACTGCCATACGGTAAGGGCTGTGTCGTTCCGTAGTCATCATCGTCGCTATCTCTATTCAGGTCTTTTGTGTTTTTTACATAACCGCGGGATGCTCCAGTATTGTTGCCGTTATCGACGTAACTTCCGTCCGTAAAAAATGGATTTATATTGCTGGAAGAAGCCGAAGTGTAGGCAGAAAACCCAGCGTCGATTGTCAAGACATCATCTGCATTCAAAGGTATCGTAAGAACAATGTTTGAAGCTACGTCGGTCAGTTTTTCAGTGCCGATGCCGCCCGAAACAGCAGAATGGCTTCCGTCTTGCTTGTAATAACTGCTAATAAATTCAATTTCGGATGCCTCAAGAACACGCCTTTTATAGACCACTTCTGTAGAATCATTTTCTTGCGCAAGTCCGCTGATACTCAGTAAAAAAACAAGAATAATTTTTCGTATAGTATACATTAGTTACAGCCACAGCCTCCGCCTGTCTTGCCTCCGTTGGCACCCGAAGCGCCTTCACGATAGACTTGAAAATTTGTTTCGTGCCGTTCTGCTGTTTTGGCAGAAAGCTTCATCTCGGGATCGTTAATATGTTGTTTTTCATATTCTTTAACTTGCGTGCTCTTGCAAGATTGCAGGATCAACAAGCAAAAGAAAATCAATAGCGTATATTTCATCTTTGGTATTTTTTTATGTCAATCGCGTCAGAGTAAAAAATCTGGCCGTTTTCGTCAACGATTACGCAGCTCATGCCTGGAATCTGATTGACTAAATTTAAACCCTCATCTTTTCCCATGACCATTATCGAAGTCGAAAGTCCGTTGGCTAATTCAGCACTAGAGGCAAAAACCGTTACGCTTGAAATCCCACGTGCGGGATAACCAGTGCGAGGATCGATAATGTGCGAGTATTTTTTTCCATTCAGCATGACGAATTTTTCATAATCACCCGAAGTGACCACAGCATTTCCAGACAAAGGAAATGTCGCAAAGACTTTGTTCTGGTTCATCGGATTCGTAATTCCGATAGTCCATTCTTTTCCGTCAGGCTGTTTTCCCCACGTATTCATATCTCCGGAAGCATTGATTATCCCTGCTGTTGCACCTTTAGAAACCATTAATTCTTTGGTCTTGTCGGCAGCATAGCCTTTTCCGATGGAACCAAAACCGATTTTCATTCCGGGCAATTTTAGGAAAATCGTGCTGTTTTTTTTGTCGAGAATGATGTTCTTGTAGCCGACTTTTTGCACTGATTTCTTGACCGATTCTTCTGAAGGCAACTCGGTCATCGAGCCATCGTATTTCCAGATTTTGTCCATAGAAGCAAAGCTGATGTCAAACGCGCCATCTGTTAGTTTTGAAAAACCTAAAGCTCTTTCGGTCAGGCCAAAAAGCTCTGGAGTTACCTTGACGGGCTTGATTCCTGCGTTTCGGTTGATTTCTGAAACTAACGTTTCTGCTCTCCATTCTGATATTACGTTTTCAATCCGCTCAATTTCTGTAATCGCCGTATCGATATACGCTTCCGCATCAGGAGCTGATTTTGCGGAAATCGTAATATCAAAACGGCTTCCCATTAGCTTGACTGTCCTTTTTCGAACGATTTGGGCTTGAAGAATTGTTGTGCTTAAGAGGAAAATCAGTAAAACCGCTTTTTTCATTATTTGGAAAGAAAAGATCTGATCAAAGAAATATATTCTGAGGCTTTGATGCTGTTGAAGCCTGTCTTGCCCAAGACTTTTCCAGTCTTGTCAAGTACAACTATCAGTGGAAAAAAACCTTCCTTGTTGTACTTTTCGGCCAAGGCCCGGTTTTGTGCTTTCAGCTCTTCCGATTGTGTATTGTTTTTCTTTTTAGGGAAATCGGCTTTCACCAAGACCCAATTGCCATTGGCTTCTTTTTTGAATTCTTCCGATTGCCACACACTTTTTTCAAGCTTGATGCAGGGAGCACACCAATCAGAGCCAGAAAATACGAGCACGATTGGTTTGCTTTCTTTAGAAGCGATTGATTTTGCTTCTGCAATTGAAGTGTTCCATTTTTGAGAAAGGGCAGGGAAGCTGACAGTAAGCAGAAACAGTAGCAAAATATTTTTCATTCTAGAAGATTATTTTTTTATTGATGATATGGTTGTCGGCAGTCTTGATTTGTACAATCAGAACCTGTTTGGTCAAGTTTAGGTCGATGGTAGCAGTTTCAGAATTGCTCTTGATTGCTGCAAGTTTTCGGCCTGAAAGATCAAACACCGTAATTTCTGAGATAATTGTTTTTTCTGAAGAGACTTGTAATTGTCCGTTTTGTGCAAGAACCTGCACATTGTTTTTCGCTGAAATAGTTTCTCCAAGAGAAAGTGAAGATTGGAGTGTCAATACCAAATTCGGACATTCCCAAACTGGCGACATAGACGAAGCAGAATTCCAAGTATTGGTGCCGTCACAACCGATGCTTCCGTCTGTAAATCCTGCCGACATTTTAGAAGGCGTAGTCGTGTATCTGTATTGTGGTCTTCCGGAAGGAATGCATGTTGAACCAACGACTAAAACGGATAGGTTTTTTGAACCATCAGAAAAAAAGAATGGAGACTGCAAGTTAATTTCCATAGTACCTGAAGGTGTAGCATTTGGAATTGTTCCGTCATAAACCAGCGTATAATTGCTAAAATTGCTACCGCCAATAGAATATGTCGCTGTTCCGATTGCGGCCAATTCAGTAGTTTTCATATAGATTCTCACATTCGGCTCTATGGTGGAAGAACCTGATGCTTTTTGATAGGAAATTTTAATGATAGTTCCAGTAGTACCAATTTCTGTTCCCGTATAGATACTTTCAGTTGCCGAAGAATTATACCAAGAAGCGACCGGAGCCGATGTGCCTGATGAAGTACCGTTTCCTAAAGTGATTGTTTGTGCTATCATGCTCGTTGTGGCAAGCATGATAGCACTAAAAAGTAATGATTTCATTGTGGGGGATTTGATTGGATTAATTTTTTCTTCCGGTGAGAATGACTTTCCAGACGTCATAATAAGAGGCAAAAACCACAATGGCTACGAAAAGAGGAATTCCGGTTTCTACAAGCTCGTGCGGACGGTTGTCAATAAGCAAGTGGAAGAGAAAAATAGTAATGATTACAGGAAGTAAAATGATGCTGCCCAGCAATCTTGTTCTTGAAATAATCAGGAGAATTCCCGAAGCGATTTCTAAAATTCCGACTACTTTGGTGAACCCAGAGGTGCATAGTGCTGTTATCAGATTTCGATAGTTTAATGGCAACGGACTGTCCGGTTCATATACTTTGCATTCTGAAAGAAAATGCTTGTCAAGGCCTTTGTAGACAAAGAAAGCTCCAAGGATGATTGCTAATCCGGCGACTAAATAATGTATTGTTTTTTTCATAAGGTTGGTGTTAAAAGTGATTGTATTAATGAATAAGATTTCCGTTTTTGTCGTACAATAAGATCCAGTCGTTATGCCAGAAATAATTCCACTTGACCCTGCCTAAATCCACATTGGGATTGATCAGCCTTCTTGCTTCGCCGTGATTTATCGAAACTTTTGAATCTGCATAAACGCTGACGTCTTTTCCAATTCGCGCATATTTTTCCCGAATCTTTTGTGCTGTCTGCCAGATCATATCAGGTTTGGACTGCATGCCCTTGATTTGTTTTTTGGTCAAGATTTTCTTGAGCTTATAGAATTTGACTTCTTTAGTCTGGTTGTTTACGACCTTGAATTTCGTAGTTCCTTTTCTGGAACGAAGCATCATTCTCCAGCTTAATCTGTGGCCTTCTTCGGTCCAAAGGACATCGCCTTTTATAGCGTAATGCCTGATGGGCAGCAGTATTTGGAGAACGAAATAGGGGATGAGTATCCATTGGACGATTTTCTTTCCTTCCGTAGTATTTTCATTCACTATTACCTCATGCTTTCTCCACAGAAATAATTTTCGTATGGTTTCTGGCGGATAAAAAAACACGATAAGGCTCAATGCTAAAAAAGGAAAAATTCCTATCCCCAAATGTGCTTTGTTGAAAATGTGAAAGAGGACAGAAGCCACAAGAGCAAGATTGCGTGTTTTCTTCCAGAGAAGTAGCGGAATGACAAGGAAGTCAAAGGCTAGCCCGGCATAAGCGATAAAAATATAAAACCATTCTTGAGCATAAAAATCTTTTAGGAAATCAGGCGCATGCCTAGCCAGCATTCCTTTGGTAAAAGAACCGTCCAGCCAGCCCGAATACAGCTTGGCGACTGAGGCATAAAAATAAACAATGGCAATCTGCAGTACCATTGTCCACGAACACCAAGAAGGCATCATGAGCCTTTTAATTTTGGGATTTATTCTTGAATCGATAGAGGCATAGGCGTTAGCAGGCAGCAAACACATCAAGAAACAAATCAGTATGACAAGGTAATGATGGTTGTTATACGTCGTTTTTTGCATGAAATAGATACCCGACCATAAAATTGTAAATACTATAATGCTCAAACGGTATTGCAGCCCGATCAAAATCAATAAGGCCGAAACTCCCATCAAAACAAAATAATAATACATGCCATTGCCAGGAAGCGGTTGCAACCACTCCATGCCGATATGAGAAAACGTAAAAGAAGGTTTTATAAAATTATTCTTCACCCATCCAGATAAAGTATAATCGAGTACTTGCCATAGAAGAAGAGCTCCGAATAAAATCCGAAATACAACTAGCTGGCTATTATCTATTTGCTTGTAAATAAATTGGCGTACCATTTTGTTTGGAGAGCGTAATTTCTTAATAAATTTTGGACAAATGTATTTAATATTTATTTAGACTGATTTAAAATAGATTGATTTTTTTGAAAATATTTTTTAATTATTTCAAAATCAAGTTCTTAAAATTAAGTTAAAAAATATTCTATTTTTATTTAGACTGTATTTAAATAATTTTATAGATTTGCGCCAAATTCTATTTTCCAATGAAAAAAGCAGTACTATTTTTCTTCTTATTTGCGTCAGTTTGTTTGTTTGCCCAAAAGACGGATTCGTTAGATATTGAAAAAATAAAAACAGAAATAAAACAAGAACTTCGCGAAGAATTAAAAGCAGAAATCAAGAAAGATTTTGCCAAAGAAAACAAAACACTTTTCAATTGGAGCAACTTTACCTTGAGTGGCTATGGAGTCGTAAATTACTATAACTACACAAAATTCGATACGGATCCCAACATGAAAGACAAGTTCGATGCAGAACGTCTGAACCTGTATCTAGGCTACAATTTTAACGATTGGATCAGCTTCAAGTCAGAAATCGAATTTGAGCATGGCGGTACCGGATCTACAGTAGAGCTGGATACTCAAGAAGAATTCGGTGAATACGAACAAGAAATCGAAGCAGGAGGAGAAGTAAAAATCGAGCAGATCCATATCAATTTTGCCATCCGTCCGTATTTTAATATTAGGGCGGGTAGGATGAAAATACACTTCGGATTGGCTCAAGACTTAGACCGTCCTATTTCTTATTTCACGACGCACCGTCAGGAAATGGAAAACGAAATCCTGCCGTTGGGCTGGTACGAAAACGGAGTGCAATTTCACGGAACTTTCCTAAAAAGACTAAAATATGAATTCTCAATCACGAACGGTCTTGATGCTTCAGGATTCAGTTCAAGAGGCTGGATTAAAGAAGGCTACCAGACTCGTTTCGAAATGTCAAACGGAAATTCTTGGGCTTTCACCGGGCGTTTGGATTATAAATTCGGAAAAAACAAATACACTTATTTCGGAGCTTCAGCTTACATCAACGATGCAGCGGCTAACCGTCCGAAGAATGACATGAAAGAATCGGCTTATGTGATGATTTTTGAAGGACATATCACGTATGATGAAGACTACCTTCGATTCAATTCCATCGTATTATGGGGAAATCTTGAAAACTCAAACATCGTCACGGCAAAAAATGCTTCGCTTTCTAACAATTTGGGCGTGAAGAGAACGCCTGTCGGAAAAAATGCTTTAGGATTCTCGTTTGAAGGCGGTTACGAAGTATTGCATTTCTTCAACCAGACGACAAAACAAAAAGTCTATCCATTCGTACGCTACGACTACTATGATACGATGAATGAAGTGGAAGGAAACGTAGTTAAAAAGCCAAGATGGGAAAGAAGTGCCATCATGGGAGGCTTCAACTGGTTCGTTCACCCACAGATTGTATTAAAAGCACATTACCAAAACAGAAGGCTAGGTTCAGAAAACTTCGATCCAAATACGCTGGCTTTCACAGGGAAAAAACAACAAGAAAATACCTTTTCAGCAGGAATCGGATTTTCATTCTAAAATAATTACTAACCAATATTTTAAACTTGAACATAATGAAAAAGAGAATTTTTAGCCTGAGCTTATTGGCAATGTCTTCTGTAATGTTAGTGAATTGCAGTAATAACGATGATTCTTCTGGAACAGACCCTAATGCAGGATTATATTCAGAAGTACTTACAGATTTGTCTAAAGACGTAATTACCAAAACGTACGAAGATTTGAATAACAAAGCAATCGCTTTAAAAACAGCTGTAAATGCTCTGACAATCGGAAACGAAACAGCTTTGACAGCAGTAAAAGAAGCTTGGAAAGCGACAAGATCTCCTTGGGAACAATCAGAAGGATTTTTATACGGACCAGTAGACACAGGAGGAATCGACCCTGCGATGGATACTTGGCCAGTTGACGTTAACGCGATGAATGACATCTTGAACAGCGGTAACCCAATCACGACAGCGACTATCGAAGCAAACGTAGAAGCGCGCGGTTTCCACTTGATCGAATATTTAGTATGGGGTATCAACGGAAACAAAGCAGCAAGCGCTTTGACAGCTAGAGAATTGGAATATTTGAGAGCAGCTGCTGCCGATTTGCAAAACAATACACAGCTTCTGTATGACGGCTGGAAAGAATCAGGAGGTAACTTTGCAAGACACTTTATCAATGCTGGAAATACAGGTAACCAAGGATATGCTTCACAAAAAGCAGCTTTAGAAGAAATCATCAACGGATTGATCACGATTGCTGATGAGGTTTCTACAGGGAAAATCCAAACACCGCTAGACGAAGGCGTTTCTCAAGAAGAATCACGTTTCAGCAACAACTCTAAAAAAGATTTTGCTGACAACATGAGAAGCATCAAAAACATCTATTTAGGTGATTTTAATGGAGGTACAAACTCAGGACTGACTGACATTGTTGCTCCAAAAAACAGCACTTTGGATGCTAACATCAAGGCGAAAATCGACGGCGCTATTGCAGCAATCGAAGCCATTCCTGGAACTTTCACCGATGCCGTTACAAACAATGTCCCAGCAGTAGAAAATGCAAGAGACAAAGTAGCAGAATTGCAAGTTTTGATCCAGTCACAATTGAAACCATTTATTGCTAACAACTAGGCAAATTTCAATCATAATCAAAAGCAAAAAGGATATTCAGGATATGGATATTCTTTTTGCATTTCTATAAAAATCAGACAAAAAGAATGATCAGAAAAGGATTTTTACTGGCAAGTTTGGGACTCACGCTGCTTTCCTGCGATAAAAATGATGACGAGTCTTATATTGATATCGATCTTTCCGAAAGGATGTATGCCGGAGGCGAGACTACCATATTCTCTGCCACCAGCATTGCGTTCAGGACACCGGCACCCAACCTTTCGGCAGCTGACTTGCAGATGCATCTTATGGGAGATACCCAATTCGAAGCTGTTTTTGTAACAGCTCCCGCGCTTGTAAACTCTGGATTGGGATCAATCTTTAACAATTCTTCCTGCATTTCGTGCCATCCGAATGACGGACGTCCTAATTTTCCAGCCAACTTAAACAGCAGGAGCGGACTGCTAATGAGAGCCAGTATTTTTGGGCAAGACGAACATGGCGGGCCGAATCCTATTCCTGGTTTTGGCGTGCAGATTCAGAACCAAGCCGTTTTTGGATTCCTTCCAGAAGCACGTTATCAGGCTGCTTTTATAGAAAAAACAGAAACATTGGCAGACGGCACTGTAATTGTTTTGCAGAAGCCGGTCATTTCTCTGGTCGATCCTTATACCAACCTTCCGGGCGGACTCATGTTGTCGCCTCGAATTGCGACACCGGTTTTCGGTTTGGGACTTCTAGAAGCCATTACTGAGCAAGATATTTTAGCAAACCAAGACATCAATGATGCCAATGGTGACGGCATTTCAGGAAAAGCCAACTATGTCTGGGATCCTTATTTAAGACAGACTGTTTTGGGAAGATTCGGATGGAAAGCCAATACAGGTACATTATTAGTACAATGCACTGCTGCGTATGTAGAAGATATGGGAATTACCAATTATGTCTTCCCGAACGAAACAGGACACAATCAGTCTAATGGACAGGACGGACGCGATGATGATCCCGAAATACCGCAAGCTATCGTAGATCAAGTTGTCTTATACTGCAAGACATTAGCCGTTCCAGGAGCTAGAAACATCAATAGCAAAAGCGTGAAAGAAGGAGCAAGACTGTTTGAAAGCTTAGAATGTTCCAAATGCCATATTCCGAAGCAAGTGACAGGGCCGAGCTCGATTTCGGCTTTAGCGTATCAGACTATTTATCCCTATTCCGATATGCTTTTGCACGATATGGGCGACGACCTTGCAGACGATAGGCCCGATTTCCTAGCCACAGGAAGAGAATGGAAAACACGTCCGTTATGGGGAATTGGCCTTACGGGACTTGTCAACGGACACACTACTTTTTTACATGACGGAAGAGCCAAAAACTTGACAGAAGCCATTCTCTGGCATGGCGGAGAAGCCCAAAAAGCAAAAGAAAAATTCAAGCAACTATCCGCAGCCAAAAGAAATGCGTTGCTCGATTTCTTGAATTCCTTATAAAAAAAACAGCATCAAATAAAAAAGCCAGAGCTCCTAAAAGCACTGGCATTTTTTTTCTAACTAACCCTAACCAAATGAGAAAACCATTAATCTCTTTGCAAATGTCCAATTTTTTTTGGAGCATATATGTTAAGGCAATGTTATTTATATGTTATTGATTACTAATTTTTTACGAGTCCTTTTTAACTCTTCTTGTCTTGCATTGCAAACACTCTTTTTAACAAGTCAGACGTTCTAGCAGAAAGGTTCGTGCGTATGTCTTTTTCCTCTACGGCAATCATCTTAAAAACGCCTTCCATAGCCTTGTCGGTAACATAATCTGTCAGGTCAGGATTCACATCGGTAGTCATCGGAACAGCATTATATTTTGTGATGATGGTGCTCCACACTTTATCAGCTCCAACTTTTCCTAAAGAATTTTGGACAACTGGGCTGAATTTAGAATACAGTGCTTGAGAAGTAGAATTCTGCAGATAAGTCGTAGCTGCATTATCAGCTCCCAACAAGATATTCTTGGCATCAGTAAATGTCATGTTTTTGACCGCATTCACAAAAATAGGAGTGGCTTCTTTTACGGCATCCTCGGCGGCACGGTTCAACACCTTTAAACCCTCGTCGGCTAGGCTTGATAAGCCTATGTTGCGTAACGTTTTATCTACCTTCTGCAATTCTGCCGGAAGCAAGATCTTTACCATCTGGTTTTTAAAAAAGCCATCCGTTGCGGTCAATTTAGAAACCTCTTTCGTGATTCCGTTATTCAAGGCTTCCTTGAGTCCCGCCGCAATATCCGGATTTCCGAGAGCCGTTCCCAATTGCGGGTATTGGCTGGCAACCTGCTGCAGTTCGGCACAGCCGAAAAGAGAAATAAAGGAAGCAAAAACAATAATCTTTTTCATAGTTCTTAATTTTTTAAAAGGTACGGAATTAATCCTGCATTGCAAACACCTTTTTTAATAGCGGCGAAGTGCGTGCGCCTATATCCGTACGGATTTTTTTCTCTTCCACAGAAATCATCTTAAAGACGCCTTCCATCGCTTTGTCGGTTACATAATCATTCAGGTCCGGATTTACTTTCGTTACCAAAGGAATCGTATTGTACTTTTTGATAATGCCTTCCCAGACCTTGTCGGCTCCAACATTGCTTAGCGAAGTCTTTACCACCGGACTGAACTTAGAATATAATTCTGTAGAAGTAGTACCTTGAAGATAAGTCGTTGCCGCGTTTTCATTCCCTAATAAGATGTTTTTAGCATCCGAAAACTTCATGCTCGTAATAGCGTTTACAAAAATAGGAGTAGCTTCCTTCACAGCGTCTTCAGCAGCGCGGTTCAATACTTTGATGCCCTCATCTGCTAGGCTCGACAATCCCATAGAACGTAAAGTCTTGTCTACTTTCTGTAATTCAGCAGGAAAAAGAATTTTTACCGCTTCGTTTTTATAAAATCCGTCTACGGCTGTCAGTTTGGTCACCTGTTCGGTAATACCTTTCTGTAGCGCTTCTTTCAGGCCGGCACTGATATCGGTACTGCCTAAAATACCTCCAGAACTTTTAGAACCTGTTTTAGATTGCAGTTTTTCAGTTTTAGATTGCACCTTGTCAGATGCCTTTTTAATGAATCCGTCTAATTGTCCAAAGCTGGCGATTGGCACAACAAATAACGCTAAAAGGAATAGTCTCTTCATAAGATTAAATTTTCGATTTCAAAGATAATCAAACATCATACCGTTTGCTACTATAATGTAAAGCTATCAAAAGATAAAAACAATCAATTTTGTTTATAATAATCAATTTCCTAAATTTGAGAAAACAAACTAGAAATAAAGCATTTATCAATAAATCAACTAAATTATGAAAGAACACAACAAACTCACCACGGCCTCCGGAAAACCTTATGTAGAAAATGAAGACTCACAATCCGTAGGGCCAAGAGGACCACTTTTGCTACAGGATTTTATCCTGCACGAAAAGATGGCGCACTTCAACCGGGAGCGTATTCCAGAAAGAGTAGTGCACGCCAAAGGCTCCGCAGCCTTCGGAACCTTTACCGTAACGCACGACATTACGAAGTATACCAAGGCAAAAATTTTCTCCCACATTGGTAAAGAAACAAAAATGCTACTGCGTTTTTCTACCGTTGGTGGTGAAAGAGGATCAGCCGATACCGAAAGAGATCCTAGAGGATTTGCAATGAAGTTTTATACCGAAGACGGAAACTGGGACCTTGTAGGAAACAACACGCCTGTGTTCTTCATCAAAGACCCGAAAAAGTTCGGCGACTTTATCCACACCCAAAAACGCGATCCGTATACCAATATGAAATCGCCTACGATGATGTGGGACTTCTGGTCGCTGAATCCCGAAAGCCTTCATCAAGTCACGACGCTCATGTCAGACAGAGGAACGCCTTACGGATACCGCCACATGCACGGATTCGGAAGCCACACCTTTTCTTTTATCAATAAAGATAACGAACGCTTCTATGTGAAATTCCACATGCTGACCAAACAAGGCATCAAGAACTTTACCGATGCCGAAGCCGCCGAAATGAAATCAAAAGACATGGACTTTGCGCAGCGAGACCTGATCGAAAACATCGATAAAGGAAACTTCCCGCGTTGGGACATGAAAATACAAGTAATGACCGAAGCCGAATCAAGAACGTATCACATCAATCCGTTTGACTTAACCAAAGTTTGGCCGCACGGTGACTATCCGCTGATCGATGTAGGCGTCATCGAGCTCAACAAAAATCCAGATAACTATTTCCAAGATGTAGAACAGGCCGCTTTTGCTCCGGCACATGTCGTAGATGGAATAGGCTATTCTCCAGACAAAATGCTGCAAGGAAGATTACTGTCCTATCCTGATGCGCACCGCTATAGGCTGGGAGCCAACTACGAGCAGATTCCTGTGAATAGATGTCCGTTTGCCACAAACAACTACCAAAGAGACGGGCAGATGCGTGTTGACGGAAACGGAGGCAGCGCACCAAATTATTTCCCAAATAGTTTTGACGATATTGTAGTAGACCAATCCTATAAAGAACCAGCATGGGCATTAGAAAGCAATGTGGCCGCATGGTACGACCGCAATGCCGAAGGCGAAAACGACCACTATACCCAGCCGGGCAACCTATTCAGGCTTTTAGTGCCAGAGCAACAGCAGAACCTAATCAGCAATGTCGTTGGAGCCATGTCTGGTATTGAAGGGCCGAAGCGAATGGAAATCATCAATCGCCAGCTATGCCACTGGTTTAGGGCCGATCCTAGACTAGGAATGGGAATAGCGCAAGGATTAGGTGTCGATATCGACCCAGCGATGATGAAATAATGCAGTCCACAGAATACCCAATAGTTATGTAAATGTTGTGTCCATAAACAATATTTAGAGTTTTTATCCCCGACCCTTCTAGCGTCCAAGCGCTAGGAGGGTTTTTTATACGATGTTATTCGTTAAGACCCTGTCAGGGTTTTAAACCCTGACAGGGTCTTAACCTTAAATTAAAATACCAAATAAATCCTTCCAGATTTTTAGGAATTTCGTAAATTGCACACCTAAAATTGACATATATTTTAAAATGGAACAAGCAAAACCTTATATTCCTAAAAATAAAGTAAGAATTGTAACCGCTGCAGCTCTTTTTGACGGACACGATGCTGCAATCAACATAATGCGACGTATCATCCAGTCGACGGGAGTCGAGGTAATCCATTTAGGACACGATAGAAGCGTTGAAGAAGTAGTAAATACTGCCATCCAAGAAGATGCCAATGCCATAGCCATGACATCCTACCAAGGAGGACACAACGAATATTTCAAATACATGTACGACCTGCTCAACCAAAAAGGAGCAGGGCACATCAAAATCTTCGGAGGCGGAGGCGGCGTAATCCTGCCAGACGAGATAAAAGAACTCCAAGACTACGGTATCACCAGAATTTATGCTCCAGACGATGGGCGCGAGCTCGGCCTTCAAGGCATGATCAATGACTTGGTACAGAAATCGGACTTTCCTATCGGCGACAAGCTGAACGGAGAAGCCAGCCACCTCGAAGACAAGAACCCTACGGCAATTGCCCGTGTTATTTCCGCAGCAGAAAACTTTCCGGAAATTGCAAAAGAAACTTTAGACACGATCCACAAGCAGAATGAAACCAGCAAGATTCCTGTATTGGGTATTACCGGAACAGGCGGTGCCGGAAAATCTTCTTTAGTAGACGAATTGGTGCGAAGATTCCTGATTGATTTCCCAGAAAAAACAATCGGTCTTATCTCTGTCGATCCGTCAAAACGTAAAACAGGCGGAGCACTTTTGGGCGACAGGATTCGTATGAACGCCATCAACAACCCGCGTGTCTATATGCGCTCGTTGGCGACAAGACAGTCCAATTTAGCATTGTCTAAATACGTTGCCGAAGCCATTCAGGTCTTGAAAGCCGCCAAATACGACATCATCATATTAGAAACTTCAGGTATCGGACAATCGGATACCGAAATCATGGACCATTCCGATGTGTCCTTATACGTAATGACTCCAGAATTTGGAGCGGCAACCCAGCTTGAAAAAATCGACATGCTTGATTTTGCCGACCTTGTCGCAATCAACAAATTCGACAAAAGAGGTTCGCTTGATGCACTTCGCGATGTCAAAAAACAATTCCAAAGAAACCATAACCTTTGGGATGCCAATCCAGATGACCTTCCGGTTTTCGGAACCATCGCTTCGCAGTTCAATGATCCGGGCATGAATACGCTTTACAAAGCCATCATGGACAAGATTGACGAAAAGACCGAAGCCGACCTAAAATCGACTTTCGAAATTACCCGCGAAATGAGCGAAAAAATCTTCGTCATTCCGCCGCACAGAACGCGCTATCTTTCAGAAATTGCCGAAAATAACCGCAAATACGATGCTACTGCGCTTACACAGCAGCAAGTAGCCCAAAAACTATACGGAATTTTCAAGACGATCGAGACCGTTTCCGGAAAGACGCCAGAAATCAACAAAGCCGGAATCAATGATGATTCTGTTTTGCCAAGCGCTCTAGAAGAACAAAACGAGACCCGTATCTTCTTGAACCTGTTGCTCAACCAGTTCGACAAAGTAAAGATGGACCTTGACCCGTACAACTGGGAAATCATCTTGACGTGGGACGAAAAAGTAAACAAATACAAAAATCCAGTCTATACGTTTAAAGTACGTGACAAAGAAATCAAGATCGCCACACACACCGAATCGCTGTCGCACTCGCAGATACCAAAAGTAGCTCTGCCAAAGTACGAAGCTTGGGGCGATATCCTCAGATGGTGCCTGCAAGAAAACGTGCCGGGAGAATTCCCGTTCACTTCTGGGCTGTATCCGTTCAAGCGCGAAGGCGAAGACCCGTCAAGAATGTTTGCCGGAGAAGGAGGGCCAGAAAGAACCAACAAGCGTTTCCACTATGTGAGCGCAGGACTTCCTGCCAAAAGGCTGTCTACCGCTTTTGACAGCGTGACCTTATACGGAAACGATCCGCACCTTCGACCAGACATTTACGGAAAGATCGGTAATGCCGGAGTATCTATCTGCTGTTTAGACGATGCCAAGAAATTATATTCAGGCTTTAACCTGGCGCATCCGCTTACGTCGGTGAGTATGACCATCAACGGTCCGGCGCCGATGCTGTTGGGCTTCTTTATGAATGCCGCTATCGACCAGCAGTGTGAAATCTACATCAAAGAAAACAATCTCGAAGACGAAGTAGAAGCAACGATCAACGAAATCTACAAAAAGAAAAAAATAGAAAGGCCGCGTTACAACGGTGCGCTTCCAGAAGGAAACGACGGACTGGGTCTTATGCTCTTAGGAGTAACCGGTGACCAAGTACTGCCGAAAGACGTCTACGAGCAAATCAAGGTCAGAACGCTATCGCAAGTGCGCGGAACTGTTCAGGCCGATATCCTTAAAGAAGACCAGGCACAAAACACCTGTATCTTCTCTACCGAATTTGCCTTGCGATTGATGGGCGACGTACAAGAGTACTTCATCACGAACAATGTCCGCAACTTCTATTCCGTTTCAATCTCCGGATACCACATTGCAGAAGCAGGAGCCAACCCGATCACGCAGCTGGCGTTCACCCTTGCCAACGGATTCACTTATGTAGAATACTACCTAAGCCGCGGCATGGACATCAACGACTTCGGTCCGAACCTTTCGTTCTTCTTCTCGAACGGAATCGACCCTGAATATGCCGTAATCGGACGCGTTGCCAGAAAGATTTGGGCTAAAGCCTTAAAGAACAAATACGGCGCCAACGAAAGAGCCCAAATGCTGAAATACCATATCCAGACATCAGGCCGTTCGCTGCACGCGCAGGAAATCGATTTCAACGATATCCGTACCACGCTGCAGGCACTGTATGCTATTTATGATAACTGCAACTCGCTGCACACCAATGCTTATGATGAAGCCATCACGACGCCTACAGAAGAATCCGTACGCCGTGCCATGGCCATCCAGCTGATTATCAACAAAGAGCTGGGACTTGCCAAAAACGAGAACCCTATACAAGGCTCGTTCATCATCGAAGAGCTGACCGATTTGGTAGAAGATGCCGTACTGCAAGAATTCGACAGGATTACCGAAAGAGGAGGCGTATTAGGTGCTATGGAAACCATGTACCAACGCTCTAAAATCCAAGAAGAAAGCATGTACTACGAAATGCTGAAGCATACAGGCGAATTCCCGATCATCGGGGTCAACACCTTCTTGAGCTCTAAAGGATCGCCGACGGTCATTCCGGCTGAAGTTATCCGTGCCAGCGAAGAAGAAAAACAGTTCCAGATCCACACGCTAGAAAACCTGCACAAGGCCTATGGCGAAAACATGAAAGAACAGCTCGCCATCATTCAAGATGCGGCCATCAACAACCAAAATATCTTTGCACAATTGATGGAAGCTACGAAAGTATGCTCTCTTGGCGAAATCACCGCATCGCTATTTGAAGTTGGCGGACAGTACAGAAGAAATATGTAATCGGCTTTGCCGTCTTCATAAAAACAAAAAGACCTTCGAAAGAAGGTCTTTTTTAGTTTCCTATCCAAAACAGCTGCTGTTCATAGATTAAAAACGCCGTTCGTATATTTTAGCTTTTGGGCTTGCCATGGGTTGCTTAGTTTCGTGGTATAAATGAAAACCTAATTGTTATGAAACCAACCCTAAAACCAACCCGCTTACTAGTAGTGATGATTTTTGCCGCCTTGGCTATTTCTTGTTCTGATGATGGAAAAGATGGTGAAGACGGACTCAATGGCGAGCCAGGAACAGCAAACGTAATCTATAGCGAATGGCTTGCCGTTCCAACGGGAGCACCCGCAACCATAGACGGTACTTCTGGACTCCTCTATAATTTTGCTGCGCCTGAGATTACGACAGGCATCTTAGAAACAGGTGCCGTATTGGCCTACCTTCGATTTAGCACAGAAACCGTTCCCTTGCCTCATACTTCGCGCGCAGGAGGCACTGAAAATACAATTGCAGCCTATCCCGCTCTAGGCAATCTCAAAGTTTTCAGGTTCCGTCACGATGGAGGAACCCCAGCGGTACCTATAAGCTCCTTGGTGACCATCCGCTATATCATTATCCCAGGCGGCACTCCTGCGGCACGGCAAGTAAATTATAGAAATAAGAGCTACGAAGAAATCTGTGCCCTGTTTGGTATTCCAGAATAACCAATTACAAGTGCGGCCTGTTTTTATAATTCAAGTGAATGCAGAAAGACCTTCGTTACGGAGGTCTTTTTTTATGCGGCTAGCCATAAGAATACAGCCTTTATACTGCAAACAAATGCGGTTATCGTTTCAGAGTACAGAAAACCAAGTCCGGCGCCTGCCATTGGCCTTGCAAAAATTTGTAAATTTAAGGCATGAAAAAACCACAGCCGCCCATAGCTCCCAAAAAGCCTACCTTCAAAGAAAAGATAAGCGCCCTGAGCAACCTTCCTGCCTTTTTCAAGCTCGTCTGGCAGAGCAGTCCCAAAAAGACACTGTTCAGCATCGTCCTTCGCGTCCTTCGTTCCGCCATGCCCGTAGCCCTGCTCTATGTGGGCAAGCTCATCGTAGATCAAGTCGTGCAGCTCAGCACCACCCCACAGCCGCACGACACCACCTACCTGTGGGAACTCGTTGCCCTTGAGTTTATCCTTGCCATTACTTCAGACGCCCTGAGCCGTACCATTGCGCTCCTCGACAGCCTGCTCGGAGATACCTTTTCCAACCATACATCAGTCAAGATCATGCGGCATGCCGCCGACCTAGATTTAGAACAAACCGAAGACTCAGAATACTACGACAAGCTCGAGCGTGCCCGCCAGCAGACCCTTGGCCGTACCATGCTGCTCTCGCAGGTCATGTCGCAGCTGCAAGACATTATCTCTATGGTCTTCCTTATCGCAGGGCTCGTTACTTTCAGTCCGCTGCTCATACTGCTGCTCATCATCACCATACTGCCGTCCTTTCTCGGAGAATCCTATTTCAACAGCCAGAACTATTCCCTTACCCGAAGCCAGACCCCCGAGCGCCGCGAGCTCGATTACCTCCGCTACCTCGGTGCCAGCGACGAGACGGCCAAAGAAATCAAGATATTCAACCTGGCCGATTTTGTCATCGCCCGCTTCAAGAAGCTTTCAGACCAGTTCTATTACGACAATAGCAAGCTCGCCAAACGCAGGTCGTTCTGGGGCACGCTCTTTTCCATGCTCGGCAGTACCGGATACTACGGCGCCTACGTTTATATCATTACCCGCACCATTACAGGCCATCTTACGGTGGGCGACCTGACTTTTCTGGCAGGTTCCTTCCGCCAATTGCGAACCTTTACCGAAGGCATACTGCTGCGCTTCACCGTCATCTCGCAAGGCGCTATCTATCTTAACGACTTCCTTGACTTTTTCCAGATCAAGCCCTCTATAGCCGTTGCCAAGAACCCGATACCGTTCCCGAATCCGATTCGCGAAGGATTCACCTTTGAAAACGTCGGCTTCAAGTACCGCCACAGCGAGAACTGGGCCAACCGCCATCTTAATTTCACGCTACATCCTGGCGAAACGCTGGCGCTCGTCGGCGAAAACGGAGCCGGAAAGACCACCTTGGTCAAGCTGCTGGCGCGCCTCTACGAACCGACAGAAGGACGCATCCTGTTAGACGGGATCGACCTTAAGCAATACGACCCCAAAGAGCTGCAGCACAATATCGGCGTTATCTTTCAAGACTACCTTCGCTACCAGATGACCCTATCCAGCAACATTGCCGTAGGCGACATTACCCAGCTTGGCAACCAAGCGCTAATCAAAAAAGCAGCCCAAGGCAGCATGGCAGATGCCATAGCCGACAAGCTGCCCAATCAGTACGAACAGGCACTCGGCAAGCGTTTTAATAATGGAGTAGAACTCTCGGGAGGCGAATGGCAGAAAGTAGCCTTGGCCCGTATCTATATGAAAGAAGCACCCGTGCTGATTCTCGACGAACCGACGGCCGCGCTCGATGCCCGTGCCGAATATGAAGTCTTCCAGCGTTTTGCCCAAATGACCGAAGGACGTTCTGCCGTGCTGATCTCGCACCGTTTTTCTACAGCCCGCCTGGCCGACCGTATCCTGGTGTTAGACAAAGGGCAGCTGCTCGAAATCGGGACGCATGAAGAATTGCTCGCGCTAAACGGAAGGTATGCAGAGTTATTTTTGTTACAAGCGAGGGGATATAAGTAAGATGCTGTAATTAATTTCACGAATAATTTGGCTGTATAAACTATATATCGTAATATTGCGATATAATAAACAATACATGGGCGCTACAAAAAAAGATATCTTTAATGAAGAGCAGAACAGGCTGGCAACAGTCTTAAAAGCTTTGGCGCATCCGGCCCGCATTGCCATACTGCAATACATCATCAAGCAAGATGCCTGTATCTGCAACGACTTGGTGCAGGAACTCGGACTGGCCCAAGCCACCATCTCCCAGCATCTAAAAGAACTCAAGAACATAGGAATAATAAAAGGGAATATTGAAGGCACCAGCGTTTGCTATTGCATAGACGAAAAAGCCTGGAAACAGATAAAAATAGAATTGAACCATTTTTTTTCAGATACCATCAAAACAGAAGAATGCTGCTAGGCTTTTTTTTGAATTTATGTATCGCAATATTACGATTAACACGTTAAAAGTAGACAACACATGAAATTATCAGACGTAAAACAAATTTTGCCGGCATTAGAAAATGTCGAATTCCAGCTAGAAGACGGGACATTTGTTCCCGAACACTTTCACGTTACGGAAGTAGGGATCATCCAAAAACACTTTATTGACTGCGGCGGTACCGTCCGCCATGAAAAAGCCGTAAGCTTCCAGCTCTGGAATGCAGATGATTTTGAACACCGGCTAAAGCCAAACAAGCTGCTGCACATCATCCAGCTGTCCGAAGAAAAACTAGGCATAGAAGATTCAGAAATAGAAGTAGAATACCAGAGCGGCACGATCGGCAAATACGATCTAGACTTTAACGGAAAAACATTTGTACTAAAAAACAAGACAACCGCGTGCCTGGCACAAGAAGCGTGCGGCATTCCGTCCCAAAAACAAAAAGTAGCGCTATCAGGACTACAAGCAACGTCAGACGCTTCCAGATGCGCGCCAAATTCAGGATGCTGCTAGTCATGAAAGAAAAATGGATTCGATATAAAAAACCAATAATTATCACCACATCGGTTATCGTCTTGCAGCTTATTTTCGGATTCGATCCTAAATTCTGCATCATCAACCTGATCTGGCTGCTTGTATAAGAATATATGAAAACAAAAAAGATTTTAGTGCTCTGCACGGGCAACAGCTGCAGAAGCCAGATGGCCGAAGGCTATCTTAGGCACTTCGCGGGCGATAAAGCCGTTATCGTTAGCGCCGGAGTTGAAACCCATGGCGTAAACCCTAGGGCCATTGCTATCATGCAAGAAGATGGTATCGACATTGCGCACCATACCTCAAACAATCTCGACGAATACCTCGATATTGATTTTGACTTTGTCATCACGGTATGCGACAATGCCAAAGAAAACTGTCCTTTCTTCCCGACCAAAGCATTGCGTTTCCATCATAATTTCCCCGATCCTGCCAAAGCGATAGGCACGGAGGATGAAATTAAGGAACAGTTTAGGCACACAAGAGAGCTCATAAAAGACTACAGCAGAAAATTTGTAGCCGAGCAATTGCAATAAGGAAAAAGCCGTACTTCTGAAACATTGCTTCAGAGATACGGCTTTCTTATTCCTTTATAATAATTTCCCGTAGTGCTTTCTCCCTCACGCAATGAATATGATACATCCAGCAAGCTGCAAGAATAACCACAAGTGCTACGGCAGTAATAAAAAGCAATATATTTCTGGACAAGCATCCGGCGTTTTCATGCACTTCGTCTAAGCGATCATTTTTAATCATAAAAGGAGGGTCTTTTTTCAGGCATTTAAAATACTTCCATTTAGGTAGCTAAAAATTATACGATTTCACGCAGAATTTATATCGTTTTATAGTTTTTCTTTGAAAAAAGGAAAATAATCTGCTTTTTCTAGCAACGCTCCAGCGAATAAGCAAAAAACATTACGTTATGTGATAAGAAGAAAACGGAAGTCACGAGATGCTGTTTAGTAAGAAGGATCTCAAAGTAGAAATCACCAAAGAAAGCTTTATAAATTAAAGCCAAAGCCAACAATACCCTAAATAAAAGCCAAAAAAAATCTTTTGGCTGCTTTTTGACTACCTTTACGAAAAACGTATAAATTACATTATTAATATCGAAGGTCAATGAAGGAGTATGCTATTACGAATATAGTTTTGGTGGATGAGGATTTAGAAGAATGCCGTAATTTCCGCAAAGCGGTCGAAGAAATCGACCGCAACCTAAAGCTCTTGTGTTTTCATAGCTGCGAAGACGTGATGGAGCACCTGAACGATACCGATATACAATTGCCGAGTATTATTTTTTTAGAAATCCATTTCCCGACCATGAGCGGTATCGACTGCCTTAAAGAAATCCGTTCCCACAATACCCTTAAAGACTTGACAATTGCCATCTATTCCAATTCCACTACAGAAAGCAATCAAGAACTGGCGTTTAATAACCGGGCAAATATCTTTGTCAAAAAGCCAAAAGACTTTGATGGACTTAAGAAGATTATCAAGTCCATCGTAGACATCTCATTTCAGTTCGACAGTGCAGATTTTAATAAAGATACCTTTCTTTTTTCGGTATAACCTAATCAATATAAAGGCTTACACCCTTATCATCAATCCCAATCTGCTGCACCGTGTTTTCTGAAAGAGCAGACAATACTAATTCAAATACGTCTTCATCACTGATCTTATAGTTGATGCTGGCCGTTTTTTCGCCGTTAAAATAAAAATGCATATAGCCTGACTTCTGGAGTTCCGAAAGAAATTCCCCTTCGTTGCATTCGATGCTTCCGTCCAGTTCTTTTCCAAAATACCGTGACAGCCCCGTGCCACTCTCGATTCTCTCGGTCAAAAACTGCCTGATATCTTTTTCTTCAATCAAGACCTTGCACTTAGAAAAACTCAGGGTAAGAATGTGGGATATAGCATGCATCTGGATGTGTTTATTGTAAAGCTAGTCATTAATAGTTCGGCAGTACCCAAAAAGAACGTTAAAATAAGGCAGGCACAAAATTAAATAAGGCTAGGAAGAGTACCATCCCAAAATACCAGGCTGCTATAGCCAATAAGCAGCAAACAACGGTAATTCATAGCGGTACAATCCACTTTTAAATCATTACAACCTATTTTTTGTTTCATGCAATTCACTTATAAAAGCATGCAATCCATCTTTTACCTTTAAAAATCCACTTTTTTATCGCTACAAGTAGCTTATTAGGTGCTGCAATCGACTCTGTATCCTGTGCAATACGCTTTTAGAGCTTGCAATCGCCTTTACAAGTTCAGCAATTGCCTTTAGAGTGTGTACAACGCACTTTAATCACTTTACAATCGACTTTACAACCTTTTCAATTAAATATAACAATCAATAAATTATATCAATAATTGTGATAATTGAGATAAATTATTATAAAATACAATATTATGTAACAAATTTCGTTAAATTTGGAAAAGTATAAACCATAAAATCAGCTCACGATGAACAAGACACAAGAAGCACGCCTGCGAATGAGCAGGGCCGTAGAAGCCCATGGAGACAGCAACGCTGTAATTATCGCCACAGTACCCGCCTTTCAAGAATCGTTTCTGTTACTCAAGGCCAACAATGCAGCCATAGTAGCAGCATTCCAGCAAGAAGACCTGGTCACCAAAGGAATCACGACCGACAAGGTGGAAGCCAAAAAAGCACTGGCCATGATGGCCATAGACATCGCCCTGCCGATTTCTGCCTATGCCGTCAAATCAGGCAACAATGAACTCAAGGAAAAAGTTAGTTTTTCATTTTCAGACCTATTCCGCACTAAGGATGGACAGGTAGGCTCGCGTATCCGCAACATTAGCGATATCGGAAAGGAACACCTGTCGGGGCTGGCACACTACGGAATCAACCAGTCTGCGCTCGATACCTTAGAAGCCATGATTGACGACTATGAGCAGAAGGTACCGAATCCCAAGAATGCGGCGGCTATCAAAAAAGCAGTACGCGAGAACATCAAAAACCTATTTGCGAAGAACGCCCTCCTTTTAAAAGAACACCTCGACAAGACCGTTGTAGGCTTTAAGAAGAACTATCCCGATTTTGTATTGGCCTACAAAGCCAACCGCGTGATTATTAATCTTTCCTCAACCTCCACACAGCTCAAGGGCAAGATTGTCGATACGCAAGGAAAACCCATACCCGATGCCGTAGTAGCCCTGAACGGCACGCCCTTTACCGCTGTTACAGATGACAACGGACACTACCAGATGAAAAGCATTCCTTACGGAATGATCATTGTGACAGCCAAGGCCAGAGACTACCAGCCGTTTAGCTCCAGGCCATTCCAAATCAAAAGAGGGCAGATCAACAGCCTCGATATGACACTCTCCAAATAAGTAGGTTTGCGAACAAGAGGCCTTTCAACAGAAAGGTCTCTTGTTTATAAGAAACACACTATCTAAAAAAAACAATAAGCTCTCAAGCTTTTTTAATATATTCGTGTCGCATTGATACGAATGACAAGCAATGCTGCACTATTATACACAAAGAAACGATGGAAACACTACGCCAAAGAAAACTTTTTATTACTCGCGAAATAACGCTGCTAGAAGCAAAGCTTAATTATAAGACCTTAAAATACGGTAACGAGAACGAATACAAGATTCGATATGAAGATATACGCGAAAAAAACTCATATAAAGACATGCAGCTTATTTTTGCTATTATCGCAATAGGATTTTTCGTAATCGCTTTGCTCGGTTTTTCATTTGCCGAGACGGAAGGCGAGTCGTCAGGTTTAGAAATGTTTATTATTTTCGGAACAGTAGCTGTCGGTTTTCTAGGCTTTTATTTACTGAACCGTAAAAGCTTCTGGAAGATCAAGCTAGCAAATAACACCTTTCTTCTCGTCGAAAAAGACAAGCCAAGCGTACTAGAGACCAATACTTTTTTGGATATGCTATACGAAAAAAGAAATGCCTATTTAAAGGAAACCTATTTTCAGATTGATTCAAACCTTGAGTACGACTACAATTACCATAATCTGAAATGGCTATATGATATTGAAGTAGTGACCAAAGCAGAACTAGAAGAAAAGTATGCCGAACTGCAGGCACTTTATAAGCCCGATAAAAAATCAATCGGATTTGAAAGATAATACCGCATAAAAAACCGAAACAATAACTGTTTCGGTTTTTAGTTAGCAGGGTATTCCAATTTCTATTCTTTCAATCTCCTCCTGTAACACGCTCCATGGATCAGCATCCATTCCCAAAACTACAGAAACCGACTCGAACAACTCCTTATAATACGCAATCCCCCCAAGCAAGTTCTTCTGAAACGTAGCCCATTTCTTTAGCTGTCCTGCCGTAGCTGCCGCGCCATTTTGCAGCACCTCCTTTTTTAAGTAATCGATATACAGCCGCGCCTCTTTTACAAACAAATTCGGACGATCCGGAAAACCCATCACCGAGCCGTTGCCGTAAATATGGCGCACCATATCGTACAGCGACACCTCTCGGTCAAAATACGCCATATTAGGTCCCGGGCAGACCACAACGCCCTGCGCTTCGCCCTTTACCGTGATGCCCTGCTCCAGATACGACGCATTGGCAAGCCCAACGCACAGGCAGGCTTTTTCTGTAATGTCTGACCGTTTCTTTTTATACGCTTCGGCACTAAGCCCGTCTTTCTCATGCTCTACTAAGGCCAGCTGATGCTCCTGATACTTGCGCGATGCCGTACAAAGCCCCTTTTCGTCAAGCGTCTTATCCAGCGCGAGGTATTTCTTTGGACACGAACTCCCCGGACGTCCTAAATCGATGCGGTGCTGTTTCAGCCGCTCGTTCGTCGTGCCCCGTACCGTATTAAAAGGCACGCCCAACGGCGAGATACGACTCAAGTACAAATCCTTTTCGCCGGCGGCAGCCAGCAGCTTTCGGGTTTCACCATCAACAGAGGTAGCCTCGGACACCAGCAAGAAAGGAGAGCCCCATCCCACGGCATCGGCCCCGTACTGCTGCAGTAAAAAATCATGCTCAGCCGCCGTACCCACGCCCCCTTGCACCGTAATCTTTAACGGCAGCGGCTGTGCCGGAACCGGAAGCCCTTTCTGTTCCAAGGCTTTCGACAACAGCACGTGCGCTCCCACCGCCAGCTCATTGCGTTTCAGCCGAAACTCCTCCAATATCGGGCCCAGCAGCAGCCCTTCCGTAGCAAACGCATGCCCGCCGCAGTTCAGTCCCGACTCGATACGGTATTCCGACACCCATAAGCCTTTCTTGGCCAAAAAAATTCCCTGTATCAAGGCAGATCGGTAGTCGCTCACCTTCAAGACGATTTTTTTCTCGAGCCGTCCCTCCGCATCTGGAAAAAAACAGCCAAAGCTTTCCATATAGCTGTAGAGCCGCGGATTCATGCCTGCAGAAAATACGACCGACGATTGCAGCCGGCTCATCGCAAAGCCCCGCAGGGCCGTATGGGCATCGCTAAAGGCAGGCGGAAGCAGTTCGTTTTTGTCATAAGTATCCCTGTCGACTTTCGTCATGATGTTCACGTCGATAGCCCCCGGCGAGAAATGCCGTTCCAGAAAGTCGCGTACGCTCTGTCCCAATTGGTTGCCGTTCTCGAGCAGTTCGAGCAGTCCCTTTTTAAAGTCCGACTGGTTCGGCAGCATGCCGAGAAAACGGTCGAGGGCCAGCCGGCTTTCCGAAAGCTCCAGTTTAAAGGCCTCAAATTTCTCGCCAACGATACGGTCCATCAAGTTGAGGTAGCTTTTGATGCGTTCCGCACGATAATCATGAAATTTTTTGGTAATCTCCTGATACGGCAGGCTAAATTTCTGGCTGTAAAACGCACTCATCTTTTCGATAAGCTCATCATCGACTATAGAAACGACAGAAGAAATTCCGTACTGTGCGACCCGTATCGGACTGTCGATCGTAAACGAAAGTCCCATGACAGGAATATGGAAGGTATGGATAGAAGGAGTAGTGGTCATGTAATACAATTTAAAAGAATCGCAAAGATGGGCAAACCTGTTCGTCTAAAAGATGATAAATATCAGCTTCGGCGCGGCAAGAAGTAATGATGCTTTGCGCAGGCGACTTTTTTTAGTAATTTCGTAGAGCAGTGAGGCCAAGAAGCTATAGTACTGCCAGCATACAGTAAAGAATGGAAAGCCCGCTACTATACAAGATTGCCAAGCCCGATCCCTCGATAGCCGATTATGTCGAAAGCTTCTGGATGCTTCATAGCACCTCGGCCGAGCCCAAAAGTATCATCGTGCTGCCCGATGGAAGGATCGATATATTGTTTTCCTATTCCGATTCAGACCCTTTCGAAGGCAACCTTCGCGGACTCGATACCGAACCTTCGTATACCGAACTAGACCCCGGACGGATTATGTTTGCCGTCAGCCTTCGCCTGCTTGCAGTAGAATACCTGCTAGAAGGCAGTGTTTCTTCGCTGCTGAATAACGGATGTATTCTGCCTGCCGATTTTTGGAACATCACAAAAGACGACCTGTCCAATTTTGATTCTTTCTGCCATAAGATAACCCAGAAGATAGAAAGCCTGATACAGAGCAATCCCGACAGCAGGAAGCTGCGGCTTTTTGAACAGATCTATGCTTCTAACGGTAGTATGACGGTAAAAGAACTTTCCGAAACAGCCGGATGGAGCAGCCGGCAGATCAACCGCTATTTCAGCAGCCAGTTCGGCCTTCCGCTCAAGACCTATTGCGACATACTAAGGTTCAGGGCCTCTTTTGACCACCTCAAAGAAGGCAAGCTGTTCCCCGAGCAGGACTTTGCCGACCAAGCCCATTTCATACGCGACGTCAAGAAGTTTTCCGGCGTGCCTCCCAAAGCCTTATCCCAAAACAAAAACGACCGATTTATACAATTTTCACTGTTGAAGAAGCAATAGTTTTGCCTTGTAAAATTTAAATTTTCAACACTATGGTACTACAAGACAAAAAGATAGCCATCGTAGGCGGCGGTCCCGGAGGACTCACGCTCGCCAGACTTTTGCAACGCAAGGGCGCCAACGTAAAAGTATACGAAAGAGACGCCGGACGGTTTGTAAGAGTACAAGGAGCCACGCTCGACCTGCATGACGACTCAGGACTCAAAGCCCTTAAACAAGCAGGCCTTATGGATGCCTTTAAGCAAAACTACCGACCGGGAGCCGACAAGATGCGTATTGCCGACAAGCACGCACACATCGCTTACGACCAGCACGAAGAAGAAGAGAGTCGCACCGACTTTGGCCACGAACACTTCCGTCCCGAGATCGACCGCGGGCCGCTGCGCGATATCCTGCTCGATTCATTAGAACCCGAAACGGTCGTATGGAACAGCCACATACTGTCGCTACAGCAAGAAGAGAAGGGCTGGACGCTGCTATTTCAAGACGGTACGACAGCAACGGCCGACCTGGTCATAGGAGCCGACGGCGCCAATTCAAAAATACGTCCCTATCTCACGCCCATCAAGCCGTTCTATTCCGGCATCACTGTCGTAGAAGGGACGCTGTACGAAGCCGAAAAGAACGCGCCCCGTATCTATGAGCTCGTCAAAGGAGGCAAGGTCTTTGCGTTTGGCGACAGCAAATCCTTAATCGTCAGTTCCAAAGGCGACGGCAGCCTGGCTTTCTATACCGGATGCTGGACAGACGAATCTTGGGTACGCGACAGCGGTATCGATTTTAAGGACAGCCAATCGGTAGCTGCCTGGTTTCAAAAAGAATTTTCAGATTGGGATGCTGTCTGGCAAGAGTTAGTAACGGCCAAAGGAACCTCTTTTGTTCCAAGGCCGCAATACTGCATGCCGCTCGACCAGACTTGGGAGGCCCGTGCCGATATGACCTTGCTTGGCGATGCCGCGCACCTTATGCCGCCCTATGCAGGAGAAGGCGTGAACATGGCCATGCTGGATGCTTTGGAACTTAGCGAATGCCTCACGTCGCCAGAATATGCAGACATGACCGCTGCCATCGCACACTACGAAAAGCAGATGCGCAGCAGGGCCTCGCAGACCGCCAAGATGACTCTAGAACAGACCGATGCCCTGCATTCAGAAGGAGCCATCGACCACATGCTGCGCCTGTTTGAAGAATAAAGAAAATCAAGGAACCCTTGCCGCGCCAAAAAGCCGCTTTTTCCTAACTTTGAAAGCAGTATCAAAAAGACACTAATAGATTGATATGAAATTCCAAAACGAATATTTTTACATTCTTACGGGCGGACCGGGGGTAGGCAAGACCGCTGTCTTAGACGAACTCCAAAAAAGCGGCTACAGTACCGTGCCCGAAACCGCCCGCGCGATCATCAAAGAACAGATAGCCACAGCAGGAGAGGCGCTCCCGTGGAAAAACAAGGAACGTTATATGGAACTGATGCTGCTGGCTTCTGTAGAAAGCTATAAAGATGCGGCAGCTGCGGCTAGTCTGTCGCCTCTGTTTTTTGATCGAGGTATTTTAGATGCTTTTTGTTATGCGGCTATCATAGGCAAAGATCCAACGTCCGAGATGCAAGAAATAGCCACAACCTATCGCTACAGTTCTACCGTTTTTATCTTCCCGCCCTGGAAAGCCATTTATGAAACCGACAGCGAAAGAAAGCAAGACTGGAACGAGGCCGAAGCCACCTTTGAACAGATGAAAAAGACCTATGAAGCCTACGGCTACAAAGTCATTGAAGTGCCAAAAGGTACTGTTGCAGAAAGGAAAGATTTTATACTGCACCAGATCCACAAGCAAGAACAGAAGTAAGTAAACCGCCCAATCGAGCTTTATTTTTTATAACTTCGTATTCAGCAAGAAAACGCTGCTAGAGCAAGTATGGAAAGCAAAGAATACATCGTACGAAAAGCACGGCCTTCCGAATTTGAAGAAATCGGAAAGCTGATGGTAGCAACCTATTCGCAGCTCGAAGGTTTTCCAAAACCATCAGAGCAGCCCGACTACTATAAAAAGCTCGCTGCCGTTGGCGAATTTGCCGACAAGCCCAGCGGAGCGCTTTTGACAGCCGTTTCTCCTGCAGGAACTATCGAAGGTGGCGTGGTTTATTTTGGCGATATGCACTACTATGGTTCCGGAGGAACTGCCACGCAGGAAAGAAACACTTCAGGATTCAGGCTTTTGGCCGTAAGCCCCTCCGCAAGAGGCAAAGGCATCGGCAAGTTGCTGACCGAAGCCTGTATCAATAGAGCCAGAGAAGACGGCAACAGGCAGATCATCATCCATACGACAATGGCCATGCAGACCGCCTGGAAAATGTATGAACGCATGGGATTCAAAAGATCGAAAGACCTCGATTTTATGCAAGGGGAACTGGCCGTTTACGGATTCAGGATGCTTTTAGAATAAGACACAATAACAAGTCACGGTAACGAAATGGAAAAAGTAAACATAACACAAAAGCTTTCCTTATTCAACGATTATTGGAATCCAAGAATTGTTGGAGAGCTGAACGGACAGCACGTCAAGCTGGTCAAGTTTCAAGGAGAATTTGTCTGGCACAAGCACGATAACGAAGACGAGATGTTTATGGTTGTCAGCGGCCAGTTCCAGATGGAATTTCGCGACAAGACTGTAGAGCTGAAAGAAAACGAATTCCTGATCGTGCCGCGAGGCGTAGAGCATCGGCCGGTAGCACTGCAAGAAGTCTCTGTATTGCTTTTTGAACCCGCAACTACGCTAAATACAGGCGACGCAGAAAACAGCGAACTGACAAAACGCACTTTAGATACCCTATAACCGGCAATGGAAAACAAGCGAGAAATCCAATTGATGGAAATTGTAGACTGGGCGGCCTCCAGCGAGGCTATCAGGGCTGTACTCTTGACCAGTTCGCTCGTGAATCCCTATGCGCCAGTAGACCCGTTCAGCGATTTGGACATTGAGTTTGTCGTAAGCGACATCCAGCAATTTTTATCAGACGATACTTGGGTTGAAAACTTCGGCAAAAAGATAGCCATGATTGTCGAAAACGAAGACGCCTTTGAAGGCAGGCACGCCATGCGGATGGTCTTTTATGAAGACTATACCAAGGTAGACTTCAAGATCTATTCCGTAGAAAAGTTTTTAGAAGATGTGGCAGCAGACGAACTCCAAGAAGATTGGGATGTAGGCTATGTAGTCCTCTTAGACAAAGACGGACTTACAAAAAACATGAAGCCGCCTACCTATGAAGCCGTAATGATCCACAAACCTACGGAGCAGGAATTTGCCACGCTGTTTAATGATTTCTGGTGGGACATGACCTACGTAGCCAAATGCCTTTGGCGCGGCGACCTGTTCTACGCCAAATTCATGTCTGAAGATAACATGCGGACGCAGTACTTCACCACAATAATCGAATGGCACATCGGACTGGAGCACGATTGGAAAGTCTCGACCAATAAAAAAGGAAGGCTGTTTAAAAAATACCTGCCGTCAGCCCTATGGAAAAAAATTGAAGCCACATTTTCTGGCAGCGACATAGAAGACAACTGGCGCGCCCTGTTTGCCTATGCCGATATCGGCTCAGAATTAGGAATCGAGATGGCGAAAAAGCTCGGCTATCCCTATCCGATAGAACTCGAGCAAAACATAAGGACCTATCTGGAGCACGTACGGACCATGAAAAAAAAGGAAGAGCTATAAACACCGTGACGTTCTCTTCAAGATGTTGGAATTAAATCGTTAATTTGAATCAATATATTCGCTTATGAAAAATCTAAAGCTACTCTTAGTTGTTTTCTTCCTGCTGTCTGGCCTCGCTTCGCAAGCAGCCAAAGTAGATACGCTAGCCATTCCAAGTACCGCTATGGGAAAAACCTACAACGCGGCGGTAGTCTTGCCGAACTCGTATTCAAAAAGCAAAGCCAAATATCCGGTGATGTACCTGCTCCACGGAGCTTATGGACATTTTAGGGACTGGCTGAAAAGCACGCCGAATAAAATGACGATCAAAGACCTGGCCAATCAATACGATATTATTATCGTTATGCCAGAAGGCGAGACGTTTAGCTTTTATCTCGACAGTCCCGTAAACAAAGGAAGCCAGTTTGAAACCTACATCACCAAAGAAGTCGTCCAGAAAATCGACCAGACCTATAGGACGATCCATGAGAAAAAGGGACGTGTCATCACGGGCCTTTCTATGGGCGGACACGGCGCTTTGTATTTAGCCACAAAACACCCTGACCTATATGCCGCGGCCGGAAGCATGAGCGGCGCCGTCGATATGGGAACCATGAAAAACATGGGCGTAGACGCGCCAGAAAGAATAGACAAACTGATGGAGCCTGTTTTCGGGCCGGAAGGAGCGCCACAAGAAGTATATGCAGCCCATGCCGTGCTGAATATGATTGACAAGATGAAGGCAAACGCCCTGCCGCTGATTATTGATTGCGGCGTAGATGATTTCTTGATCGGGCCCAACAGAGAATTGCACAGAAGGCTTGTCTACGGCAAAGTGTCTCATGAGTATACCGAACGTCCTGGCGCCCACACTTGGGAATATTGGGAGAATGCACTGCCGTATCATGCTTTGTTCTTTTCAAAAATTTTTAAAGCCAATGGCACTGTAGCACAATAATATAAGAGGCAGTAATTTAAAAGACAAAATAAAAAGATTTTTAAAACGTTCTTTCTATACGCTATTAAAACAAGTAAACCCACACAATGAAATTTCTACAAGCAATTGTTCTCTTGATATCGCTTAATGCTATGGCACAAGCGGATATCGGAATCGGAATCGTATCTGTAAAATTGAACGGACAGACGGTACTGAAACTATACGCAGATCCTTATGACAAAGAACCCAAGCACATTCTCGAGTTCTTTAACGATGAAAACACAGAAAGCCTCGACCTCAAAGATTTCGAAAATCATGAAAAATGGCTGAAACCCGAAATATTTGCTATAGAAGACAACCAGCTCATTTTTAGATGCAAGTCGGAAGAACGATTTTGGGTCGAAATAATTGTAAACAACGAAACAGGAGAATCGTATTGGCTCAGGAAAACCAAAACAACCGACCTCAATACCTGGGAAGGATTCTTGAAAGAAATGTTTATGATTTCCCGAAATGATTTTCCGCAAGAAATCAAGACACAGCCCAACGATGAAGCCAAAGAAATCCAATTTGACGGAGACGAATGCTTTCAGGTCAAGACCATGAAAGGCGATTGGATCCAGATCTTCACAGGCCCGCATTGCGACGATGTTGGCGGCGGCAGTCTGAAGTCAGGCTGGATACGATGGAAAGAAGGCAGCAAGTTGCTCATTGATTATTTTTTGACGTCGTAAACTATTAAAGAAATAACAAAAAGGCTTTCAGGATGTATTTCCGAGAGCCTTTTTTTGTTAAAACACTTATGGAGTAGGGGATTCTCTATTTCAAATCCCGTACTTTGTAGTACAAGAATTTTAGCCTCACCATGATCAAAAAACTAAAAGAAGAAATCCTGCTGAAAGACGCTTCCATAAAAAAAGTACAGTTTGACAAATATTGGTTTTACGACCTGAAAGATGTAGAAGATTATCTGAATGAAGACCTTTCAGAAGTAGAATGCATACACCTGCCTTTTTTAATCGATGAGGTCAGGGTCAACACCAAATGTGCCACGCTAGAAGATATAGAACGTGCAAGAAATAGAGAAGGCAAAACTTTTTAGCCGAACACAATCCATTTCTTTTTCGTTATTTTTATGCGGTAAATAAAAAAACATGAAGACTCTCTGCTGGCTCGTCGTCCTACTGAATATTGCTTTTACTTTAGGTGCAAGAGCACAGGTTTCGGGCTGTACAGATCCGCTGTCTAAAAACTACAATCCGCAAGCCACATGGAACGACGGGAGCTGCGACTATAAAAAAGCAAAGATAAAACCCGATTTTTCTAAAAAGCTAGACAAGAAATTGCACGAAACTTCTGGCCTTCTCTTTTGGGATGGAAAACTGTGGACGCAAAATGACGACAAGGACACGGCTCTTTATGCCTTGGACACGATTTCCGGCGAAATACAGCAATCGTATGAATTGAAAAATGTAGCAAATAAAGACTGGGAGGAGATTTCGCAGGATAGCAGCTACCTTTATATAGGCGATTTCGGAAACAACTCGGCAGGAAACAGGAAAGACTTACGCATCTTGCGAATTCAAAAGAATTCGCTTTCCGTAAATCCAGTAATTGACACGATCCATTTCAGCTATTCCGACCAGATAGATTTCACGCCTTCAAGAGCCAACAAGACAGAGTATGACGGCGAAGCTTTTATCGTTTCAAAAGACAGCATCTATATTTTTACCAAGCAATGGACATCTCAGAAGACGGCGGTATATTCGCTCCCGAAACTTCCAGGCCAGCACATAGCGAAATTAAAAACAATACACGATGTAAGAGGATTGATTACCGGAGCTACTTTCTTAGAGTCAAAGAATTTGGTCGTCTTATGCGGCTATACCAAACGACTCAAGCCTTTTTTATATCTCTTATACGATTTTAGCGGTGCTGATTTTTTTGCCGGAAACAAAAGAAGAATCAAGCTGCGGCTTCCATTCCATCAAGTAGAAGGAGTTGCCACAGAAAACGGATTGCAGTATTACCTGACCAATGAAAATTTCTCCAGAAAGCCTTTTATAAACAAACCTCAAAAATTCCACAAGGTGGATTTGAGCGGTCTTTTGAAAGCATATTTAGAAAAGAAAAAGGAAATAGTTAGAAAGGAAAATTAGTAGTGATTTACTAATTTTTTGAAAAAGACGGATTATTTAAAAGAAAATATGTTTTTAGTTTATTTAATTAATATGTAATAAGTTACAGCCTTTTTAAGGAAAGTAAAACCTAGAGAATCGAATAAAAAAGTATTAAATTTCTCTAAAAACTTTTTTTTGGCTTTATTTTTGGAATACATTTATAAACAAATAAAAAATAACATTATGAAAAGAATATTTTTACTTTTAGCTATTGTCGGAATGACAGCATTACAAAGTTGTACTAACGATGACGATCGTGTTGATAACGACACAATTGCAGAGGTTTTTGAAATCAACCAAAACACAACTTTCAACGCAGGAAACGGTTATAAAATTAACTACTCTTTGCTTCCTCCTATTTTCAATTCAGATATGATTATGATATATAGGCTTTCAGGTACTGCAGGAGGACAAGATGTATGGGAAGCACTTCCACAAACCTATTTCTTTAGCTCTGGAGCTGAGTACTTGCAATATACTTTTGACTTTACTGTAAATTCAATCAATATTTATATTGATAGTAATTTCCCTGCTGAAGAAGAACCAGCATTTTCTGTAAACCAAGTTTTCCGTGTCGTAATTATTCCAGGTTACCTGTCTAACAAAGCAGCAAATTCTGGTAAAGGAGCTACAGCTGCACCTGCAGTTGACCTTAGCGATTACAATGCAGTAATCAAAGCGTACGGATTGAATGACAGCAATGTGAAAACATTAGAATCCAGAAAATAATATTGAAATAAAAAAGAGGCTTCGGCCTCTTTTTTTATGCCCATAAAAAAAGCCAGCTAAACAGCTGGCTTTTTTGCAGTGAATTAATAATTAACTCTTTAGAAGCAAAAGTTTTGTTGCTTTTAATTTTTTGCGAAAGTAAATCGTATTTGCATTTCCGAAATAGCGTGCTATTGTCAGTCTGGCCATCAAATAACTCAAAGTAGATTCGGCGCCTTGGTTAAGGTTTACGTTGTTTTCTTCAAGTCCGTCGAAACAGCCACCCGTACATGGATTGTAAATAATCTGTTTTAGATGATTGTTGCCCAAGAACCAGTTGAAAGCGATTTCCATCTTATTAAGATATTCTTCATCCTTAAAAATATCATGGAACTTACGCAAGGCTAAGATAGTATACGCCACATCAATTGGCTGCTCTCCATAACTATGCTTGTCTTGCCCTTTGATATGCCAGCTCTTGTTGGAAATTACTTTGATACTGTTATCAGAAAAAGTATTGTCCAGCAAGAAGTCAAAAGATTCTCTTGCAATTTCTTTATATTCTTCCTTATTCGTGACAGCATAAGCGCAAAGCAATGCTTCTGGAAGTACGCTGTTGGCATAGGTAAGATAGCTTTCAAACCATTTCCAGTTTATAGAGCTTTCATGCTTGTACATCTGCACGAGCCTGTCGGCAAATATTTTGATATAGATTTGATTGTCGAGATCTTTCACCTGTCTGTTGAAATAATACAGTCCTTTGATGATAAAAGCCATCGCTCTTGTCGAGTGCATCTTTTCGGTCTGCAGCATGGCTTTCCTGAATAAGGCTTCGGCTTTTTTAGTAAAATTTGAAGGCAGCATAGGAGCCAATGATACCAAATATCCTAAAGCCCATATAGCACGGCCGGAGCTGTCTTCAAGATTTACAGAATTATTCTGAGGCGTGAAATTTTTGTCTACATCCACATAATTCTTGAATTTTCCATCATCGTCGATACAATAGGAAATAAAATTGAGGTAGATGTTGATGTATTTTAAGTCTTCAATATCTCTTGTTAGCTTGTAATCTTGGCACAAAGCAATTAATGCTCTGGCATTGTCGTCAAGCGTATAGCCTGAATTTGGGTCAGGACGGTTTAATTTTGAAAACTGGAACATTCCGAATTCAGTAGTCATCTTTTTAATATGATCCAAGTTGAGTTTCGGATTCCTGTAATGCAATTCTATTTTTCCGCCTGAAACTTTCTGGAACAATACGGCATGTGCCACCGCTGAATTTTCCCAAGCGGTATGCATGATTTTATGAAGACCATTCAGTATCATATTTTTTCGCAAGCCGATGTCGTAAATAAGCAAGTTGACGGCTTCGGCTAATTGTTTGGAATTTCCAAAGTCGAAAGTAAGTCCAGAACCATCGGCAAGCATTTCTTTGGCATGAGGAATCGGCGTGGAAACAATCGCACAACCACAGCTCATGGCATACGAAAAAGTACCGCTGACAGCTTGGTTTGGGTCTTTAGAAGTGAAAAGATAAATATCGGTCAGCTGCAAATAATCCAGCAATTCATTTAACGGAAGATATTTGTTTACGAACTGCACATGATTTTCAAGTTTCAATTCTTTGATTTTTTGCTGTAAGGAATCGCGATACGATTCTCCTTCATGCAACACAACGCCCGGATGGGTCTTGCCTATAATTAGGAAAAGCACGTCCGGGCTTTTGTTTATAATGTTTGGCAGTGCGTCTAAAGTCGTCTCAATACTTTTTCCAGAACTAAGAAGTCCGAAAGTAGAAAGGACCTTTCTGCCTTTTACGCCATATTTGGCTTTCAGCGCATTTTTATCGGTATGCGGTACCAAGTGGGTTCCGTGCGGAATCACGCTGATTTTTTCAGAAGCTACCGTATAATCTTCTTTAAGGATGGCTTCTGAATTTTTTGTCATTACAATTATAGAATCCGCCCTGTCAAGAATATGCTGTACCTTTTTCTGAAATTCAACATCGGGTCTTGGCAATACCGTATGGAATACAACCACCAAAGGCTTCTCGATTTCTAATAAGAAAGCATTGAAGCTCTCATTGTCCTGGAAAAGCCCAAACTCATGCTGGATTACGACTACCTTAATATTGTCATCGTTATTTATAGTTTCTGCAATAGTCCTAAATGAAGCAGGATCAGAAGTGTTTAAAGTATATTTTACTTCTTCGTCGGCATACAGATGTCTTTCGTGTTCGTTTTCCAGAGCGCAAACGGTCAAGGAAAAAGAACTTACATATTGATTGTTCAATGCTTTCATCAAATCTTGAGAATAGGTGGCAATGCCACACTCTCTCGGAGGATAGGATGTTATAAATAAGATTTCCGGCAATTGCTCGTCATCTCCAAGCGTATTGACGCGTGATGGAAAGACAAGACTGTCTGATTTTAAGATAGGAGTAGCGGAGTTGTGTGGTAGGTTTTTCATATTCCTTTTCAGTTTTTGGCAGTTCTTATTAGTATAGTTCTCTAGCGATGGATTTATGGATTAACTCGATGCGCCCATTCATTAGCTCTGTCTTTCGCTTTATTAGCCAAAGCTTCACCGTCTTCCAAAGCACTATTGAATTCTTTTTTTGCCTTGCGCTGCAATTCGTTCAGTTTACTTTTGAAGTTGTCTCTTGCCTCAAGGGCTTTTTCAGACAGCTTGTTCTTTTTGGATTTCTTTTTTGCGACTATAAGTCCGACTACAGCTATGGCAGCGACTCCTACGGCAATACCTAAAACTAATTTTTTTGAGCTCATAACGATTGTTTTTTAGTGATTAAATATCTTGGATTCTAAAATTAGTTATAAAGTAGTAAAAGTGTATTTGTGTTATGTAATGTTTAACATAATTAACAAATAATTGATTTTTTAGTATTTATTTTGAATTGTTTTTGTTTTTAATGAATATTATATAATTCTTAGATTAAGTTATAAAATTCTGAATGACTAATGATGGTCTTGTAAATGTATGTTTGGTGTTTTTGATATATTTTAGGGGTGTATGGTATGTTATTTTATAAAATTATAGGTTTGACCCTAAAAAAAATAGGGTAAAAATAATTTCAAGTAATAAAAATTATATCTTTGCATCAAATTAATCAGAAATCTAAAATCACTCTTATGTCGACATTTCGTTTTCAAGCATTAGCACAGACGGCTGGAAGAAAGCCAGTTAAATTTGAAGAACTGGAAAGAAAATCTGCAATTTTTGGCAGCAATGTATTTAATGACAAAGCCATGCGCCAATTTTTAACGCAAGATGCCTATCAAGGTGTAAAAGATGCCATCCAGCACGGAAAAAAAATTGATAGAAAACTAGCGGACTATATTGCTCTTGGAATGAAAGAATGGGCATTGACAAAAGGAGTAACACATTATACGCACTGGTTCCAGCCTTTGACAGGAACAACTGCCGAAAAACATGATGCTTTTTTTGAAACATCGTATGACGGAAGCGATCCAGTTGAAAAATTCGGTGGTGGACAATTAGTGCAGCAAGAACCAGATGCTTCGAGTTTCCCTAATGGAGGAATCAGAAATACCTTCGAAGCTAGAGGATATACCGCTTGGGATCCTACATCTCCTGCTTTTATTTTTGGAACGACACTATGTATCCCTACAGTTTTCATCTCCTATACAGGTGAAGCTTTAGATTATAAGACACCTTTGTTGAGAGCTTTGCACTCTATCGACGAAGCTGCAGCATCTGTTTGCCGCTATTTCGATAAAAATGTAAAGAAAGTTACTGCGACTTTAGGGTGGGAACAAGAATATTTCCTTATTGATTCAGCTTTGGCTAATTCTCGTCCAGACATATTAATGACAGGAAGAACATTATTAGGACATACTTCTGCAAAAGGACAGCAATTGGACGACCATTATTTTGGTTCGATTCCGACAAGAGTCCTTACTTATATGAGAGAGTTGGAATACGAGTGTATGCTTTTGGGAATTCCAGTAAAAACACGTCACAACGAAGTTGCACCGAACCAATTTGAGCTGGCTCCTATTTTTGAAGAAACCAACCTAGCTGTAGACCACAACTCATTATTGATGGACGTAATGCAGAAGGTAGCAGAACGCCATGATTTTAAAGTACTCTTCCACGAGAAGCCATTCAAAGGCGTAAACGGTTCTGGGAAACACAACAACTGGTCTTTGGCGACAGATACAGGAGTAAACTTATTAGGCCCAGGAAAAACGCCGATGAGCAACCTGCAATTCCTGACTTTCTTTATCAATACAATCAAAGCAGTACACACCCACGAAGAATTATTGAGAGCTGCAATTGCAACAGCGAGCAACGATCACCGTCTTGGTGCCAACGAAGCGCCTCCTGCAATCATCTCAGTTTTCATCGGTCAGCAATTGACTAAAGTTTTAGAAGAATTAGAAGGTGTTTCTAACGGAAAATTATCTCCTGAAGAAAAAACCGACCTTAAATTGAACGTGGTAGGAAAAATTCCAGACGTATTATTAGACAATACAGACAGAAACAGGACTTCGCCATTTGCATTTACAGGAAACAAATTTGAGTTTAGAGCTGTAGGTTCTTCTGCAAACTGCGCGAACGCAATGACTACTTTAAATTCAATCGTAGCAAAACAATTGATTGATTTCAAGAACGAAGTCGATGCCTTGATCGAAGGTAAAGACATGAAGAAAGATGACGCCATCTTCAACGTATTGAGAGAATACATCAAGCAGACAAAAAATATCCTTTTTGAAGGCGACGGTTATAGCGATGCTTGGCAGAAAGAAGCGGCAAAGCGAAAATTGAGCAACTTCAAGACAACTCCAGAAGCTTTAAAAGCGAAAGTTTCTAAAAAAGCAATCGAATTGTTCCAAGAATTAGGAGTAATGAACCACGTAGAAGTTGAGGCTCGTTATGAAATCGAAATGGAAGAATACACTAAGAAAATCCAGATTGAAGGAAGAGTTCTTGGTGACATTGCTAGAAATCATGTAGTTCCGACAGCGATTCGCTACCAAAACCTTTTGATCGAAAATGTAAGAGGCCTGAAAGATATCTTTGGTAAAGAATATGAAACGATTGCTAAAGAGCAGATTTCATTAATCAAAGAAATTTCCGGACATATCGAAGGTATCAATACTAAGGTAGAAGAAATGACGGAAGAACGCAAAAAAGCGAACAACCTTCCAGATACAGAAAAAATGGCAATAGCTTATTGCAATAAAGTGAAGCCTTATTTCGAAATCATCAGAGAACATTGCGATAAGCTAGAACTTTTGGTAGATGACGAAATCTGGACACTGACTAAATACAGAGAATTATTATTTACAAAATAATAATCTGCTATACACAAACAACACAACAACACAAAAAGCCTGCTCAAATAGCAGGCTTTTTTTATGAAAAATAAGAAACAAGGAGATAACGAATTATTAATAGCAGAAAATTTGTACACTTTAATTTCTACAAAATTGTTTTTTGCAAACAATCTCTTACGAAATAGTTAATCTAATATGATGTGAATATGAATTTTTTAATTATTTTTTTAAAAATGTATTCAAAATGATGTATTTCATCCGATATTTTGCACAATTCATAGAAAAGTTGGTTTTTGACTCGCTTTTCTTGTAGTTCGGATTTTGTTTTTTGTAAAAAAGAAATACCTTTGAAAAGCAAGATACCACAATTGCAATCCAAAAATACTTCATTATAACAGGCTATTCTGTGGCCTCCCTCTAGAACTTTTTTCGACCCCCAATATTAAATTGTAATTATAACCAATTAAATATTTTTATTATGAAAAAAGTGATTTTGAGCATCTCAGTGATGCTAGTAAGTGCAGTTTCTTTTGCACAATTCAACGACAGCAACGTGTTGCAGTTAGGAGGATCTAACAATTCGTCGGTTAACCAAAAAGGATCTTACCAAGATTCAGACGTAAGACAACAAGGAAACAGTAACGTTTCAAATGTTACACAAGGTATTAATCCTAACAATTCTTCTGCTTCTAACCACAACAAAGCAGACGTGAAGCAAATCGGAAACTTAAATAATGCATTTGTTTCTCAAAACAACCTTTACAATGAAGCTTACCAAGTTCAGACAGGAAATAGCAACCAAGCTACGATCTGGCAAGACCAATTAAACCCAACTGCAGGAAACGGAAATGACTGGGCTAAGCAATTGCAAACAGGAAACAACAACAAAGCTACCATTGACCAAGGTACTTCTGGAAACGAGATGCCAACAGGTGCTCCTTTCAGTGCAGAAGCTCTTGGATTTGTAAGTGCTGTTACAGTTCCATTCATGCCTCACGGATTCAATGATGCGTTACAAACTCAAGTAGGTGACTTTAACGTTGCTTATACTAGCCAAGGCGGTGAGTTGAACGACTCTAAAATTACGCAAACAAGTACAGCTGTAGCTGTTTCTGGAGCAAACAAAGCAAGCCACTACCAATATGGTAAAGACAATGATGCCTTGACTACTCAAAACGGATTCGGACATCTTGACAATACGCTTCAAATAGGAAACTACAACTATTCTAATGTTATGCAAAGCGGCAACAACCAAACTAGCATGAACGTTCAAAAAGGGAATTCTAACATTAACAATGTTACTCAATCTAACTAGTTGAACACTAAAATGGGGCGGCCACACAAGGCAGCCCCATCTTTTATAAAACACTAACTTATGAAACCTTTATTTAAGATAATGCTCTTTGTCTTTGGGCTTTTCTTTCAGGCTGCGTTCGCACAGGAAGAAGAGAATCCGGGATTTGACCAATATAGCTCGTCTATTTTTGATTCAAAAGAAAAAACATTGCATGTGGTTTCAAGCATGAATCCTGAACAATCAACCTCAGTGTTATTGCAAAAAGGGGATGTTTTGGTACAGCAGATCGGAAATTATAATTTGTTCAATGCCAATCTGAAAGCCAACGATGTTGATATCTCTGTGCTTCAAAATGGCAACGACAATGCCGTTTCCTTAACAAAACAAGCCAATACCATAACACAAAGAATTGTACAGTCTGGAGAAAATAATGCAATACAAGATTTTACCTATTACACAAGGTATGATGTAAATACGCAGATGATCCAGCAGGGCAATAACCAGAATATCCAAAGCTATGGAACCAATTCGCTTTCAAAAGATATGAAAGTGACCCAATCGGGCAATGGTTCGTCAGTCATTATTTTAAACCATTAGAACAATGCAAAGATATCTTCCATATAGCCTTTTTATGATGTTGCTTTTTGCTCCGGTTTCCTATTCGCAGCTGTCGAATACTCAAGTCAAGGCAAAAATACATCTAGAAGAAATTGAAGGAACCATAAAAATTACCGGTACTGCGGAAAATTTAACCGATATCGTTCAAAGCTTATCGTATAAATTATCAGTAATAAAAAAGAATAAGACAAGTAATAATCAATCTAATAATGCCCAAGAAGGACTTTTTACCTTGGAGCCAAGCGAAACAAAAAAACTGTCGACAACCCAAGTAAATTCTGGGAAAGACGACGAAATTATTGTGATGCTCCTTTTTTATGATAGCGATAAGAAACTTGTCGGAAAAGACAGGATTGTTATCGGCGAAGAAAAAAAAAAGGATGAAGGAATGATTCCCGCAGACGGTTTCGAATTGTCAGGTATTGTTACCGATGACACGAAAACCAAGGCAGGCAAAGACTTTTATGACTTATATTTTTACCGATATAATGACCTAAAAGTCAATTCCAAAAAGATGGTTACTGTTAGTGAAGAATTGAGTTTTGCAAGAAATACAAAAATTATAATAAGCATAGAGAACAATGTGATCTACGAATTTTTAGTGAATCCAGACGAAGAATTCCTGAGTCTTGTCGCCGGAGATGCCGTCAATGTGACCTATGCCTATCTTAAAAACTTGGAAAAACAAAGCCAATACATCACTCAGTATTAATTTATTACTTAAATTATGAAACTCCTATCCACTGCAATTATCATTTTGCTGGCACATGCCGCAAATGCCCAGGATTTGGTCTATAAGCCCAAAAATCCAAACTTCGGAGGTGATACGTTCAACTACCAGTGGCTTCTAAGTTCTGCAGAAGCTCAAAATAAATTAAAGGATAATACTGCTACATCTAAGACAAAAACAGAATTAGAAAGCTTTACAGAAAACCTAAACTCGCAGTTATTAAACCTAGTTTCCAGATCATTGTTCACGCAGCAATTTGGCACTAACGGAATTTCCGAAGGAAGCTATACATTCGGCAGCCTTTCTGTCGAAATTTTTCCCTCAGAAAACGGACTGACCGTTACCATTCTGGATACCAACACTGGAGAACAAACCCAAGTTATCATCCCAAAATAACACTATGCAAATCAAATATTACTTAGGAATAGCTATGCTGCTATTGCTGTCGGGCTGTGGTGCCTATTATAACCAGCCGACCGGAATAGAAAGAGCATCTATAGGCGAAATCACGCCCGCAACCACGCTATTAAGAGAACTCCCAAAACCAAAAGAACCGATTGTTGTCGGCATCTATAAGTTTAGGGACCAAACCGGACAATACAAAGCCTCTGATAACGGAAGTACATTCAGTACCGCCGTGACCCAAGGAGCTACCTCTATATTAATCAAAGCATTAGAAGACTCCAAATGGTTTATTCCCATTGAGCGCGAAAACATCGGAAACCTGCTACAAGAACGTAACCTGATCCGATCTACAAGACAAGAATATTCTAAGAACCCGAATCCCAACGATCCGCAGCTCACGCCTTTGTTGTATGCAGGAGTATTGCTTGAAGGCGGTATTGTTTCCTACGATTCCAATATCATCACAGGCGGTTTTGGAGCAAGATACTTTGGAGCAGGCGGTTCTACAAAATACAGACAAGACCGAGTAACCATTTACCTTCGGATGATTTCTACCGCAAGCGGAAAAATCCTCAAATCAGTTTATGTTTCTAAAACGATTCTGTCACAGGCAGTCGACCAAAGCCTTTTCAGGTATGTGAAATTTAAGAGATTGCTGGAAGTGGAAACCGGCTATTCTACCAACGAACCCGTACACATGGCCGTAACAGAAGCCATCGAAAAAGCCGTACAATCTTTAGTGCTCGAAGGAATTAAAGACAAAATATGGGAAGCCGATGCCGATAAAGCCGAAGTCGATTCCATCATCTCAAAATTTGAAATGGAAAAAGAAGTGGCCGATGCTACTGGAATTTATCAGCGACATAAAACCGAAAGAAGATCAAGATTCGCCATGGAAATCTCAGGGGGCGCAACGCTTATTGATGGCGATTACGATAAATCCCTGCTTCGCCCAATGGGACGAGGTGCTTTAAAATATTTTTTGACTCCAGGTTTTAATCTGAGTGCTTCTACCAATGTGATCAACCTCGCCAATAAAGACCGTCTCGACGTAGGCTACCTGACGTTTGATCTGAATGCAGAAATTATTTTGCTTCCAAAAGAACAATTCAGTCCCTATATTTTTGGCGGCGGCGGATTCGGAGCCAATCGTCTTTTCGAAAATACGCATGCAAAAGTTCAATATGGTGCAGGATTAGAATATCTGGCTTCAAAAACAGTCGGCATAAAAATATATGCCGAGCACAATCTCAACTTTAGTGACAATATAGATTATTTAGAAAGAGGCGTCCGTGACGATTATTATTTCCGATTCGGTTTTGGCGTTACCTATTATTTTCCAAAGAAAAAAGAGAAGGTGTATGAGAAATACATTATTGAAGAAGCCCAAAACCCTGTAAAGCAATAATTTTTAATCTTTAAAAATCATGAAAAATATTCTTATAAAATCAGGCCTCTTTCTTTTATTGCTGCTGTTTTCGTGCAGCGAAGAAAAGGTCGCAGGAGAAGATTTTGGAACCGTTACCGGAAGGGTAGTTATTGCCGATACTTTTGAACCGTTAGTCAATGCAAAAGTTTTTTCGAATCCGACCTCGAGTATTGTTTTTACCGATGAAGACGGAAGATTTACAGTTTCTAATGTTCCGGTCGGGCAATATTCTTTTCAAGCCCAAAAAGATGGATACTTGACAAAATTTGAAGCCGCCACAGTCAATAGTAACAGCACCACAGAAATTGTTTTTGAATTAGACCTCTCCACAAGCGGCAACAGATCACCCAATACTCCAGCTTTGGTTTTACCAGCAGATAATGCCGTAAACCAAAATAGACAAGTAGTATTGACATGGACCGCGACTGATCCTGAAGAAGACTCGCTTACCTATGAAGTGATCCTCCGAAATGATGCTAACAGCGATGTCGTGGTCTATTCCGATATTGTAACGCCGACCTATACGTTGCAGAATCTTGCTTTCGGGACGAAATATTTTTGGCAGGTTTCCGTTTCAGACGGACTGAATCCTCCTGTATTGAGCGCTGTGCGATCCTTCACTACGACTTCTTTTCCTGATGCTCGATTTCTATTAGTCAAAAAACTCAGCGAAAACAATGTGATATATGCCGGCGACAATTCCGGAAACCAGATACAGCTCACAAGTTCTGAAACTAACAGCTGGCGGCCTCGAAAAAATAACCAGTCTAATAAGATTGCTTTTATCCGTTCTAATGGCGCCCAAAATCATCTCTATACGATGAACCTCGACGGAACAGGAGTATTTAAAGTAACCAACTCAGTTCCTATTGCAGGATTCAATTCAGAGTTTATCAATTTTTCATGGAATACGGCCGGAAGCCAGCTCATCTATCCGAGTTTTGACAAGCTTTATAAGATAAACAGCAATGGCAGCGGATTGACCCAGATTTTCCAGACACCCAACGGCAAATTTATTTCAGAATGCGACTGGAGTTATGACGGTTCCAAAATTGCCCTGAAAGTTAACGATGCCAGCGGTTATAATGCCGAAATATATGTGATTACGGCTGAAGGTGCCATTTCAGATTTGGTTATATCAGGCGTAAATGGTGCTGTCGGAAGCTTGAATTTTTCAATAACAGGACAAAAATTGCTTTTTACCAGAGACGTGTCAGGTTTTGAAAACCCAGATTATAGGCAGTTGGATTCGCGTATCTTCCAGCATGTTTTTAGCACAAATACGACAGCAGAAATAAATACCGAAAAGCCAGCAGGAACAGTGGATATCGATGCCCGATACTCGCCAAATGAAGCAGAAGTTATTTTTGTCAACACGTCTAATGATTTTATAAGCGCTAGGAACGTGCAAAAATACTTTATCGGAATTGTGGCTTCAAGAACTACTTTGTTCACCAATGCATCAATGCCCGATTGGGAATGATTTTTTTGAACAATTTTTTCGCCTTTTGTTATTTTGTTTTTACAAATTGCTGGTAAATAGTGTTTTGTCTAAGAATGTTGCGGTTTGTCGATTATAAGGACAAATACATAAAATCTTTATTCTTTTAATTTAATTTAGTAATGATATAACGAGTTTCAATAGAAACTTTATCCCCATAAGTTTTTTACTTATACTTATTTATTTACCCCCATCGTAAATAAATATTTTAATTTGCTCTGTTAGAATTTTGTGTATTTGAAATACCCCATTCTGTTTTTTGAAAAAAAATCAGACGTAACCTAAATTCTAATTTTTCCAAGCAAATTAATTCTAAAACCGGTGAGACAGTTTCGGCTGTCTCACTTTTTATTTTGGCGTAATAAAAATCTTATTCTTCCGTTTGCTGTAAAAACCATAAACGTGAGACAAAAAATTACGACAGCTTTCCTACTGTTATTTTCGACTTTTATTTATTCACAAGAAAATCGTTTCCAGGTCTTTTTTGATTTTGACATTTCAGAAACAAACACAACATCTTCCAACAAACTATCCCAATGGATTAGCGAAAACCCCACAGCAATAATCGATAAGATTTATGGCTATTGTGATGCCGTTGGTACGATGGAATACAACGACGCGCTTTCAGTAAAACGGGCAGAGTATGTCCTTCAAACGCTTAAAGCCAATAGCATAAAAATAAACGAAGCTATTGAATTAAAAGGCTTTGGAGAACAGTTTGCCCAAGCTACCGTGCAAGAGGCCAATCGCAAAGTAACAGTCTATTATACGATTCCTCAAAAAGAAGTACCCAAAAGCAAGCTCTCTGAAGAAATCAAGACCCTTAAAACAGGGGATAAACTGACGCTTAAGAACCTAAATTTTTATGACCGCTCCGGAATTATTGTCCCAGCCTCAGAACCTATCCTAAGAGAATTGCTAACTATTTTGACAGAAAAGCCAAACCTGAAAATAGAAATTCAAGGACACATCTGCTGCCAATTAGGAACCGACTTAGAAGACATCGCTACGATCCGAGCCAAAGCGATTTATAATTATTTAATTGCAAACGGAATCAGCAGCAGTAGGCTGAAATATAAAGGATTCGGAAGCACCAAGCCCATCCATCCAATACCCGAAAAGAACGAGCAGGAACGCAACGAAAATAGAAGGGTAGAAATATTAGTGCTCCAAAGCGAATAATCCTGTAGGCCAGCTCTTTCGGGTAGGCTTTTTTATGTAATAAATAATTTGTTACTTCGTTTTTAATTATAAACTTATCCCATGAAAAACACAGCTATCTATATACTTTTCTTGCTTTTTTCTGTAGCTACGCAAGCACAAGAAGCATTCTCGGTCTATTTTGACAGCAATAAGCACGAACTTAAAAAACAAGAAAACGACAAGCTTCAGAATTTTATCAATGCCAATAAAGACATCAAGATTGTTGCTATAAATGGATATACCGATGAGGACGGAACCTCTGGATTTAACGATACGCTGGCTCAAAAACGCGTTAATTATGTGTATGAGTTAGTAAAAGGAAAGCTGAAAATAAGAGAAGACTTCAAGACTCGAAGCTTTGGCGAAAAGCACAAGCATTCAAAAATAAAAGCCGAAAACAGAAAAGTTGTTATCTACTTTATCGAAGCGAAAGACTTGGCTCGTGAAAACGAAATTCTTGGAATCAAAGAACAGCCTGTTGTCATAAAGCCGAGAGAAATGCCTAAATACCCCGAAAAGATAACCATCCAAAATCCTAACGGGAGCTCTACAGAACTGGTTTTTGATGTAGCTTTTATGGAAAAACTGACCGTTGCAAAAGCGGGAGAAAGACTAAAGCTTGACAACCTCAATTTCCAATTAAATACTTTTGCGATCACCAACGATTCCAGGCCAAAAATGTACGAGTTATTGGAAGTCATGAAAAGAAATCCGCAGATGAAGATTCAAATCCAAGGACACATCTGCTGTATGCAGAACGATAAACAGGACTTGTCTACTAAAAGAGCAAAAGCTATTGCCAAGTTTCTAGAAATAAACGGAATCGAAGACGAAAGAGTCACCTATAAAGGATTTGGGGTCACGCAACCGCTTTTTGCTATTCCAGAAAAAACAGAGCAGGAAAGAGCTTCCAACCGTCGCGTAGAGATTGAGATTGTAGAAAATTAGTTTCTTGTATTTTAACGTTTTTTGCTGTCAAGAAAGTCTAAAATCTATAGCCATACAGCAATCTTAACTAAAAAAAACTGATTATCTTTGCGCCACAACAACACAACCAATTTTTATGAGTTCCGATACAAGCAAGCGCTATAATCTGCGAGGAGTTTCTGCTTCAAAAGAAGACGTTCACAACGCAATCAAAAACATAGACAAAGGATTATTTCCAAAAGCTTTCTGCAAAATAGTTCCCGATTATCTTACTAACGATGAAGAGTATTGCCTGATTATGCATGCAGACGGCGCCGGAACAAAATCTTCGCTGGCCTATTTGTATTGGAAAGAAACAGGCGATTTGTCGGTTTGGAAAGGCATTTCTCAAGATGCCCTTATCATGAATATCGACGATCTTTTGTGCGTTGGAGCCACAGATAATATCTTGCTTTCCTCAACTATCGGAAGAAACAAAAACCTGATTCCAGCCGAAGTAATTTCTGCCATCATTAACGGAACCGAAGAACTTATAGACGAATTGAAATCATTTGGAGTTACGATTAATTCCACTGGAGGCGAGACTGCCGATGTCGGAGATTTGGTCCGTACGATAATTGTCGATTCTACCGTAACGGCAAGAATCAAAAGAGACAAAGTAGTCGATAACGCAAACATTCAAGCAGGCGATGTTATTGTTGGTTTGGCTTCTTTCGGACAGGCTTCTTATGAGAAATCATACAACGGAGGAATGGGCAGCAACGGACTTACTTCTGCACGCCATGACGTTTTCCATAACTACCTCGCGCAGAAATATCCAGAAAGCTTTGATGCTTCCGTACCGTCTGACTTGGTCTATTCTGGCAATGTCAGATTGACTGACGAGGTGGAAGGTGCTCCGATTGATGCCGGAAAATTAGTACTGTCGCCTACAAGAACCTACGCACCGATTATTAAAAAAATCTTGGATACCTATTCTCCAAAACAAATTCACGGAATGGTACATTGCAGCGGTGGCGCACAGACAAAAGTGCTTCATTTTGTAGACAATGTCCATGTTATAAAAGATAATCTTTTCCCGATTCCGCCGCTTTTCAAATTGATACAAGAACAATCTAAGACAGATTGGAAAGAAATGTACCAAGTATTCAATTGCGGCCACCGAATGGAAATCTACGTTCCGCAAGAAATCGCAGACGAGATTATTGCGATTTCAAAATCATTCAATGTAGACGCTCAGATTGTCGGCAGGGTAGAAGCTTCAGAGCACAAAAAGCTTACGATACAAAGCGAATTTGGAACCTTTGAGTATTAAAAACTAGAGAATTTTAAATAGAGAAAAACTCCCGATATCACTCGGGAGTTTTTTATTGCTTTTCTTTTTTTGTAGTTACGCCAACGATCACGCCAAAATTGCCATCAACTTGAAGCCAATTTTCTTTTGGAAGATACGTTCGAGAAACAAAACCATCCAGATATAGTGCATTCTTGCAGCCCAGGCTTTTAAAATAAGAAGCAAAGTCATAGAAGCTTATTTCTTCTTTTGACATCGCAAAAATAATCGTGTTGTTTGGCAGAATACCCACGCCGTTTCTAATATTTAGATTGGCAGAGCCCTTTTTAAATTTAGGATGAATTTGTCCATCAATTACCAGCATCGGGCCAGACTGCGTGGCATATTTCATCGTGTTCTTATTTGCAATTTTTTCAGTAGCGCACACAAAAGGAACATTTTCTTTAGTGATATAAAATATGCCGTTAGGTTTCAGATAAAAATTCCCATTACCGCTGGCCGTGTCTAGAGGAAACAATTCTTTTTGATTTTCAATGTAAAGACCTTGAGGGGAGTTATCCATTTTATACATTCCAGCATTCATCGCAAATTCGAGATTTTGGCTCTTTTTTTCGAGCCAAAGCTTTAAGTTGTTGATGCTTTTGAAATTTTGCTGCTTTTCGTCTTTTAAGTACAGTTTTAAAGTTTGCTTTTTTGGATCAACCACATAACTGATAAAGCGGCTGTCGCTATAGGATACCTTTTTTGCAAATGCACAAAACCCTAACGTCCCTAAAGCCAGAACGAATAGTGTGATCGTAAGATTTTTTTTCAATGCTCTCAATATTAAAAAATGATTTTTTGGCTATTTCTTTTTCTCAGAATTCTGCTTTGCCCTAAAAGCCGTTATCTTGGCAATCAATTCCAAAGGAATCGGCTGGTCAAGCGGAAACTGTACAGAACCCTTTCCTTTTTTGTAAGCCGAAAACTCTTTATCAAATTCTTCCATGCCCTCAGGAGCCGGATAAAAACCGATATGGTTTTTAAAAGCGGCAAAATGCACGAGATTTCCATTAAGCACAAAAGTCGGTATGGCATATTTGATGGCTTCGGTTGCCTCTGGAGCCGCCTTTTGTATCGTGGCGCGGACTTTTTCCAGAATCTCTTGCACCTCGATTGAAAAATCTGAAATGTACTCGTCTATGGTGTTGCGTTTAGCTGCCATGTTACGCTATTTAATAGGCTAAATATAATCTATTTATAGAATCTATGGTTCGGTTGCTTCCAGATACTTGCTGTCCCAGTTTTTATAAAGCCTGACTAAGCTCGAATAGTTGCGGTCTTTCGGAAGATTTTTGTCCCAAGCTTTAATAATCTTGCTTAATTTTTCTTGGTCTCTTTCTATAAAAGCCACCGTTCCTTTGGCATAATAATACCATGTTTTTCCGTCTTCGCCGCCAAACCATTTGTATAAGAAATTATACGTTTTTCGAAAGTAATGCACGGCTAATCTATCGTTTTGCACTTTGGCAAACATTTGTCCAGCATGCCAATGTAGAGCATGTATATTGGAGCGCTTTTTATTGTTTTTAAGATAAGAAACAATCAAATCGCCTGCTTTTTCATATTCGTTATTCTTCGCAAGTTTCCTCCAGCAGCAAGTGTCGCTGTCAAAAATAGGCTGTTCATAACCCAGTTCCCTGCTCCTGTTTTGGGCACGAACGCAAAGACAAGAAAATAAAAAAAAAGACGATTGTTGCTGTTTTCATATTAGCTGTCCAATTAAGTTAAGGCTTTGAACGCTCTATAGGATTATTAAATATAAACATTTGAATCGGAACAGGGGAGCTTTTGCCTTTAGAAACCGGTTTTAGTCCGCCAAGTCCTAGCAATTCCATTTGGGTTTTAAAAAATTTCTCAGGATCTTTTTTCTGAAGATCTTTCAATTCCTTTATTTCTTCGGGAGTTGCTTTGAAGGTATGAGCATCTGTAGGCAGTTGGATTTTGGTATCGGAAAGAGCGTTGCTGCTTCCCATTCTTGGTACGTATTTGTATTCATCAGCAAGAGGCTTTGCGTTTTCATCAATTTTCTCTAACCCGGCAAATACAAAGCTTACTTCGCTATCCTCATCATAGGCTTCAATGATTAGTCCTGGTAATCCAACCAACTTCCATGGGCCGCTAGAAAAAGGTAATTCTTCTGCAAACCATACTGTCCAGTTCCGGCCTCTAAAATAACCTGTCGCTTTTTTGCAATTTAGGTTCTCGATGATGCTAGTTTCCGATGTGATGTTCCAATCTATTTTTTCAACTTTTTCCTCCCAAAGATAAAAAGCGCCCAAATGCTCTTTTATTATAAACTTGTGGGCATCGGTAAAATAGAAAATCTCCATGCTGTTCGTCGGTCGTTTTTTAGGCGGCATACTATAGGTTGGGGTTTTTACATTGGCCTGTTCACGAGTTTGTTTTTCAAAAACCTCTTTAGTCTGAATATCTTGTAAAACTTTATCATAGCTCAAATATACCGAAGCCTTTTTTCCTGCAATCAGTACCATAGTTTCCTTATAATAATTCTCCCTGTTGTATATGTCATGCATATGCGAAAAGGCATATTTTACCCGAATCAAAACTTTGTCAGCTTCTTGTGCATAAGCACTAGAAACAATCGCAGTGGCGAAAAAAGTAAGTAGAATTGTTCTCATGTCTTGTTGTTTTAAGTAAGTTTTACATCATATATAATTTTGGAATTTAAAAGTCGGTTACTATTCAGTTTTTCTAAGTGATTTACATCTGTAGCGTGTTGAAATTTAAGTATTTGAGTCTATAAAACAAAAAAAACTGCAAGAGTTTTTTGAAGCTTGCAGTTTTTTGAAATTATAGTTTAAAGAGTATTATGCTTTCTTACAGCAGTTATCCAATTTGTCATAAGCCGCTACATCTGCCTTCACATCATCGGCATCATAACCCAGTTTCGAAATAGCTGTTTTGATAGTCTGCAGGTCGGTTTTTGTAGCATTATAATATACCGTTATGGTCATTTCTTTTTCATCGAGCTCATACATTCTTACGCCTTTTATTTTCAGCATATTCGATTGAAAGTTGGCGCCGCAGGTTTCACACTCCTTGCAGTGGTCGCAAGAGATAGAGGTTTTGATTACCGCTTTTTGGTTCTTTTTATTTTCCTGCCCAAAAGAGGTTGCAATGGCAAACAGCATAAAGAAAGCTACGAATGATTTTTTCAGGAAATTGCTTTTCATAAAATATGTTTTTTTACAAATATAGAGTAATTTTAAAATGGTTATTAAGATGATTTAATAAAAAAACGGCAAGAAAGTGCCTTGCCGTTTTATAAAATAGTTTTTCAAAACGATGCTTTCAATTCAATTTTACCTTTAAAATCTTTTTTTTCAGAATAAATCTTAAAACCAATCAATCGCCATTCCCTGATTCCAGAAATAGTATAGGTGCATGTATCTGTATTTTCTAATTTATCGACATATATATCGTTTGTGGTCCAATTTGTGCCTCCCACAATCCCTGTCAAAGAAGTATGTGCCGATAAGAGCTTTTTGCCTTCAGCATTTTCTCCATACTTTAAAAAGAAAGTGATTTTTGACAATAGATTATCTTCAAGATTTTTTTGTACAAGAAAAGTATCTCCCGCAAATTTATTGTTGTCACTGCTCTTGTTCAGGTTGAACATCTGATCGTTTTCAGATAATTTTTTATCTAATCCAGCGGCAGAAAGCAAAACAAAAACAAAAATACCTAATGCAAATACGCCCATTTTCTCTCGAATGAATTTTGCTGTCTTAACGCAGATGATTATAAAGTAAATGATGATGGAAAGGTTAATCAATAACCAAATTAGTTCTAGCATAATAAAAGTTTTTATATTCTAAGTTTATTATATGACACTGTCAGTCTCGTACTATTTTAGGAGCATTTTTACTTTTACGATGTACAGGCTTTTCGATTGTGATTCCATTGCAATTACTTTTCTTAATTTTTTTTATCACTAATTCTGTAACATAGTAAAAGCTTTTAGTTTCAGTAGTACGAATTAAAAAGAGGGTTTCTTTATTTGCGTTAGCTTGCATTATATACTTTCCATTTAGTTTAGTATATATTTTTTTATCAAATAATCCATTTTTAATCCTGTCACAAGAGATAAGACTTTCTTGCTCTTTTTGTGCAAAAATTTTGATAGTAAAAAAAATAATAAAAGTAAAAATTTTGTTTTCATAATCCATGTTTTGGTTTAATTAAGATAACATTATTATGTCCATCAAATTCACAATATTCTTTGATGAATACAACTTTGAATAAAGACCATGATTTGCTTTTAAAACAAGTTTAAGTAGAAGTGATTTAAGCATGATGCTTTCTGTTCTTAAAAATTCTGTAAAGACCCAGTATAGGCAATAGTAAAATCAATACTAGAAGAAATAAAAATAAATAAAGAGAAATTCCATAAAATATGTCGCCTATACTTATAAAAAGCACTTTCTTACTGTCATCTAAAAAGATTAAATCATGGTAGATAAATAAAAATAGTATTGAAATTACAATCAATAAAAACGCAATTAGAAAATATTTCATGATATTTTATATTTTAACCTTAAAGACCGTTGCGAAATTAGAAATCTGTGTTTCTTTTTTAAACTGGCTAAAAAAGATAGTAGTGCTTGTAGATTGTAGGGTATGAGGTAGTGCTGGCGTATCACTTTCCCAGCTGTTAAGAATGCTAATACGATACCTGCGAGCAGGAAATTTTTAAATAAGGATAAAGTGTTTTTCATGAATAAGTAGCATTAATTAATAATTATTTGGCAGTAAATTGTTAATAGAAAGACAATAAGTGGTTGGTTTCAGTCAGTTTATACTTATCAAATTTGCTAATTCAAAGATCACTCAAACTTTAACATTTTCCTAACAAGAAGTAATAAGTGGTCGATTTTAGGCGTAACTGGTCACTTTTTTGGTGTAAGTGGGAAAATGTTGTTTATCAATTGCTGTTTAAATAAAAAAATGGCAATATGTATTTAATTAACAAAAGTAATCATAATCGTTATTATTTTATATTTGTTTTAAATTTTTAAATACAACAATTATGAGCACTAAAAATTCCGAAACAGGACACGCAAAAAACATTGCGAACATGAATTTGCTACTCACAAACATTGTAGCAATAGGAGCTGACTATAACCCAGCAAACCCGCAACTCGACATTACAGAACTGCAGAACTTGTACGCCCTCGCCTCTAAAGCACAGAAAGACGTTAATGAAGCAACGGGACCTTATAAGACGGCAGTGGCGGAAAGAGAAAACACTTTTGAACCTTTAGGAAAGCTTATTACAAAACTAAGAAGAGCCTATAAAGCAACAGAAGGAGTACAGCCCAACAACGTAGAAAATTTTATGACCCTAGCCCGAAAAATTAGAGGGAATAAAAAGAGTACCGGCCAAAACACAAAAGACCCAGCGGCACTGCAAAATGAACACTCCGTCTCACAGACCAGCTACGACCAAAAAGCCAGCCATTTTGACCAGCTGATTTCAATCCTGCAGCACACCAACAATTACAATCCGAATGAAGAGGAATATAAAATTGCTACATTAAAAACATTGCATGCAAAAATGCTTGCAAAGACCGCTGCAGTGGCTGAATTTTATGTGCCGCTAAACAACCTACGAAGCACTAGAAATACTATCATGTACCAATCTCCAAACAATCTGGTCGATACGGTTCATAAAGCAAAAGACTATGTCTTTACTATTCTAGATATTAAATCGGCGCAATACAAAAACATTTCCAAGATCAAATTCACCAAGATTTAAAAGAAAAAGCCTTACCCTCCTAAGGCTTTAATAATAATAGCGTTTAAAATGTCCTTGATTGAATCTTGAAAAGCCTTCTTTTCAGATTGAAAACGCTTATTTAAAAACTGAAATGCCTTATGCGTATATTGAAATCGTTTATTTCAATCTTGAAACGCATTATGTAAAAGTTGAAACGGCTTATTTTTAATCAAAATAATAGCAGGCAGGTATATAACTAATTGATGCTTAAACTGCAATAAAAAAACGGCAAAGATGTATCTTGCCGTTTAACTTAAAAGCCCGTAGTTGTATCAAGAATTCTTATCCAAAAATTTGATAACCTTTCTATACAGCTTTACGATAAAATAGATAATAGCTATAAGCAGCGCTATATTCACGAACTCCCATATCGAGCCCAAGATAAAATCTAGATTGTAGACCGTTTCGGTTTCAAAAACTTTTTCTCTCATAAGTTGTATTTTAAGTTAGTTATAATTCCATGAAGAACTTACGACGGTTGCATCGGCCGGATTTAAGATCAAGATCATGCGTATGCCCTTAAAAATCTTAAGCCCTTTGGTAATCCACCCATCAATAGAATAATCATATTTCATAGAGCCGACAACTTCAACCCTTATATTGCCATTCGGTAATACCTCCGCTTCATAATGGCTCTGTTCCCACTCCCCAAGAGATACTCCATATTGCTCGGTAGCTACGCTCGTGACAGTATGATGGTATTGCGGAGAGACAGAAAATTTGATATTCATTTTTAGTCCAGTTATTGTATTGATTCTAAATTTATAGCTGCCTATAAATGTGTTTCTTTGATTTGGCAGCTGGTCTATCGCTACATAGGTAAACTTCAACTCGTTTAATGAGGTTCCCAATTGCCCAACGCTATTGATAGGCACCGCATTTTCTGCAACAGTATCGTCAAACGCAAAGGCAAACGAATCTTCCATAGCCAGGTTAATCAGTTCCCACCCAAACTGTTGGGCCTCCTGCCGATACTGTTGCTGTATGACATATTCGACAACACTCTGGCACATTTCATAATTAGTCATCAAAAAGCCCAATTTTGCCTTAAACTCGTCACGAATATCTACGATAGCACTGATAGACGGCACATCAATATAGCCCTCAATAAGCCGTGCCTTAAAAAACGGATTTGCATCCAGCCAGCCCTGCTGCACGAGATCAAGCCCCAAGGCAGTCATAAATGCCTTAACAGGAATACCGCCGCCGCCAGGATTGATGCCAAATCTAGGCTCTCCGCCAGTGCCGGTACCCGGGTCTTCAGGCTCGGTCGTGCCGCACGGAACAGGAATGGCACTCGAAGAAACACACAAGTTACACAAGTCGCAGCTGCCTCCTGCACAAGGCCCCGTACGCGTACAGTGAAATTTATATTCCGTTCCCCAGCACACTACATTGGTGCTACGACTCGAATATACCTGCTTGATGTTTTCATAGAGCGTATTGCTTCCTTCAACAACCTTTATTTCGGCAGAAAATAGGCTCGTTTCCCATTTGCCATTCTCTTTATGGTAGACCAAGTTGAAGATTTCATGTTCTCCCGCCATTTTATCATTGACCGGATATACAAAAAATGAATAAGTAGGATTGCTATCTGAACGTTTCTCTATAGAAGTAGTATCAATAACAAAGCCCTGAGTCAGCCCAGCCGTTCTTGCATTTTCTCCAAAATGTGAAGCCTTTACCCTAAAGACCGTCTGAAAATCAACAATATCCGTTTCCTTTTTAAACTGGCTAAAAGAAATCGCCATATTTTTAGTCTGATGAGCATGCGCCGTCACTGGCTTTTCGTCATCGCAGTTAAGAAACAATAATACAATACCCGCATACAGCAGGCCCTTAAAAAATGCAGTGTTTTTCATAATTGATTGGTTTAGATTACTAATTATTTGGCGGGTAAAATTTTATGAGAAGACTGCAAGCCGTCTGGTCTAGAAAACAGTAGCTGTTTTCCAGCTAAGACAAGCTTTACTTACATTTTAGGAGGAGGCTTATAAGACCCTTCACACCTTTTTGTCAAGACGACAGACACGATTTCTTCTTTTGGTGCGATACAAGCCAGACAGCTAGGCACCAATTTGCCTCGGGTAGAATAAAGGCTTCTGATAAAGTGCTTTTTTGGATTCATATCATTGGTTTTTAATTAGTTATTTGGGTTAGATAGGCTACAATAATACAAAATATAATTTATAAATAAACTAATTTATTTATTTTTTAATTAAAAAACACAAACCTATCAAACCAAATGCATACTCATAAACCAAATTATCTCTATTTTTATTACTAAAAATAATTACTTAAGTAATTTTTTTAATAAACAATAGTGTTTATCGAAGCAAGAATCTCCCCATAAAACAGTAGTAAACATTTTATAAGAGTTTTATAATAATTTATAGCCACATAAAACCTATTTTTGATATCCAAAAGAACCTATCACACTATATGGCACAGATAAAAGAATTTGACTTTTCAAAAGAAGTGATATTGCAAGATGATGCAGTCCTGTTGCGGCCGCTGCAACATTCAGATATAGAAAACCTACTGCACTTTTCGCTCAACGAGCCCGAAATCTGGACATTTTCTTCTATTCCCGCCGCAGGCAGAGAAAACCTCGAAAACTACATAGACTTGGCACTAAAAGCACGAGAAAACAAGACCGAATTTCCCTTCATCGTCTACGATAAAAAAACAAACACCTATGCCGGCAGCACGCGCTTTTATGATATCAATCTGCCGTTCAAGACGCTCCAGCTCGGCTATACGTGGTACGGAAAAGACTATCAAGGAACAGGGCTCAACAAGCACTGCAAGTTCCTGATGCTCGAATTTGCTTTTGAAGTGCTAGGAATGGAAAGAGTAGAGTTTAGGGCCGACAGCAACAATGCAAAAAGCATTGCCGCCATGAAAAGCATAGGCTGCCAGGTGGAAGGAATATTGCGAAGCCACATGCCGACAATCCAAAACGGAGTCCGCCGCGATTCTATCATACTCAGCATCCTAAAAAGCGAATGGGAGGGAGGCGCAAAAGAACAATTGAAGAATAAAATAAACAACAGATAAAACATGAAAATAAACCCAAAAATCGGAATCGACAAGCTCATCTTCGGGATGCTGCAGAAAGATGTAGAAGCCCTTTACGGCAAGCCAGACAAGGCCTATAAAGACGAAGAAGACAATGTCATCTTTCAATACAACAAGCAAAAAATCCGCTTGACGTTTTATCAAGAAGAAGGATTCAAGCTCGGATATCTCGTAGCATCAAGTCCAGAATTAGTTTTGTTTGACAAAAAAGTCATAGCCCGTCCGATAGCTGTGCTTCAAAAAGAACTAGAAGCAAAAGGACTGGCAAAGTGGGAAAAAGAAGAATTCGACACCTTTGAAAACTTCTTCAACGAATCCAACTGGCTCATCCTCCAAGCCGAATTTGATGAAGTCATTAAAGTGGAACTAGGAGCCATCATCAACGACAAAGATGAATTTGAATGGAAGTTTAAGAAATAAAAAAAAGAGGTTCATTTAGAACCTCTTTTTTAGTATAAATACCTGTGATTAATTATTGTTTAGGAGCTTCCAAAAGTTCCACCTCAAAAATAATATTAGCATTCGGCGGAATTACGTTTCCAGCACCTCTTTCGCCATAGCCAAGAGCGGCTGGGATAAAGAATGTAGCCTTGTCTCCAAACGACATAAGATTAATACCTTCAAGGAAACCAGGAATCAGGCCGCCTTTATTAGAAATATCGAAAGGAAAAGGCTGGTAGCCATTCTGAGCTGCGCGGTTAGCATCGAACTTACCGTATAGCTTAGATATTTCGGCATCGCTGCTGTCAAACAAGCTTCCATCTTCAAGATATCCTGCATAATTAACATATACCGTTCCAGAAGCCGGTTTTATTCCTTTGCCTTTTGTCGTAATACTATATTCTAAACCAGAAGCAGTCTTTGTTGTTGTCGCTCTGATGGCGTTCAATTCGGCTACTTTTTTAGCTTTTACAGGAGCAAATTCAGCTTCAAGCGCTTTCTTTTTCTCGGCTTCGGCAGCTAATTGTTTTTTCTCAACTTCATCTTTGTTGGCAAAATACTCATTAAATACTTTAGCCGCGTCAAACTTCTTAGCTTCGGCACCATTTCTAATGATTTTGATTTCCATGATTACGTCGTTTTGCTCAATCGCATTCACAACGTCCATGCCGCTAGTCACTTTGCCAAACACAGTGTGCTTGCCATCCAACCACGGCGTATATTTGTGCGTAATAAAGAACTGGCTTCCGTTGGTTCCAGGGCCAGAATTGGCCATAGAAAGAATTCCTGCTGTATCATGTTTCAAGCTTGGGTCGATTTCATCCTTAAACTTGTAGCCAGGATCTCCAGAACCATTGCCCAGCGGATCTCCACCCTGAATCATAAAATCTTTGATAACTCTATGAAATTTAAGTCCGGTATAAAACGGTTTTCCTTTGTATTTTGCATTTACGGCAGTATTGGTGCCTTCTGCCAAAGAAATAAAATTGGCAACCGTAATCGGCGCTTTTTGATATTCTAATTTGACTACAATTCTTCCTTTGGTCGTTTCAAACTGAGCATAAATTCCAGGCTCTTGGTTAGAAGCCCCTGCTTTTTTGGTTGTAGTTGCAGCTTTTTTTGGAGCAGCGGCTTTCTTTTTTGTCTGCGCGCCTAGGCCAGCTGTCATGGCCAAAAACAATAAGCAAATAAATTTTAATTTCATTTTAGTACAGATTAAGTTTTCTACTTTATTTTTAGCTGCCTATTGGTTGGCAGGCATTGATCCGAGCATTTCAATTTCAAATATAATATTAGCGTTTGGAGGAATAGCACCTTCCATGCCTCTTTCTCCGTAGCCTAAATACGAAGGAATAAAGATAACCGCTTTGTCGCCAATAGATAACTGTTCGACTCCCTCAATAAATCCAGGAATGATGCCTTCTTTGACTCCGATCTGGAAAGGAATTGGATTATATGCTTTAGCCGCAGCTCTGTTTGGATCTAGCTTTCCGAAAACTGTCGCCACGCTTTCGATATTGGTGTCGAACAAGTCGCCGTTCTCAAAATAGCCTGCATAGTTGATAAAAACCTGCGCTCCGGCAACAGGCTTTTTGCCATTACCTTTAGATAGAATCTTAAATTGCAATCCAGATTGAGTTTTAACTGATTGCGATTTTAATTGTTGGAAAGAGGCCTCCTTTTCTTTAATGACGCCAGCATATTGTTCTCTTAATTTTAGCTGTTCCTCTTCCATCTTTTTTTGTTCAGCAGCCTGCTTTGCAAAATTGTCTTTGAAGATTTTTGGAGCATCAAATTTTTTAGCATCCTCTCCTTTGCGGATGATGGTAATCTTGTTGATTACGTCATCCTGCTGGATAGCGTTTACCACTTCCATGCCGTTTTCAATCACATGTCCAAAAACAGTGTGGATTCCGTCAAGCCAAGGCGTTGCTTGGTGCGTGATAAAAAACTGGCTGCCGTTTGTAGCTTTTCCGCCATTTGCCATAGACAAGATACCGCCTTTGTCATGCTTTAATTCTGGTACGATTTCATCTTGAAAACGATATCCTGGACCGCCACTGCCATTGCCATCAGGATCACCGCCTTGGATCATGAAATTAGGCAGTACTCTGTGGAATTTTAATCCGTCATAAAACGGCTTTCCTTTATATTTTTCGCTCACCATCGGATTTTTTCCCTCCGCTAGCGATACAAAATTGGCAACCGTCACCGGTGTCTTTTTATATTCTAATTCAACTACAATAGTTCCTTTGCTGGTTTCGATTTCCGCATACATACCATCAGGAAGATTGCTGCTCGGATTGTTACACGAAAAAAACAGGGCGCTGATACCTAAAAATAGACTTGTTATTCTCTTCATTTTGATAAATTGGTTGTTTATTGTTTCGGCTCTTCCGTTGGTTTTGGAGCTTCGGTAGGTTGTTGTGTTTTCGATTCGTTTTCTGTTCGGGCTTCTTTTTCAGGCTTGATGTCTTTCAACGCAATGGTAACCATTAGCGGCTGATTGTGTCCGATTCTTCTGTCATCGCCATGATAGCCGTAGCCCATGTGGGAAGGAAAAAGGAAAGTGATTTTTTCGCCTTTTTTCATCAATTTGATACCGTCGCGCATTCCCATCATGATGTTTTGCTTGTCGACAAGATACACTTGCGGACGGAGTTCCAGTTCCGTATAGATTACATTGCCGTCAAGATCTTTTACTTCGTAATCAAAATAAGCCACATCGCCCTTTTTAGGAGTTATAGAATCAGTCGCTGTACTTTTTACGTCATATTTATACCAATATCCTTTAGCCGTAGCGATATAGTTCGATTTTGCATCTTTTTTGATCACAAACTCGATTTTGGCTTCTTCGCCAGCAATCAGTTTTTTGTTTCGCTCGACAGATTCTTTCATGAAAGTTCCCGAAGAATGCGAAAGAGGCTTGCGAGCCTGTTGTTGCGTACAGCCTGTAACCAACATAGTGCCAGCCGCGACACTCAAAATAAGCTTGAAAAGTTTCATAGGCCTACACATTAAAATTTTGTTTTGATAAAATGCTTTCAAATTGTTTTACGGTTTCTTCCAGCGATAATGTCGATTTTCCGCCTGCCGCATTAATATGGCCACCGCCGTTGAAATAATCACGTGCAAATTGGTTCACGTCAAAATTGCCTTGCGAGCGAAACGAAATCTTGATGATTCCTTCGTCTTTATTCTCAATAAATATAGCGGTAAAGATAATTCCTCTAATAGTTAATCCGTAATTCACGATGCCTTCGGTATCCCCTTTAACATAATGAAACTCGTCAAGTTCCTGCTGCGTAAGCTTTATATACGAAGTCTTGTATTCTGGCAGTACTTTCATGTTCTGTAATGCTCGTCCTAAAAGTTGCAATCGATGGTATGAATTATTGTCGAATAACGAATTATGTATATCCCCGTTTTGTACTCCGATGTCCAATAATTCAGCAACAACCCTGTGTGTCATGCTGGTTGTTGATGGAAAACGGAACGATCCTGAATCGGTTACGATTCCTGTATAAAGGCAAGTTGCGATTGTTTTGTCAAGCAGTTCTTTATAGCCTAAGAACGTAATGAAATTATAAATCATCTCGCAAGTAGACCCAAAGTTAGTGTCAGAATAGCGGTAAAGCGCGTAATCATCAGGCTTTTGATGATGATCAATCATGATGAAAGGCACTTTTAGCTTATTGAGTACGTTTTCCATTTCGCCCGTTCTGTGCAAGGCATTGAAATCTAGCGTAAAAATAAGCTCGACTTCATTAAGAATTTTTGCTACGTTTTCTTTGTCTTTTTCAAAAATAAGTACCTTTTCCGAGCTTGGGAGCCAAGCCAGAAAATCAGGAAATTCATTCGGAGCGATTACGATCGGCTCGTGGTTCAATTTTTTTAAAAAATGATACAGCCCTAAAGTAGAACCCATTGCATCGCCATCGGGGCTTCGGTGCGGAATAATGGCAATCTTTTTAGGAGAAGCCAACAATTCCAGTATTCCTTTAATCTCTTCTTCTTTCATAGATTGCGAAATTACATTTTTTTATGTGGAAACATAAATTATTTGGTAAGAAATAGCCCGAACCAGACCGCCAGAAGTCCGAAGAATAAACTTGCGCCGATATAGGCAAAAGCCAGAAGAGAATTATTACTTTGGAAAAGGCTAATGTTTTCATAGCCAAATGTAGAAAATGTCGTGTAGCCGCCACAGAATCCGGTTGCGAAAAATAATTTCATATCGGAGTTGACCAGATTGTTTTTTTCGAAATAACCAAACAGCAATCCGATGATAAAACAGCCTAAGATATTGGCCGTAAAAGTTCCCAAAGGAAATTTAGTAGGCATGTGTTTTCCAATCGCTAAAGACGTGAGGTATCTGAAAATACTTCCTAAAGCGCCACCTAAGCCAACTATCAACAAGGATTTAATCATTTGTAGTGTATTTAGTATGACAAACTTAATGAAAAAACGCGAAGAATGTTTTGTTTGAAAAGAAGGAATGCTTGTTGGGTTTAACGCAGGAGCCATAAAAAAATACCGCTCATTGAGCGGTATTTTATATAAATGGAAAAATAAATTTACTTATTTTTTCAGTACTTTAATCATTTTAGTCTCATTTCCGCTTGTCACTTTTACCAAGTAAGTACCTTGCTCTAAAGCTGACATATTCAGTTGAGATTCATTTTCGTTAACTGTTTTTTGCATTACTTGTTGTCCTAATACATTAAAGACAGCTACTTCAGAAATACCGTTTTGGTAGGATAGATTTAATACATCAGTAACTGGATTCGGATAGAAAGAGAATTTAGGAGCATCAACAGTACCCGTTCCTAAAGAAGCATTAAATGCTGAAATTTTAAATTCGCCTCTAACTGCAGGACCAAAAATACTTTCATACTGCCAAACGGCTATATATAAAGTTTCTCCTGGCGTTAAGCCCGTTAGTGCTAATTTAGAGAAAAAAGACTCCTCGTCTGCATTATCATCATTACAAGCCGTTGGTACTGCTACCAATGCAGCACACGTACCTCTATAAGCAGCTATAATTGTATCGTCATTTTCAGATCCAGGTGCTTGGTCTGTTTGGATTGTCACATTTCCATCTGCTGGAACAACTAATGAAAACCATACATCATATTGGGCAGAACTTGAACAAGATGGTATTGTAGTGCTTGTTGTTGCGCCAACAGAAGTTCCTGTTAACGGATTAGATTCAAAAGTAGCCCCTATGGTTAATGGCAATGCCGTATCGCAAATGTCGTTCGGAGCTGGAGTTGGTAAAGTTTTAAAGTTAACACTTGACCATGCGCTTTCGTTATTGCCTCCACAATTTGTTTTTACATAAGCTGTGTAGACAGTATTGCTTGCTAAAGGAGACAAAGCTGTAGAAGTTCCAGTAGTTACGTTTACAATTGTTCCAGTACCTTGTGTAAAGCCTTGGACACCATATTCTACAACAAAAGAAGTTGCTGCAGAAGTCCAGTTTAAAGTAGCTGCTGTTGCTGTAATGTTTGTAGCAGTCACGGCATTAGGTTCGACACATGCAGGTAATGCAGAGCTTACTACATCATCAATGTCAAATACAAATTGATCTGTCGTTGTACTTTGGAATCCGATATACACGGTCTGTCCAACAAAAGCTGTTAAATCATACGAATATTTCACAAAATAAGCGCCGCTTGGTGGAGCAACCGTAGCTGCTAATGTAGTCGTAAAGCTAGCAGCATCTGCTGTTGTTGTAGATAGTTTTACTGCAATCGTTTCAGGATATAAAGGATCCCTACTTCTTCCCCAAAAAGAGATTTGATCATTCACGCCTGCGGTTACAGTTATGCTAGGCGTAATCAAAAAGTCATTGTGTGCCGTTGCTCCATAACGAATTGACATAGCATTTGTACCGCCATGTGCTTGAACTGCACCTCCCGTAAAATCAATTACAGCCCATGTTTGCGCTGCATCGCCGCCATTAATTACTGTCCATCCCGCAGGAATAGTCGTTGCTCCTTCAAATCCTTGATTAAATTGGCTAAAGCCTAATAGAGGTGCTAACAAGAATAAAAAAAGTAGTTTTCTTTTCATAAGTATATGTTTTAATTAAAAGTTTCTTAAAAGTAAGTATATTTTTACGTTCGGCATTTATAATGTTATGATTTTAACATCGTTGAATTTAAATTTAACATATATTTAAGTATTGTTTATGGGCACTAATAATAAAAAAGCACACCAAATTAGCAGAAATCCTATACTTTTTTTAGCCTATAACACGAAAGACTTTTTATAAAAGCCTGCTTTTCTTTCGACTTGATTTGAAGGTTTAAACAAGGATATCACAGCAGAAATTTCCAAATTGATTATTAGACTTAAAAAAGGCACTATTGTGTCTCCTTTTTGTTCATTTAATTGTAAATTTGCGCTTTTATTTTTATTGAGAGTAGGAAGAGATTGTCCTTTCGACCAAAAAAGATAAAAAACACAGCTACTAACAAAACAACATCTTACAAGATTAACTTAATTTTGCGCATGCAACACAACGTACTTATTTTAGATTTCGGATCGCAATACACACAACTAATTGCGAGAAGGGTTCGCGAATTAAATATTTTCTGCGAAATTTTCCCATACAATCATTTTCCGAGTGATTTATCAAGTTATAAAGCCGTAATTTTATCTGGAAGCCCTTTTTCAGTAAGAGCCGAAGATGCGCCGCATCCTGATTTGTCTCAGATTCGCGGCAAGCTGCCATTGCTAGCTGTTTGTTATGGCGCCCAATACTTAGCCCATTTTTCTGGTGGTGAAGTAGCACCGTCTAACATTCGTGAATACGGTAGAGCTAATCTTACGTTCATTAAAGACGAAGAGGCTTTCTTCGACGATGTGCATTTGAACAGCCAAGTCTGGATGAGCCATAGCGACACCATCAAAAAGATGCCGGAAAATGGTGTAAAGCTGGCAAGTACTAAAGATGTTGAAAATGCTGCTTATAGAATTGATGGCGAACAGACCTATGCGATCCAATTCCATCCAGAAGTATACCATTCGACAGATGGGAAGCAGATCTTAGAAAACTTCTTGGTCAAAATTGCAAAAGTGCCTCAGAATTTCACGCCAAATGCTTTCGTAGAGGAAATCGTGGCGGAATTGCAAGAAAAAATAAAAGACGACAAAGTCGTTCTAGGACTTTCAGGCGGAGTCGATTCTACTGTAGCTGCAGTTTTGCTGAACAAAGCGATCGGTAAAAACCTGTACTGTATCTTCGTGAATAACGGATTGTTACGCAAAAATGAATTCCAAAATGTTCTTGAACAATACAAAGGAATGGGCTTGAACGTCAAAGGAGTCGATGCTTCGGCACGTTTTTTGGATGAATTGGCGGGTATTGATGATCCGGAAACAAAAAGAAAAACAATCGGACGTGTGTTCATTGAAGTATTTGACGACGAATCGCACCTGATAGAAGACGTGAAATGGCTGGCGCAAGGAACAATTTACCCAGACGTAATCGAATCGGTTTCTGTAAAAGGACCATCGGCTACAATCAAGTCGCATCATAATGTGGGCGGATTGCCTGATTTCATGAAGCTGAAAGTGGTTGAGCCGCTTCGCATGCTTTTCAAAGACGAAGTAAGAAGAGTAGGAGCAACGCTTGGTATTTCGCCAGAATTGTTAGGAAGACATCCTTTTCCTGGACCAGGATTATCCATTCGAATTTTGGGAGATATCACGCCAGAAAAAGTAAGGATTCTTCAAGAAGTAGATTATATTTTTGTAGAAGGATTAAAGTCACACGGATTGTATGACAAAGTTTGGCAGGCTGGAGCGATTCTTCTTCCTGTAAACAGCGTTGGCGTGATGGGAGACGAAAGAACGTACGAAAAGGTAGTTGCCTTGAGAGCTGTAGAATCTACAGACGGTATGACAGCTGACTGGGTGCATCTTCCGTATGAGTTTCTAATGACAATCTCGAACGAGATCATCAATAAAGTAAAAGGCGTGAATAGAGTGGTCTACGATATCAGCTCAAAACCGCCGGCCACAATTGAGTGGGAATAAGAAATTTAAAAATTAATTAATTAAGTCGTTGCTTTTCTCTAAATTAGTAACGACTTATTAGCTTATAAAATCTAATAGCCTTAAAAAGTAAGAATAAAATGAAGCAGTTTTTTATAGTATTTGTATGGATGTTTTTAGTGTCTTTTTCAGGACAGGCACAGCAGAATGTGAAACATACGGTGTCGAGCGGTGAGACCGTGACGCAAATCGCACAAAAATATAAAGTTACTCCTTTAGATATTTATACCCTGAATCCAGATGCGAGGAATGGCCTGAAAGAAAAATCAGTTTTGCTGATTCCTTCAAAAGGAGAAGTGAAAATTCCGGTAAAAGAACAGAAAGTTGTTGAAACGCCATCGGTTCAAAAGAAAGGAAACACGCATACTGTTGCTCCAAAAGAAACTGCTTATGGATTAGCAAAGCAGTATAATGTTTCTGTGGCTGATTTAGAAAAAGCAAATCCAGAAATAAAAGACGGACTAAAAATTGGCCAAGTCTTGACAATTCCTGGAAAACAACAAGAAACGCCAAAACAAGAAACCAAGCCTTCTAAAAAAGAAGAAAGAAAAGCAGAAAAGAAAGCCGAGAAAGAAGAAAAAAAAGAAGCTAAAAACGGCGGACAAAATATCGTCCACGAAGTACAGCCCAAAGAAACAAAATACTCGATCGCAAAGAAATATGGCATTACTTTAGAAGAGCTAGAGAAGAAAAACCCAGAAGCTAAAGAAGGCTTGAAAATAGGACAAGTGCTCGTCATCAAAGGAAGTGCTCCAAAAATTGAAATAGCTGAAAAGAAATCCGAAACTCCTAAGCAAGAAACCCCAAAACAAGAAACAGCTGAAGCTGGTTTTGGAAAATACGAAGTAAAGCCTAAAGAAACACTTTACAGCCTGTCAAGACAGTTCGGATTGAGCCAAAACGATTTGACAGATTTGAATCCGGAATTGAAAGACGGCGTAAAAGTAGGAATGATATTAAAAGTTCCAAATACGTTACCATTAGCAAATGCTTCTTCTAAAAACTTTACCGATTTGACCAAATCACTTTCAACAAAAGAAAGAAAAGAATTGGTGCTGCTGTTGCCTTTCAATGTGTCAAAAATTGAAGGCGATACGACCTCTAGCGTTCAGGCACGATTGAAAAAAGACAATTTCCTGAACATGACCCTTGATTTCTATTCAGGTGCATTGGTGGCTATCGATTCGGCAAAAACGTTGGGCTTAAATATCGACGTGAAAATTCTTGATTCGCAAGAAAACAGAAATTCATCAAGCATTTCCAGCACATTTGTACAAAATAATTTGACAAAAGCCGATGTAGTCGTAGGGCCATTTTACCAAGCCCATGCTGAAAAAACAGCCGAAATGCTTAACAAAAGCAATGTTCCTGTGATTTCTCCTTTGTCAAAAGACAGCGGAAAATTGTACAGCAATCTTTACCAATCAATGCCGACTGTTGACTATCTTAAAAGTGCCATGTTTGATTATATGAACAGTAAAAATGGTAATATAATCGCTGTTGTAGATCCGAAAAAAGCAAGCACACGCAAATACATTTCAGACAATTATAGCAATGTGAAATTCGCAAGCTTTACAGATAAAGGGGGTTTGTCTCCAGAAAGTCTTAAGTCGCTGTTGGTGAAAAACCAGATGAACTATGTTGTGATGGAAACCGCTAGCATATGGATGATCAAATCGACTATCTCCGCTTTGCTGGCAGCACAATCAGAATATCAATTGCAGTTAGTGATTTTGGAATCGAATGATGCCTTAGATTCGGACGAAATTTCCATAGCCAACTTGGCAAAATTAAGAATGCTGTATCCAGCAGTAACGCGTGATAATGATACGCCTGAAGCATTGATCTTTTCAAAAGTGTACAAAAAGAAAAACAATATTTTCCCTAATCAATATGCTACGCGCGGCTTCGACGTGACTTTTGATGCGATGCTCAGATTGTCACAAGAAAAAAGTTTCGAAGAAACAATCTATGATGCAGCTACGGAACAGGTCGAAAATAAATTCAATTACAATAGAAATCCATCAGGAGGCTATTCAAACAAAGGAGTGTACATCCTTTATTATGATGAAGACCTAACGGTTAAAGAAGCAAAATAATGACATCAAAAGTAACCTATTTAGGAGATTTAAGAACATCTTCAATACACCTGCAATCAAGAACTGAAATACTTTCTGACGCACCAACAGACAATCACGGAAAGGGAGAAGCTTTTTCACCGACAGACTTGCTAGCCAACGCTCTAGGAAGCTGTATGGTTTCGATAATGGCAATCAAGTCAAAAGACATGAACCTAGATTTGGTAGGCTCTACTGTTGAGGTAACGAAAATTATGCAAGCCGAACCACGAAAAATTGCCAAGATTGAAATCGTGATGAATATGTCAGTTTCAGTTGATGAAAAGAGCAAGACTATTTTGGAAAGAACAGCAATGAACTGTCCGGTTCTTTTGAGCTTGAATCCTGATATCGAAAAAGCAATCACCTTTAACTGGAAATAATCGTTGGAAAACCCTCAATTTATTACGTTTCAAAAATTCAACTTAAAAGAAGATGCCGTAGAATTGGCTACCTTTTTAAGAGAAAGCCAAATTGAATACCGAATTGAAGATACTTCTTCAGGATTGGACGGCAATTTTGGAAATTCAGAATTAGCAAAAGACTATCTCATAAAGCTAAAAAAAGAAGATTTCGAAAAAGCAGACATTCTGTTATTGCAGATTTCTTCAAACTTGGTTGAAACTATAGATAGGGACCATTATCTACACGAATTTACAGATGAAGAACTCAAAGAAATCATCGTTAAAAAAGACGAATGGAGCCATCTTGATTTTTTGCTGGCTCAGAAAATACTCAAAGAAAGAGGGCAGGAGATAATTCCCGAAGAAATAGAAAAACACAGAAAACAAAGGCTGGAAGATTTATCTAAACCCGAAGAACATCAAGGCGGTTGGATTATTGCGGGCTATTTGTTTGCCTTTCTAGGAGGCTTTCTCGGTTTTTTCATTGGATGGTTTTTAAAAACTCATAAAAAGACATTGCCTAACGGAGATCGAGTTTACAACTACACAGAATCCGATAGAAAACAAGGGAACAGGATATTGATTGTAAGTTTGTTCTTCTTCTTATTTTGGATCGGAGTCAGAATCTTTTTCTCTGAATAAATGGACGACCAGAAAAAGCTTCTTATAAAATTAGCCCATACAAAAATGCCTTTCGGCAAATATGAAGGCTGGCATTTGATTGATCTACCAGAGTATTATGTAGTTTGGTACAGCAACAAAGGCTTCCCGAAAGGAGAATTAGGACAGCAACTACAATTAGTCTATGAACTAAAATTAAACGGACTAGAAGAACTGATCAGAAATATAAAGAAACAATACCCAAAACCATCCTAAGCAGGCTTTTTTGCTTCCCAAAAAGAGGTATACGATTAATTGCTGGTTTGCAAATCTAAAAATATAACTTCGGAGTAATCTAAGCGATGGAATTTCTAATATTCCAATTTTATTCACTACTTTTGCCACGTTTTTTTACACAACTACAACGACAAACAACAGCACAATGAATCAGACAAAATATATTTTTGTTACAGGCGGTGTGACATCTTCTTTAGGGAAGGGAATCATAGCCGCATCTTTAGCAAAATTATTACAGGCCAGAGGATACCGAACGACAATCCAGAAATTTGACCCATACATCAACGTTGACCCAGGGACATTAAATCCTTACGAACACGGAGAATGTTATGTGACAGATGATGGAGCTGAAACCGATTTAGATTTAGGACATTACGAGCGTTTTTTAAATGTCCCGACTTCGCAAGCCAACAACGTGACGACTGGAAGAGTTTATCTTTCCGTTATTGAAAAAGAGCGAAGAGGAGAATTTTTAGGCAAGACTGTACAGGTCGTTCCGCATATCACCAATGAGATCAAGGAAAGAATGCAATTGCTTGGAAGATCTGGCGACTTTGATATTGTGATTACTGAAATTGGAGGAACGGTAGGAGATATCGAATCGCTTCCTTATATTGAGTCGGTTCGCCAATTAGTTTGGGAATTAGGCGAAAATAACGGAATCGTAATTCATTTGACGTTAGTTCCGTTTTTAGCTGCTGCGGGCGAATTAAAGACTAAGCCAACACAGCACTCGGTAAAAACCTTGATGGAAAGCGGTATCAAAGCCGATATTTTGGTTTGTAGAACAGAACACGAAATTTCAGACGAATTGCGTCAGAAACTAGCATTGTTTTGCAACGTAAAAAGGGAAGCTGTGATTCAATCTATCGATGCTTCTACAATCTATGACGTTCCAAACCTGATGCTGGAAGAAGGTCTTGACAAAGTAGCCTTGAAAAAATTAGACTTGCCAGAAAAAGCGACTCCAGATTTAAAACAATGGAACGAGTTCTTGCAAAAACTAAAAAATCCGAAGCATATCGTAAATATCGGTCTGGTTGGTAAATACGTAGAATTGCAAGATTCATACAAATCAATTTTAGAAGCCTTTATTCATGCAGGAGCTGCAAACGAAACGAAGGTAAATGTAGTGAGTATTCATTCAGAGTATTTAGACGAAAAAAATGCGTCTGAGAAACTGAAAGATTTAGACGGAATTCTGGTAGCGCCAGGTTTTGGAGAAAGAGGAATCGAAGGAAAAATCGAAACAGTTCGTTATGCAAGAGAAAAGAACATTCCGTTTTTCGGAATCTGTCTCGGAATGCAGATGGCTGTTATAGAATATTCAAGAAATGTTTTGGGACATAAAGATGCCAATTCAACAGAAATGAATGCCGGGACAGCACATCCGGTAATCAATCTAATGGAAGAGCAGAAAACCATTACAGATAAAGGGGGAACAATGCGTTTGGGAGCTTGGAAATGTGATATCAAGCCTGATACATTAGCCTCAAAAATTTATGGCAAAAGCCAAATCCAAGAGCGTCACCGTCACCGTTATGAATTTAACGGCGAATATTTAGAAGCTTTGGAAAAGGCAGGATTAAAAGCATCGGGTGTAAATCCAGATACAGGATTAGTAGAAATCATTGAGATTGAAAGCCATCCGTTTTTTATCGGAGTGCAATACCATCCTGAATATAAAAGTACGGTCGCAAAACCACATCCGCTTTTTGTGAATTTTGTGAAAGCGACTGTAGCACATAAAAATAAATAGTAGTTGAAGAAAACCTTCAAGACCGAGCATAACGCATAAATGCGGAATTAAATTAATTATTTAGAATAAAATGGAAGAAAAAAAGTTTGACCGTAATTCGATTATTGGCTTCGTGTTGATTTTTGCGCTCCTTATTGGCGTAATGTACATCAATAAACCTTCACAGGAAGAAATTGACGCAAAAGCCAAAATTGAGCAAGCAGAAAAACAAAAAGCAGCAACAACAGCAGTAAAAGAAGCCGCATTGACGGTGGCAGACACTACAGCAAAAGATTCAGTTCAATTAGAAAAACTGAAAACTTCTTTAGGCAGTTTTGCTTATGCTGCAACGCTTCCATCTGCAAAACTTGAAACCAAGACGATCGAGAATGACCTTGTAAAACTTACTTTTTCAAACAAAGGAGGTTATATCGTTGGTGCTGAAATGAAGAATTTCGAAGCTTTCAGCAAAGGTTCTGGAAAATTGGTCAAAATCATAAAAGATAACAATGCCAATCTAAATATTGAACTTAAGATGCAAGGCAATTTGGTGTTGAACACAAAAGACTTGTATTTTGAGCCTACGCTTACAAAAGAAGGCGAAAACCAAGTCTTGACGATGCGCTTGAAAGCAGGCCCAGAACAATATTTAGAATACCGCTATGTGCTGAAGCCAAAAGACTACATGCTTGATTTCTCTATCAGAACGCAAGGATTGAGCAAAGTACTTCAGACATCAAATCCACTTCCGATGGAATGGAGCTTGAAAACCTACAGAAACGAAAAAAGCGTTTCTTACGAAAACCGTTATTCTGAATTGGTATATGAATACGAAGGTGGAAAAGATGATTATTTAGGACAATCTTCTGATAGCCAAGAAGCCAAAGAAGTTTCGTATATTGCTTTTAAACAACACTTTTTTGCTTCGATTCTTTTGACGGACACGCCGTTTAAAGTAGCAGAACTGAAATCTGATAACTTGGTTAAAGATGTTGAAAAAGATACCATCTTCACCAAATCGTTCAAAGCAACCGTTCCTTTAGCTTTCAAAGGAGGCGAAGTCAACTATAATATGAACTGGTACTACGGGCCAGCCGATTATAAAATTTTAAACAGCTATGAGAAAAACCTTGACGAAGTAATTTCGTTAGGTTGGGGAATCTTTGGCTGGATCAACCGTTGGATTTTTATTCCAGTATATGATTTCTTGAGCTTATTCTTGGCACACGGAATCGCAATCATTGTCTTCACGATTTTAGTCCGTTTGGTGATGTCACCAGTTACCTATAAGTCGTATCTGTCGCAGGCAAAAATGAAGGTCCTTCGCCCTGAAATTCAGGAATTGAATGAAAAATTCAAGAAAGATCCGATGAAGAAACAGCAAGAAACGATGAAGCTGTACAATAAGGCAGGTGTCAACCCAATGGCGGGATGCCTTCCGGCATTGATGCAGATTCCAGTATTCTATGCCTTGTTCCAGTTCTTCCCGTCGGCAATCGAGCTAAGACAAAAGAATTTCCTTTGGGCAGAAGATTTATCTTCTTTTGATGCTATCTTTTCTTGGAAACAGCACATTCCTGTAATTTCCTCTTTCTACGGAAACCACATCAGTTTGTTCCCGATTTTGGCAGCAATCGCGATTTTCTTCTACATGAAAATGACGACTGGCGATCAAGCCATGAGCGCGCCTCCACAAGAAGGCATGCCAGATATGGGCAAGATTATGAAAATGATGATTTACATTTCGCCATTAATGATGATGATTTTCTTCAACAATAATGCATCTGGATTGAGTTTGTACTACTTTATCTCAAATACGATTACGATTGGAATCATGTTGGTCATCAAAAATTACATCATCAACGATGAAAAGATTCACGCCAGAATCCAAGAGAACAAGACAAAAGAGAAGCCGAAAAGCCGTTTTCAGCAAAAAATGCAAGACATGATGGAGCAGGCGCAAGAACAGCAAAAACAAAAAAGCAAGTCTTTAGAGGATAAGAAAAAATCTTTAGAAGACAGAAAAAAGAAATAAAATTTAAAAAGCACTCATCACCGGGTGCTTTTTTAAGTTCACACACATTTATTGCGAAAGGTTCTTTAATAGTGGAAACTTGAAAGCAGAAAGCAATAAAATGGCATATTTTTAGTTAACAAGAATAATAAATCAGCTATTGCATGACTATGAAATCAATTATTATATTAGTACTCTCATTTTTATCTTTTTTTCAGTATTCCTATTCTCAGGAAACCAACAAGCTCGATGATAAAGGTCAGCGACATGGACTTTGGAAAGGAACCTATACCGAGTCTAAAAGACCGCGCTATGAAGGAACTTTCGATCACGGAAAAGAAACAGGAGTCTTTAAGTTTTTTGATGATACTAAAGAATTAAAAGTAATTGCGACGCGAGATTTTACGGCAAAAGACGGTTCTGCCTATACCACTTTTTTTGATCAAAAAGGGAATAAAGTAAGCGAAGGAAAAGAAGTCAATAAGCTCAATGAAGGTGAATGGAAATACTATCACCTTGAGTCGAAAGAAATAATGACCCTTGAAAACTATTCGAAAGGAAAGCTAAACGGTATCCGAAAAGTGTTCTACAGAAGTGGCAAGATAGCCGAAGAAGCAACATATACAAACGGAATTAAAAACGGACCATATAAAAAATACAGCGAAAAAGGCGCTGTTCTTGAAGATGCCATCTATAAAAACGGCGAATTTGACGGAGCGGTAACCTACAATGACGATGCTGGAAAAACGATAAAAGGACAATTCAAAAATGGTAAAAAGTCTGGCATTTGGAAATATTACGAAAACGGCAAACTTGTGAAAGAAGAAAATCCGAATAAAGTAAAAAAAGAAAAGTTCAAAATTGACAGCAAAAACAAAGGAGCTAGAAAATTGCCGCAAAACGCTCCGAGCAACAAATAAATTTCTCAAATACATTCATAAATTAAACAAATATAATAGAGCATAAATCATGCTCTATTTTGGTGTACTTTTGCAGCGTCATAAAATTAGAAAAAATGAAACGTGTCGTAGTTGGTCTTTCTGGAGGTGTTGATTCTAGTGTTGCTGCTTATTTATTGAAGGAGCAGGGCTATGAAGTCATTGGCCTTTTTATGAAGAACTGGCACGACGATTCTGTTACAATTTCTAACGAATGCCCTTGGCTGGAAGACAGCAATGATGCACTTCTAGTGGCAGAAAAATTAGGAATTCCTTTCCAGACAGTCGATTTAAGCGAACAATACCAAGAAAAGATCGTGGACTATATGTTCCGCGAATACGAAAAAGGAAGAACGCCTAATCCAGACGTATTGTGCAATCGCGAAATTAAGTTTGACGTTTTCATGAAAATTGCGTTAAGCTTAGGAGCCGACTATGTAGCGACTGGACATTATTGCAGAAAAGGAGAAGTTGAAGTGGACAGTAAGCCAGTATATCAATTGCTTGCCGGTGTTGATGGAAACAAAGACCAATCTTACTTTTTATGCCAGCTTTCGCAAGAACAATTAGCAAAATCCTTGTTCCCGATTGGAGAACTGACAAAACCGGAAGTTCGTGAAATCGCCGCAAAAATGGAACTGGTTACGGCAGAAAAGAAAGATTCACAAGGATTGTGTTTTATCGGAAAAGTACGCTTGCCAGAGTTTTTACAGCAAAAATTACAACCAAAAGACGGACTGATTTTTGAAATTGAAGCCAGTCAAGATATTTATACAAAAGACAAGGCTGAGTTCGATTCTTTGCAAGAAGAACTGGCGTTCGAAGCTGCGTCTATTCCATATGCTCCAGAAATGGGGAAAGTAGTCGGGAAACATCAAGGGGCTCACTATTTTACGAAAGGACAACGCAAAGGACTAAATGTTGGAGGAACAGCTGAACCGCTTTTCATTATCGAAACCGATGTGGAAAATAATATCATTTATACCGGACAAGGAAGCCACCATCCCGGATTATTCAAAAAAGCACTCTTTGTTGAAAAATCTGAAGTACATTGGATTCGTGAAGATTTAGCCCTAAAAAATGGTGAAACTATGGAAGTAATGGCAAGAATCCGTTACCGCCAGCCGTTGCAAAAAGCGACTTTATATCAGTTTGAAAACGGTTTGTATGTCGCTTTTGAAAATCCACAGTCCGCCATTACAGAAGGACAATTTGTCTCTTGGCATTTAGGAGAAGAACTTATAGGTTCTGGCGTTATAGCATAATTTGAAAATACTATCATAGATAAAAACCCGACAAGAAATTGTCGGGTTTTTTAATGAACAAAATATATAAACAAACAATTGAAATAGTATAGCTAGCTAGCATTCTTCATCGCTTATTGAAGTCTCCTATTGCTTGGAAAAATAACCAGTAAAAAGGCACTAATTAGCAATTTCCAGCAAAACAAAAGATTTATCAAAGCTTTCATCAAAATGTATATTTCGTAAGTTTTCTAAGGAAATGGTTCCGGTGATATAACCCGACTCATGATTTAGATACGATTCGTCAATAGTTGAAAAATGCTTCTTTAAAGTAGCTGCATCCTCAATCTGATGTCTTAAGAATACTTTCAAATTTACGTCATCAGACAAGCTTATGTTTTCCTGCTGTGCAATTTTTTTGTACTCGTACTGGTAATCATAGCTCAAAGCAGAAATATCGCTCAAGACAGCCGAAGCTGTCGGATGAGCACCCGCGCCTTTCCCAACAAAGAACTGCTCGTCTGCAAAACTGGTTTTCGTAATCACGCCATTAAAAACATCATCCACGTTAAACAAGCGATCTTCTGTATCTACGAATTTTGGAATAACAAAAGCCGAAATGTTTCCATCATTATTTTTAAAAGCTTGAGCTACAAGCTTAATCTTTAACCCTTTTTCTCGAGCATATTTTAATTCTAAACCGCCAATATTATTAATTCCTATATTCAGTAAATCCTCAGGTTTTGCAATATATCCGAAAGAATGCGCTAGCAAAATCAACAACTTGTATTTGGCATCAAAGCCGCCCGTGTCTAAGATCGGATTGCTTTCGGCAAAGCCTTTTTCCTGTGCCTGCTTCAGCGCCTCATCATACGATAGATTTTCCTTGAACGTCTTGGTAAGGATGTAATTAGTAGAACCATTCACGATGCCTTGGATGGATTCCAAAAGATCGTTATCATAGTATTCTTCTAAATTTCGGATAATCGGCATGCTCGCACAGCACGCGGCTTCATACAATAATGGGACATTGTGTTTTCGCTGCAATTCGAGCAGTTCTTCAAAATGCTCTGCAATCATTTTTTTGTTGGCAGAAACCACTGCTTTGCCACTTTTTAAGGCTGTAGTTACAATTTCATACGCCGCATCGGCATCGTCGATCAATTCTACAATGACGTTGATTTCCGGATCATTGAAGATATCATTCTTGTCGAAAGTGAAGTTTTCTACACCAATTTCGCGCGTTTTGTTTCTGTCTTTTACGCAGATATTCTTGATGTTTGCTTTTAGTCCAGGGGTTTTCTGTAAAACTTCATACAGTCCGAAACCGACGCATCCGAAACCAAACAATCCTATATTTAATTTTTTTCTTGACATTTTGAGTGTTATTTATATGATGATTAAAATAGGATAGGATTAGTTTTTATGGAATTCGATGGCAACATTTTCTTTGACTGCATTTTGGATAGCCTGTTTCAAGTCGGCAATCAAATCATCGGCATCTTCCAAGCCAACAGAAAGTCGGATCAAACTGTCGGTCACGCCAGACTGGTATCTTTTTTCTGCAGGAATTGATTTATGAGTCATTTCGCAAGGCAAACAACACAAGCTTTTCACGCCGCCCAAACTTTCGGCAAGCTTGAACAATTTGGTTCCCGAAACAATTCTAGATGCCAGTTCTTTGTCATCAATCACTAAATCAAACGTTACTACGCCCCCAAAGTATTTCTGCTGACTTTTAGCAATTTCGTGGTTGTGGTGCGTTTTCAGCCCCGGGTAATAAACGTTTTGGATTAGTTTTTCTGTTGTCAGGAATTCGGCTATTTTTTGTGCATTTTCAGCATGCTGTCTAATTCTCAAGTTTAAAGTCTCGATTCCTCGTATTACTAACCAGCTGTCGAAAGGCCCTAAGATAGCACCCGAAGCATTTTGGATAAACTTAATCTTACTGCCTAATTCTTCAGTTGCCGTAATAACCAAGCCTGCAATCAGGTCGCTGTGTCCCGAAATGTATTTTGTTGCACTGTGCACGATTAGGTCGGCCCCAAAATCAATTGGTTTTTGGGCAATAGGAGAGGCAAAAGTGTTATCGACGCAAAATAAGATATTGTTTTCTTTTGCGATTTTTCCAATGGCACGCAGGTCAGCGATTTTTAGCGTAGGATTCGTCGGAGATTCAATCCAAATTAAAGCTGTTTTGTCTGTAATTGCTTCGGCTACATTTTTAGCATCAGTAGCATCGACATACTTTACTTTGATTCCGAATTTTTCATAAATGTGCGTAAATAGGCGGAAGGCACCGCCGTAAATATCGTCAACCGCTATAATCTCGTCTCCAGCCGATAATAATTTCACAACCGCATCAATAGCTGCTAGGCCGCTGGAAAAAGCGTAGCCATTAGTTCCGTTTTCTAATTTTGCGACTAAGTCTTCTAAGACTTTTCGTGTAGGATTATTGCTTCGTGCATAATCAAAACCTTTGTGAATGCCAGGTGCTTCTTGTACGAAAGTGGAAGTCTGGTAAATTGGAACTGAGATAGAACCTGTTAATTCGTCAACTGGAATGTAATTTAAGATTTGTGTCTGCTCTTTCATCTTGATACTTTTTAAGATTGTTTTTAAATATTTTTTGTTTTTAAAAAAAATATTCGAAACCAGATATCGGGAGAGCAGAAATAAAAAATGCTCTTCCGATAAGTCAGAAGAGCATATAATATTTTGAAGTATTATGTACTATTTTCTAAGCTTATCTTTCCCTGCCAAAGCAAGGGTTGAATGTGGCACCTTATCCGAAAACGGACAGGTTGCCAAGACGTCATAGGGTCAATTCCCTCGGTCTTTCTGGATAAGAATAATCTTTTAAAGAACTTGAGTGCAAATTTAGAGTATAAATATTTTAAAAACCTAATAAATTTTAAAATATTTTTTATTTCGTTGATATTTAGTGTTTTATATAGCTGTCTGACTCCTGTAAATATTGGCGGCTAAAACGTTTTATAAAATTTCATTTTTGTAAATTTGACTTTTATATCTAAAACAATAGAGGTTTTGAATTCAAAAATTGCACAAATCATATCCCAGCTTCCATCTTTAAATTTTGAAAAATCTAAAAAATTTTACCAAGAAATTTTAGGCTGCAAACTAGCAAACGAATATGATGATCTTCTGATTTTTGTTTGGGATGGTATTGAAATTCATTTATGGAAATGCGATGATAAAATAGTTGCAGAAAACTCAAGCTGCTATATTCGCGTAAATGATATTGAGGCTGTTTTTGAGCGGTATAAGAAAGTGCTAGGCGATACAATAGCACTAAAAAACCAACCTTGGGGAATGCGCGAATTTTATATAATCGATGACAGCGGTAATCTGTTCAAGTTTGGACAACCAATACAATAATTTATGAAAAAAATTACTCTTTTACTGCTTTTGCTTTCGAGTGTGTATGCCATAGGCCAAGAAGATGCCTGGGTGTATTTTACAGATAAGCCAGATGCAGCTCATTATCTTGCAAATCCTTTAGAAATGCTTTCGCAAAGAGCTTTGGATAGAAGAACGACTCAGAATATTGCGCTTGATGATAAAGATGTTCCGATTTCAGTTTCCTATATCAATCAAGTTACAGCCACGTCCGGAATTACGGTAAAAGCTAAATCCAAATGGTTGAATTCTTTGCATATCAGAGGGTCAATAACGGATATTCGTGGTCTTGAAAATTTGGCTTTTGTAGATCGTGTGCAATTTGCAAATCCAACATTGAATGGAGAGGGAAGGACGTTGCGCCAAACCAATTCGGTTGGGGTAAAAGATTTAGAAGTTCAGGTGAATTATGGATATGGTACTTCGGGCAACCAGATCAGGATGTTAAAAGGCAATCTGTTGCACCAGCAAGATTTTACAGGAAATGGGAAGATAATTGCGGTTATGGACGCTGGATTCCCGAATGTAAATACTGCACAACCTTTCCAAAGGCTTCTAGTCAATAATAAGATTTTAGGAGGCTATGATTTTGTTACCAGAAATGCTAATTTTTATAGCGGCGGCACGCACGGAACGCAGGTACTTTCAACCATGGGAGGCTATGTTGAAAACCAATTGGTAGGAACAGCTCCAGATGCTTCTTATTATCTTTTTATCACAGAAGATATTTTGGATGAAAACCCTGTTGAAGAATCCTACTGGGTTGAAGCCGCAGAACTGGCAGATAGTTTGGGCGTAGATATAATCAATACCTCTTTAAGCTATTTCGGCTACAACAATCCTGATTATAGCTATGCATATTTTAACATGAATGGCACGACGACTTTTATTTCTCGTGGAGCAGAAATTGCCTATTCTCGTGGTATGATTTGCGTGGCTTCTGCTGGAAATACAGGAGCTGGCCCAGAGCCGCATATCGGTGCTCCAGCCGATGCAGAAAATGTTTTGGCTGTTGGTGCGGTGACATCAACAAAATTGTATGCAAGTTTTAGCTCTATCGGGCCTTCTGCAGATTTTAGGGTCAAGCCTGATGTCATGGCTCAAGGTGAAGCAGCAGTCGTTTCCAATCAGTTAGGAAATGTTGTGTTTGCTAACGGCACTTCTTTTTCGTCACCTATTATAGCAGGAATGGTAGCTTGCTTGTGGCAGGCTTTTCCGAACAAGACGAATACAGAAATCATGCAGTTGATCAAGCAATCGGCTCATTTATACAACACGCCAAACGATCAGTTCGGATATGGAATTCCGGATTTTAATTTGGCTTTGACAAATGCTTTGGAAGTTCCTACTTTTTCTTCTAAAACATTTACCATTTATCCAAATCCAGCCACTTCTATTGTAAATTTGGCCTTTCCGAATGACTATGAAAAAGCTCAGGTTTCTATTTATAACAATCTGGGACAAGAAATTCTGTATACGGAAATCCAAAATTCAAGGCCGAGTTTTTCGGTTGAAAATTTGGTAGCAGGTATTTATTTTTATAAAATTAAAGCAGGAACCAATTACCAAACCGGAAAATTAGCCATAAAATAATTCCCTGAATTTCAAGATAGAATCAAATAAAAACCAATAAAATAATACTATAAATCATTTAAATGAATAAGATTACGCAGCTTTTCAACATACAATATCCAATCGTTCAAGGTGGCATGATTTGGAATAGCGGTTATAAATTAGCAAGTGCTGTCAGCAATGCAGGAGGATTAGGGTTGATCGGAGCCGGATCGATGTATCCAGAAGTCTTGAGAGAACACATCCAAAAATGCAAAAAAGCAACCGACAAGCCGTTTGGAGTAAACGTTCCGATGCTCTACCCGAATATCGAAGAAATCATGAATATTATTGTTGAAGAAGGCGTAAAAATAGTTTTCACTTCTGCAGGGAATCCGAAAACATGGACTAGCTTTTTAAAGGAAAAAGGAATAACGGTTGTTCATGTAGTCAGCAGTTCAAAATTTGCATTGAAAGCCCAAGAAGCTGGAGTTGATGCTGTAGTTGCCGAAGGTTTTGAAGCCGGAGGACATAACGGAAGGGAAGAAACGACAACATTAACGCTGATTCCGATGGTTCGTGAAAAAATACAGATTCCGTTAATTGCGGCTGGAGGTATTGCGACAGGAAGAGGAATGCTGGCAGCTATGGTTTTAGGCGCTGATGGAGTGCAAGTTGGAAGCCGTTTTGCGGCGTCGGTTGAAAGCTCTTCACATGATGATTTTAAAAAGACTATCGTTGATTTAGAAGAGGGCGGAACGCAGGTAACGTTGAAAGAATTAGCACCAGTGCGGTTGATAAAAAACAAATTCTACCAAGACATCCAAGAACTTTATGCCAAATGTCCGACTCCAGATGATTTGAAAGTCTTGTTAGGAAGAGCCCGTGCCAAAAGAGGAATGTTTGAAGGCGATTTAATTGAAGGCGAATTAGAAATCGGACAAATTTCTGGCCTCATCCACGATATAAAACCGGTTAAAGAAATTATAGATACCATGGTTTCTGAATTTGAAAGTGCCAAACAAGAGGCAATTCATTTATAAAAAAAAATCCCTTTACAAAACGTAAAGGGATTTTTTTTTTAATCGTGCCCAAGATTATAAATTTCCATGATGTTTTTCATGATATGGTCAAAATCTAGTTTTAGATCGATTAGCTTTCCAGAGTGTATGTCGAAAACCCAGCCATGAATCTGAAGCCCTCTTTCGCTATACGCTTTTTGCACTTCAGCAGTCTTGACGAGATTGATGCACTGTTCTTGTACATTTAATTCGACCAATCGGTTGTATTTTTGAGTTTCGTCTTCAATTGCGTTAAGCTCGTTCTTATGAAGGCGGTAAACGTCACGGATATTTCGCAACCACGGATTGAGCACGCCTAAATCTTCTGCCTGCATCGCTGCTTTTACACCTCCACAGAAATAATGTCCGCAGACTACCACGTGGTTTACATGCAAATAATTTACGGCATAATTTAAGACCGACATTACATTCAGGTCAATACTGATGACCATATTGGCGATGTTTCTGTGTACGAAAACTTCACCAGGAGAAACTCCCATCAAATCTTCTGCCGTAACGCGGCTATCCGAACATCCGATATACAGAATATCAGGACTTTGTCCTTTCGACAAATTTGCAAAATAGTCTGGATCTTTTTCTAATTTTTCAGCGATCCACTTTTCGTTATTTTTGAATACTTTTTCTAATTCCATAATAGTTTACATTAAAATATTGTTGATTGGTGTTATGGCTGGAGGCAGGTCGGTTTCGTCCAGCATGTCTTTTAAATCTATTTCTATAGTTCTGCTCATTACGGTAATCGGAACATCGTTTGCGCTTCCTTCAAAAGGATTTTCAGTGCTTTCGCCAACGCGTTCCATCGAATTGAATACCCAGCCGACGATGACGCTAAACGGAACGGTAAACCATACGCAATGTTCTCCTAATTTAGCAAATTCATTGATGAGGCCGAACGGCAGCATGATGACGAACAGTCGGATGAAAAACATATTTATACTTGCAAATTGGCGCGGATAAGGGAAGTTTTTTATGCGTTCGCATCTTCCTTGATGGTCGAATAAATCTTTAAGTCGGTCTTCCAAAGCTACGTGCTTAAATTCGCTTAAGAGTCCTTTTTCGGCAAGTTCTTTAAGGTGTTTTGATTGCAGGGTTATAATTTGGGTCGCCCTATTTTTTTTACTTACGATATAATTCAGCTCTTCTTGGCTTAGGTATTTTTGAAGTTCTGTCTCTAGTGTGGTTTCGTATTCCAAGACTTTGTACAATTGCTGGTATTCTTTGTTAGATGGCTTGTCCATGTTTTCCCAAGCTCTTTTTTCTCTTAGTTGGAAACGCAGTGCCGTGAGCCATGCAATATGTCTGTAGATTAGTGTCTTGCGTATCGAATGAAGTTCTTCTTCGGTTGCAGTTGAAGTAAGTGAGTTTGTTATAAAATCTTTCGCCATGATTCCCCAGGTACGACTCGTATTGACGATGCTTCCGTAAATCTGCCTTGCTTTCCATAATCGGTTATACGTTTGCGTGTTCCGGAAACCTACAATAAATGCTGCTGCCGTGCCGATCATGGCAATCGGAACCCAAGGAATGGCGAGCCATTTAAATTCGAAAAAATCAAAAAGAGCAGTCGGAATCGCAGCGAGCAGAAAAATCCAATAGATGTCTCTTCTGGTCCAGATGATAAATTCTTTTAGGGAGTATTGTTTTCCTGAATGCATAATTTATTTTTTAGACGAATTTCCAGTTTCCGAAGTATACTTGCTAATCATTATTCCCACCAATACTACCGAATAAAACTGACCTGCAATTCCCAAAATAGACGTTGCCAGTTTTGCATAATGATTAGAAGGCACAATGTCTCCAAATCCGATGCTGGTAACCGTAATGCTGCAAAAATAAACAATATCGAGATATATGGTAGTGAAAGAAGTGGTATCGATACCTTTGAACGGATTGGTAGTTCCATAATAAATGGCTTGCATCGAAAAGATTCCGATTTCTATCAGCAGCAAATAGCCACAAGCTGAAGCAGAAACGATATCAGAATTAATATAGCTCGGCTTTAGCAAATAACGCAAGACTTCAATAAAAATATAGCAGTAGAATGCGATATGGGCAATATTGATCAACTCCATCATCAACGGAGTCGGTTTCAAGTAAATGATAGAAATAGGAAGGAAGATGATCAATGCGAGAAGAATATTCTTGAAAATGAGCTGCATTCTTGATTTTTCTGAAAAAATTCCCAAGCTAAAAATTCCTAAAATGAGCATGTTTAAAGGCCAAATAATGTTGGTGTAAAAATCCAAATCATACAGCAATACAGCAATAAAAAGATGAATCAGCAATGCTGCTAATAAAAATTCATACTTTCTTTTATGTAATATCTTCGGAATATTCATCTTCTCGACAGGTCGTAGTTTTAGTTACAACTTTATGTTAAATATAAAAAAAAGACTGCCTAAAAAGACAGTCCTTGAATTTTATTTTAATTATTCTTAAAATTTGTTTTCAACTTCAGCAGCCTGCAACATCAAATAGTGCAAATCTGTATTTTTTACGAAAGGTTTCAAAAACTCGCTCCCAGGGCCAAACATAGCCAATTCCACATAGTCTGCAGAGTGATCCATGCTAATCCATCCGACAGAATTTGTCTTCTGCTGCATTTCAGAAAATGCTTTATACGGAAGTTTTTTGTAATTGTACAATCCGTCTTCTTTATGCAGCCCGTCGTAGTAGCTTAATACGGTTTTCGCATCTTCATCACCTAAAGTGTGCCCATTTGCCTTTTCAATAATTTCCTTTACTTCGGTAATAGAGAAGTTGGGCTTGATTTGGTTCAAGATCCATTCGTTGGTCTGCGTATATTTTTGGATGCTGTCAAAATTATCGTTAGCATCTTTTCCGTAAATGACTCCTGGATTTGCATTTCCGTGGTCAGTAGTAATAATGACTAAAGTTTCTTTGTCTTTTTCGGCAAAATCGATGGCGACTTTCACGGCTTCATCAAAAGCAATCTGGTCGTGTATTAAAGCCGCAATATCATTAGCATGTGCCGCCCAGTCTACTTTACCGCCTTCGATTTGGAGTACGAATCCATTTTTATGGTTTTTCATACGGTCGATTGCTTTTTGAGCCATTTCGGCCAAAGTAGGAATCGTTTTCTTTAGGTTTTCATCGCTATTTCTATCTACGGAATAAGGAAGTCCGTCTTCATAAAAAACACCAAGAATAGGAGAGTCGTTTGAAACGTTGAACATTTCTGAACGTGTTTTTGCTACCTGGTATCCTTTTTCTTTGAAAGCGGCAAACATATCTTTTTTGTCTTTTCGTAATTCTGGCGCGAAATAATTAAGTCCGCCGCCCATCATAATGTCGAAATTTAAATCAAGGTATTGTTCGGCAATATCTTCTTGGCTATTTCTGCTTTTGCTGTTCACGCAAAAACCAGCAGGGGTTGCGTGGGTAATCGGAACAGTGGTTACGCATCCCGCCATTTTTCCAGATTTTTTGAATTTTTGCCAGATTGGCAAGTGCGCTTGTCCGTCAGGGCCAACGTTCAATGAACCGTTATTCACGCGAAAACCGCCGCCCCAAGAAGAGCTTGCTGCTGCTGAATCTGTGACGATAGAACTAGCCGAAGCCGTATCCATCAAAGCTCTCGAAACTCTATTGTCTTTATATAATTGGATCCAATTGGAACCTTTGCCGTATTTCCTGTTTAGGAACAAATCAGCCATATTAAGAGTTCCTGTGCTCATACCATCGCTTACAAGCAAAATGATATTCTTGGCTTTCTTATTCTTGTTTAGGGTTTCGAAATCCAAAACATTGGCGTTGCCTTGAAAAGGATTCAAAACCGCTGTTCCGATTGTAAATAGCGAACCGTTTCTGAAAAATTTCCTTCTATCCATCTGAAAAAATACTTCTTTGGGTTTATAAAGTTCAAATATAATGAACAATCATTTTATGCAGATTAACTATCTGTTATTTATTTTTAGAAGTTTCTAGACGCCAGAAAGCCTCAAAGCGGCAGCAATGAGGCCTTCACGCAAAATATATTTACCAAACTAATTTGGGAAACTAACTCATGGTTTTTTCAAATTCCAAAATGACCTGATTTTTGATCAAATCGTCAAAAGTTTCTCTTTCTCTGATCAAGTGTCCTTTTCCTTCGTACCAAAGGACTTCGGCTGGCTTAAATCTGGAATTGTAATTAGACGACATTGAGAAGCAGTACGCTCCTGCATTTCTAAAGCATAAGATATCCCCTTCCTTGATTTCTGAAATTCTTCGGTTGTTGGCAAACGTATCTGTCTCGCATATATAACCGACAACAGAATAGAATCGTTCTTTACCTTTCGGATTGGAAATATTCTCGATATGGTGTTGGGAACCGTATAACATCGGACGGATTAAATGATTGAAACCACTATCTATTCCTGCGAAAACTGTAGAAGTCGTCTGTTTTACGACATTTACTTTGGCAAGAAAGAAACCGGCTTCGCTGACCAAGAATTTTCCAGGTTCGAAAGCTAATGTTAGTTCGCGTCCGTATTCCTTACAAAAAGCATTAAACCTTTTGGTCAATTTTTTGCCTAATTCTTCGATGTTGGTTTCGATATCGTCTTTTTTGTAAGGTACTTTAAAACCGCTTCCGAAATCAAGAAAATCCAGATTGCTGAAATGTTTTGCTGTATCAAAAAGAATTTCTGCAGCGTATAAGAAGACTTCAATATCCAAAATATCAGAGCCTGTATGCATGTGGATTCCGTTGATGTGCATGCCTGTATTCTCTACAATTCTCAAGATATGCGGCATCTGGTGTACAGAGATTCCAAACTTACTGTCGATGTGACCTACCGAAATGTTGGCATTTCCGCCAGCCATGACGTGCGGATTGATTCGAATACAGACAGGAATTGACGGGTATTTTGTCCCGAAATGTTCTAATATAGATAAGTTATCAATATTGATTTGAACGCCAAGATGCGCTACTTCCTCAATCTCTTCAAAAGAAACGCCATTTGGCGTATAGATTATTTTTTCTGGTGAAAATCCAGCCAATAATCCTAATTGGACTTCTTGGATGGAGACAGTGTCTAATCCAGAGTCCATCTCTTTCAAAAGTTTTAGAACAGAAACATTCGATAAGGCCTTTACGGCATAATTTATTCGCAGGCTTTCTACTTTTGAGAAAGCATTTGTGAGTCTTGTGTATTGAGATTGGATTTTTGCAGCATCGTAAACATAGAGTGGACTTCCAAATTCTTCTGCCAGATGCAATAAATCTTTGGTTTGCATAACTTTAAATTTCTTTCTGCAAAGCTATAACTCCATTTCTTCTTATGCAAAATAGATAACTGAAAATAACAAAAAACAACAATTAGTTACGTATATAACTTATTTTTACTAATAAACAATTTTTTCTAACGAATTAGTTTGATGATAATTCCATCCGCTTCACCTTGATTAATCTGCAAAGTGGTAGTTGTGATAGAATAACAGCCGTAATTTGTTCCGTCTAAGACTAAAGTCTGGTTGCATAGTTCAGGCGTGGCATCATTGCCTTCGATAGAATAAGTATAGGTGCCAGATTCTAACACATCTTGCTTGGTTTCATCAGTATTGTTATTTACGACTGTAAACGTATGGTTTGAAGTATTAAAATTCCATTTGATGATTCCAGGCACAAATAGGTGTCTTATGCCAGCGATAGTGCCATTCACTTCTATCAATTTCCATTCACCGCTTAATGTAATATCATTTCGATTATCGTCGTCACCATTGCAGCCGAGCAATATCAATAGTGCAAATAAGCTTAAGATTTTAATATTTTTCATGATTATTTGTTTTGATTAGTGTCCTGTTTGTTTTTTGATATATACTAAAGATGTTAAAATGGTAAAAAGGTTGCTTCTGAAAGAAGATTTTTAATTGCAAAAAGAAGATTTGGAAAATCTAAAAAGGCTCAGCAGAAATCACTTGCCAAGCATCAAATAAAAAAGATAATTCCTTTCGCTGATTAGATGGAATTTGCTATTTTTGTGGCACTTTTAAAAAGTCAAAAAACTTTAATATGGATATACACGAATACCAAGGAAAAGAGATATTAGCCAGTTATGGCGTGAAAGTTCAACGTGGTTATGTTGCTAACAACCCGCAAGAAGCTGTAGCAGTTGCAAAACAATTGACAGCTGAAACAGGAACGGGATGGCACGTTATCAAAGCTCAAGTTCACGCAGGTGGAAGAGGAAAAGGCGGTGGTGTGAAATTGGCTAAAAACTTGCAACAAGTTGAAGAATTGGCAGAACAAATCATCGGAATGCAGTTGATTACGCCACAAACTTCTGCTGAAGGAAAAAAAGTACACAAAGTTTTGGTTGCTGAGGATGTTTACTATCCAGGCGAAAGCGAAACTTCAGAATTCTATATGTCAGTTTTGTTAAACAGAGGAAAAGGACGCAACATGATCATGTATTCTACAGAAGGTGGAATGGATATCGAAGAAGTTGCCGAAAAAACACCTCATTTGATTTTTACTGAAGAAATCGATCCTAATGTTGGATTGCAAGCTTTCCAAGCGAGAAGAATTGCTTTCAATCTTGGACTTTCAGGAAATGCTTTCAAAGAAATGGTTCAGTTCGTTGACTCTTTGTATAAAGCATATATCGGTTCTGATTCTTCAATGTTCGAAATCAATCCAGTATTAAAAACATCTGACAACAAAATTATTGCTGTAGATGCGAAAGTAAATCTTGACGATAACGCATTGTACAGACACCCAGCTTTAGCTGAAATGCGTGATGTTCGCGAAGAAAATCCAATCGAAGTTGAAGCGAAAGCTGCAGGCTTGAATTATGTGGATCTTGACGGAACTGTAGGCTGTATGGTTAACGGTGCTGGTCTTGCGATGGCAACAATGGACTTGATTAAATATGCAGGTTTTGAGCCAGCTAACTTCCTTGATGTTGGTGGAACAGCCGATGCAAAACGTGTAGAATTGGCTTTCAGAATCATCTTGAAAGATCCTAATGTAAAAGCAATCTTGATTAACATTTTTGGTGGTATCGTTCGTTGTGACCGCGTGGCGCAAGGTGTTATCGATGCATACAAAAACATGGGAGACAGCATAAAAGTGCCAATTATTGTTCGTTTGCAAGGTACTAACGCAGAACTTGCTAAAGAAATGATTGACAACTCTGGAATGCCGATCTTGTCTGCAGTACAATTCCAAGAAGCAGCTGACCAAGTGAAAGCAGCTTTGAGCAAATAATAAAAGATTATATTCATAAAAAAAATCCTAATCGAAAGATTAGGATTTTTTGTTTTTATTCAAGTTCCAGAAGTGCTTCGTAAGGATTTCCTTCTAAGCCTAAAAGTGTGGCAAAGGCAGGCTCTGTCTTATAACCTTGTTCTTTAAGCGCTATTATTTTTTTTCGGAATTGTTTGCCTTCTTGTTCTAAAATTTTATTTTCGATGAGCATGTGGCGATAGCCATATTGCTCTATCACAGGAATATTCTGTCCGAAGATTTCAATCTCAAAATTGTCTATAAAGAAACTGGCAATAATTGTTTCTCTGTTAGAAATTAAAGTTTCGGTAATTTCAAAATCAATTTCATTTCCGAAAGCTTGCGTGACTTGAGCTGTAAAATACTTTTTATCATTCCAATAACAGGCAATGTCTAAATCGCTAGAAGCAATGTCAATATTGATAGGAATAGTCCCGACTAAGACAGGAGAAAATTCAGAAAGCTTTTCAAAAACGGCTTGCCTTATCAAGATTTCAAAGGCTTGCTGTTGTCTTTTGTTTCCTGATTTGAGATAGTCTAAGGTCAGAAAATCAATCAAACCTTACGCTTTTTTATTCTTTCCGTTGTTAAAACGTACTTTCTCAACCGGATTGACTTTGCTTTCAACCTTTTTAGGCTTGAAGTTTTTTCCAGGAGCTTTAGGCGCGGGCTTTTTTACATTTTCTTTCGGAACAATTTTTTTAGTAGCCGATTTTAATTGAGCTCTATTTTCATTGATAACATCCATCGCATTCTTTGGATTCTCTTTTGTGCCTCGTAGGTGGATGATCAGTCCGTTTAAGAAATTACGCAATACTTGGTCGCCACATTCCATATAATTCGGATGATCTTCTGCTCTGAAAAAAGCGCCCAATTCCGCTTTAGAAATCCTGAAATCTACCAATTGCATTATTTCTGCTATTTGGTCATCACGCAATTGCAATGCTACGCGAAGCTTTTTGAAAATATCGTTATTGTTCATATCCTTAATTTGTTGCAAAGATAGATTTATTTTATGAATAACCCTGTCAGAGTTCAAAACTCTGACAGGGTTGGAATTACTTACAACAACCATAAAATTGCTTTGGCAAAGCCTTCTCTCCATAATTTTTCGCCATGCTGTCCGCCTTTTACAATAACAGTCTTGTCAAGCTTCAGGCAGTAGCATCTATTTTCGTCTAAAAGCTTTTTTATCTTTTGGGCATCGATGACCATGTCGTCGCTTTCAGAATCGCCATATAAAAAATAAATCTTGGCTTTGATCTTTTTTGATTTTTCTGTTATCGTATAAATTTCATCCGTAAACCAGAACGAAGGCGAGAAGACACCTGCTTTTCCAAAAACGTCAGGATATTTCAGGACGGCATAATACGAAACCAATCCTCCCAAAGAACTGCCAAAAATTATAGTATTATTGGCATTGGTTTTTGTCCTGTAATTTTTATCTATATAGGGTTTTAAGGTGTTGACAATAAAATCTAAATAATCATCTGCCTTGCCGCCGCCATGCTTTTTGTTCGGAAAAGGAGTCAGCTCATCCATACGTTTTTCATTTCCATGCTCGATGCCGATAACAATGGCTTGCGTTTTCAGACTGTCCAGCGTCTCATCCACGTTCCATTCGCCCGCATACGAAGTCTTTGCGTCAAACAGGTTCTGTGCATCATGCATATAGATCACAGGACATTTTTTTTTAGAAGTCGCATAGCCTTTCGGAAGATAGACCCATATTTTCTTGACGGTTTTTAATTGAGGGGCTTCTATTTCAAAAGTACTGACCTGCGGCGAGGCCGTGCTTTCCTGTGCTTTTACATTTAGAAAAAAGCAGGACAAGAAAATTGTGAATAAATATCTCAAACGAATGATTTTTGGGATTGGACAAAAAAGAATATTTTAGCTAAAAATAAGGATTTAATGAATACTTACAAACAGAAATTAAGCCTCCTTGCCGAAATGATTGCTTTTGCAATCGTCGATGGGAAGCTCCACGATAGAGAATACCAGTTTTTGAGCATCGTTGCCCAAGAATTAAAAGTTACAAAAGAAGATTTCAAGAATCTTTTCCACCAAGAATTAATTGCTATTCCTATAAAATCAGAAAAACAGCGTATACAGCAATTCTACAGGCTAGCCTTGTTGATGCATTGCGACGGTGTCCTTCATGAAAAGGAGGAAATAGCCATCAAGCAGATGGGCGTCAATATGGGACTGAATCCTTTTGCCATCAAAAGAATCTTGAAAGCTATGGAAGAATCACCTAACGGCATGATAGCACCCGAAGTATTGATTGAAATTTTTAGGGAACAGCTAAACTAGAAAGCTCTATATTTTCTCCTGCAGCGCTTTTATCTCATCACGATATTTCGCTGCCTGCATGAAATCTAAATCTTTAGCCGCTTTTTCCATTGCTTTTCTGGCTTCACGAATCTTTTTCTCGATTTCGGGCTTGGTTAGGTATTTGCTTTCGGGTTCGGCAGCTTTTAAGGCTTGGTTTTCGAAGTACTGCGTCGAAACAGAATTTTTTGCCAAAGTGCTTTCTATTTTTTTGTTCAGCGCTTTTGGCGAAAGATTGTGCTTCGTATTATAATTCATCTGCTTTTCTCTCCTGTAATTCGTCTGGTCGATTGTTTTTTGCATGCTTGCTGTTATCTTGTCAGCATACATGATCGCCTTACCGTTGATATTTCTGGCGGCCCTTCCTACAGTCTGCGTCAGCGAACGGTTGTTTCTCAAAAAGCCTTCCTTGTCGGCATCTAATATGGCCACAAGAGATACTTCGGGCAAATCCAGTCCTTCTCTCAAGAGGTTTACGCCAATCAGCACATCGAATAATCCTTTTCGCAAATCTTGCATGATTTCTACGCGTTCCAACGTATCGACTTCGGAATGGATGTAGCGGCAGCGGATAGCTACTTTGGTAAGATATTTTGCAAGTTCTTCCGCCATTCTTTTGGTCAGCGTGGTGACAAGCACCCTTTCGTCCAATTCGACACGTTGTTGGATTTCTTCAATTAGGTCGTCGATTTGATTGAGGCTCGGGCGTACTTCGATAATCGGATCCAACAGCCCGGTCGGACGTATAATCTGCTCTACGTATATTCCTTCTGATTTTTCCAACTCATAATCGGCTGGCGTTGCAGAAACATAGACGACTTGGTTCTGCATAGCCTCAAATTCTTCAAACTTTAACGGACGGTTGTCCATAGCTGCTGGGAGGCGAAAGCCATATTCTACCAGATTTTCTTTTCTAGATCGGTCGCCGCCATACATGGCATGGACTTGCGAAACGGTTACGTGACTCTCATCAACGACCATAAGATAATCTTTTGGGAAATAATCAAGCAGGCAGAACGGCCTTGTGCCAGGCAGACGTCCGTCGAGATATCGTGAATAATTTTCGATTCCAGAGCAATAGCCTAATTCTCGAATCATTTCTAAGTCGAAATTGGTTCGTTCTTCCAAACGTTTTGCTTCCAGATGTTTTCCTATTTCTTTGAAATAATCGACTTGTTTCACCAAATCTTGCTGGATTTCCCAAATAGCGCCGTTCAAAACTTCAGGCGAAGTCACGAACATATTGGCAGGGTAGATGTTCAGATTTGTATATTTTTCTAAGACTAATGATGTCTTGGCATCAAAAGCTTCTATTTCTTCAATTTCATCTCCAAAAAAGTGAATTCGGAAAGGCTCGTCGCCATAACTCGGGAAAACTTCGACCGTATCGCCTTTGATTCGGAATGTTCCGGGATTAAATTCGGCTTCTGTCCTTGCATAAAGTGATTGGACGAGTCGATGCAATAGCTTTGTCCTAGAAATAATCTGGTTTTTGGCTACAGAGACTACATTTTTTTGAAATTCCACAGGGTTTCCGATACCGTATAAGCAGGAAACGGAAGAAACCACGATGATATCCCTGCGTCCTGAAAGGAGTGAAGAGGTCGTACTTAGTCGCATCTTCTCCAATTCTTCATTGATAGACAGGTCTTTTTCGATATACGTTCCGGTTACGGGAATAAAAGCTTCCGGCTGGTAATAATCATAGTAGGAAACGAAATATTCTACCGCATTGTTCGGAAAAAACTGCTTGAATTCAGAATACAGCTGTGCCGCCAGCGTCTTGTTGTGCGCCAGTACCAAGGTAGGTCGTTGTACTTCTTGGATGACATTGGCCATCGTAAAAGTCTTTCCAGAGCCTGTCACTCCTAAAAGCGTTTGAAAACGTTCGCCGTCATTGATGCCCTTGCTTAATTTTTCAATGGCTTGTGGCTGATCGCCAGTAGGTTTGTAATCTGATACGACTTGAAATTTCATTTGGAGATAGAAGTTTAAGTAACAAAGTTACAAAGGAAAATACGAAAAAAGACTTTAGGAAAACTTAAAAATTTAAAGCTTTCTCTATGGATTGTCTAACCCAAAAGGTTGTTGATTTTGGCATATTGCAACAACATGATGGTCTTGGCGTCTTTGATTTCGCCGTTCTCAATCATCTGCATGGCTTTTTCAAAGGGAATTTCCAGCACGTCGATATTTTCATGTTCGGTCGACAATCCGCCGCCTTCGCTTACTTTCATGTCTTTGGAATATTCTGCCACGAAGAAGTGTATGATTTCAGTAACCGAACCAGGCGACATATAGGCTTGGAATACTTTTCTGACTTCGGTCAGGCTGTAGCCGGTTTCTTCTTCCGTTTCGCGCTTGATGCATTCTTCTGCATTTTCTTCTTCCAAAAGGCCAGCACAGGCTTCGATAACCATTCCGGTTTCGTTGCCATTTACAAAAGTGGGCATGCGGAACTGACGGATAAGGATGACGGTTTTTTGAATTTTGTTGTAAAGCAGAATGGTCGCGCCATTGCCACGGTCATAAACTTCTCGGGACTGGGTTTCCCAGCTGCCATCTTTTTTCTGGTAATCGAAAACAATCTTCTTGAGGATGTACCAGTTATCAGAAAGAATTTCTGAACTCTTGATTTTTATAGCAGGATTTGTCATTTCGTTTTAGGGTTGGTTTATACTGTATTTATTTGGGTGGAGCCATTAGTCAAAGCATTCCATCATCAATAGATCGCCTTCTTTGTGCTCGATAATTACTATGCCGTCTTGTGCTACATGGTTGCTGCTTCCGGTGCGATAGCCCATGGTCAGCGTCTCGTCATGCAATAGGTAATCAAGGTTGGTAGAGGTAACGCCGTTTACGGTTCCTACGGGAATCAGTGAAATCGGAAAGCCTTTCGGGTACCATTTCTCATAGCGTTTCGGAAGCTGGAAAATTTTGGAATAATCATCTAAGATGACAATTTTCAGCTTATTTTGGAAACGCACGATATTGGTCATATTCACAATCGTATGGTCGGCTCTACGTCCGGTTGCCCAGACTACATTCACGGCTTTATGTCCTTTTTCGATCAGATAATCAAAAGCTTTTTCTAGATCGGTCTTTTCTTGGTCAGGAGTATAGACAATTTCTAGCGGAAACTGCAGATTTCTGTAATATTCCGGATCAAAGCCATAGTCAAAATCACCTAACAGCACATCGACCTTTATGCCTAATTCCAAAACTCTTTCGATCGCAGAATCCAATACGATTACTAGGGGCGACCATTCGAGCAGCTGTCCTAACAATTCGTTGCTGCAGGCGGCACCGTTGGCAATGATTAAGGCAGGTTCTTGGTCGTCTCGGACAATGTGGTGGCTTGACATTTTGTAATTATGAATTATGAATTAGGAATTGGGAGGATTGAGACGTAAAAATATAAAAAAGACGACCGTTTCCAGTCGTCTTTTTTTATAAAATACGTTAAAGCCTTACGCTAATTTAGCTAAAGCTTTGTTAAGCGTTTCGCTTGGTCTCATGGCTTTGTCCGTCAATTTGAAATCGGGCTTGTAATAGCCGCCAATTTCTTGATGTTTGCCTTGAGCGCCGATCAACTCTTCGTTGATTTTGGCTTCGTTTTCTGTCAGTTCTTTTGCAATTTCAGTAAAAGTAGCTTTCAATTCAGCATCTTTGTCTTGTGCCGCCAAAGCCTGTGCCCAATATAAGGCAATATAAAAGTGAGAGCCTCTATTGTCGATTTGGCCTACTTTTCTTGCAGGAGATTTGTCGGTATCTAAGAATTTTTCTGTTGCCTGGTCTAAAGTTTCAGATAATACCAACGCTTTTGAATTGTTTAAAGTCTGTCCTAAATGCTCCAAAGAAGCACCTAAAGCTAATACTTCGCCAAGCGAATCCCAACGCAGGTAGCCTTCTTCAACGAATTGCTCTACGTGTTTTGGTGCTGAACCTCCTGCTCCGGTTTCGAACAAGCCTCCGCCGTTCATCAACGGAACGATAGAAAGCATTTTTGCTGAAGTTCCTAATTCTAGGATAGGGAATAGGTCAGTTAAATAATCACGCAAAACGTTTCCTGTTACTGAAATCGTGTCTTTTCCGTCTTTGATTCTTTCTAACGAGAAATTAGTAGCGTCTACCGGATTCATGATTCGGATGTCTAATCCGTTCGTATCGTGGTCTTTTAGGTATACTTTTACTTTTTCAATCAATTGTCTGTCGTGCGCTCTATTTTCATCCAACCAGAAAACAGCCGGAGTGTCAGACAATCTTGCTCTATTCACGGCTAGTTTTACCCAGTCTTGAATCGGAGCGTCTTTTACTTGACACATTCTGAAAATATCACCTTTTTCAACTTTTTGTTCTGTAAGGACTTCTCCTTTAGAATTGATAACTTTTACAGTTCCGTCAGCAGTCATTTGGAAGGTCTTGTCATGCGAGCCGTATTCTTCAGCAGCTTGCGCCATCAAGCCTACGTTTGGAACGCTTCCCATAGTTTTTGGGTCAAAAGCGCCATTCTTTTTGCAGAAATCGATCGTTGCTACATATACGCCTGCATACGAACGGTCTGGAATGATTGCTTTGGTATCTTGGCCTTTACCATCTTTATTCCACATTTGTCCAGAGGTACGGATCATTGCTGGCATCGAGGCATCAACAATTACGTCTGAAGGAACATGAAGATTCGTGATTCCTTTGTCTGAATTAACCATGGCGATGGCTGGTCCGTTTTCGTATACAGCATTTAGGTCAGCTTCTATCTCAGCTTGTTTCGGATGTCCTGCAATTTTAGCATACACATCGCCTAAACCGTTTTTAGTGTCTATTCCTAGTTCTGCAAATAGTGTTTTGTATTTTTCAAAAACCGGCGCGAAGAAAACGTCTACGATTGCTCCAAAGATAATCGGGTCGGAAACCTTCATCATCGTAGCTTTCAAGTGTACTGAGAACAGAACGCCTTTTGCTTTCGCATCTTCAATTTCTTTAGATACGAAGCTTTTTAGTGCTTTCATGCTCAAGACTGCGCTGTCTATAATTTCTCCTGCTTTAAGCGGAGAGGTATCTTTTAATGTTTTTGTAGTTCCGTCATTGCCAACGAATTCAATCTTGAAAGTATCAGCATCTTTTACCGTTACTGATTTTTCACTTCCGTAGAAATCGCCTTCGCTCATGCTGGCTACGTGCGTTTTAGAGTCTGCACTCCAAGCGCCCATAAAATGCGGGTGTTTTTTAGCATAGTTTTTCACGGCTTTCGGAGCTCTTCTGTCAGAGTTTCCTTCGCGAAGTACTGGATTTACAGCAGATCCTAAAACTTTTGCATAACTTGCCTTGATGGCTTTTTCTTCGTCAGTTTGCGGATTTTCAGGAAATTCAGGAAGCTTGTATCCTAGAGCTTGAAGTTCTTTGATGGCTTCTTTTAATTGAGGAACCGAAGCGGAAATGTTCGGTAATTTGATGATGTTTGCTTCAGGAGTCGTTGCCAGCTTTCCTAATTCGATCAGGTCATTATTGATTCTTTGCTCTGGAGTTAAATACTCCGCCAGATTCGCGATAATTCTTCCTGCTAAGGAAATGTCTCTGGTTTCTACGGTGATTCCAGCCGGAGCCGTAAAGGATTTTACAATAGGTAAAAAGGAATGTGTGGCAAGCATCGGCGCTTCGTCCGTAATCGTATAAAAAATGGTTGCTTTATCTGACATTTTGGAAAAGTTTGTTTTGTTTATTTTACTTGTAAGGATTGCAAATATAAGAAAAGCAACGCGAATTTAAGAATTTGGAGAAAGCGAAAACGTTTGATTTAAGGAATTGATAATTAAAAGATTGATTACTGCGAAATCGACAAATAAGTAGAAAGTTTTAACGTGGATATTTTATAACATCAAAATATTTTAGCACTTGAAAGTAACGGTAATGGTCAGTCAAGCTGTGGCAGGTAGCTGGGTTTCAAAGTAAAAAAACAGCTATAAGGAAAGAACCTATAGCTGCTATTGGAATTGTAAAGATGTATTTTTAATAAAACAGATGGTCAGCCGCTGTATTACTGTCTTTATTGATCGTTTTAGGGAATCCTTTGTCGTTGTATTCGTAGGTATTCATGATTTCAACTACGTTTGGATTGGCAATTAGGCTGTTGCTGATACAGTTTTTGGAGCTTCCGATATTTGTCGTAAAGCCATTAAAATGCGCCGAATTGTAAAAGTAATGGAATAGGGATAGCTTGTTGTATCCTGTTACGTTTTTCAAAGGATGGTTTTTGTTGTCGTATTGATAACGTACAGATGGCCTAGGCGTCCCTCCGTTCAAGTAGACATATTCAGTGATTTCATTGTCTTTTACTAAGAAATAGCCTGTGAAATTATAAGCGCTTCTTGCAGCAACTGCAACGAAGTTTACGGTATCGCGGCCAGCGTAGGTAAAGTCAACAGCTAAAGGGTAGCTGCTGTGCTGGTTGAATTTTTTTAATTTCCCGTCGGCAGTATATTCAAAATCTACATATTGAGAAAGTGTGTTGTCGGTATCCGGATTGTCATACCAGCTGATTTTTGAGATATTCTCGCCTTGATAGCTAAACTTTTTATTTTCTTTACTGCTTCGGGCTTCCAGCAATTTTTTGCCGTCGTATTTATAAAGGGTTTCGTAACTCCCATCAAGGCCATAAGTTATGGTTTTTTGCAGCAGCACATTCGATGTGTCCTCGTGTGACGGCGAGTCATCGCTAGAACAAGATGAAAATAGAAGTGCCACAAGACTGGATAATAAAACTATTTTTTTCATAATGTTTGGTTTTAAGGAGGTTTGCCTACTTGAACGTAAAGGTATAATTTTTTAGTTTATATCAATCTATAAATATTCAAGGTATGTTTTCTCCGAAAATCTTCTAGGGCTGAAAGGATAGAAAAAGGCAAAAAAAAATCCCGAACTGCTTCGGGATTTTTATAGATAAGAGATAATAAATTATCTTCTTCTGTCTTTAATTTTAGCTTTTTTACCAGTAAGTTCTCTGAAGTAGAAAATTCTAGCTCTACGAACTTTACCAGTTTTGTTGATTTCAACTTTTTGCAAAGCTGGCATATTCACTGGGAAGATACGCTCAACTCCAACAGCACCAGACATTTTACGGATTGTAAAAGTTTCAGTCGTTCCAGAACCTCTTCTTTGGATTACAACTCCTTTGAAGAACTGAGTTCTTGTTTTTTCACCCTCTTTAATTTCGTAGTAAACTGTAATTGTGTCTCCAGCACCGAAATCTGGGAAATCTTTTTTTGTTACAAATTCGTCTTTAACGAATTTCATCAAATCTGCCATTTTGTTTGATTTAAGTATTTGATTATCAGAGCAACATTCACGGTTCTCGCCAGAGGTTGGTCCAAAGTGGGTGCAAAGATATAAAAAGTTATGAATTATGAATTATGAATCAGGGATTTTTTTATGGAAAGAAAAAAGAATCATGAATTAAAAATTACGAATTACTTCAGACTGAAATCTAAAATCTCAAATCCGAAACCTCAAAATTATCTATCTAATAAATCCGGCCTTCTGTTTTTCGTGTGTTCAAAGGCTTTTTCTTCGCGCCATTGATCGATTTTGGCAAAATGGCCGCTGAGCAATATGTCGGGCACTTTCCAACCTTTGTATTCTGAAGGGCGGGTATAGATAGGAGGAGAGAGCAGGTTGTCCTGAAAGCTATCCGTCAGGGCCGAAGTCTCGTCACTCAATACGCCGGGAATCAATCGAATCAATGCATCTGATAAAACTAATGCGCCTAATTCGCCGCCCGAAAGTACATAATCGCCGATAGAAATTTCTTTGGTGATAAAATGGTCGCGTACTCTTTGGTCTACACCTTTATAATGGCCACACAGGATAATGATGTTTTCTAAAGACGACATCTTGTTGGCCATGCCTTGATTTAAAGTTTCTCCGTCGGGAGTCATATAGATGACTTCGTCATACTCGCGTTCGCTTTTCAGCTTTGCGATGCAGTCGTCAATCGGCTGGATCATCATTACCATTCCCGCACCGCCGCCAAACTGGTAGTCATCTACGCTTTTTTGTCGGTTGGTAGTATAGTCTCTCAAATTATGGAAATGGACTTCTACGAGTCCTTTATCGATAGCTCTTTTCATGATTGAGGCTTCGAATGGGCTTCTTAATAATTCGGGAAGTACGGTAATAATGTCGATTCTCATCTTGGGAAATTAGGGTTTTATGATTTTGGATTCAAGATTTTAGATTTCAGACAGTCCTAAATCTAAAATCTTAAATCAAAAATAACAAATGAATTAAGCTCCAAACTGTTTCAGGTGGTGATCCAAATGCTTCCATTGCATATAATCCCACTCTTCGGTTGTCAGGTGTCCGAAAAAAGGATGCTTGGTATTTTTTATAACGCTTGGGCCTTCATGGGCAAATCGTGTAATCATAGAGACTAGATCGGCTTTTGACTGCTCAAAATCAGGATGACCCTTTACGATAAATTCTTTGGCGGTAGGAAGGTTTTTCTTGATAGGATTTTTACTGGTCAAGTTTCTCTTTGCTAACTTTCCGAAGAAAATCGCTATAAGTCCTGCCTTGATTTTTAGTTCTCCAAAAGCTACTTTGATAGGCATCTGGCAATGCACAAGCATCTGGCTCACGTTCATCGTTCCCCATTCGTTATGCGTAATCGGCGTAAGCGTTTCGATACGCTCGATTAATTTTTTATTTCCTTCTGGATGAAAAATACTGTTCATGTGGTCGGCGGTTTTATTTTTTCAAAGCAGATAATTGTCTTTTTTTCTGTGATGCAAATTTAAGCAAATACCAAGCTTGTTTGTTTGACATAGGTCATTAAATTGTATTTATTTTCACATTTTAATTCGTAATTTTGGCAATTCAAAAATAAAACAAATAAGATGGAAAACGGAATATACGCAAAATTCAATACTCCAAAAGGTTCGATTTTAGTGAAATTGACTCACGATAAAACGCCAGGAACGGTTGGCAACTTTGTTGGATTGGCAGAAGGAAATTTAGAAAACAAATCAAGACCACAAGGAAAGCCGTATTATGACGGATTGAAATTCCACCGTGTGATTCCTGATTTTATGATCCAAGGAGGATGTCCTCAAGGAACAGGAACAGGCGGCCCGGGGTACCAATTCGATGATGAGTTTCACCCAGAATTGAAGCATGACAAGCCAGGAGTATTGTCTATGGCTAATTCAGGTCCGGGTTCTAACGGTTCTCAGTTTTTCATCACGCACGTTCCTACGAACTGGTTGGATGACAAGCATACGGTTTTCGGACATGTAGTTGAAGGGCAAGATGTGGTAGACGCTATCGCTCAAGGCGATGAAATTGAAAGTATCGAAATCATCCGCGAAGGCGAAGAAGCAAAAAAATGGAATGCTATTGAAGCTTTCAGAGTATTTGAAGGTTCTCGTGCCAAACGCGAAGCTAAAGCAAAAGAAGAAGCAGAAGCTAAGATGGAAAAATTAGCAGCCGGATTCGACAAAACTGAAAGCGGGCTTCGTTACAAAATGATCCAAAAAGGAAATGGTAAAAAAGCAGAAAACGGCAAGACGGTTTCTGTGCATTATACAGGACAATTGGAGGATGGAAAAGTATTCGATTCTTCTTATCCAAGAAAAAAACCAATCGAATTTCCTTTAGGAAGAGGCAATGTTATTGAAGGTTGGGACGAAGGAATTGCTTTGTTGCAAGTAGGCGATAAGGCACGTTTTGTGATTCCATCGCACTTAGGATATGGTTCTCGTGGCGCAGGCGGCGTGATTCCTCCAAATGCTACCTTGATTTTTGATGTAGAATTGATGGACGTGAAATAATTGCGTTCTGCCTATAAAGTTAAAAGCACTCTATTTCAGGGTGCTTTTTTATTGGAATGCTATTTGCTTTTGTATTTTTGCCACTCTATAAATTGATCTGATGCGCTATTTATTTTTTATACTTTTTCTGGTTTCGTTTTCCTCAAAAGCCCAAGTTGCACAGCATTGCGGTTATGATTTTACTTCGTATTTTGTGCTGAATGTCCATGAATCGGGCAAAAAAGAGAACATCTCTGGACTGAAAATTACTATTATCAACGGATTGGGCATGGACCTGCTCAATGCAAATAATCTGTACAGCTGGACCAACAGCGGCAAGCCCTTGGTTTTTACGGCTAATTATAAAGTAGATGACAAAGGAAATAGGATAACGGCAGATTCTCAAGTTTCAAAAGAACGCTGGTTTTTTCCGTTTGCAAAAGACAATTACCTGCTTTCCATAAAAAGTACCTTTCCTGCGGATGATTTCAGCCTCAAGATTGAGGATGTTGATGGGGATGAAAATGGAGGGCATTTCAAGACGCAGGTCGTAAAACTGAACAGCTTTAATATGTATGTCTTGTGTTCGAGCAAAGCCCGTGAAGTGCAATTCGGTCCAAAAATGAACCGTCCGATAGATATTGTGTTGGAAAAGTAATAATTTTAATTACTTCCACTTGATGTTGCAACCCAAGCTTGGCTTTTGGATGGCAGCAAGGCTTCGGTTGTAGATCAACGCGTCGATAGCATTTCTCAGGTCGCTTCCACTTAAAGTAATTCCGTTTGAAGGTCTTGAATCGTCCAGTTGCCCTCTGTAAAATAACTTTTCCTGAGCGTCGAAAAGATAAAAGTCTGGCGTACAGGCTGCATCGAAGGCTTTTGCAACTTCTTGCGTTTCGTCGTATAAATAAGGAAAATCAAAACTGTTTTTAAAGGCAAACTCAGTCATCATTTGCGGTCCATCCTGCGGATATTTTTCTACATCATTGCTGCTGATGGCGATGATTCCGATGCCCTGTACTCTGTAATCGTTAGCAATCATCAAAATTTCCGGCAAAGCATGGATAACATACGGACAATGGTTGCAGATAAACATTACCAAGGTTCCTTTGCTTCCTTTGAGGTCTTCAAAAGAATAATAGAAATTGGAATTGGTATCTTTTAGCCTGAATTGCGGAGCGGCAGTTCCCAGTGAGAGCATATTGGATGGAGTTTTTGACATGGCGCGTTGAAATGAAATTGAGGTTTAAATATAAGCAGAAAATTCCGAACTTTGGACAATCCAATCAGTATAGAAAACTAAAATTATGAATCCAGAAGCACAGAACAATTTATCTTGGACCGAATTTGAAAAAGTCGAAATGCGTGTCGGGACTATTCTCGAAGCTAATGATTTTCCTGAAGCCAGAAAGCCAGCTTACCAATTAGTCATTGATTTTGGCAATGAAATTGGAACCAGAAAAACTTCGGCGCAAATTACTAAGCACTATGAAAAAGCAGATTTAGTCGGAAGACAGATTGTTGCTGTCGTAAACTTTCCTAAAAAACAGATCGGAAAATTCATGAGCGAATGTTTGGTTTTGGGAGCTGTAGGCGAAGAAGGATCGGTTGTTTTGTTGTCTCCGGATTTAAAAGTGGAGAATGGCTTGAGGATTGGCTAGAAAAAATCTTCTAAGGATTTTTCTTTTTCAAAGTCTTTTTCTTTGAAATTTCTTTCGATGAAGTTGTATCCCAGATCATAGGTTATTGTATGATTATTTTTAAATTCAAGTTTATAGAAGCGACCGTCGGAACTAATCTCTTTTAAGTTAGTGTTTTTATTTTGCGTATACGATATTTTATAAGTTGGAGCAAAGTTTATTCTTGTTAGCTGGCCTTTTTGTAATTCTGTCCAAAGAAAAAATCCTTCCGAACCATTTATATTAAGTGTTTTTTCTCCTTTACTAAATGATAGTAAAGCTATGTCTGTAAAGTTTGATTCAGGGGTAATTTTGGTAAGTGTCATTGTTTTGAAAATATTTCCTATTGGAACATATGCCCATATCAATTCTTTTGTTGATGAAAATGCGTAATCTTGAATTGATTTTACAATCTTGCCGTTTTTTATGAAAGTTGTTGTTATTGTTTGTGAATCGGTAACGGCGTCGGAATAATTGTCTTCTAAATTTGTAATGTCAGCTTTTTCAAATTTTCTAAAAATAAAAGCAGTTGTTTTTTTATCAAGTTTTCCCTTATAGAAACCAATCTCATCTACAAATCTGTTGCCCTGAAAATTAATATTTCCTGATCTGTCAAGCGATATGTCTATGATAGGGCAGGTTCCATAACAGCCAAGAGAAGAGTACACTATTTTGTCAAAATCATTTTTTTCTTCAATTTTATACTTTAATCTTTTTAGTTTTCCAATGGATTTGCCTTCATTTATTATAAATAAAGTGTCGTTTTTTATATGTTTTATTTTCCAGAATTCCTGCCATTTTTTAGTCTTCAAATTTTTTGTAAATAATTGATTGCCTTCAATTTTATATTTCTTGAAGTTTCCTAAATACTTTACGGTCCTATATCTTTTTGAAGTATCGTTTTTAATATCAAATAGTCCGTTAAAAAACTCAATGTTGTCTTTGGAAAATGAATAACCAGTTGGAGAAAAGATAGGTTCTATGTAAATATGATTGCTGTCAATTCTTATAATTTCTTCCCAATCTCCAATCAATGAATCTCGGAAATCATTATTTGCTGAAAATTCTGAATTTTTATTACAGCCAAGAATAATAGATAGTATGGAGAAAACTAAAATTAAATTTCGCATAAGATGTTTGATAATAAAAAGCTGGAAATCGAAACTTTCTGATTGCTGTAATTAAAAAAGGAAATTAAAATTAATGAATCAGATTACTTAATCGGCTCTCCGAGCTTATTGATAAAAAAGATAGTATTGTCTTTACGGACTTCAGCCTTTCCATTTCTGAAGTTTTCAGCACTAGTATACTCTGTAAAAGGGATTATTGTTTTTCCTGAAGCATCCACATAACCGGATTTTCCGTCTACTTTGACAAGCAATGCTAGACCTTCGTGAAAAAAGTTGGCTTTGATGTAGGCGCAAGGAACGATTTCTTTTCCGCTTTTATTGATGAAACCCCATTTGTTATTCTTTTGGACTCTTGCCAGTCCGGACTGGTCGTTACCGAACTTATCCATGCCATCATATATAAGCGGTGTTATCTCTTTTCCTTTTTTATCTATGAGACCACATTTATTATTGTTTCTGACAATTGCCAATCCATCTTTGAAGTCATCTGCCAAATCGTAAATAAAAGGAATAATTACTTTTCCTGTTTTATCTAAATAACCACTTTTTTTTCCTTTAGTGGCCACTACAAGCCCTTCTTTAAAAAAGCCAATCCCATCATAGATACAAGGAATTACTTCTTGACCTTTTTTATTGATAGTGCCAAATTTTCCCTCTCTCTTGACTTGCATCATATCTTCCGAAGAAAAGCCTGCGGTATCGTAAATAAAAGGAATGTCTTCTTTGCCATCGGTATCGATACGTCCCCACTTTCCATTTTTTTTTACCCAGACTCGGCCTTCCGAAAAGCCTTTGGCCTCTTCATAAACACAATGGATTTCTTTACCAGATTTGTTTAGAAAGCCATATAGTCCTCCTTTTCTAATGCGTGTCATACCTTCTGAAAAGCCATTTGCATCTTCATAAATAATAGGAACGACAATAACGCCTGTGCTATCTATTATTCCAAAAGATTTGCCATCTGAAACTGTAGCATGGCCTTTCATAAAATACTGTACTTTGTAAGTTTTGTCAGTGGGAATGAATGTTCTTGTGCTTTTATCATAAATGCCAGCAATTTTAGTTTGCGCCAAAAGGCAATTCCCAAGCAAAAGACAGATGATCAGGTATTTCATATAGCTGAAAGAAAATTAGTTATTTCTCTAAATAAAAATTCCCGAAAGGTTATTTCGGGAATTTTGGTATTGTAAATCGATTAAATATCGTCAAAATCAATATCTGTAAAGCTTGCCGTCGCGGAGGTTTCAACTGGCGCTTTCTCTGCGTAGAATTCTTTCTTGAAATCTTTCTGGTGTCTTTCAGAGATTACTTCTTCGCCTTTGTGGTTTAAGACATACGAAGTCATTTCTTCTAAGATTTCTGAAAATGCAGCAAAGTCTTCTTTGTAAAGATAGATTTTGTGTTTCTTGAAATGAAAAGATCCGTCTTCTTCAGTGAATTTTTTGCTTTCCGTGATTGTGATATAGTAGTCGTCAGCTTTTGTAGCCCTAACATCGAAGAAATAGGTTCTTCTTCCGGCTCTCAATACTTTAGAAAAAATCTCTTCTTTTTCTAGCATGTCATTTTCTCTCATAATCCTTCTTTCAAATGGTTTGTGTGTTATCTTGAACCAAAAATCTAAAAAATAGCTGAATTAAACAACATTTTTATAGGATTTCTTTTTCAGAAAGCTGTTTTAGATATAGGTCTTTGTAATATCCTTCTTGGTTTACCAATTGATTATGAGAACCTTGTTGGATGATTTTTCCATCCTCTAGAATAATGATTTTGTCAGCGTTTTTAGCTGATGATACTCTATGGCTCACCAAAATTGTCGTCTTGTCTTTGCAGAACTCGAGAAGGTTGTTCAAGATCGCTTCTTCTGTTTCTGTATCAACGGCCGAAAGGCAATCGTCTAACAATAAAATCTTTGAATCCTTGATGATAGCTCGAGCAATTGAAACACGCTGCTTTTGTCCGCCGGATAATGTAATTCCTCTTTCGCCGATAACCGTCTGGTATTTATCATTGAAGCCCATGATGTTGTTGTGGACCACCGCTTTTTTAGCTGCTTCCATAACTTCTGTTTCTGTCGCGTCTTCTTTCCCGAACTTGATGTTGTTCATTATAGTATCTGAAAATAAAAAAGCGTCCTGCGGTACAAAAGCGATACTGTTTCTGACATCATGAAGGTTGAGTCCTTTGATGTTATGATTGTCTATGGTAATCTCGCCGTCTTTTATATCGTACAGTCGGCTGATTAAGCTCAGTATCGTCGATTTTCCAGAACCTGTTTTTCCTAATATGGCCAGCGTTTCTCCTTTTTGTATCGTAAAGCTTACATTGTTTAGCGCTGTTATATTGGTATCTTCGTATGTGAAGCTCACGTGGTTGAAAGTGATTTTTCCTTCGATTACCGAACTTTCTAAAGTCTTGTTCTTGATTTCAGGCTGTATTTTAAGGAACTCGTTGATTCTTTTCTGCGAAGCTTCGGCTTCCTGAATCATCGAAGATACCCATCCTAACGAGGCTACCGGCCAAGTCAGCATGTTTACATATAATATGAACTCCGCAATAACGCCGATGCTTTTTACCGAACCGTTGATATACATCATACCTCCGACATAGATTACGACCAAGTTGCTCATTCCGATAAGCAAAATCATCAAGGGGCCAAACAATGCGTTGGTCTTGGCTAACTTCATGCTCTTTTCACGGCTTTCTTCCGACAAATCCGAAAATTCATTATGTGATTTTTCTTCCAGGCTGTAGGCTTTTATGACGCGGATTCCAGAGAAAATTTCTTGTGTGTAGCTCGAAAGCTGAGAAAGATTCTGTTGAAAAATACCGCTCCTTACGTTAATCTCGTTACTCAGCTTGAATATAAGGTAAGACAATATCGGCAGCGGAAGCAAAGTATATAAGGTAAGTTTCGGTGAAATAATATACATCTGAACAATTACGACTGCAAAACGGATGAAGGTATTCAGCGTATACATCACGGCAGGACCAACATACATCCTTACTTTTCCAACATCTTCGCTGATGCGGTTCATCAAATCGCCCGTGCGGTTTCTTTTGTAGAAATTCTGCGAAAGATTTTCATATTGCCTGAAAACCTCATTTTTTAAGTCGAATTCTACATAACGTGACATTACGATCAACGTTTGGCGCATTAAAAAAGTAAGTATTCCGGCAATAAATGTGGTTGCTAATACCCATAAGATATTTTCGAGCAGGATGTTTTTTGTTGTTTCTGCATCAAACTCATTACTAGTCAAAGCATTGATGGAATTTCCGATTAATTTAGGAGTATATAGGGAAAATATCTGCGCAATAATTGTGGTGACAATTCCTAATAAAAAATGGTATTTGTATTTGACGAAATATTTGTTTAAATATTGAAGTTCTTTCATTGTATTATATAAAAATAGGGAAATAAGTGTGTTTATATGTTAAAAATATATTTAAAATGATTTTTTATTTAAAATGCAAAAATGCTAATCTCATTAGTGGATTGCTAATAAAAGTTAATTTCATTGCAAAGTTTTGATTTAAATCTTAATTTTGCCACATCTTTTTGATGAAATCATAATTAACCACTTAATAAAGATAGTATGATAACAGAAGTAGCAAAAGCAAGTGAGCTTCACAAAATCGACCCGGTTTTTGGACAATTATCATTTGACAATCACGAACAAATCGTATTTTGTAATGACAAAGATACTGGTTTGAAAGCAATAATCGGCATTCATAACACAGTTTTAGGACCAGCTTTGGGTGGAACGAGAATGTGGAAATATACCAACGAATGGGAAGCTCTTAATGACGTTTTGAGACTTTCAAGAGGAATGACCTTCAAATCTGCTATTTCAGGTTTAAACCTTGGTGGTGGAAAAGCGGTCATCATTGGTGACGCAAAAGTGGACAAGACTCCAGAAATGATCACAAAGTTTGGTGAATATATCAATTCATTAAGCGGTAAATATATTACGGCAGAAGACGTAGGGACTACAACTCCAGACATGGACTTAATTAGAGACGTTACGCCTTATGTAACGGGAATCTCTGAAGCTAGAGGCGGTTCTGGAAATCCTTCTCCTGTAACAGCTTATGGTGTGTACATGGGAATGAAAGCTGCTGCAAAATACCAATTCGGTTCTGATAATCTTAGCGGTAAAAAAATCTTAGTTCAAGGTACTGGAAACGTTGGGGAAACGCTTATCAAGCATTTGACTGCTGAAGGTGCTTTGGTTCAAATGACCGACATCAACGAGGCTAGATTACAAGAAATTAATGCAAAATACGGTGCTCAAATTTATACTGGCGATATCTATGGTGCTGATGTTGATATTTATGCGCCTTGTGCACTTGGAGCTACTATCAATGACGAAACTGTAAACAAAATCAAAGCTAAAGTTATTGCTGGTGCGGCTAATAACCAATTGGCAAACGAAGAAATCCACGGAAAAATCTTGAAAGACAGAGGTATTGCTTATGCTCCTGATTTCTTGATCAATGCTGGTGGAATTATCAATGTATATGCTGAAATCGTAGGTTATGACAGTGCTGAAGCATTAAGAAGAACTGAAAATATCTACAATACTACATTGGAAATCTTCAGTTTTGCTGAAACGAACGGAATCACTACGCACCAAGCTGCTTTATCGATTGCTCAAAAACGTATTGACGACAGAAAAAAAGAAAACGCTAAATAATTTAGGGTTTCAATAATATTCTTATTTTTGCAAAGCGAAAGAAAATCTCTTTCGCTTTGTTAATTTTTAAAAGTTCTTATAAGGTGTTAAATAGAAGACATATCCGTGTGAAAGTAATGCAGTCAGTATATGCCATGCATCAAAACAATTCTGATAATCTTGAAAAAGAAGAAAAATTCTTATTCTACAGTATCGAAAATATTCAAGATTTATACCTTATCATGCTGTCTTCGCTGATAGAAATCCAAAAAAGAGAAGAAGATTTTCTTGATAAATCAAGCAAGAAACATCTCGTGACAGCCGAAGAACGAAATCCAAACAAAAAATTTATCAATAATTCAGTACTGCAGCTGTTGGTAGAGAGCAATTCTTTAAGCATGGCCTTAGAGAATCGAAAAATCAACGACTGGCATTTGAATGAAGACTATATAAGAATCCTGTTGGAAGAAATCAAGAACAGCGATCTTTATAAGACTTACATGAGCAATCGGGTGAACAATTTTGAAGAAGACAAACGATTCATCGTTTCTGTTTTTACCGATTTAATTGCTCCTAACGAAAAACTGTACGAATACCTTGAAGATAACAAATTGACTTGGGTAGATGATATTCCGTTAGTCAATACGCACATCGTAAAACAACTAAAGGCATTGAAATCTACAGATGAAGATTTTTCAATCCCGAAAGTGTATAAAGATTCTGAAGATAAAGATTTTACGAAAAACTTATTCCGTAAAACAGTTTTAAACGAACCAGAATTATCTAAAGAATTTATCGACAAGACACCTAATTGGGATTCGGACAGGATAGCTGAAATCGATACCATTATATTAAAAATGGCTATCTGCGAGTTATTGAAATTCCCGTCTATTCCTGTAAAAGTAACTATTAACGAATATTTAGAAATTGCAAAGGAATATTCTACGCCAAAAAGCAGTATTTTTATCAACGGAATTTTAGATAATCTTGTAAAAGATTACCAAACCGCAAATAAACTTAACAAAACCGGAAGAGGTTTGATGTAACTTAAATACTAGTAATTATGATTAGAAAAACTGTAGGTTTGCTGGCAATTGCCTCGCTAGTCTTAACCGTTTCTTGCAAAGACAATGCGTCTTCAAAAGTAGAGGCTTCTAACGTTCAAGAAACAGCAATGCGCGAAGAGTCGACTGGAAAAGTTCCTGTGATGAGCTTTACAGAAAAAGAATTCGACTTTGGAACGATTAAAGAAGGAGATAAAGTAGAGCACGTTTTTACATTCACTAATACGGGCGATGCAGATTTGATCATTGCAGATGCTAAAGGAAGCTGTGGCTGCACGGTTCCTGTATTTAAGAAAGAACCAATCAAGCCGGGTGAAACCAGCACGATGAAAGTAACTTTCGATTCTACTGGAAAACCTGGAAAACAACAAAAATCTGTAAACATTACAGCGAATACGGCTTCTGGAAACGAATTATTAACAATCAAAGCAGAAGTGACGCCAAAAGCTGGTGGCATTGGAGTAACAAATCACTAAAATTATCATGGAACAATACGGAAATATATTATTATTTGGAGGAATGTTCGTGGTCATGTACTTTTTCATGATCAGGCCTCAACAAAAAAGAGCAAAAGCAGAAAAAGAATTCGAATCAGCACTGAAAGTAGGAGATAAAGTCATTACTAAAAGTGGTCTTCACGGAAAAATTTCTGAACTGGCAGAAAGAACAATTGTTCTTGAAACGATGTCTGGAAAATTAAAAATGGAGCGTTCTGCAATTTCTTTGGAATTGAGCAAAATGGCAAACGAAGCTAAATAATAAGCTTTTCTATAAAATAAAAAGTCCCGATTTATCGGGACTTTTTTGTTATCTGTATTTATCATTCAGGCCAATTCCTTCTAAAATCATGGGCTTGATTTTTTCAAACCTTGAAATTTTTGTTTTTTCCTGTTTTGCAGTTTCGATATATTCTAGAAATTCTCTTTGCTTAAAAGGAGTGAACAATTCAAAAGCCTTTTTCAGTGCCATATCTGATTTAAAATGCTCTTCCATAAATTCCGAAACGATAGCTTCTTTTTTTGCTGGCTTGCTTGAAATTCCGGCCTTTTCATTTTCAATCGCTTCTTGTATATAAGAAAGAACGAGTTTTTCATCAATCTCTTCTTTGGATTGAAAATGCCATTGTCTTAAAGCTTTGGTAACGCCTTCATTAGCGTTCACCAATACTTTTTTTGAATCTTTCAGAAAAACGCCATTGTAAAACCAGATGGTAAAAAAGTTCTTGAAGCCTCCGATTGCCAATACATTTTTATTGTTTAAGGTATAAACCGGTGCTCCCCATTTTACCATTTCAACAAGCTCTGTCTTGATAATTATCGATTTTAGATACTCCAATTCCTCTTCCCATTGATTGGTCTTGTCCCATATGTGTTTTTCTTCCATCGGCAAAAAAAATTATTTTTTTTCTGCAGTCAGCTCGGCAATTTTCACAATAACTTCTACCGCTTTCTGCATGCTTTCTACAGGAACGTATTCGTATTTCCCATGGAAATTATGTCCGCCTGCAAAAATATTAGGACATGGGAGTCCCATATAAGACAGCTGGCAGCCATCAGTTCCGCCACGAATCGGTTTGATGATTGGCTTAATTCCAAGTTGTTTCATTGCTTTTTCGGCAATATCAACAATATGCATGACTGGCTCGACCTTTTCCTTCATATTGTAATACTGGTCCTTGATTTCGGCAGTTGCTATATCTTCACCAAATTGAGCCGCGAATTTTTTGTTGATTTTTTTCGTGATTTTTTCGACTAGTTTCTTTCTTTTTTCGAATTTATTCTTGTCGTGGTCACGAATGATCAGTTCTAATGTAGTTTCTTCGATTGTTCCGTTTAAGTGGTGTACGTGGAAAAATCCTTCGTAGCCTTTTGTTCTTTCAGGAACTTCGTCTTTTGGTAATTTTGAAAGGAATTTGTTTGCGATCAACATAGAATTAATCATTTTTCCTTTCGCATAACCTGGATGTACGCTTTTTCCTTTGAAGGTAATTTTAGCGCCAGCAGCATTGAAATTTTCATATTCAAGCTCGCCAATCTGGCTTCCGTCCATTGTATAAGCCCAGTCGGCATTGAATTTTTTCACATCAAATTTATGAGCACCGCGACCGATTTCTTCATCAGGAGTAAATCCGACTCTGATCTTTCCGTGCTTGATTTCTGGATGCTGGATCAGATATTCCATAGCCGTCACAATTTCGGTAATACCAGCTTTATCATCAGCACCAAGTAATGTCGTGCCATCTGTCGTGATAATCGTCTGGCCTTTGTATTGTAATAAATCTTTGAAATAATTTGGAGAAAGAACAATATTCTGCTCTTTGTTTAAGATAATATCGCCACCGTCATAATTTTTTACGATTTGCGGCTTGATGTTGGCTCCCGTAAAATCAGGTGTCGTATCGAAATGCGAAACAAATCCGATGGTTGGAACTTCATGGTCTACATTGCTAGGCAAAGTCGCCATGATATACGCATTTTCGTCAATCGTAACATCTTCCAATCCGATTGCTTTTAGCTCTTCAACTAATTTGTTCGCTAAGTCCCACTGTTTTGCTGTACTTGGAGTTGTATTTGAATTTGGGTCCGATTCCGTATCAATAGTAACATAACTGATAAAACGGTCAATAATATGTTGCATAATATATGTTTAAAATGTGACGCGAAGTTACAATTTATTTAAGTTTTCTCCCTTTTTTAGCGCAAGGTTTAACGATTATTTGCCTAAAATTTGAAGCTCTTTTTCTAGATTCCTTCTAGCTTGACTTTCGTATTTGTTTTGGAAATAACTCGTCTTGAAAATATATTCCATGTCCAAGAAATGCTGTAGCGCTTTTTTCCTGCCGTTAGTGTACATGAAATCAGGATAGATGCTGTATTCTTTTCGAATTTGCTGGTAATAAGTTGCATAAACTTCCCAGCTTTTTCCTAAAATAGATAAGTCGGCATCGGTAAATAAGTTCGTATCTGGATCGGCGACAGCATGCAATTTTGTGGCAAGAATCTGGCGTTTGCATTTTTGAATTTTGTCTTCAGGATAGCTAATCTGTTCCAACCTTTCCACAGCAAGCTGAGCGCTTTTTTCTTCATTGTCGCTTCGTGTAGTTTTGTAAACAATGTCGTGATAGTATATTGAAAACTGTATTGTATCCCAATCCTCAAATTCTTGTTTAATAGGAATTAATTCTTCGAACAAATTTTCCAAATGCGACAGGTTGTGATAATGTCTTTTTTTAGAAGAATGATTTTTCTTGATTTCTAGCCAAAGCTTCACTTGTAAAGAAATATCTTGATTGTATTTTTGAAAGAGACTATTGAAGTTTTGTTGTAACATATCTAAATTTAGAAAGTATCAATGCTCATTCTGAGAGTCTACAGAAGAGATTTTGTAGGCTAAATATAAAATAAACAATTGATAACATCTACAAAAAAATCTGCCAAACATTTAATAATCGGATTGATAATTCTATTTTTGCAAAACACAACACAGCTAAAATGTACAAATCACTAATCCGCCCACTTCTTTTCGGGTTTGATCCGGAAAAAATCCATTATTTTACTTTTTCAACACTGCGTTTTCTAAACAAGATTCCGGGCTCGAAATCAATTTTCAAATCGCTTTATCAAATAGAAGATAAACGACTGGAACGTGAAGTTTTTGGCTTGAAATTTAAAAATCCTGTTGGCCTGGCCGCCGGATTTGATAAAGATGCAAAGTTATATAAAGAACTTTCGAATCTTGGTTTTGGCTTTATCGAAATCGGTACGCTCACGCCAAAAGGACAGGAGGGAAATCCTAAAAAACGCCTTTTCCGCCTAAAAGAAGATTCGGCAATCATCAATAGGATGGGATTTAACAACGGCGGTGTGGTTGAAGCTGTCGAAAGACTGAAAAAAAATAATGGCGTGCTGATTGGAGGAAATATCGGGAAGAATAAGCTGACTCCAAATGAAGAAGCAACTTCAGATTATGAAATCTGCTTTGATGCCTTATATGATCATGTAGATTATTTTGTCGTAAATGTAAGTTCTCCGAATACGCCAAATCTTCGTGCATTACAAGATAAAGAACCACTGACACAGTTGTTGCAATCTCTCCAAGATAAGAATGTCACAAAGCCAAAACAGAAACCGATTCTCCTCAAGATAGCACCTGATTTGACAAACGAACAGCTTTTGGATATTATTGACATCGTAAACGACACAAAAATTGCGGGCGTAATTGCTACCAATACGACTATTTCTAGAGAAGGGCTGAAATCCGAAAACAAAAAAGAAACAGGCGGCTTGTCTGGAAAGCCTCTGACAAAACGTTCTACAGAAGTAATCCGCTTTCTTTCCGAAAAAAGCAATAAATCCTTTCCGATAATTGGAGTAGGAGGAATTCATTCTGCCGAAGACGCGCTTGAGAAATTAGAAGCAGGTGCCAGCTTAGTGCAACTGTATACTGGATTTATTTATGAAGGCCCAGCTCTGATCAAAAAAATCAACCAAAAGATACTAAAAGAAAAGTAAGATAATTCGATAGTTCGTTAGTATAAAATTAGGAAAAAACGATTTCGTAAAATAGAATTCTTTCCTATCTTTGGACTTCTATGGAACAAGTTAAAATTATAGAGTGTCCGAGGGATGCGATGCAAGGAATCAAGGCATTTATCCCGACAGAAAAAAAAGTGGACTACATCCAATCCTTATTGCGTGTTGGTTTTGATACCATAGATTTTGGAAGTTTTGTTTCGCCAAAAGCCATTCCTCAAATGGTCGATACGGCTGAAGTATTAGCCAAGCTTGACCTTTCTCAGACAAGAAGCAAGCTTTTAGCAATTATTGCCAATACGCAAGGCGCAGAAATGGCTTCAAAACACAAAGAAATACAGTACCTAGGTTATCCGTTTTCTATATCTGAAAATTTCCAGATGCGGAATACTCATAAGACCATAGCCGAATCTTTAATTACTCTACAAGAAATTCTGGATATCGCCAATGCTACAGACAAAGAAGTCGTGGCCTATCTTTCCATGGGATTCGGAAATCCATATGGTGATCCGTGGAATGTTGAAATTGTTGGCGAATGGACAGAAAGATTATCCAACATGGGCGTCAAAATATTGTCGCTTTCAGATACCGTTGGTTCTTCAACACCAGAAGTAATTGATTATCTTTTTTCGAACCTGATCCCAAAATACAAGCATATCGAGTTCGGAGCGCACTTGCATACAACGCCAGATAAATGGTTCGAAAAAGTAGATGCAGCTTATAAATCCGGCTGTCGAAGATTTGACGGCGCTATCCAAGGTTTTGGCGGCTGTCCTATGGCTAAAGACGATTTGACAGGAAATATGCCGACCGAAAAGATGCTTTCGTATTTTACGACGCAAAAAGCTTCAACAGAAACTAGCCCCATGAGTTTTGAAAGCGCCTATAACGAAGCGACAAAGATTTTTACGGTATACCACTAATTCCGACCAAATTTTGGTATCTTTATCGCGGAGTAATTTTAACTTAACGATAGTTTGCCCAGTTCTATAATAAGCTTTTTTACCTTATTAATTTGCTTGGTTTTGCCAAAAACCGAGAGCTATTCTTTTAATCTCCAGAAAGATTCTGTCCGTTACTATCTTGAAGAATCTAAAAAGCAGGTATACAGCGATTTTAAAGCCGCAAAAAAGTCGCTTGTAAAAGCCGAAGCTATCGCAAAAAAATCCAAAGACCCTAATCTGATTGCAGATGTTGCCCATAATTATGCCGCAAGCTATTATATCGTTGGAACGTATGATATAGCCCTGCAGAAATTTATGGAGGCTTTGTCGTTATATGAAGAAACCGATAATAAGCTCGGGATTGCAAAATGTCTTATAGGCCAAGGTCTTATTCAGCAAGGAATTGGCAGAAATAAAGAAGCCATAAAGTTATTCCAAAAGGCAAATACGATTATCAAAGAACTAAACGATACCGTATTAGAGAGCAAAGTGTATCTGAATATAGGCATTTCGCAAATTGAATTAAAGGAAATAGACGAGTCGTATGATAATTTTCATAAATCTTTAAAATTAGCAGTCCAAAATAAAGATTCCAACATGGAGCATCTTTCCCAAAACAGGTTGGGAAACCTCCATTATCTTCGGAACGATTTAGATTCTTCTGTTTATTATTACAAAAAAGTACTTGATGCGAGTCAAGCCAATCAATGGGAAAAGTCGTTTGCAAACACGGGGCTTTCAGAAGTCTATATTAAAAAAGGCGATTATAAAAAAGCAGAAGAATATGGCTTGAAAGGCTTTGAAGCCGCAAAAAATACACAAGCCAAATGGGATATTGCCAGGGCTGCAGAAATCTTATCGATTGCTTATAAAAATGACCATAATTATGAACTGGCTTTTAAGTATCTGGCCATCTGCAAAAGCTATAATGATTCGCTTTTTAACGACGCAAAATTAAAAGAAATCAACTTGCTGCAGCTAAAAAGAAAAGAAGCCGAAAACGAAAAACTCGTTGCCAAAAATGAAGCGGCACAGCACAAGCTCAAAAACACAAGACTATTTTCAGTATCCGTAATTCTCTTCATGCTGTATCTTTTGACCATCATATACCAGTATACCAAGAATAATAAGGTAAGGGAGAAGCTATATTCAGAATTAGAGCTTAAAAACCAAGATATCGAAAGCCAGCAAATGCTGATAACCGCACAGAACCATAACTTGAGCGAGTTAAATCAAACAAAAAACAAATTGTTCTCTATATTGTCACATGATTTGAGATCCCCGATTGCTTCTATTCAGCAAGTTCTCGGACTGCTACGCGAAGGCGAAATCAGCAGTGAAGAACTGAAAGTATTGGCCGAACACTTGATTACTCAAGTCGATAGTACTTCGATCATGCTGAATAATATATTGCATTGGTCTATGACACAGCTCGATGGAGCAAAAATCAATAAAGAGAATATTGATTTAGAAAAAGTGGTCAAAGATTCCATAGCCGGATTGAACCTTATGGCGAAAGCTAAAGAAATAAAGTTTATCCATACAAATTCAGAAAAAGACACAGTTGTCGATGCAGATAAAGGACATGTCCAAATCATACTAAATAATTTGCTGTCTAATGCAATAAAGTTCACTCCTATAGCCGGAACTATTGAAATCAGATATTCTGAAGACGGAACATTTATCCATATGCATATCAATGATTCGGGCAAAGGTATTTCTCAAGCCAAGATTGAAGAAATCCTGAATTTTGACAAAAGAGTAGTGTCCGAAAAAGGAACTGGTTTTGAAGAAGGTACCGGTCTTGGACTGCTTTTGGTAAAACAATTTTTGTCAGATAATAATGGACAGCTCGATATTGTCCACCATCAAGAAGGCGGGACGGAATTCATTGCCTCATTGCCAAAAGCTAAATATTTCTAAATAAAGCTGTAGATTTCCTTTTCTCCCTAAAAATGATTACATTTGCACGCAATTTAACTACAAATTGCAACAATGAAAGCACACTCAACTAAAGTTATAGGAGAAGGTCTTACCTACGACGATGTCCTCCTGATCCCCAATTATTCTGAAGTTTTACCACGCGAAGTAAGCATTCAATCTAAATTTTCCCGCAATATTACATTAAATGTTCCTATTGTTTCTGCAGCAATGGATACAGTTACCGAAAGCGCTATGGCGATTGCTATGGCTCAAGAAGGTGGTATCGGCGTACTGCATAAAAACATGACCATCGAACAGCAGGCAGCTGAAGTGCGAAAAGTAAAAAGAGCCGAGTCTGGAATGATCATAGATCCTGTGACTTTGCCTTTGACAGCAACCGTTGGCGATGCAAAACAAGTAATGAGAGAATACAGTATCGGAGGTATTCCTGTCGTAGATGAAAATCAAATTTTAAAAGGAATCGTCACAAACCGTGATTTGCGTTTCGAAAAAAATAATACCCGTTCTATTCTAGAAGTTATGACGACTGAAAAGCTTGTCACTGCTGGGGAAGGAACTACATTGGAAGTCGCTGAAGGCATCCTTCAGAAAAACAAAATTGAAAAACTGCCGGTAGTGAATTCTGACTATAAGCTGGTCGGACTGATTACCTTTAGAGATATCACAAAACTGACGCAAAAACCAATCGCCAACAAAGATAAGTTCGGACGTTTGAGAGTAGCGGCTGCCCTTGGTGTTACGGCTGATGCCGTTCAAAGAGCAGGCGCATTAGTTGCCGCTGGAGTAGATGCTGTTATTATTGATACCGCTCACGGACATACCAAAGGCGTTGTAGATGTTTTGAAAGACGTAAAGAAAAATTTCCCAGATTTAGATGTTATCGTCGGAAATATCGCGACTCCTGAAGCAGCTAAATATTTGGTTGAAAATGGTGCCGACGGCGTAAAAGTAGGAATCGGACCTGGTTCAATTTGTACTACTAGAGTTGTGGCTGGTGTTGGCTTCCCGCAATTTTCTGCGGTTTTAGAAGTAGCCGCGGCCATCAAAGGTTCTGGAATTCCTGTCATTGCTGACGGTGGAATCCGTTATACAGGAGATATCCCAAAAGCGATCGCTGCTGGTGCTGACTGTGTAATGTTAGGTTCTCTTTTAGCAGGTACTAAAGAATCCCCAGGTGAAACTATCATTTTTGAAGGAAGAAAATTCAAATCGTATAGAGGTATGGGATCGGTTGAAGCGATGCAAGAAGGTTCGAAAGATCGTTATTTCCAAGATGTAGAAGACGACATCAAGAAATTAGTTCCAGAAGGAATCGTTGGACGTGTTCCATACAAAGGTGAACTGTTCGAAAGCATGCTCCAATTTATCGGAGGCTTGAGAGCAGGAATGGGCTACTGCGGATCAAAAAATATAGAGACGTTGCAAGAAACCGGACGCTTTGTTAGAATTACTGCAAGCGGTATCGGAGAAAGCCATCCCCACAATGTTACAATTACGAAAGAAGCACCAAACTATTCAAGATAAGCTTCTTACTCATAAAAGAAAAGCCGAGGTACTTTCAAGTTCTTCGGCTTTTTTGTTATGCAGAAGTATCCTTTTTCAAATTTTCGCTGTCCCAAGCATGATCTCCCGGGCCAATAGGATTGAAAAGGTCGCTTTTAAAAAGCTGTTCCTGCATTTCGATTTCTTCCATAGCCGAAATCATAAACGCTTTTTTATCATGTCGTTTTTTGGCCAGCCTGAAAATAGCATCCTCATCATATTTAATGAATCGCTGTCCCTGTCTTGTAGCCGAATAACGGCGATGGCCTAAATAAACCAAAGCATCGACGCCTAAATGTACGGCACTATATAAATTTTCACGGTAGATATTTTCTATTCCCATGTCGATAATTTCAAAAGCATCATTTCTGTTTCTGGCTCTAGCCAAGATTTTCAGGTGCGGAAAATGTTTTTTCAGCATCTCAATTACGATTAGGTTCACGGTCGGGTTGTCGATGGCGGCAATAAACAATTTTGCATTTTCGCAACCGGCAGCTTTTAATAGTTCCAGACGGGTCGCATCACCATAATATACCTTAAAGCCCATTTTTCGTAAGGAATCCACGCGGTCTGAATCTAAATCTAATATGGTAGCTGGAATCTTGTTGGTCTTTAGCAAACGGCCTATGGTACTTCCGAAGTTTCCAAAACCAGCGATGATGACTTCGTTGTTTTCGTTGATTTCGTCATACGTCTTGGGCTCTTTTTCTTTTACCCCAAAATAAGGATCGATCAAACGTTCATTAATCAGCAGTAAGAAAGGAGTAGAAATCATGCTTATCGCGATGATTGCCATGATCTGATTGGCGAGCATATTCGGAATAATATTCAGTTCCATAGAAAAACTCATGATTACAAACCCAAATTCTCCAGCTTGGCTCAAGCCAATCGAAAAGATAAAATTCTGGTCGATTTTTTTGTTGTAGAGTTTTCCGATTCCCAAGAAAACAAAGAACTTGATCATGGTCAGTATAAAACCAAAAATCAAGATAAAGGCAGGATTGTCGATAATCAGCCTGAAATTGATCGAAGCGCCGACACCTATAAAAAATAAGCCAAGCAACAAGCCTTTAAACGGGGCGATATCGCCTTCCAGTTCATGCCTGAATTCAGAATTGGCCAAGACGACTCCAGCCATAAATGCACCCAAAGCAGGGCTTAATCCGACCAATTGCATAAGGTAGGACACGCCTAATACTAATAATAAAGCCGACGCGGTAAACAATTCCTGCAGCCTTGTTTTTGCGACTACATGTAGAATAGGAACAATTACATATTTCCCCGCAAAATAAATCACAGCAATCACGCCAATTACGATTAAGGTCTGCAGCCAGCCGTCTAAATTTGAAATCAACGAATGGTGAATATCTTCATCAGGAATTATATTTGAACTCGAAACAAGCAAAGGAATGATAGCCAAGATCGGAATGACGGCAATATCTTGAAAAAGCAATACGGCAAAAGAAGAACGTCCGACGGAAGTCTGCAACATTGCTTTTTCTTTGAGCGTCTGCAATACTATAGCTGTTGAAGAAAGCGATAAGGCTAGGGAAATAGTCAGGGCTGTCTGCCAGTTCCAATCGAAAATAATCGATGAACAGATGAAAAGCACTAATGAAGTAATCCCAACTTGTAGCGAGCCCATTCCTAATATGAATCGTCGCATTTTCCAGAACTTATAAGGATCGAGTTCCAGTCCGATCAGAAAAAGCATCATTACGACACCAAATTCAGCAAAATGCATCAAGTCTTGGCCTTCCGAGCCAATAAATCCTAATACAAAGGGGCCGATGATAATTCCAGAAAACAAGTAGCCTAAAATAGAGCTCAGTCCGATCTTTTTTGCGATAGGAACGCAAACTACCGCAGCGGCCAGATAAATTATTGCCTGAAGAAAAAAACTATTTTCCATGTCAAATATTTTTAGATTGCATCCAATCGTTCATGTAAAAAAACTGCTGTATTTTTTTGGCGTCTATTTCATTAGCTTCAAGATAGTTCAAAAGCCTTGCATAAGAAGCCCCGTGTTCGTAATAGGCCTCTTCTTCCATTTTGTGCGTACCGTGGATTACAAAAGGCGGCAGGTATTCCATTCGGCAGACTTTTGCGGTCTGGCTGAAAGGACGCAATAATTCAGGTAATGTAAACAAGTTGTCTCCCTTTGTGGAATAATTTTCCATGTTGGCACCGGTAGTTATAGTCTGGAAGATAATTTTATCCTGTAACGCCAATCCATTTTTGCCATAGGCCCAGCCGTATTCCAAAACCATGTCGATCCATTGTTTTAGCAGGGGCGGACAGCTATACCAATACATAGGATGCTGCCAGATGATAATGTCATGGTTTTTTAGCAATTCTTGTTCGTACTTGACATTGATGTCGAATTCAGGATAGATTTCGTATAAGTCATGGAAGGTAATGTTTTTGGAGGGTGGTATATGTTCCGCTAAAATTTTATTCGCAAAAGATTTTTCGAATAAGGGATGGGCAAACACTATTAGTATTTTGTTCTTCGACATCAATTTTAATTTGAATTCGAGGGTGTGTTACAAGGCTAGGGGATTTTGTTAACTAATATCGGAAAAAAATCAAGGCCATCCAAAAATAAAAAATCTCGAGAAGGAAGTTGTTGTATTCCTGCTCGAGATTGTTTTTCTATACAAAGTACTATTTTAGATTCCTAGGTAATTGCTTGGCGTAATTTGCAATAGTTCTGCTTTAATGTTTTCCGAAACCTCAAGCGTCTTGATAAATTCATGAATGGATTCTTTGTTCATCACGGTATTGGTCCTCGTAAGGCCTTTCAGGGCTTCATACGGATTCGGGTAGCCTTCTCTTCTCAAGATGGTTTGAATGGCTTCGGCAACAACAGCCCAATTTCTTTCAAGGTCTTCCTCGAATTTTGGAGCGTTCAAAAGTAGCTTGTTCAACCCTTTTAAAGTAGCCTCAAAACCGATAATCGTATGGCCCATCGGCACGCCGATATTTCTCAAAACGGTACTGTCGGTCAAGTCTCTCTGCAATCTTGATAAAGGCAATTTGGCGGCCAGATGCTCAAAAATAGCATTGGCAATTCCTAAATTTCCTTCTGAGTTTTCAAAATCAATAGGATTGACTTTGTGCGGCATGGCAGAAGAACCTACCTCACCAGCTTTTATTTTTTGCTTGAAATAATCCATTGACACATAAGTCCAGATATCCCTGTCCAAATCGATGATAATGGTGTTGATTCTTTTCAGCGCATCAAAAAATGCAGCAAAATGATCGTAATGTTCAATCTGTGTAGTCGGGAAAGAATGGTGCAAGCCTAAATTTCCTTCTACGAAATCTTTTCCGAATTGTTTCCAGTCAATTTGCTTGTAAGCGACGTGGTGCGCATTGAAGTTTCCGGTTGCGCCTCCAAATTTGGCAGCAAAAGGAACATTAAAAAGAAGACGCATTTGTTCTTCCAATCTTTCTACAAAAACAGCAATTTCTTTTCCTAAACGGGTAGGAGAGGCAGGCTGTCCGTGGGTTCTGGCTAGCATTGGCACGTCGGCCCATTCTGTGCTTAAATCTTTAAGCTTTGAAGTCAATTCGATTAATGATTTCAAGTAGACTTCTTGAAAAGCTTCTTTTGTCGATAATGGAATTGCGGTATTATTTATGTCTTGAGAAGTCAGTCCAAAGTGGATGAATTCTTTATATTCTGATAAGCCCAATTTGTCAAACGCAGTCTTGATAAAATATTCTACGGCTTTGACATCGTGGTTGGTTGTTTTTTCGATTTCCTTGATGGCTTTCGCATCATCGGCACTGAAATTTTTGTAGAGGTTTCTCAAGCTGTCAAAAACCGAAGCATCCACCGTTTTTAGCTGCGGCAGCGGAATTTCGCAAAGCGAGATAAAGTATTCTATTTCAACAAGTACGCGGTATTTTATCAAGGCTTCTTCAGAGAAATACTGTGATAAAGAATACGTTTTGTTTCTATACCGTCCATCAATTGGAGATATAGCGTTCAGTTCAGTTAAAGTTGTCATTTTGTGTTGTTATTCAGATAAGCGCAAATATACTTTATATGTCTGAAGTATTAAAAGATAAATGCGATTTGTACTGCTTTTTCTTCCGGTTTTATAACCTTTTTGGATTATAAACGGGCCAGCAGCTTTTCTTTTAGCAGTTTCATCCCTTCGGAAGCTGTTGTTGGAATCACTTCTAATTCGTTTCTGAGGTTTGGAATACGGGCAGGATTTAAATCGACATAAAACAAGGGAGTCCCAGGTTTTGCGAAATCAACCAGTCCGGCTGCTGGATAGACTTGGAGCGATGTTCCTACCACGGCAAAGAAATCGGCTTCGTTGGTGATGCTGATCGCTTCTTCTAGAGCAGGGACGGCTTCTCCAAACCACACAATGTGCGGGCGGAGCTGGTGTCCGTTATCGTCAAGATCGCCAAAATTTAAGTCGTCTGTCCAATCCAATATGTAATTTTCTCTTTTGGTGCTTCGTGCTTTCAGCAGCTCGCCATGAAGGTGAAGCACATTAGAGCTTCCGGCTCTTTCGTGAAGGTCGTCTACATTTTGGGTAATGATATGTACGTCGAAATGTTGCTCCAGTTCGGCCAAAATTAAGTGTGCGGCATTAGGCACGACTTTTTTTAATTGCTGCCTTCTCTTGTTATAGAAATCCATGACCAAAGCAGGATTGTTTCTCCAGCCTTCTGGGGATGCGACTTCCATGACGTCGTGGCCTTCCCACAAGCCGTCTGAATCGCGAAAGGTCTTGATGCCGCTTTCGGCGCTGATTCCGGCTCCAGTAAGGACTACAAGTTTCTTTTTCATAGAATTAAAAATATAAAGCGGAAACGGACATTACTAATGCCATTTCCGCTCTAAAAATAGTGTTTGATTATGCTTTTCCTAAAGTATATAATTGTTCCAATGTAGGCGATGCACTTCCGCCAGCTGGTTCCAGTGTGATTCCGAAGGCTTCGGCTTCATTGGCATTTTCAACTGTAAAGATTCGTTTTGCATTGCCTTTGAAATTCTCTAAAAGTCCGATACTTGTCGGTGTCAGAGGATTCAGTTTTAAAGCCCATACTTGATAGACCATGCCTTCAGGCGGTTCTGGAAGTCCAGCGGCATCGATATGGACAGCTTTGGTGTCTTTGTTCCAATATACTTTTGCATACGATTGCGGCGAAACTTCTTGCCCTTCCAGCTTTACTATTGTATTGCTGTTGTCGCGAATGATGGCCAAAGTAGCCTCGTTATTTTTATTCTGAAGGGTCAAGTCCACTACCGATTCTTGCAGCTTGCTTTTTTCGGTTTCTACCGTTTCTATTTTAGTTTTCTTGTCTTCCAGTTGTACGTATTGATATCCTACGCCAATCAGCAGTAAAATAGAAGCCGCCCATCCCAAATAAAGATAGATGCTCGATTTCGGCTTCATATCGACAACTCCGTGTTTGAGCATCAATGCTTCGCGTATTTTTTCATAGTTTCCTGACGATAGGAAAGGAGCAACGCTTTCTGAAAAATTGATAATCGCTTTTTCTATAGAAATAATTTCATTACGTATGTCCTCGTCTTTTTCGGCCATTTTTGTGACTTCGCTGAATTCCGGCTCGTCCAATTGCCCAAAGACGTACAGTTCTAAAATACCTGACTCTATGTATTCTTGTTTGTCCATTATACTTTTAAAAAGTTTCTTAAATCATTGATGCAGTTTCTGTTCTGGGTCTTTACAGTCCCAAGCGGAATCTGCAATTCTTCTGAGGCTTCTTGCTGAGTGTATCCCTTAAAAAACAAAAGGTCTAAAATCTGGATGCATTTAGGTTTTAATTTCTTGACAAATTCCTTGATTCCAATCGTGTCAATCTTATTGCTCAGTTTGTTACTGTCGTCGAGTAGATGTACGAAATTATCAGACGAAAGGTTTTTCTGCCGATTGTTAAAGCCTTTAGAACGAAGCTTATCGATAGAAGTATTGCGAGCAATATTGAGTATCCACGTATAGAATCTTCCTTTAGATTCGTTGTAGCTGTCAATGTTTTTCCATATTTTCACAAAAGTTTCCTGAAGGATATCTTCGGCCTCTTCATTGTCGCGTACGAGATTGTAAATCACGCTGTAGAGACTTTTAGAATACATATCATACATCAAAGTGAATGCTCTGTCGTCTTTTTTATAAATTTGTGGTAGTAATTCTTCCTGAGTCATAGCCGAATTTTAGGTAAGCCAATTTAAGGAAACTATTTTATAAATCCATTCATGCATGAAAGAAAAAACATCCGAAGTCGAATATTTGGCCTATTTAGAAGAGTTTATAACAGAAAACAGAAAAGAAAAATTCATAAAAGTCCTTCAGCAGCGCACAAATCATTTTACTATCGCTATAGAAGATGTCTTTCAGTTGCACAATACGAGTGCCGTCATGCGCAGCTGCGAAGTATTCGGCATCCAGAATCTTCATGTGGTCGAAGAAAAATACGGAAAGAAAATCGACAAGGAAATTGCGATGGGAGCGCAGAAATGGGTCGATGTGAGCCGTTACAATTCCAATATGGATTGCCTGAAGGCTTTAAAAGAAAAAGGCTATCAGATTATCGCGACAACGCCGCATGACAATTCCTGCCTGCTCGATGATTTTGATATCTCAAAACCTTCGGCTATCTTTTTTGGTACAGAAAGGAACGGACTTTCGGACGAAGTCATGAACGAAGCGGATGGCTTTTTAAAGATACCGATGGCCGGTTTTACCGAAAGCTTGAATATTTCTGTTTCTGCGGCTATCATCATACAAAGTATCATGAGCCGATTGCGAAAATCGGATGTAGATTGGAAGCTTACGGAAGAGGAAACAATTTCAAGGAGATTGGCCTGGACCAAAAATTCGATCAAAGATATCAAGCGGATTGAACAGCGCTATAAGGAAATCAATAATCTCTTGTAAAGATTATTTCTTGCCTTTTAAGATTTTGTATTCTTCATAGCATTCGTTAATAGCATCCATAATCTGGAGGTCATTAGCGGTCTTGATAAAAGTTTCGGAATAGTTGCAACGCTCTAAGATTTCAGCAATCTCGTTCGGGCTGACACCTAAAAGGGCTCCTAAAGTTTCTCGGTCGAATTTAGACGAAAGAAGATTTTTTACCGCATCGTCCTTTTTCATTTCTTTCAGCCTTTTCAGCTCTGTAGGCTTTTTTCCAAAGAAATTATAAAGCATGTCGGCAGGGTTGAAGATAGATCCTACGACTCTTGAGAAAGCACCAGGGGCGTATCTTCCCATTTCGTAGCCTTGTGACAATCCGGAAATGCTATATCTGAAGTTTTCCTTAATCGGAATGATTTTGTAATCGATTTCAAGATATCCGGTCAGGTTGTATTGGTTAATGACAACTTCTTCCAAGGCATAGGCCTTTTCGGTCATTTTTATTTTTGTGCTTTTGGTCTTAAACCAGTCGTTGGTGACTCTTACTTTGATGGATTTGTATCCTAGAGTCGAAATGTGAAGAGTATCGTTTACTTCGGCAACCAATTCAAAGTAGCCGCTTGCGTTTGTCGTCGTTCCTTTCACCTTGTTGAGGTTGATGATGCTGACGTCTGCGAGGGGGAGCAAAGTATTGTCGTTAATTACTGTAGCCGAAATTTTTGTATCCTGTGCAAAAGCAAAAGAGGTTACGAATAAGAAAAAGAAAACTGCAAAATATCTCATAGCCTTGTTAGAAGCGTTAAAAGTAATAAAACTCTTTAAGATATTTTGCAGTCTGTTTATAATTATAAGAAAATTAACTAAAAGATTTAGTCTCTTCTCGGTCTTCTTGCTCTTGGAGCTTCAGATCTTGTTCCTTCAGAACGACGTGGAGCTCTTTCAGAAAATCCGCCCTCTCTTCTTGGTCGGTCAGATGAAAAACCTTCGCTTCTGCGAACTGGTCTGTCAGATGATCCGCCTCTGTCGCTTCTAAAGCCGCCTTCTCTTTTTGGAGCCGAACTTCTGTCGCTTCTAAAACCGCCTCCGCCGCCAGATCTGCCTCCGCCAAAACCACCGCTTCTTCCGTTGTGGTCTCTTCTAGAGCTGCTTCTGCCGCCACCGTCGTTTTTAGAAATCTCTACATTGATTTTTCTTCCTTCCAATTCGATTCCGTTCAGGATATCCATTACTTTAGCAGAATGTTCTGCATCTGTATTGAAGAAAGAGAAACCTTCTTTTACGTCTACTTTGAAAACGTCATCACGTCCAAGATCTAGCGTTTCTTTCAAGAAATCTTTCAACGACATCCAGTCGAAGTTATCTCTAGAACCGATGTTCACGAAATAACGAACTGCACCGCTGTTGTCTCTTGGAGCGCCGTCGCTTTCGCGTCTTTCGCCAGCAGACTGAGCAGAAATATCTCTGTTTTTCTTGTAATAGTTGATGAAACGGTTGAATTCTACAGAAACCATTTTCTTGATCAATTCTTCTTTTGAAAGATCTTCAAGAACATTGTTGATTGCTGGAAGGTAGTTGTCGATTTCGTGGTCAACTTCTGTATCCTTGATTTTGTTCGCTAAGTGCAACAATTGGATTTCGCAGATCTCGATTCCAGAAGGAATTGATTTCTCTTCAAATTTCTGCTTGATGATTCTTTCGATCGCAGAGATTTTTCGCAATTCACTTTTAGTAACGATTACGATAGAAGTTCCTAGTTTTCCAGCACGTCCGGTTCTACCAGAACGGTGATTGTAAGTTTCTACCTCGTCAGGAAGCTGATAGTTTACAACGTGTGTAATGTTATCAACATCAATTCCACGTGCTGCAACGTCTGTTGCTACAAGCATCTGGATTTGTCTTCCTCTAAACGATTTCATTACGCCATCTCTTTGTGCTTGAGATAAATCTCCGTGCAAAGCTGCAGCGCTGTATCCGTCTTCGATTAATTTTTCAGCAACTGCCTGCGTGTCTCTTTTGGTACGACAGAACACCACAGAAAAGATATCCGGATTTGCATCTGCCAATCTTTTCAAAGCTTCGTAACGGTCACGAGCGTTTACTAAATAAAATTCATGTGAAACTGTAGCCGAACCTGAATTTTTAGTTCCTACAGTGATTTCCAATGGCTCGCTCATGAATTGTTTTGCAATTCGGGCAACTTCTTGCGGCATTGTAGCCGAGAATAACCATGTGCTTTTTTCGTCTGGCGATGTAGAAAGGATGTTCACGATATCCTCATAGAATCCCATGTTCAACATTTCATCTGCCTCGTCAAGTATGCAATAGTTGATTTGTGAAATGTTCACCAAACCTCTATTGATCATGTCTTGCATTCTTCCCGGAGTAGCCACGATAATTTGTGCTCCTCTCTTGATTTCCCTAGCCTGCTCTGTAATGCTGGCACCGCCGTAAATCGCAACTACATTAATACCTTTTTCGTATTTCGAGTAGTTTTTAATTTCATTTGTAATCTGCAAACAAAGTTCGCGTGTCGGTGATAAAATCAACGCCTGAGTATTTCTGTTGTCGGCATCAATCTTTTGGATAAGCGGAAAACCAAACGCTGCTGTTTTTCCTGTCCCTGTTTGAGCCAACGCAACCATGTCTGTGTCTTGTGCCAATAATAGGGGAATCGCTTTTTCCTGTACCTCGGTCGGATTTTCAAATCCTAGATCTAAAATCGCCCTCAGTAGCGACTCACTCAATCCTAATTGTTCAAATTTATTCATATATGTATTTAAAATAGGCTGCAAAGGTACGTTTAAAAAACCATTAAAACTAATCCGAATTGGAAGTTTATTTTTTTATGAATAATTGAAAATCAGAAAGTTAGTTTTTTAGGTAGGCGATGAGTTGCTTCACTGCTTTAGCTCGATGGCTTATAGCACCCTTTTCGTCGAGCGAAAGTTGTGCAAACGTGTAAGAAAATCCATCAGGTTGGAAGATAGGATCGTAGCCGAAACCGTTCGTTCCTTTCTTCTCAAAAAGGATAGTTCCGAATACTTTTCCGGTAAATAATTTTTGCTGTCCGTTAAGGTTCAGCGCTATAACAGTTTTGAAGTTGGCAGACCTGTCTGTCGTATTTTCCAATTCACGCAACAGTTTGTCCATGTTGTCGTGGTCATTTTTATGTTCTCCGGCAAAGCGGGCAGAATAGACACCAGGAGCACCTTCTAAGGCATTGACTTCGAGACCGGAGTCGTCGGCAAAACAATCGTAACCGTAGTTTTTGGTCACGTAATCTGCTTTTAATATAGCATTGCCTTCAATCGTATCGGCAGTTTCGGGTATATCTTCATGACAGCCAATGTCTTCCAGACTTAGGATTTGTATATCATCAGGAAGCAGGCTTTGTATTTCTTTAATCTTGTTTTTATTGTTGGAAGCGAAAACGAGCTGCATCATTTTATTTTAGATTTGTGATTTTAGATTTAGGCTTTAGCCTTAGAGTTCGTGATTTGAGATTTATGATGTAAATAGTGTCTGCAAATATAACCCAAATCAAAAATCCCAAATCAAAAATCCTATAACTCGTTGACTTCTTTCTTATAAAAGTTGACGTAGAAGAAATCATCTGGATCTAGTCCTTGCTCGAGGATGGCGGCATTGATGAGTCCTATTTTTTCCTCGTCGATTTCTTCCGGGCTTGAAAAGTTGAGGAAAGTGATAAATTCCTCGCTATTATGGAATTTGAAACTCAGCGGCGTATTTAGGGAATACTGCGTAATCTTAAAATCAAGCTTGCCGCCAAGTTCCTTGACGTGCTGTTCTGATTCTATGAAACCGTTCATAATCAGCGATTCGATGATGGTCTTGAAATTATCGTTCATGGTAGCGGATGTATAAAATTGCCTTACTAATATACGATTTAAAAATGAAATTGCCACCCCAATAGCTTTCTTAAGTTATATTTAGCAGTGCTTTTATTTTTTGGATTTAATTTATCAATAGCTTTGGCAAAGCTAAAATTACAACAATGACTTTTACCGTTATACTCTGCATTCTGCTGGCATTCTATGTCTTTTTATTCTTCAACCATCCTAAGTTTGGGAGAAGGCCGTCTAACGGAAGACTCGAACGAATCAAAAAAATGTCTAATTACGGACAAGGACAATTCCAAAATATTTCAAACACGCCCGATCTGACAGACGGCGCGAACTATTATACAGTACTCAAAGATTTTTTCTTCGGGAAGAGCAAGCGAAATATTCCCGCAGGACGCATTCCTTCTCAAAAGACAGATCTTAAAAATCTAGATCCAAGCAAAGATGTGTTGGTGTGGTTCGGACATTCGTCTTATTTCATGCAATTGTCTGGAAAGACATTCCTTGTCGACCCAGTTTTCAGCAACCATGCCTCGCCGCTGTCTTTTACGGTAAATGCGTTCAAAGGTGCCAATGTGTATTCGGCCAACGACATGCCGGACATTGATTTTCTGCTGATTTCCCACGACCATTGGGACCATTTGGACTATGATACGATGCTCAAGCTGAAACCAAAAGTGAAAAGAATCATCACGGGCATAGGAACCGGCGAACATTTCGAACGCTGGAATTTTGATAAAAATATTGTAGATGAGCTTAACTGGCACGAATCGCTCGACCTCGGTTCGGGATTCAAGATCAATACGGTTCCCGCGCGCCATTTCTCCGGAAGAGGTTTCAAAAGAAACCAAGCGGTATGGCTGGCATTTGTAGTAGACACGCCGCAGCGCAGGATTTATGTAGGCGGTGATTCTGGCTATGATACTTTTTTCAAGCAAACGGGGGATGCTTTTGGTCCGTTTGATTTGGCCATACTAGAATGCGGGCAATACAACAAGAGCTGGAAATTTATCCACATGATGCCTGAACAGACTGTACAAGCAGCGCAAGATCTTAACGCCAAGGTATTGCTTCCGGTGCATTGGGGCAAGTTCCCGCTGGCACTGCATGCTTGGGACGAACCTATCAAGAGAGCCGCAGCCGCAGCCGAAACAGCAGGACAGCCTATCGTGCACCCGATGATTGGTGAAACGCTGGATCTTGATCTTTTAGATAGCAGAAAAAAATGGTGGGAAGGGATTGATTAATTACGAATTAGGAATTATGAATTAGGATCTGAACAAGATTCGTAATTCCTAAAAAATGCAAAAGCCGACCTGGAGCGATCGACTTTAGCGGTGAGAGCGTAACCCTGTTTCCAGGTCTCTCGCTGCAAAAGTAGTCTTATTTAGTAGAACTGCAAGTTTTATTTTAGTTTTTTTAGTCGAAAGTTGGAAAGTTGCAAATCGAAAGTCGAAAGTTGGAAAGTCTAAAGTTTGAAAGACCGAAATCCCAAATCATAAATCAAAAATCAAAAATCCGAAATTCCACAGCGTTTCCTAAAAAATCTCATTACACGTTTCTTCCTTTTGGTTACAAAATACACTGTTTTTGTATTAAAATTATATTAAATCCGCATTCTCATTGGGTCTTTTGTCGTATCTTCATGACGAATTAATAATTACAAACTCAAAAATCGCAACCAAAATGAAAACAAAAAGCCTTTTGCTAATCGGAATCGTGAGTCTCTCTCTGGTGACTATAATAAAGACGGTAATGAACAGAATGGAAATCTTTAATGAAGAAGAGGAAGAAGATCAAGAACTAGACGGTCAGGATGAGGAATATGGCTTTCCGCTTTTCATCTAGGCATAACAAAAGAACAATTTCGAATCAAATTATATAAAAACAGCGCTATGAAAAACAAGAATCTGATTATAGGGATTGCGGCCGGAGTCGCTGCCCTAGCAGTAGTAGGAATTATTTGCAACAAAAAAGGATATATCAATTTTGGATCGATGCTTGACAAAGCGGGCGACATTGCCGGAAAAGTAAAAGGCTCTTTAAGCAAAATAAAAGAGGCCGCAGTTTCCGAAGCAGATACGGTTATCCAAGAAGGTAAAAACATTGCCGGTAAGGCTATCGATGCCGCTGCCGGACTAAACGACAAAACGTCAAACGCTGTAAGCTGATTTGATTCATTTGTTAGTTTGAAAACGGCTTGCTGATTATCAGCAAGCCGTTTTTTATGCTTATTTCTCAGAGAGCGCGTCTGAAATCTTTTCGCCCAGCGCTACGAAACGTTCGATAGAGCTTTTAGAATTGAGTTCCTTGTTCACGAAGGCTCTCAGTCTTCCGTCAGACAATGCAAAGCTGTACGCTATGTCTTCGTCTTCAATTCTTTTCCAGACATAAGAATCCCCTTTTGCGGTCAGGTGTTCCTTTTCAAGGTTCTCCATCAAGAGTTTTTTGATTCTTTCGGTCTTGTGGTCGTCAAAGCTCGCCCTGATACTGTAGGTGATGTCTGAATTGTCGATAGATACCGAAGTAGAGCTGCTCGAGCTGTTCTGCTTGATTTTGACTTTCGAGTTGGAAGCCTCTCCTTTTCCAGAAGAAGTGCTGCTGGATATATACGTCTTTCCGTTAATCGTTACGCTAGTGTTCGAATTGACCGTCACCTTGGTACCAGGGGTTGCCGGTGTAGGAGGTGTAGGAGGCGTTGGAGGTGTAGTCCTGACCTGTCCGCTAACCAGATGGCTGCAGACAATAAATGCGATGATGATAAATAGTCTCATAATGTTTTATTCTTTAATGTTAAACTCAAAGCCCAAGCCTCTCACGCTTGGAATAGCTATGGCAGGATCTTCGCTGAAATACTTGCGCAGTCGGCTGATAAAGACATCCATGCTCCTGCCGGAAAAGAAATCGTCGTTGCCCCAGATTTCTTTCAAGATGTCTTCTCTTTTAACGAGCTTGTTTTTGCTGGCATACAAGAACTGGATCAGGTGGGCTTCCTTTTCCGTGATGCGGTGCGTCGCTTTTTCATGCGTTAAGAGATAGTTTTCGCTGTCAAAAAGATACTGTCCGATCTTGAATTTCTTTTCAGACACATGCTGTGGCGCCGTTTTCTGCACGCGCTTCAGGATATTCGTAATCCGCAATATCAGTTCTTCAACTTCAAAAGGCTTGATGACATAATCATCGGCCCCGAGCCTCAATCCCTTGATTTTGTCTTCCTTCATCGATTTGGCTGTCAAAAAGATAAAAGGCGTTTCGGGATAGGCGTCTACGACTTTTTCGGCCAGCGTAAAGCCGTCCATCTGCGGCATCATCACGTCAAAGACGCAGATGTCGGGCTGGGCATCGGGAAAAAGCTTGAGCGCTTCCTTGCCGTCTTTGGCCCAAGTGACCGTAAAGCCTGAAAATTCAAGATATTGCTTCAGTATGGAAGCATAATCAAAATCGTCTTCTGCTAATAAGATGTGCTTTTTCATGAGGGAATGGTGATTAAAAATAAAGCTCCTTTGTCTTCTTCGCTTTCTACCTTGATGGTTCCTTTATACGACTCCACCAGCTGTTTTACATAAAACAGCCCGAGGCCGAGTCCTTTGGTTTCGTGTATGTTTCCTTTTTCGATACGGTAAAACTTATCGAAAATAGCCGTCTGTTCTTTGGTCGCGATGCCCTTTCCGTTGTCCTTGATGCCCATGGCAAAGCGGCCATGCTGTTTTTCCATTCGTATGTCGATTTCTGTCGCGCCATATTTTACGGCATTTTCCATAAGGTTCACGATAATCGTGTTCAAGTGGAAAGGATCGATCTTGGCCGTGATGTTTTCCTGTTCCTGATGACAGCGGATTTCCGTAGCCGGATGCGACAATTTGAAATCATCAATGATGTTATGAATCTCGCTGCAGCCGATTTCCATTTTTGCATTGCGGCTTACGGTAGGCGTCAGCGAAGCCTCGGTCACCTGTCGGAACAGCTTCTGCAATCGGTCGTTCTGTCTTTCCAGCATCGAAAGCGTATGCCTGTAGTGCTCTGGAGTCATTTCGTTTTCCTTGCGCTGCAGCGTCTTGATGGCAATGTCCATCGTAGCAAGCGGTGTCTGGAACTCGTGCGTGATATTGTTCACAAAGTCGGTCTTGATATCGGCGATTCTTTTTTGGCCGATAAGGTTTTTAAGCGACAGGTAATAGAGATAGACCACAAAGACCATCAGCAGCAATGAAAAGATAAGCAATCCTGCCATCTGGCGGATGATTGTCTGCCCCCAGTTGGCAATGCTGTAATAGCGTTCGCTCTTGATTTCAAAATCGACTGCTTTCTTGATGGGCACAGCTGCCCTGTCGTCTACATATTCTTTTTCGCCTTCCCATCGTCCGGTAGAGGCTACCACTTCGTCTTTGTTTTTTACGTTGTTACCCAGCACGAATAATTTTCCGCGATAGAGGCTGTCAATCGTATTGTCTTTTTTGATGGTGGCCGAGGTGATATAGATGGAATACCCGATATCAAAATCGCCTGGTCGCTTGCGTTGGTTCATATACGCTGTCATTACGGTAGACAGCGAATCGGATTTGCTTTTCATAAACTCCACAAAGTCCTTTTTCTCGAGCCTTTCAAAAGTATAGTTTCTGACAAACTGGCCCGCTTGGTTCATCCAGCTGTCGTTGAGCTCGTACCATTCTTCGGTATCTTCTAATTCTATCAGCTGTTTCTTGATCTTGGCGCTTACTTCTTTTTCGGTCAGCAGGTAGGTATTGTATATAAAATACCCCTGGATGGCTGCCAGCGCAGCTACCGTAAAGATACAGGCTCCTATCAATAGCATTATTTTTCGTTTCATGGCAAAGCTGGTTTGTTGGGACAAAGCTAGGGGTTTCTTGGCTTGGCTGTGCTAAAAAACAAACCGTTAACCGTTCTTTAACCAAATTTGAAAGGGCAGCCTTGCGCCATGCCACACGCTGCACGGCAGGGCGTCACGGGATAGCTTGCTTTGTTAAATAGGCAGCCGCCAGCGCTTTTGTGTTTAACCCTTCATTAACCCTTCGTTAACCCGATTGCAGAAAGGGTTTGCAGAGATTTGCACCATCAATCATCGAGTTTCAATCATCATCAATCAAGTCAATCAATCGAATTTCAATCATCAATCAAATCATGAAACAGTTAGTTATTTTTTTATTACTGCTTCCTTTCGGGAGCATGGCACAGCACAGGCTCTCGGGTTCCGTTAAGGATGCCGAGGGCAGGGCAGTGCCTTTTGCCGACATGGCGTTGCTAAAAGCACAGGACTCTTCTGCCTACAGGACGGCGCTTGCCGACGAGCTCGGGCGTTTTGAGATAGGAGCGGTCGAAAAAGGAAATTACATTGTAAAGGCAAGTTCGGTAGGAATGTCTACTGCCTACAAAAATATAGAGGTTACAGGCGACATGGAGCTGGGCGATATCGTGCTGGCCCGTGCTTCTGAAATGCTAGAAGGCGTAGAGATCGTTTCCAAGCGCCCGGTAGTAAAAAGGCTGGTCGACCGTATGGAGTTTACGGTCGAAAACTCGTCGCTGGCGTCTAACAATGCATGGGAGATTGTTTCCAAAACGCCAGGCGTGACTACTTCGGGAGGCGGGGGCATCACCATTCGCGGCAGCCAGAGCATACTGGTAACCATCAACGACAAAAAAGTATACATGTCGGGAGACGAGCTGAAACAATATCTTGAAAATACGAGCGGAGAAGACGTAAAGTCGGTTGAGGTCATCACGAACCCGCCCGCCAAATATGATGCGCAGGGCAGCGCGGTGCTCAACATCAAGCTCAAGAAGGCGATTTCCCCAGGCTACAAAGGATCTATCAATACGGCCTACGTGCAGTCGATGTATCCGAAAGCGATAACTTCTACAGGACATATCTACAAAGGCAAGAAGCTGTCTTTGATGGGGCGCTACAGTTTTGGGATGGGCGAATATGTTGACGAAAGTACCGACATTGTGCGCTATTATGATGAAAACGGCAACACGGCATCGGAATGGAAGAGCTTGCTGCGCCGCAAGAGCAAATCGCTAGAGCAGCATTCGTACCGTCTGGAGGCATCGTATGAACTGGATTCACTGAATTTATTTTCTATCGGTACTACGGGTTTCCAAGCACCAGAACAGCACGGAAAGTATGCAGCCCCGACTTCTATCACGGGTGCCGACGGACAGCTTGATTCGCTCTATGTCACGATGAACAACCGCAAGAATCCAGCCCGTAATGCGGCGTACAATTTTTTATACGAACGCAAGCTTTCGGAAAAATCGAAGCTGGTCTTCAATTCTGATTTTACAAACTATCTGTCTAAGGACAATCAGGATATCAATACGACTTTTTCGTTGCCAGACAGCGCCCCTTACCGCGATGTGCGTTTTGTGAGCAAGAGCCGCCAAGGCATCAAGCTGTTCTCGGCACAGGCGGATTACAGCAACGAGACAAACGGTGCGTTAGAGGCGGGAATCAAATATGGCAATGTATCGGCCAATAGCAACTTAGATTACCGCGATGCTATCGGCGGGGTATTGGTGCCGAATGAAGGGCGCACGAGCAAGTTTCTGTATGACGAGTGGATTTATGCGGGTTATGTGAGCTATGGCAGGGAATTTGGCAAATGGAGCGTCAAGGCCGGACTGCGCGGCGAATATACCTCGCTCGAAGGCAACTCGGTTACCACTTCTGAAGTGAACGACCAAAATTATTTCAAGCTTTTCCCTACGTTTTATACGATGTATAAGCCTTCTGAAAATCATGAGATCGGGTTTTCGTACGGCAAGAGAATCAGCAGGCCGCGCTACAGCATGCTCAATCCGTTTCGCGTTTACAACAATAATTATTCGTATTTCACGGGCGATCCAAAATTGTTGCCGACCATCACGCACAACCTGAATTTGCTGTATACGCTAAAAGGCAAGTATAATTTCGACTTGTTCTACCGATTGGAGAAAGACCCGTCGATGGAGATTTCGTACCAGGATTACGAGACGAATACCGTTGTGTATCATTTTACGAACATCGACAAGGATTATGCGTTTGGCTTGGAGTTCAATACCAATCTGGCGTTTACGGGCTGGTGGGATGCGGGAATCCAGTCTGGGTTGAGCTATGTAGAAGATCGTTTTCAAGGGATTGATGGCAAGCTGTATAAAAACGGAAAGCCGACGTATAATGCGAGCATCAACAATCGTTTTGCATTGAACAAAAAGAAAGATTTTAATGGCGAGATCAATTTTTATTACAATTCGTCTTCGGTACAGGGTACTTTTGTCTTTACGTCTACGACCAACCTGTCGCTGGCACTGCGCAAAAAGATACTAAAAGGCAACGGAGAGGTGTATGGTATCTTTTCGGACATCTACCGCGGCGAAAAAATTACCATAACGACCAACTACGGCAACCAATACAATTCATCTGATTCTTATGGCGACACGCAGAATTTCAGGCTGGGCTTCCGTTATAGTTTCGGGAATCAGAAATTAAAAGAAAGAAATAAGGAGCAGACGGAAGAGCAGAGGAGAATTTAGGGATTTTAGATTTTTGATTTAGGATTTAGGATTTTTGATTTAGGATTTTTGAGAATTACGAATTTTGAATTAGGAATTGCGAACTTTGAACTATCAACTATCAACTATCAACTATGAACTATCAACTATCAACTTCTAAATCTAAAATCAAAAATCCTAAATAAAAAAATCCTAAATAAAAAATCCCGCTGTAAAAGCGGGATTTTTTTTATTTCAAATGTTTGGCAAAGAAGCCCATCATGCACTTATAGAGCTCGATGCGGTTTTCTTCGCGGCCGAAGCCGTGGCCTTCGTTATATTTTACCATATACGGTGTGTCCAGTCCTCGTTTTCTGAGGTTTTCGACAACCTGGTCAGATTCGTTGATGTTGACTCTTGGGTCGTTGGCGCCTTGTACTACAAAGAGCGGTTTGGTAATCTTGTCTGCATTCAGGGCTGGAGATACCTCGCGCATGATTTTTTGGTCCTCGGCGCTGTTCTCGTCATACCACTGTTGGTATACTTGTGCCAAGAAAGGTTTCCAATAGGGTGGGAACGACTTGAAGAAGGTAAACAGGTTGGATACGCCCACATAGTCTACGCCACATACATACAAATCGGGTGTTTTTACCAAACTGCCCAAAGTAGCCAGTCCGCCATAGCTGGCGCCATATACCGCTATTTTTTTGTCGTCGATCAATCCGAGCGACTTGACATAAGCCACGCCGTCTTCTAGGTCGTTCAGCATGTTGCGGCCGATCTGCTTGTTACCTGCCAAGAAAAATTTCTTGCCATAGCCTCCAGAACCTCTATAGTTGACTTGTAGCGTAGCATAACCTCTGCTTGCAAACAGCTGTGTTTCTGGGTTAAAGCTCCATTCGTCTCTTACGCCGTAAGGTCCGCCGTGAGGATTCACGATCAATGGTACTTTCTTGCCCAGCGTGGCTTGTTTCGGAATGGTCAGATACGCATACACATCAAGTCCGTCGCGGGATTTGAATTTAATCGGACGCATCTCGGCCATGTCGCCTTCTTTAAGCTGCGGCATCAGGTTCATGATTTCTTTAAAGCTGTCTTTTTTAGCATCATACAGGTAGTAGCTGCCATAGAGTCTGTCGCTGGAAACATACAGTAAGAATTTGTCCTCATCGTCGGTTACCCCGCTGATGCCGAATTCTCTGCCGCTGAATTGTTTTTCGAATTTGGCATGCAATTTCTTATAGGTCGCGCTCACGGGCACGGTTTCGTTTTTCTCTCCGGTATAGCTGTAGTAGTCTACCTCATAGCCTCTTTTTCGGGAAGTGCTGAGGCCGCCCACGTCAAACGTAGGATTCGAGAATACTTTCTTGATGGTCTTGCGGGTAGCAAAGTCGTATAGTATGATCTCGGCCGTGTTGCTCTCCAAGTTGCTCAATACATACGCATCATGCGGATTCGGTGTCGTATAGTCGAAGGCAATGATCGAAAATTGGTCTTTCCAGGTAGTCGTGGCAATCTTTTCAAAAGGCTTGTCCTCGGCAGTTCTGTAATAGATTTCGTTCTCGGTACCGTTGTGCTGTTTGGTATAGCCTTTCAGCACGCCGTCTTTGTCAAAATCATAACCTCCAATCGGATTGGCGGCATCTTTATTTTCGAACAATTTGACCAGCGCCCCGGTCTTGATGTTGAGCTTGAAAGGTTCGAAGATTTCCGGATTGTCTTTGTTCATCTGGATGATCATATAGTCAGGCTGCTCTTTCAGTATCTTGATGATGCCTGCACGAACGCCTTCAAAAGGAGTAAGGTCCATCTTGTTGCCGCCGTCAAGGTCTACGCCATAGATGTGGAAGTTTTCATTACCGCCTTTGTCCTGCACATAGATCAGGCGCTCATTGTTCGCCCAGCCGTAGCCGCGGATCAGTTCGTCTTTTTCTTCGATGGCCTTGACAACCTTGCCGGTAGCGGTGTTCTTGATATAGACATGGTTCTTGCCCTTGTCGTCGCGTTCCTTATACGAAAAATAAAGTCCGTTTGGAGAAAACTGGAAGCTGCTCTGTGCAGGTCTCTTGAAATAATCGTCTACAGAATAGCCGTAGGTGCCTGTTTCTAAGGCGGCGAGCTTGGCAAGCTCTTCTTTGCTCGATGGCAGGGACTTGTTGCCCGGCTGACTGTCTTGGGTCTGGGCATGGGCTGCCGACAGGGCCAATAACGACAGCATCACTGTTGTTTTTTTGATCATGATTTAGTTGTTTAAGGTTGAACGGTAATAGAAAACGGAAGCCGTACAAGGTGCTGCCGTTCAAAGGTATATGTCGTGGGTTGTTGTGTTTTGTTACATGGAGGGATTTAGGATTGGTGATTTTTTGATTTAGGGTTTTTGATTTGGAATTTATGTTGTGTATGCTTTTTTTTGGTGTGTATTTGTTTGTGTAATTGTTAATTTATAATTAAATATAGTAAAATTTAACTATAACTATACTTTTTGTTGTTTTTATGCGTTCATGTGGTAGTAATAACTTAATACTTTTTTCAATGCCGTTTGTAAATTTAAATTCGAAGCATTTCACCCCCGAAGAAAAGACGGCGGTGTTAAATGCGCTTGCTGCCATGGAGGCAGCGCTGACCCCTAAACTGTCAGCCTTGACGCCACAAGAACGTATGTTGTACGGAAGCGTGAACGAGCAGAACAAGCTCGTGATTAACAAGGTCAATGACTTTTATGACACCCAGAGTAGTTTAGCCAGTCCGGATGTGGACTGGGTAGAGTTCAAGAAGGATTTTGACAGCCGTTCGTTCCTTCAGGGACTGCTGATGCGACTGGACAACTTGAAGATCGGGCTTGACAGCTCGAAAATCCTTCATGACTGGGACAATTATCAAGCTGCGCTTACCGACTACGACTACACCAAATATAAAGTGGCGTCGGGTATGGGAGGTTTTGAAGCTAAGGTATCAGAACTAAAGCAGTTTTTTAAAGGTGGCGGCCCTGCTACAAGCCAGCCAGATTCAGGCCCTAAGTCTGAATAGCTCTTAATTACCCCTAAAACCGTATATATAGTGAACCTGGAAGCGAAAGCTCCCAGGTTTTTTTATGTGCATTTGGCGTCCGGAACGCCACGGATGGCGTTCCATCGCCCGCGTTTGGCGTTCCGAACCCCGCGCGCGGCGTCCGGAACCCCGCGCGACACGTTCCCGACGCCAAATTTGGCGTTACCTAACGTGGATTTTGGCGTTCTGAACGCCAATTTTTACGTTCCGAACGCCATCCGTGGCGTTGTATAACGCCAAACGCGGGTGATAGAACGTATCGCGCGGGGTATTTTGAGGGGTTGGTGGAGATTTTTAGGAAGATTACGGGAAACCGTAAGGGGTGTTTTTATGATTTAGTATTTTTGGAGTATTATTTTTATTTAAAAAAAAAGTTAATTATTTATTAATTATTAATAATATTGAGTTTTTAATTTTTAATTATTTATAAAAAAATGTAAAAAATGAAGCTAGATAATTTATATTCATTAAGAAAAGAATTTACGTTAATTGGTATTACTGGAAGGACCGGGTCTGGATGTACAATGATATCTGAATTTTTATCAAAAGATTTTCAATCATTGAAAGGTTTAAGAAAAGAAAGTGAATTTGATGATGTGATATTTAGAAGAAAATATGAGATTACAAAATCTTTTTTATCCCATAAGGGTAATTGGCAACCATTTGAAGTAATTAAATATAAAAGTGTGCTCCTTTTTTATATATTACATAGATATGGAGGGGACTATTCCAAAATGAAGAGCTTATTTAGAAAATTTTTTAGAGAATCAAAAACAGATAATAACGGCAAGGCTGTAAGTGAAATATTGAAAGAAATTCAAAAGCTAGACAAGGAATATAAAGATACAATAAAGAAAATTAGAGAATTAAAAAAGTTTGAATCAATAAATTCAGTACCTGATTTAAAAAAATTAAATGATTTATATTTTGAAGGTAATTTTAAAAATTTATCAAAGAAGATTTTCGAATTATTAGAAAATCATGGATATTATAGGAGAACACGCTTGTTACATTCTGTTTCATGTAATATAAGGAGCAATGGAGATCCCTTAGATGATGAGCATGTTAATATCGACAGTATTTTTTCTATAGCATTATTAATTAATAAATTGGTGAAAGCACGTAAGGATTTTAATGGTAACAAACCGACAAAAATTGTAATTGATTCACTAAGAAATTCTTTAGAGATTATGTTTTTTAAAGAAAGATATTCGGCTTTTTACATGCTTGCTACGAAAGATGTTTTAAATAATGCAAAAGGAAGAATAGAATTTCGTTTAAAGAACAAAATAAAAGATGATATTGAGAGAGATAAAGTTGTAAAAAAACTATTAGAGTTGGACGAAACTGAATATAAAACTAATGATTTTGCAAGTGGTAAATTTTCATCCCCTGATGTAGAAAATTGCATACAAAAAAGTGATTATCATATATTTAATCTTAAAAAGAATCAAATAAAAAAATTTACTGATAATACGAATGTAAATAAAAATGGTTTTTTAGTTCGTGAAGAACAGTTAATGAAATTTATAGCTCTTATTCAGCAGCCTGGATTAATAACGCCCAGTTCTCTTGAAAGAAGTATGCAAATTGCCAATACGGCAAAATTAAATTCTGGCTGTATCTCGAGAAAGGTCGGAGCTGTTATTACTGACGTAAACTATTATCTTATGTCTTGCGGATGGAATGATGTAGCCAAAGGGCATACTCCTTGTAATTTAAGAAGTGTTGAAGACTATTTTGGAGATGAAAAAGAACTTAACAAAAGTGTACATTATAGTGATTTTGAAAAGGGAATAGTTTCAAATTTATCAAATTTCAAATATAAAAATGAAAAGTTAGGTAATTTCAAAGCGGTATTAATTGATTATTTTAATGATTCGTTAAAACAAAATAAAGAAGATTTAAATGGTAAAAACTGTTCTTTCTGTTTTAAAACGATCCACAATCATTATGAAGGAGAAGCAAATCAAGTACATACGAGATCCTTACATGCAGAAGAAAATGCGATGCTACAAATTACTAAACTTGGAGGGCAAGGGGTTGTGAATGGATCCTTGTTTACTACGGCAAGTCCTTGCGAATTATGCTCAAAAAAAGCTTATCAATTAGGGATAAGGAAAATTTATTTTATAGACCCATATCCAGGAATTTCAAATGATCAAATATTAAAAGGAGGGGATATGGATAAAAGACCAAAAATGATTCCTTTTTCTGGAGCTATAGGTACAGTATATCATAAATTATATGAGCCTTTCCTTGCTTATAAGGATGAAATTTCAATGACATTAAATATTAATCCTAAAAATGGCATAGGCATACAGTTTAAAAATGTTTTAAAAAAAATTGATTCTCAATTTGTTAAGGATTATTTAAAAGAAAAAACAGAGGGAATAACAAATGAAGACATTATTGATTTAATAGAAAGAGGGTTAAAAAGTAAAGCCTAAATTTTAAAGATAATAGATAAATTATGAAAAACATACTTTTCCTCTTATTGCTAACCTGTATTTCCTGCTCCCAAAAAGAGCAGCGAAAAGAAGAACTCGCCAGCGTTTCAACCATCATCATCAACCTAAGCCATGCCAAATATCCCAAACAGATTACCATCAATAGCAAAAAAGGGGTTGCCGAGGTTAAGAACCTGAATAGCGTAGTAGCAGCGTCTGCCGATGTGAAGAACCATCCGTCAGATAGCCAAACCGTGCCTCTTGATGAAACCTCGCTTACGGAGATCCTGAACCTTTTTAATGCCATCGATAGGGCTCCGCAACAACGCACGCTGCATGGTAACGGAATGCTGTCATCTATAGAAGCCCACACGAACGACGGAAAAACAATAAACCTTGATCAATTGGACGATAGGCACGAAGATGAAATCGCTTTTATAGAAGCCGTACTGCGAACCATAACCGCAAAATCAAAAGACCCGAAAGTCCAAACAGAAATGACAGTTTTACTCGAAGCACTTTAGTAAGCGTAAAATGTTAAATTTTACTCCAATACGAAATAAATTTACCTTAATACGGTAAATTATTCTATTTTTGCGGTAATAAATTCTATCGCAAATGAAACTCATCGGAAAAAATTCGCTTTCGCGGCTGCTGGTACACGGCTGCTTTATTGCTTTTGCCCTGCAATTGTTGAACCTGGGTTATGCTGCCTTTGCTTACTTTTCGGGAGCTACAGGCATAAAGCAGATCGAGATTCCATTTAAGGGTGGTGCGCTGGTTGCCAGCGCCAATTTTGCCAACTTGGGCATGGCACTGTTTTATTTGGCTTTCTATGCCGTCTTTACGTTTTTCTTGTGCAAGATTTTCCATGGCATGAGTTCTGAAATCACCTTTAATCAAGAGGTCATTGCCTGGCTCAAGTGCTTTGCCCTGCTTAACGTGCTGGCAGTGCCTTTACTGTTATTGCTCGGCTTTTTGCAGTTTCAGGACGAAGCCTATGCAAGAAACGACTCCTATATAGTACTGCACCTCGTGCTGGGCATCGTGATCTATTTTATGCTGGCCTATTTTAAAGAAGGTTATGAGCTGCAGTCTCAAACCGAACTAACCATATAACGAATGGCCATCATCATCAACATCGATATCATGCTGGCGAGGCGCAAGATGCAGTCGCAAGAACTGGCCGAAAAGATCGGCATCACGCAGGGCAACCTGTCGGTGCTAAAGACAGGCAAGGCCAAGGCCTTAAAGCTTTCGACCTTGGAAGCGCTCTGCAAGGCACTTGACTGCCAGCCTGGCGATCTGCTGGAATACCAGGAAGACTAATCCCCGACCGTACTGCCATACTAATTGCTGAGCCCCAAAGGCTCGGATAGGATTCGTATGTCCAAAAAATAACACTAAAATTAGCAATCATGCTATCATCAAAATTCAAAAAACGAGCAAAAAAAATTATAAAATGGACGGCTATCGTCGTGCTGGGCTACTGGGTCGGCACCACACTGTATTTTGGCTATTCCGACATTGACGAGCGGGAGGGAACCTATATCTATTACTGGTCGGGACTGAATGCGCTTTGGCGCGACGACAAGGAGTTCGGCTTTAAGCACAACGAAATCTTCGAGACCAAGCTAGACGGCGAAGACGGACCTTATGTGTTTGGTGACACCATCTATCGAGTGGATAGCACGAACAGTCTGTATGTAGAACCGCTTGACAGTTCGCGCAGCGTAATCGTAAAAGCAGCTAATGCAGACAACGATGAATTCAGCGTTAGCCTTCGGAATAGTTATGCAACGGGTCCGGATCAGTTTCCGCTTCCCGAAAAGCTGCTCGCTATTTCGGATATTGAAGGCAACTTTGATGGCTTTTATAGTTTTCTGATGGCCAACGGCGTGATGGACAAGCAGTACCGCTGGACATTCGGCAAAGGACATCTGGTACTCGACGGGGATTTTGTAGACCGCGGCAAGAATACCACGCAGGTACTATGGCTGATCTACAGGCTGGAACAAGAAGCCGAAAAAGCGGGCGGCAAGGTGCATTATATCTTGGGCAATCACGAAATCATGAATCTTTACGGTGACGTATCGTACTGCGATTTCAAATATATGGAAGCTGCCAAACGCATTGCCGAGACGACGCGCTGGGACCAAGGATTACGGCGGCTGTTTTCTGCCGATTCAGAATTGGGAAAGTGGCTCCGTACCAAAAACGTAGCGGAAAAGATCGGTCCCTACCTTTTTGTGCACGCCGGACTGAATACGAAGCATGTCGCTGAAAAGCTGTCGTTTTCGGAAATGAACGCCATTGCCAGAAAATACTATGGAGTCTATCCTGACCAAAAGCTGGAGAACCCACGCGAAGCGCTGGTGCTCAGTTCGTATTACAGTCCGTATTGGGACAGGAGCCTGTCGCTCACTATGCTCTACCGCGCGGTCTATTTCTTTAATGACCCTTCTAATGCGCCTACGCACAAGCCTTCGCAAGAAGAGCTGGAAGGCGTGCTGCGCTATTATGGAGGCGAAAAGCTGGTCATCGGACATTCGGTTGTCGATGAGATTACCGCCGATTATGAGGGCAGGGTTTTTAAGATTGACGTAAAGCACGGAACCGAAAAAAGCAGCGGCAAGACCCTAGGACTGCTTATCGAACAAGGGAAAGAATATGCTGTTGATGACCTCGGCAGGAAGACAAAGTTATAGCCTGGAGGGTACTGAAAAAGGAGGAATTGTAAACAAATACTCGTACCTTAGCGGAAATATTCTGCCATGAAAAAATACATCCTCTTGCTGTGCTTTACCGCTCTGCTGGCTTCCTGCAGTACGGGAAGACTGTCGAAATCGGACGCGCTTTCGGAGTCCGAAACCATCATTTTGGGTGAAATCAAGATCTTAAACGAAGGCAAGGACGTGACCAAAAATGCCAAGATTTATTTTGACGAAAATGAGAAAGGAGTGCTGTCGTATAAACTGTCCGAACACGGACTGCTGGTCATGAAGCTGCCAAAAGGCAATCATTTTGTAAAATACATCTATACGCCTTATGGCTCGATCAACCTTCCGATCGGCTATGCGAACATTGCGGTTCCCGAAGCAGGCAAGTCGTATTATATTGGCACGATCGTGATTGATGCGCAGGGAAAGCTGCGAAAAAAGTCAAGAGGCATTATTTATGATACCGATCCAAAAGGCCTGAAAGAAGAAAAGGCCGAGATTACGGTAACCGATGCTCCTGATGCCGCTACGAAAGCCTATCATGATGAATTTGGTGCCGACAAAAAGATCGAGAAGGCACTGATGACTGTAACAGAATAAATTTAACGTAACTCAAATACATACAACAATGGGATTATTTTCTGCTTTATTGGGCAACGCAGGTGCGGTGAGCCAAGAGGAACTTCAAAAGAAATACGGACAGCTGCTAACGGACGATGAGAACATCGAGCTGGGCTTTAAGCTGATCCGCGACACCTTTATCTTTACGACCAAGAGATTGATCTTGATTGACAAACAAGGACTTACAGGAAGCAAGACCGAATACAAGTCAATCGCTTATAAAGCCATCAGTCGCTTTAGCGTAGAAACGGCAGGTACTTTTGAATTGGATGCCGAATTAAAAATCTGGGTATCTAGCGAAGCCAACCCGAGTATCAAGAAGCAGTTCAACAAGTCGGTGAACGTATATGAAGTGCAAAAAGTATTGGCGCACCATGTGTTAAAGTAAGAAAAGAGTAATTGCTTTTTTAAGAAAAATAATAGCCCGAAGCATTGCTTCGGGTTTTTTTATTTACTAATTTGTAACACAAATAAAAAAAATAATAAGATTTACGGGAATCCGTAAGGGAATTGTTTTTTTGACGGCTATTTTTGGCGTTATGTAACAAAAAGCGATATAGATTGTAAATTGTAAACCATGAAGAAGTATTATCTGAACAGGGGTAACGAAAATTTGGGCCCTTTTAGCCTCGAAGACTTAAAAGACCACAAGATTACACAGGAAACGATGGTATGGTTTATAGGGCTAGACGGCTGGACGCCGGCAAAAGACATCAGAGAACTTCATGTACTGTTTAACAGCCTTCCGCGTCACGAACTGACGGGCCGACAAGGACTGGAGAATTATTATATTGCCAAGATGGAAAAAGAAGAATCTTTTTTCCTAAAACATATCGATAAATTTTTACTGCTCTTTGTGCTTGTATTTGCGGGCACGATTATTTTCTTTTTCATGCGTCTTAGCTTATAAATACAGGTCTTTTGGACTTCAATAAATACGTATTCTTCCCATCTGTCAAACTATTTATCAAAAAAGAAACGCTTTTACGGATAGCCGTAAGGAAAGAGCAACTTAGGACTTTATATTTGGTGTTAAGTATATTTTGATTAACAGTTGGGACACGCAGAGCTTGCCATAATAGTGATGCGAATCCAGATTAAACCGCCTTCGGGCGGTTTTTTTGTTCTTGCTGTACATCATGCAACTATACGTTTCGCATTGAAAAAGAGAAAATAAATAAAAAGAACAAGCAGCATTTAGCAGTACTTTCTAGCTTTTCGGCATTACTAGAAATAATTTTTTCAAAAAAGAAGCCTTTTTACGGAAACCCGTAAGGAAATCGGTTTTTGTGATAGTACATTTGATGTAGGTTGCCTGCCTCAGGTTGCAATTTTGAAGTCACTATTCTTTTATGAAAAAGTATTACATAAATAATGGGGAGCAAAATCTGGGTCCTTTCGATCTCAACGATTTGAAATCTAAAGGAATTGACAGGGATACTCTAGTCTGGTTTTTCGGATTGGAGCGCTGGTCAAGAGCCAGAAGCATTCCAGAATTAAAAGAGCTGTTTCGGACAAGCTTGAAGAGGAGGGAAGGAGGGTTCCGCGAATCGGTAGATGACGAAACAGCTTCTTTTTTTAAGGACCGCCTGCTGCTTTTTGTAGCTGCGGGATTGTTATTAGGTTTTGGCATACTGTTTTATAGTTTTTACATTACGAGCACCATCACGCAAGACGAGCAGCGAAGCCATAATGAGCTTCAAGAATCAAAAGAGCTGTTTATGCAAGAGCGTGTGGTATCGGTACAAGCCTTGCCCGAAAAGCAGCCCTTGTTGCTGGCAGAGAAAAAGGCATCAACCAAAAGGATAGCGCAGATTGAGATTGAGCTTGCTATAGCAGACCAAAATCTGGCAGCGGCAGAGCAAGAGCTTATGGGTGCCAGGTACTTTCAGTTTTTGAGGATGTCGGATGTCAGGCAGCAAGAAATAGAAGCTGCCAATAAAAAAATAGAAGTCTGGAAAGACGAAATCAAGCTGCTGAAAGCAGAAATGCATGGGCTTGACACAGCATCTGCAGAAGATTGATCATTAAGAGAGAATAACCAAAAATTTCCATTTATACCACAAGTTTGACCCAACCCTAATGAAAACCGCTCCCCTGCACAGGAGCGGTTTTATTTTTGAAGCTAGCAGGCTGTAGATGGAAAGAATACATTTGCAGGTAAAATAAATCAGCTTTCGGGAGCGTAATAATGTATAAATATTTATTTTTGCACGCGAGTCTAAAAGACTCGATTCCAATAAAAGAAAATTAACTATCATATTATGGTAAAAGATTTATTCGAAAGAATACAGCAAAATAAGGGGCCTCTTGGAAAATGGGCTTCACAGGCAGAAGGATATTATGTGTTTCCTAAATTGGAAGGTGATTTAGGGCCGAGAATGAAATTTCACGGAAAGGATATTTTGAACTGGAGTCTTAACGATTATTTGGGACTGGCCAACCACCCTGAAGTACGCAAGGCAGATACGGAAGCAGCAGCAGCTTATGGAGCGGCCTATCCTATGGGTGCCCGTATGATGAGCGGACATACCAAGTATCACGAACAATTGGAAAACGAGCTTGCTACCTTCGTAATGAAAGAGGCGGCTTATCTTTTGAATTTCGGCTACCAAGGAATGGTATCTATTATTGATGCCTTGGTGACTAAAAACGATATTATAGTGTATGACGTAGATTCGCATGCGTGTATCATTGACGGAGTCCGTCTTCACATGGGCAAGCGTTTTACGTACAAGCACAACGATCTGGAAAGCATGGAGAAAAACCTGCAGCGTGCCACTAAAATGGCTACCGAAACAGGTGGAGGAATCCTTTTTATCACAGAAGGTGTTTTTGGGATGAGAGGACAGCAAGGAAAGCTGAAAGAGATCGTGGCGATGAAAGAAAAATACAATTTCCGTCTTTTGGTAGATGACGCGCATGGTTTCGGTACGCTTGGAAAAACAGGTGCCGGTGCCGGAGAAGAGCAAGGATGCCAAGATGGAATTGACGTCTATTTCTCTACATTTGCCAAATCAATGGCGAATATTGGAGCTTTCGTGGCTGCAGATAAAGACATTATCGATTACCTAAAATACAACCTGCGTTCGCAAATGTTCGCGAAAGCGCTTCCGATGATCCAAACCATCGGTTCGTTGAAACGTCTGGAATTGCTGCGCAACTCGTCTGAAATAAAAGACAAGCTTTGGGAAAACGTAAACGCGCTTCAAAAAGGATTGAAGGATAGAGGTTTTAACATTGGCGATACCAATACGTGCATCACTCCGGTATATCTTGAAGGAAGCATCCCTGAAGCTATGGTAATGGTAAACGACTTGAGAGAAAACTACGGTATCTTCTTATCTATCGTAGTGTATCCAGTTATCCCTAAAGGTATTATCTTGTTGCGTATGATTCCGACGGCTTCGCATACTCTTGGAGACATCGAAGAAACGCTGTCTGCTTTTGAAGCGATACGCGAAAAACTGGTAAACGGAACCTACAAAGAAATCGCTGCCAAGACTACGGTTGACGTAAGCGACGAACGATAAAATAGAAAACATTGCAAAAAAGCCATTCTGAAAAGGGTGGCTTTTTTTATTTAGTATTTGCTCTTTCCCAACTTTCAGGCTTTCCAACTTTACGACTTAATTAACAAAAGCCTCGCTTAAAAATTTTACCTTTAGGACTGCTAACCACAAAAAGAACACCTATGAAAACCAGATTTTTAGTATTGGGAATGATTATCAGCTTGGCGGCCTGCAATAAAAAAGCAGAAGATACGCAAGTTGTCACAGAGCCTGAAATGGAACAGCCGGAAATAACGGCTCCTGCAAAAGAATGTTATGAATATGCCAACGGCAAAGACACGATTAGTCTATCATTGGCCATAACCAATGGCAATAATGTATCGGGCGACCTCAAGTATGCCCTGTTTGAAAAAGACGGCAATACAGGGACGTTTACGGGTATGTTTAAAGGCGATACTTTGTATGCCGATTATATGTTCCAGTCGGAAGGCATGACTTCCGTAAGAGAAGCCGTTTTCTTGCGTAAAGGCGATGCCTTGCTGCAAGGCTTTGGAGACATAACCGAAAAAGATAACAAGCAGGTTTTTAAAGACAAGAAATCAGTGAAATTCGATGAGAAGATGGCGCTGAAAAAAGTAGCCTGCGAATAGATTGAATTAATTAAGTATAAAAAAGTTCCAGTACGAAAGTGCTGGAACTTTTTTATGTTATAGGTTTTTTACATAGGTGCATCTCCTTTTGTGGATCACAGGCTCAAAGTGCTTCCACAGGTTGTGGATGGCCGTATTGTCGGTCAGTTCCGGTGTCCTGTAGCAGGTTTGGATTCCCTTTTCTGTAAAAGTCTTGTAATATTCGTTGAAGATGATAGCTGTTACGCCCTTGTTCTGGTATTCCGGATCAACGCCGATCAGGTAGAAAATCATATCCTTGCTGTTCTTCCTGGCTTTAAGCAGGTGCAAGAATCCAAAAGGGAATAGCTTTCCTTTGGCTTTCTGCAGTGCTTCAGAAAAGGAAGGCATTACGATACTAAAAGCAACAATGTTCTGGTCTTTATCTTCGATAAACTTGATAAACTCTGGATTGATAAAGCTGATGTATTTTTTCTTAAAATATTCTTTCTGGATATCCGTTATCGCCACAAAAGAAGCCAAGTCGGCATAGCTCTTGTTGAACAGGTCGAACATCTTGTCTACATACGGCATCACATCTTTAGTAGATTTGAAATTCAGCGGCTTGAGCTGGTACCTTTTTATGATAAGGTCGTTCACCTTGAGGAAAAATTCAGGCTTTACGTTGCTGAACGGAAATTTGCTTTCGACATATTCTTTTTCGACCGTCATTCCGAGCTTTTCGAAATGTTCTTTGTAGTAAGGGAAATTATACCACGTAATCATGGTACTGATCTGGTCGAAACCTTCCGTAAGCACACCTACTTTGTCGAGATTGGAAAAGCCTACAGGACCTTCGACATATTCAAGCTGGTTTTCTTTTCCGAATTCGTGCACTTTTTCTAAAAGCGCTTTGGTAACTTCGATATCGTCGATCACATCAAACCAGCCGAATCGTACTTTTTTCTTGCCTTGGTCTTTGACTTCGTTCCAGTTGATGATAGCGGCAATTCTTCCGACAATAGTATTGTCTTTGTAAGCCAGATAGAATTTGGCGTCGGCGCTGGCAAAAGCTGGATTTTTAGTCTTGTCGAAGGTTTCTAATTCTTCGCTTATGATGGGCGGAACCCAATATTTGTTGTCTTTGTATAGTGAAAATGGAAATTTTACGTAGTCCAAAAGCAGGGCTTTGGTATTCGCTTCTTTAATTGTTATCATTGCTTGTTATTCTTTTTCTCCTCCGACTTCGTCAATTCGTTTTTTCTCTTCTTCTTTTTTCTTGTCCTTCTTTTTATCTTTTTTGTCGCTCTTGTCCGGACCTTGAATCATGATGTCTTTGTAGAAGCCATCGAATCTCCAAGAAACACCAACTCCTCCGTAGAAAATCGAAGGCGTATCCTTGATGTTTTTGCTGATAGAGGCATCGACCTGCAAGTTAGGCTGCAAAAGATAAGCCGCACCTACACGCCCGATGGCATCAGAATAATAATCACTTTGGTAGCCTTGGAGTTCTAAAAATCCAGACCATTTTTCGTTAAATCCTCGGGTCATGGTCGCGATGATTCCGTAGCTTGGATAATCGGTAGTAATCCTGTCGGCAATAATATTCATGACGAACACATAGCGGCTTCCGAAATGGTTTTGGGTAATAACCATCAGCTTTGGGCTGATCTTCGGGTCGGTCGGAAAAGTATACGGATTGTTGGAGAAATTGATATTAGCTCCGGCATATACGCCCACGGCAGGAATAAATTGTCTCCATTTGAATCGGTGGTTGGCTTTCCAGCTATAGATGTTTACTTTTTCTTCGTAATTTTTAAAAGGATCATAGATGAGGTATTTGGCACCAAGCGTCAGTTTTTTCACTGCGTTTCTGTTTTCTGATTCTAAAACGGTATTGTACTGGTCAGCCTGATATTGCAGGTTCATGATGAATTCCAACTGCTCTAGGAAAGCGCCATAACGGAGTGCCAGATCAAGGCCAAATCCTTTGGCGTCGTAATTTAGAAGGTCATGGTCTTCTGCCAAAGCATAAATTCCAGCTTCAGCCTGAAATACGGTCTTTCCGACTGAAAATCCAGACATGGATTCTCCAGGTCGGTTGGAGTTGATATCGTCAGTAAATTGGGCATAAATCGCAGAAGAACAGAAGGCGAAGAACAGTAAGGAAGCAAATCTTAATTTTGACATATTCTCTGTGGTTTTCATTAGCAATGGTTAGTATAACCCAAAAGTACTATAATTTATTATTTATTTAAGAAGGATATTTTAAATTTAAGCGTTCTATTTGCTAATTTTACGCTTTAAAATTTTAGATTATGCAATTCGCTTCATTTAACGGAGTTTTGAAAACCTTGTTTATCCTTGTCTGTATTTATTACGGCTTCAAGCTGTTGGCTAGGATATTTTTTCCAATCATGGTACGAACTGTAGTGCAAAAAGCAGAACAGAGTTTTCAACAGCAGCAGCAAAATTACCAAAGACAGAACAGCCAAGATGATTTTGTAAACGGCAACACCAATACCAACAGAAGATCAGACAGGCCTCGTGAGACTAAAAAAGTAGGCGAGTACATCGATTACGAAGAAATAGACTAAACTTTTCTTTGAATATATTTGCGGTAAAGCGTATCTTCACGCCTTTATTTATTTGTTTTCAATTTACACCGTATGAAAATAATCAGCAAGTATTATCCTCACTTATTGGCCATTTTAGGCTTTGTTTTGGTTTCCCTAATTTATTTTTATCCTGTAATGCAGGGCAAGCAGATTTACCAGTCTGATATTGCGCAGTATACAGGTATGGCAAAAGAGCAGAACGATTTCCGAGCCAAGGAAAAAGAAGAGCCGTATTGGACAAATGCTGCTTTTGGCGGAATGCCGACTTACCAATTAGGAGCCAAATACCCGAATGATTTTGTAGGTGCGCTGGATGATGCGTTGCGTTTTCTGCCTCGTCCTGCCGATTATCTTTTCTTGTACTTTCTCGGTTTTTACGGATTGCTATTAGTACTTAGAGTCGATCCGCTCAAGGCCTTTTTCGGGGCTCTCGCCTTTGGTTTTTCGACTTATTTGATTATCATATTAGGTGTAGGGCACAATGCCAAGGCCCATGCCATCGCTTATATGCCGCTGGTTGTAGCCGGTGTGGTTTTGGTCTTTAGGCGAAAATATATCTTGGGAGGTCTGCTTACGATGGTAGCCGGCGCTTTGGAAATCAACGCAAACCACTTCCAGATGACCTATTACCTTTTGTTTTTATTGCTGATATTAGGTATCTTTTTTCTATACAAATACATCAAGCAGAAAGATTATAAAGGATTTTTATATGCCCTTGGAGTATTTGCAGTGGCAGGAATTCTGGCTATTGGAGCGAATGCGACCAGTCTTATGGCGACTTCTGAGTATGCAGACTTCAGTATGCGTGGCAAAAGCGAGCTGACCTACAATCCTGATGGTTCTAAAAACAGCACGACGTCATCGATGTCGTATGACTATATCACGGAATACAGCTACGGAATCTCTGAGAGCTTGAACCTATTTGCGCCAAGATTGTTTGGAGGATCCAATTCTGAACACTTAGGAAGCGAATCTAAAGTATACGAGTTTATCTCTGCTCAAGGAGCCACTCCAGAAGAAGCGAAAGGCTTTACAGAAGCCTACGCCAAAACTTATTGGGGAGATCAGCCTATCGTGGCGGCTCCCGCTTATATTGGCGCTGTCGTTTTCTTTTTATGCATTTTGGCCTTGTTCCACGATAAAAGAAAAATAAAATATGCGTTTTTAGCAGGAGCTATTTTCTCGCTACTGCTTTCTTGGGGAAAGAACTTCCCAATCATGACTGACTTTTTCATCGACTTTGTTCCGATGTACGATAAATTCAGGGCGGTTTCGTCGATTCAGGTAATCCTTGAATTGTGTATTCCGGTTCTGGCAATTATGGGACTCCAAAGTTTTTTCAAATCCGAAAAAGACGAACAGTGGAAATCCTTGAAATTAGCTGCAGGCGTAAGCTTAGGAATCATCGTATTGCTTTTTGTAGCTAAAAGTATGTTTGATTTTACAGGACCGTATGATGCCCAAATGCAGCAAATGTTTAGCCAAGCACAAGGAAGCGATGCTTTCGGCTCTGGCTTTGTGGAAGCGTTAAGAGAAGATAGAAAAAGCATGTATAATAGAGACCTGCTACGTTCTGGATTATTGATCTTAGTAGCTGCGGGTTTGTTATGGCTGCATGTGAAAAATAAATTATCGCAGACTTTTGCGGTTATTTTGGTCGGTCTTTTTATGATCGGCGATTTGTTTTTTATTGACAAAAACTATTTAGATAGTACTGGTTTTGTAAGCGCAAGAGAAGTGAACGAGCCGTTTCAGCCGACGCATTCTGATTTGCAGATTTTAAAAGATACGACCCAATACCGCGTCTATGAAATTGCAGGAAGACTGCAGGCCAGAACATCTTATTTCCACAAATCATTGTCGGGTTACAGTGCCGTAAGGCCGAGAAGAATAGAGCAACTTTTTGACTATCAGATTGGCAAAAACAACTTGAACGTGTTGAACATGCTGAATACCAAATATGTCATCCAAGTTGATGAAAAAGGGCAGGAGTATCCGATTATAAATCCTGATGCCAACGGCAATGCTTGGTTTGTAAAAGAAGTAAAATTCGTAAACACGCCAGACGAGGAGATGAAGGCTTTGGATAAATTAGATACTAAAAACCAAGCGGTTTTCAACCAGAAAGAGTTTAAGAATCCGATTTCAAAAACGTATCAAAAAGACAGCACGGCAACGATCGTGCTGAACAGCTACAAGCCGAACCATTTGAAATATACTTCTAATAACGCCAATAAAGGCCTGGCCGTTTTTTCTGAAATCTATTATCCAAAAGGATGGAAAGTGACAATTGATGGCAAAGAAACTGAACATTTTAGGGTAGACTATACTTTAAGAGGATTGGAAGTGCCTGCAGGAAAACATACGATTGAGTTTAAATTCGAGCCTCAAGTAGTAAAAACAGGAAGCACGATTACGTTAATCAGCTCAATATTGATGCTATTGCTTTTAGCGGGAGGCATCTATTTCGAAAACAAAAGGAAGAAATCCGAACCTAAAAATTAAGTTATCGAGTTATAACTCATAATTCCTAATTCATAACTCATAATTTTGAAAAAAGTACTTATCATAACTTATTATTGGCCGCCCGCCGGAGGACCCGGAGTACAGCGCTGGCTGAAGTTTGTGAAGTACCTGCCAGACTTTGGCATACAGCCTATAGTGTATGTTCCCGAAAATCCGACTTATCCGATTATAGATGAAGGATTGGTTAGCGAAGTTTCGGACAAGGCAATCATCTTGAAGAACAAGATTTTTGAGCCGTATGGCTTTGCTTCTGTTTTTTCGAAGAAAAAGACCAAGAAAATCAGTTCAGGCATTATCCCAAACCAAAAGAAACAATCCCTTTTGGAAAAACTTTTACTTTGGATCCGTGGCAATGTTTTTATTCCGGATGCGAGGGTGTTTTGGGTAAAACCATCGGTATTGTTTTTGGAAAAATACATCAAGGAAAACGGAATCGATACAATAATTACCTCGGGTCCGCCACATAGCCTTCATTTGATCGGACTGGCGCTGAAAGAAAGAACAAAAGTGCAATGGCTTGCCGATTTCCGCGATCCGTGGACGACTATAGGCTATCACTCCCAATTGAAATTATCGGCTTCGGCTTCTAGAAAACATAAGGAATTGGAATCGATTGTCTTGAATGGTGCTGATAAAATTTTAGTGACCAGCAATACTACAAAAAAGGAATTTGAAGCACTAACTTCAAAACCTATCGAAGTGATTACGAATGGTTTTGATGTCGAAAAAGTAGAAAAACAGTCGCTGGATGAAAAATTCAGCCTAGCGCATATTGGTTCTTTTTTGTCCGAAAGAAACCCAAGAATCTTATGGAAATGCCTCAAAGAAATCATCAAGGAAAATCCGGACTTCAAAAAAGATTTTGAGCTAAAATTAATCGGAGCCGTAAGCCAAGAAGTATTGGATGCGATATCAGAGTTCCGACTTGATCGTTACGTGAGTAATCTGGGCTATGTTTCGCACAAGACGGCAGTAGAACATCAGAGAAAGTCGCAAATGCTTTTGCTGATTGAAATTAATTCCGAAGACACTAAAAGTATTATCCCTGGAAAATTATTTGAATATATGGCTTCAGAAAGGCCTATTTTGGCTATTGGTCCAGAAGGTTCAGACTTTGCCACGATCATTAAGGAAACGAATACAGGAGCATTTTTTAATTACGATGAGTTCGATGCCTTGAAATCTAATATCTTGGCCAATTATGCGCTTTTCAAAGAAGGAAAATTAAAAACCTACGCAGTAGGATTACAGCAATACAGTCGCAAAAGCCTGACAGAAAAGCTCTCAAAAATAGTGTAATAAGATCAACAAAAATCTTAAATCAAAAATCTAAAATCTTCACATGGGAATCGTATTAAATCAGTCTGCCAAGAACATTGCCGTTACCTATTTTGGTTTTGGTATTGGCGCTGTTAATGCACTTTTTCTCTACACCAGCTTTTTAGGCAAGACGCATTACGGAATCGTTTCATTTTTGCTTTCGGCCGCCAATATCATGATGCCGCTGATGGCGTTTGGCGTTCATAGCACACTAATTCGGTTTTATGCGAAATACAAAGATGAAACAGAACGTGAGCGTTTCTTGAGCTTTATGCTCTTGATGCCGCTATTGCTGATTGTTCCGATCAGCATCATTACGATTTTTGGCTACGAGAAGATTGCTTCTTGGATTGTGGAAGACAACCCTACAGTCGAGCCTTTTCTGTGGCTGATTCCTGTCGTAGGCTTGTTTATGGGCTATTTTGAGATTTTTTATGCGTGGGTAAAAGTACACATGAAGTCTGTTTTTGGAAATTTTATCAGCGAAGTCTTGGTAAGGATCCTGACGACTGTTCTTTTGTGTTCTATTTATTTAGGATGGATTGACAAGGATACGTTTATTTATTGCATTGCCGGAGCGTATGGTTTGCAGATGCTAGCGATGATTATATATGCGATGTATGTCAAGATGCCTACCTTCCATGTCAAGGTTCCTGAAAACGTAAAGGATATTTTTGGCTATTCTTTTTTTATCATACTATCGGGAAGCGTTGCGGTTTTATTGCTTGATTTTGATAAGGTAATGATTCCGGCATATGAAGAAATCAGCAAGAATGCAGTATATTCTGTTGCTATTTATATTGCGACGGTTATCGCAGTTCCGAGTCGTGCCATGCTGCAGATTATCTACCCGATCACGGCGCGCCTGATGAGCGAAGAAAAGATGGAGGAATTGAACGAGCTGTATAAAAAAAGTGCCATAAGCCTGCAGGTATTTGGCGGTTTGGTGATGCTGGGAATCTTCTTGAATATCAAACAGCTCTATCTGGTAATTCCAGGGAATTATGAAGCCGGAATTTTGAGTGTTTTCTTGATTGGCCTTGGAAAGTTTTATGATGTAATCTTAGGAAATAACAATGCTATCATTCTCAATACGAAATACTATCGTATGGTCTTGCTTTTCGGCTTGCTTTTGGTCGTAATGATGATCGGATTAAACATGCTTTTTATACCGATGTATGGCATTACAGGTTCGGCCTTGGCTACCTTTATTTCAATCTTCGTTTACAATACCATCAAGCTTTTGTTTGTGGTAAAAAAGATGGATCTCTATCCGTTTACTAGAAATACCTTAAAATCGTTCGGGATTATAATCGTATTGTTCTGTGCTTTCTATTTCTGGGATTTTCCTTTTAATCCGTATGTGAATATCATCTTGAAATCAATATTGATTACGATTGCGTATGTATATCTGAATTATGTTTTCGCTATTTCTTCGGATATTAATTTGGTACTAAAAAATGTGATGAATAGAATAGGCAAGGGCTCAAAATAATAAATCCCGCCTACTTTGCAGTACAACGGGATTTATAACAAACCTAACCAACCAATTTTAATAATCAACCAAATTATTAAACTCTTAAATATTTTATCAGTTAACCAACTAACTTTTATATCATAGTATATTCAAGTTCCATGCCAAAGTTAAAATGTCATGCTTCCTGAAGTGATAAATTAGTGTTAAACAGCGCTATAGTTTTTCCTTGAGGTATTTTCCCGTAATCGATTTTTTATTCTGTACGATTTCTTCTGGAGTGCCCGATGCAATTAGGTGTCCGCCATTTTCGCCTCCTTCAGGACCGATATCAATAATATAGTCGGCACATTTTATCAAATCGAGATTGTGCTCGATGACAATGATCGAATGGCCTTTGTCTATCAACGCATCAAATGAAGCCAAGAGCTTTTTGATGTCGTGGAAATGCAAGCCTGTAGTCGGTTCATCAAAAACAAACAACGCCTTGTCTTTTGTCGCACCTTTGACTAGGAATGTCGCTAGCTTGATTCGCTGTGCTTCTCCGCCTGAAAGCGTCGAAGAAGATTGCCCGAGCTGTACATAACCTAATCCCACATCTTGCAGCGGTTGTAATTTCTGAATGATTTTTGTCTGATTCTGTTCCTTGAAAAAGGCTACGGCATCGTCTATGGTCAAAGTCAATATATCATCGATATTTTTTCCTTCGTACGTAACTTCCAGAATTTCTTTCTTGAAACGTTTTCCGTTGCAGGTATCGCAGACCAATTGCACATCGGCCATAAAAACCATCTCTACATTGATGGTTCCTTCGCCTTTGCAGGTTTCACAGCGTCCGCCATCTACGTTAAAGGAAAAGTGTTTCGGCTGATAATTTCGTATCTGCGACAGTTTTTGCTTGGCAAATAAATCACGGATATCATCATAGGCTTTGATATACGTCACCGGATTCGAGCGCGAGCTTCTTCCGATAGGATTCTGGTCTATATATTCGATATGCTTAATAAGCTGATAGCTTCCGGTCATTTCGGTAAACTGTCCGGCTTTTTCTCCAACGCCTTCCAACGCTTTCTGCATGGCTGGGAAAAGGATCTTTTTGACAAGCGTACTTTTTCCACTTCCCGAAACTCCTGTAATTACCGTAAGCACTTCTAGTGGAAAGCGCACGTCTATATTTTGCAGGTTGTTTTCGCGAGCCCCTTTGATGTCGATGAAGTTTTTATATTTTCTGCGGATTCTTGGCGTTTTGATTTCTTCCTGCCCGTTTAGGTATTTCGCAGTCAACGATGTCGATTGAAGTATTTCGTCAAAAGTCCCTTGGGCGACCAATTCACCTCCAAAAGTCCCAGCTTCTGGACCGATGTCAATAATCATATCGGCCGCTTTCATGATGTCTTCGTCATGTTCGACTACAATAACCGTATTCCCTAGATCGCGAAGCGAAAGCAATACTTTTATTAATCTTTCGGTGTCTTTTGGATGGAGTCCGATACTAGGCTCATCCAGAATATACATCGAACCGACAAGGCTGCTTCCCAAAGAAGTGGCCAGATTGATTCGTTGTGATTCACCGCCTGATAATGTGGCAGAATTTCGGTTTAAGGTAAGATAATCCAAGCCAACTTCTGTCAAAAAGGCCAATCGGTTATTGATTTCTAAAAGCAATCGTTTGGCTACTTTTAGGTCGTATTCGGATAATTCCAGTTCCTTGAAAAAGACAACCAGTCTTTTGATTGGCAAATCGACCAAGTCGGAAATCGTCTTTCCGCCAATCTTGATGTAATTTGCTTCTTCGCGAAGACGTTTTCCTCGACAATCCGGACATTTGGTCTTGCCACGGTAGCGGGATAACATGACGCGGTTTTGTATCTTATAATTTTTGACTTCGAGTTCTTTGAAGAATTCATTCAATCCCACGAAATCTTTGTTGCCTTTCCAAACCAACGCCTTCTGTTCTTCTGTAAGCTGGTAGTAGGGCTTGTGTATCGGAAAATCAAACTTATAGCCGTTCTTGACCAGTTCGTCTCGGTACCAGCTCATGCTTTCGCCGCGCCATGGATAAATAGCATTTTCGAAAATTGACAAGGCCGTGTTTGGAATAACTAGCTCTTCGTCAATCCCGATTATATTTCCGTAGCCTTGGCATGTCGGACAAGCACCATAGGGATTGTTGAAGCTAAAAAGGTGTACGTTTGGTTCGAAAAATTGAATGCCGTCTAGTTCAAAATTATTGCTGTAGGTAAAACGTTTTTCGGTATTTAATTCTTGCAGATAACAAATGCCTTTCCCTTCGTAAAAAGCAGTCTGTATAGCATCGGCAAGACGATTATAGAATTCTTCTTCATCTTTAACAACAATCCTGTCGATAATCAAAAGAATATCCTTGTTGTCTAAAGTATGGCCGTCGATTTCATCGAGACGCACCATTTCGTTATTGATCAGGATACGGGCGAAACCTTGCTGCAAAAGCACTTTCAGCTTGTCTTCAAGCGCACGTCCTTCTTCAAGATGGATAGGAGCGAGGAGCAGCCATTTGCTTTCCAATTCAAACGATTTTACGTCATTGATGACATCTGTAATAGTATCTTTCTTGACTTCTTGTCCGGATATAGGAGAAAAGGTCTTTCCGATTCTGGCAAAAAGAAGCTTCAGGTAATCGTATATTTCAGTAGAAGTACCTACAGTCGAACGCGCATTTGTGGTGTTGACCTTCTGTTCGATGGCAATCGCAGGAGCAATTCCTTTGATATAATCTACTTTCGGTTTATCTAAACGCCCAAGGAATTGCCTTGCATACGACGATAAGCTTTCGACATATCTTCGTTGTCCTTCGGCGTACAAGGTATCAAAAGCAAGACTCGATTTTCCAGAGCCTGAAAGCCCCGTAATTACTACGAGTTTGTTTCTAGGAATGACGACATCTAAATTCTTAAGATTGTGAATTTGAGCGCCTTTGATGATAATATTTGTCTTTGGTTCTATTTTTGTGATATCAGTAATCATAGCAAATTTTGAGAGATGCAAAGATAATTAATTTAAGGAAGCTGTTGATGGTTTAAAATTGAGAAATATGTGTGTATTTCAATGTTAAAGGAGTGATAATTGTGTCGAAAATTGCTATGTTTTAATGGATAATCATTGTTAAAATTTATTTTATTGTACGATTTATGTTAAAAATCAATATTTTGTTTTGTACTATAAAAAAAATAATACTACATTTGGTTCATAATTAATCTTAATTTAACACTTGCCTATTACAAAAAATTACTTTTTAGAAATTCTATTTTTCGTTTACAACCAAAAACTAAAAGGTAATACTATGGCAAATGTTCAAACCCCAGACGCTTTGTTGGTAAAGAGATATGTAGCAGGTGAAGAAATCGCCCTTGCTTCACTTATCGAAAGACACCAGTCAAAAATCTATGGATTTATCTATTCCAAGGTTTCTGACAGAGATATTACTGATGATATTTTTCAAGATACATTCATTAAAGTAATCCGCACCTTAAAATCAGGATCTTATAATGAAGAAGGAAAATTTCTTCCATGGGTAATGAGGATTGCTCATAATCTTATCGTAGATCATTTCAGAAGAAATAAAAAAATGCCAATGTTTAGAGAGACGGAAGATTTTTCTATATTTTCGATTATGTCTGACAGCTGCCCGAATATCGAGAGCAAAATGATTACGGCACAAGTAGAAAATGATTTGAGAAAACTAATCGAAGAACTTCCAGACGATCAGAAAGAAGTACTGTTGATGAGAATCTATCAAGACCTTAGTTTTAAAGAAATCTCAGAGTTGACGGGCGTTAGCATCAATACGGCATTAGGAAGGATGCGTTATGCTCTGATGAACTTGAGAAAAGTTATCGACAAGCATCAAATTATCTTGACTAATTAACAATATTCGTATAATTGTTGCGTTGTAGTAGAAAGAACCTATAAAATAAATATATGGCAAAAATCTACTCTAAAAAATCATTAGCAACACAACCAATGCAGCCTAAGAAAGAAACAATATCGTTTTTATTAAATTACTCTAAAGCCTTGAGCTATATTAAAGTAAAAGGGCTAAAATTTGAGTCAATTGCTAACTGAGAAAATATCCCGATAATTTTTTATCGGGATATTTTTTTTACTTTTTGGTCAGCTCGGCCAATATTTTTTTACTTCCGATAGTACGGGTGATGATATCTTTTTCGAGATTCCAGCCTCTTGCTGGCGAATATTCTCTTCCGTACCAGATAATCTGAAGATGCAGGTCGTTCCATAATTCTTTAGGGAAAATCGCTTTGGCATCTTTTTCGGTTTCTACCACATTTTTTCCGCTTGACAATCCCCAGCGATACATCAATCTATGGATGTGCGTGTCTACCGGAAAAGCAGGGACTCCGAAAGCTTGCGACATGACTACGCTTGCGGTCTTATGGCCTACAGCCGGAAGCGACTCCAACGCTTCAAAGTTTTGCGGAACTTCGCCATTATACTTATCGATAAGTATGTGTGATAGTCCGTAAATTCCTTTCGATTTCATAGGCGATAGACCGCACGGACGTATAATATCTTGGATTTCTTCGACTGACATTTTTATCATATCGTAAGGGTTATCGGCCTTTGCAAATAGGATAGGCGTGATTTGATTGACTCTTACATCTGTACATTGGGCAGAAAGCAGCACAGCTATCAGTAGCGTATAGGCATCTTTATGGTCTAAAGGAACAGGGACGGTTGGATATAGTTGTTTTAACGTATTAATAACAAATGTTGCACGTTCTTTTTTGGTCATTTTTAGCTATTTTTATACTTGTAAAATTAGGATAAATATTTGTTTTCCTTGACTGATTCTCTAAAAACCCAATACCAAAAATATGACAACATTAAAAGCAGGCGACAAGGCACCGGATTTTTCTGGCTTTGATCAAGACGGAAAATTCCGCCAATTAGAAGATTATAAAGGAAAGAAATTAGTAGTTTTCTTTTACCCAAAGGCCAATACGCCAGGCTGTACTGCCGAAGCTTGTGATTTGCGCGATAATTTCGAGCGTTTTAAAGCTAATAATTATGAACTTCTTGGCGTCAGTGCCGATTCGCAAAAAGCACAAGGAAAATTCAAGGATAAGTTTAAGTTTCCGTTCCCGTTGCTAGCAGACGAAGATAAAGAAGTCATCCAGGCATTTGGAGTCTGGGGACCTAAGAAATTTATGGGAAGAACGTATGACGGTATCCACAGGACGACTTTTGTGATTAATGAAGAAGGCATTATCGATGAAGTGATTTCGGATGTGAAAACCAAGGCACATGCCAATCAGATCTTAAAGTAATTTATACGAATTCATAAAAAAAGCAGTATTCACTTTTATCTGAATACTGCTTTTTTATTTTTATTACTGAATCTTAATTCGTGCTTTCTTCCATGAGTTTCTTCGGGTCATATCCGAAAAGATTGTCTCTTTTGATCAATTCGGCAATACCTTGCGGCAACATGCTTTCCCAACCTGGTTTTCCTTTGCTGATCATTTTTAGTACTTCTCTTGAGAAAATTTCTAAGTCATGTTCATCAAAATCTGTGATATCGACCACTTTTCCGTTGAATTTGAAGAATTTGTACAATTCCTTCATACGCGGATGAACTTTCAGATTTTCTGAGTTGATTACTACTCCGTCTTCATCTTTCATCGGATATAAGAAAACTTTTAAATCGCGGTAGAATAATTTACCGAAAGCTTCCAAAATACCTCCGCTCAAGTGACGGTAATATTTCTCATCAAAAACGTCTACCAAGTTGTTGACACCCATGGCGAGTCCCATTCTCGCTTTGGTATAGTTAGAGAAATATTCAACAACTTTATAATATTCTTGGAAGTTGGAAATCATTACGGTCTGTCCTAACGAACAAAGTAACTCTGCTCTGTCCATGAAATCTCTTTCGTCAATTTCTCCATCGGAACGAAGATTGGAAAGCGTAATTTCAAAAACAACCAGCGTATTTTCCTTTTCTACTTTATTTTCTTCAAGAAACATTTTTAGCGACTTCTCATACATGTCCATGTTGACTCGCGTAACAGGTCGAAAGCTTCCTCTTAATGCCAAGATGTTTTTCTTGTACAATATCGCGGCCGGCAAAACATTCTTTCCTTCCGGATCAAACATCACGGCATCTGTCATTCCGTTTTTGACCAATTGAAGGCTCATCAAACGGTTGTCTACATCAGCAAAACGAGGCCCTGAAAAGTTTATCGTATCGATTTCCAATTGGTCTTTGTCCAAATGGTCATACAAATAACGCAACAGTTTTTTCGGGTCGTTGTATTTATAAAAAGCACCATAAATCAAATTAACACCAAGAATACCAAGTGTTTCTTGCTGTAATCTTGCGTCAGTTTCTTTAAAGCGGATGTGCAGTACGATTTCGTTATAATCTTCGTCTGGCTCGATCTGGTATTTGATTCCAACCCAGCCGTGGCCTTTGAATTGTTTCGCAAAGTCGATAGTGGCTACTGTATTAGCATAGCTAAAAAACATCTTGCTCGGATGCTTGTCTCTTTTCAAACGCTGTTCAACAAGCTTGACTTCGTGCGAAAGCATTTTTTTAAGTCTAGCTTCGGTGACATATCTTCCGTCGGTTTCAGCACCATAAATAGCGTCGCTAAAATCTTTATCATAAGCAGACATAGCTTTTGCTATAGTTCCAGAAGAACCGCCAGTTCTGAAGAAATGTCTTACGGTTTCTTGTCCGGCACCAATCTCTGCAAAAGTGCCATAAATATTTTCGTTCAAGTTAATACGGAGGGCTTTATCCTTTATAGAAGGAATTTGCTCGATGACCTTATCTCCTTTAAGTTTGATTTCGTTCTCGTCGTTTCTCATAATAGTGATAATACTTTGCAAAGTTAACAAAATAGGGCTTTTATTAAAGGGAATTAATCCTATTTTTGTAAAAAATTAACGTCAATTGAAAGTATATTTTTTAGGTACAGGAACTTCGCAAGGCATTCCAGTAATCGGAAGCAGTCATCCTGTATGTAAAAGCAATGATCCAAGAGACAAACGCCTTCGCGTTTCGGTTTGGATTTCTTGGGAAAATCACTCTTTTGTCATTGATTGCGGCCCTGATTTTAGGCAGCAGATGCTGGTTTCCGAATGTCCAAAAATAGACGGAATCTTGTTCACGCATGAACATTCAGACCATACTGCTGGACTGGATGATATTAGGCCGTTCAACTTCAGGCAAGGCAATATTCCTATCTATCTTCACAAGCGCGTTTTAGAGTCTTTAAAGAGAAGGTTTGATTATGTTTTTGAAACGGTTGATAAGTATCCCGGAGCTCCTTCTGTAGAACCGATAGAAGTTGTCAATGGACAAAATTTTACTATCGGAGATAAAATAGCAATTCCGATTAACGTCATGCATGGCGGACTTCAGGTTTTTGGCTATAGGATTGATGATTTTGCTTATCTGACAGATGTCAAGACTATTGAACAGTCTGAAATTGAAAAGCTAAAAGGATTGAAAGTATTGGTCGTAAATGCCTTGAGAGAAGAACCGCACCATTCGCATTTTAATCTTGAGGAAGCGTTAGATTTTATCAAAATACTACAGCCCGAAAAGGCCTATCTGACTCACATCAGCCACCGAATGGGATTCCATGAGGAAGTACAAAAACAGCTTCCTGAGAATGTGTTTTTGGCGTATGACAACCTGCAAATAACTATTTAAATTGAAATAAACTATGAAAAAACCACTGCTTTATCTTTTCATATTATCCGTCTTGTTGAATATTTTCACGTACATGTATTTTACTAAAAAGACAAAATTTGAAGAAGATAGGATTGCTAATTTCCAAAAAGAATCCAAAGCAAAAAAAGATTCTATAGCAGCGCTGAACAATCAGGTCATGGATGCCAATTATTTTTCGTTGGAATATAACGACAATGCGATAGAATATTTTGAAAACTTTGATGTGAACCAGCTGGCGGCAGAAATTCGTGATGAAATCAGTTCTTTGAATGAAAAGCCGGAAGGCAATCCGCTTACAAAATATGATAAGATTAATGATAACAAAGCAATCATTAACAAAATAAAAATCTTGAACAACCGCTGGATTATAGCCGATTTTAACATTGGCGGCGCTTGGGGAGAAGTCATGATCAAATATTTTAAAGAAGAGGGCAAGCCGACAGAATATGAAACGATGGATACTTTTATTTATCCGAAGACTCTTAAATAAAAGTTTTTTTATAATTTTATAGACTGTCAAGCCTAAACCCTCAATCGATTATGAAAAAAATATTTTTGCTGGCTCTTGTTGTCATTTCTGCTTATTCTTGCAAGGATTTAAGCAACGGATCTGATATGACGATCCAGAAGGACAGCTTGGGAACTGTGGTCGGAAATGATAAGGATGATAAAGGCTGTGTTGCTTCGGCAGGCTATACTTGGTCTGAGCTGAAAAAGAATTGCATCCGTCCGTTTGAAGTCGGTATCCGCCTTAATCCTGCTACAGAAATAAAGCAAGGCGATGCCGTTTATAGTGCTTTTGCTGTCTTGGAAGAGAATGGCGACCGAGCCGAACTTTTTATACCTAACGAAAAATTGCCTTTGATGCTCGTAAGAGAATCAGAAGGAAAACCTTATGTGAAGGATGACTGGAAACTACAGACTACCAAAGGGTATAAACTTATGAAAGGCGATTCGCTATTGTATGCCGGCGCGCTGATTAATGAAGAAGTTATCACAGGAAGCGACAGAATAGACGACTAAAATTTAAATAATGATAAAAAAAGGATTCCATATTGGAATCCTTTTTTTATTTATGGTTTTCGAGCCAATTTTTGAAATCATAAAAATTTTGTGGAGAAACTCCGTGGCCGATAGGATATTCTTTATAAGTCACATCAATCCCTAAGCTTTTTAGCGCATCGGGAGCTTTTCTGGCCCATTCTACAGGAATGACCTGATCTACGGTTCCGTGGGAAGCAAACATTTTTAAATGGCTGAAATCCTTTTTTTCGTAACCAGAAACCAGCAAGTCTGGATTTAGGTAACCGCTTAACGCTACAACGTTTTTGATTTTTTCAGGATAGCTCAGCGCAATGGCATAGCTCAATATTGTTCCTTGACTGAAGCCAATTAAAGTAACGTCTTGAAAGTCAATAGGCAGGTTCGAAACCAATTCATTGATAAGTCTTGCTATCAAATCCCTTGATTCTCTTGCTTGGTCGTTGTCTGAAAATTTGTTTTCGTCGGCATCAAAATTTATGGCATACCAAGCATGGCCGTATGGCTGTAAATTATATGGTGCTCTTGCCGAAACTACATAATATTCATCTGGTAGTTCTGGTGCAAAGGAAAATAAATCTTCTTCATTGCTTCCGTAGCCGTGAAGCAACAACAATAAAGGATTTTTTTCTTTTTTTATTCTGGGCTCTCGAATGAGGTATTCTATGTTTGATTTCATTATTCTAAGTAAGATTTTTGAATGCTTTTTGGAAAAAGCTTCCTAGAAGAGGAATCATGTTCATCTGTCCTTGGAGCGCGCTCACAAAGCTATAAGCCCAAAGTATAAAAATAAAAAGATACAATGCCGAGGAAATCATCCAGCTGTCGAACAATCCTACGGGATAGCCTAACGCAAAAAACAAAAGAAATATTCCTAAGGTCTGGCGAATGTAAAAGCCTGCGAAAGCATTCTTCTTGTCGCCGTTAAGCACTGCCGCTATAATCGTTCCTAAAATCGTAAGATGGGCGATGATTGCCGTATTTTTTCCTTCTTCAACTGTATTTTTCATAATCTAGTCGTTTAGAACTAATTTTTGGTTGTTGTATATTCCATAGGCTTTTCCTTTCATTGATTGTCCTAGGAAAGCCGAGTTTTTTGATTTTGACAAAATATTTTCTTTGCCAAATGTCCATTTTTCTTCCGGATTAAAAAGTGTGATATTGGCTTTATTACCTTCTTTAATTTCAAGGTTCTCAATGCTGAAGATTGCTTTTCCGGCTACCAATTTCTCAATGATACTCTCTACAGGCAAAACGGTTGTTAAAGCTCCGAAAGCGCTTTCCAATCCGATCGTTCCGTTTTTAGCCATATCAAATTCCATTTTTTTATGCTCGATATCTATCGGATTATGATCCGAAGTAATCATATCGATAATGCCGTCTTTTACTGCTTTAACCAATGCTTTTCTATCCGATTCGCTTCTTAAAGGCGGCGTTACTTTATATCTTGTGTCGAAACCATCTAGCTTTTCGTCCGTCAAGACCAAATTGTGAACCGCTACGCTGCACGTCACGTTCAAGCCTTTAGCTTTTGCTTCTTTAATTAATTGTGCCGACTTTGCTGTCGAAATGGTAGGAATGTGCAATTTTCCTCCAGTATATTCTAAGATAAACAAATTTCTTGAAATCTGCAATTCTTCCGCCAAGGCCGGTATTCCTTTTAAGCCTAATCGTGTGCTGACAATTCCTTCATTCGCCACGCCAGCTCCTTTGATATTGGAATCTTGAGAATAGGTGATAACCAATCCGTCAAAATCTTGTACATATTGCAGCGCAATTTTTAGCAAGTTGGCGTTTGACAAGCTTTTGTTGTAATCTCCAAAAGCAACAGCGCCGGAATTTTTCATGTCGAATAATTCGGCAAGATCGGTGCCTTCGCTATTTTTGGTCAAAGCTCCGATAGGGAATAAGTCCGTAGCAAAGCCTTCCGCTTTTCTTTTTACAAAACTGATGCTGGATTGATTGTCTAAAATCGGAAAGCTATTCGGCTGCATCGCAATAGCCGTAAAGCCACTTTTTCCAGCAGTATCTAATCCGTTAGAAATTGTCTCTCGGTCTTCGAAACCAGGTTCGCCCAAGCTGACGCTAGAATCAAACCAGCCTTGAGATACGTGCAGATTTTCGAGAGATACTTCTTCTAGCTTGTCGGGGTTCTGCAATTTCTTTCCAATCTTGGTTATGACGCCGCTCTCAATCTTTAGATCTGCAATTTCATTATGGTACGGGCTTTTAGGGTCGATAATTTTAGCTTGTCGGATGATTATGTTCATTTTACAAATTTTTGTATCAATATTTCAGTGACTAGAAACAGCAGGGTCAAAAACACAAACCATTTCCAGATTTCGTTGTCGGTTCGTTCCGTCTGTAAAGTATCAAAAACGTTGTCGATGCTTTCAATAACGTTATAATCGGATAATAAGGATTCGTTAGAAGCGCTCAAGTCACTTTCGGTCCTGCCGTAGTTAAAGCTAATTTTCTTTAGCAGATTGTCTTGCTTGTATATTCCAAAATTTCCTGCTTCTTGAGGGAAATCGTTAAAAGTCAATTTTACTTTGTTATTGAGTATCTGCTGCATCGGAATAAACTTTTCATTGGCTTCTTCGGAAAGACTTCTGATTTCGACGATTTCGTCTTTTGACAAGGAAGCATCCATCAAAAACGGACTGTTCTCACCGATTGTCAATGCGTTTATTCCCGTTTTTTGGCTGCTGAGTGCCATGTTGTAAAATGTCGGCACAATCAGCGGAGAGTTTTGGAAATTAGAATTATCCTTATTTATAGGAGCAGAAAATACATAAACCGAACTGACTGGATTTTGTACAGCCGTAAGGAAAGCGCTTTGGTCGTCAAAGCTCAATATGGATGGATAGGCACTTGATATTCCAAACGAACTAGCACTATTCGGATATTGGAAGTTGTCGATTTTTTTCTCAAATACCGTGCTGTATAGCGGATTATTGAAAGCAATTTTTGTGACTAATTTTTCTTTGTTTTCTAAAGATTTGAACTGGATTCCCCCAAAATTACCCATTAGGCTGTTCAGATTTGAAACACTACCTTCTGCTGATGGAATTACAATTAGATTGCCTCCTTTTTCTACAAAAGATTTTAAAGTGGTCTGCAAAGCCTGCGGTATTTCTGGCAGTTCGTTCAAGACAATAGCATCTTGCTTTTCCAGAATATTATAGTCCAGCGATTTTAAGTCGAAATTATTGAATACGAACTCGCTGTCGGAATATATCTTTTTCAAGAAGTTGCTTTTTTCGGGCTGCCCGATGCTGACGACATTCAGTCTTTGCGGTTTCGAAATGCTGAAAAACAATTGATTGTCATAGTGCAAAGCATTGTCTTCAATCAAAGCATAACCGTTAAAATCTTCTTTTGGAATCGTAAAATTGATGGATTTTTCTTTGCCTTCAAAATTTACGATGGTCTTGGCAATAAGCTTTTTATCATTGTATAAGGCAATCGGAATGTCGTTTTCATTATCGCCATACGAAGAAAGTTTTACGCCTATATCATAAAAATTGTCTGATGTCTGGTGGATAAACACGCTGTCGATAGAAATATTGTTTTTCTGTTCGGCCTTTGGAATGATAAAATACGTATTGAAAGTAGAATCAATACTTTTCAGCTGTTTTGGCTGTAAACCGACAGCATCTGTAATCACGACAATGTCTTTGTTGTAAGGTGATTTTCTAGATTTTATCTTCGCCATCAGGTTGTCTAAAGCAAATGGCGAAGCGCTATATTTTAGATTTTGCAATTCTCTTTGGATGGATTTTATATCTGTATTCCAGAAAATTTCTGAATTTGTGACCAGTGAAAATGTCTGATTTTCCGGAGCATTTTCTAATAATTCCTGCACAGCCCTTTTCATCAGTTCGCCTTGTTTTCCTTTGGCTTGCATCGAAAACGAATTGTCCAGAATGATAAACATTTCATTTGTGATTCCTTTGCTGTCTTTAGCTTGGAAGAATGGTTGTGCAAAAGCAATAATCAAGCAGGCCAAAAGGAACAATCGGGTGAGCAGCAAAAGCCATTTCTTTAGTTTTGAGCTTTTTCGAGTCTGTATGGCAAGCTCTTTTAGGAAATGTACGTTGGTGAAATATTCTTTCTTGAAGCGTCGCAATTGAAACAAATGGACCAGAATTGGAATAACCAATAAGAAAAGGAAGTAAAGAATTTCAGGGTGTTTGAACTGCATTCATTGAAAGTTTGTCAAAAATACAAATTAGTTGGCAGTTGTCATTGCTAGTTTTGTGATTTTTTTGAACTATTAAATTAACAGTTCTTGAAGATGCTTTTGCGGTTCGAAGCCTTATTTTTGCGGTAAACAATTATTGAAAATGAAAAAAGTCGGGTTTCTACTTTCTACCTTTTTCTTAGTACTAACGGCCAACGCTCAGGATAAAATCTATAGTTTGGTTGTGGGTACGTATACTAATTCCTGCGAGAGCAACGGAATTTATGTCTATGATTTTAGTACCGATACGGGTGATTTTTCTTTGAAAAGTACTTCCGATAAAATAATAAATCCAAGCTATCTGACTATTTCTGGCGATACAAAATTTTTGTATAGCGTAAATGAAAATGGAGCCGACAGCCAAGTGAGTGCTTTTGGATTTAATTCCAAAAACGGGAAATTAAATTTCTTGAATTCCCAAGATTCCCATGGAGCCGATCCTTGTTATATTATCAATGACGAAAAAAATGTCATTGTAGCTAATTATTCAGGAGGAAGTATTTCTGTCTTTGGGAAAAATGCTGATGGCAGCTTGAATAAAGCGAAACAAGTCATACAGCATGAAGGAAAAGGAATCAATGCCCAACGTCAAGAAAGCGCCCACGTGCACATGGTTTATTTTTCGCCAGACAAGAAATATGTTTTTGCAAATGATTTGGGAACAGATCAGATTTCTGTCTACAAATACGATAAAAATGCTCCTGAAAAAGTTTTAGAATTAAAAGAAAGAATTGCCGTAAAATCAGGCAGCGGACCGCGTCATTTGACATTTAGTAAAGATGGAAAATTTGCCTATCTGCTTCAAGAATTGGACGGAACACTGACTGTCTTTAAATACAAAAATGGTTCGCTAAAGCAGCTTCAAGAAACGACTATCGTTGCCAAAGATTTTAAAGGTGAAAATAGTGCTGCAGATATCCATATTTCGCCTAACGGTAAGTTTTTATATGCTACAAATAGGGGAGATGCCAACACAATCAATGCCTTTGTCATCAATAAAAAAGGGACTTTAGATTTGGTGAATCAGGTAAGCACAAAGGGCAAAGGGCCGAGGAATTTTGTGATTGATCCAACGGGTAAATTTTTGTTGGTAGGGCATCAGTACACGAATGAAATCGTAATTTTTAAGATTGATGAAACGACAGGAAAACTCTCTGATACAGGCAAACGAATCGAATTGTGTGCTCCGGTCTGTTTGGTTTTTACGAAAGCTTAAGGAAAATTTTATTTGTCCTTATCTTTTCGTTTTTTATCACGTGATCTTTCCACGCCACGATTTCTAGACTTCGTTTTTCTAGGTTTTGTTTTACCAGGACCTCCCAAATTGACTTTCTTGTTCTTGTCTGATTTTTCATGAAAAGCGCTTCCGCCTTCTTTCTTGACTTTCTTCATCAACAGCTTAACGGGCTGTCTTACTTTTTCAGATTCGATCAAGACGGTTGAAATTTCCACTCCTTCTGGGATTGGTTCTGTATCGACTTCTTTGTTCATCAGCACTTCGCTTTCGATAAAGAATTCTTCTTCTTTCGGACCGACAAAACTGATGGCGATTCCGTCTTTGTCAGCACGTCCCGTCCTTCCGATTCTGTGGATGTACTGCTCTGGAACTTCCGAAACATCAAAATTCAGTACATGGGTAATGTCCGAAATATCCAGACCTCGCGCCATGACGTCTGTGGTGATGATTCCTCGAAGTGTTCCTTGCTGGAAGTTTTCCATCGTTGTCAGACGATAGTTTTGAGATTTATTAGAATGGATTACGCCAAATTGGTCACCGAAATCGTCTGTGATTCGGTCATAAACCATGTCTACAAATTTCTTGTTATTGACGAATATCAAGATTCTCGACATACTTTCATCATTTGACAAAAGGTATTTCAGAAGATTGATTTTTGTGTTGAAATTCGGAACAGCGTATTTGATCTGTTTGATTTTTTCCAACGGCGTTCCCGATGGAACCAACGAAACTTCTTCTGGAAAATCAAAATAATCTTCAAGAACAGCATCGACTTCATCTGTCATCGTAGCTGAAAACAATATGTTTTGGCGTTTTGGTTTCATCATTGCCAAGATGGAAGTCAGCTGTACGCGGAAACCAAGATTCAGCATTTCATCAAATTCGTCAATAACTAACTTTTGTGTTTCGTCAAAACGGATAACATTGTCCAAAGCCAAATCCATCACACGGCCAGGCGTACCAACCAAAATGTCAATTCCTTGATAAACAGACGTTTTTTGAGTGTTTATGTTTACCCCTCCATAAATGCCTAAAGTTCTGACTGACATGTATTTTGTCAGTTTTTCGACTTCTTCCACAACTTGCACGACCAATTCTCTTGTTGGGACAAGAATTACGATTTTTGGCGTATGTGTAGGAGTGAATTTGTATAGTTTTAATAAAGGCAAAAGATACGCAAAAGTCTTACCTGTACCAGTTTGTGCAATTCCCATCATATCACGACCAGACGCAATCACAGAAAAAGATTTTTCCTGAATTGGAGTAGGCGATGTGAATCCTAAGTCATCAATTGCTTTTTGTAAGGATTTAGGAAGGTTGAATTGCTCAAAAGTGGACATAATGTGTAAATTTTGTGCAAAGGTACGTTAAAATTTGGACTTCGTTGGATTGTTTGATTTTTAGGCCATTAGATGATGAGCTAAAATCCTTCGAAGACGCCCAATCCAAACAATGCAAAATCGTATTTTACAGGATCTTTAGGATCTAGTTTTCGCAATTGTTGGTCTAATTCAGCCAGTGCTTTTCCATCATTTTGTTTTCGAGTCAAAAGACCTAATTTACGTGCCACATTTCCAGAATGCACATCTAACGGACAAGATAATGTTGAGGGCGAAATGCTTTTCCAAATGCCAAAATCAACTCCTTTTTTGTCTTGGCGTACCATCCATCTCAGGAACATATTGATTCTTTTGGCAGCAGAATTATTTAGCGGATCAGAGATGTGCTTTTGAGTTCTTTGCTGATGTTCAATTTCAAAGAAGATTTTTTTGAATTCGTGTATACTTTTCTGCATGGAATAGGCTTCTTGATGTTTCAAAAAGACAGCTTCCAATCCGTTGTGATTTTTATAGATATGCTGCAAAGCCTTGATAAAACTGATAAAATCTTGGCCATTAAAAGTTCTATGTACAAAATTTTCTAACCGTTCCAATTGATACTCCTGATGCGTCATGATGAAATCATAAGGAGAATTCCCCATCAAATCCATCATTTTTTTAGAGTTGTTGATAATCATCTTTCGATTTCCCCAAGCAATTATGGAACTCAAAAAACCAGCAATTTCAATATCTTCTTTTAGGGAAAATAAATGCGGAATCTGAATCGGGTCGCTTTCGATAAAATCAGGCTTGTTATATAATTCGACTTTTTCGTCGAGGAAAATCTTTAGTTCTTTTTGAGTCATTTCTTATCTTTTTGAAGTGTCTTTTGCATAAAATCCATCCTTTATAGTATCACTTCGCATTTGTGGCTTTACTTGGTATTTTTTTTCAAAATAATCGAGTTGCTTCTTTCTTACACAGGGTAACGGACCATCTCCAGTTCCCCAGAAAAAGTCAATATTTGTTGGATTATAATAATATAGATTCTCATTTTTTAGCAATTCAAAAGCGGTATCGTATTTGGTGTCTGTATAAGGGAAAACGAAATTTTTAAAACTAAAATTACTTGATTCTAGCGTATGTTTGTTTTTTGTTAATAAGCTAAAATTCAAAGGTATAAAAACAAGTATTGTTAGTAAGAGGGTGAAAGCTGAAAGTGAAATTAGAATTATTTGTTTTTTATTTAGTATTAAAGATAGAAGTAAAAAACTAAAAATCAGAATGAAATTCATAACAAAACGATACTGCGGAGACGACATAAAAAGCAGTATAAATTGAAGAACCATCACAGCATAAAAAACCCAAAATTTAGTTTTATTATAAAATTTATAAATTATAATTGGAGATAGTACAATTAAGACAATGCTTATCTTATTAAAAAATCCGTGAAGTTTTGGAAGATTTAACCAATGCATAAAAATTTCAGGAAAAGACATTTCTTGAAATTTTGATTTCGATAAAGAATAGCCGAAATGTTTTGTCAGATCATAATAGTATGTTGCTATTTTTTCTGGAATCTGATAGTCAAAGGTCAATCCAAAATTTTTAGTTATTGGAAATAAAGGATATCCTGTGATAATTAAATTTTTAACGATAAAGAGAAATAAGATGACGAGAGCTAAACTGGTAATCTTATAGATTTTTAAATTCTTATAATTTTGAAAAAGAATAAGAATCGGAATCAAAGACAATGCGATGGATGTTGTTTTTATGTAAAGCGAGAAGAGCACTAAAATTGAAATCCAGTTGAAAGTCTCGGAATTAATCTTTCTGTAATTATCTAAAAATAGTGAACAAATTATAAAGGTAAAAACATAAATCGGAAGGTCGGGCGAAGGAGCACTTATAAATTGGAAAAGTAAAATATTTGAAAGAGGAAATAATCCAATAATCAGGTCTGTTTTATTTTTTGTTTTGAAATAATTGTCAAGTTTTTGGATGGAAAAAATATTTCCTAAAAGCAGGCAAAATCCGCTCAAATCATTAAAGTTAGGATATATAAAAGAGAAATTAAAAGCACTTTGTAGCACATGCCATCCACTTGTTTGTCCTAAATAAATATGCAAATTGCCTAAGCCTTTTACAAAGCCATATTCGTTCATCCACTTAATTGTTTGAATATAATAGGATTCGTTATCAATTATAAAAGGAATTGAGGCACATTGTGCTACTATTAAAAGAGCAATTAAGCCGAGAAGAATTTTTAAGGTTTTGTCAAGATATTTTAATTCTAGAAAGAAGTTTTTATAAATAGAAATTATAGCTTTTTTGTTACTCAAGAATAAAGCAAAATTTAAAAACAAAAGAGCCAAATGAAACTCGAAATTTATCCTTCCGAAAATGGCCCAAAAGCTAGCCATTATAGTGGTCGAGAATAACCCAAGAATTGATAAGAAAGTAAGATTCTGAACTTTAAGCTTAAGGATTTTATCTAGAAAAAAACCTAGGTTTATGGTGGTAAATAAAATATAGACCCAACTTAAAAGTAATAAGATCATTTTGTTTTAAGGAATTAATCCATCAGACATTATCAGTTTTCTGTCAGCCATATTTGCCAATTCTTCATTGTGAGTTACAATAACAAAGGTTTGTCCGAACTCATCTCTTAGCTTAAAAAATAATTGGTGTAGGTTTTCTGCAGAAGCGGTATCGAGGTTTCCAGAAGGCTCGTCAGCAAATATTACAGCAGGCTTGTTGATTAACGAACGTGCGACGGCAACTCTTTGCTGTTCTCCTCCAGAAAGTTCTCCAGGTTTGTGATTAATTCTATGTGATAATCCTAAATAATCTAATAGTCTTTTTGCTTCAGCCTCAGTTTCCGATTTTGATTTTCCAGCAATAAAGGCAGGAATGCATACATTTTCTAAAGCGGTAAATTCAGGTAGCAATTGATGAAACTGAAAAATAAATCCGAGCTGTAAGTTTCTAAAACGAGAAAGTGCTTTATCGTTTAGCTGCAAGATATTTTCTCCGTTTATCTGTAGCTGCGTACCATTTTCGATGCTAGGTTTGTCTAGAGTCCCAAGAATCTGCAGCAACGTAGTTTTTCCAGCTCCTGATGCCCCAACAATAGATACGATTTCGCCTTTTTCTATATGAAGATCAACGCCTTTCAGCACATGAAGCTTGTCGTAATATTTATGTAAATTCTTTGCCTGAATCATTTTTTGCAGTTTCTACAAAGAAACAAAGTTTTTGAAAAATTTCACATCTTTAGTACTATATTCTTTCGTAGATACAGTGATAAAGTTTAGTTAATGCTGTCTAGGAAACTTATAGATTGATTAATTTTGAGGAAAACATGATACAATGAAAAAGATGATCGGACTGCTGACGTTGATTACAATTTCATGCCAGTCAAAAGAAAAAGAACAATTAATTTCAGAAGTTAAGGAACCCGTAAAAATGGAAGTAGAAAAAGGATTAGAAGTCGCCACATTTGGAGGCGGCTGTTTTTGGTGCACAGAGGCTATCTTTTTAGAATTGGATGGCGTTAAAAAAGTAGAATCAGGATATATAGGCGGAAAGACTGCAAATCCAACGTATGAGGAAGTTTCTACAGGAACTACCGGACATGCCGAAGCAACGCAGATTACATTTGATCCAAGCAAGATCAGTTTTGGAGAATTGCTGGAAATCTTTTTTGCTACCCATGACCCAACAACCTTGAACCGTCAAGGCGCTGATGTGGGAACGCAATACAGAAGCGAAGTATTTTATCATAGCGATGAACAGAAGAAAATTGCAGAAGACTATATCAAGCTACTTGATTCTCAGAATACTTTCGGTAAGCCGGTGGTGACAAAGGTTTCTCCAGCGACTAAATTTTATGTTGCCGAAGATTATCACCAAAATTATTATGCAAGGAATAAAGAGAAATCCTATTGCAGTTATGTCATTACGCCAAAAGTAGAAAAAGTAAGAAAGCAGTACTCTGAGAAGCTGAAAAAATAATTGGCATTAGTTTTGCGTTATACAAGCAACTAAACGATTGAAAATGACAGAACAAGTTCAGATAAAGACCGCGTCAGATAAAAAGCAGAAACAGCTTATGCTGAGCCTTTTGTTTGATGCTATTGGAATGTTTTCGTATGCTTTGCCTTTCTTGGGAGAATTTGCAGATTTTGCTTGGGCTCCTATATCAGGATTTATCTTGGCAAGGATGTACAAAGGAACTGTTGGAACTGTTGGTGGAATTATTTCTTTTTTAGAAGAACTCTTTCCTTTCACTGACATCCTGCCGACATTTACCCTAACTTGGATTTATACATATTATTTCAGTAAGGAAAAGAAGTAAGCTAGCAAATTAGCATAAAAAAAGCCAGAATTAGTTTCTGGCTTTTTTATTTATTTTTCGGGATCAACTTTTTCCTTTGGCAATAAAAACCCCAATCTCATGCTTCGGATCATTCTTTTGGCAAACGGGAAGAAAAATCCGGACTGACCGAAAAGATATCCAAATACCATCAGCATAAAAGGGTAGAGTGGCAGCACCAAAACCAATAAGATGATATAATAAAGCGACCAATGCGTATTTTCTTTTGTAATTCCGAGAAGTCCCATCAAGAAATAAGAAATTCGGGCAGAAAGCGAACCGTTGATGGCAAAGACAATAAATATTATGACAAGCTGGAAATTGGATGTAATTCCCCAGCGTTTTTTAAGCTTATTCATACTTAATAAATATAATGCAAAACTACAATTTTAAATTCGAGGGACAAAACCTCCCAGCTTTATATTATTGGTAAGTTGAAAATAAGTAAGGTAATTGTAGAGCATATAATTTACTTCGTAACCATAATCGATATTGTTTTGGTAATCGATGCTCATGTCGATAAGCCTATCGCCTCGATAAGCTCTAGCATTCCATTCGATAACCCAGGTGCGGTTTCGAGCTTCTAGATACTGTTGTGAATAATAATCTCTTGGTTTTGCATAGGTATAAAACCAGCTGTTAAAGCCTGGATCGATGATAATTACTTCATACTCCAGTTCGTCATTAGCAATCCTGACCGTGTCATTTTGTACAGCTTTGTCGTTTTGTTTAAAAGTCTTTGCATTGTTGTTTTTAGTTGCAGTGCATCCAAAAATAACGATGAAGAGAATTCCTATATAAACCAGATTTTTCATATCGGGAAGTTTGCATAAAGTTACTCATTCTGAACAGAGGATTCTATTGATTTTTATATTTTTAACATAAAAAAAGCCAGGCAATTGCCTAGCTCTAAGTTTATAGAAATAGATTTTTATCTTCCGAATAATTTCCCTAGCAAGCCTCCTATGCCGCCTTTTTTATTGACAGCAGCCATTGCATCGCTCATGTCCACTTTGCCGTCGTTGTTTTGGTCTAGACCAAATTGGCCGCCATATTTTTGGATAGCGTCCATGACAGAAGAATTTCCTTGGCCGCCAGAAAGTGAATTTACGATGTCGGAAATTTCAAAACTTTTATCATTTGGATTTTTTGCCTTCCCAATTAACGATCCTAATACCTTTGGGATTAATCCTCCAGCAACTCCTGAAGCTGCGTCGCCGCTAAGTCCGAATTTTTCACCCAGATTTCCAGAAAACTGTTCTGTCAATTGTTTTACGACAGGATTTGAAGCAGAACCCGCATTCTCGCCTTGGAATAATTCACCGATTTTATCAGCTCCGCCTTCGGAAATAATTTTCTGCAGTCCAGAAAAAATAGAAGTGCTGGCTTCATCCATCACACCTTCATTCAGCTCATTTGGTACGGCATTGTTGTTTACAACCGCCTCATTTCCATATTGTTTTACTAAATCTGATAATTGTTCTAGCATCTTCTATAGATTTAAAGTTTAAAACAAATCTATGTAAAAAAGATTTAAATTTAACAGAAATAATAAATTTATATGTCTGATTTTAATAAACTTATAATCTGTTCTGCCAATTCGGTGCCAATTCTGTCTTGCGCCTCAAGAGTAGCTGCTCCGATATGTGGTGTCAATGATATTTTTGGATGCATCAAAACTTGTACAGCAGGTGTCGGTTCTTCTTCGAAAACGTCTAAGCCTGCAAATAAAACTTTTCCGCTATCCAAAGCCTCAATTAGTTCTACTTCATTAATTACGCCGCCTCGCGAAGCATTTACGATTCCTACGCCATCTTTCATCAGCTCAAATTCTTCTTTTCCGATTACATAGCCATCTTGGGCAGGGACGTGGAGGGAAATAAAATCAGAATGTTTGAAAATATCTTCCATAGGCTCGGTAACGATGTCTACATTAATGAACTGCCCGTTATAAAAATCGACCTTGATTTCAGCATTGCCTACAAATTTATCAGAGGCAATAACGCGCATTCCAAGACCGAGGCCAATTTTGGCGACTGCTTTTCCGATTCTTCCAAAGCCGATAATTCCAAGTGTTTTGCCTTTTAATTCAATTCCGTTTGCGTAGGCTTTTTTCAAGCCTTCAAAGTTAGAATCGCCCTCAAGAGGCATGTTGCGGTTGGCATCGTGAAGAAATCGTACACCGGAAAACAAATGAGCAAATACCAATTCAGCCACAGATTCTGATGATGAGGCTGGGGTATTTATGACATGGATGCCTTTTTCACGGGCATAATCCACATCGATATTGTCCATGCCGACACCGCCACGGCCGATCACCTTCAACGAAGGACAATTGTCAATGATGTCTTGACGCACTTTTGTCGCGCTGCGAACCAAAAGCACAGCGACTTCATTCTTGTTGATATAATTGGCTACCTGTTCTTGAGCTACTTTTGTAGTGATGACTTCAAATCCGCCTTTCTCCAAAGCTTTGATACCGCTTTTAGAGATACCGTCATTGGCTAATACTTTCATTTTTTTTACTTTACTATTTAAGAAATTGTCTTTTCAAATTCTTGCATTACATCAACCAATACCTGGACGCTTTCTAGCGGTAATGCATTGTACATTGAGGCTCTATAACCTCCGACAGAACGATGTCCTGATATGCCAGAAATTCCGGCATCTTTCCATAATTTGTCAAAAGCAGCAGCTTGGGTTTCGTCTTTTAGAAGGAAAGTAGCATTCATAGTAGAACGATCTTCAGCTACGGCAGTTCCTATAAATAAAGGATTTCTATCGATTTCTGTGTACAAAAGCTTTGCTTTGGCTTCGTTGATTTTCTCAATTCCAGGAATGCCTCCAAGGTTTTTAAGCCATTGCAAGGTCAAAAGCGAGGTATAGACTGCAAAAACCGCCGGAGTATTATACATGCTTTCTTTGTCGATATGCTGCTGGTAGTTTAATATATTTGGAATAGCTCTGCCTGTCTTGCCTAAAATTTCTTCTTTGACAGCAACGAGCGTAACGCCCGCTGGTCCCATATTTTTTTGAGCGCCTGCATAAATCAGGTCGAATTTTGAAAAATCTAACTGGCGTGAAAATATATCAGAACTCATATCGCAAACGATAGGAATATTCGTGTTCGGAAAATCCTTCATTTGCGTTCCAAAAATCGTATTGTTTGAAGTACAGTGGAAATAATCTGCATCCGCAGGAATTTCATACTGCTTCGGAATATGGTTGTAATTTTCTCCTTTAGAAGAAGCGACTACGATTGTTTCTCCAAAAGCCTTTGCTTCTTTGATGGCTCCAGCGGCCCAAGTACCTGTATCTAGATAAGACGCTTTGCCATTTTCTTTTAGCAAGTTGTAAGGGACTCTTAAAAATTCCATGCTGGCGCCGCCTTGCAAAAATAAAGCTTGGTAGCCTTTTCCTTCCAGGTCTAAAAGTTCTAAGACTAAAGCTCGGGCTTCCTCCATGACGGCTACGAAATCTTTGCTTCTATGCGAAATTTCTAAAATCGATAAGCCAGAATTATTGAAATTTAAAACTGCTTGTGCTGATTTTTCGAAGACTTCTTGCGGTAAAATGCAAGGACCTGCGCTATAATTGTGTTTTTTCATTGTGTGTGTTTAGGAAGTGTTGTCTAAAATTCTGAAAAGCAAATTTCAGAAATTAGCATTAAAGATTCCTTTACGTTTTTGTAATAATTTCACAAGGTTATTAACGAAAACGATATAGTAAGATTATGTTTATACAATGTTTTGTTTAAATTGATGAAAGAAATGCAATAGTATCGACATTGTCGGCATAATCCCAAAGTTCTGGTTTTTGTGTTTTTCCGAATGGAATGCTATTGTCGACAATTCCTTTTGAAACAATGCACTGAATTTGTTCATTGTCAGCTTCTAATCGGTTTTTTAGCGTTTCTAGATCGTCGTAGAATTCATAAAAAACGCTTGAAATAGGAGAGGAATAGCTTGTATCTTCTTTGATGGTAAGGAATCCATTATCTAACAATTTGAAGTTGCTCATCAAGAAGACAGCCTTGTTATAATCATAATTATTAGCGTATTTTTCGTAGTGGATAACGTCTTGATATTCGAAAATCCCTTCAAAAAAAGAATCAAATTTATAGTCTTTCGGAACAAACAGCTTGGAGACATTTCGGCATCCTAAACCAAAATATCTAAAAATATCTTCACCCAGTCCAATGAAATCTTCTTTAGATTCGGAGCCGCCTAAGACAGCTACGGAATTTCTGTTTTTACGAATTATAGACGGTTTGTCTTTGAAATAATATTCAAAATAACGTGCCGTATTGTTGCTTCCGGTAGCAATAACGGCGTCAAAGTTTTCTAGTTTTCCATCTACAAAAGTAATGTATTCGGCTAATTTAGGTTCTATGGCGATGAGATATTTCGCCAAGAAAGGCAACAAATGCTGGTCATTTGAAGATGTTTTGATTAAGACCTTATGTCCAGTGATGAGTACGGATAAAAAATCATGAAAGCCTACCAGCGGAATATTTCCGGCCAAAATCAGTCCGACGGTTTTGCCTCCTGTGTTTTCCAAATTATAGCTGGAAAGCCATTGATCCAGATTGTCTTTTGTCAACGCTTCTGCCCAAGAATTTACGGCAAAAAAGACCTGTTCAGGAGTATACCAGCCATTATGCGATTGCGATAATTGAATCAGATCCAGGAAATCATTGAAAAACAAATCATTATATAAAACGTTTTCTTTTTTAATACTTTCATTTTCAGAAAATTGGCTAAGAAATTTGCCAAGTTCAACAAAAATATTTTTTTTGTGTTCTAAAGTCATATTGATTTGCTTATGAATTGTTTTGGACGTAATTTTGCACAAAAATAAACCTTTTCTAGGCAGTAGGCAAGCCTAAAGCAGAATGCCTATAGCTTACAGCAAAAAAAAGAAAAAATGGCAATCATAATAACAGACGAATGCATCAACTGTGGTGCGTGCGAACCAGAATGTCCGAATACCGCCATCTATGAAGGTGCGGACGACTGGAGATATAAAGACGGGACAAAATTAAGTGGCAAGATAGTGCTTCCGAGCGGCGAAGAAGTTGATGCTAACGATGCACAGACGCCACTTTCGGACGATATCTATTATATTGTTCCAGGAAAATGTACAGAATGTAAAGGATTTCACGAAGAACCGCAATGTGCTGCAGTATGTCCTGTAGATTGTTGCGTTCCGGATGATAATCATGTAGAAAGCGAAGAAACCCTTTTAAACAGACAAGCATTCTTGCACGGCGAATAGCTTTCTTCTAAAACATAAAATAAAAAAAACCTGAATTATTAATTCAGGTTTTTTTATGAAGTGATTTATATAAATGCTTATTGTTGCGAACGAACGTACGTTTCAATGCTTACTTTATCTGACTTGTCATCATACGTTTCAACAACTAAATTTCCGTTAGTGTCGAAATAACCTACTGAAGTCTGGTTTTTTCCTCTATAGATATAACTGTTTGTAGTTGTTGCTCTCAAGATTCCCAATCGTTTTTTGTCTTGCGTAGAAATCACATATCCGGCAGGATCTAGAGTCAATTGATATGTTTTTCCGTTTGAAGTATAATAAGAAGAACGGTCAATATCTACAGTTCTTGTGCTTCCGTCAGGATTCATTACTTTGGTTTTTGAAACTACTTCAACAGGCGTTTCTTTCATGTCCTTGTTTAAGGCTTTAGAATCTGCATTTTGGAACTCGATATTTTGAACTTCCTGTACCTCTTGAGTTTTTAAATATTTTTTCTCTCCATCTGAATCCTTCACCGTGGTTACAGTAGTTTTGGAAACATCAGTAACATTTTTATTCTGTGCCTGAAGGCTGATTGTAGCTAATAAGGCTACACTGCTTAATAAGATCGTTTTCATAGTGATTTGAATTAGAGTGTTTATTTTAACAAATTTAAGTTTTTTATATTAAAATAATTAATAAAAAATCATAAAGTATTTGTAAAATATGGTTTTGAATAGGAATATTTTAATTTTTTGGGAATCAAAATAGAAATGCAAATAGCGCTTAATTTCAAATCCAAAAGCTTATATTTGCACCCTTAAAATTATCAATATCATACTTATATCATAATGAAAGCAGGAATTGTAGGATTGCCAAATGTTGGAAAATCAACATTGTTCAATTGTTTATCGAATGCAAAAGCACAAAGCGCGAACTTCCCGTTTTGTACCATTGAGCCTAATATTGGAGTCGTGAATGTGCCAGACCCGAGAATCAACAAGCTGGAAGAATTGGTAAAGCCAGAACGCGTTCAGATGGCGACAGTAGATATTGTAGATATCGCAGGATTGGTAAAAGGAGCGAGCAAAGGTGAAGGTCTAGGAAACCAATTCCTTGGAAACATCCGCGAGTGCAACGCTATCATCCACGTATTGCGTTGTTTTGATAATGATAATATTGTTCACGTTGACGGAAATGTAAATCCTATCCGCGACAAAGAAACTATTGATATTGAATTGCAGCTAAAGGATCTTGAGACTGTTGAGAAACGTCTTGAGAAAGTAAACCGTGCGGCAAAAACAGGAAACAAAGAAGCGCAGGTTGAGCAAGCATTGTTGAACAGAATCCGCGAAGCGCTTTTGCAAGCCAAATCGGCACGAACGATAACGCCACAAAATAATGACGAAGAAGCTTTGATGGAATCTTTCCAATTGATTACGGCAAAACCAGTATTATATGTTTGTAATGTTGACGAAAGCTCTGCTGTAAGCGGCAATAAATATGTAGATCAAGTTCGCGAATTGGTAAAAGACGAAGATGCAGAAGTTATCGTACTTTCTGTAGGCGCTGAAGCGGATATCACAGAATTAGAAAGCTACGAAGAGCGTCAGGTGTTCTTAGAAGACATGGGCTTGACAGAGCCAGGAGCTTCTGTTTTGATTCGTGCAGCTTATAAATTATTGAAGCAACAGACGTATTTCACGGCTGGTGTGAAAGAAGTTCGTGCTTGGACTATTAATATCGGAGCTACGGCACCGCAAGCGGCAGGCGTTATCCACACCGATTTCGAAAAAGGATTCATCCGTGCAGAAGTTATCGCTTATGATGACTATGTAGCTTTTGGTTCAGAAGCGAAAGTAAAAGAAGCAGGAAAACTTCGTGTAGAAGGAAAAGAATATATTGTAAAAGACGGAGACGTAATGCATTTCAGATTCAACGTTTAATCTCTTTAAACAAATTTTAAAAGGCGACACTTGGTGTCGCTTTTTTTTATGGTATGACAATAAGGAGAAGAATGTGGCTTCAATCCTTCAACTAAAGCTTCCTTGCGTTAAAAATCCCATAAACCAATTCTTAAACTTCCCCAAATACGTTATATTTGAGTAAACCAAAACCAAAAATTATCATGAAAACCAAAGGATTGCTTTCAAAAACATGGTACTTGCTCAAGACGACTTTTAATGAATTTAACGATGACAACGCGATCAAATTAAGCGCGTCATTATCCTATTATACCATTTTCGCATTGCCTCCCTTAATGATTATTATCATCACTATCTGCGGTTTCTTTTTTGGGACAGAAGCGGTTACAGGACAATTGTATGGGCAAATAAATGGATTGGTCGGAAATGATGCCGCTATTCAAATACAAAACGCGATCAAAAATGTAGAGCTTTCCAATAGTAATGTTTTTGCAACGATATTTGGAGGTGTCATGCTTTTAATTGGAGCTTCAGGAGTTTTTGCAGAGATACAAAGCTCTATTAATTTTATTTGGGGACTTCGAGCAAAACCGAATAAAGGAATTAAAAAATTCATTCAAAATCGATTAATGTCTTTCTCGATGATTGCCTCTGTGGGATTCCTTCTATTGGTCAGTTTGCTGGTCAATTCTGTCATGGATTTATTAAGCGCAAGGCTCAAGCTGTATTTTCCAGAAAGTACGGTTTATTTGTTTTATGTCTTAAATCTAATAATCGTATTTCTTATAATTACGATACTTTTTGCCATAATCTTTAGAACATTGCCTGACGGAAATATAAAATGGAAAGATGCTTTTATCGGAGCCTCAAGTACTTCCATACTGTTTATGATTGGCAAATTCGCCATTGGATTTTATTTGGGAAGTTCAGCAGTAGCAACTGTCTATGGAGCCGCAGGATCGGTGATAATTATTTTGCTTTGGGTATATTATTCCGCAATAATTCTTTACTTTGGTGCAGAATTCACTAAGGTCTATGCCAAAGCTTTTGGCGGCAGCATCAGCCCGAATGAATATTCTGTAGAAATTCAAAAAGAGATTTTTGAAATTACAGACGCGGAAACGAATACTAAATCCAAACTATGAAAATAATTGCCTTTGGTGGTAGCAATAGCTCGACCTCTATTAATAAAATGCTGGCAACCTATGCTACCGGTCTTTTTGAAAAAGCGGAAGTAGAAGTATTAGATCTCAACGACTATGAAATGCCTCTTTTTTCGGTAGATAGAGAAAAAGTTATCGGGCAGCACGAAATCGCAAAAAAGTTTTTGGCAAAATTAGCAGAAGCCGATATCTTGGTTATTTCGCTTGCGGAAAATAACGGCATCTATTCGGTCGCTTTTAAAAATATTTACGACTGGTGTTCTAGGATAGAAAACGAAGTATTCCAGCAAAAACCAATGCTGCTGATGGCGACTTCTCCAGGCGGAAGAGGAGGCAAAGGTGTTTTGGAATTTGCAAACGGCAACCTTCCAAGGCATGGCGGAAATATCAAAGCCCTTTTTTCGTTGCCAAGCTTTTATACTAATTTCGATGTTGAAAAGCGAATTATTTCAAACCCAGAATATGATAATCAATTGAAAGAAATCGTAAAAAACTTTCCTCTTTGAAATCCTTAAGAAAAATACTGCGCCTACTGCTGAAATTCCTTTTAGGGATTTTAGCTTTTTTTGTTCTATATATAATTGTTGCCTTGGTTTTGCCAAGATTTTCAGTCAATTCTGAAGACAAGAATCCGACCGAAGATGTAGCGATTTATATCAAAAGTAATGGTGTTCATACCGATATCGTAGTTCCGATAAAGACTGAATATAAGGATTGGAGCGAGAAAATTAAATTTGACCACATCGCCTCAAAAGACGCTACGATGAAATTTATTGGCTTTGGTTGGGGCGATAAAGGATTTTATCTGAATACGCCAGAATGGTCTGATTTAAAATTCAGTACTGCTTTCAATGCTGCATTTTATCTCGGAACTTCAGCGATGCATGCGACTTTTTTTAAGCAATTAAAAGAGAATGAAGATTGCATAAAAATCAATATCAGCAAAGAAGAATATGCAAAGCTGATAAAATATATTGAAGATAGTTTTCAGTATGATGCAGATGGAAATCCAATCTTGATTCATGCGACGACCTATGGGCAGAATGACAGCTTTTACGAAGCCAAACGCAAATACAGCCTATTCTATACCTGCAATACATGGGCAAATAATGCCTTGAAAAGTGCGGATCAAAAAGCCGCGGTTTGGACGCCTTCGGATACTGGAATATTTTGTCATTATAGATAATGCGAATTCACAAATTGCACGAATAATTTCCTCATTTTATAGCTTTATTTTTTGGCAAGATTCTTGCTAATTGTCATGCTATGAAAGAGATATATGTAAGCGTTTTAAAAAAGGCATTTTTATGGATGCTTTTTTTGTGCCTGCCTGTTTTTGCGCAGGATTTTTCAAAAGTGGATGCCATTGTTTCCAATTATCCCAAAACATTTTCAAAACCAGAAGAACTAGCTTCAAAAATTAACCGTGATTTTTCGAAGGAAGAAGACAAAGCACGCGCAATTTTTTCGTGGATTGCTTTCAATGTAAAATACGATGTAAAAAGTTTTTTTTCTAGGTCAGGAGCAAACGTAACTGCTTATCGCTACCGAACAGAAGAAGAAAAAGTACAAAAGCAAAAGCAGATCAAGCTGGATAAAATCAATAAAGTGTTAAAGACAAATGTAGCGCTCTGTCAAGGCTATGCCTTGCTTTATGAGCATCTTGCTAATTTGTCAGGATTAGAAAGTGCAGTCGTGACCGGAAATGCAAAAACAAGTCCGAGTGACATCGGGAAATTGCCCACAGAAAGCACGCACGCTTGGAATGCTGTAAAAGTCAATGGCAAATGGAAATTGCTCGATGTAACGTGGGGTGCAGGCGTCGTGAACGAACAAAAAAGAACTTTTGTTCCAAAGTTTAATTCAGGCTATTTTTTTACCGAGCCCGAGTTCTTTGTCTTGAATCATTTTCCAGACGAAAAGAATTGGATTCTAGGCAATTTTTCCGAAAAAGAGTATGCCAACTTTCCTTTTTATTATGCCGATTATATAAAGTCTGACTTTCGATTTATTGCTCCACAAAACGGAATTTTGTCCCTTAAAAAATCGAACACTATTCCATTTAAATTAGAAAATTTAGGAGAAAATGACAAAATATTTTATGTCCTGAGTTCAGACAATAAAGCTCAAAATGCCATCTTAAAACGAAACGGAAATAGTACAGAATTTGATGTTCATGTAGCTCCTAATTCAGATTGTTATTTGACTATTTTTGTAAACCAAAAAGCCGTTTCCATGTACAAAATAATACGCGGAAAATCGACCGCAATCTAACAGATAAGCAAAGCAAAAATCATAAATCTTCCATCACAAATCCCCAATTCATTTGTCAATATTCTATTGATAACTTTACCCTGCAAGACTTTCATTTTTCTTGTCGATACTGTATATTAGCACAAAATCCATAATTTTCAAATGTCAGAACAAAATCAGTATACTGAAGACAATATCCGTTCTCTCGACTGGAAAGAGCACATCCGAATGCGTCCGGGAATGTATATCGGGAAATTAGGAGACGGTTCTTCACCAGATGATGGTATCTATATTTTATTAAAAGAGGTTTTAGACAACTGTATCGATGAGTTCGTTATGGGCGCCGGAAAAACTATCGAGGTGACTATCAAGGACAAGACGGTTTCCGTACGCGATTACGGCCGTGGAATTCCGCTTGGAAAAGTAGTCGATGTAGTCTCGAAAATGAATACGGGTGGTAAATACGATTCGCTTGCCTTTAAGAAATCGGTCGGTCTGAATGGTGTCGGTACCAAAGCCGTAAACGCCTTATCCAATTATTTTAGGGTAGAATCTGTTCGTGAAGACAAACAGAAAGCGGCTGAGTTTTCGGCTGGTAATTTAGTGCTTGAAGAAGATGTAATCGATACCACAAAGCGAAAAGGAACGAAAGTTACCTTTATTCCAGACGAAGCCATTTTCAAGAACTATAAATTCAGGAACGAATATATCCTGAAAATGCTGAAAAATTATTGCTACCTGAATACGGGCTTGACGATAATTTACAATGGCGAAAAATTTTATTCCGATAACGGACTTAAGGATTTATTAGAAGAAAATATTGCCGAAGACGATATGGTCTATCCAATCATCCACCTGCTAGGAGACGATATCGAGGTAGCCCTTACGCATAGCAAATCACAATATTCAGAAGAATACCATTCCTTCGTGAACGGTCAGAATACGACGCAAGGAGGAACCCATTTGGTTGCCTTCCGCGAAGCGCTCGTAAAAACGATTCGTGAATTCTACAACAAAGGTTTTGAACCTTCAGATGTACGAAAATCAATTGTCAGCGCCATTAGTGTCAAAGTGATGGAGCCTGTTTTCGAGTCACAGACCAAAACAAAGTTAGGTTCGACAGATATGGGGCCGGACTTGCCATCGGTTCGTACGTTTATCAATGATTTCGTTAAAAATAAATTAGATAATTTCCTTCATAAAAATCCAGAAACGGCTGAGTTACTTTTACGCAAGATTTTGCAGGCGGAGCGTGAAAGAAAAGAATTATCTGGAATCCGAAAATTAGCCAAAGACCGCGCTAAAAAAGCCAGTCTTCACAATAAAAAATTACGCGACTGCCGTGTACACTTGACCGATTCTAAAAACCCAAGAAGCTTAGAAAGCACGCTTTTTATCACCGAGGGAGATTCGGCTTCGGGTTCCATTACGAAATCGCGTGACGTTAATACCCAAGCCGTTTTCAGCTTGCGTGGAAAACCGCTGAATTCGTATGGCATGAGCAAAAAGATTGTCTACGAAAACGAAGAATTCAACCTGCTCCAAGCCGCTTTGAATATAGAGGAGGATATGGGCGACCTGCGTTACAACAATATCGTAATCGCAACCGATGCCGATGTCGACGGTATGCACATCCGATTGCTGCTGATTACCTTCTTCCTGCAGTTTTTCCCAGAATTAATCAAAGAAGGGCATTTGTATATTTTGCAGACGCCTTTGTTTAGGGTTAGAAACAGAAAGGAAACGATTTACTGCTATTCCGAAGAAGAACGCGTAAACGCCATCGAAAAGCTAAAACCGAAGCCAGAAATCACGCGATTTAAAGGTTTGGGAGAGATTTCTCCTGATGAGTTCAAGCATTTCATAGGCGATGATATCCGATTAGACCCGATTATGTTGGACAAGCTGACTTCTATCGAACAGCTCTTGTCATTTTACATGGGCAAAAATACGCCAGACCGACAAGAATTCATCATCAATAACTTGAAGGTGGAATTGGATGTGGTGGAAAAATAGAATACAATTTACAATCGAAATAATTTAAGGAACGAACTTGAATAAATGGACGAAGAAGAGAATTTAGAGCCAATAGAAGGTCAGCCAGAAGGAACAGGACAGCATTTTTACGACAATCAAGAAGAGGACAGCCAGGATACCATTACCAAGGTAACTGGAATGTATAAAGACTGGTTTTTGGATTATGCTTCCTACGTAATCCTTGAACGTGCCGTTCCTGCTATCGAAGATGGTTTCAAGCCTGTACAGCGCAGGATCATGCACTCCATGAAAGAGTTGGATGATGGTCGTTACAATAAGGTAGCGAACATTGTCGGGCATACCATGCAGTACCATCCTCACGGTGACGCGAGTATCGGCGATGCCATGGTACAGATCGGACAGAAGGACTTGATTATAGACATGCAGGGTAACTGGGGTAACATCCTTACTGGAGATAGTGCCGCAGCTTCTCGTTATATCGAAGCACGAATCAGCAAGTTTGGGCATGACGTTTTGTATTCGCCAAAGATTACATCGTGGCAGGCTTCTTATGACGGAAGACGCAACGAGCCCATCAATCTTCCCGTAAAATTTCCACTATTATTAGCGCAAGGTGCCGAAGGTATTGCCGTCGGACTTTCCACAAAAGTACTACCGCACAACTTTAATGAGCTGATTGATAGTTCCATAAAAATATTAAAAGGAAAACCTTTTACACTATACCCTGATTTTCCGACTGCGGGTATTGCCGATGTTTCTAATTATAACGATGGTATGCGTGGCGGACGTGTCCGCGTTCGTGCTAAAATCGGGCAATTGGACAAGCAGACGTTGGTGATTACCCAGATTCCGTTCAGCACGAATACGTCGACGTTGATTGAAAGTATCCTGAAAGCGAACGAAAAAGGGAAAATCAAGATCAAAAAAATTGAAGACAATACCGCCGCTGAGGTAGAAATCTTGATCCATCTTTTTCCAGGGGTTTCTCCTGATAAGACGATTGATGCGCTGTTTGCTTTTACGGCTTGCGAAACGTCTGTAGCGCCGTTAGGTTGCGTCATCGAGAACCATAAGCCTCTGTTTATCGGCGTTTCCGATATGCTAAAGATATCGACGCATAGGACGGTTGATTTGCTGAAACGCGAGTTGGAAATCCAGCTTGACGAGTTAGAAGAACAATGGCATTTCCTTTCTTTGGAACGTATTTTCATTGAAAAAAGAATCTACCGCTTGATTGAGGAAGAAGAAACGTGGGAAGGCGTTATCAAAGCCATCGATGAAGGACTAAAACCGTATGTACAGCATTTGAAACGTGCCGTAACCGAAGAAGATATTGTCCGTTTGACAGAAATCCGAATCAAGAGAATCTCTAAGTTTGATATTGACAAAGCACAAGAAAAGATTGAAGCTTTGGAAGGCGACATCGAGCAAGTAAAATACGATTTAGAGCATATTATTGATTTTGCCATTACTTTTTTTACGAAGCTAAAAGAGAAATACGGAAAGGGAAGAGAACGCCAGACCGAACTCCGAATTTTTGATGATATCGAAGCGACAAAAGTAGTGCTGAGAAATACGAAACTCTATGTAAATAGGGAAGAAGGCTTTATCGGAACCGGCTTGAAAAAAGACGAATACGTTACGGATTGTTCCGATATTGATGATGTTATTGTTTTTCTTCGAAACGGAACCATGATGGTTTCTAAAGTCGATGATAAAAAGTTCGTTGGGAAGGATATTATCCATGTCGCCATTTTCGATAAAAACGACAAGCGCACGATTTATAACATGATCTACCGCGATGGTAAATCCGGGCCTTCTTATATCAAACGTTTCAACGTTTCTGGAATTACACGTGATAAAGCGTATGACCTGACCCAAGAAAAAGCAGGCTCGCAAGTACTGTATTTCTCCCATAATCCGAATGGCGAAGCGGAAGTCATTACGATCTTATTGCGCCAGGTAGGAAGCATCAAAAAACTGAAATTCGATATTGATTTTGCGACGCTGGCCATCAAGGGTAGGGCTTCTAAAGGAAATTTGGTCACCAAATACCCGATCAAAAAAATCGAATTGAAGGAGAAAGGAATTTCGACCTTAAAGCCAAGAAGAATCTGGTTTGACGATACGGTACAGAAACTAAATGTAGACGGAAGAGGCGAATTGTTAGGCGAATTCCGACCAAATGACAGGCTGCTGATTATCAATCAGTCTGGAAAATTAAAAACGATTATTCCAGAACTGACGACGCATTTTGATGAAGATATGGTTGTTTTGGAAAAATGGATTCCTAAAAAACCGATTTCTGCGATTTATTATGATGGCGAAAAAGAACGCTATTATGTAAAGCGTTTCTTGATCGAAAACGAAAACAAAGAAGAAGTTTTTATTACAGAACATCCGAAATCACAATTAGAAATTGTTGCAACAGATTATCGCCCTGTAGCGGAGGTAGTATTCGCCAAGGTAAAAGGTGTTCAGAAAGAAAATCAGACGGTTGATTTAGAAAGCTTTATTGCCGTGAAAGGAATAAAAGCAATCGGAAATCAATTGACAGCCGATAAATTAAAACAAGTCAATCTGCTGGAACCTTTGCCGTATGAAATTCCGGAAGAAGAAATCCCAGAAGAAATTGAAGTGTCTGGCGATACCGAAATTTCAGGAGACATACAGTTGGATGACGACGGACAGATTACGTTAAGCTTAGACTAAAATAAAAAACGGAATGCAATCGAATTGCATTCCGTTTTTCGTTATTCATACCTTTTGTCGGTGAGTGTTTTCATAAAGGCAACCAAGGCCTTTTTCTCTGCTGCCGTCAAGTTTAGTTTGTCCGTCGGAAGCGTCTGGTTTTCTACGGAAAGGCCTAATCCTGTTCCGCCTCCCAAATCATAGAATTCTACAATTTTCTCTAACGTTTTATAAGCGCCGTTGTGCATGTAAGGCCCCGTTACCGCAACATTGCGGAGCGTCGGTGTCTTAAAAGCTCCTTTGAGCTGTGGCAACTGGTTGAAAAGATATCTTCCAGTATCATCGCTTAGGTGTTTTCCGGAAGCGTCTTCTGGCGTGCCGATAACTTCGTGTTCTGTTTTTGCAAAATTCGGAGGCACCGTTCCGTTAAACAAAGGCGTAAAGTGGCAGGTAGCGCATTTTGCTTTTCCCATAAAAACATTCATGCCTTGAAGTTCTTCGGTGTTCATCTTGGCTGTATCGCCTCTCATGTACAAATCAAACCTAGAATCAAACGAATTGAGCGAACGTACATAGCTGGCAATGGCATTCTGGATCTGCCAGGCTTCTGACTTTTCGGATTTCGGATAAGCTTTCTTAAATAGCTTTTGGTATTCTGTAGTTGCCGAAACTTTTGAATGAATGTCCGCCAGCGACCCGTGCATTTCGTCTTTATTTTCAATAACATCAACGCTCTGTTTTTCTAAGTCGAGCTGTCTCATGTCCCAAAATTGGGCATTTTGCAGGGAAGCGTAGGTGAGTGTAGGCGTATTTCGGTTTAGGTTCTTGCCTTTTAAGGAAATGTTGGTTTTCAATCCATCCGTAAATGCTTTTTCGGGATTATGGCAGGTAGCACAGCTTCTGTCGTTGTTTTTAGATAGGGTTTTGTCATAGAACAGTTTCTCGCCCAAAGCCACTTTTTCTTTAGAATATTTGTATTCGTTGGAAGCCACAAATCCATCCACGTCGAAAGCATTTTCATCAAATAAAGTCGTAGCCGTCGCTTTTAGCGGACGATTTCTTTCAACGAAAGGTATCTTTTCTTCTTTCTGGAAAGCGCTTAGTTTTCTGGAAATCGGATTTAGGTATTGCGTGATAAATTCAGCCCTGTTGAACGTATTAAAATCAGGGTTTGAATCGCAGTAGGCCTTTGCTTTGGCAACGATTTGCTGTAGTTCAGCCAAAGTCTTGCTTTTTGGATTGATAAGCAAAAGCAGTTCCGGTACTAATGCCAGACTTTGTTTGGCTTCGGGGATAGAAGAGTTAAGTATCGGACTATCAAAACCTGTAATTCCTAACGTCAAGATCCTAAAGACATTTTGCTGCACAGCATCTACTACATAATCGTCGCTGATGGTAATGGCTTCAAAAGTAGCTTCTACTTGTTTGGCATTCGAGAGGAGTATGTCTAGCTCGCGGATGACCTCTTTTTTGTTTTCGGGACTGTATTCAGGATAGATGAGTTCTTCGATAACCTGAAAACCGTTAGGCACGAAAAATTTGTTTTCTTCCAATTCCATCTCGTCCAACGCTGGCCCGTTCATGAATCGTGCTGTTTCTGGTACAAAATATTCCACAGCCCATTCAATCCTTTTGTATTGCAGTCTTGATTTTTTAAACTGCTCTACGATTTCTTTTTGGGAAGCTTCCTTAAACACGATTTCTTGAAAAAGGATAATCTCATTTTTCAGTTTTGTAAGATCGACCAAAAGTTCCTGCTTTATGTTTTTCTCAGGCACGGCTTCTTTACAGCTAGAAAGGAGCAAGGAAAGCACTAGCGAGAGAAGGGCAAAGTATTTCAATTTCATGTAATTTGAATAAAAGCAACAACCCTTATGAAGGATAAGGGTTGTCGGTTATGGATATCTAAATTGAAAATTAGCGCTGTACGTTTCTGATGATTACCGTCTGGCCACCTTCTTTGTTTGTGCTTCTGCCGCTTCCGTCAGCATTTAGGAAAGCATCTTTCTGCCAAGTGTGCGGATGTACGTTGACCATGAAGGTATCCGGAACGCCGATGACATCAGAAATATCAATCATGGCTCCAAATTCCCAGCTTCCGAAACGCATTTCACCTGTCTGGTTGTACAAAGAGTTCCAAGCAGCATCCGTTCTTTTATGGTTCATGTTCAGCCAAGGCTTGTTTTGCTTAGTAGCAATGTTGTATTGCCAGATATACGAATCGTGTTGTGCCGCAGCATAGTAGCTGTCGCCATCTTCTTGGATGTACACGAAGTTTTCGGTAACGCAAAGGTTGTCAGGATTGATTAATCCCGTTCCCGGAGTACTGTCGCCTTCGGCTACTACTTCAAGAGTTCCAGCCAATGGGTTGTTGGCATCCATTTTTAATCGGTACACACGTCCCCACATCGTATAGCCATCTACAGGAGCGTTTGATGTCGCCTGACCTGTTGCTGTAAAATAGACCTCGCGGCTGTTGCTGCCTCCGCCTTTTCTGTAATCAACGTCTTCCACTCTTGAAAAACGGATAGCGCCTAAGTTGTTTACCGTCGTGTTGATTACCGCACCTGTAAGGTTTTTGGCATTCGGAATTTCAACAAACGAAACATTATACGTATTGTTTAAGGTCATAGCCGTTTCTACTTGGTTTCCGTCCGTTCTTTTTAAGGCATATAATTTTCCGTTCGACAGGTCGCCTACGGTATTGCTCATGTACATGATTAGCTGTCCGGCACTGGCATGAGACGTAGCATACGATTGGTCTTCTCCTATCAAGATAACAGTCTTGCCTTGGTACGCTTCTTTTGGAAGCGGCACGGCATTTTCCATACTTGCTTTTCCTAAAGCAGGAAGTACTCGGTCAGTTCTGCTTCTGTCGTTCGTAAGTCCCATTGGGTCGATACCGTGAACCATGCTTTCTTCACCGCTTTCTCCAGCCGTCAAGAATATCGGTCCAAATCCGTGGATTTCTGGAACAGCCAATGTTGCAGAACACAAACGCGTCATACCTCCAACACCGTCAACAATATATTCTCCTTTGACAGGCTTGAACGTCTTGTCTAGGTATACTCTAGAAACCGCCTGTAGGATTTCGTGGTTGGAAATCAAGATGTAGCCTTCTCCAGAAGGGTTTTTCATCAATCCTGCACCATCCGGCTGCGCGCCATACACGAAGGTTGGCGATTGCGATAGTTGGTCGGCACTTGTAATTAAGGTGCTGATTTGCATGTCTTCAAATCCGGCCATCGGAAAAACGAAAGGCGGTATTGAGGAATGCGATGTAAAATCAATGTCCTTGTTTACGGGAGTTCCGTTAGAATTGTCATCGTTCTGGCAGCTTGCCATCACAAGGCTCAATGTCGCCAATAAAGCGAAGTTTTTTGTTTTTAGTTGTCTCATTTTGTTGGTTTTTTGTTTGGCACAAAGCTATTTATGAGACGTTAACATTAAATTAAGGAATGATTTTTAAAAGTATATTTAAACGTAAAGGAATTGTTTTTGAAACCAACGGAATGTTATTTTATGTGCATGAAAGGGTATAAGTACCTAATTCCTCTCCAAGCTTATGAAAAACACCCGCGAGCCCGATAAAAACACCCGCCAACGCATGAAAATGCCCCGTCCGATACGTTCTATCATCCGTGTTTGACGTCGCGACACCCGCGCTTGGCGTTCCGAACCTCAAAATCCAATCTCAGGACGCCAAAATTGGGGTCGCGAACGCCAGTTTTAGGGTTACTAACGTGTCGCCCGGAGTTAAGAACCCCGTACGCGGGACTTACAACGCCAATGGCGGATGATTGAACGTCAAGCGTGGGGTTTGGAGCGTCATTTTTACTGAGCTAGGATAGTAAGACAGATGCTCTTCAAAAAAAACGCTCCCAATCTGGAAGCGTTTTATATAGTATGTACTGTAAGCTTATTTAGAAGCCCTCTTGCGCATTTTCATATTGATAAATTCTACCGCAAGCGAGAAGGCAATGGCAAAGTACAAATAACCTTTTGGAACGGCACCTACGTGCTGTCCGGCCAATTGTGCGCCAGATAGGTGCATGCTTTCTGTAATCAGCATAAAACCGATAAGAATCAAGAAAGCCAGCCCTAAAATCTGGATGGATGGGTTGGCATTGACAAAATTTCCAACAGGAACTGCAAAAAGCATCATGACTCCGACAGAGATAACTACAGCCGTAATCATAATATATAAGGCACCTTCTAGGCCGTTGGTCATTCCGACAGCTGTTAGGATGGAATCAACGGAGAAAATCAAGTCAATCAGCAGGATTTGAAGGATAACGTTGGAGAATGATTTTTTAGCAGCGCTGCCCAAGCTTTTTTCTTCTTCGCCTTTATGGTCTACTTTTTCATGTATTTCTTTAGTACTCTTATAAATCAAGAACAATCCTCCGAGTAATAAGATTAGGGCTTGTCCGGTAATATCGGCACTAAACCATCCAAAATCAAAAGAAAACAACGGCGCTTTCATGGCGATAAGAAGCGTGATTCCGAAAAGCAATCCGATTCTCATAAACATGGCCAAGAACAAACCTATTCTTGTGGCTTTTTTTCGGTCCTCAACAGGCAATTTTCCGGTTACAATCGAAATAAAGATGATGTTGTCGATACCCAAGATGATTTCCAGAAAGGTAAGGGTTAGCAAAGCGATCCAAGCGTCCGGATTTAAAAATACTTCCATTTTGATGTTTATTTATTGATTTTGGTTACTGTTCCTTTTTGTTTGTTTACGTCTCCTAATTTTGAAAACTCAAATGTATAAGAATTTTCGGTTGTACTCAAAATTTTCATGTGGATTGCTTGCTTTTCGGCCATATTCTTCGGATTTATTTTTTCCAAGACATATTCGCAATCGTTAATCCATCGGACAGAGGAACTGTCGGTCTTTCCCTCAAATGTATCAATTTCCAACGTATCGTTTCTTACAAAATGAGATGTTTTTTTTACACCATTGACTTCGTATGCAAATTCAAATTCTCCAGTTTTAAAGTCTTTGCAGTTGCGTTCTACCGTATAACAAGAGGACAACAGTCCTAGTGAAAGTAATGCGAAAGGAAGTATTTTTTTCATTTATTTAGAGTTTAAGCCTTTTAGTTCGTCGTCGGTAAAATTTTTAATGGACTTTTCTTTTGAAAATTTGGCAGCGTTATAATCTCCCGATTTGTTTTTCGGGATAGAAAGGCTGTCCCATTCGGTCTTTTTTAACAGCTTGGCATAAAAGACAATCTGTCCGATATGATACGGATAATGTGCCAGCTGCCTGTTGATTGCTTCCACGACGGTATGGCCTTCATTTCGGATATAGATGATATCGGTAAGCTGTTCCGGCTGTAACGGGTTTAGCGCATTAAAAAGACAGTCCCACGCCTCGTTCCATTTTTCTAGCAGCTCTTCTTTGGATTGGTAGGTGTCTACAAATTCATCATCTCGCTTGCGCCAGTCTTTTTCTCCATCTGAAGTAAGAAAATCGGTCCAGCGCGAAAGCATATTGCCATGCAGGTGCTTTACAATTGTGGCAATGCTATTGGTATCTTCGTTTAGCGCTACAAAAAGCTGTTCGTCTTCTAATTGATGTATTGCTTTTTCGCCTAGTGTCTTATAGTACAAAAACTGCTTTTTCGCACTTTCTAAAAAATGAGAATTTGCTTCCATATCAAACGAGTTTTAAGTTGTATTTTTCTAATAAGCCGCCCGCATCTTTCAGCGAAAACTTTGCTTTTTTTATTGAATTTAATTCGGGATCGATCGAAAAGTTATAGGCTTTTGACAGATCAGCTTCCATCAGGATGGTTTTGTCAAACAAGGCACCGTTTAAATTTACGTCATCAAAAATAGCTTTGGTGAGGTTGGTACCAGAGAAATTGACTTCCTGCATGGACGAAGTTGAAAATTGAGTCTTCTGCATTTTCTTGTTCGCAAAAGAGCAAAAATCTAACATGCAGTCTTTAAACTTTACTTCGAATAGGAAATCATCGCAATATTCAAAGGCAATGCCCATCATTTTGCATTCCTCAAATTCGACGTTTTTTAGGCTTGTCGCATTCAGCTTTATCATTGAAAGGTTACAGCCTTTAAAAGTACAGTCTAAAAATTGGCTTTGTGAAAAGTTGCTGCCGTAGAAGTCGCAGTCTATAAAAGTACAGTTTTCAAATTCCCGATGGGTAACCGATTCTTCGGTATGGATTACTTTGGTAAACGTCTTGCCTATGTGAATCGTTTCTTTCATCGCTTCTTGAATAGGCTGTTCATGATTTTTCGGATTCCCAAAAATAACATCATCATGGCTCCCAAACAGGCTAAAATACCAAAGCCCAAAACAACTACATACCACGGATGGCTCTGGTTTTTAAAAGCACTGTGGATAATGACAGGACCTAGAAAAAGCAAGGGCATTGCGATGGACAGGTATAAGATTCCTTTTTGGAGTATTTTTTTATCAGTATTCATAGGTTACTTTTTATAATTCTCTATAGAATTCCTGACGTTCTTGTATTTTTCGAGTAATGATTTTGCTTCATCTTCTGATATGGAAAGCTCTTCCATAATCATTCCTACAGCTCGCCCTACTAGTTTGTGATTACTCAATTGCATATCGACCATCTTGTTGCCTTTGACTTTTCCGAGCTGGATCATCGTTGCCGTCGAGATCATGTTTAGGACTAATTTCTGGGCGGTTCCGGCTTTCATTCGGGAGCTTCCGGTTACGAATTCGGGTCCGACTACCACATCAATCGGAAAGTTAGATGTCTGTGACAGCGGACTTCCGGCATTGCAGGAAATGCTTCCTGTGGCGATGTTATTTTCATTGCATTTCTGCAGGCCTCCGATAACATAAGGCGTAGTTCCCGAAGCAGCGATTCCGATAACAATATCTTTTTCAGTAATATTCCACTCTTGCAGGTCTTTCCAAGCTTGTTCTTTATCGTCTTCTGCAAATTCTACTGCTTTTCGGATGGCAGTGTCGCCTCCGGCAATAATTCCGATGACCCAATCAAATGGAACGCCAAATGTCGGCGGACATTCAGAAGCATCGACGATTCCTAAGCGTCCAGAAGTTCCGGCTCCGATGTAGAATAATCGGCCGCCGTTTTTCATCTTTTCGACTACTTTTTCAACCAATTTTTCAATCTGCGGCAGTGCCTTTTCAACGGCAAGCGGAACGGTCTTGTCTTCGTTATTGATGTTTTGAAGCAGTTCTGCAATAGGCATTTTTTCTAAGTGCTCGTATTTTGAAGATTGCTCTGTGGTTTTAATGAAGCTCATTTTTTAAAGTGCAAAGTGAATTAGTTTCAAAGTTACAAAGTTTTGCCTACTAAAGCAGGAGGCTAGGCTTTGAATTTAGCTTGATTTTATATAAAATAAGCCGCTACAATTCCAATCGCAATCATCGACAGCTTAGCAAGATTGAATTTATGCCCTTCGCTGCTTTCAAAAATAATCGTAGACGAAATATGGAACAATATTCCGATTACGACTGCAGTGATTTCGGTATAATAAGCAGTCAAGAAAGGAAGGTATTCTGAAAGAACGGTTCCTAAAGGCGTCATTATTGCAAAGGCAATCATAAATAGCAAAATAGCCGTCTTGTTGAGGTTTGCATTGACGAAAAAAGAAGTCAGGATAATGGCAATCGGCAAGTGATGGATGGCTATTCCTAATGCCAAGTCATGATGGTGGCTTACAGGAAATCCTTCTAATAATGCATGAATGCAAAGGCTGATGAATAGCAGCCAAGGCATTTTGTGGATTTCTTCATGGCCGTGAACGTGTCCGTGTTCCGCTCCTTTTGAGAAGAACTCTAAGATAATCTGGAATAAGATTCCGAGCATGATAAAAATCCCTATAACATTAGAATGCTCATGACCGTGGTCGTGATGGGCATGATGTTCGGCTTCATATACTTCGGGTAGCAGGTGCATCACCGTAATGGAAAGCAGGAATGAACCGCTAAAAGCCATCAATAGTTTCAGGTTGGTCTTCTTCTTTGGTTTTAGGAATAATGCGATGGCATAGCCGATTAAAACGGAAAGCAGGGGCAGTATATAAGGCAAAATGTTATTCATAGTGACACTTAGAAATTTAGTAGTGGAGGTTCGACCTAAATTATTTGAAAACCATTATCAATCGTTCGCTTTCGTGCTTGTAGAATTTTTTTAATTTATAATCCCCGAAAGTATCTAGGAGGAAAATACCCGCTTCTTCCATCATCTCTTCAAAATCCTCTAGTGTCAGGGCTTGGACTTTTTCTACGAAATGGAATTTCTCGCCTTTGTCTTCAAAGTCGATTTCTTTGAAGATATGGCCATCCCTTACATAGCGTTTAATCTTAAAATCGATGCCTTCTACGGTTTTGGTTTCTTCCGGAACCAGATTTTGGATAACGTGATGCACGTTCATAAAATCGATGACGGCAAAACCATATTCAGACAAGCTTTCTTTTATGGCTTTTAAAGTCGTAAGGTTGTCTTCGTCGTTTTCGAAATAGCCAAAGCTGGTAAACAGATTGAAAATCGCGTCGAATTTCTCATCAAACGAAACCCTCATGTCGTGAACTTTGAAATGCAATTTAGCATTTGAAGATTTGGAGGCTTCGGCAATGCTGTTTTCAGATAAGTCAGCACCCGTGACATCGTATCCAAGCTGGTTGAGATAGACCGAATGGCGGCCTTTTCCGCAGGCTAGGTCTAATATTTTTGCGTCTTCAGGAAGATTGAGATAATTCGTGATATTGTCCATAAACACTTGGGCTTCTTCATAATCTCGGTCTTTGTAGAGTATGTGGTAATATGGAGTGTCGAACCAAGAGGCAAACCAAGTATTTTTTTCTTTTTGCATCGTATTTATTTAAGCCACAAATTTAGTGTATTTTTGCAGAATATAACTATAAGTAGTGCCCATTTTAGAGGGTAAAATCCATATGGAAAATTTTAAAATGATAGCCAAGACCTTTTTTGGCTTTGAAGAAATATTAGCAAAAGAATTGCAGATTTTAGGAGCGCAAGACGTAGAACAAGGCGTGAGGATGGTGAGTTTTGTCGGTGATAAAGGATTTATGTATAAAGCCAATCTTTCGCTGCGAACTGCCTTGAAAATCTTGAAGCCGATCTACTATTTCAGAGCTACAAACGAGCAAGGCTTGTACAAAGGAATTTCGGGAATCGATTGGTCGCAGTATATGAACTCCAACCAGACTTTTGTAATCGATACGACGGTACATTCGGACTACTTCAAGCATTCGCAATTCGTTTCTCAGAAAAGTAAGGATGCGATTGTGGACCAATTTAGAAATAAGACAGGAGCTAGGCCTAGTGTTGATAAGGATTACCCTGATTTGAGAATCAATATTCATATCGATAAAGACCAGATTTCGGTTGCTTTAGATACTTCTGGAAATTCGCTTCACCAAAGAGGCTACAGGACAGCGACCAATATAGCGCCTATCAATGAAGTATTGGCGGCAGGAATGCTGTTGCTTTCTGGCTGGGACGGACAAGGGCATTTTCTAGACCCGATGTGCGGTTCGGGAACCATCTTGGCGGAAGCCGCAATGATTGCCTGCAATATTCCGGCGAATCTAAACAGAAAAGAATTTGCTTTTGAGAAATGGAAGGATTGGGACAATGAGCTTTTCGACCAGATTATCGATTCGCTGATGAAAAAGATAAAGGAATTCCATTATACGATTCAAGGCTATGATAAAGCGCCGTCGGCGGTTTCAAAAGCAAAAGACAACATAAGAAATGCCAATTTAGACGAATATGTTTCTATCGCAGAAAAGAATTTCTTCGATACCGAAAAAACGACGCAAGGCCCGCTGCATATGGTTTTCAATCCGCCTTATGGTGAACGTTTAGATATCGAAATGGAGCGTTTTTATAAAAATATTGGCGATACCCTAAAACAGAATTATCCGGGTACAAATGCTTGGTTTATTACGGCAAATCTCGAAGCTTTGAAGTTTGTGGGGCTAAAACCGTCAAGAAAAATCAAGCTTTTTAACGGAAGCCTGGAAGCACGATTGGTAAAATATGAAATGTATGAGGGTAGTAAAAGAGCCAAATTCGCGCCGCCTACTTCATAATTCTATAAAAGTAATAGCGTGCGCTTATGAAATCCAAAATTTTGTTGCTCTTATGTTTGTTCTGTTTGCATCTGGCTTTTTCACAAGAAAGCAAGCAGGATTATTTGTCAAATAATAAGTTTGACTTAAATAAGCTGGCAGCATTTCCGCAAACGGAGATGAAAATAATAGGATTTGGAGCCTATCATGGAAGTGCCAAAACAGAGGAAGCAGAACTATTGCTTTTGAAATCGGTATTAAAAAATAATACTATCCGATTCTATTTTCCTGAAACTGACTATAGCATTGCGTATTTCTTTAACGAATACCTCCAAAATGGAGACGAGAAATTGTTGAAAGATCTGGTTGAAACCTATGGCGGAAGAGTGCCTCAAGAACGTTCTGTAGAAACCTTCATGAAATGGAAAAACCTTAAAAAGATAAATGACGATCTGGCATCAGACAAGAAAATAAAAGTTTTAGGCGCTGACCCTATTGTGAGCTACAAATATACCTGTAAGCATTTGCTGTCATTAGCGAATAACGGAATAGGAAGCTGGAAGAAATTGGACGTCTTGAAGGAGATGGTCGAAAAAGATACGGCAAACTATTCTCCCTATAAAGAAAACTATGCTAAGAAAATGCTCAGAGAATTTGTAGCGGATTATGAAGCAGATCAAAAATCCTATGAGAAATTTATAACTGATAAGAACCAGTTTCATCATTTGATTGCGACGATAAAGGAAAGTTTTGGAGAAAGTTCCAGAGAAAAAGCTATTTATAATAACTACATTGCCTTATCAAAAATCTATAATTACGACAATGAGTTGAAATTTTTTAGATATGGCTTTGCGCATTTGATGAAAATTAGAGAAGATGATAATTCTCCTTCATTTTTCACGCAGTTGATTGAAAATAAAATCTATAAAAAAGAAGAAATAGTTTCAATTCTAGGCTATTTGACCAAATCAAGAGTACTTTGGGATGTCATTTATGATAAAAAAGGCAATTATAAAAAATCAACAACCGAAGGAGGCTTTGGTATCGGTGATTATAAAAAAGAATACTTTAAGGGAATTGACGAATTGAAAAAACAGAAGATTTCAGACATGACCATTTTCAGGCTCAACCAAAACGGAAGCCCTTATGAACAGATCGGTACTTCTGATCTAATGGAAGTTATTTTGACGCCCAAACCTAAAGAACAGATCGACTATAGTAAAAAATCGACGGCTGGTTTTATTGATTATGCTGTTTTGATAAGCAATTCCAAAGCAAATACTTCTATCTATAAACTTTCGGAAAAATAATTTTATAATTAGCTTTGCATCGATTATTCAACAGAGCCTATCTCTAATCTAACGAATTCATATAATGACTTTAAAAACAAAAGCATTCCTATACCAATTATTGTGCTTCGCCGCTTTGTTTATTCTTGTGCGCTTTTTAGTAGCTGCTTATACTAACTTGCAAGGATTCTGGATTCCGTTAACGGCATTTGTAGTAGGCACGATTCTTTCGCCTCAATTTCAAGCTATAAAAACGAATGACGGAGAAAAACTTTTTATGAAGTGGATTTTCATGAAAGGAATCAAGCAACTAAAATAGCTATTCTTCCTTTTTCTTTTCTTCCTCCACTTTAGGAAGGTTTTGCTTTTTGTAGATCGGAATGAAGTAGCTTATGGTGTAATTAAATCCTACGCCAAAATCACCATCATACGTCCTGTTAAAACCAGGAATGTACAAATTGTCAAAATCGCTGGGCTTTTTATTTGAAACCAAACGGTTCATGCGAAGCGTAAAGCCCATGAAAAGGTTGTCGAACACTTCTGCTTTTACGCCGGCAACGAATTCTATCCAATGAGCCGAAAGTCCATTGTATTTGCGAGATACGGTAACAACATCCGTTTCGTCAAAATAAGGATTAGGGTTATAGATGGTGTAGCTGTTCAATTCTTGAGAAAACGAGCTTACGCCATAGCGCATGCCAAGCGTAATCATGTTTTCCATGTCCAGCCAGTTTTTGTAGATGTTGTAGTCAAAACCTGCCTTGAAATACGTTCCTTTTGTCGTAAAGTTTAATTGAGGCTCGTCTGTTGTCTTGTTTTCATTACCGATTTCGCCAGCAATATAGATTTTTTGCGTTAGGCGGTAATCTCCCGTAATTTCAAAACCTTTATAATCTTTATCGTAGATCGATCTTGCTATTTTATACAGATCGGCTCCGACACGCAAGCCATAGCGCTCGGTCTTTGGAACAATCGTATCGGGTTTCTTTTCTTGAGCAGCAGCGGATAATGAAATCAGCACTAAAGCCAGATTAAAAATAGATTTTAATGTGTATTTCATTTTCGGTTTCTATATTAGGTGTTTCGACAATAATATTGTTGATCCATTTATTACTGTCAACGGCATTTGGCTCTTGAATAGGACTTCCCGTTAGGTCAAAATTAGTCTTATAACCGCAAGCTCTGGAAACGTAGATTTCTTTAGTCATATAATTGAAGGTAATCTTATCTGCGTTCCGGATAGCAGGATTTGCGCTGGTCGAATTTAGCGTAAGCGTATATTCTGTCGTCTCGCCATTGATTTTTAGAGGCAGTCCTATTTTGTTGGAATTGGCCAAATAACGGTTAGGGTCTGTCGATAGCAGGATGTCATTGAAAACAACTCCGTTTGGCGATCCATCCACAGCTACAGCTTTTAGGTTGGTTACCGTTTTTAAGACCGAAGGATTGTCTTTTTCGTAAAATTCGATAATCAATCTAGGAGTAGTGGGAGTGGTACCCGAACAAATATCGTCCTTCTCGCATCCGAAAAAACAAACGGCTATAAAAAGTGACGCAATTATAGTGTGGAATTTCTTCATCAATTTTATCTTTTTTCCAAAAGTACAACATTTTCAACGTGATGCGTCTGCGGGAACATATCCACAGGGCGAACTTTTGCAACTTTATAGAATTCGTCCATCAAAGCCAGATCGCGTGCTTGGGTTGCCGAGCTGCAGCTCACGTAAACGATTCTGTCTGGAGCAATTTTTAAGATCTGTTGGATCACGTCTTTATGCATCCCGTCTCTTGGTGGATCGGTAATAATCACATCAGGCTTGCCATGTTGGGCGATAAAAGCTTCGTTAAAGACAACTTTCATATCGCCGACGAAGAACTCACAATTGGTGATATTATTACGCTTTGCATTTTCTTTAGCATCGGCAATCGCTTCAGGAACAGCCTCGACACCAATTACTTTTTTCGCTTTTTTAGAGACGAATTGAGCAATGGTTCCCGTTCCCGTATATAAATCATACACCAGTTCGTTTCCTGTCAACCCAGCAAAATCACGTGTGATTTTATACAGTTCGTACGCTTGGTCTGAATTGGTCTGGTAAAAAGATTTGGCATTAATGCTGAATTTTAGCCCTTCCATTTCTTCCAGGATATAATCTCTCCCTTTGTAGAGAATTACGTTTTGGTCGTAAATCGTATCGTTTGGCTTGCCATTGATAACATACTGCAGCGACACGATATTTGGGAATTTTTCCAAAAGGAAATCCAATAAGGCTTCTCTTTGTTCTTTGTTCTCTTCAAAAAACTGAATCAATACCATGATTTCTCCTGTAGAAGCCGTACGAATCATCAACGTACGCAAAAGGCCTTCGTGGTTTCTAGGATTAAAAAAAGCAAGGTTGTGCTCGTTTGCATAATCACGAATCGAATTGCGGATGGCATTGGACGGATTTTCTTGCAGATGGCATTCCGTGATGTCTAAAATCTTGTCCCACATTTTCGGAATGTGGAAGCCAAGGGCATTTCGATTTCCTAAATCCTCATCGCTTTCGATTTCTTTTTCGGTCAGCCAACGCGCATTCGAAAAAGAAAATTCCATCTTATTTCTGTAGAAAAACTGCTTTTCAGAACCTAAAATCGGTTCGAATTCTGGCAGTTCTATCTTACCGATTCTTTTTAAATGATTGAAGACTTCGTTGTTTTTGTAGAACAGCTGCTTTTCATACGTCATGTTTTGCCATTTACAGCCTCCGCAAGCTCCAAAATGCTGGCAGACTGGTTCGATCCTGTCTTCAGAAAATTCATGAAAGGCTATGGCCTTTCCTTCATAATACGCCTTTCTTTTCTTGAAAGTCTGTACGTCTACCACATCGCCGGGCACTACATTCGGAATAAAAATTACTTTTCCGTCTGGTGCTTTTGCAACTGAAACTCCTTTAGCGCCTGCATCCAGCACCTTTATATTCTCAAAAACGATCTTGTCTGTCTTCTTTCTTCCCATACGGCAAAAATAAGCGATTGTTCTGTTTTTTGAATTGAAATTAAGAAAATTTTTCCATTGTCATTTGAGACGTTGCACAAGCTTGTTTTTTTATAAATTTGAAAGGAATTTAAAGAACAAAAGGCTATGAAATCTCATCTTGCTCTTCTTCGAGGAATCAATGTCAGCGGTCAAAAACTGATTAAAATGGAAACTTTAAGAAAAGCTATGGAAGATAATGGTTATCAAAATGTTAAAACATATATTCAGAGCGGGAATATCTTGTTTGATTCTTTAGAAAATTCTCCTGAAGCGGTAGAAAACCAAATCCATGACCTTATCGAAAAGCATTTTGGATTTGATGTTTCTGTTGTCGTTATCAACCAAGAAACTTTGGAATCGGTTTCTAAAAATAATCCCTACCTGAAAGAAAAAGAGATCGATTTGAAAAAGCTGTATATTACTTTTTTAGGTTCTAAGCCTGCCGAAGAAAATATAGAACTACTCAAAAAAGCCAATTTTGAACCCGATGAGATTGTCATTAAAGACCGTGTTGTTTTTATGAAATACAACAATCCGGCTGGGAATTCAAAACTTACGAACAAGCTGATCGAAAGCAAGCTCAAAGTAAAGGCAACGGACAGAAATTGGAATACTACGTTAAAGCTGTTGCAGCTGTTTCAAGAAAGAGACAGTGCTTAGATTCTTTTGTTAAAGTTTATGAAATTTAATTCCTTTCCGCTTTTGCTTTTCGTAATTTTAGGTAAAACAAATCTATAACAGTTATGAAAAGAAACGCTACAGCAGTCTGGGAAGGCTCATTAAAAGAAGGAAACGGAAAGATTTCTACACAAAGCACGGTATTGAGCAATGCACAATATTCATTCAAAACCCGTTTTGAACAAGGAAATGGCACCAATCCGGAAGAATTGATTGCGGCAGCGCATGCAGGCTGTTTTACAATGCAATTGACGGCCTATCTAAACGAAGCAGGATTTACAGTGGCATCCATCGAAACCAAATGTGATGTTGATTTCCAAGACGGAAGCGTTGTCGGATCACATCTGTCGGTTTTGTCAAGAGTTGATGATATTTCAACAGATAAGTTTCAAGAATTGGTAAAAAAGGCAGAGACAACTTGTCCGATTTCACGATTGCTGAATACGAAAATCACATCAAATGCTACTTTGGTACTTCCTTGATAAATAGCCTATTTAAAATTATATGAATCCCATTTTTGCATCTGAAAAGTCAGTTGGAGAAATGGGATTTCCGTTTGTATTCGTTTACTACAACGATTGAAAATCAATTTAGATTCACTAATTTTGCAATGCGATATGGATGATTTCTCTCCACAAGAAGGAATTGATTTTTGAAGAATTAAAATACTTTCACAATGTCAGTTTTAGAAAAAAACAATGCTTCTGAAGCCATTTCTTTAGAAGATAAATTCGGCGCACACAATTACCATCCGCTTCCTGTAGTTTTAAGCAAGGGAGAAGGCGTATACGTTTGGGATACGGAAGGAAAAAGATACTATGATTTCCTTTCGGCTTATTCTGCGGTAAACCAAGGACACTGCCATCCAAAAATTATAGGAGCTTTAGTAAATCAGGCACAAACCTTGACGCTGACTTCAAGGGCTTTTTACAATGACAAGCTAGGGAAATATGAAGAATTTGTAACTCAATATTTCGGATTTGATAAAGTATTGCCGATGAATACGGGGGCAGAAGCGGTCGAGACGGCTATCAAGCTTTGCAGGAAATGGGCTTACGAAAAAAATGGAATCCCAGAAAACGAAGCGCAGATTATCGTATGTGATGGGAATTTCCATGGAAGAACTACGACGATTATCTCTTTTTCAAATGATGAAAATGCGCGCAAAAACTTTGGCCCTTACACTGCTGGCTTTATCAGTATTGCCTACGATGATTTAGAAGCTTTAGAAAATGTGCTGGAAACCCAGAAAAATGTTGCAGGCTTTTTAGTAGAGCCGATTCAAGGAGAAGCGGGTGTTTATGTACCATCAGAAGGTTACCTAGCGAAAGCAAAAGCGCTTTGTGAGAAACATAACGTACTGTTTATTGCAGACGAAGTGCAGACAGGAATTGCCAGAACAGGAAAATTATTGGCTGTTCACCATGAAAATGTACAACCAGATATCTTGATATTAGGAAAAGCATTGTCAGGAGGCGCCTATCCAGTTTCGGCAGTGTTGGCCAATGATGACATCATGAATGTAATCAAGCCAGGACAGCACGGTTCTACTTTTGGAGGAAATCCTATAGCGGCTGCAGTTGCTATTGCGGCATTAGAAGTTGTGAAAGAAGAAAAATTGGCTGAGAATGCGACTCGTCTTGGGAATATTTTCCGTGAAAAGCTAGGCGAATATATCAAGACTAGCACTATTGCGACGTTGGTTAGAGGAAAAGGATTGCTGAATGCCGTTGTAATTAATGATACAGAAGAAAGCGACACGGCTTGGAATATCTGTATGTCATTGCGTGATAATGGCCTTTTGGCGAAGCCTACGCATGGCAATATTATTCGTTTTGCGCCGCCTTTGGTCATGAACGAAGAACAGCTCTTGGATTGCGTTTCGATTATCATCAAGACGCTCAGAGAATTTGAGAAATAGAAATTAAAAAAGCCGCTGTAAAGCGGCTTTTTTGTTATAGGTTCTTCGTGATAATTATTTCTGTTGGATCTGGCGAATCCATTCTTGTTGCATTTCTTGTATTCCTTCTGGTCCGATAGCCACATAGAAATAAATGTTTACAATCAGATAAATTGCACTCAATGCGATTCCGATATACGCAAGAATTTTTCCTGTATTGATATTCGAATAGTTAGAATACAACTCTGGGTTTTCCAGATAAAGCTTTGTGTCTTTTTTTGCCAGCACGATTGCTATGATACCTAGAATCAGACCGATTACGCCATAACAACAGCAAGTAAGGATAGATAAGATTCCAAGAATAAGAACGGCTTGAGCATTAGGTAATTTTTGTTTTTCCATAAGAGTAAAGAGGTTTTAGTTATTAGCTGGTTATTTTGTAAATGTAAGAAATTACCATTATTGTAGCATTGATTATGGCTAAAGAAATTATTAATTTATGATAATTTCTTGTCTTATCGATAAAATTCAGCCCTAAAACCATGAAAAACAAGATTGTAGTGTAAATGGCTGGAAACATATGGAAGGCATCGACAAACTCACCTTTTAAGATCAAGGCCAGGGCTCTTTGCGTACCGCATCCGAGGCAGTCTATTCCGAAAATTTTCTTGTTCATGCAGGGAATCATGTATTCTTCCATGGTCGTATAGATTTGATTGTACAATTTTACGAAAAAAGCATAAAGTTTGTTCTTAACCAGATAATTATTTTTAAAGTTTACTACTTTTGGCAGACTACAATTAAAATTGTTATGAAAAAAATATATGTTCCCATAATGGCCCTTGCTGGAGTTTTTGCTTTATACGAGCAGAGCAAGCCGCATCCCAATGTGTATATTATGATTCTTGCAATCATCATTTTTATGTATGGAATGATGAGACTGACAGCTAAAGTGCCAAGTAAAAACCAAGATAATTCTGATGATGATGTTAGCTAAAGGAGATAGAGTGACGGTGCTTGATGAAGCGGTTAATGGTGTTGTTCTATCAGTTAAAAATAACGAAGTGACGATAGAAACTGACGATGGATTTCAATTGACATATTTTGTCAATGAATTGGTTAAAATTCAGAATTCCAGTGATTTGAATTTTGGAATCGGAAGTCATAATTTAAGTCAGGTTTTAAAAGAGAAGGAAATTCCAAAACCAAGAAGTTTTGTAAAAGAAAAGAAACCAAAAGACGAAAGAGCTGCTCCAGAATTTGATTTGCACATTGAAAAACTAGTTCCCAACAAAAGAGGAATGTCCAATTATGATATCCTGACGTTACAGACTGAAACGGCAAAAAGACATATTGAATTTGCGATCAAGAACAGGATACCGAAAATTGTTTTTATACACGGCGTCGGTGAAGGTGTCTTAAAATCGGAACTCGATTTTTTGCTGGGTCGTTACGATGAAATTGTTTTTCAAGACGCCGATTACCAAAAATATGGTTTAGGCGCTACAGAAGTTTACATCAAGCAGAATCCTAATAGATAAAAAAAAGCCCAATAAATTTTATTGGGCTTTTTTGTTTTTTTGTATTGAAGACTAATTTGCCGTCCTATAATCTCCAAACGTTTGGATGCTTTGTACAAAGGTATTGTTTGTAGCTCCGACTCTTTTGTATTTTACATTCGTAAGTGTAATCGTGTGGACAAGATTTGCACCGTCTACTAAAGTTTCGATCTTGATTTCACCAGTTGCCGGGATAATGCCATTGCTGGCCACTCCATCTTCAGCTTGCCATTCTTCATACAAAGTAGGCAATCCTGCGCCATCTGTACTGCATAGAGAAGTAGGCGTAACATCTCCGCCATATATTCTATAAGTAAGCTGATTGGTGTCGTTTACCAAATAAGTTGCCAAGCCTGCCGGCCCTTGAAAAACAGAAGCAGGAAGATTCAGTATTATCACCTCGTTGAGATTTTGTTTGTTTTCTGCATTTCCTACATTGGAATCAAATATTTTAAACAATCTGCCGTCTGTGCATTTTTGGATGGGTGTTGCGCCAAAAGCAAAAGTAATATTTGATTTAGTTTGGTATTTCCCGAAAATATATTCAGTATAGGTTACCGTTCCGCTATTCGCATTCGACAAGGTAATGTCTCTAAAAACAATAGAGTGGTCATATTTTGCTGCTTCAATAGTAGTCGTATTATCTACAGGGGTTGTTTTGATTTCTATTTTGCCACTAGATTGATCTGCAGTGCTCCATTCGTCGATGACATTAGGAGATACAGGAGGGATCAAGGAGCAAAAATAATCAGTTGGAACTTCGCCGTTAAAAACGCGATAAATAATCTTATTAGCTGCTGAAATTTGCAGATTGCTGGTTCCTTCTAGATTTCTGAAAGGAAAAACGTTTGTCGGAAATTTTATCAGCAATGCTTCATTATTATTCAGCTTAAAAACGGAGTTCAATACCTCGCCATTCGTTGAGCAATTCGCTGCTGTCGCATTGCTAAAATCGAAGGAATCAAAAGTCAGGTCGCCATCATCGCAGGCACTTAATAAAAACAAGCAAGAGAGTATTCCAAAATACTTTTTCATTTCAATAGAATTTATAGCAAAAATAGTTTTTTTTATTATTCTGACAGACTACATTAATTTTTATTTAAGCTTCGGAATAGAATGCTTAAAATCGAATATGTTCTTATATTTGGAAAGCAAATCACTAAACCGTGAAATTTAAAACCCTACAGATCCTATTACTTTGGCTTTTCTCATTGTGTTCTCAGGCACAAGAACTTCTGCCTTTTGTTGAAAATTTTACCAAGTCTGATTATAATGGAGACAATCAGGTATGGAATGTTACTCAAGGTCAAGATAACGCCATGTACTTTGCAAACAACCATTATTTTTTGCGGTACAATGGTGTCAAATGGGAAAAGTATGCGCTTCCGAACAAGACTGTAATCCGTTCTATATTTATTGACGAAGACAGAGTCTATTCAGGTTCCTATAAAGAATTTGGCTATTGGAAAAGAATCAACGGTAAGATGAAATATTTTTCGCTGACCAACGGCAAAAATATTTTCTATGGCAGTTCCGATAACGAAGAGATATGGAAAATCTTTAAGTACAAAGGCAAGTTGTATTTCCAGACGTTTAATGAAATTTTTATTTATGACGGAAATACGATTAAAAAAGTAGAATTTCCTTCCCAGGTTTCTTATTGCTATCTGGTCGATGATGAGATTTATGTCGCGACTGTTCGGGAAGGTATCTATATTATGAAAGGAACCCAATTCATCAAGAAAAAGAATTGGGAAATCCTGGAAGAAAATGTAATACATAATATTGAAAAACATCAAGGGCAGGTTTATATTTTTACAAAAAACAATGGTGTTTTTGTCGTAGTAAACGACAAGCTGGTTCCTTGGAATCATCCTTTAAATTCCGTGGTTAAGAGCGAGGTATTGGTTTCGGCAAAATTTGTAGATGACAATACCCTGGTTATAGGAAGCGGCTTGCAGGGGCTCTACATCATAAATCTAAATAATAACAGTTATAAGAACCTGAACAGGCAGAACGCGCTTAAAAATAACGCGATATTGTCTATCGGTATCGATAAGGAAAAAGATTTGTGGCTTGGGTTGGATAATGGAATCTGCCATGTAGAAATTAACTCTCCGCTTCGCGTGTTTTCTGATAATTCGGGTATTTTGGGTTCGGTATATTCGCTTTCAACCATAAACGACGGCTATCTTTTTGTGACCAATCATGGAATTTTCACCTGCAAAAATAAAATGCTGGAAGTTTTGCCTAATTCGCAAGGTCAGGTGTGGGATATCTATAAAAGAGACAACGAATTTATCATTGGCCACAATGACGGAACATTTTTATATGATGGAAGAACAGCGCGACTGCAAAAAGTCAGTCAGGTAAATGGAGGATGGAAATTCCTGAAAGGCGAATTTGAGAATGTATATTTTCAGGGAAATTATGCGGGAATTGTTGTTTATGAAGACACAAAAGACTTATCGAAATTCAAATTCTTGGATGGGCTAAAAAAACCAATCAAAAACATTGCGCAAAATAAGCCAGGAGAATTATGGGCAGCAGACAATTACAGGAGCTTATATAGGATTACCTATAATAAAGACTTCAGCGTCAAAAAGGTCGAAAATATTTCACAGCTTAATAACATAAAAAACGATTACGGCGTCAAGCTTTTTAGCTACAAAAACGAAATACTTTTTTTGATTGACAATTATTGGTATGTGTACAATTCTATTTCAGGAAAGTTGGTAAAAGACGAGCTTTTTAATGCTTCTTTTAAAAATATATCAGATATAATACCTATTGATGACGAAAATTTCCTTGTATTAAAAAATGGCCTTCTATATGTTGTTTCTCAAGTAAAAAATGAATTTGTATGGGAGCTGATTCCGGAAAAGTATTATGAAGGGCGAATCATCATCGAAAATATAAAAGTATATAAAGATGGTGATCAGTATCTGATGAACTTGGACGACGGCTTTATTTCGTTCCAAATCAACAAAAGCAAAAGAAAAATACAGGGCATCTACGCAGAAGCCTATTATCAAGGCAATCTTATTGACGAAAATACGCGCATCAAATACAATCAGTCTGTTGAAGTTAATGTGATAACGGAATATTTAGGATACAACCGTCCAGATTTGTTTTACAAGCTAAACGATTCTAACGGATTTATTCCAATAAAAAAAGGACATCTAATTCTAAATAACTTGAGCAGCGGCACCCAAGAGCTTGAATTTTATTATAATGACGGTAAAAAATTTGTAAAAGTCGCCTCTTATAATTTTAATGTCAGAAAGCCTTGGTATTTTTCTGTCTGGATGATAGTGTTTTACGTGCTCATTATTTCCGGCAGTTTCTTTCTCTATTATAGGTGGAATAAGATCAGGTATCTGGAAAAGATCAAGCTAAAAGAAGAAGAGTTGAAGCACCAAAAAGAAATCCTCGAGCTGGAACTGAATACAGAGAATAAGCTGAAACTTCAGGAATATGAAAAGCACATTTTAGAAATTGAAGTGCAAAACAAAGCCTATGAAGTGGCTGGAAAGTCGCTTTCTATTGCGAAGCAAAGCGAAATGATCGACAGCATTCAGGAAATTCTTGAAACAGAGACAGATGTCAACCAGATCAAAAGCAAGATCAAAAAGTCAATCAAGATCAATGCGCTGAATAAAAATGAATGGGAAAGCTTTGAACATAACTTGATGCAAAGCCATGAAGAATTCGTTCACAAGCTGTCTAATAAATTTCCAGTGCTTACTTCAAAAGATATTAAGCTTTGCATTTATCTTAAGATGAATTTATCTTCCAAAGAAATCGCTCCATTGATGAATATCTCGTTTCGAGGGGTGGAGCTACATCGTTATCGATTAAGAAAGAAATTAGGTCTTACTTCCGATGATAATCTTTCTAAGTTTATGATTAATATATAAGAAAGACCTGTTTTTTAATAATAATAAAATATTGGCATAATATTTTTATTAAATAACAACACATCAATACTACATCATTAACCGTTTTTAATGCCTCTTTAAATGTAGTGTCTTTTTTTATAAAACATTGTTATTCAGTTTTTTATTTTCTTTTTAAGTGAAAATGATGTATTCATGTAGTGACTTTCATAAGTTTACTACAACGTTGTAATTCGTTACTTTGGTATCACTAACTTTTAACAAAATATAAACAAATGAAAAACTTTATTTTCGGGGTATTCGTACTTCTTTTTTTTCAGGGACATCTCCATGCCCAGGATATAAAAGGTAAGGTACTGGATGAAAATGGAATTCCGCTCCCAGGAGTTAACATTTTAAGTTCTACATCAAGTTCGGTTTCAGATTTTGATGGAAATTTTTCAATTAATGCTAAAGAAGGCGAGCCCATCACCTTTACATTTTTGGGTTACGTAAGCCAGACAGTAAATGCAGCGGCTAACATGAGCGTGTCTATGAAAGTGGCAAGCACAGAACTTTCAGAAGTGGTGGTCGTAGGTTACGGTACACAGAAAAAGACAGACCTGACCAGTGCTATTTCTACAATCAAATCAGACCAGATTTCAAAGCAGCCGGCATACAACGCCTTGCAATCTATACAAGGTAAGGCCGCGGGTGTAAACATCATAGCAAATGATGCACCTGGTGCTACACCAACAATTATCATCAGAGGTCTAGGAACTGCGGAATCAGGAAGATCGCCAATGTTTGTGGTAGACGGTGTCATCACAGGAAGCATTGCCAATCTGAATCCAAACGACATTGAGTCTTTTGATATCATGAAAGATGCAGCTTCTTCTGCAATTTACGGATCGAATGCTGCCAACGGAGTCGTATTTATTACAACTAAAAAAGGAAAACAAGGAAAGACTACTATTAAGGTAAATTCTTTCTATGGCGCAAAATCGACATTGAACCCTGTAAAAATGGCCAATTCAAGCCAATATGTTACTTTCTTTAATGAAAAACAAGCGGCAATTGGTTCTCCAGACAGACTTAATCTCAACCAGCCATACAATACAGATTGGTATGATGAATTGACAGGCGTAAGCTTTTCACAAAGCAATGATATCTCTTTTTCTGGAGGATCAGAAAATGCAACTTACTACTTCAGCTTCAATAACTATACTGAAGACGGACTTTTAGAAGGACATGAAGCTTCTAGAAATACGTTGCGATCTAGTAATACACTTAAAGCGATTGATGGAAAATTAAAAATTACTCAAAATTTCAGTGCTTCTTTCTCAAAATCAACTCCTAAACCGTACGGTTCTTTTACTGAAGCTTACAAGCAAGCTCCGGTTGTTCCAGTTTACTATCCTGATGGAAGATTTGCACAAAGCTTCTGGAATAGAACTACAGGAGAAGTAGGGTATATCATAGGGCCTGGAGAAACAGGAGGAAGATTGAATTCGATTGGTAACCCAGTTGCAAATGCTTTCTACCAAAATGAAAAAAACAAAATGGTTGAGCTTCAAGGATTAATTCAAGCTGACTATACTATTGTAGAAGGGCTTACGGCTACTTCTAGATTTGGAGCTACTAAGTCGTATTCAAAAACAAGAATTTTCAACGACGTTAGAGGCAGGTGGCTTACAGCAGATCCAATCCGAACTAGTGCTCAATTTGCGGCGAATGCTGCATCAAATCCAGGTGTTGTGGACTGGGCTAACAACTCTCTTTCTTATAAAGATGTTGAAAGCTTCCGATACAACTGGGATACTTACTTGACTTTCAACAAATCATTCGGAAAGCATAACCTTAATGCTACGGCAGGTGTGACTCAAGAAAGAAAGAATGATATTTATGAGTCGTACATGCAAGGATTCAACGTTCCTGAACAAGAACAATATTGGAACATCAACTTAGCTTCTGCTGATTACAGAAAAGTAGCGAATCAATTCTACTCAACTCCAACACAAGTATTGTCTTATTTTGGAAGGTTGCAGTATAATTTCGACGAGAGATACTATATCTCTGGAACAATCAGAAGAGATGGTAACAGTATCTTCAAGCAAAATTCAAAATACTGGGGTACTTTCCCTTCTGTAAGCGCAGGATGGGTATTGACTAACGAAAGCTTCTTAAGCGATGTGAAAAACCTAGATTTCCTTAAGCTTAGAGTAGGATATGGTGAAGTAGGAAATGCGAACGTTCCTTTTAACGCTACAACAATCAATACTTCTCCTGGAACAGATGGCGGCGCAGGTATTAACAATAACAACTACGTATTCGGACCTAACCAAGATTTGGTTTTTGGTGCCAGTTCAGGAACTCCAGTAACCGACTTAACTTGGGAGGTTACTAAAGAAATCAATGCAGGTCTTGACTTCGAATTGCTTGACAGAAGATTATCAGGAAGCTTTGACTATTACAACAGGCTGAACACAAATGCAATCCTTAACATAACGCCATTATTAAACTCTCCAAACGAACTTAATTATTTTGATCACGGAGGAGAAGTTAGAAATGAAGGGTATGAGCTAGCGCTTAACTGGAAAGATAATATTTCAGATGATTTCTCTTATAGCATCGGAGTAAATTATGCTAGAAATAAAAACACGCTTGAAAGTGTTAAGCCAGCTTACGACGGAATGACAGGAGGAAGCCTTGGTGACGGACAAATCACAAAAAGAATTCAAGAAGGACAGCCTTTATATTCTTGGTGGTTGCTAGAAGCTGACGGCGTTTGGCAGACTCAAGCTGAAATTGATGCTAATCCGCACATCGGATCCCCAGCACCTGGACACTTGCGCTATAAAGATCAAAACAACGATGGTGTGATTGACGATAGAGATAAAAAATTCTTCGGTTCTTACATTCCAAAATTCAGCTACGGTATCAACATCAACTTGATGTACAAAAACTTCGATTTATCTGTAGATGGATTCGGAGTAGGCGGAAACAAAGTTTATAACGGACTAAAAGGAAAACGTATCGATGGTGGTGAAAATATCGCAGAAGATACTTTCAACGGTCGTTGGACAGGTCCAGGATCAACAAACACAAATCCTGGTGCAAATAGAGATGCGCTATCTTCAAGCTACTTCCTAGAAGACGGTGACTACTTTAGAATCAATAACATTACGTTAGGATATACTTTCAAAGACATGTTTAAGATTTCTAGACTTAGAATTTACGGAACGGCACAAAATCCTTTCCTATTTACTAAATATTCAGGATTCACTCCAGAACTTAACAACAGTGGTGTTCCTAGAGAAACTGCAGGAATTGAAGTAGATGCCTATCCAAATATCAAGACATTCATTTTTGGTGTAAACATTGAATTTTAAGAAAAAATACTATGAAAATAAATTATAAAAAAATAGCATGCCTCACTTTTGCTTTTGCTGTATTAGTGGGATGTGACGATTTCCTTGATGTTGATTCAAGAGAAAACGTGACAGAAGAGGATAGCAACCAGAACTTTGAGCCGGTGCAGTTTGTCAACGGTATCTACGGGATGATGACCAGCTGGGATTATGCTTTCTCGTATTTAGGAATTACTGAAATTATTTCTGATAATGCCGATAAAGGCAGCTCGCCTGGAGATCCAGGAGGAGATAAAGGATTGCTTGACGGACTTACGTTCACGGCTACGGCAGGTTCTGTCGAAGCCATGTGGACAAACTGGTACAAAGCGATCGGCCGTGCTTCTTACTCAATAAATTATACCGAAAATTACGGACTTACTGATGTTGCCTACAAAAACAGGCTTATTGGTGAAGCTAAATTTCTTAGAGCGTACCACTACTTTTTCTTGGTAAGAGCTTTCGGTGACGTGCCTTTGCAACATGTCGATTTAATCGTAAGAGCTCCAAAAGACCAAGTTTATGATTTTATTGAGCAAGACTTGCTTGAAGCGATTCAAGTATTGCCAGAGAAAAGCGAATATGCGCCAGCCGATTTAGGAAGAGCTACCAAAGGTGCTGCAAAAGCCTTATTAGCTAAAGTATATCTTTATCAAAAAGACTGGCAGAACGCGTATGAGTACGCTGATGAAGTAATCACTTCTGGAGAATACGGTCTTGAGCCTGATTATGCACAAATTTGGAGAGCCAATACAGAAAACGGTGTAGAGTCCATTTTTGAAGTTCAAGCTCGTGGTGTAGCATTAGCGCATGGTGTTCAGCAATATTCTGAAACACAAGGAGCTAGAGGTCCAAGTGGCTGGGGCTGGGGATTCAATACGCCATCTCAAAACCTTTTAGACGCTTTTAATGCCGAAGGCGATGTGATCAGAAGAGATGCTACAATCATTTTCAGAGGAGAAACCTTGTATGATGGACGTGAAGTAAGCAATGCTGTAGAAAACCCGATGTATAATGAAAAAGCTTACTCTAGCGCAAATGCAGGCGCAGGAGACGGCGATAAAAACATCAGAGTATTGAGACTTGCAGAAATATATTTGATTCGCGCAGAAGCCGCTAATGAATTAAATAACCAAGATGTAGCCTTGTCTTCATTGAAAGAAGTTCGTGATAGAGTAAACTTAGGCGAAATCACCACAAGAGACCAAGCTTTGTTGAGAACTCTTATCTGGAAAGAAAGAAGACTAGAATTGGCTTTCGAACACGACAGATGGTTTGACTTAGTAAGAACTGGCCAAGCGGCACAAGCTATGCAAGCAAACGGCAAGCCGTTCGAAGTTGGAAAACACGAATTATTTCCAATACCAAACGCTCAACTAATACAAACACCAGCGATGGGCCAAAACCTGAATTGGTAATTTAAACCCGATTAATGAAATACCTTCTTTTCATATTTTTAATAATTACAAGTTGTGGTTCAAACGAATCGTCTCCAAAAGGAGACGATTCGCCCACACCTTCAACTCCAACACCATTAACCGATGAGCAATTGGTTGATGTAGTGGAAAAACAAACGTTCAAATACTTTTGGGATTTTGCAGAGCCGAATTCAAAGCTCGCAAGAGAAAGATACCATCCTGATGGCAACTACCCAGAAAACGATTCCAATGTCGTAACAACTGGAGGTTCAGGTTTTGGCCTGATGTCTATCATTGCGGCAACTTCAAGAAATTATGTTTCCAGAAGTGAAGCAGTATCTCGATTAAATACCATTGCTGATTTTCTTGCTAATGCCGACAGATTCCATGGAGCTTGGCCTCATTGGATGGACGGCAACACGGGGCGTGTCAAGCCTTTCGGACAAAAAGATAACGGCGGCGATTTAGTAGAAACTGCATTTTTATGCCAAGGTATTATCTGCGTTCGTGAATTTTTCAAAAACGGTTCCGAAGAAGAAAAAGCATTGGCCCAAAAATTTGACAATCTATGGAAAGGTGTGGATTGGAATTGGTACAGAAACAATCAAAATGTCTTGTATTGGCATTGGTCGCCTGACTATGCTTGGGAAATGAATTTTCCTTTAGAAGGCTACAACGAATGCCTGATTACTTATGTGCTAGCCAGTGCTTCGCCAACACATTCGATAGCGCCAACAGCCTACCATCAAGGTTGGGCAAGAAATGGAGGTATCGTTTCTGCAGCTACAAAATACGGAATTCCTTTATTGCTGAAACACAACGGTGCGGAGCAGGCTGGAGGTCCTTTATTTTGGGCACACTATTCGTATTTAGGATTAGATCCTACACAATTGACAGACCAATATGCAAATTATTGGAATGTGAATGTAAACCACACTAAAATTAATTACCAGCACTGTGTTGAAAATGCTGGAAATTTTGCAGGATACGGCCCTAATTATTGGGGACTGACAGCATCGTATTCTAGAAATCCAAACGGAAGTATAGGATATAATGCGCACATGCCAAGCAATGATATAGGAGTTATTTCTCCGACAGCTGCTATAAGCTCGATTGTGTATACTCCGGCAGAATCATTGGCCGCTATGCGAAATTTTTATGAAAATTATAGCGGACAGCTATGGGGTCCGGCAGGTTTTTATGATGCCCACAGCAAACATTACAATTGGACGGCAAACAGATACCTTGCAATTGATCAAGGGCCTATTGTCGTTATGCTTGAAAATTACCGCTCAGGCTTGCTCTGGAATCTATTCATGAATGCTCCAGAAGTACGCCAAGGCTTATTAAATCTTGGATTTCATTCCGGAAAATACGGATTTTAAAAGATGAGAATAAAGTTAGCTTTATTAGGTTTATTGGTTTCCGGTAGTTCTTTTGCGCAGAAAGACATTACCGGAACCATTACAACCGAAATTATTCAAAAGAATAAATTGAACTATGCATTGCATATTCCGAAAAATACAAAAGAAAAGAAACCGCTGCTCGTTTTTCTGCACGGTTCTGGCGAAAGAGGCTCAGATATTGAAAAAGTAAAAGTACACGGCCCTTTTAAATATTTAAAAAATAATGAATTAGATAGTTACGTTCTTGCGCCTCAATGCCCTGAAAATGAATATTGGGATGCAGAAGTCTTATATAAATTGATACAAAAAGTCCAAAAAGAAAACAATATCGACCCGAGCCGTATCTACCTCACCGGTTTGAGCATGGGAGCTTGGGGAGCATGGAACTTGGCATTTTTGCATCCAGAAATGTTTGCCGCTCTTGTTCCTATTGCCGGTTTTGTGGATAGAGTTCCGATGATGGAAAATTGCAAGATTCAAGACATACCAACGCGAATCTTTCATGGATTGGTAGATGATGTGGTCGATGTGAATTATTCAATCGCAATCTATAAAAAGCTAAAATCGTGCAGCAAAGATATCGAACTGACCATTTTTGACGATGCCAATCACGACAGCTGGACCAGAGTATACGACAACAAAGAAATTTATGAATGGATAATGAAACAGCATAAACAATAAACAAATTTCCCAAATAAATAGCATAATGAAATTCAAAGCAGTATTACTATTATTATTAGCAAGTTCCCTTACGGTAAACGCCCAAAAGGATAAGAAAAAAAGCCAGATCAAGCCAAGGAAAGAATTCATTTCTGAACTTATGGCCAAAATGACCATTGATGAAAAAATAGGACAGTTGGTTCAATTTACAGCCGATGGTACTATCACCGGACCTGTTTCTGGAGATAACTATATAGAGCAAATTAAAAAAGGTAATGTCGGTTCTATTTTGAACGCGACAACTGTTAAATATACGGCCGAGCTTCAAAAGATGAACCTTGAAAATTCAAGACTTAAAATTCCGTTGCTTTTTGGCTATGATGTCATCCATGGTTATAGAACTATTTTTCCGATAACTTTAGGAGAATCGGCTTCATGGGACTTAAAAGCGGTTGAGCTTTCAGCTAAAATTGCAGCGGCCGAAGCTGCAGCAGGAGGTGTACACTGGACATTTGCTCCAATGGTGGATATCGCTCGTGACCCGCGTTGGGGAAGAGTTTCAGAAGGCGCTGGCGAAGATACGTACCTAGGTTCAAAATTAGCGTTTGCAAGAGTAAGAGGTTTTCAAGGAACCGACCTTTCTTTAAATAATACAATTTTAGCCTGTACGAAGCACTTCGCTGCTTATGGAGCTGCAGAAGCCGGACGTGATTACAATACAGTAGATATGTCAGAAAGAGTGTTGAGAGAAACCTATCTGCCTCCATTTAAAGCAACTGTAGATGCTGGTGTTAGGACTTTCATGACATCATTCAATGAGATTTCTGGCGTTCCGGCTACAGGAAACAAATTTTTGGTCAACGGAATTCTTAAAGACGAATGGAAATTTGACGGTTTCGTAGTGACAGATTATACAGGAATGAACGAAATGATTCCGCACGGATTCGCAAAAGATGAAAAGCATGCCGGAGAATTGGCTTTAAACGCTGGTGTCGATATGGACATGGTGGGTGGCATCTACATGAAACAATTGAAAAAATCATTGTCAGAAGGGAAAGTTACTGAAGCTCAAATCAATGATGCCTGCCGTAGAATCTTGGAAGCTAAATACGATCTAGGTCTTTTTGAAGATCCGTACAGATATAACGATGCAAAAAGAGAAAAAGAAGTCATCTACAAAAAAGAATATCTAGATGCGGCATTGGACGTAGCCAACAAATCGTTAGTCTTGCTGAAAAATAGCAACAATGTGCTTCCGTTGAAAAAAGAACAAAAAGTAGCTTTTGTCGGACCTTTGGTAAGCGATGAGTTTAACATCATTGGTTCTTGGGCAGCTTCTGGCGATAGAAACGGATTTGCAGTGAGCGTTGAAGAAGGCGTAAACAAAATCATCACGGACAAGAGCAAAATCAGTTTTGCAAAAGGTGTAGAGATTGTTGATGCAAAAAGAGATATGATCCAGAATGCGATTAACAATGCCAAAAATGCAGATGTTATTGTAGCCGTGATGGGTGAATTCGAAAACATGAGCGGCGAAGCAGCTTCTCGTACCAATATTGATTTGCCAGGAATCCAAAAAGAATTTCTAGCAGAATTGAAAAAGTTAGGCAAGCCGATTATTTTAGTTCTATTAAACGGAAGGCCGCTGACCTTAGAATGGGAAGACAAAAACATGGATGCAATCCTAGAAGCTTGGTGGCCTGGAACAAGAGGTGGCGATGCCATTGCTCAAACGCTTTATGGAATCAACAACCCAAGCGGCAAATTGCCAATGACTTTTCCTAGAAATGTCGGTCAGATTCCAATCTATTACAACCATAAAAATACAGGACGTCCTTATTTGGGAACAGCAGATAACGAGCAGAAATACAAATCCCGTTACATTGACGTAGACAATTCTCCTTTATATGAATTCGGATATGGCTTGAGCTATACAAAATTCAGCTATTCTAATTTTAAAGTATCTTCCAACCAAATCAATTTCAGCCAAAAATTAAAAGCTACCGTTGAGATAGCAAATACAGGAAATTATGATGGAGAAGAAGTAGTCCAATTATACATCCATGATAAAGTCGGTTCTGTGACTAGGCCAGTAAAAGAACTAAAAGGTTTCCAAAAAATCTTCTTGAAAAAAGGAGAAAAGAAAACTGTAGAATTTGAAATCTCTGCAGAAGACTTGAAATTTTACGGAATCGATATGCAATTTGCTGCAGAACCTGGCGACTTTGAAGTTTTTGTCGGAGGTACTTCTGCAACAACTATGAAATTAGAGTTTGAGTTAGTTAAATAATTTTTTTTGTGAGTTTTGAAATGGCCCTTTAGAGAAACCTAAAGGGCTTTTTTCTAAAAAATCAATTAGCTGCTTTTAGATAAATTATATAGTATGAAAAACACCCTTACCTTATGCCTTCTCCTTTTGGCTGGAATCCTAAACGCCCAGACAATTCAATCTCCTTCCAAAGAAATTTCGGTAGCATTTAAACTGACTGCAGAAGGAAAACTATCGTATTCAGTAACCTACAAAAACAAGCAAGTCGTAAATGAAAGCTTATTAGGAATTGCATTGAAAGATATCGAAGCTTTAGACACAGGATTCACCATAACAAATACCGAAAATAAAAGTGTCAACGAAAGCTGGAAGCCCGTTCTTGGCGAGCAGTCGACAATCCAAAACAAATACAACCAAGCCACTTTTTCGCTGGTTCAAAAAGATACAGGAAGAAAATTAGATATTGTCTTTAAGGTTTATGACGAAGGCGTTGCCTTTCGATATGAATTCCCAAAACAAGAAAAACTCAACTATTTTATTATTTCTGATGAAAAGACAGAGTTTAACTTGACAGGCAATCACAAAGTTTTCTGGATTCCTGGCGATTACGACAGCCAAGAATATGTTTACAACGAGACAAAATTATCAGAAATTGACAATGACAAGCTAAATCTCAATAATGGTATTGCCGTCAAATCGATTGGAGGAAGATATGTCGTGCAGTCGCCTTTGATGATGAAATCGGCTGACAATCTTTATCTCAATATTTTTGAAGCCGCTGTGGTCAATTATCCAGTCATGCACTTAGATGTCAATGTTGCCAATTATAAGATGAAATCACATTTGGTACCGAATGCTATCGGTGATAAAGCCTATCTTCAAACGCCGGTAGTTTCGCCTTGGAGAACGATTATGGTCAGTGATGACGCAAGAGATATTGTCAGTTCCAAAATGATTTTGAATCTGAACGAACCTTCAAAAATTGACGATACGTCTTGGATCAAACCGATGAAATACGTTGGTGTTTGGTGGGAAATGCACGTCGGAATCTCTACTTGGGATTTGAGCGGTACGCAAGATGCTTCGCAAAAGAGTGTTGGCAAAAAACCACACGGAGCCACTACTGAAAATACAAAAAGATACATCGATTTTGCAGCAAAGCATGGTTTTGATGGCGTTTTGGTCGAAGGCTGGAATATAGGCTGGGAAGACTGGTTCGGGAATTGGAAAGAAGAGGTGTTTGACTTTACGACGCCTTATCCAGACTTTAACATTCAGGAAATTAGCGATTATGCAAAGTCTAAAAACGTAAAAATGATCATGCACCACGAAACTTCAGGTTCTGTTGCTAATTACGAAAGACGCTTGGATAGAGCCTATAACGTTATGAAAAAATACGGCTATCCGGCGGTAAAAACAGGATATGTTGGAAAAATTATTCCAAGAGGAGAATTTCATGACGGACAGGCAATGGTAAATCATTTCAACTATGTACCGCAAAGAGCCGCGGAATATAAGGTTATGGTCAACTCTCACGAATCTTCTCGACCGACAGGCGTAAGCAGGACATGGCCGAATTATATCGCAGCAGAAGCAGCAAGAGGTAATGAATTCAACGGTTGGAGTGTCGGAAATCCACCTGTACATGAAACTATTCTTCCTTTTACGAGATTATTAGGAGGTCCGATGGATTATACACCTGGAGTTTTCGAAATCAAGATGAGTCATTACGATCCGAATAAAAAAGAGCAGGTCCATACGACTTTAGCTAAGCAATTAGCATTGTACATAACGATGTATTCTCCGTTGCAGATGGCCTCCGATTTGCCACAAAATTATGAGAAGTATTCCGATGCTTTTCAGTTCATCAAAGACGTGGCCTTAGATTGGGACGAAAGCAAATACCTTGAAGCTGAACCTGGAGATTACTTAACCATTGCCAGAAAAGCAAAAGGAACCGAAAATTGGTTTGTTGGAGCCATTACAGATGAAAATCCTAGGAATACGACAATTTCGCTTGATTTCTTAACGCCAGGAAAAAAATACAAGGCGACCATTTATCAAGATGGAAAGACAGCGCATTGGGAGAAAAATCCGATCAATTACGAAATCAAGACTATCGAAGTTACCTCAAAAAGCAAGCTGAAACTGAATTTAGCTGCAGGCGGAGGAACAGCCATCAGTATTTTTCCAGCAAAATAAGCCAGACATAAAATCAGTACGATGAATTTTTTAAAAAAACGAAACCTGCAAAATACATTCAAAACCATTGCGATAGGAGCTTTGCTGCTTTCCTTTGGAGAAAGTTTTTCGCAACAAAAAACATATTGCAATCCGATAAATGTAGATTACGGCTATTGCCCGATTCCTAATTTTGTAACCCAAGGAAAACACCGAGCAACAGCTGATCCGGTAATCACTAATTTCAAGGGAGAATATTATTTGTTTTCTACGAACCAATGGGGCTATTGGCATAGCGCCGATATGCTTGATTGGAAATTCATTCCAAGAAAATTCCTCCGTCCGGAGCATAAAGTGTATGACGAGCTCTGTGCGCCGTCTCTGTCTTTTGTCAATGATACGTTGTTGGTAATCGGTTCGACGCATACCAAAGAATTTCCAATCTGGATGAGCAAGAATCCAAAAGTAGATGATTGGAAAGAACTGGTACATAAATCAGAAGCTGGTGCTTGGGATCCGCAGATTTTCTGGGATAAAGAAAAAGACGAAGTCTATATGTATTACGGTTCTAGCAATTTATATCCTTTGTACGGAATGAAACTGAACCGCAAGACCTTCCAGCCCGAAGGTGAGCGTATTCCTGTTTTAGCCTTAAATGATGACGAGCACGGCTGGGAACGTTTTGGAGAATACAATGACAATACCTTCTTGCAGCCTTTTACTGAAGGTGCTTTTATGACCAAACATAACAATAAGTATTACCTGCAATACGGCGCGCCTGGAACGGAATTTAGCGGTTATGCAGATGGAGTATATGTCAGTTCCAATCCTCTTGGGCCCTTTGAATACCAATCGCACAATCCGTTTTCCTATAAGCCGGGCGGATTTGCAAGAGGAGCAGGGCATGGGGCAACTTATCAGGACACCAACAATGAGTACTGGCATGTTTCAACCATCGTAATTTCTACAAAAAATAATTTCGAAAGAAGAATCGGAATCTGGCCGGCTGGTTTTGATGAAGACGGAATCATGTACTCAAACACAGCCTACGGCGACTATCCAACGTACCTGCCATCGCAAAAAAAGAATCATTTGAATGAAAACTTTTCTGGCTGGATGCTTTTGAATTACAATAAGCCTGTCGAAGTTTCGTCGACTTTGGGCGGCTTCCAAGCTAATTTTGCGACAGATGAAGATATAAAGACCTATTGGTCGGCAAAAACTTCAAATAAAGGAGAATACCTGATTTCAGATTTAGGCGAAAAGTCTACAATCAATGCCATCCAGATTAATTATGCAGATCAGGATGTAGAATTAATGGGCAAACCGGAAACAACTACGGGTCACAAGTATATTATCTATTCGTCGAATGATGGAAAAAGCTGGAAAAAAGCTGTCGATAAAAGCAAAAATACCAAAGACGTGCCACACGATTATATCGAATTAGAAAAACCGATTACGGCAAGATATCTAAAGCTAGAAAATATACAGATGCCTACAGGGAAATTTGCAATCAGCGGTTTTAGGGTTTTTGGAAAAGGCTCCGGTACAAAGCCAAATGCAGTGCAAAATTTTGCGCCTCTAAGAGCGGAAGCTAAGAAAAAGGGCGAGAGGAGAAACGTTTGGTTCAAATGGCAGCAAGAACCAAATGCTGACGGATATGTAATCTATTTTGGAAAATCGCCTGAGAAATTATACGGTTCTATCATGGTCTATGGCAAAAATGAATATTATTTTAACGGATTGGATCGTTCGGATGCTTATTATTTCCAAATCGAAGCTTTTAATAATAACGGCATTGGACCAAAATCAGAGGTTAAAAAATCAGAATAGAAAAAAACGCGTAAAAAAGGTTTCGCAAACGTTGTATTTTGATTAAAAAACAGCTTAAGAAATCGTTTTCGTTAATAACTATCTTGTAATCTGTTGCTCGATGTTTTCATATAAATGTATATTTATCAAAAATTAAATCTTTTTTTTAAATACAATCATATTTTTTATTGCTTTAACTAAACTATCTTAATAAATGAGTTCAGAAACTAAAACAAATTATCCTGCGCTGTATACTTTGATTACAGTATTTTTCTTTTGGGGATTTATTGCTGCTGGAAACAGTATTTTCATCCCTTTTTGCAAAAGCTATTTTTCGCTAGACCAATTTCAGTCACAGCTGATTGACTTTGCTTTTTATACGGCTTATTATTTAGGAGCGTTGCTGCTTTTTATATTTGGAGCTGTAAATGGAAAAGACTTAGTCGGAAAATGGGGCTATAAAAGAAGTATCGTTTACGGATTGTTATTTTCTGCTTTAGGAGCTGGAGCCATGATTATTGCGGTTGAAGCGAATGTATACGCCGGAATGCTTGTCGGTTTGTTTATCGTGGCTTTAGGCTTTTCGTTACAACAGACAGCGGCCAATCCTTTTGCGGTTTTATTGGGTGATCCAAAAACAGGGACGAGCCGTCAGAATTTAGCAGGAGGAATCAACTCATTTGGAACTACAATCGGACCTATCATCGTTGGTTTCGCCTTATTCGGAACAGCAGCAGCAGTTAGCGACGACCAGATTAAAGGTTTAGGTTTAGATAAAGTAATTTTATTATACGTAGGCGTAGGAATCTTATTCTTGATTGCGGCCAGCGTATTTTACTTCTCAAAAAAATTACCAGCGGGAATCTCTGATGAGCCTATGGAAAAAGCAAACAAAGCTTTGACGACATTAATCATAATGACGGGATTATTGGCAATTATGTTTGCGCCGGTTTTTAACAGCTACAACTCGCCAGAAGCGATAAGAATAGTAGAAATTGAAAAATCAATTGAACCTACTACAAAAGAAATCAAGAAGCTGAGCGACAATTTGGTAAAAATCAAGAAAGACAAAGTACTTACTGAAGAGCAAAAAACTACCGCTTCTGAAGAAATCAAAAATGAAATCAAAGTTTTAGAATTAAGCGTAGAGCCACAGCATGCAGAAATCAAAGCTATCAGACATCCTCTTGAAAAATATAGAATGTACTGGCTTTCTGGAGCTCTGGTAGTGATTGTGGGCGGACTTTTATTTGCCAACAGAAGCGCGCAAAAGAAAAACGAAGGCTGGGGTGCCATGAAATACCCTCAATTGGTTTTGGGTATGCTTGCCATCTTTACGTATGTTGGAGTAGAAGTAGCCGTAGGTAGTAACTTAGGAGAATTGCTGAAACTGCCAGAATTCGGAAGTTTCCAATCTTCAGAAATTGCACCGTATATCTCAATGTATTGGGGAAGCTTGATGATTGGCCGTTGGGCTGGAGCTATCAGCGTTTTTAACCTAAGTGCCAGCAAAAGACAATTGGCTTTGATTATTGTTCCGTTGATTGCTTTCTCAGTAATTATAGGAGTAAATACGATTGCGCAGCAAGATATGACGCCGTTGTATTATTATGTAATCTGCGTATTGCTGCAAGTTTTAGTATTCTTCCTTAGTAAAAACAAACCAGCAAGAACATTAATCTTGTTCGGAATGATGGGTGTTATTGCTATGCTAATCGGATTGTTCTCAACAGGAACTGTAGCGATCTACGCTTTCCTTGCAGGTGGATTAGCTTGCAGTATCATGTGGCCGTCAATTTTTACATTGTCGATTACAGGTCTAGGAAAATACACAGCTCAAGGTTCTGCATTCTTGGTCATGATGATTTTGGGTGGTGGAATCATTCCTCCAATCCAAGGAAAATTGTCTGATATCATCGGAATACACGCTTCGTATGTTGTGCCTGTGATTTGTTTTGCTTACTTGACTTTCTTCGCGATTGCGGTAAAAGGAATCCTAAAAAGACAGAACATAGATGTAGATGCTATCGAAGCCGAAGGAGCACATTAATTTATCTTAACGAATTCATAATAAAGAATCCGGAGCAGATTGTATTACCTACATTTGCTTCGGATTTTTTACTTCTACATGAGACTTTCAAAATACTATTTGGCGGCGATTACGGCCTTTATAATCTGGGGATTTTTCAGTCTGGCTTTAAAGCCATTACATAATTATCCGTCCTTAGATATTTTGTTTTATAGGGTATTCCTTTGTGTCGTCTTGATGATGGGAATCAATCTTTTTTTTAGAAGAAAAACCTTGAAAGAAACGAAGGAAAACTTCAAACTCATGTCGCCGGTTCAAAAAAGAAACGTTGTCCTTCTCACATTAGGAGGCTCCTTGCTTTTATCTGCCAATTGGTTCTTTTTTATCTACGTTATGAACCATGTGAGTGTGAAGGCGGCTTCATTTGCCTATCTCGTCTGTCCGATCCTGACGACTGTTTTTGCCTATTTTATCCTAAAGGAAAAATTAAACAAATGGCAATGGACAGCTGTTGGTTTGAGTATCTTTAGCTGTGTTCTGCTGTCGTTTAATCATTTTATGGATATTTTTTACAGCTTGATTGTGGCTGCCACGTATGCTTTGTATCTTGTCTCACAGCGAAAAAACACGGCAATCGATAAGTTTTTATTGCTAACGCTGCAATTAACGACCACGGCCATCATTCTTTTGCCGTTTTATCCTTTTTATAGTTCCGAAGTTCCCACAGCATTTGATTTTTATTTCTTTTTGGTAATTATCGTTGTCCTGTTTACGATTATACCGCTGTTCCTGAACTTATATGCCTTAAAAGGAGTTAATTCTTCTACAGTAGGGATTTTGCTTTATATTAATCCGCTGATCAACTTTTTCCTAGCCATTTTTTATTACAAAGAAGAAATTACCCCTTTTCAGATTATAGCCTATTCTCTGATATTGCTTTCGATTATTGTTTTCAACAGCAAGCATATTTTTAAGTCAAAGCCAAAAGAACTGCAAGCCAAAGATATTTTGTAATTCATTTTATATCACGACTTTTGTATCATGAAAAATGTATATCTCGATAATGCTTCCACAACAGCCTTGCGACCAGAAGTTATCCAAGAAATAACTCGCGTGATGCAGGAAGATTATGGAAATCCTTCATCAACCCACAGTTTTGGAAGAACGGCCAAAAACATACTCGAATCTTCAAGAAAATTAATTGCCAAACAGCTCAATGCGACGGCTCAGGAAATTATTTTTACCTCTGGCGGCACAGAAGCCGATAATTGGATTCTTCGTTCTGCAGTCGAAGATTTAAAAATAAAAAGAATTATCACAAGCAAAATCGAGCATCATGCGGTGCTGAATTCTGTTTTAGCATTGCAGGAAGAATATGCTATTCAAGTAGATTATGTCAATCTGAAATCGAATGGAGAGATTGATATCAATCATTTAGTAGAATTGCTTTCGCAAGAAATTCCGACGTTAGTTTCATTGATGCACGTAAATAATGAGACAGGAACTATTCTCGATATCGAAAAAACGGCAAGACTTTGTAAACAATATAAGGCCTTTTTTCATTCCGATACCATACAGTCTATAGGAAAAACAGAAATCGACCTGCAAAAGACAGAAGTAGATTTTATCGTTGCCAGCGCTCATAAATTCCACGGACCGAAGGGGATTGGCTTTGCTTTTATCAGAAAAAATTCAGGATTACAGCCGATGATTTTTGGCGGTGAACAAGAAAAAGGACTTCGCGCCGGAACAGAGGCCATCCATAATATTGCTGGAATGGCAAAAGCTTTGGAACTTTCGTATGAAAATTTAGATGCGGAAAGAAAGCATATTTTATCCATCAAAAACTATTTTGTTGAGCAACTGCGGCTTTATTTTCCTAATTTTAAAATTAATGGAAATCTTGACGGTTTTTATAATATAATCAATGTGCTATTGCCTTTTTCTGAAGAAAAAACGGCTATGATTCTTTTTAGCCTCGACATGAAAGGAATTGCTGTTTCAAGAGGAAGCGCCTGCCAGTCAGGAAGTATCAAACCTTCGCATGTGTTGAAAGAAATGCTTTCAGAAGAAGATATTAAAAAGCCCAGCCTGCGGATTTCTTTGAGCCATTTTAATACAAAAGAAGACATCGACCTGCTAATTGAGGCTTTGAAAACCATATAATTTTCCGAGATAAATTTCATAGTTATTTGATATACAGTTCTAATTTATTCTTTATGTTTGCGTAAAAACAAACTTTATGAAAAGAACATTAATTACCTCAATGGCTATCTTGGGCTTCATTTTTACCTCCACAGCACAAGACAAAGGGAAATTGGAATTTGGTTTGGGCATAGGCTTGAACAGTTCCAATATCAGCACGACCTATGACTCAGCTGATCCAAGTATCAATTTCAATTTAGGCGCTACGGCAGATTATTATTTTTCTGATCGATGGAGCATCAAAGCTAAATTCATCTATGACAGAAAAGGATGGGACAATGACCTTATTCCAGTTGTAGGTCCTGGTGGATCTAGATTTGTGAGAACAGATATCAATGTAGATTATATTACGGTTCCGGTAATGGCAGGATGGCATTTCGGAAGCAAGAGAAATTGGTATTTAAACTTTGGGCCTTACATTGGCTTTTTGATGAGTGCAAAAGATACGGAGCTTGATTCTGACCTAAAGGATAGTTTTAATACAGTGGATGGCGGTATTGCCTTTGGAATAGGTGTAAAAATTCCAGTATCGGACAAGCTTAAGTTTTTTATCGAATATGAAGGACAGGGCGGGATTGCCGAAGTTTTTAAAAATAATGATGGAGACCAAATTACCAATTCAAGAAGCGCTTTCAATATAGGAATCAACTTTTTGCTTTATTAGTAGGTATATATATAAAACACAAAAAAGCCGTTTTGAATTTCAAAACGGCTTTTTTTATTTTGTTCTTCCTGCAAATCTAAAATCTGCAATCTGAAATTTTATAAGTGGATTACCTCTCCATAAGCATCGGCAGCAGCTTCCATGATCGCCTCGCTCATAGTTGGGTGTGGGTGAATCGACTTGATGATTTCATGACCTGTAGTTTCTAATTTTCTAGCTACGACAGCTTCGGCAATCATATCGGTAACGCCTGAACCAATCATGTGGCATCCTAACCATTCGCCATATTTAGCATCAAAGATTACTTTTACGAAACCATCAGGAGTTCCGGCCGCTTTAGCTTTTCCAGAAGCTGAGAAAGGGAATTTACCGATTTTCAATTCATAGCCTTTTTCTCTAGCTTGTTTTTCTGTCAAACCAACAGAAGCGATTTCTGGAGTCGCATACGTACAGCCAGGAACGTTTCCGTAATCTAGAGGCTCTACATGAAGGCCAGCGATTTTTTCAACACAAAGAATTCCTTCTGCAGAAGCAACGTGTGCCAAGGCTTGTCCAGGAACTACATCTCCGATAGCATAGTAACCAGGAATATTCGTTTGGTAGTAAGAATTTACTAAGATTTTATCTCTGTCAGTTGCAATTCCAACTTCTTCAAGACCGATATTTTCAATATTCGATTTGATTCCGACAGCAGAAAGTACGATATCAGCTTCAAGAATTTCTTCTCCTTTAGCGGTTTTCACGGTAGCTTTTACGCCGTTTCCAGAAGTATCTACTTTTTCAACAGAAGCATTGGTCATCACTTTGATACCTGCTTTTTTCAAAGAGCGCTCAAATTGTTTTGAGATATCCTCGTCTTCTACAGGAACTACATTTGGCATAAATTCAACAATAGTAACCTCAGTTCCCATTGCATTGTAAAAATGCGCAAATTCAACTCCGATCGCTCCAGAACCTACAACAATCATTGATTTTGGCTGTTCAGACAACGACATCGCTTGGCGGTATCCGATCACTTTTTTGCCGTCTTGTGGCAAGTTTGGCAATTCGCGAGAGCGAGCTCCAGTTGCAATGATGATATGGTCGGCATCATATTCTGTAGTTTTTCCGTCTTTGCCAACAACGTCGATTTTCTTTCCGGCTTTTACTTTTCCAGTACCTTCAATAACGTCGATTTTGTTCTTTTTCATCAAAAACTGGATGCCTTTGCTCATTCCGTCAGCAACACCGCGCGAACGTGAGATTACGGCATTAAAGTCTTTGTCAAATTTTTCAATGGTCAAGCCATAGTCAGAAGCATGTTTTAGGTAATCAAAAACCTGTGCTGATTTTAACAACGCTTTGGTTGGGATACATCCCCAGTTCAAGCAAATACCGCCCAGATTTTCTTTTTCGATTATGGCAACTTTAAAGCCTAATTGCGCTGCTCTGATGGCTGTTACATAACCGCCAGGACCGCTTCCTAAAACAATAATATCGTATTTCATTAGAATATAATTTTTTCTTGTTATTTGAGAGTACGAAAATAGTTAATTATTTGGTCATGGAAAAGTTTCGGAGTTGCAAAGTTTCCACAAGCCTTGTTAGTATCCGTTTTTCTTTTTAGATACGATTCTAATGAACCCGTATAAAATTAATGTCTGCAATACTACATTGATCAGCATAAGCATCAAGCCGAAATTAGCAGAACCTTGCGCATAAAATGGATAGCTTTTATCGATAATATAAATCGGAAAGCTTAGAAATATAATCAGCAAACTGCAAATGCTTTTTAAAAGTCGACTGGAAGTCTCTTCCATGATAAACGTACAGAATATCGTGATTATAATCTCTAATACGATTACTATAAAAAGAAGTTTGAAAAATAATTTCATGGCTTTCTTTTAGCTTTCTACTGCAAATTGTGAGTAGTAGAGATTTTTATAATAACCTTCCGTTTTGTTGATCAATTCATAATGCGTTCCTTGTTCTACAACATTTCCTTTTTCCATGACGATAATCTTGTCGGCATTGACGATAGTTGCTAAACGATGCGCTATTACGATTGATGTCCTGCCTTTGGTGATGGTTTCTGTTGCTCTTTGGATCAAATCTTCAGAATACGAATCGATAGATGAAGTCGCTTCGTCCAAAATCAAAATGCTTGGGTTGCTAACAAAAGCTCTTAAAAAAGCTATCAATTGGCGTTGACCAGAAGACAGCATTACGCCACGTTCTTTTACGTTATAATCATAGCCGTGCGGCAGTGTCATGATGAAATCATGCACTCCGATTTCTTTTGCCGCCTTGATAACATCTTCTCTAGAAATATTCGGATTTTCGAGAGTGATATTGTTGTGTATCGTATCTGCAAAAAGGAAAACATCTTGCAATACGACAGCAATCTGATTCCTAAGACTTTTTAGAGTGAAATCTCGTATGTCGGTACCATCAATAAGAATCTCGCCTCCATTGATTTCATAAAAACGATTCAGTAGGTTTATGATGGTTGATTTTCCTGCTCCAGTGGCCCCCACGATGGCGATAGTTTCCCCTTCTTCTACATGAATATTGATGCCTTTTAAGACATCTTCTTTGCCAGTGTAACTGAAATGCACATCCTTAAAATCAATATTTCCTTTGAAAGTTGGAGCTGTAACTTTTCCTTTGTCTTGGATATGTCCTTCGGTGTCTAAAACTTCAAAAACGCGGTTTGCGGCAATCATTCCCATCTGCATCTCATTAAATTTATCCGCAATCTGACGTAAAGGATTGTAAAGCATTCCGATAAACATAGTGTATGAAAATAAGTCTCCAAACGTTGTCGAGCCATTTCCTGCCAAAATATTCAGTCCGCCGTACCATACGACCAATCCTAGCGAAATAGACGAAACAATATCGGCAATCGGGAAGAAGATCGAGTTGTACCAAACGTTTTTGATCCACGCTTTTTTATGCTTATCATTGATTATCTTGAACTTTTCATATTCAATGTCTTCTCTTGAAAAAAGCTGTACGATTTTCATTCCGGTCACGCGCTCTTGTACAAACGTATTCAGGTTGGCAATCTGCGTTCGTACTTCTTCAAAAGCAACCTGCATCTTTTTTTGGAAAACACGTGTCGCATAGACCAAAACAGGCATAGCACACATGACGATAATCGTAAGCTTCCAGTTCATGTAGAACATAAAGAGCAGTACGACAACCATTTTCAGCAGGTCGCTTATGATCATAAACAATCCTTGGCTGAAAATTTTAGAAATAGATTCAATATCGAAAACGGAGCGGGTTACGAGCTTTCCGACAGGTTCATTGTCGAAATATTTCATCTTAAAGCTCATCAGGTGGTTGAAAAGCTTTACGCGAATATCCCTGATGATGTCTTGTCCGAGCCAGTTGGCAAGAAAGACAAAATAAAATTGAGAGACAACCTCTACGATCAAGGCTCCTGCCATCAAAAGGATGAAGTATAGCAAACCTGTGGCATCTTCTTTTTGTATGTAGCTGTCGACTGTTTGTTTTAATAAATAGGGACGGAGTGCCGCAAAAATCGACAAGGTAACCGCAAACACAATAACCCAATAGTATCGGGATTTGTACGGTTTTGTGTACTCCATTATTCGTTTAAATATTTTGGTATCTGATGCTTTCATTGCTTTATTTGAGGCTATTTTTTGTCAGCGGGCTCGTTGCTGTAAATATAAGGATATTCTACTTTTGTCAAAAACAGGCCGTGTGCCGGAGCAGAAGGCCCTGCTTGATTTCGATCTTTACTTTCGATGATTTTCCTGAAATCTTCCAAACTTGTTTTTCCAATTCCGACTTCTACCAAGGTGCCTACAATAGCGCGGACCATGTTTCGGAGAAAGCGATCTGCTGCAATCGTGAAAATTAGCTTATTGTCATTTTGTTTCCAATCCGCTTCCATGATTTTGCATTGAAACGTCTTGACATCGGTATTTACCTTTGAAAAACATTGGAAATCGCTAAACTCAAAAAGAATTTTTGCAGCTTGATTCATCTTTTCAATATCCAGTTTTTGGTGGAAATACCAGCTGTGCTGTTCCTCAAAGACATCCTTTATAGTATTGATATGATATTCATACGTACGTTTCACAGCATCAAAACGAGCATGTGCATCGTCACTTACAGAATGAATATGGATGATGGCAATGTCTTTTGGAAGATAAGAATTCAGCTTTGCTTTTAAAAAATTAATGTCTAACGAATTTTCCACATCAAAATGTGCAAACATCTGCTTGGCATGAACACCAGTATCAGTCCTCCCGGCTCCCATAATTTCTATCGTATCTCTGAGCAAGACAGAAAGCGCCTTGCCTAATGTTTCTTGAACAGAAGGAGCATTGGGCTGCTGTTGCCATCCGTGATAATTTTTTCCGTTATACGCGAATTCGATGAAATATCTCAAGGTGAAGTAAATCCAAAGTTTTTGAGGAACAAAGATAGTTATAAGTTGGGATGCAAAGTTTCAATTTTTTCTTAAAAGTTATGAACTAAAACATCGGATCTTCGGCTTTAGAAATGGAAACTTTGTAATTTTACCCAGATATAATTTAAAAATTGATGAGAAAAATTCTTTTGCTTTCCGATACGCATGGCCATATTGACGATACAATCTTAAAGTATGTCGATCAGGCTGATGAAGTATGGCATGCAGGTGATATCGGAGATTTGAACGTGACAGATACTCTAAAAAAGCACAAGCCCCTGCGTGCTGTTTTTGGAAATATTGACGGCGACAAAGCAAGAATGGAATTTCCGCTCCACAATAGGTTTAGGTGCGAAGATGTCGATGTATGGATTACGCATATCGGAGGATATCCTGGAAAATATAGCCCTGCTATCAAAAACGAGATTGCAATAAATCCACCTAAACTTTTTATTACCGGACATTCCCATATATTGAAAGTAATGTTTGATAAAAAATTAAACCTGCTCCATATGAATCCAGGCGCTTGCGGAATCCATGGTTTTCATCAAGTACGTACAATGCTTCGTTTTGTAATTGAAGGCGATAAAATCAAAGATTTAGAAGTGATTGAGATAGGGAAGAAGCCTTAAGCTTTCGAAATCTGTATCTTGATATAAATCAGCGTTCCCGCGTTTATTTTTGAGTTGATGGTAATGCTGCCTTTCAAATGTTTTATCCTAGATTTTATCTGTGTAAGTCCGAAACCATCGCTGGAGAGTTCTTTGCTGGTGTCGAATCCTTTACCATCGTCTTCAATCGTTATCAAGAGCTGGTCGCCGTTTTCTTCTAAAGTGATATACGCCTTTGAAGCTTTGCTATGTTTCATGATATTATTGAAAAGCTCTGCGATGATAAAATAGACGCGCATTTCAAATTCTTCATTGTAGCGTTTTCCTTGTGGTACATAGCTTGAATATTCGAATTGGAGAATCGAATTGGAATTCTTTTCGCATAAATCCTGCAAAGCATGGAAAATCCCAAATTTGGCCAACAATGGCGGAATCAATTCATGCGATAGGTCTCTTACATTGTCATGTGCTTCTTTTAGAATGGCCCTTGTCTTTTGTATCTCTTCCGAATGTTCAGTAGGATTGTTTGCACTATAGGCAGAAAGATGAAGTCCGGCAGATGACAAGAGTGCACTGATGCTGTCATGTAATATAGTAGCAATATTTTTTCGCTCGATTTCTTGTCCGTCGATTGTTGCGTTGATTATATTCTGTTTAATCTGCCTGTCAAATTCTATAAATTTATTTTTTTGCTTAAGCCTTAAGTTTTGATAGAAAAAATAGAATAGAATAGTACTGAAGGCAAAAAGTGCAATAAAAATCAAGATTATCTTTTGGTTATTTTTTTGCTTTTCTTCTAGTAACCGTTGCTTTTCCTTGTTTTCATTTTCGATTTTCTCAATTTTATACTTTGTTTCAACGTCAGAGATAGCTCGTTTTATATTGTCTTCATAGATAGTCTCGTTGACATGAAAATATTTATTCATGTAATCGATGGCATTTTTATAATCGCCGACCATTTCGTAACCGTATGACAGGTTGAGATACGTATCTCCGACCTCTTGAGAGATAGTATCTTTTGGATTTATAGCCAACGATTTTAGGTATTGCTCGATACCTTTTTTGTAGTTTTTTTCGACGACGAGATAATGATAGCCCAAATTGCTCAATGCAGTACAAATTTGCCTGATATTGTTTGACTTTTCAGAGTAATACATAGAAGAATCCAAGTACTTCCTAGCCAGATGGTATTTCTGATTTGTGATGTAATAGCTGTAATAATTATTATAGCTGAAGGCTAATTCATTCGGGTCATTTAATTCTTTGGCACTTTTCATTATTTTTTCCATATAGTAAAAAGCACTATCGGAATTTGTCATGATATGGACTTTGAAAAGCCTTTGGTATATAAAGGAATTTTGGTTTATAAGCTTGTTTTTTCGGCCTATAGAAAGAGATTTGTAGTAATAGTTTTTTGCCTTATCGTAATTTCGGATAGAGGCATAACGATGCCCAATATCTTCTAAGATTTCCATTCTAGATTTTGTGATATTGTGCTCTTCGGCAATTTTTAATGCCTTAAATAACGTCTCAAAGGATTTTTGATTATCGTTAAGCATAAAATAGATGTCAGCCTTTTTGAGGCTGACATCGCAATACTTTTTGTAATCTTTGTTTTCTAGATAAAATTTTGACTTTTCTCTCGAATATTTTAATCCTTTCAGATAGTCTTTGTTCTCAATGTAATAAGATAAAGAGTCTTGAGGTTTATTTTGAGTAATGGCAAATCCAGAAAAAGTAAAGAATAGCAGTATTGTCCAAAACGGAAATTTGAAATTAGTCCATTTTAAGATCATCTATTCTAAGTCTTGGTTTTTTAGTTACAGGATCACCAAGGCCTCCTCCTCCGTTAGAATTACCATCAGGTAGTTCGAAATCTACAGTTAATACATTGTCAATACAAGTATAAGACTCTTCATAAAGTACAAACTCTGGTGAAGGATCTTTTTCGTATGGCTTTAAGGTAACCGCGATGATGTTAACATCATAAGGATCTAAATAAGTTGTATACTCGCAGTTAATTGGAATTTGAAAAGCTACTTTAAAGGATTCTTCATCTTTTCCAACTCCATAGTTTTTTAAAAATAGTGACATAATTACTGATTTATAGGTTAATTAATTAAGTTATGTTTCAAGGCATATTTTACCAACCCAATTGTGGTTTTCACATTGAGTTTCTTTATTAAGTTTTTTCGGTGGGTTTCAACGGTATTGGTGCTGATATTCAGCTCTTCTCCAATCTGTGTTCCGCTATATTCCATTGTAATAAGTTTCAGTACTTCCAATTCCCTTTCTGTAATTGAAGAAAGCGGCATGGCTTCGCTAATGTAACTCTGCTGTGGGATTTTAGAAAACGAGTCAAAAATCCGGTCGCGTATGGATTGTGAGAAATATTCTTCGCCATTTGCGACTGCATTTATAGCTTCAATAATATTTTCTCCGGCACTTTGTTTACTAAGATAACCATTAGCGCCTAGTTTCAATACTTCTTTTATGATTTTCACGTCATCATAGCTGGAGAGAATGATGACCTTGCAGCAAAAACCTTTTACAGAAAATTCACGCAGTACTTCAATGCCGTCTTTTTTAGGCATGTTAATGTCCATAACAAGTACGTCTGCCTTGTTTTTTAAGACATCTTCAACTAGATTTTCACCGTTTAGGGAGTATCCGGCGACCTCAAATCTCTTATTTGTCTTCAGCATAGAAAGCATTCCGTCAATCAGAACTTGGTGATCGTCAGCTAGATATATTCTTATTTTTGTGTCCATTTATGGGGAAATTGGCTTAACCAAATTTAACTTTTTTTTTTGAAGTAATGCCACAAGAATTTAATTTACCTTACGAAATGCGATAAAAATCGATGAAATACAAAAAAAGCCTAGACACTGTCCAGGCTTTTTTACGCACTAAATAAAACTAAGTTTATAGGTTTATCTCAATCGATCCACAGATTTTACGAGATCTTCATCCTTTTTTATGGCTTTGTTTGCAAGCACTAAAAAAACGATAGAAAAAATAGGTAGAAACATCCCAATACCCTTCTCTGAGGTCGCCACCTCTCCGGATAAGCTTAGCGAATGATATACAAATAATCCTAATAAAATTAAATTTAATATGATGTTCAATCTGCCCAAGACAAATTGCAATTTTCGGTTTTTAAACAAAAAAATAGTAATTAGGGAAAGAGCAGCACTCAGGCCAAACAAAATCATATCCGACATGTGATCCATTGCAAATGTTTTTTGACCAGCAGAAGAAGTTTCTAATGGAAAAACAAAAGGCAATATTCCCATAATAATAAAGGCAATCAGTAGATAGATAGTCTGGATTCTCTGAATCATTATTCTCTGTTTTGTCCCACAAAAATATATTTTCTTTTTCATAAATACTATTGCATGATAAAAATTTATTCGTATTATTGCATAAGTAATCCGTAAGCACTTCATTTAGCGGATCATCCATTTCGAAAAAAATTACAATCACAACTACTCTTCAAAGATTCCAAACAATTAATTCAAATAACATTCATGTTTGATATTTCTGTATTAAAAGAAATGAAGCTGTCTGAGCTTCAAGATATTGCGAAAGCAACCAAAAAAATAAAGATTAACGGAGTAAAAAAAGAAGCCTTGATTTATCAGATACTGGATTATCAAGCAGCAAATCCTGAAGTTATTTCTCCTGCTCCGTCGGCTGAAACTGGAGAAACTAAATCAAAAAGAACTAGAATACTTCCGGAAAAGAAACCGAAAATTGTAAAAGAAGAGAACACTACTCTTTTTTCTGAACCTAATCCGACTCCAGCAGAAGAATTACCCATTCAAGAAAAAAGGAAACCTATAGCAAAACCTGCAATTACTCCAAAACCAGCTATTAATACTACTCTCGATGCGGCAGTACCGCCAGTTCAAAAAGAACGAAAGCTGATAAAATTCAAGAAAAATAATTTTGATAAACCGCAAGCCATTTCTGAGGAAATTGCTGAAAATAATACAGACGAGACAGTTGTAGTGACACAGCCAGCTGTTGAGACAGAAAATATTCCTGTTGAAAAGAACATTGAAAAACAGGCAAAACAACCGCAACAGCAAAACCAAAAGCTGAATCCGAACCAAAAAAATAATCCTAACGGAAACGGGAACCAAAATCCTAACCAAAACCCAAATTCGAATCCGAACGGTAATACAAATCCAAATTTCAAAGGCAACAAAAAAGTTAATTTTAGAGATGCTGATTTTGAATTTGATGGTATAATTGAAAGTGAAGGCGTTCTAGAAATGATGCCTGATGGGTATGGGTTTTTGCGTTCATCAGATTATAACTATTTAGCTTCGCCTGATGATATTTATCTTTCTACTTCACAAATACGCCTTTTTGGATTGAAAACAGGGGACACGGTAAAAGGTGTGGTCCGTCCGCCGAAAGAAGGAGAAAAATATTTTCCGTTAGTAAGAGTCCTAAAAATTAACGGACACGATCCACAGGTTGTTAGAGACCGAGTTTCTTTTGAGCATCTGACGCCGCTTTTCCCAGAAGAAAAATTCAATCTGGCAGGAAAACAAAGCTCTATTTCTACAAGAATCATCGATTTGTTCTCTCCAATTGGAAAAGGACAAAGAGGTATGATCGTTGCGCAGCCAAAAACAGGTAAAACGATGCTTTTGAAAGATATTGCCAATACGATTGCTGCAAACCATCCAGAAGTATACTTAATCGTATTACTGATTGACGAAAGACCAGAAGAGGTAACTGATATGCAACGAAGTGTTAGAGGAGAAGTTATTGCATCTACATTTGACGAACCAGCTGACAGACACGTAAAAGTAGCCAATATTGTTTTGGAAAAAGCAAAAAGGTTGGTAGAATGCGGTCATGATGTAGTGATTCTTTTAGATTCTATTACGCGTTTGGCAAGAGCTTATAATACGGTACAGCCAGCTTCAGGAAAGGTATTGAGCGGTGGTGTTGATGCTAATGCACTTCAGAAGCCAAAACGTTTCTTCGGTGCTGCAAGAAATATTGAAAATGGCGGTTCTCTAAGTATTATCGCAACGGCTCTGACCGAAACAGGTTCTAAAATGGACGAGGTGATCTTTGAAGAATTTAAAGGAACTGGAAATATGGAATTGCAATTGGATAGAAAAATTGCGAACAAGCGTATTTTCCCAGCAATCGATCTTACTTCTTCAAGTACAAGAAGAGACGACTTGCTTTTGGATGAAGGAACGATTCAAAGAATGTGGATCATGCGTAAGTATTTGGCAGATATGAATCCGGTAGAAGCGATGGACTTTATCAACGATCGTTTCAAGAAGACAAGAAATAATGAAGAATTCCTGATTTCGATGAATGACTAATTCGTAGAAATTTAAAATAATAAAAAACTCCAATTTTCTAATTGGAGTTTTTTTATGCCTATTGTTTTTTGGTTGCGACTACAGCATACACCATAGGGATCTTGTTTCCTATGTGTTGGATACGATATTTCTTGGGTTCAAATTCTTCTGTCTTGTTGAAGCAATCATAAGGTGAGTAATCGTATTCGTCAAAAGAACCTATTTCTAACTTGTTTTGGATAAGGCTGTTGAGAATTTCACTGATGGAATGATTCCAATTGATTGTCTTTAGGGCTACAGGCGCATTTTTATCCGCGTAAGTTCCGTTTACGGTTTCAATTATAGGCTCATCTTTGAAGTAATTATAGCCTATCTTGTCAAAATCATCATCAAACATCCATACAACTGGATGAAAATCTACCAATAAGAATTTGCCGTCAGGTTTCAGGAATTTGTGGATGACTTTTGCCCATCTATCCAAGTCAGGTAGCCAGCCGATGGTTCCGTAGCTGGTAAAAACAATATCAAATTCTTCATCAAGATGATCAGGAAGGCTATAGATATCGCAGTTTATAAATTGAGTGTCAATACCTAATTTTTCTGCCATTTCTCTTGCTCTAGCAATTGCTTTGTCTGATAAATCAACACCTGTTGCTTTGGCACCCAATCTTGACAATGATAAGGTATCTTGACCAAAATGACATTGCAAATGCAGTACTTTTTTATCTTTAAGGCTTCCCAGCAAATCCAACTCAATCGAATTCAAGGAATTCTTTCCTTCTAAAAAACTTTTCTGGTCATAAAATTCAGAATCGATGTGGATGTCTGTTTTTTCATTCCAAGTTTCTCTGTTTATATCTAAGTAATTCTCTTCCATCGTAAAATTTATTTTGCATAAATATATAAAAAAAAAGCCTTTCTGAACCATCAGAAAGGCTTTGTATTCTAAAGCTAAAAAAATTAGTTTATAATTACTTTTTTGGTAGCTGACTGATTATTAGAGGCTAACTTTAAGAAATAAAACCCAGAAGGTAAGTTTTCTAAAGTATATGTATTTCCTTGAGATGCTGGATTCTTAATTTCCTGCACAATCTGTCCGTTGATATTTATCAGCTGGATTCCATCCAGAACCATATCAGAATTGATATTGATTTTGTGGTTATTTGATGGATTTGGATAAACTGCAACAGCAGAAAGCGGGTTGAAATCTGGAGTAGAAAGCGACGGCCAACGATTTTCAGCTGCAGGACCTCCCCAAATTAATGTTGCCAAATATGGATTGTCAATAAAAGGATTTCTGTTTCCTTGACCATAAGCATTGCTCGCATTACCTAAATAAGTATTACGGTTGTCTTCATATTGCGAAACAGGATCTTCGGCATTCCATTGAAGGAACAAATCAATCATGTTGGAATCGCTTGCTACAGCTGTGCCAACGCCAACATTTTTTGGCAGGCAGCGATTGCCATATCTAAGATACATATACATCATCATTCGGGCAACATCGCCTTTCCATTCGTCGCCAGGATACCATGTCGAAGAAGTTATATCACGTGAATTTCCAAATCCTGCTGCGAATTTTTCACTACCTCTATCCCCATTTCTTTGTACATCAGACGCTCTTAAATGGTGAGCATCTGCACCAGGTCCGGAAGTTCCTAAAGCTGGTGTTCCTAAAGATTTGGCATATGTGTGCTCTCTGTTCCATTGGCAGGTAGCGCCACCGCCATCGCTATTTTTATTTCTTCGTCTGTGGTCGTTATCGTCTGCTTGTGATGAAGGACATATATTGTTGCTGAATCCATACAGAAGCAAGACATTGGTATTTGTAGCGTCTTGCGGATCAAGATCAATTATTTGGATGGCTTTTTCAGCATCGTCATAACTTAAAGTTTTGGTGTGGGTAGTGGTAATTTTTTGTGCAAGAGCTGTCTTCAAAGTATTTCCAGTCTGACTGAAATCGACTCCATTATAATAAGAGGCAGGGCCACCAGCTTGCGCAAATGCAAATGAAGCAGAAAGCATCATTGCAAAAGAGTAAAAGTTTTTCATTAAAATTAAATTTTTGGACGACAAATGTAATTTGTTTTACCAATAGAATTTTAAAATTAACGTAATAATCGAATAAAAAAATGCCTGAAATTTAACAATCAGGCATTTTGTAAGATTTATATGTAAAAAGCAATTAGTTTATGATTACTTTCTTTGTTGTCGATTGGCTATCAGAAGTCAGTCTCAAGAAATAAAACCCAGAAGGAATATTTTCCACAGTATAGGTGTTGCTCTGTGCCGCCGGATTTTTAATTTCTTGCATTATCTGTCCATTGATGTTTACCAATTGAATTTCGTCCAATTGTACTTCTGAATCGATATTTATCCTATGATTGTTCGATGGATTTGGATATACAGCAATTATAGATAAAGCATCAAAAGAAGGAGTAAAAAGAGCATTCCCCCAAACTGTATTGACATATTCTGGATGATCAATATAAGGATTTCTATTTCCTTGGTGGCTGTAGATTGCATTGTTGATAGCAATTTCTCGTGGACTTACAGGATCTTGCTGATGCCATGTCAGTAGAATGTTTAGAAAAGTACTAGAAAAAACCTTATTGCTTGAACCGTCAAACATTGCCTTTACTTCTGTTGTTGACGGAGCATTTGTATAAAGGCTGGGCATGTTGCTTTCATATCTGGTAGCAAAATAAAAATAAGCTCTTGCGATATCTCCTTTGAATTCGTCTATAGGCTCAAAAACAGTTCCGGTAAATCCTGCAGAATAGCCAGAATTAAGATTAGGGCCTAATTTTGATCCATTTGTAGATGTCCATGTTGCAGTTCCGACTTTTCCAAAAGGGAAATTGTCGCGCTTGTTGTTGACATATCCGTCTGTTGGAAAAAGATGGTGCGCATCCGAATACATAGGGGCGGCAGAAGCAAAATAAGATTTAGGAATAACATGTTCTCTATTATAGCAGCTACCTTCGCCAGTATAACTTCCGCATTGATCAGAAGGCACTGAAAAAGTATAAGAATCTGTACCTCCCGGTTTCTCAGAATAGACATCTAGCAAAGTATTGTCGTTTTCGTAGTAATGATCCTTATATGCCGTGTTTTGGTATAATGTCCATAAGGCATCATAGGATTTGGGATTGTGGCCGTTGGAGATGATTGTTTTTAATTGGGTTTTTAAGGCATAGCCTGTACCTGTAGCATTATTGTAATATCCAGTTGGAATTTGGCCGTAGCCAAGGGCCACTGTAAGCAATAGTGCAAAAGCGTAAAAGTTTTTCATTAAATTAAATTTTGGACGACAAATGTAATTTGTTTTGCCAATAGAATTTTAAAATTTAACGCAATAATCAAATAAAAAAATGCCTGAAATTTTGACAATCAGGCATTTTGTAAGATTTATATGTAAAAAGCAATTAGTTTATGATTACTTTTTTTGTTGTCGATTGGCTATCAGAAGTCAGCTTTAAGAAATAAAATCCAGAAGGAAGATTTTCTAAAGTATAGGTATTGCTTTGTGACAACGGATTCTTGATTTGCTGCATGATCTGCCCGTTGATGTTTATGAGCTGTATTTCGTCCAATTGTACTTCTGAATCGATATTGATCTTGTGATTGTTGGAAGGATTTGGATATACTGCAATCGCTGCTAAAGATTCATAAGCAGGAATGGACAACGGAGTTCCCCAAACTGCAGTTACATAGGCATTATTGTCGATGTAAGGATTTCTGTTATTTTGGCGTGCATAAACGGCATTGTTTCTTGCAATTTCTTTAGCGCTAACCGGATCTTGCTGATTCCAAGTCAGTAAAATGTTTAAAAAAGTAGGAGAGAAGGCTCTTCCGCTTGAACCATCAAACATTACTTTTGATGTAGAAGAAGAGGAAGTATAAAAGCCTGCCAGTTGCGTTTCATATCGTGTTGCAAAATAAAAAAGCAATCGTGCAAAATCACCTTTATATTCATCAATAGGCTCAAAAACAGTAGATGCATATCCTGCAGAATATCCAGAATTTAGGTTGTTCCCTAATTTTGATCCATTTATAGACGTCCATGACGCATTTTGTACAACTCCAAACGGATAATCGTCTCTTTTTGCATTGACAACTTTATCTGTAGGCAATACGAAATGCGCATCTGCATACATTGGCAAGGTAGAATTACCAAAATAACTTTGCGGAACGGTATGTTCACGGTTAAAAAACACACACTCTTGTCCTGCAGGGTCGGTTCCGTTGTCTTGATTACCGCCGCCTGTAACAGGGCCAAAAGTAAAATCGCAATTAGAATACATATCCCAAACCTTGCCATTCGGCTTTACATCAGAGGTTTGGTACGTTGTGTATAAACCAGCATAACCACGATCATTGTGATTTTTTATAATGTTATAAAGCTGTGTTTTTAGAGTATATCCAGTACCCGTAGCAGAATTATAATAACCTGCCGGAGCTTGTGCAAATCCAATTGCGGCAAAGAGCAGGAATAAGAAAGTGTAATTTTTCTTCATGTTATGATTTTTTTTCTTCTTTTCGTTCAAACAACGCCATGTAGAATCCATCAAATCCTGACTCCGACGCCAAGATCTTCGTATCTTTGACAAAGGTAAAGTTTTTCCCTATATCCGTTGTTAAGAAACGTTTAACTTGTTCTTGATTTTCAGAGGGTAAGATGGAACAAGTCGCATACACCATTTTTCCTCCCGGCTTTACTATTTTGGAATAGTTTTCTAAAACTTCAGCTTGTACTTTTCTGATATTGTCAATAAATTCAGGCTGTAGTTTCCATTTCGCATCAGGATTTCTTTTTAAGACTCCTAAACCGCTGCAGGGTGCATCAATTAATACTCTATCTGCTTTTTCATGTAATTTCTTGATCACTTTTGTCGTATCGATAATTCGGTATTCGATATTAAAAGCACCATTTCTTTTCGCTCTCAGTTTTAACTGCTTCAGCTTACTTTCGTATAAATCCATAGCAATCAACTGCCCTTTGTTTTCCATCAATGAAGCCATGTGAAGCGTTTTTCCTCCTGCACCAGCGCAGGTATCAACAACTCTCATTCCAGGTTTGACATCCAAGAATGCAGCGACTAATTGCGAACTGGCATCTTGTACTTCAAAAAAACCTTCTTTAAAAGCATCTGTCAAGAAAACGTTGGCTCTTTCTTTCAATACTAATGCGTCTGGCTGGTCTTTCAAGAATTCTGTTTCTATATCTTGGTCCATTAAAATAGCACGAAGCTTTTCTTTGGTGGTTTTTAGCGTATTGACTCTCAAGATTACTTTTGCTGGCTGGTTCTGTGCCGCAATTTCTTTAGCCCACAGTTCTTCACCAAGTTCTTTTACGCCCAATTCATCCATCCAATCTGGAATAGATTCTTTGTATTTTCTGACTTTAGAAAGCTCATCAAAACGGCCTTTTATTTTTCGCTCTGGAGTTCCTTCAAGTTGTCTCCAATCCGGAATCGGATATCCTCTAAGCACAGCCCAGACTGCAAAAATTCTCCAAAGGTTGTCTCTGTCAAAAGGTTCTCTAACTTCTGCGATTTCCATGTAGAGTCTTTTCCAGCGAACGATATCATAAATGGTTTCGGCTACAAATTTTCTATCGCTGCTTCCCCAACGCTTGTCTTTTTTTAAAGCTCTTGCTACGACTTTATCTGCATATTCTCCGTCATTGAAAATAGCGCTCAATGAATCGATAGTTGTATAAACTAAATTTCTGTGTAATCTCATTTTATGTAATTGATGTGCAAAGGTATCACATTTTTTGCTTGTTTGCCAATGTGTTTGTATGCGGAGGTATTGCATGAAAAAGGAGGCCTTTTGGAGCCTCCTTTGTTATTTGTGAAATTAGGGTTTAGCCTCTTGAGCCTCCGCCTCTAGAACTAGAGTTGCCTCTTGAACTTCCTCCGTCATTGCTTCTTGACTGTTGCGGTGCACTTTGTCTAGGTGCTGAATTGCCTCTGCTGACATTTGTAGGCGCTGTATTTCGAGATGGCGCTTCCGCTCTTGACGTGTTTGTCCTTGTCGGTGCTTGCGTTCTTTGCGTTGAGCTGGTTCGCGTATTACTTTCGACTCTTGCTGGCGCTTCTGTTCGAGCAGGACTTGTTCTCGTTGTTGAGTTTACTCTAACCGGAGTGCTTTCCGAACGTGTCGTATTTCTTGTTGAAGAATTCAAAGTACGCGTATCATTATTTCTCGTTTGAGTTGATGTCCTGTTTGTGTTTGAACTATTTCTTGTCGTCGTTGTAGAATTTCTAGTTCCAGATGTAGTTGTATTTCGAGTTACATTTGAAGCTCTAGTTCCTGTAGCAGCTTGGTTTCTAGTTGATCCTTGACGGGTTTGAACTAATTCGTGCCTGTTGCTCACATTGTTTCTTTGCGTAAATGATCTGTCTGGGTGTTGTCTTTCGTATCCGTTAGAACGTCTCGTAGTGTACATAGCCTCGGCTCTTGAACTTCTTCTCGTGCTTACATAGTTATAGTGGTTGTGCACGTTGATATGGTTGTGCACATGTCTGTGGTATCTGTAAACAGGATAAGGATTCCATGCATAATAGTAAGTTGGATAATAACTCCAATACCAAGGAGAATAGTAAGGTCTGTAATAATTTGTCCAAAAGACATTAAAAATTACGGGTCTTGAAACATATACAGGCTCATAAATGTAATTTGTACCGTACATATACACATCTCCTACAACTTGGACTTGCACGTTATTATTGCCGTCTCTCTCCACTTCGATAGTTGCAACGTCTTGATACACATCGCGCTCTAATACCGATTGGATAATGATCAAGTGGGTATTGTTTTCTACGGTTTCAATGACTCTTAAGTAATCTACTTGATTGTCGCCGTTCAAGTCAAGATTAGAAATCTGTATTTTTGGGTCGTTCAGCCTTCTTTCAAAATCAGCCAAATCTTCAGAATCTCCAAAAATGGAAGCCACGGCTTTTAAGTCGAGGTTGTCACTGATGTCATTGCTGTTGGCAGTAACGGTTGTCCTGTCTTGTGCCTGAATTTGAATTGTAAATAAAAATGCAAAGAGGGCAGATGTTATTAATTTCGTTTTCATGATTTCTAATTATTTTAAGTGTTCTTGACTGATGTTTTTTTCTTTTGATTTGTAATAACCAATATCTGTGCCAAGATTTTTTAGGGCAATCAGTAAAGTTTTAAAAACCCAGTAGGAGTAAGGCCTGAGCTTTTCTTAAATAATTTTGAAAAATAAGCATAATCCTCATAACCCAAAGATTCGGCAATGGCCGAAAAACTATTTTTTGTATGCAAGAATCTTCTTTTTGCTTCTAAGATAATCCGGTCTGCAATTACCTCAGAAGCTGTTTTTCCGATGACGGTTTTTGTAATCCTGTTTAAATGTTTCGGACTAATGTTCATCCAGTCAGCATATTGCGAAGGCGACTTTTCTGTGATGTAATTTTTTTCAATCAAATCTTCAAATTGCTGGAATTTTTCAGAATAAGAATTGGATCGGATTATTTTCTGCGTATTTTCCTCAAGATATAATCTCGATAATTCTACATAAATAATATCAATATAGCTCAAGATAAGCTGCTGCTGAAAATTGTTTTTGGTGTGATATTCTTCAAAAAGCTTTTGGAATAAAGCTTCCGTTTTCTTGCTGTTTTTTGTATCCAAAGCTAAATGAGGAGTGTTTTGAATCGAATAAAAAAAAGGGAACTGGTGCATTCTGTTGTGTGAATAATGCAAATCATAGAAATCAGAAGTATGCGAAAAAATATAACCGTCGATATCTTCTGAAAGTTCCCAATGGTGCGTTTTTCCCGGTGCCAAAAGAAAGACGCTTCCAGACTTGATTTCATAGGAATTGAAATCAATTTCGTGCCTTCCAGAGCCTTTCGTAAAAAGAATAGCCAAGTAAGAATTATGCTTGTGCGGTCGTGTTATCTTGCTGTGATTCTCTAAAATGTGAGGAGGTATCCTATTGACAAAAAAATCTTTTTGCCCTTCGTCCAGCTTGAGCTGGCTGATGTCTAAAACGCTAATCATTTCCATGGAATAAATATACGAATAAATTTTAAAATGTCCGAATACTACAAATTTTAGCGTATTTACTCTATTGTGAAAGCTTGTCTTATTTCTGAACTTTGTCCTAATAAAACAATAAAGTCATGTCATTTTTAAAAAATGTAATTCAGAATAAATGTCCGAATTGCGGAAAAGGGAAAGTTTTTAAAACCAACGGGAATCCATTTTTGTTCCAAATGCCTGAAATGCACCCTGAATGCTCAGAGTGCGGGCATAAGTTTGTGAAAGAGCCAGGGTATTTCTTTGGTGCGATGTACGTTAGTTACGGCCTTGCTGTTGCCGAAATGGTCGCTACTTTTTTTATCTCAAGATTATTTGTGACCAGTCTGGTTCACAGCCTTTTGTTTATCGTTGCAGCTGCTTTCTTGCTGTGCACGATTAATTTTAGGTATTCAAGGCTGCTTTGGATTTATATGTTTGATAGCAAGGCTAATGTCTGATTGGCTTTGCTGTTTTTTTCTTGAATTTTCGGCCATACCAGATTAAAAAGCCAGTAACAGGAAGCAGTCCGCAGATAAAACTAGCTATAAATGCTAAGACTTTTCCAGGGAATCCTAGTATCGCGCCAACGTGGATGTCGTAATTGGCGGTGATTAGTTTTTCACCAAAATTCTTATCAGCATGATTTCTGTTCAGCAGCATTTCTCCTGATTTCTGCGCAAAGCGCATCTGATGCGAAACATAGTAGGTGTTTTCATTTTGCTGTACGTAAATATCGACAGTTGCTAACGAATCCGCAGGTTTTCCTAGACTGAAAGCATCGGCATCGGGATAAGCCAACTTTGTTTTTTCTAAGGCAGTTTCCATTACATTGGAAATTTTCGGAAGATTTTTGTGTGCTTCTTTTGTAACTATTTCTGGCGGATTAGTAGTTCCAGAACCTGCAACATAAACAAGATTGTGAAACCATGAGAAGGCCCAGACCATTCCTGTAAAGGCGATAATCAATGCAATGGTAGCGATATAAAATCCAAAGATGTTGTGGATGTCATAGTTTTTTCGTTTCCACTTCGTGGTTTCTTTCCATTGGAATTTAAACCGCTGTTTACGAGCCGCCTTGTTTTTGGGCCACCATAAAATGATTCCTGTAATAAGCATTATCACAAAAATAAAGGTTGACCAGCCTACAATTTGCTGGCCAAGACCTATTTCTAGCAATAAGCTCCAGTGGATGTATTTTACGATGTTGAAAAAGTCCATTTCTTCGTCGTAAATAGCCAAAATTTCTCCAGAATAAGGATTTACATAAATTGATTTGTAATAGTCGATTGCTCCGAAGTAGGTGATGGCATCGTCATTTCCTTTGTAGCATCCAAAAATCCATGCTTTTTCAGGATTGTTAGAGACTTTTACATTAGAGATTTTAATTGAGGTGCCAATTTTTTGCTGCGTATCGTCCCAAAGCTTTGAAATAGGAATCGTATTCGGCTTTACTTCCGAAACGTACATTGCGTCTTTGCGGAATGCTTCTGTAATCTCGACACTAAAAACATAAATACAGCCTGTAACGGAGAGCAATAAAACAATCGAGCCAGAAGCCATCCCGAGCCAGAGGTGTATTTTTCCAATCCAATGCTTGAAGCCGTATTTGTTTTTCTTTGCCAATAATTTATTTTTTTGCTTTTTTATTTCTTCTTCCCCAGAAAATTATAAATCCGGTTACAGGTAAAGCTGCTGCAAATAGGCTCAATATAAAAGCGATTATTTTTCCGGTTATTCCGAAGAATTGCCCAGTATGCAATCCGTAATTCATTTCTTGTAGCTGTGTACCAGGGTTTTTATTTTCGTATAAATTCGAGCTTAAAAGCTGACCGGTTTTAGGATGGAAATCTAAATTGGACTGATGGTCAAAGTCCATCGCATCGGGATACGAACCTGTTATGATTGCTGCCTTTTCGCCTTGATACCAGACAAAAAACATTTCGTCGTCAGGCTTGATCTTGAATGCTTGTGAAAGTGCAATATCCATAGGATTTGCTTTTGAAGAAGAGGTTAGCGTAGTATCAATTGCTGGAGAAAAATCGTCTTTTGGATTGTCTTGCCCAAGATTTCCGACAAAATACATTGTCTTGTGCATCCATTCATAGGAAAAAGTGAGGCCTGTCAAAGCAATGACCAAGACAAACAGCGAGATATAAAATCCAGTCACGTTGTGCCAGTCGTAATTCACGCGGCGCCATTTGGCTTTCCACTTGATTTTTATTCTGTTTTTTAAGTCTTTGCGTTTCTTCGGCCACCACAATATGATTCCGGAGAGGAGCATCACAATAAAAATAATAGTTGAGATTCCGACAACATGTTTTCCGATTTCTGGCGGCAGCCAAAGGTGCATGTGTAGGTCTTCTACGATGGCAAAAAAATCATCTTCGATGCTTTCCTGCTTCAAAAATTTTCCTGAATACGGATTGAAATATAAATTGTAGGGTTTGTCGTTAATGCTTGAATACACAATTGCAGGCCTGTCTTTTCCGTAAAAGACAATCATGTCTGCGGTAGCTGTTGGAAAAAGTTCTTTTGCTTTTGATTGCAATTCTGAAGCTAAAACATACGATTTGCTTTCAACTTTCACTTTTCGATAGTCTCTTGTCAAGTCTTTAATCTCGTCGTGAAAGCAAAAGATAGAGCCGGTGATGCTCACTATAAACACAATAAGCCCGGAGGTGAGTCCGAGCCATTTGTGTAAAAATCGTATGCTTTTTTTGAAATTCATCTAGAATTTATACGACACGCTTCCCATGAAAGTTCTTGGCGCTTGTACATTTATTGTCGTATAACCATTAAAATACAATTCATCAGTAAGGTTGTTTACCTTTAATGAAAGCCTGTATTTTGGCTGGTCATAATACAATGCCGCATTGATGACTGCGTAAGATGGCAATGAAAAAGTCTGTACATCGGCGCTATTGCCAGAGCTTAATGGATTTCTGTTATAGATAAATGTCTTGTCGGCATAATTTCCTCCAAAACCAAAGCCTAGACCTTTCAATTTTGAGGCCTGCAAGCTGTAGCTGATCCAGTAGTTGACCATATTTTCAGGGCCTGCGGTTTCTGGTCTTAGTCCGTTTACATCTGCATTGGCATTGTTTAGCTTGCTGTTATTGAACGCATAACCTATGATGAAATTTAAGCCAGGAATTGGATTGGCAGTGATTTCAGCTTCAAAACCTTTGCTGGTTTGGTTTCCATCTTGAACGCTAGTGTTTGCTAACTGTCCGGTTCTAAGAATGTCTTTTACTTCAATGTTGTAATAGCTAAAAGTCGCGCTTACTTTGTTTTGGAATGTATTGATTTTCACCCCAGCTTCAAACTGATTGGCTTGTTCTGGATCGAAAGCTTTCAATTGAGGCATTCCATTTACATCGGCTAATTGATAACCAATATTTCTAAAGCTGTTTTGGTAGTTCCCGAAAACAGAAACTTGGTCTTTTATAATTTGGTACACGGCACCGAATTTTGGAGACAAGGCATTTTGAGAAAAAGCTCCAGAAGTCGTATTGGCTGCCGGGTCAAAATTTCCTTCATTGTTATAGTGGTCAAAACGCAATGCAGCCGAAAGGATTAATCGATCTGTAACATTAATTACGTCAGAAATATAGGCACTGTATGTTGTCAAAGAACTGTGTGTTTTGTAATGTGTTCCTTGGGCAAACAAAGCCTCAGCTGCTTGCGGCGTAAAATTATAATAGTTGTCGTTTGCGCCGGCGTAATTTACGGTATCAAAATAGAAGAAGGTCGGCAGATAACCATAACCAACTTTGCTTTCTGAACGGTAGATATCACCGCCGAGCAAGAATCTATTTTTCATTCCGAAAATTTCGAATTCTCCGTTGAAATTTTGCTGGAATTCGATAATGTTATCTCTTCCGTCGATGTTCCACACGTTTCTCGACATTTCGTTATTTCCTAATAAGTAGAACCAAGTTTGAGGCCCGACAGATTGGTTCGAACTGGTACTAAAAACCGTCTGAGACTTCCAGTTATCCGACATTTGGTAGTTAGCTTGTGCGAAAATGTTGGCTGTTTTTGTATTCATCATAAATTCATCACCTACGAATGATCTTTTCCAGTTCATCTTGATATCATTTGCACTGTGAAGGCCTAAGCTGTTTGGAGTTTGGCCAAACGGAATATAAATCAGAGGCATTGAGGAAGCGTCTACATTTGATAGTTCCGCATCAATAGAAATAGAAAGCTTTTCGTTTACCTGATAAGAGAATGACGGAGCGAAAAAGTAGCTTCTTGTATGTCCGTAATCTTGGAAGGTATTCGCATTATTGTAAGCCGCATTTACTCTTAATAAAGCGGTATTGTCATCGTTGATTGGAGTGTTGATATCGGCAGTCACGCGGTTTAAACCGTAGCTTCCTGCTTGATACGAAATTTCTCCGCCAAAGTTATCATACGGCTTTTTTGTTACTCGGTTGATTAAACCTCCGTAGGAAGTAAGCAAGCTGCCAAAAAGCGTAGCCGAAGGACCTTTAACACTTTCTAGCCTTTCTAAGTTGGAAGCATCAACATTATTCGTGATTTTTCCTGCAATACCATTTCTCAATAAGCTTTGCGTAATAAATCCGCGTGAAGAAAAGTAAGAACCTCCATCACCAACACGGCCAGTTGAAGCCCATAATTGGTACAATCCAGGAATATTTTTTAAAGCTTCATCTTGATTGACAACCAATTGGTCTTTCATCAATTCTTTGGTAACTACGCTATACACTTGAGAATTTTCAAGATTTTTGATGGGCATTTTTGAAACATAATTACTTTCAGATTTTGTATATCTGTTGATGTTTCCTGTAATCACGACTTCTGCCAAAGTCTCATTCTTGTTGTTCAGCGAAATGTTTTCTAAAGCAGTTGTTTGGTTTTCTACGATAGTAAAAGGAACCTCTTTAGAAGTATATCCCACGAAAGTAACTTTCAAGACGTAGTCGCCGGTTTTTATATTTTTTATTTCAAATTTACCTTCAGAATCCGTTTGGGTTCCGAATCTAGTACCATTTACAGTAACGGTAACCGATTCAAGCGGTGTGTTGTCTGTTGAGGCAATTTTGCCAGTTACTATGCCATTTTGTGCGAATGAAATCGTACTGAAAAAGACACTGACAAGTAATGTCATTATTAATTTATTCATTTTGAATAAGATTTAGATTAGATTTAAATGCTGTGCAAAAGTAATTCGCAAAAGACAAGCAAGCAAGACTTATTTAGAATTAATACAAATAAAATAAACGATTTATCGTTTGAAAGAAAAATATAGATAAGAATTATGATAATCCTTTTTTTAGCTACAATGTGATAGAAAAAGTTCAGACATTTCCTTAATTATTTTTTATATTAATTTGGATGTTTGGAAATATTATAGCGTTTATTTTTATGCATAATAATCATGATTTGTATTTTATCGGATTTTTTTGCAGTTGGCTGATTGTCAATAATAATTTCTAAAAAAGCTGTTTATTCTTTTGTTTCTTTGCAACCTAATAACCAAAAATACCATGAAAAACATACTATATGTTTTATTGCTACCGCTACTATTTTCAGAATGTAAGCATGAAATAAAATCAGAGAAAAGTGATTATTTTTCAAGCGTAACTATAGATACTCTCTTGCTGGATACGATCAGCATTAGAGCGATTATTGCTGACAATGGCAAGATTTGGTATGCTGCCGATAAAGGAAGGTATGGGTATTACGATATTGCAACTAAAGAAAGATTTCAAGAAACGATTTCAAAAGACAGCATCAATCCAGAATTTAGGAGCATTGCCAAAAACAGCGGTTCCATTTTTATGATGAGCGTGGGTACTCCAGGATTGCTTTATAAAGTAGCGAAAGACGGTTCCGGAACAAAACTTGTTTATAAAGACGATAACGAAAAAACGTTCTTCGATTCCATGCAGTTTTGGAATGATAAAGACGGTATCGCGATAGGGGATCCTACAGATAGCTGCTTTTCGGTAATTATCACGAGAGATTCTGGAAATACATGGAATAAGATACCCTGTGATAAGCTTCCTAAAATTGTGTCAGGCGAAGCGGCTTTTGCAGCAAGCAATACTAATTTAGTCGTAAAGAATAATATTGCTTGGATTGTTTCGGGAGGGAAAAAAGCTCGAATTTTTTATACTTCTGATAAGGGGGATTCTTGGGAGGTTTTCAATACTCCGATTGTCCAAGGCGAAGCTATGACTGGGATTTTTTCAGCCGATTTTTATGACGAGAATATAGGATTTGCCGTAGGAGGTAATTATGAAAAACCGGAATTGAATTCCAAAAACAAAGCACTAACTATAAACGGAGGAAAAACTTGGACGCTGATTGGAGAAAATACAGGGTTTGGCTATGCTTCCTGTGTTCAGTTTGTTCCGGAATCGGGCGGAAAACAAATCGTGGCGGTTGGGCATTCGGGATTGTATTATTCTTCAGACAACGGATCCACCTGGAAGCAATTTTCTAAAGACAAAGACCTTTACACGATCCGATTTATCGATAACCATACTGCGATTGCTGCCGGAAAAAACAAAATTATCAAGATTCAATTTAAAAAATAAGGCCCTATTTTCTCGGGCCTTTTTCTTTGTATTGTCTTAATAATTTTCTATTGAAATCATCTTCTGCCTTTTTTAATTTCAGGATTTTTACAGGACTTATAATCGATTTCAGACTGCTGACAAGCTTTCTTCTATTTTGGAATAGTTCTTCTTCATAATCTTCCATCTGATTGATTACAACTAATGCTTCTTTGTCAGACATGGAATCAATTCCTTCGATTTTTTTGCCTAGAGCTCGCATTTTCTGATGCTTTAATTCAAATTGTTTTTCATCGAAAGCATTGTAAACAGGCCAGAATTTTGCAGCTTCATCAGAAGTCAAAGACAATTCGGTAGTTATAAAGGCTGTTTTTAAGGCCTTGATCTGCTCTCTTTTATCGTTACCTTGCGCAGAAGCGGATAAGGCAAAAGCAAGCAAAATAAGCGTAAATAGATTTTTCATAATTATTCTGTTAAGTAGTTTTCTAAATTAGTATTGTCAGACAAGGCACTCTCGACCACAGCATCATCAACCTTTAAGTCAGATTCCAACGCTTCGATATCTTCGTTGTCCAGCAGATTGATCAAGTCATATTGACTGATAGTGGATTGATAAGCCAGATAATTTTCCATAGTTTCCTCATCAACTGATGTGTTGCCTGTGTCGGTCTTATTCAAGAAAGGAATTGAGATTCCTAAAATTAAAACCGCTGCGGCTGCCACAAACCAATTTTTCCTTCTTTGGAAAATTGAAATTACAGGTTTTTCCTCCTGAGCGATTTTCGCAAGCATCTGTTCCGAAAAATTCTCGAAATATCCGTCCGGCGTCTTGAATCCGGACTTTATTTTTGGCGAGTTTTCTAAATTAAATGAGTTCATGTTCTTTTGACTTTATAAATCTAAAAAGGTTTAATTTTTAAGCATATATTCTTCGATTTTCTTCACGGCATGATGGTACGAAGCTTTTAACGCGCCAACCGAAGTTCCTAATATTTCCGACAGTTCTTCATATTTTAGTTCCTCGAAATACCGCATCTTGAAAACCAATTGCTGTTTTTCGGGCAAGGTTGCGATTGCTTTTTGAAGCTTCAGTTGAATCTCATCACCTTCAAAATAAGAATCGGCTTTTAAGCTTTCTATCTGCTTTTGCTGAAAATTCTCGCTGGTCATTCCATTACGCTTGGCTTTAGCATTCAGAAACGTTATTGCCTCGTTCGTTGCTATCCGATAAAGCCATGAGAATAATTTGCTTTCTCCTTTAAAATTCGCCAGATGCTGAAAAACCTTAACGAAAGTGTTCTGCAGCACGTCATTAGCATCATCATGATTCAGAACAATGTTTCGGATGTGATTGTACAACGGTTTTTGATAAGTAGACAACAGCAACTGAAACGCTTTATTCTGCGTTTTTGGATTCAAAAGATCTTTTATGAAAGTCTGTTCGTCGAGCAAAAGCAATTTTTATTGATAAGACTAAAGATAAGCGAAAAGGTTTAATCACAATATGCATTAGCTCACTTTTGCTAAAAAGAAAAGCCCAGACAATGCTGGGCTTTGTATAAAAATGGTATAAATTATTCGATGACTTTAGCTTCTCGAACTGCTGGTTTGGCAGCTGGTTGCGCTGGAGTTTTAGTCACAGGAGAAGTAGTAGCAGCCTCGTTTGTAGGAGCAGGAACTGTTGTAGCTTCTGCGGGAGCTGAGCTTCCAACCGGTACGTAAATTTCGGTAACCCATTTTGAAGGGTTTTTGACTTGCGATGTAGAAACTGAATATACTTCAATATAGCTTCCTGATTTATTTTCCGTCAAATTGTTCTTCTTGATATGAGCAAAAGCATTATCCCAAGCTTCTTTGCTGTGTGAATAATCACCATTCAATGTTGTTTTTAAAGCTTGGAAAGGCTCTAGTTTTCCGCTAGTGTAATCGCTTCCTTCGGCAGTAAAAATCTCATCACGCATCGGCAGGCATACAGAAAAGCTTGCTTTGTTATTAGCAACGTCATAAGTGTCATATAATACAAAAGGACTTCCAGTCAGCGTGATATTATTTTCTTTAAAAAAGCGCAACATGCTTGGCAGCACAAGACTTACATTTTTTTGGACTTCTGGAATTTTGCAAGTTATTTTTTGCTGGAAGTAATAGCCACCAGTCTTTTGGACAACGCCATCTACTTTTATAGAATACGTATTGATTTCGTACGAAATGACCTTGTCTAGTTTGGCTAAAGTTCGTTCCTGCATATCGCCGACCATTTTTGCACTGCCGCCTTTTAAGACTGCATAAGCTTTTGCCATGAAACTTAGTTTTCCTTTGGAATGCCATGTCACTTTTGTGCCTCCGACAGTATCCTTAAAAGTCAAGTAAGCTTTGCCTTCATTGCCAGAAAAAATTACTTTTTGGGCAATGCTGTCATTTTCTTTTTCAAATATTGTTTCTGTTTTTCCTTCGCCAGAACTGCCTTTCCAAGAATAAGAAGCTCCTTTTCCAATCGTAGTATCTGAATAGGTAAACTGCATGTTCGGATCGTCGTCTTTCCATGCTCCGAAATCTTCCCAGTTTTTATAATCGTTGACATAGCTGAAAACAACTGATTTTTGTGCTTTGATAACCCTGCTTCGCTCTGTTTCGAATTCTCCAGGCTGTGTTGCCACATAAACAGTCAGTCCGATTATAGCAAGAAGCAGTAACAGCAATATATATTTCAGTATTCTCATAAAAATTTATTTTTAGGCGTTTTTCCTTTATGCAAAAGTAAGAAAAATTGTTTGCAATCAATTGATCCGAAGCCTTGCATTTAGTTCCATGAAGAAATCGTTATATTTGTTTTTTTAATAGTAAATAACCAAAATTTAGAATATGAAATTAAAAACCATTGCAGGGATATTTCTTGCATCGGCATTTCTTGTTTCTTGCGGAAAAGAAAAAGAAGAGTCGAAAGAAGTTGCAGCAAACACAGAGGATTTTCAGTATGAAGTCGAGCAGTTTGCAGATATAAAAGTATTGCGTTATCAAGTTCCGGGTTGGGAAAACCTTACCCTGAAAGAACAAAAATTAGTGTATTACCTGACGCAAGCAGGTATGGCTGGCCGCGATATTCATTGGGACCAAAACTACAAGCACAATCTAAAAATCAGAAAAGCGCTAGAAAATATCTACCAAAACTACAAAGGTGACAAGGCTTCTGAGGATTGGAAAAATTTCGAAATCTATTTAAAAAGAGTTTGGTTTTCTAACGGAATCCACCACCATTATTCAAGCGATAAAATCAAGCCTGATTTTACAAAAGACTATTTCCAAAAATTGCTTTCAGAAACTAAAACCACACTGGCTCTAGAAGTCGTAGAAATTTTGTTTAACGATCAAGATGCTAAAAAAGTAAACCTTGACGAATCAAAAGGATTGCTTGCGGGTTCGGCTGTCAATTTTTATGATAAAGGAATCACTGATAAGGAAGCAGAAGCTTTTTACAAAACTAAAAAAAGCCCAGATGCTGAAAGACCGTATTCTTTCGGTTTAAACTCTAAATTGGTTCGCAATGCCAACGGACAGATTGAAGAAAAAGTATGGAAAAGCGGCGGTATGTACGGACCAGCAATCGATAAGATTATCTATTGGTTAGAAAAAGCGCAAGGAGTTGCGGAAAATAAAAAACAAGGCGATGCTATTGCGTTACTGATTAAATATTACAAAACGGGTGATTTAAAAACTTGGGATGATTACAACATCGCTTGGACAGAAGCTACAGAAGGAAATATCGATTATATCAATGGCTTCGTAGAAGTGTACAATGACCCGCTAGGCTACAGAGGTTCTTACGAATCTGTCGTGCAGATCAAAGACTTCGACATGTCTAAAAAGATGGAAGTAATTTCTAAAAATGCCCAATGGTTTGAAGACAATTCGACACTTATGCCGGCTCATAAAAAGAAAAATGTTGTAGGAGTGTCCTATAAAGTAGTTGTCGTGGCTGGTGAATCGGGTGATTCTTCGCCTAGTACTCCAATTGGAGTCAATCTTCCAAATGCAGATTGGATTCGTGCTGAACATGGCTCAAAATCGGTTTCATTAGGAAATATAGTAGATTCGTATAACCATGCTGGTGGTTCTGATCGTTTGAAAGAATTTGCAAATGATAAAGAAGAAATCGAATTGGAAGAGAAATATGGAGAAGTGGCAGATAAGCTGCATACGGCTTTGCATGAAGTTGTCGGACATGCTTCTGGCCAAATCAATCCGGGTGTTGGAACGCCAAAAGAAACCCTAAAAAGCTATGCTTCGACTTTAGAAGAAGGAAGAGCTGACCTAGTTGGCTTGTTTTATCTGTACAATCCAAAATTGCAAGAATTAGGTTTGGTTGAGGATTGGAAAAAAGTCGGAATGGCAGCTTATGACGGTTATATCCGAAATGGATTGATGACACAATTGATCCGTTTAGAACCAAGTGCTGATATCGAAGAAGCGCACATGAGAAACCGTCAGTGGGTGAGTGCTTGGGTTTTTGAAAAAGGCAAAAAAGACAATGTAATCGAAAAAATTACTCGTGACGGAAAAACCTATTTCAATATTACGAATTATGAAAAACTTCATGAATTGTTTGGACAGCTTTTGAAAGAAACTCAGCGAATTAAATCAGAAGGAGATTTTGCTGCTGGAAAAGCATTGGTAGAAAATTATGGCGTAAAAGTTGACCAGAAATTACACAAAGAAGTTTTGGATCGAAACAAGAAATTCAAATCGGCTCCGTATAGCGGATTCGTAAATCCTGTTTTGGTTCCTAAGATGGATGACAAAGGAGAAATCACTTCTTTTGAAATTCAACAGCCAAAAACTTTTGCAGAACAAATGCTTTACTACTCTAAGACGTATGGTTTCCTTCCTGAAGAAAACTAAAAAAGAAATAGAAGTTTAAAAGAAACGCCCCGAGAAATCGAGGCGTTTCTTTTAATGCTTGAGATAAACTTTTATGACAAATAATAATCCGATGAAAGCTAAAAAGCCTAATAAAACCAAATAGCTTTTTTTGTAAAATATCTTGTGCAGCTTCAGATCTTTTCGGTAGGCGTAAATCATTGCCACTATAAAAGCGACGACAAAGAAACCGGCAAAAGTCCATTGACCTTGAGTAAACATAGTGTATAAGTTTTTATGCAAAAGTAGTTATTTGTACTCAAAAGTCAGTATTTTGCAGTACCATTTAATTTTTGAAGATTATGCAGAAACAACTCAACGCAGTAAAGGAATTCCACCAAGCATTTGGGCTTGGAGTTAGTGAAACTCCCAAAGGAGATCTAGGCGAAAGCAAAAACATGCTACGCTACAATTTGATGAAAGAAGAAAACGAGGAATATCTTGAAGCAGTACAGAATGACGATAAGGTTGAAATAGCCGACGCTTTAGGCGATATGCTTTATATTTTGTGCGGCACGATAATCGAACACGGACTACAGCATAAAATCGAAGAAGTTTTTGACGAAATTCAGCGCAGCAACATGAGCAAATTAGGAGAAGACGGAAAACCAATCTACCGCGAAGACGGAAAAGTGATGAAAGGTCCGAATTACTTCAAGCCTGATTTTTCCCTAATATTGAAATAAAAAAAATCCCGAAAACACTTTCGGGATTTTTTTATGAATTATACAAAAACTAGGAAATATAAGCCCGCCCAAACTGAAATAAAAAACAATCCAGGATAAACGACTGTGCTTAAATTCTGTTTTAAATTTTTCTTTACAAAAGCTAAATATAAAAGATAAGCAACAAACGCAATTAAAAGCCCGATGGTAATAAATGGATACAGCATATTCTTATATTTTTAAAAGTTTCTAAATCTTAACGGTCCAGCCAAAAGTATCTTCTTCCAATTTATATTGGATATTGGTCAATTTGTCTTTCAATTTCAGAGCAACCGAATCTTCTAGTTTTGGAAGCTCAAAATATTCATCTTTATAAGAGAATCCAACAATAGGATTGATTACTGCTGCGGTTCCGGCACCAAAAATTTCTTTTAAAGTTCCGTTTTTTGCAGCTTCTACAAGTTCCCAAACCAAAACAGAACGAACTTGTATGTCGATTCCTTCTTTTTCTGCCAGCGCTATGATGCTTTTTCGAGTGACACCGTCCAAAATCCTTTCACTTGACGGAGCCGTAAATAAAGTATCATTAATTCTAAAGAAAACGTTCATTGTTCCTGCTTCTTCCAGCTTGGTATGCGTGGCATCATCGGTCCAGATAATTTGCTGAAAACCTTGCTCGTTTGCCAGTTTCGTCGGATAAAATTGGGCAGAATAGTTTCCTGCTGCTTTTGCAGCGCCAATTCCGCCATTTGCGGCACGGCTATAATGTTCTGCAATAATTACCTTCACTTCGCCAGAATAGTATGCTTTTGCAGGCGAAAGGATAATCATAAAACGATATTGTGAAGAAGGAGCAGCAACAACGCCTGTTCCGGTTGCAATCATAAAAGGACGTATGTATAAGGTATTTCCTTTCCCTTTTTTAACCCAGTCTTTTTCGATTTTCAAGATTTCATGCAGTCCGCCTAAAAATACCTCTTCAGGAACTTCTGGCATTGCCATTCTTTTGGCGGATTTGTTGAAACGATCAAAATTTTCATCTGGCCTAAAAAGCCAGACATCATCATTATTGTCTTTATAAGCCTTCATGCCTTCAAATATGGCCTGTCCGTAATGGAAGACTTTTGCAGAAGGATCAAGAAGAAAAGGCTCATAAGGCTTGATAGTCGGTTTTTGCCATTTTCCGTCCTTGAAATCACAAATCAGCATATGGTCTGTAAAGATGTTTCCAAAGACAAGATTGTCAAAATCAATATCATTAATTTTTGTAGATGAAGCTCTAACTATATCGATTTCGTTATTGGTGCTTAGATTCATTTGGTTGAGGTTAGTTTAGGTTGTAAAATATTGAAAATCAAAATATTGAATGGCTTTTGTTTGATGCTAATTTTCAATAAATCTTAATGTTGCTAAATTAATAAAATTTGGAAAGTTTTGGTGTAAAAAAGGAATTATCTTCCTCAGAATTGCCACTTTTCTAAAATTAATTGTTTACGGCTTAAAATCTTATATAATTAGCAATAAAACCTAAAATTTATTAATTATGAGGGTTCATGTTATAGTGAAATCGCTATTTTTGTAGCAGAAATTAAAATCTATACCTACATGAAGAATATATTCGTTTTGGCTTGCTCACTAATGGTTTTGGCAAGCTGTGCTGACAAAAAAAATGAAACAGAAAAAGTAGAGGAAACAATGGAGACTCCTACAGATAGCGTTCCTAAAACCGATTCAGTCGCTGTAGCTTCAGTTGAAACTGAGCAGGTTGCTGACCTTGAAAAAAACACTAGTCCTGAAAAAGAAATTGAAGTCGTTCCTGCCAAAGAAGTCAAAGTAGAGTATGCTTCTTTTGGAGATAAGATTGCGGCAGATAAAGCATTGACCAAAGAGCAGATGCTTCAAAAATACAAATCCATGAAAAAAGGAGATACGATTGCAGTAAAGTTCAAGTCAAAAATCAACTCTGTCTGCAAGAAAAAAGGATGCTGGATGAAAATGGAACTGCCTAACCAAGCGGAATCTTTCGTGCGTTTTAAAGATTATGGATTTTTCGTTCCATTGAACGCAGATAGCCAAGAGGCGGTTGTTAGCGGAAGAGCTTTCGTTGACGAGGTTTCTGTTGCCGAATTGAAGCACTATGCTAAAGACGGAGGAAAATCTCAAGCGGAAATCGATAAAATCACAGAACCAAAAATTACGTATGCTTTCCAAGCCGATGGGGTTTTAATCAGCAAATAATGAAGAATTACCTTTTAATTTTCTTTGGAATCATTGTGCTTTCTAGCTGTAATAAGAAGGAAGAAATAAAGCCTGTCACTAAAAAAGATGCTCCTGCAAAAACAGATGCAAAAGAGTTCGAAATGTATGAGATGTCAGAAATGGCAGCACTTATGGAACAGATGTATGTCGACAACCAGCGTCTGAAAGAGCGTATCAAAAATGGCGATACAATAGGCAAGTTTCCTTCGCACTTTTTAGAAATCCACAAAAGAGCAATGACTGACGAAACTGAAAATGATGCCTTTTTCAAAGAACAGGCTGCCGTTTTTATCAAGGCTCAAGAATTGATCTATGAGGATCCTAAAAATGCAAAAGCACATTTCAATAAAGCGGTTTCTGCCTGTGTTGCCTGCCATGAAGTAAAATGCAGCGGGCCGATTCCAAGAATTAAAAAGTTATTTATTGAATAATGAAAAGAGAAATTATCCAGACATCGGATGGCTCGACGTCGATTTTGCTCCCTGAGTGGAATGAGACATACCACTCAAAGTTTGGGGCAATACAAGAAGCAAAACATGTATTCATAAAAAACGGACTTTCCTTATTCAAAGGTCAGTCCGTTTCTATTTTGGAGATTGGTTTCGGAACCGGACTCAATGCGTTCATCACGTATCTGGAAGCTAAAGATCTTGAACAGAAAATAGAATATACCGGAATTGAAGCCTATCCTGTTTCAGAAGAAGATGCTTCAAAGATGAATTATGTCTCTGAACTCGATGCAGAAAAGGATAAAGCCGTTTTTCTGAAAATGCATCAGTCAGAATGGAACGAAAAAGTATTTCTAGCTCCTAATTTTTTATTAGAAAAGCAAAACATAAAGTTTCAAGAAATTGCAGATGAAAATAAATACGACCTAATCTATTTTGATGCTTTTGGGTATAGAGTCCAGCCTGAGCTATGGAGCCTGGAAATTTTCCAAATCATGTTCAAGGCTTTAAAAATTGAAGGAATCTTGGTTACGTATGCCTGTCGCAGTTCTATAAAAAAAGCGATGGTCGAAGCTGGTTTTGCAGTAGAAAAATTAGCAGGCCCTCCTGGGAAGAGAGAAATGCTGAGAGCTAGAAAGTTAAGTTAGATTCCGGTTTTGCAAATCGGAAAGAAAAATGTTAATTAATACAATACTTTATATCAATTAACGTTTTTTTATGGAAATGCAGTATTTAATTTCTGTAAATTTACAAACGTTCTTACAACAATAGTAACCTCCAAATTAAATTTTCACTATGACAAGACCTATGTTTGCTTATACGAAATCTATTCTTGAAAGAGTGAGTTTCGATCCTTTGTTGTTTTGCAAAGAGCTTGAAAAAGCAATACGATCATTGCTTCCTTATGAAATTGAGCAACTAACGGAATGGCTTTTAAGCTACACAGTCGAAAAACCAGAATTAAAAGAATGTTTATTAATCGTTAACAGATAAAGAAAAGGAGCCAATCGGCTCCTTTTTTATTGTGTTTTCTTTGACAGCGGACTTATTATCTGTACATTCTGAAAGACGATAGCGCCTTTGACCACGCCCGCAATGACTTGACGGAGCGCATCGATAATGTGTATTTTCAGTTCGCTTTTCGGAAATATAAGGCTTACTTCTCTGGCAGGCTTCGGTTCCTTAAAATGACGAAGCTTCAATTTGTCTTTTTCTTTTAGGTCTAAAGTATGGAGGTAAGGAAGAAGCGTCGTTCCTAATCCTTCATCAGCCAATTTGATAAGCGTTTCAAAGCTTCCGCTTTCAATCTGGAAAGGTGAAGCTTCAGAATTATTGACGTTTTTACACAAATTCAAGATGCCGTCCCGGAAACAATGTCCATCCTGCAATAATAATAAAGTATCCACATCAATATCATCCACTTCTATTTCTTCTTTTTGAAAACTGTGATGGTTTTCTGGGAAATAAGCGACGAATGGCTCATAATACAAAACAATCTCTTTTATCTTTTCATCTTCCAACGGAGTCGCCGCTATTGCCGCATCGAGATGTCCGTTTTTTAGACGTGTGATTATTTCTTCCGTATTGTGTTCCTCGATTATCAGCTTGATTTTCGGGTATTTTTTTATAAAATTATTCAAGAACATCGGCAAGAGCGTGGGCATTATCGTCGGAATGATTCCTAATTTGAATTCACCACCGATAAATCCTTTTTGCTGGTCTACAATATCCTGTATACGGTCTGATTCATTGACGATATTTTTCGCTTGAGTCACAATCTTCTGTCCAATTTCTGTCAGCTGGATTGGTTTTTTACTTCGGTCGAAGATCAAAATGCCTAGCTCATCTTCCAGTTTTTGGATCTGCATACTCAGCGTTGGCTGTGTTACAAAACATTTCTCGGCTGCTAGGGTGAAGTTTTTATTCTCGGCGACTGCCAAGACATAATATAATTGTGTGATTGTCATTACTATAATAATTTATGATGCAAATATAAAAACTATAAGATTTATTTATGATTTAAATAGGCTATTTTTTTGTAATTTTATGATAGAGAATTTTTAAGAATTATAAAATCAACCAACAATGAAAACTAATATTTTAGGATTGCCAGTTAAAGAAACCGAAGAAATTTCAAATGATCTAAACATACTGCTTTCAAGCTTTCAAGTATATTATCAAAATTTAAGAGGAATACATTGGAATATTAGAGGAAAGCGTTTTTTTGATCTCCATGTGAAATTTGAAGAATTGTATAACGATGCCCAGCTCAAAATTGATTTGATTGCTGAAAGAGTCTTGACCATAGGAGGAAAGCCGTTACACACGTTCGAAGATTACATTAAAAACAACAAATTAAAAGTAGGGAAAAATATTTCTGTAGATGAAGAAGCGGTACATTTGATCGTAACATCCTTATCGGATCTGCTAAAAATAGAAAGAGATCTTCTGACAAAATCTGCAGAAGCAAACGACGAAGGAACAAATTCGATGATGAGCGACTTTATCAAAGAACAGGAAAAAACAATCTGGATGATGAAAGCTTGGCTTGAAGAGAAAATATAGTCGGTTAGAATTTCGGAAATTAATTCCGTGTTTTTTATGAAAAATGCAACAATTACGATAGAGTAGCTGTTGCATTTTTTTCTGTTGTTAAAATTTGATTAAATTAATTTAGGATGTTTTAAAATAACGATTGAAATTTCTATTTTCGCGCTTATGAAATTGGCAGTAAAATTAGTTTTATTAATGTTTATGACTTTTATCGTCACACCCACGGTTGTGAGTCTGATAAAGGAAGACATTGATACGTCTATGGTTTACAGCATGTCAGAAGAAGAACAGCACAACCATAACTGCTGTAAAGAATTAAAAGCTGCTTTAAAAGCGACAGATTATATCACTTTCTCAAACTATACAGAAAGTTCATCAAGCCTTATCATTTCACAACACACTTTGAAGCACGATAATGCGGCTTCAAGCATTTTTTCTCCACCGCCCGAACAGGTTTAATACAATTTAAGATTTTGAATACTTCAAAATCTACGGTTGCATTTCTTTAATGTGATCTAAATTCTTGTATTAAATTTTTTTAGGTATGACAAAAAAAATCAATCTTTTTGCTAACCTTAAATCAGACTTCGCTTCTGGTTTAGTGGTTTTCTTGGTGGCGCTTCCATTATGTTTGGGTATCGCCTTAGCGTCTGGTGCACCGCCACTATCAGGTATTATTGCTGGAATCGTAGGTGGTGTAGTAGTAGGCTTCTTGAGTCGTTCTCACATCAGTGTTTCCGGACCTGCAGCCGGCCTGACTGCAATTGTTTTGACTGCTATTACAGATTTGGGAGCCTTTAATATATTCCTGACAGCTGTACTAATCGCTGGATTGCTTCAGTTGATTCTTGGATTTATCAAGGCCGGAAGCATATCCAATTATTTTCCGACGAATGTAATTGAGGGAATGCTTGCCGGTATCGGGGTCATCATTATATTAAAACAAATTCCTCATGCCGTTGGATACGACAGTGATTTTGAAGGAGATGAAAGTTTTCTTCAGAACGATGGTGGTAATACATTTTCATCGCTATTAGGAGCTTTGGATTATATCCAAATCGGTTCAATTATCATAACCCTCGTATCGCTGACTATTCTTATTTCTTGGGACAAGCTAAGTTTTCTAAAACGTTTAAAATTGGTTCCAGGAGCATTGGTGGCTGTAATTGTCGGAATTCTATTAAACGAGTTTTTTATAACTTCGGGAAGCTCACTTGCCATTTCTAAGGAACATTTAGTTGCTCTACCAGTTCCTTCAAGTTTAGAAGATTTTAAAAACATAATCGTTTTGCCAGATTTTGCAGGATTCCTGAATCCGAAAGTTTGGATAGTGGGAGCTACAATAGCAATTGTCGCATCAATTGAAACACTTTTGTGTATTGAAGCTGCAGACAGAATGGATGTTCAGAAAAGATATACCGATACTAATGTTGAATTAAAAGCACAAGGAATTGGAAATATGTTGAGCGCTCTTCTTGGAGGTTTGCCAATGACTTCGGTTGTAGTAAGAACTTCTGCAAATAATAACGCAGGCGCAAAATCAAAAATGTCGGCCATCATTCATGGTGTTTTATTACTGATTAGCGTTTTGGCGATACCTTTTCTGCTTAATAAAATTCCTTTAGCAACTTTGGCAGCAGTACTTTTATTGGTAGGTTACAAACTAGCAGTTCCCAATATCAAGCACTTTGCTTCTTATATGCCAAAAGCAATTAATTTATTGATTATCTCATTAGTTGCCATCAAGATTGCTTATGATATAACTCAAACAGTAGGTACTGCAGTAATCGTTTTTGCTGCTATTTCAGTAGTAATCTTAGGTTACAGTATTTATAAATTTAGAGATGTTATCGAATTTAGAAAAATGATAACCCGCAATCAATACTTATATTTTCCATTTTTTGCAACAACATTAGCAGTAGTTTTCACAGATTTGCTAAAAGGAGTTGCCCTGGGTATCATCATCAGTATCATCTTTATTTTGAGAGGAAATCTAAAAAGAGCCTACCGCTTTAGAAAAGAGAAATTTGAAGATGGCGACGTGATCCGAATTGATTTGGCACAAGAAGTTTCTTTCTTGAACAAGGCTGCCATCAAGACAACCTTAGCTGAAATACCAGAAAATTCTAAAGTCGTAATCAATGCTTCGGATACGGTATATATTGCCCACGACGTATTAGACTTGATTCAAGAATTTGCAACCATCAAGGCCGCTGAAGAAAATATCAAGGTAAAACTAAAAGGCTTTAAAAGAGCATATGAATTGGATGATATTGACGATAAATCCAATCATGTCTTCTTCGAAAATTACGAAGAAGCAAGACTAAGAAAACAAGCCAAAGCCGATTATGACAGATGTATTGCATTAGTCGAAAACGAAAGAAACAATAAAGAGTCGATATAACCGACGTAATTTTAAAATTATAATACTAAAAACAATGAGCGATTTTTATAAAAAGATATTAGACGGTAACAAAAAATGGGTTGAATCTAAAATTAGTCAAGATCCGAAATATTTCGAAAAATTAGCAGAAGGGCAGTCGCCACCATTATTATGGATCGGATGTTCAGACAGCCGTGTTCCTGCCAACGAAGTAATCGGAGCACAACCTGGCGAAGTTTTTGTTCACAGAAATATTGCCAACATGGTCGTACACTCTGACATGAACATGCTTAGTGTTTTGGATTATGCCGTAAACGTTTTGAAAGTGAAACACGTTATTGTGTGTGGACATTACGGCTGTGGCGGTGTAAAAGCAGCTATGGGCAACGATTCGATTGGTTTGATTGATAACTGGATTCGCCACATTAAAGACGTTTACAGACATCACCACCACTATTTGGATTCAATTTTGGATGAAAAAGAACGTTTTGATTCTTTTGTAGAATTGAACGTGAAAGAACAAGTGTATGACTTGGCTAAAACTTCAATTGTACAAGGTGCTTGGAAAAACGGACAGGAATTATGCCTCCATGGTTGGGTATACGGGTTGAGTTCAGGTATCGTAAAAGACCTAGAAGTAAACCTTTGCGGTAATGAAGACCTAGACAGCGTCTACCAACTAAAATTCTAAATAAAAAAAAGCCTCTTGAATCAAGAGGCTTTTTTTATTCTTCGGATTCCAGATTTTCGTTGAAAGTGGAAGGCAACAATTGCGGGATAAATTTTATAAGTATCGGCAATAGCAAAGTTCCTCCAGGCAATAAAAAGATTGTCAGCGATGGAATCGTCTTGCAGATTTCCAAAAGCTGTTTTTTTACTTTTTTCTTCTCTTTTGCATCTAAGCTGCGGTGTGTGGAATGTGTAAGTAAAAGCATCAGATCGCCGTTGTTAGCCAATTCTTTTGCCAATCGCGACTTATTTCGCGTAATCAGTAGTTTTACATTCTGGGTGGCCTGATCGTAAAAGTGCTTGACAGGATTCGAATAATTAAAATACGGAATCTGCTTTTTATACTTATTGATAAAATTGTCAGTCGAGACAATACTTTCGGTAACAAAATTATCAGGAACATTCATGGTTTTTGCAAGCTCGTAAAGAAAGTAAGCCTCGTTGCTCTCCATTTCCATATCATTCCAGAGTGCCATTCCAGCCATGTCTATCAGGTACAGCTTTTCTAGCTGCTGGGTGAAAAAAATTAATTCCAAAGCTTCAAGGTCTTGGACATTCACTTTTGAAAATTTCGTATAACGGACTGAAGCTTCAAAAAGCTTGATTAGCAAATCGTCATACTGTGACTTCTTAAGCTTAGTCTTCAAAGCTAAAGAGATAATGCTGACAATAGTTTCTTCCAGCTTTTTTAAGTAATTCTCAGGAATAGCATTATTCATCAGATACTGCTGAAAAGCCAATACATCCATAAACAACAAAGCATTCGTCAAGATATGCGAAAAGTTCTTGCTGATGATGTCTTCGTTGGTTTGAACTCGTTCGGCAATAATCTTTTCAAGATTGTGCGACGGCAGGCTTTCCGGAAGCATTTTATCCAAAAGCGTAAACCCTTTAGGATGCATTTCTTTGTAAAAAGCGATAGCTCTTGTGATAAAGTCTTTGGAATTTGATTCGTGGGAGACCAAACCGTAAACGCCATAAAGCGTATTCAAGAGCGCTACTTTAGAGTATTCTTCAGAAATCCATCCTTTAGTATCAATAGGCATCGGCGTATCGAAAGAAACCACATGGCCGTAGATAAAGCCGGTCGCTCTTGTATTTTTATAAAACTCCAGAGGATAGCCCACGACAGGAAGTTGCAGATGTTTCTGTTCTGCAAAAAACTTGTCTATCCAGCCGTGTGCCGATGGGTTGATCATGGTTTGAATTTCTGATGCAAAGCTATGTTTTTTATTAAGAAGACAAAAAATATTTAAAGGTTGCCTTTTACGCTGTCGGTTGACATTAAAATCCTTAGAAAGTGTGTTGAACAAAACTTAAATTAGTCACAATTGAAACTGACTTTTGAAGCTTTATACTTATTTTTAATAGACATAATCCTAAAATAATCTCCATGAACCTAAAATCAGGAATGCCTTTTTGGCTGATCAAAGACGGCCTACCGTTTACTTTTCCAAAACTGGACAAAGACATAGAAACCGATGTGGTCATCATTGGTGCTGGCATTTCTGGAGCATTAGTTCGTTATTATCTTCTCAATGCCGGAATACAATGCACGATGATTGATGCCCGGACTATCGGGTTAGGCAGTACATCAGCCAGTACCTCGCTGCTTCAGTATGAAATTGACACGCCGCTGCATAAATTGATTGAAATGATTGGAAAGGAACCTGCAGAAAGAGCCTATCAGCTTTGCGATTATGCCATTGATGAATTGGAAAAGATTGCAAAAAAAGTCAAAGCGGAAGAATTTGAAAGAAAGAAAAGCCTTTACTATGCTGCTTATAAAAAAGATATTCCGATGCTGGAAAAAGAATTTGAAGCTAGAAAACAAGCCGGATTTGATGTAAAACTGCTCAACGAAAAACAGATTTATAGCCAATACGGATTCAAAGCTCCGCTGGCAATTCTTTCGAATCATGGCGCACAGACCAATGCCTATGCGCTAACGCATCGCTTATTACAGTTTAAAACAGGGAAGGAGCTTAATATTTATGACAGAAGTCCTATTGTCGATATTAAGACAAAAAAAGACGGAGCTGTGCTGAAGACCGAAACGGGTTTTACGATAAAAGCAAAAAAAGTAATTTATGCCACAGGCTATGAGATTGTGGAGTTTATCGATAAAAAGATAGTCGATCTAAAATCTACCTATGCCGTCGTTAGCGAACAATATAACGAAAAGAAATTTTGGAAGGACGAGGTATTGATTTGGAATACAGCTGATCCGTATCTGTACATAAGGACAACACCAGACGGCAGGGTTTTGGTAGGAGGCAGGGATGAAGATTTTCACGATCCTGACAAGAGGAATAAGCTTATCAACAAAAAAACCAAGCAGTTGACCAAGGACGTCAATACTCTTTTTCCTCATTTGCATTTTAAGCCTGAGTTCAGCTGGACGGGAACTTTTGGTTCTACCAAAGACGGACTTCCTTTTATAGGCACATATGACAAGCTTCCGAACAGTTATTTTGCTTTAGGTTTTGGAGGAAACGGGATTACTTTCAGTCTTATTGCAGCAGAAATTATTACCGACTTAATTCTTGGCAAGAAGAACAAGGATGCCCCAATTTTTTCCTTTGATAGAGTCTGATTTATACTAAAATTCGTGTCAGCAAAATCGTATAACATAAAAGACTAATTGTATAAGTAGGATGGGTTTTTTATTGGGTAATTTAGATAAACTGAAAATTATTTATGAACCAGCTAAAATCTATATCTTATGAAAAAGCCCGCAATTTTTGGAAAAGCAATACTAAGCTTGGCTGTCTTGGCACTAAGTTTTGGAATGACATCCTGTAAAAACGAACCAAAAACAGAAGACCCTAAAGAAGTTGCAGAAGAAGAAAACGAAACCAAGTTTGACGATACCAAAAAAGCCGAAGAAGATGCAGAAATCCTTGTCGATGCCGCTGAATTCGACTTGCAGCAGAGAGAGCTCGGGAAATTAGCCCAAGCCAAAGGAGTTTCGACAGCCGTAAAAGATTTAGGAAAGATGATGGAGAAACATCATAACGATTCCTTTAATGAATTAGCGACGTTGGCCAAAGGAAAACAGATATCAATTCCTTCCGCAATTACGGAAGACGGACAAAAAGAATATGACCGTCTGAACAAGGTCGATGCCAAAAACTTCGACAAAGAATACCTTGACCGTATTTATAAAGACCATCACGAAGCTATAGAAGATTTTACGCAAGATGGACAGAAAACACAAGATGTAGAAATCAAAGCCTATCTTGAAGGAAAAGTAGTTGCTTTAAAAGGCCATCATGATGCCATCCAGCAGTTGCAAACCACCACTGCTAAAAAATAAGCCTTATAAAAATCGTTATCAATCAAATTCATATACCATGGGAAATCTACTTTATACAATCGCCGTAATCCTGATAATTATCTGGGCCATAGGCTTTTTAGGAGGAATGGTTACTAGCAATCTTATTCATATTTTGCTTGTAATTGCAATAATTGTCGTACTTTTAAGAGTAATACAAGGAAGAAAGCCTTTAGAATAATTTATAAACAAATAGTCTAACCAATAAAAAACAAAACATTATGGGAAATTTGCTTTATACAATTGCAGTTATTTTGGTAATTATCTGGGCATTAGGATTCTTCGGAGTGCTAGGAACAGGAATTGCTACCAGCGGCTTGATCCACATTTTATTAGTGATCGCAGTCATTATTATCTTGCTTAGAATTATTCAAGGGAGAAAGCCTTTATAAGAAATTTAATCCCGCCAAAAGCAAAAACAAAAGCCGCCGCAATTTATTGTGGCGGCTTTTTCATTGACCAACTATTTAAACTTAACTAAAAACAATATTGGTTTTCTTCAATTAACTTTGAAGCAATAGTTTCACGCAAGGCAACCACATTTGGTAGATTGGTGTATTTCGTGAAACGTCTTAATCCCATCAGCATCATTCGTTGCTCGTCGCCTTCTGTAAAAGAAGCGATACCTTCTTTTCCTTTGGCATTTACAATATCTACAGCTTTGTATAAGTACAATTGCGCCATCGCAATCTGTTCTTTTACATTTTCGGCACCTTTTGATTTTGCCAGCTTTTCGGTTCTTAAGATGGTAGATTCGGCCATATAGATCTCAATCAAGATATCGGACGCAGCCATCAGCAATTGCTGGTGTGCATCTAAATCCGGACCGTATTTTTGTACGGCGCTTCCAGCTACCATCAAAAATGCTTTTTTCAATTTGGCGATCAGTTCTTTTTCTTCAGCGAATAACTCAGAATAGTCAGGTGTATTGAAATCAGGAATTCCCATCAATTCTTCAGCCACTTTCATAGCAGGTCCAAGCAAATCCACATGGCCCTTCATTGCCTTTTTGACAAGCATTCCGACAGAAAGCATTCTATTGATTTCATTCGTTCCTTCATAGATTCTTGCGATTCTCGCATCTCTCCAGGCACTTTCCATTGGTGTGTCTTCAGAGAATCCCATTCCTCCAAGAATCTGTATTCCTTCGTCTGAACAATTTTGTACGTCTTCTGAAATAGCTACTTTCAAGATAGAACATTCGATAGCGAATTCCTCAACTCCTTTCAATTCTGCTTCTTGGTGAGAAACGCCTTCGGCAACACGTGCATTAATTCGGTCTTCAATGGATTTTCCAGCGCGATAGGAAGCGCTTTCTCCTGCATAGCAAGACGTAGCCATTTCTGCTAATTTAGAGCGAATGGCCCCAAAGTTTGCAATTGGCGTATTGAACTGGATTCTTTCGTTCGCATATTTTACAGCTCCCGAAGTCACTCTCCTTTGGGCATCAAGACAGGCAGCGCCTAATTTGATACGGCCCACATTCAAGGCATTCATAGCAATCTTAAAGCCGTTTCCTCTTTCTGAAAGCATGTTCTCTACAGGAACTTTTGTCTCGTTAAAGAAAACCTGACGGGTAGAGGAGGCACGGATGCCTAATTTATGTTCTTCCTCGTTCATTGAGATTCCGTTATTCGGATCATTTTCTACAATGAATCCGGTGATGTTTTTATCGTCGCCGATTCTAGCAAATACGATGAAAAGACTACAGAATCCCGCATTAGAAATCCACATTTTTTGACCTGTGATTTTGTAATGTGTGCCATCTTCAGACAAAACTGCTTTGGTTTTTCCAGAATTGGCGTCCGATCCCGCTCCAGGTTCGGTCAGGCAATACGAGCCAAACCATTCGCCAGAAGCTAATTTTGGTACGTATTTTTTCTTTTGTTCTTCGGTTCCGTATAAAGTAATCGGCATGGTTCCGATTCCGGTATGCGCCCCAAATGCCGTAGAAAACGATCCTGTAGCGCCCGAAATGTAGTCGCAAACCAGCATGGTAGAAACGAATCCCATTCCTAAACCGCCGTATTCTTCAGGAACAGCAACGCCAAGAAGTCCTAGTTCTCCAGCTTTGCGCATGCATTCTTCTGTAAAGGCATAATCCTTATTCTCAAAGCGATTTTTGTTCGGCCAGATTTCTTTATCTACGAATTCTTTTACCGTTTGCTTCATCATCAACTGTTCCTCCGAAAAATCTTCCGGAGTAAAAATGTCTTCGCTTTTTGTTTCTTTTACCAAAAACTGCCCGCCACGGGTAACGTCTTTTTCGATTGTATCTGCCATTGTTTTTTCTGTTTTTTGTTAGAGTTTTTTAAGATAATAGAGCATAGTTTATAGTTGATAGAGGATAGTTTATAGAGAAGAGGATTGCAAAGAATTTTGAAAATCCATATAATCTCCTAAATTCTAAATTTTTTAAAATGATGTCTCATATCCACTTATCCACTATCCACTATCCGCTTTCAACTATTTATAGTATTTCGTAAATCCCAGCAGCTCCTTGTCCAGTACCTACACACATAGTTACGATACCGTATTTGTTGCCTCTTCGTTTCATTTCATCAAATAATTGCACGGAAAGCTTAGCTCCGGTACAACCCAGCGGGTGTCCTAATGCAATTGCGCCTCCATTTACGTTTACGATATCCGGATTGATGCCCAATTCACGGATAACGGCCAATGACTGTGATGCAAAAGCTTCGTTTAATTCGATTAATTCGATATCGTTCAGCGACATTCCCGCTTGCTTTAATGCTTTTGGAATGGCTTTTACGGGACCGATTCCCATGATTCTTGGCTCAACACCTGCCGCGGCATAGCTTACTAGTCTTGCGATTGGCTCCAGGTTTAACTCTTTTACCAATTCTTCCGACATGACCATTACGAATGCGGCACCGTCGCTCATTTGCGATGAGGTTCCTGCCGTAACGCTTCCGTCAGCAGCAAAAACAGGTTTTAGCTTTCCTAAGGCTTCCAATGAGGTGTCGGCTCTTGGGCCTTCGTCTTTGGTAACCGTATACGATTTGGTAGCTTTCTTTCCGTTTTCATCTACAAAAATCTGGTCGATGGTGATAGGAACGATCTGCTTGTCAAATTTGCCTTCTGCCTGTGCTTTCAATGCTTTTTGGTGCGAATTGTAACCGAACAAATCTTGATCTTCACGAGAGACCTTGAATTGCTTAGCAACTGCTTCAGCTGTCAGTCCCATTCCCCAGTAGTAATCTTCGTGCCCTTCTTTGGCAACGGCATAATCTGGAGTAGGTTTGTAACCTCCCATTGGGATAAAGCTCATGCTTTCGGCACCACCGGCAATAATACAATCGGCCATTCCCGACTGGATTTTTGCAGTCGCCATTCCGATAGTTTCCAATCCCGAAGCGCAGTAACGGTTTACGGTCACTCCCGGAACATCGTCTATTTTTAGTCCCATCAGGGAAATCAAACGGGCTACGTTTAGTCCTTGCTCGGCTTCCGGCATGGCATTTCCGACCATGACATCGTCGATTCGTTTTTTGTCGAAATCAGGCAGCTCATTCATCATGTACTGGATGGTTTCTGCGGCTAGCTCGTCAGGACGCTTGAAGCGGAAGACTCCTTTTGGGGCTTTTCCGACGGCTGTGCGGTATGCTTTTACTATATATGCTGTTTTCATTTCTAGTTTCTTTAATGTCTCGATTAGTTTCTCAATGGTTTCCCTTTAGTCAGCATGAACTGGATTCTCTCCAATGTCTTTCTTTCTGTACATAATGACAAAAAGGCTTCTCTTTCAATGTCCAGTAAATATTGTTCTGTGACCAAGGTTGGTTCCGATAAATCGCCGCCCGCCATTACATAAGCCAACTTGTTTGCGATTTTCTTGTCGTGCTCGGAGATGTAGTGTCCGGCTTCCATGCTGTCGGTTCCTACCAAGAACATTCCCAAGGCTTGTTTGCCTAAGACTTTGACGTCTTTTCTTCTCACAGGCTGCGTATATCCGGCTTCTGCTAACAATAAGGCATGTTTTTTAGCTTCTGCAATCTGACGGTCTCTGTTGACGACTACGACGTCTTTTCCATGCTGCAAGATGCCCAAGTCGTACGCTTCGTAAGCAGAAGTCGATACTTTTGCCATCGCTACTGTCAAGAAATATTCCTGCAATACGTTTAACTCCACGTCATTTTTGCGGAACAAGTCGGATGCCCTGAGTGCCATTTCTTTCGAACCGCCACCGCCAGGGATAACCCCAACGCCAAATTCCACCAAACCGATATACGTTTCTGCTGCTGCAACTACTTTGTCGGCATGCATGCTCATTTCGCAGCCACCGCCTAGGGTCATTCCGTGCGGAGCGACTACCACAGGAATTCCGGAGTAGCGCACGCGCATCATCGTGTCTTGGAACAGTTTGATGGCCATATTAAGCTCGTCATATTCCTGCTCGACGGCCATCATGAAAATCATTCCGATGTTCGCGCCGACAGAAAAATTAGCGCCTTGGTTTCCAATAACCAAACCGGAGTATTCTTTTTCAGCTAAATCGATGGCTTTGTTGATGCCTTGCAGCACATCGCCTCCGATAGTATTCATTTTTGATTGGAACTCCAGATTTAAGATTCCATCGCCCAAATCATGGATTACGGCGCCGCTGTTGCTCCATACTTTTTTGCTTTCGCGTATGTTGTTAAGGATGATAAACGCATCCTGTCCCGGTACTTTTTTCTGTGATTTCGAAGCCCTGTCATAAAAATAAGTAGCCCCGTCTTTTATAGTATAGAAAGATTTGTTGCCAGATGCCAGCATTTCCGTAACCCAAGCAGCAGGTTCATAGCCTTCGGCTTTCATCAATTCGATTCCTTTTTCAACGCCAATCGCATCCCAGATTTCAAACGGTCCGTTTTCCCATCCGAAGCCGGCTTTCATGGCATCGTCTATCTTATAAAAATCTTCGGTGATTTCTGGTACCCTGTTGGCAACATATGAAAACATGCCAGAAAAGTTTTTTCTGTAAAATTCTCCCGCTTTGTCCGTTCCTTTAACCAAAACCTTGAAACGATCAATCGGCTTGTCTATGGTCTTTGTGAGCTCCAATGTTGCGAAAGAAGCTTTCTTCGGCGCTCTGTATTCTAGCGTATCGAGGTCAAGCGACAGGATGTCTTTGTCTACTTTTTTGTAGAATCCTTGGCCTGTCTTGCTTCCTAACCATTTGTTTTCCATCATCTTGCTGATGAATTCTGGCAGCTTGAACAGTTCGTGTGCTTCGTCGTTCGGAACGCCTTCATACAATCCGTTGGCTACGTGCACCAGTGTGTCCAATCCAACAACATCTACTGTCCTGAAGGTTGCCGATTTTGGTCGGCCGATAACCGGTCCGGTCAATTTATCGACTTCTTCTATAGTAAGTCCCAATTCTTTTACTTGATGGAACATGCTCATGATTCCGAAGATACCGATACGGTTTCCGATAAATGCAGGCGTGTCTTTTGCAATGACCGATGTCTTGCCCAAGAACTTTTCGCCATATTCATTCAAGAAATCCAATACCTCTGTCGAAGTTTTTGGTCCCGGAATAATTTCAAAGAGTTTTAAATATCGTGCAGGGTTAAAGAAGTGCGTTCCGCAGAAATGTTTCTGGAAATCTTCGCTTCTTCCTTCGCTCATAAAGTGAATCGGAATTCCCGAGGTATTTGAAGTAATTAAAGTACCCGGCTTCCTGAATTTTTCAATCTGCTCAAAAACCTGCTTTTTGATGTCGAGCCTTTCGACCACGACTTCAATAATCCAGTCGGCTTCTACTATTTTAGACAAATCGTCGGTCGTATTCCCTGTCTTGATTCTGTCAGCAAATTTCAAGCTGTAGATAGGAGAGGGCTTTGATTTTAACGCATTCGCCAAATGTTCGTTTACTACTCGGTTTCTGACCACTTTGCTTTCAAGCGTCAGGCCTTTTTTCTGTTCTGCTTCGGTCAATTCACGAGGCACAATATCGAGCAGCAGTACTTCTACGCCGATATTTGCGAAATGGCAGGCAATGCCCGATCCCATGATTCCCGAACCAATGACAGCAACTTTTTTAATGAGTCGTTTCATTCCTTTATATTATTTGTTTGTTGTTTGTATCTGTTTTTCTTCTTCGATATCCAAAAAGATATGCTTGTCTGCAATGAGATTGTTGATGGTTTCTGCTACCTCAATAAAGTGCTGCAGCTTTTCTTCGGAGATGTGCTCTCGGATGGTCTCATTAAATTTCAGTACGGTATTTTTAGAGAGCTCTCTTTTTTCTTTTCCGAATTTGGTAAGGTGTATCAGCACGCCGCGTCCATCAACTGGATTTTTCTTGCGTGTAATCAATCCTTTGTCTTCCATCGATTTCAAGGTTCTGGTAAGGCTGGTAGCTTCCATTCCCATTTTAGGTCCTAGCGTGGTCGAAGGCGACCCTTTGTCTTTATCAAGGCTCAATAACGCGAATCCTGTAGCCATAGTTGCGCCGTATTTGGCGGCTTCTTCATTATACATGCGTGAGACCGCTTGCCATGTCGCTCTCAAAATATAGTCTATAGTTTTGTCTTTCATAAGTATTAGCTTATTCCAAATGTACAAAATAAAATATTATGCATGCATAGTAATTTGTTTTTTTAACAGAATAATTATCTTTTGATAACTTCCGTTGCTTTTTATCCGGCACCTAAATGCGGTTTCAGGCTATAGATTTCCTAGAGCAGCAATAAAATAATTTTAAATTTGTATAATCCTTATAATTAATGAATGAGAATAAGAGAGCTATTCACGCCTTTGCAGCCTACGGTTACGCCTTATAATCTTGAAGTGCTCTATCAAGATAAGGCTCCAAGTCTGGCATTGCAGGATACTATTTACTGCTATTGGCAATTAAAGACAAATGCACCGCTAGAAAACGAATTCGTCTATCGGGTTGTGGCCGACGGCTGTATTGATATCTTTTTTGAGCTGCACAGGCCCGAAGAAAACTTTGTCATGGGCTTTTGCAAAAAATACACCGAATTTATTCTCGACAAAAACTTTCATTATATCGGCATTCGATTTCTGCCGACCATGTTCACGCAATTATTTTCAGTCCCAGCCTTTGAACTGAGCAACCGTTCCCAAGAATTAGAATTGGTCCTGCCCGAAGTTGCCGCGTTTATCAGAAGCCGGTTCGACGCCGCTATGGATTTTAGCAGGATTACAGATGTGCTAGATTCCTTTTTTATAGGCCACTTGCAAAAAGTCAGCTTGAATTATGATAACAGGCTCTACGATGCCATCCAGATTATCCTTAAAAATTATGGCGTGGTCGACATCAAAAATGGCTTGGATACGGGAATCAGTCCGAGGCAGCTCCATAGGCTGTTTGATTTTTATGTCGGGACCAGTGCCAAGACCTTCAGCCAGGTCGTGAGATTCCAAAATATATTAAAAGCCAAGCCTTCCAGCCAGAGCCTTAGGGAGAACAAGCTGTTTTATGACGTAGGTTATTACGATCAATCCCATTTTATCAAAGACTTTAAAAACTTTTATGGCGTGACGCCGAGCAAAGCCTTCGGAAGGTAATTATGTCTATTTTTTACAATCTAATCCAATCGTGTTTTGAGAAATTTGTAATGTAAAAAAGCAACATTATGAAAAAAGCACTATTAATTTTATTGTTGGCTGGCACATCAGCACATTTTTATGCTCAAAAAAGTCTAACCGTTAAAACCGAAAAACCCATGAAACTAAACGCAGGAATTGTAACAAACAAGCTATCCGAAAGCAAGGCATTCTATACCGATGTCCTAGGATTTGGAGTCACCTTCGAAAATGAATTTTACCTGCTTATGCACACGCCCAACCATGAAGCAGAGATCAGCTTTCTATTGCCGAATCATCCTTCGCAGCAGCCGTTATTCCACAAGCCTTTTTTGGGCGACGGGATGTACCTGACCATCGAAGTCGAAAACGTCGACAGCCGGTATGAAGAATTAAAAAAGAAAGGCATCGCTATCAAGATCGACCTGAGAGACGAGCCCTGGGGCGACAGGCACTTTGCCATCGAAGACCCGAATGGAGTAGGGATTGATATCGTCCAATATGCTTCAAGAGAATAATAAAAAAGAGTGCCTTGTTTGTTAAGGCACTCTTTTTTTATTTTAAAAACAAATCAGTCGGTCTATTGAAACTGCATCTTTTCTTCCTCAATATCCAGACGGCGCAAGTGCCTTCGGACAACCTCTTCATTGACATGATGGTCATGGTTCCAGGTACGCAGCCAATGCCTTTGCTGGTCGAGCATCGCGAGATAGACGGTCTTGCATTCCGAAGCCATCGAGGCATCATCCAGCAAAACGCTGCTGTCTTCCCATTTGCGGGCTATCTGCTGCAAGACAGGCTGTTCTTTTAGCTCTTTGGAGTATTTGGTCTTTAGATGTTCCAGACTTTGCTGGGCCAGCTGTTTGTACATATGATGATACGATTCCTCGTCACTAAGCAGATGGTCGTATTCCGGCAAGTTGAATTTCTTGATAATAAAAGGAAGCGTCAAGCCTTGCACGACCAGCGTCAGCAAGATGACAACAAAAGTGATGAACAAGATGAGGTTGCGTTGCGGAAAGGCAGCCCCGTTGTCTAATTGTACTGGAATCGACAGTGCTGCTGCCAAGGATACCACGCCTCTCATGCCCGCCCATCCTAAAACAAACGGTCCTTTTATCCCCGGATTTCGGGTGTCGGCTACCGCGATAAAATTTCGGACAATCAGCGTAAAAATAACCGCCCCATACGCAGATATGATACGAACGACAATCAATACAGCCGTAATCAATACGCCGTAGCCCATGGCAGCGCTTATGCTCACGCCTTCCAAGCCGTTCACGATTTCCGGAAGTTCCAATCCTATAAACATAAATACAAGTCCGTTCAGCACAAATACCAGCGACTCCCATACATTTACGGCCCTGAGCCTGCTGCTTCCGGACAAAAAACGATGGTTTCGCGTGGCCAAGAACAAGCCGCCGCTCACGACAGACAAGACTCCCGAACTGTGCAGTTCTTCCGCAACCATATACATGATATAAGGCGCCACCAGCGTAAGCACGATGTCCATGTTGACGTCTGTTGGCAATAGCCTATGCACTTTAAAAAACACGAACGCGATAAGCACGCCGATGCCTATTCCTCCAAAGACCATCCAGCCGAAGTTCAGTGCGGCTTCCTGCAAGATAAACTGTCCCGTACCTATGGTAATCAACGCAAATCGAAAGACGATCAAACTCGAAGCGTCATTCAATAAGCTCTCTCCCTCCAGCATAGAAGCCAGCCTTTTCGGCACTTTTACGAATTTTAATATGGCGCCTACGCTCACCGCATCAGGAGGCGATACGATACCGCCCAAAAGGAATCCCAACGCCAGCGTGAATCCGGGGATAAAGTGGCTGGATACCAAAGCAACGGCAAAAGCCGTAAGAAATACGATCAAAAAGGCAAAGCTGCCGATAATCCTGCGCCAGCGCCAAAGTTCCTTCCAAGAGGTCGACCAGGCCGCTTCATAAAGCAGCGGCGGCAGGAAGATGATGAATATCAACTCAGGATCTATCTTAACCGGAGGTATGCCCGGTATAAAGCTGATAGCCAAGCCCGCCAATACCAATAAGATAGGGTAGGCAATCTTGATCTTGTTGGCCAGCATGACCAGAAAAATAATGGCCAGAATAACAGCCAGATAGAAAGGGAATTGGTGCAGCATAGGATAATTTTAGATACAAATATATAAATTTGGACGAGTCTTTTGCAATGGCCTAACTAAAGCTTCTTGCCACCTTAGAAATCGTGAATTACTTGCTGCCAAAACAAAACACTAGTTTGACTGTAAGGTATTTTAGCTTTGTTTATATTTGAAGTACGCTATTTAGTAAGAAATAAAGAAAAGCTCTGAATTAACTTATGATGCTATGAGGACTATTTTTGAAGGAAAGACTACTATTTGGAAAGAATTTGCTAGAGCAACTGGAGGAAGATTTGTAGAAGGACATTCCTGGCATTCGGATCGGACCGAGATTGAACATAAAGATTGGCTGGTTGTTTTTGACCATTATACGCTATGGTCCGGGAAATACAACCAGCAAATGACTAGAGTAATCGCCCCGTTGGTTTCATTAGACAATTTCCAATTTGAGATTTATCGTGCTGGTCTTGCCCGGAAAATTGAAAAACTATTTGGCGGACAAGATGTAGCAATCGGCTACCCTGAATTTGACAAAGCGTTTATTATTAAGGCCAATAACGAATTGAAAATAAAATCATTTTTACGCAATAAAAACATTCGAGATTCTATAGCACTGCAGAAAGAAGTAAATATACTGATGTCTGACCAAAAAGGAATTTGGGAAGAGAAGCTTCCGAAGAACCATTTCGAACTTTCCTTCTTTTTAGACGGATCGGTAGAAGATATCGCACTTTTAAAATCATTGCTGGATCTTTTTAAGGAAATGATAGACGAACTCTATCAATTGCAATCTATTGCGCCCAAAGCATAACACTATTTTAGAATGTAGTGCTGTTTATTTAAATAGCCTAAATAACCTTATTAGTACCGATGAACGTCTTCCTAATGTGCTTTTCTGCCGGAGCCTGCCTTCTCTTGAGCTTTATGCTTTTTTTCCATCCGCTGGGACAGAACCTAAAAGCCAACAGATGGCTTGCCCTGTTTGTCTTTCTGATGGGAAGCTCCTTTTTAGAAGTCAGCCTTAGAAGCGAAGAATATCCTTTTGCCAATCTTAGCCTATGGCTCAATGCCCTGCAGTTTATCATGGCGCCCAGTCTTTGGCTAAGCACGCTCTATTTTGTGAATCCCACCAAATCTTTTGCAAAGAAAGACGTATTACATTTTTTGCCCTTCTTGGCCTATACGGGCATTGCCCTTCTGGGATTTTCTGAAACCACCAACCTCATGTTGGTAAAGCTATTTAGCATCGGTTCTGCAGATTTTTTAGTTCGCGATATAGTGCCCGTACAGTTGGCAGCCTACATAATCTTCTGTTATCTTGCCCTGATTCGGCACAAAAAGAACCTGCGCCTCATAGCAGCAGCGACTTCAGAGATAAGCCTAGACTGGCTTCGGTACTTTTTACTCATCTTGATTTTCATGCTGCTTTTCTGGATCAATGATGCCTTGATAGGCCTGCCGCAGATGCTAGATATCATGCCGATCGTCTATACGGGCGCTGTCTTTTTCCTAGCCTATTTTTCCATCCGGCAGCGTACTATTTTTGAATTCGACACAAAAGAACTGCAAGACATAACCGCGCTTTTTGAAGCTCCCGTACTAAAACAGCCCAAAAAAACAGAACGGCTAGACAAAGCCGAGCTGGCCCTGTTATCAGAAAAGCTAGACAAGCTGGTTATTGAAGAAAAGATTTTCTTAGATAACGGACTAAGCCTTCCTGTTTTGGCAGACAAGCTCGGAATCAGCATACACGATGCTTCCTATCTGATCAATGAAGCTACGGGCGGCAATTTCTATAACTTCATCAACAGCAAAAGAGTAGAAGAAGCAAAACGGCTGCTGGCTTCAGATAAAGTAGAAGCACTCAACATGGTCGGCATTGCCTTTGCTTCCGGTTTTAATTCAAAGACGGCCTTTAATACCGCTTTTAAAAAGTGGACCGGGATGTCGCCTACCGAATACGCCAAGAGCAATAACAGGCAATAAAACCTGTTCGGATATATCCACCCGAACAAACAAGGCTGTTTTTCAGGCTAATTTTGGCCTTTAAAAACAGCGTACCTATGACCACTTACCTTAAAATTTTCGTTGCTTTCCTATTCTCTATCTTTTTCAGCCTGCCGGCTTCCAATGCCTGCACGATATTTATTGCGAACGACGGGCGTCATGTCTGGATTGGCAATAACGAAGACGAAGTTCCTTCTCTTAACTACAGGCTTTGGTATTTTCCTGCCCTCAAAAAATCCTATGGGTATATGATCTGGACAGAACTTTCGTCCGATGAAAAAACCAACAGCCAGATGTATAAGAACCCTCAAGGCGGCATGAATACCAAAGGACTCTTTGTAGATTATACTGCCATAGACGAAGTTCCTGCCGCCCGCGACCCTAAAAAGACAGACAGGGAAACCGAAGTAGCTACAGACATCCTGAAGCAATGCAAGACCGTAGACGAAGCCCTACAATTCATCTCCCAGTTTAATCTGGTACGCCTCACGGGAGCCCAGCTTTTTATAAGCGATGCCAGCGGTGACTATGCTACGGTACACGGCAGTTATATTGTAAGACGTGCCACAAAGAATTTTGCACTGACCAACTACAGCATCAACAACGAGCACCATGAAGCCTGCTGGCGAAGGGATCTTGCCAAAGAATATTTACGTCAGGAAAAGAACTATCAGCTGCAAGACATTGTAGAGATCCTGCAAAAGACAGCGCAAAAAAAGCCAAGCAATCTCGTTTCCAATTATTCCATGGCGGCAGAATTAAAAAAGAAAACCATCCATCTGTATTATAAAAACGACTTTGCCCTTCCGTTCGTTATTTCTTTACACGAAGAGCTTAAAAAAGGCAAGCATTTTCAAGACATGCAGGCCTATTTCCCCAAGAGTGTTGCTCCGGTGATACTAGAAAAATATACAGCAGGAGGCATTGACAGTGCCCTGACTGCCTATGATTCATTAAGAAAATACCATCCCCATGACTACAACTTGAAGAACAACGATGCCATTGAGCTGGCCGCACAGGCAATAGCCATGGGCCATACCAAAGACGGTATCCGTTTCTTAGAACGGCTGAAAGCGTATTACCCGGAAAAACTCGAAATCGATACCTGGCTTGCGACAGCCTACCGCAAAGAGGGCAGGATTGCCGAAAGCGACCGATACTTTGCCAAAGCGCTTGCTGCCGACCCCGACAATTACGCCGCCACGCTCTTCGGCAAGCAGCACGACCAGACTGTTACGTTCACGATGAATGATTTTGAAGGAGCCGAGCAGGTTTCCCTTACGGGCGATTTTTCCAATTGGGCAATCCTTCCGATGCAAAAAGAAAAGGGAAGGTGGACCTGTACCGTTTCGCTGCCCAAAGGAGAATACCGCTATAAATTCATCGTCAATGGCCTCTATTTGGCGGATCAGCTCAATTTACTCTATGCCGGTTCCGGACCCGACATCTATTCTATTTTGTATGTGTGGTAGGCTGTCACGGATTGTTTTTCGGTGCTATCGTAATCCAACAAGTTAAAAAAAACACTAAATTATTTTGTGCAACCAAAAAGTTGCATATATTTGCAACTGATGAGTTGCGCATTGAACGTTTCTGAAATCACTTTTTTAGGAAACTATTTTGCCAACTCGATAGTATTGAGTAATTTAAAGTAAAAAAAATGAGAAACAATCTTTTAATGAATTTTTCTGTTGACAAGGAAAATAAGAAAATCAAAGTAGAAAGGGAATTTGCAGCACCTCTAGACAAGGTATGGGCTGCGTGGACCACGAGCGAACTGCTCGACCAATGGTGGGCGCCAAAACCATGGAAAGCCAAAACCAAATCGATGGATTTCAGCGAAGGCGGAACCTGGCTCTATGCCATGGTAGGCCCTGATGGTACGCAACATTGGGCGAGAGCCGACTATAAAGACATTAAAGTTTCACAAAGCTATTCGGCCTATGACGCTTTCTGCGACGAGAACGGTACTATAAATACGGATTTCTCTAGATCGCTGTGGAACAACACCTTCAAGCAGCAAGCCGATTCGACTATCGTGACTATCGAAATCAGCTACAAAGAGCTGGCTGACCTAGAACAGATCCTCGAAATGGGCTTCAAGGAAGGATTTACAGCCGGATTAGAAAATCTAGATGCACTTTTAGCATCCTGATTCCTTCCATGAAAACAATTATTTATCAAGCTGTCCTGCTATCATGCAGGGCAGCTTTTTTGTATATTAGCGGTGCATTGCAACAGGTTCCAATAATAGAGAAACACAAAGGCCATGGCAAAAAACAAGACGACAGAAACCCAATCCAGCGTAACAGATTTTATCAACACGGTTCCAGACGAGACCAAACGAAACGACTGCTTCCAGATAGCCGCTATCTATGAAGAACTTACAGGATACCCTCCCAAAATGTGGGGAGGCAGCATCATCGGATACGGCAGCTACCATTACAAATACAACAGCGGCCATGAGGGCGACATGCCTTATGCCGCATTCTCGCCAAGAAAAGATTCGATAGTGCTGTATATAGACGAATTTGAGACCCGCGAAGAATTATTGCAGAAACTCGGAAAACACAAGACAGGAAAGGTCTGTGTCTACATCAAAAAACTCGCAGATATCGACATCGACATCATGAAACAGCTCATCACTGCCTCGACAAAACACGCCAAGGCACTCTATCCTTAATCCTGTCTTCTAATCATAATTCGTAATTCCTAATTCATAATGCATTTGTGGACTTTACAACAAAGCACAATTGAACCTTACAGCAAAGCAGAAAGCGTACAGACTACGGACTTTTGCCCTAAAAGATAACGACTGTATCACTAGCATACAGCAAATACCCAATACGATATGAAAGTAATCATTACCGGAGCGACAGGCATGGTTGGAGAAGGAGTGCTATTAGAATGCCTGCAGAACCCAGCCGTAAAGCAAGTACTGATGGTCAACCGAAAGCCATCGCCCTTAAGCCATCCAAAATTAGAAGCGCTTATCGTGCCGGATTTTATGAAGCTGGAACAATATGCAGCTGCCTTAACCGGATACGACGCCTGTTTCTATTGCGCCGGCATAAGCTCGATAGGGATGAACGAAGCCGACTATACGTACATCACCTACGATACGACGCTCGCTTTTGCCAAAGTTCTGGCAGCAATCAACCCGAACATGGTCTTTACTTTCGTTTCCGGCAGTCATACCGACAGTTCTGAAAAAGGCCGCATCATGTGGGCAAGAGTAAAAGGCCGCACCGAAAATGCGCTGCTAAAGTTGCCGTTTAGGGGCGAATACAATTTCCGTCCCGGATTCATGAAGCCCTTCAAAGACCAAAAGAACATAAAGGCTATCTTTAAGATCATCATACCGATAATTCCGATTCTGTTCCCGAAAAAATCGCTCACGATGCAGCAAGTAGGGCAGGCCATGATTCATGCCGTGCAGAAAGGCTATCCGAAATCCATACTCGAAATAGAAGACATTAAGGAATTGGCAAAGCCAGTCTAACAGTCGTATACAAACAAATAATAAATGGGCTCTCGGGCCCATTTCGTATATTTGAACCCTACAAAAAAAGAAATGCTATGAGCATAAAAAGAATAACAGTGTTCTGCGGTTCCAGCTTCGGTACCGATGCGGCCTTTGAAAAACAAGCTTTCGCCCTAGGAGAAGCTATGGCAAAACACGGCTACGAACTGGTCTACGGAGGTGCCAATGTAGGACTCATGGGTGCCGTAGCCGACGGCGTTCTAGGGCAGGGCGGAAAAGCCTACGGAGTCCTGCCGTATTTTCTGAAAGACAAAGAAATAGCACACCAAGGACTGACGGAACTGCTTCTTGTAGAGAGCATGCACGAAAGAAAGACCAAGATGAACGAGCTCTGCGACGGCGTGATTGTCCTGCCGGGCGGCTTTGGTACCCTCGAAGAGTTTTTTGAGATGCTCACTTGGGCCCAGCTCGGACTCCATAAAAAACCGATAGGCATACTGAACGTGGCGGGATTTTATGACCTGCTGCTCGAGTTTGTCTCCAACATGACCCAGAAAGGCTTTTTAAAGCCCATCAACGAGCAGATGATTCTTGTGAGCGATGATGCCGAAACACTTTTCCAGAAGATGGAAGCTTATAAAGCTCCCGAAGTAGGAAAATGGATTCCTAAAGGAAACGAGTAATCATGCCCAAAACCTCTTAGAACCCAGACAAGACACCCCGCCAAAATCAAAAATCCAAAATCAAAAATGATCCTACAAAAACACAACACCAGCACCCAACAGCCCGTATATGTCACAGCAGCATTCGCTATCCTGCTGCTGTTCTCCAATACCCTTTTCGGGCAGGCAGAAACACCCAAGCTTACGATCACGCCCCTGACGGATGACTTTTACGTCTATACGACCTACAAAGACCTCGACGGCAAGCCCTTCCCATCCAACAGCATGTATGTGGTGTCGGACAAAGGCGTTATCTTGATCGATACCCCTTGGGACGAATCCGACTTTCAGCCGCTATTAGACAGCATCTACAAAAGGCACCAGAAAAAAGTAGTGCTCTGCATCGCTACGCACTTTCATGACGACAGTTCGGCAGGGCTTGACTATTATAAAAAGCACGGCATCCCGACCTATACATCCAAGCTGACACATGAGCTGTCCGTTCAAGAGGGCAATGCCAAGGCAGCCTACCATTTTGAAAAGGACACCGTCTTTACTGTCGGAAATAAGAAATTTGAGACTTTTTATCCAGGTGCAGGCCATACTCAGGACAATATCGTTGTTTGGTTCGAAAAGGAAAAAGTACTGTATGGCGGATGTCTTATAAAAAGTACCGAAAACAATGATCTCGGATATACTGGCGATGCCGACATCGATGCTTGGGAAGGAACAATGAAAAAGCTGATCAACAAATACCCGAAGCCGAGCTATGTGATACCCGGACATTTTGCTTGGGACAGTCCCAAGGCACTCCAGCATACCCTAAAGCTCGTCAAGAAAAAACGGTAAGCAAAAGAAGTCAAAACAATCTGCGCTGCTATAAGAACAGCCAGTTTATGGTCGCATTTTCCTGCAGCGATATCGACTTAAAGAACGCTTTCGGTGTCAGCCCCGTAAACGACTTGAAGTCCCTGATGAGGTGCGACTGGTCATAAAAAGAATTGTCATAGCTCAAGGTGGTCAGGTTCGTGCCCTCCATGTTCTTCGCCATCGTCTGCCGAAAGCGCTGCGTCTTCTTGAATTCCGACGGTGTCTTGCCAATATGGATGCTAAACTGCCTGCTGATATTCTGCCGGCTGGTATGGTATTTCTCCGCCAGCTCCTCTATAGCATAGTCTTTTGTCTTGTCCGTAAGGTCAGACAAGATATCCTGCAAGAGTTCGTGCTCAAATCCCAAAAACTTTGACAGCCAATAGTTTTCGATGCTGTTCCGCTGTTCGTCCAGGCTCTCTTCGGCCAATACCGACTTCATCGCGGCCTCATAATCTTCGAACGGCAGAAACGAACGGAACGAATCTCCCAGATACTGCTGCAGCGGCTTTTCGATAAAAGCATTCAGTCCCAGCGGCTTAAAATAGAACGTAATCTCTCGAACCCGCCCTTCGTAGCGTATCTTGATAGGCTTCTCGTAATGGCAGATAAGCTGCGAGGTAAAATCGCCCCCTGTTTTTTCTTCAATAAGCACGCTATTACCAGCCAAGGTCAGCTGCGTATCCTGCAGCAGCGATACGATGCTGAAATTGTTTGGAAACGTCAGGTATTCTACCGCAGGCTCGTCCCTTTCCTTTTCCAAGAAATAATATCCCTCAAGGTATCGGGCAAGAAGCTTGCTTTTCGGCGTGAAGTACTGTAATTGCATTTGGCGAAGTTCTGTTTTTATCTGATACGGATGCAGGCCATTATGATTTGTTTAACGGCCTATTCATAATTTCTCAGCGCTTTTTTCAGCTTTTCCCTGATGCGCTGTCTCAGGCTTTCCGGTGCCAAGACCTCGATGCCTTCGCCAAAGCCCAGCAGCAGCCTTTCGAACTCATAATTAACCTTGAGCCTCAGGCAGAAGACGATACTTCCGTCTTCCCGCTGCTCTTCAATAGTCTGCGATGGATGAAACGGCTTGGTCAGTACATAAGGCGCATTATCAGCATCGACCCAAAGGCTTATTTTTCGAGCGTTGAGTCCTTGGTTGACCGTGACCCCGATGATGTCTTTGTAAAAATCTTCGGCATCAAAGTTTTCTTCGATATACGGAAGGTTAAAATCAAAATCAACAGCAACAATACGGTCTAAGGCAAGATTGACCACAGGCAGCGATGCTTTTTTCTTGCCGACCAAAAACCAGCGGTTGTTGAATTCTTTGAGCACAAACGGATGAAAGGCAAACTGCTGCGGCTCTTTCGATTTGAACGACTGGTAGGTGAGCAGCACGACCACCTTTTTTATGATGGCCTGGTATAGCGTATCCAAAAAATGCAGTCCTTTCAAGTTCTCGTTCTTGTCGAGGTAGATGACCGGCTTGGTATGCGATTTCTCGGCATAGATCTTATCTTCGAGCCGCTGCAAGATGTCGGACACATCGCTAAAAAGAGAAAAATCCTTGAACTGCTTGAGCATAGAAACCGTCTCCGTCAGCACATTGATATCCGTTTCTGTCAAGGGAATATCGGTAATCGTATACTCCTCGTCCTCATAGCGGTAATACTTCTTGTCATAGACCACTATGGGCGCATTATAGCCCAGCTTTTCGCTGCGCATAAGCTGGATGTCGAGCTGGGTCGTTCTCTTGCTCACGGAGTTTTCCTTGCCTTCATATTCAAACAAGGCATCAGAGCAGGCCTCCATCAGGTCTTCCAAAGTCCATTTCCGGTAGTGGTTCTGCAGGCACTTGTCAATCGTCTTATACCGGATAAGCGCATTTTTGTTTTGAGACATTTTTTCTTAGCTTTAAGATGCAAGATAGGCAGGCTCGATAAAGCCTTACAGCCAAAAATAGAAATTCTTTTTTACTGCGCAAAATAATTGCGTACAAGAGCAATCATCTTTGTTTTGTCAAGAATGACAGTCCTACGGCCTTGTAGCTTAAAAGGAAAAGCCTATGGCAAAATTTACTTACCATAGTGTTTGCGGATATTCCGGTTAGACCTGCGCGGACTAATGGGTAGAATTTACAGAAGCACCGAAATCGTTAGGGAAAGTAGGGAAGCGTATTTACAGCCGCAATGCCCGAGAGGGAATGTGAGTTCGAATCTCATCAGGGTTACAAAAGCAAGCCCGGCCAATTCCCATGATTGGCCCGGCTTTTTAGAATCAGATTAAAAAATGAAAGCATATTTTATTCTTTATGCACATCCTTAAATTTGAGCATGTCAACCAACCGCTGTTCTTTTTCGTCGTCAAAGCCGCAGGCCGATTTGAACTCTCTGGGGTTTTCATAAGTCCCGAATAACATATCCCACCAAACAATATCGCCATAATTATTAGTATGCTTGTCATATTCATGATGAATCCTGTGCATTTCCGGACGCTGAAAAATATAGCCTATCCATTGTGGTGTTTTGACGTTGGTATGATAAAAGAATTCTCCCAGCGCGGTAAATAGCGTATATATGGCGCCTGCTTCGAGGCTCAGTCCCAACGTAGTAAAAACCAACAAGCTCCCTATAATTGAATTGACTGTCATTTCTAAAGGATGTTTATAGAAAGAGGTAATTACTTCTAGGCGCTGGGGACTGTGGTGTATTTGGTGGAAATGCGTCCACAAGAAATCAATCTTATGTCTCCATCGATGCCACCAATAAAAAATAAAAGTAGCGATAAAGTAAGCGATCAGCCCTCCCCAAAAGGGACTTACAAATTCTGATAATTTAAATAAAGAAACTTTGGCCAGCCATACTTCCCAAGTATATCCTGCCAATACCACAATGCCGAGCTGGATAAAATTTACAGCCAGAACCCTGATAGTCCAAGTTGGAACCTCGGGTAATTTCCAGCCGGGTACCAATCGCTCGATTAAAAAGCAAAATCCAAATACGATAAAGATGATGAGTAATGTCATTTTGATTTGATTTAGGTGCGGTGTTTTTTGACAGCGCACGGGTTTACAATTCTTTTAAAGTGTAATCAAAACAAATGTAATGGCGTATTCTACTAAAAATGATGCACCTGGGTTAACAAATCATCACAAAATTCTCTTTCTTATCCGGCTGAGGGATTGCGGCTTTACGCCTACAAAAGAAGCTATAATATATTGGGGAATTCTTTGCACAAGGTCTTTATAGTGCTCTAAAAAATAACGGTATCGGTCTTCGGGAGTATAGCGATGAACAGTCAGTAACTGGTTGACCATAATAATAAAGCGATGCTCAATAATGACCCTGCCCAACAGGTTAGCGTTTCTAGAGACTTTATATAATTTTTGCAATTCTTCATATTCAATTACCAGCAACTCACAATCTTCCAGAGCCTGGATGTTCTGAAGCGAAGGCTCTTTGGATAGAAAACTGCCATAATCTGCAATAAATTCGGCTTCTTTAGTAAATTCTAAAGTAGATTCTTCATCATTCTTAAAAACAAAATAACGTACGAGTCCTTTGCATAAGAATCCTAATCGACGGTTTATTTCGGTCGATTGCAAAAAGAAATCATTCTTCTTTACTACATACGGCTTGAAAGCCTGTCTGAATAGTAATTCTTCTTCGGGCTCAAGTGCCGTAATCTGCCTTAAAGAATTTAAAAGTATATCATAAGAATCCATTTCAAGCTATTTATATACAATACTACATAAATTTGCTTAAAGTGTCAATTTCAGAATAAAAAATAACTGCGCAAAATAATTGCGTAGGTGTGGTTGCATCTTTGTACCATCAAAAAACAAAAGACATGAAAACACCAATCAACGGTACAGACCTCCTAGAATTAGGATACCCGCAAGGAAGCATCATCGGGACGGCCTTAAAGATAAACAAAAAGAGAAATGGACTTACCAAAGAGCAGATGCTCGACCACTATAAAAAAGTGCTGCAAGCTCCAGAAAACTATATAGACGATGCGCTTTTCGGAAAGCTGGCCACGGCATTGATCGAAAAAGCAAATGAAAAGCCAGAAGATTTTATATCACTAAACCCACAGCCGAAAGCCTTTTCGTCTTACGGACTCGACCATATCGAAGAAGGCGCTATCCAGCAGATGAAGGTAGCAATGCAGCTGCCCGTTACGGCTGCCGGTGCCCTGATGCCCGATGCGCACCAAGGCTACGGACTGCCTATTGGAGGCGTACTGGCCACCCGAAATGCCATCATTCCGTATGGAGTGGGCGTGGATATCGGATGTCGTATGGCGCTGTCGGTATACGATATTCCAGAAGATTTCTATTACCAGAACGAAGATAAGTTCAAGAGAGAGCTGATAGCCCATTCTAAATTTGGAGCCGGACACGGTTTCCACGGACAGTACAAATCGGACCATGCGGTATTGGAAAGTCCCGATTTTGAGACCAACCCGTTTATCAAGAACCTGAAAGACAAAGCCTGGTCGCAACTGGGTTCGTCTGGCGGAGGAAACCATTTTGTCGAATTCGGAATCTTGGAATTTGCAGCCGATGATGCAGTACTGGACATTCCCAAAGGAAAATACGTGGCGCTGCTGACGCATTCCGGTTCCAGAGGTTTTGGCGCTACGGTTGCCGGACATTATACCAAGATCGCCAAAGAAGTATGCCGACTGCCTGAAGCCGCACGAAACCTGGCGTATCTGGATATGGATTCTGAACTGGGCCAAGAATACTGGATTGCCATGAACCTGGCGGGCGATTATGCTTCTGCCTGCCATGAGATTATCCATAACAAGATGCAGCAGGCGCTGGGTGCTACGGTCTTGGCGAAGGTCGAAAACCACCATAATTTTGCATGGAAAGAGGTCTGGAACGGAGAAGAAGTCATCGTACACCGAAAAGGAGCCACTCCGGCCGGAAAGGGCGTGATGGGAATCATACCCGGAAGCATGACCGCGCCCGGGTTTCTGGTGAGAGGAAAAGGAGAAGAAAATGCTATCAACTCGGCTTCGCACGGTGCCGGACGACAGATGAGCCGTACCAAAGCCATCAAGACGATTACCAAAAACGAGATGCAGGGTATCTTAAAACAGCATGGCGTGACCCTAATCGGTGCCGGACTAGACGAAGCGCCTATGGCCTATAAAGACATCAACCAGGTCATGGCCGCGCAGCAAGAACTGGTAGACGTGGTCGCCAAGTTTACGCCCAAGATGGTGCGAATGGCCGATGATGGAAGTCGTGAAGATTAACCTTAGGGATAGTATGAAAAATCTATACAATAAAGGAAGATACCGCAACCGCGAATATGCAAAGCATCTGCGGCCATTTTTAAAGAAGCTTGGCAACCGAAAATGGCGCATGCAAGCTTCTTTATACATCCAAAATCAGCTTAAAGATCTGAATTAAGGCTAGTCTTTTATTCCTTTACGAACTTCCCGCTCCAATGCCCTTGGTCGGTCGAAAGCACAATCTGGTACATTCCGGCCGCCAGGCTAGCGATATCGATATCCGTTATATTTTGGGCAGTGCTGTACACGGCCTGTCCCAGCAAATTAGTTATCGTTATTTTTCGTATCGGTCCGTCTTGGCTGTCTGGCAGTTTCAGGTGCAGCAGGTTCTTCGCAGGATTCGGATACAGTACCAGCTGGCTGTTCTTGCCATTGTCTGGCACAGACAAGGCAGGCGAGAGCGGCCCATCCTGTGTCTTGGCATACAGCCCGATAGTCCCCATCTTTGAAAGCTTGAACTCCACGAAAGCAATGCCGTTTTCAGAACCCGAATTGAATGGAACGATCTTTTCGGCACCCGGTAGCGCGTAGGCAGCGGCAGACAAGCCAGCCACCACGCCCGCAGCCGTAGTCGTGCTAGACAAGAACCATCCCGCATCTACGATTTCTCCCGCAGGAGGCGTATTGATGACGAGATTGGTATATTCTGCTGTCGAATAATAGACCCTGGCGATGACGCCCCCATTGGCGGTATGGTTTCCGGCATCGATAACCGTTACCAGACGGTTGCTGACTCTGGCGCTGTTCGTGCCGTTGCTGATCTGGTAGTAGCCGCTGGAAGAAGCGATTCCCGCCGGAAGCGTACCGATACTGTTATGGTTGATGGATACGCCAGACGATGCCAGGCTATTGCCGTTCGGGTTAAGCGTCAGCATCTTTCGGGCACGGTTCGACGGATTCGACCAGTCGTAATTGCAGCCCGCATAGGTCAAGGTCACGGCACTGCCGGCCGTAGCCAGCAGCGGGGTAGAAGCCGCCAGCGACGTATCGCCCGAAATGTTCCATCCCTTTCCGCCGCTTGCAACCGGCAGGATCAGGTTGGCACGGGCAGCCGCGCCGTCATTGCAATAGTACATTCCCAAAGCTCCCATGGTAATGCCGTTTGGACCGTGCGTATTAAAGCCCACCAGTGTCGCGTCATAATTGGCGACGTTCATGCCGCAGTTCTCTAAAAAGCCGCCGAAAAAGCTGCCCAAGATGACATTCGGATTCAAGTGTTCTCCCCAAGGGCCAAGGTTCTGGTTAAAAGCTGTAGCATCTTTAAGCAAGGAATCCATATAAAGCGCCGAGGAAATATCCCAGCTGCTGATGTCTTGGTTGAAAGAGGTCGCCTGCAGGAATAGATTCAGCATGTTGATGACCGAAGAAACATTCCAGCCGCTGATGTTCTGGTTAAAAGCCGCAGCCTGACGGAACATGGCGTTCATGTTGGTAACAGCGCTGACATTCCACCCGCCGATATTCTGGTTAAACGCGGTCGCACCAGAAAACAGAGTAGACATGTCGGTCACCGCAGCCGTATTCCAGCTGCCAATATTTTGGTTAAAGGCCGTTGCTTCGTTAAACATGCCGCTTAGCGTAGTCACGGCTCCCGTATTCCAACTCCCGATAGGCTGGTTAAAGGCCGTCGCGCCAGTAAACATGCTGCGCATAGTGGTCACGGCTCCCGTATTCCAACTGCCGATATTCTGGTTGAAGGCAGAAGCTTGCGAAAACGCGCTGTCCATATTTGTGACATTTGCCGTATTCCAGTTCCCGATAGGCTGGTTAAAGGCCCTGGCTGCATAAAAAAGATAATCCATGGTCATTAGGGCACCCGTATTCCAGCTTCCGATAGGCTGGTTGAATGCGGTGGCATTGGCCAGCATATTGCTCATGTTGGTCACCGCAGCCGTGTTCCAGCCGCCGATATTTTGGTTAAAAAGAGAAGCCCCGCTAAAGAGGTAGCTCATGTCGGTAACCGAAGCCGTATTCCAGCTGCCGATATTGGCAGGGCCGTTCAAGGCCGTACAAAACTGGAACATATGGCTCATAGAGGTCACTCCCGCAAGCAGGGGCACGTCGGTAGCCGTGATATTTAGCGTGGTACAGCCATAAAAAGCATTGCTAAAGCTGCTCCAGGCAATAGTGCCCCACTGCGTGATGTTTTTTATTTTGGTCTTGTCGCCCGCATTGTTAAAATGGATGCGTGGAAAAGCACCCGTAATCTTGACCTGATAGGCCGTATTTATGGCCAATCCCGTAAAAGAAGCATTGCCCGTTACGTTGGTCAGGGTGGTGAGTATGACGGCCGGAGTATCCAGCCGCGCTATGGTAGCCGTATAATTATAGCCCGTTCCGGTAGTCGGAACCGTGATAGTGGTCGAAGCGCCCGTGTTCCATTCGGTGATGAACTGCCCGAAGCTCTGTAAAGAACAGAGCAGCAGGCCTGCAAAGAATAGTAGTTTTATCTTCATGGTCGGTTTGTTATTCTGGGTTGGTTTGATAGCCTATAAGGTTGATACGAAGCTAATTTGTATGGAAATTATTCCTTGACAAATTTGCCGTTCCAGTCGCCTTTGTCCGTTGTCAACAGCAACTGGTAGAGTCCTGTTTTTAGGAAGCTGATCTCTATAGCCGGACTGTCATAAGCGCCGCTATAGACGAGCTGCCCCAGCATATTGGTAATCGAAATGTGCTGTATGGCAAAATCGGCCGCTTCCGGAAGCTTTAGGTTTAAGACATTCGCGGCAGGATTAGGATACAGCTTGATGGCATTTTTAAGGCCGATAGCCTCGTCCAGTCCTAGGCAGCCGTCAACCGTAAGCTGCAAAGGCATGGTCACGGTAGTGCCGCAGGCGTTGGTCATGGTGCAGGTATAGATGCCGCTGTCGGCCAGCGTAAGGCTGGCAATATTGAGTATTCCGGTAGTCTGCAAGGGCAGCACCGTAGAGCCTTTTCTCCATACGTAGCTTGCGGCGTTGGTATTGTGCACGTCGAACACGAACGGGTTGTTCTGGCAGACGATAAACGAGGCCGTATCAAAGAATCGGTACGACGGCTTGCGGCAGATTTCGATAAGGTCTTTTAGCTCAGACGTATTGCTGGCAATCATCTTGCGGATGACCGTATTGTTGGTTAAGTTGAGCTTGAAGGTTCCTTGCGGACTGTTGCCATAGATAGCATTATCGCTCCCCTTTAGCACCGCGCCGTAGGGCGACCGGACCAGATCATCTGCAACATAAGAAAAAATATGAGGCATCGATAAGGATCCTGTGGCAAGATCATATTCAAAGACCAGCCCGTCTGCGTTGGCAAGAGCGCTGTTGTTGTTTCCGCCCAAGGTACCGTAGAGCTTGTTGTCTGCGCTCTTGGCGAGCGGGCTTGGGTTGGCCCCGTTGACTGCATAGTCGAAATCAAACTTTTTGGCCATGGTAGCGCCGGCTATCGTAAATTCATAGAGCGTGCCGCTTCCGAGCGGAGCCACGCCTTGAGGGCCTATATGTGCGCCGCCCAGAGCCGTGCCGTAAAGTTTTCCGGCGGCGCCTTCTACCAATCCGCTCTCATACATAGGATACATGATATCAGAGCCGCCCACGCCAAAGACATAGACCTTGACGAGCTGTCCCGTAGCAAGGTTGAGCCTGTAGATGCCGCCCGGATAGGGAATATTTTGCGTAGAAGGCGCCATAGACGTAACGCCGTAGAGATTTCCGTCGGAAGCCTTCATCATTCCTGCTATCAATTTCGGGTACTGGTTGCTGCCGTTGTATATAAAGGGAGGCAGGGTAGCCACGATGCTGAACTGCTCTGAATCGATAACGTACTTGAACACCGAACTGCCGCCGTTGGTCACGCCATACAGCACACCCGGAAGTGGCTCGATTACGGCATGCATGGCGTTGACAAGACCGCTATAAAGAAGCTTGTAGCGGTCGGTCGTAAGGTCGTACTCAAACAAAACGCCCGAAGGTACTCCCGGAGCGGGAACGGTAGTCTCGTAGCTCGTAACACCGTATAATTTTCCGTTAGACGCCTGAAACAGTTTGCCTCTCGGATACCGTCCTGTCAGTCCCGTAGGATCAAAAGAGTACACCGTTTCCGGTTCGGTATCGGTTCCTACAAGAGGAGTCTTGATAATCTGGCCGTCATTGCTGCCGGGCATACCGATTGAAGTCATTCGGTAGCCCCAAAGTTCTTTTTGGCTATAGGCTGAGGAAAATACAAACAGCAGGCCCGCTGTCCAGAGGGTAATTTTTTTCATAAGCATTGCTCGTGTTGGTCGGTTTTGTGGTATGGGTGGCGCTCTTTTTGTACTGCAACCGCCTTGTTTGGGGCATACGGTCTGTGTGGCAGATTCTGATTTGAGGGGCGGTAGGCGGAAGGCAGCAGCTTGGTTATAAGGCCACTACTGCAAACTTAGGCTAATAAATTAAATATTGCGTTTTGTAATTGATAATTTTTATCAGGAAGTAGCTTCTCCGGCGCAGGCAACAGCCTGAACCACCCTCGCAGTCTTGTCCAGACCGTTTTTAATAGGCTGGAATCCTGTTTAGTAAGGAAGGTGGCGGGGCAGTCTATAAATAAATTTGTTTATAGGGAGCTATCGTTTCTTTTTTTGGCTTGTTTTTGATAAAAATAGGCGTTTTTTTAGGGTTTATCCCAGTGTTGTTGCGGTCTTGTTCGGGTCTTGTTCGGAAAAAGATGTTTTTTTGCGAAGGTCACCCGAACAAGACCCGAACGAGACCCGAACAAAACCCCTAAAATTTTGCTCAAAAAGAGGTTGTTTTTTTGAGTGTATTTGCGATTGTTTTTTTATTAAATTTGAGAAATTACTGACGATGATAAATAAGATACTTTATAAATTGGAGCAGGTAGAAAAAGAAAAAGGAGTAGAGATCCTTTTTGCCTGCGAATCGGGTAGCCGTGCCTGGGGATTTGCTTCTCCAGACAGCGACTACGACATACGTTTTATCTATAAGCACGACCTTGATTATTACTTGTCGCTTTGGGAACAGGCCGACGTGATTGAGTTTATGACCGAAGACGACTTAGACGGTTCGGGCTGGGATTTGCGGAAAACGGTAAAGTTATTGGCTAAATCGAATGCACCTTTGCTGGAGTGGCTACATTCGCCTGTTGTGTATTATAGAAACGAGACTTTTATGGAACAGCTGCTGCCTTTGGCGGAGGCTTGCTTTTCGCCCGTTGCCTGCCTGCACCATTATCTGGGCACGACCAAGAATTTTATGGAAGTCTGCTCTGCCGAAGAGGTCAAGCTAAAAAGTTATTTTTATGCGCTGCGTACGGCATTGGCAGGGAAGTGGATTATTGAAAAAAATACGTTTCCGCCTGTGGCTTTTGCCGAGCTGCTGCCGATTGCGCCTTTAGAGGTACAGGAAAAAGTTAGGGAGCTGCTGGATATCAAGGCGCAACAGGGCGAAAGTTATCTGCATCCGAAAGAGGTGTTGATTACGGACTTTTTGATGGAGACCATACGATTTAATCAGGAGAATGCTGGAAGCTTGGGTAGTGGGAAGAAGATGAGTGGGGAATTGGATAGGGTTTTTAAGGGATTGATACGATAAGAATAGAAGTAGTATAGCATTTTTAATAAGTTAGGAATGAACAAGAAAGAGTTAGAAGACATACTAAAAGAAGTCTTATCAAAAGAAAAGAAAAACCTTTTTACCTTCTTGACCGGTGCAGGTATTTCGGCAGCGAGCGGTATTCCTACGTTTCGTGGAAAAGATGGATACTGGGTTTCGGGTTCTAAAAACTATAAGGCACAGGACATCGGAACTTATAAGATGTTTCAGGTAGCTTCGATGGAGGTGTGGAAATGGTTTTTGTATCGGAAGTCGATTACGGAAGCGGCACAGCCTAACACTGGACATCATAAGTTAAAAGAAATAGAGGATTTATTGCAGGACAGGTTTGTCTTGATTTCTCAAAATGTAGACAGCCTGCATAAAAAAGCAGGAAGTTCAGCAGAGCGAACTTATCTGATTCATGGCGATTTTGATTTCGTGAGGTGCGGCGACGAGTGTTCGAGAGAATTGTATCCTTTTCCTGAAGGGATAGACCTTAAGAACAGAGATAAGGACATTATTACGGAAGCAGAATGGAAATTGGTACGCTGTCCGAAATGTGGGGAAGACCTTCGACCAAACGTGCTTTGGTTTGATGAATATTATAATGAACATTATTTTAAATCGGAATCGGCTTTGCGGGCTGCAAAAAATACGGGCGTATTGTTTATCATCGGAACTTCGGGAGCAACCAACCTGCCTATGGAACTGGCAAGAACGGTGCTGCAGTATGGAGGCTATGTTTTTGATGTCAATATTGAAGACAACCAATTTACCGAATTGTTGAAAGGAAAGAAAAGGGCAGTCACCATAAGAGAAGACAGCAGTGTCTTTTTAGAAGAAGTAGAAACTATCTTAAAAAGAATTGTTTAATGACCATCCAAGACCTTAAATCACAAAATCTTATCCTCTTTGAAGCAATCTCAGGGAGCAAGTCCTTTGGGCTGGATACGCCTGCCTCTGATACCGATATCAAGGGAGTATTTTACCTGCCGAAAGAAAAGTTCTACGGATTGGACTATATTCCGCAGGTTGCCAATGCCACTAATGATGAGGTGTATTATGAGATCGGCCGTTTTGTGGAGCTGCTGCTCAAGAACAATCCGAATATATTAGAAATCTTGGCGACGCCAGAGGATTGTATCCTTTATAAGCATCCGCTGATGGAACGCTTGAGAATAGAAGATTTTCTGTCGAAACTCTGCAAGGATACTTTTGCAGGTTATGCCGTGACGCAGATCCGAAAGGCTAGGGGACTGAAAAAGAAAATCGTGAATCCGATGGCTAAGGAGAAGAAAAGCCTGCTGGATTTCTGTTATATACTGCAGGGCTATGCTACCGTGCCATTATTGCAATGGCTGGAAGAACGAGCATACCGCCAAGAGCGCTGCGGACTCATCAACCTGCCGAATTCTAGAGATATGTTTGCGTTGTTTTATGATGCAGACGGCTCGCTGGGCTATAAGGGGATTGTCCAAAAAGAAAGCTCTAATGAGGTGTCGCTTTCGTCTGTTCCGAAATGGGAAGAGTCGATAGCTTATCTGTCTTGCAACCAAGACGGCTATTCGAAATATTGTAAAGAATATACAGAATATTGGAACTGGATTGACAAACGCAACGAAGACCGCTACCAGACCAACCAGCAGCACGGAAAGAACTACGACAGCAAGAACATGATGCATACGATTAGGCTGCTGCAGACGGCCGAGCAGATTCTGGCTACTGGAAAACTAACTATCCGCGTTCCGAATCGGGACGAACTGCTGGCCATAAAGGCAGGCGAAAGAGAATACGACGAGCTGTTGGATCTGGCTGATAGGCTGATTGCTTCGATTGAGGAGAAGTATAAGACGTCAACCCTGTCAGGGTGTCCTGATGAGGAAAAAGCGCTACAGATTTTAATTAATATCAGGGAAGCGCTGTATGCATAGGCAGTACTCTTGTCTTTAGCCTATTTCCACATTCTTAATTGATAGGCACCGTCCCAAAAATCATATTCCAAACGCGAAGCCGTAATAAAAGCTTTGGTCATGGCGGCGCGCGTCTGTTCCGTTGTTGCCGAGGCGGCACGGTCGCAGATGGCTATGGCCTGTCGTACGGCAATCCCAAATTCTTCGCCCCCATACGTATCGATCCATTTTTGGTACGGATTGGCAGGGGCCTGCGGGCTCTTGCTGATATGGTCGCCCACGGCCTTATAGATCCAGAAGCAGGGCAGAACGGCCGCCATTCCGATCTCTACAGCGTCTAGGGCAGCCGTGCTCTTTAGAAAATGGACGTAGTGGTGGCAGGCAGGTTCAAGCGTTCCTTTGTCCGGAATTCCAAAGTCTTTAAGGTAGGATTCGTGCAGTAGGCTTTCGACCACGAGGGCATTTTCGGCAAAACGCATAAAGGCCAGAGCATCTTCTGTGGCTGCGGCCCTGGCTCCCAGCAGTGCCAGCGCCTTTCCAAAATGTTCCAGATATCCCGAGTCCTGCATAATATAAAACTGGAAGCGCTCTTGCGCAAGCGTGCCCTTGGACAATTCGGCAAGAAAAGGCATCTCGATAATTCTTTTATAGATTGGGGCAATAGCTTGCCAGGCATGTTCAGTCCAGGTCATTTTTGATTAGTTTTTGAGGGTTAAAAAAGTGGTTCAGCGGGCCGTTTCCTTTGCCAACGAGCACGTCTTTTCCATTATAGATGGCTTGGTGCACGTAGTCTTGTCCGAGCAATACAGCCTCGGCAAGGCTTTTTCCTTGTGCCCTATAGCTGGCAATGGCAGAAGAGAGCGTGCAGCCCGAACCGTGGGTATTGGTGGTATCAAATTTTTCAAATTCAAAAGAAAGTACCTTCCCGTCGTTTTGGAAATAGAGAGAGGTGATCTTTTTTCCTTCGAGGTGGCCGCCTTTTAGCAGTAAGCCGTTGCATCCTAATTTCAAGATCTTGGTTCCGGCAAGATACATGTCTTCGACAGTCTTTATCTCCATTTGAGCCAGCAGAGCGGCCTCATCTAGGTTGGGCGTAATGAGGGCGGCTATGGGGAATAGCGTATTTATGAGGGCTTCGATAGTCGCTTCTTCAATCAGCCTGTGTCCGCTGGTAGCAACCATGACAGGATCAAAAATGACGGGCACTTTGGGATAGCGCTGCAATGTGGCTGCAATGACATCGACCAATTCGCTGGTGTGTACCATTCCGATCTTGATGGCCTGAGGCATAATATCGTCCATGACGGCCTCAATCTGCTCTTTAACGGCGTGGTAAGGAATAGGGTAGATGTTGCGCACGCCCTGCGTATTTTGTACTGGCAGGGCCGTAAGGACCGAAGTGGCATAACAGCCGAGGGCCGAAATGGTCTTGATGTCGGCTTGGAGGCCCGCGCCTCCGCTTCCGTCAAATCCGGCTATTGCCAATACAGAAGGATAGGTGTAGTGTTTCATAAGTTTCGGAGTAGTATGTTTTTGAGTTCGTAGGCTGCTTTTTGCGGGTCGGCTGCGGCACAGATAGCCGATACCACGGCTATACAGTCGGCTCCTGCTTTTAGGGCGGCTTCGGCATTGGCAGCATTCATGCCGCCAATAGCTATCAGCGGCTTGTCTGTCAGTTTCCGCAGGGCAGCTATCCCTTCAATGCCCCAGGTAGTGACCGTATCTTTTTTGGTAGGGGTATGAAAGACAGGGCTTATGCCGAGGCAGTCTGCCGCTTCGGTTTCTTTGCTCTGCAGTTGCTCGATAAATTCGATAGAATAGCCTAGGCTCTGGCAGCTCTTCCATTCTTTCCGTATGTGGGTAGGCGGGACATCGTTATTGCCGACATGGATGCCGAAGGCGCCTATCTTTTTTGCGACTTCTAGATTGTCATTGATGATCAATGGGATGGCGTAGCGGTCTGTAATTTCTTTGAGCCGCTGGGCTTTGGCGATATACTCTTTGGCAGTTAGGTCTTTTTCTCTTAGCTGGATAATGTCTACGCCCCCGATTATGGCCTGTTCGGCTACGTGCAGGTAATTCTTTTCTAGGCAGTCTGCTTCAGAAAGGACAAGATACAATAGGTAAGGGAAGGATCGCCTACGCATATCGGATGTTTAGGGAGTCGTTAAATTCTTGCTCAGAAAGGGTATAGAGCTTATCCAGCAGCAGTACCTGCAGGGTACCGGGGCCATTGCTCTGTCTTGCAGCCAGCTCGCCGCTTATGCTAAACAGTGCCATAGCGGCGGCAACGGCTTCGGCAGGAGCTGCAACGGCGGCGACAAAGGCGCCTATCACGGCACTGGCAGAACAGCCGAGTCCGGTTACTTTTGTCATTAGGGCGTTGCCATTGCGGATAAAGACAGTCTGGTTTTGGGAGACGATGATGTCGGTTTCGCCAGAAATGCAGACTACCGAACCGTATTTTTGCTGGATAAAACGGGCGGCATCAACGGCCTCATCGCTCTTTGCGGTGCTGTCTACACCTTTGGTTGCGGTGCTGTTGGCTTTGGCCAAGGCAAGTATTTCTGAGGCATTGCCGCGCACAACGGCAGGATTATGAGCTAACAGTTGCGACAATACGGCATCGCGATATGAGGTGGCTCCAGCGCCTACTGGATCGAGTATCCAAGGTTTTTTCTGCTCATTGGCTTTTTGTACGGCCAATAGCATGGCATCGACAAAATAATCGTCTAGGGTTCCGATATTGACAACGAGCGACTGGCAGAGACTCGTCATTTCTTCGACTTCGGCATGGGAATGTGCCATGATAGGCGAGGCACCGACAGCGAGCAGGGCATTGGCGGTAGTATTCATTACCACAAAATTGGTAATATTATGCACTAAGGGAGAAGATTGCCTGACGGCGATGATGTGTTTCCAAAGGTTCTGTTCCATTCCATTTAGGTTTAGTTTATGACTGAATGGCTGCAGGAGATGCTTTGGAATAAAAAGACAGGGCAAGACACGATAGTGCCTGCACGCTTTTCCCTACGACGGTTTTAACCGCATCAGGTTCAAAGGGACTCTCTCAATTCTTTTCAGAATACCCCTAAAGCCATTACAAAGATACTGGATTTATTTTTTGTGCAGGAGGCCTGTCCGCTTTTTATGACAACGAGATGCTGGCAGGTAGCAGAGAATGATTTTTGCAACTTCAAAAAGCAGCCTGCAGCGGATGCTTCTCTAGCGGCTTTGGAGGCGAGGTGGTGAATGATAAAGAGGAAAATTTGAGCCTCTTTGGTTCTGTGCCATTTGACAAGCGCCTACGAGAGGTGTATTTATGATATAAGCTGCCTTGCCAGAACGAATGTAAGGTTAAAACCGTATTCGTGCCGTAAATGCGCTATAGAAATAGTCTTTTCCTGCTCCGGCTTCTTTGAGAAAGGCACCGCTGTCAAACCAGGCGCCTTCGAGCGTAAGACTCAAAAAAGGGCTTGGCGTATAATCGATAGTGGCAGCGAGCTGGGAGCCGATAAAGCTTTTGGTCGTGTTTTGTCCGGAATAGAGCAGCTGCATGTTAGGAGCATAGAGTCCATCGTTGGTACTCCAGCGCCAGAATAGGTCATAATCGATACCGAGGTTCCACGAATTGCTTATTTCGAGCTCTAAAGAGGGATGAATGTCAAACAAGTTGGCTGGCCCGATGAGTGCTACCAAGCCAAAGTAGGCGCCCCGGGGATATAGCGGATTGAATGTCTGTATCTTGTTGTCGTTGCTGGTCTTGTCTCCTGATATGATTTCGGACTTTAGTCCGAATACGGGCTTGAATTTTAGGCTTGTGGCTTTATAGCTGATGTTGGAAGATAAGGTCCAAGCCGATACGGTAGCCTGCGACAGTTTTCCAAATTGGTAAACGGCTTCGATATCGTATTTCCAACGGTTGCTGTTTTTCCATACCCGAAAGCCTAAAGAATGGCGGATTTCTTCTCCTGAAGCGGCATCATATTCGGCTCGTTTTTTCCATACGCCTAAGTAGTACAGGTCGATATTGTTTAAGAATTTCAAGTTGTTGATTACGGTATAGCTTCCCCATAAAAGAGCCTTTTCATTGAAAGGGTCATTAAATGTCCCTGGCTTGTTGGCAACGGGGTGGGCATAGAACAGATCGCTTTGAAATTGGTCTTGCTTATACAGCAATTTGGCGGCATCCATAGCGATGCGGCTGTTGGGACCTTCGCGTACGCCAATCAGCCTTTGTGAGCCATAGAGGAGTTCTTGCCTGCCTGCCCGAATATTGAGCTTGCTTTTTTCATCGCTTAAAACGACAGCTTCTATAAATGCTTGATGCAGGTCTAGGGTGTTGTGGTCGACCGGACTGGGATTGTCTATGCCATAAGCCAGGCTGCTTTGCAATTGAATAAAAGTTCTGAATCGGCCAGACTTTAGGTCGGCATGAAGCAGATAGCGCGACAGCAGGTAGCCATCGGGAGCATCTGAAAGGTCTCCCCATCCATTGTTTTTGGTATAGATGTACTGCTCCCGTATTTCTCCTCCGACCGAAAGGTAGTGCTTTTTATTTCCAAGGGGCAGGTATTTAATCTTTTCGTAGGTACTTGGAAGGGTGTCTTCTTCCAGATAGCTAAAGTTATCATCATACCTTAGCGGTTTGAAGTCGGCTTGGGTTTGAGCCGTCATGGAGGCGGCAAGCCCGAAGGTTAAAAGCAAATAAACGATTCGGTTCATATCATGCTAGTCTTTTGATTTTTTGGCTGAGGAGGTAATCGGCTGAATATCTGCCGCTGCCCAAAAATACGATTAGGAGCAGCGAAATGCTGTACATGTATGGGATATCGCTTACGGATAAGGGGTCGTGGGCGTGCACTATAAAATATCCGGTCAGCGTTACGGCCAAGGCAGGCAAGGCAGCGAGCCTTGTGAGAAAACCAAAAATAAGCAGTACCGGCAGGTAAACATTTGCGGCAATAGCAATGCCGTCATTGAGCGCCGATGGGAATCCTAGTGGATTAGGAATGGCTTCTGCGTTTTCAACACCAATGCCTAGTTTTTTTAGTCCGTGTACGGCTATAAGTTGTACGGCTACGGCTGTCCTGAAAAAAAGCATCGCGAGATTATAGAACGGATTTTTCAGATCGGATGCTACGATGTGGTAGGCTGCTTTTTTCATGGCTTAGTTTTTTTGGTATCCTCCATAATAGTTTACTGGACTCCACTCAGGGATGGCTTTAGGCTGAGGGGCGGCATAGTTTCGGTATTCTTCGTTGGCATACACTACTTTGCCATTTACGATAGTGAGCTTGGATTCGATGTTGAGTATCTTGTCTTCTGATGTTGTAAAATAGTCGTCTGAAAGGAGTATGAAATCAGCCAGATAGTTTTCTTTGAGTATGCCTCTGTCTTTATCGAGGTTGATGAGCGTGGCACTTCCTTGGGTAAACAGTTTCAAGGCTGTTGTCCTGTCAAGTATATTTTCTTCGCTCATGTATTTTAAGCCGCCTAGTGTTTTTCCGGTCGAAAGCCAATATAGCCCTACCCATGGGTTGTAGCTCGCTACTCGAGTACCGTCGGTACCCATACCGACTTTAATACCCATTTCCATCATTTTTTTGATAGGTACGGTATTGGCGGCGGCTTTTTTTCCGTAACGCTTGATAAAGTTCTCTCCTTGATAGGCCATTCGATGCTGTATGGCGATACCGCCTTGTAACTTTTTGATTCGCTGCAGGTTTTCTGTAGAAACGGTTTCGGCATGGTCAAAAAACCACAGCAGTCCGTCAAGGGGTGTTTCTTGGTTTATTTCTTCGATGACATTTAAGAATCGGGTGATGCTTTCATTATAGGTAGCGTGTATCCTGAACGGCCATCTATTTTTTATCAGCAGTGACAGCACTGCTTTTAGCTGGCCTTCCATGGCAGGACTTAATTCGGGTCTTGGCTTGTCGAAATTTTCAAAATCGCCTGCGCTCATTACCAGATTTTCTCCGCCGCCTTGCACATGGTATTCCATTTTTGGCATTTTTCCGAAGCGCTTGGCTCCGTCTGAAGGGACATCACATCCGTCGCCAATTTCTACAGAGCTGATCCACTTGGTATAATCGGCAAGCTCGTTGCCCGCTTTTTGGGCAAACAGATAGTAGGGCATGCGTACGGTTAGGGCGTTTTCTTCGCAAAGCTTTGTGGTGATGCCATAGTCATCAGGGTAGTTTTGAAATCCGCCTCCGGCATCCATAATGGCGGTTACGCCCAGCCTGTTCATTTCACTCATGAACAGTTTTGTAGAATTGACTTTTTCTTCATTGCTCAATTCAGGAAGTTTGGAAAGGGTAGCGTAAAGGATGTAGGCGTTGGGTTCGGCAATGAGCATTCCGGTTGGGTTGCCGTTGGTATCTTTTTCAATCAGTCCTCCGCTAGGATTTGGAGTGTCGGCATCTATCTTTAATGCTGCAATACCCGCTTTGTTGAGGTAGGCATGTCCGTATAGATGGAGTATGAAAGCAGGCACATTGCCTGTAGCTTCATTGATTTCGTCTAGCGTTGGAAGTCTTTTTTCTTCAAACTGGTAGGCATTCCAACCTCCTACAACACGCACCCATTGTCCAGAAGGAGTTCGTTCTGCTTGTTCTTTTAGCATCGACAATGCTTTTTTGAGGGAGCGTACGCCATCCCATCGAAGTTCGGTATTATAGAATCTTCCACCGCGGATGATATGCATGTGGGAGTCAAATAAGCCGGGTATGATGGTACTGCCCTTGGCATCTATTAGGGTCGTATTTTTGGCTTTAAGCTTGAGGATTTCGCTATTGGTACCTGTCTTGATGATTTTTCCATCGGCTACGGCTATTGCTTGCTTGACCGAGTTGTTGTGGTCTAGGGTGTGTATTTTGGCATTGTGGACAATAAGCGTAGGGCTATTTTGTGCGATGCCCTGCATTGTAGCGAGCAGAAAGTATGTGTAAAGTAGTAGTGTAAAATTTTTCATGTTTGGAAGAGCTAAGGTTAGTAAAAGAGAAAAAGAGGGCCGTACCGAGGCACGGCCCATTTTTGTTAATTAATGTTTCAGCATTTCGTGTGCATATAGTACGCCTATGCCATAAGCACCTCCGTATTTCTTAACCAAGTCGGTAACGGCTTTGTACGTTTCTTGACGTGCCCAGTCGCGTTGCAGTTCTAAAAGATATTGTAAAGAAGTGATTGGTTTTGCACCTGCTTGTACCATTCTGGTTACGGCCATTTCATGTGCTTCTTTAGAAACGTCGCCACTGGCATCGGTAATTACATACACGTCATAGCCTTCGCTGATGGCAGAAAGTGTAGGACCAACGATACAAACACTTGTCCATAATCCTGCAAAAACCAGTTTTTTCTTGCCTTTTCCTACAATGGCTTTGTGTGCATTGGCATCTTCCCAAGTGTTCATTGTGGTACGGTCTATATAATTAGAGGTTTTTTGCGGATAAAATTGTTCTATTTCTGGAAAGACCGGACCGCTGAATGATTTTTCGGCTACCGTAGTGACAACAGTTGGTACATTGAAGATTTTTGATGCGCCAGCTACTAATGCAGTATTATTGCGTAATTGGTCGATAGGGTGGCTTGCTACCGCAAAGGCCATTTGACTTTCATGGTCAACCAATATTAGGGCATGGTTGGATGGGTTTAATAGTTCTGTACTTGGTTTTTGAGCAAAAGCTGTTAAAGTAGCAAAAAGTAATGATGCTGTTAAGAGAATTGTTTTCATGATGTTTAAAGATTTAAGATTATTATTAATTAAATTTTTTGTTTATTCCTTTTTTGATTCATTATTGTTTTAATTTCTGTTACAAATTTATATCCTTGTCAACAGCGATGCATTGAACTAGGACAAGAAAATACATTTGGATGTTTTTTTATGCTTTATAAAATAGTTTAAGGCAATTAAAATCGGTTTAGTTGTTTGATTATCAGTGTTTTGTTTTTATATTTAAAAATAAACAGATAATACAATGCGGCTGTAGATTGCAAGAAAGGCAGGGACGAGCTTGCTGCTTTTCTGGTTAGGGCTGATGAAAAAGGGATAAGATAGAAAGAGGCATTTATATAAAAAGAGAACATCTTATGGAATTAATCGTGTTTTTTGGATCTGTTTGCGGCGGCAGGCTTATGGTTTTGATAGAGAATTGTATGGAAAGCCATAAAATATTTGTGTACGATAATGGGGCTTTTTGGATAGCTAGCTTGGCCGGACTCATTAAGAATAGGTTGCTTGATTTGGAAACGACAGGAGCGGGACTTATCGTTTATTTAAAAAAATCAATTACATTTGCCCTCGAAATGAAAAATAGATACCAACATAGCGCACCGTCTTTTGGACCAATAAGCGATCGTCATGAAGCAAAACTTCTGGCGGGACGTCATGGATGTGGTAGGTATCGTAAAGATTTCAAGCAGGATTTGTAACTGGTAATCTGAAACTATATAACAAAAGCGTCCCGACATCGGGGCGCTTTTTTTGTTTTCACTCTATTTGGAAACGAATAGGAACAAACATGAGCGGTTTTAGAGAAGAAATAAAAAGCAAAAAAGAACAGAAATGATATAAAAACAAGCGCCATAGCAAATACGGCCTAAAAAAAAGCAAAAAAATGTTTCATGCCTAGTATAAAAAAACGAAAATAAGACTTGGAAGCTAACCAAATGAGAGACAGTCATTTGAATATTGTAAGGATATCTGTTGTATAACGGACAGGATTTTCTATGCGTAAATACAAGTATAACTAACTGATTATCAATAAAATAAATTTAAAAATAATTTGGAGGTTTGATTTTTTTGACTTTATCTTTGCCGAAGAAATTTTAGAATTAGGAATTACGAATTACAAATAAAGACAATGAATTCACTATATAAAAACACAGAAGCGATGGCTATTTATTTTAGATCACATAACGGGCAGCCGGCTAGTCCGAGTCTCGATCGCAGATTTTATAAGATACAGGTGTATGATCATTACAGGCTGATAGGATAAGCATATCCTGCCCTATGATTTGAAGCACCTTTAACGAGGTGCTTTTTTTATGCCCAAAAGGAGAGTAGGCAAATAGTGGTTTGTTGCAACCGACTGCTAATCGGTTTTGCTCGAAAGGCAATGAGAGTTCGATTCTCTTGCTCTCCGCAATGGCCTTGTAGCTCAACAGAATAGAGCATCTGCCTACGAAGCAGCAGGTTACTGGTTTGAATCCAGTCGAGGCCACACGAGTTCTAGAAAGGAACTGGCTCATTGGGGTTACTGGCTAACCTTCCCGACTGTCTCTCGGGAGAACGGGTCGAAATGCAAAGCATTCACGAACTCCGTTAAAATAAAAAAGCGTGAGTAATCCCGTATGAGCCGCGAATGGTGTTTTTAGTTTATTTGGTAAAACCTCAGATTGTGGTTCTGAAGAACAGGGTTCGATTCCCGAAAGCACCCTAAAACTGGGAAGATAACGGAGGTTGTTTGTCCGCCTTGGACGCGGGAGGCCGTAGGTTCGAATCCTGCTTCTCAGACAAAGTAAGGAAGTACGCCAAAGTTGGAGGGTTGGGGCAGACTGTAAATCTGTTGTTTAAGTACGGAGTAGGTTCGATTCCTACTACTTCCACCAAAATGCAGGAATGGCGGAATGGCATACGCGGCAGATTTAGGATCTGTTTTTTGAGAGTTCGAGTCTCTCTTCCTGTACGAAAAGGAACAGTGGTGTATGTGGTATGCACGGTAGTTTGAAGCACTAGAGGTATTCGTTCGACTCGAATCTGTTCCGCAGTGTTTAATTTAAAAAGAATGAGAATCATGAGACAAGACATTTTAAAAAGGTTTTTGACCAATACGGATGAGACGGGCCGCTTCTTGATGAAGTCGCGATTGACGGGTATTGTTTATTTTGTCGAGCCCATCTATAACGGGAAGACGCCCGAATGGGGCGACGTGGATCCGGCGACAAAAAAGCTGACAGGCAGTTATGGTTCTAAATATACTGGAGCCGTCACTAAAAAAGAATCGCTGATAACAGAAGAAAACGGCTTCGTGAATATAGGCTATTTCAAAGGAAGTCCCTTTGGGGCAATCGAACAGAGAGACCGAGAGGACCAGAAAAATAGGGGGCTTTTATAATTTAATTCACTGCGCAAAATAATTGCGCAGTGGTTTTAAAATCTTTGTAGAGGAATAAGACAAGTTCATTGAAATAACAATATCAAACGAGTCCTGTTGCGTGTTTCTGTATGGCACCATTGTAGAGAACTTTGCCGAAAAGCATCATGTTTTTCTATGCAACTTGATTTGGAGGTTTGGGTGGTTTGCCAAAAAACCATCACCACTCTATGGGTTGCGGGTTCGAGTCCCGCTCTGCATTAGGCAGATAGTTCAATTGGATAGAACAATAGAAGTTACGCAGGTTCGAATCCTGCACCGAGCTCGTTTCGGTTTGACAGTGGCTGTCGCCTTCGCAGACTATCAATCTGTAAGCAAGAGTCGCATTGCTCTTAAAAATAATGCCACCAAAGAGAAGGAGCCTGTCTCTATCAGCAATTCCCGTATGCAATGTCTGGGTTCTTGCACTTTTGACAGGGCCTGCGAGCATGGAAGCGTCTTTTGGACTATTGGTTTTTCTTTCTGGCTTGACAAAAGATTTCATTTGCTGGATTTCTTTTGGAAATGGACAGAAACAGATCCTGATTAAAAAAAGACCGACCAGCGCTCCCGTTTTTGAAGAAGGATGGAGAAGGTTCGTTTTCTTATTTATGTTGAATTTAAAAAGTATAAAAATGATTAGAAAAGTACGTATTAATGCCTACCAAGTAGGTCTGGTATTTGAAAATAGAAAATTAGTAGGTGTCTTGGAAGAAGGCACTGCATGGGTATTCGGAAACAAAGAGGTAATGGTTTTTGAAAAGAAACAAACCTTTGTGGCTCCAGTAGAACTGAACCTTTTGTTGCAGAATGAAGCCTTGGCTTCGCTGCTAGAAGTTGTTGAGATTGCCGATACCGAAATTGCCTTGTATTTTGTGAACGGTATCTTTAAAGAAGTCTTGGTCACTGGAAGGTATGCTTTCTGGAAAGGCTATGTCAAAAACGAATTCGTAAAGGCAGACTTGTCAAAAACAGAGATTGCCGAACAGATTCCGACTGCTTTATTGGAAACGGCCAAGTTGAAAATGTATGTAAGGCGCTTTCAGGTAGCCAGCTATGAAAAAGGATTGTTGTTTGTCAACGGTTCTTTTGTCAAGGAATTGACAGCAGGCGCTTATTACTTTTGGAACAATGCTATTTCTGTCGAAGTGAAGACTATCGACGCAAGGCAGCAGCAATTGGAAATCTCAGGACAAGAATTGCTGACTAAAGACAAGGCTGGGTTGAGAATCAACTTTTTTGTGAGGTACCAAGTTGCGGATATCTACAAGGCTTTGGTTTATAACAAGGATTTTGAAAAGCAATTGTACGTTTTAATGCAATTGGCCTTGAGGGCTTTTATCGGAAGCCTGACATTGGATGAATTGCTAAATAGGAAAGATACGATTGCCAAAGAAATCTTGGAAAACGTGGAAGCAAAAATCAAGGATTTGGGCTTGGCAGTTTCTGATGCAGGTATAAGGGACGTTATCTTGCCTGGTGATATGAAGGAAATCATGAACCAGGTGCTGGTAGCCGAGAAAAAAGCACAGGCGAACAGCATCATGAGGCGTGAAGAAACGGCTTCGACCAGAAGCTTGCTGAATACGGCAAAATTGATGGAAGAAAACGAAATGTTGTGGAAATTGAAAGAGATGGAATATGTCGAGAAAATCGCAGATAGGATTGGTGAAATTACCATTTCTGGCGGCGGCAACGTCATCACTCAGTTAAAGGACATTTTCCTTAAATAAAAAGCAGCCATGGATTCATTGAATCTGTGGCTGTTTTGTTATGGAGTATTGATAAAGAAAAATTAGCGGTAGTATCGTATAAAAAAGACGAAACCACAAGCAGGATGTTTGTGGTTTCGTCTTTTATGCGTCTTTATAGATCTTGTCGTATAGGTCTTGGTATTTTTCCTTGACGTTCTTACGTTTCAGTTTTAGGGTAGGAGTGAGCTCTCCGCCATCAATAGACCAGACGTCTGGAGTCAGCTCAAAGCGCTTGATCATTTCCCAGTGTCCGAATTTTTTGTTGATATCGTCTACTTCTTCTTGGAAGCGTTTTTTGACTTCTTCGTTGGCAACAATCTCTTTATTTGTGCTTCCGATTGAGAGTCCTTTTTTAGAAGCCCATTGTTTTACAAAATCAAAATCAGGCTGGATAAAGGCACCAGGCATCTTTTCGCCATCGCCAATGACCATGATTTCACCGATAAAACGGGATTGCTTCATGGCATTTTCTATGAGCTGCGGCGCGATATATTTTCCGCCAGACGTCTTGAACATTTCTTTTTTCCTGTCGGTAATCTTCAAGAAGCCGTCTTTATCAATGAGGCCGATATCGCCTGTATGAAAATAACCGTCAACGATAACTTCGCTGGTAAGTTTCTCATCTTTATAATAGCCCATCATTACGTTTGGACCTTTGCACAAGATTTCTCCATCTTCGGCAATTTTTATTTCCACATTATCGATGATTTTTCCAGCAGTACCGATCTTGAAGCCTCCATTGCGTGTATCATTCACCGATATTACGGGTGATGTTTCTGTCAGACCATATCCTTCCATTACATAGATTTCTGCTGCTGCAAATACGCGTGCCAATCGAGGTTGTAGTGCGGCGCTTCCGTTTACTATTAGATCTAATTTTCCGCCCAATCCAGCTTTCCATTTACTGAAAATAAGTTTTCTAGCAATCATCAATTGAAATCCGTACCACCAGCCATTTGCATTGTCTGGTTCGTATTTTAAACCAACAGAAATCGCCCAGAAAAACAGTTTCTTTTTAATTCCGGTCAGTTCAGAACCTTTGGCAATAATTTTTTCATATACCTTTTCTATAAGCCTCGGAACGCCGGTCATTACGTTTGGCTGTACTTCTTTTACATTGTCAGAAATCTTTTCGATCGATTCTCCAAAATAAATAGCAACACCATAATATTGATAGATATAGGTTACCATTCGTTCATAAATATGACAGATAGGTAAGAAGCTGAGCGCTTTGCTTTTCCCTGCTTCAAACGGAATTCTACTGGCAGAATCTAATACGTTAGAAACTATATTATTGTGCGAAAGCATTACTCCTTTAGGTTTTCCGGTTGTTCCAGAGGTATAAATTATGGTAGCAAGTTCAAGTGGTTTTACGTTGTTTTTTCGTTCTTCTACTTCACTTTGATTGCTTGTATCTTTTCCTAAGTCTAATAGCTCCGTCCAATTTTTACAACCTTCAATCTGATTAAAAGAATAAATTCCTTTTAATTTCGGAACATTATTCTTGATCGCATTTAGCTTGCCCAATACGACATCGTCTGAAACAAAACAATAATTTGCTTCGGAATGGTTTAAGATGTATTCATAGTCTGTTTCAGAAATAGTCGGGTAGATAGGAACATTTTGCGCTCCGGTCTGCAGAATCCCAATGTCTATAATGTGCCATTCTGTTCTGTTATTGGAAGAGATGACAGCAATTTTGTCATTTTTCTGTATTCCCATTCTCAAAAGCGCCCTCGATATGGCATTGGCTTTTGAAATATATTCATCAGTAGATGTCTTGACCCATTCGCCATTGTGTTTCGTAACTAATGAATCAGGAATGCTATATTTTTCTTGCTGATGATATGGAAAATCAAACAGTCTAGTAATTGAAGCCATTTTGTTGAAGATTAAATTCCCTGCAAAATAGGAAATTATTAATAAATCAGCAATGTTTTTATCATTTCGTAAATTAAGATTTTCTAGGCTTAAGAGTAGGCAAAATGCTTAAGATTTATTTTTCTGAATCAGATACATGTCTCCTAGAAAAGCAATCGTTATTCCAAAGGTATAAGCAAGTAGGTCGCTCCATAAAAAGCCTTGTCCTAAAACCAAACGACCAAATGCAGTATGCCTGATTTCATTAATCCAATCTGCTTGGGAGAGCTGCAAAGTCTCGATGCCATAGCATACTAGCAAAGAAATAAAGGCTGTCTTTTGCAGTTTGGTTTTCAGGAACAGAAATCGCATTAAGAAATAAATCATTATGGAATACAATATATCGCCTACAACTAAGGGTATAATCTCCGTTTTTCGGGACAAGATACCCAAAGCAATTATGCTAATACAAAGTAAAAAGTAGAGAATTCTATTGTTTCTCATAGATGGAAAGAAGTATGGGATTTTGGCAAACATACTAATTTATACCCTATAAAAAGCGGTATTTTTACTCTAGAAAAAACAGGAAATGACCTTGAATGTATGTGAATAGCTGTGTCTACATTTGGCTTATGATTAATGCGTAAGCCGAAAAGCAAAAGAGTAGGCAACAACTAAAACTTACTATTATGGGAATGTTATTTTATTTAGCGATGGGATGGTGCGGAACAAAATTTCCAGGCTGGTGGCGTTTTCCGGTGCCTCCACATCCAGATCCTGAACCTTGGAGAGACTTTTCGATCTTATCAGTAATCGGAATCATTGCAGGCGTAGCCGGCGGTACCTTATTTAACAATCAAATATCACAGAATGCATTATTTGCAGGACAGGAAATGATTGCTTCCGGAATGTTTGCTTTTGCGGCTTCAGGTATTGTGACAGGTGTTGGTGCTGTTATGATGAAAGGGAAACGATAGAAAAAAATCCTTTCTAAATTTTAGAAAGGATTTTTTTTATTTAAAGATGAAAAAAGTACCAATAATAAATAGGGCTATTTCTAATAATAATAAAATGTCAAAAGCAATTACTCTCAAGATTATATTTAATTTGGTGTACATCAAATGAAAAGCATTGTAGTAAGCAAAGCTAATATACAGCAATAAGGCTATTGGAGTTATTTTATCAATGACATAAGCAACTGTTGAGAAACCTTCTAAAAAGCCTAAAAAGGAAAGAAATATGCTAAATGTACTGATTAGCATTACGCCTAAAAAAGTCATTCCAGAAACTATAAAATGCTCACTCAGATTTAATTTCTTTCTCCGAAAAAGGATAAAGCTAGTCAAAGCAAAAAGAGGAATCAGGGAAAGAATTAATATTTTAGCATAATCGGATAAAAAATCGCCTGATTTAAGGTCTTTATTTAGCTTTATTTCGTGTAGTTCAGGATAATATTTTAATTCAAGATGGTCGTAATAATTTGCTAAAAAAATATTAAGTCCGACCAATAAAACGGTTAGGTAGAATACATTATAATACTTAATTCGTTTTCCGCTAATATAATCCAAAGCAGCTTTTCCCGGTCGCGTGAATGCCTCTTTAACTGTAAAGAAGATACCTTTCTCAAAATGCCATACCCCATGCAAAATGTCATGGAAAATAAAATGTTTAAAATTGATTCTGTGTGTATCGGTTTTTTGACCACAGTTAGAGCAATAATTCTTCTCAATAGGTTCCTGACAATTTAAACAATAGGGGCTTTCCATAAATAATAAGGTTTAAGTCTTGCTAAAATAGGAAAAGGCTTCCATTTTCTGAAAGCCTTTTCTTAAATAGTTAAAAATAATCTATTTTTTATTCTCTACCCATTTTCTCGCATTCACAAAAGCTTCATGCCAAGGTGAAACTTCGTCATTTCTGCCTTCAGGATAATTCGCCCAATTCCATTGGAAAGTCGAACGCTCGATATGAGGCATCATCGCCAAGTGTCTTCCCGTTTTGTCGCACATCATGGCAATGTTGAAGAAAGAACCATTTGGGTTGGCCGGATAATTTTCGTAGCCATATTTTCCAACCACATTGTATTTGTCTTCTGTGTAAGGCAAGTCGAATTTCCCTTCTCCATGAGAAATCCAGACTCCTAAAGTGCTTCCTGCCAAAGTGTTTAGCATCACAGAGTTATTTTCTAAAACGGTTACTGAGGTAAATGCGCTCTCGTGTTTGTGAGAATCGTTATGTCTTAATTTTCCATGAACTTCATGTTCTGGATTGATCAATTCCAATTCCATAAACAATTGTGCTCCGTTGCAAATTCCGACAGACAAAGTATCTTCTCTTTTGAAGAAATTATCCAAAGCCATTTTTGCCTTTTCGTTGTATAAAAAGGCACCAGCCCAACCTTTTGCTGAACCCAAAACATCAGAATTAGAGAAACCTCCAACTGCTCCGATAAATTGAATATCTTCTAAAGTCTCACGGCCAGAAATCAAATCGGTCATGTGGACGTCTTTTACATCAAAACCAGCTAGATATATAGCATTGGCCATTTCTCGCTCTGAATTACTTCCTTTTTCACGAATAATCGCCGCTTTTGGTCTTGGTTTGGAAAAATCAATTTCTGGTTTCTTTCCTGTAAAGTGACTTGGGAATTCAAAACGTAAAGGCTGGTTTTTGAAATTATCAAAACGTTCCTTCGCTTTTAATTCGCCTGATTGTTTTTTGTCTAATAAATATGAAGTTTTGTACCAGGTATCTCTAGCTTCTGCTACATTAACCGAAAGGTTCTTATCTCCGTTTTTAATGGTAACTGTATCGCCTTCTTTTACTTTTCCGATATTGAAGAACGTTACATTATTGTCATTCAAAACCGTTTCAACGGAAGCATCCGCTTGAAAAACAATTCCGATATTTTCTGAAAATAATACTTTTATAGTATCGCTTTCGCGTAAGGAACTCAAGTCGTAATCAGCGGCCAAATTTACATCAGCAAAACACATTTCTAATAAAGTGGTAATTAAACCGCCGCTTCCGATATCGTGTCCCGCTTGGATTTTATCGGCTTTAATCAAATCTTGAACTACGTTGAACGCCGTCTTGAAGTTCGCTGCATTTTTAATCGTAGGAACTTCGTTTCCAATCTTATTCAAAACTTGTGCAAAAGACGAACCTCCTAATTTGAAACCGTCTTCTGAAAGATTAATATAGTAAATGTTACCACCGTTTTTCTTTAAAACCGGTTCTACCACCTTTTGAATATCTGTACAGTTTCCACCCGCAGAAATAATTACAGTTCCAGGAGCAATTACATCTCCATCAGGATATTTCTGTTTCATGGATAGCGAATCTTTTCCTGTCGGAATGTTGATTCCCAATTCAATAGCGAAATCGGAACAACCTTGAACGGCTTCATACAAACGAGCGTCTTCGCCTTCGTTTTTGCAAGCCCACATCCAGTTGGCAGAAAGCGAAACACCTTTCAATCCGTCTTTGATTGGAGCCCAGATAATATTTGACAATGCTTCAGCAATTGCGGTTCGGCTTCCTGCAGCAGGATCAATCAAAGAGGCGATAGGCGAGTGGCCCACAGTCGTGGCAACACCTTCTTTTCCTAAATAATCCAACGCCATAACGCCGACATTATTCAAAGGCAACTGCAACGGTCCAGCACATTGTTGTTTGGCTACTTTTCCGCCTACGCAGCGATCCACTTTATTTGTCAGCCAGTCTTTACAAGCGACGGCTTCTAACTGCAACACTTGGTCAAGATACTTTTTGAAGCTTTCTTGAGTATAGTCTAAATCATTATATTTTCTATCGATTGAAGTATCGGTCATCACGACTTTTGGAGAACTTCCGAACATGTCTTCCAAAGCAAAATCCATCGGTTTGGCACCTGTAGTTTTTGATTCAAAAGTAAAACGGTGATTACCCGTGACATCCCCAACTTGGTACATTGGCGAGCGTTCACGATCGGCAATTTTTTGTAAAGTCTCGATATCTTTTTGGCCGATAACCAATCCCATCCTTTCTTGTGATTCGTTTCCGATGATTTCCTTTGCAGAAAGCGTCGGGTCGCCAACAGGTAATTTATCCAAATCAATCAAGCCGCCTGTTTCTTCCACCAATTCAGAAAGACAGTTCAAATGTCCTCCAGCACCGTGATCGTGAATAGAAACAATCGGATTGTTGTCGCTTTCTACCAATCCACGGATGGCATTGGCAGCACGTTTTTGCATTTCAGGATTAGAACGCTGGATTGCATTCAATTCAATTCCAGAACTGAAAGCACCTGTATCTGCTGAAGAAACTGCCGCACCGCCCATTCCGATTCTATAGTTTTCTCCGCCTAAAATAACGACTTTGTCACCTTCTTTTGGTTTTTGTTTGATGGCTTGGCTTTCTTTACCATAGCCAATTCCTCCAGCAAGCATGATTACTTTGTCGTAACCTAATTTTCTGTCTTCAACTCTGACAGGTTTTGAAGTCTCGACGCTGACAGGGTTTGAAACCCTGTCAGCGTTAGTGTCTGTAGTTTTTTCTTCATGTTCGAAAGTCAAAACCGAACCTGTAATCAAAGGCTGTCCGAATTTATTTCCGAAATCAGAAGCTCCATTTGAAGCTTTGATTAAAATATCCATTGGAGTTTGATACAGCCATTTTCTTTCGTTCATTGCTTCTTCCCAAGGACGATTTTCTTCCAAACGGGAATAGGATGTCATATAAACAGCAGTTCCTGCCAATGGCAACGAACCTTGTCCGCCTGCTAAACGATCGCGAATTTCTCCACCAGAACCTGTTGCAGCTCCGTTGAAAGGCTCCACCGTTGTTGGGAAATTATGTGTTTCTGCTTTAAGTGAAATCACAGAATCAAAATCTTTTGTTTGGTAGAAGTCAGGCTTGTCTGCTGATTTTGGTGCGAATTGTTGCACTTTTGGACCTTTGATAAAAGCCACATTGTCTTTATAAGCTGAAACAATATCGTTTGGATTTTCAGAAGATGTCTTCTTGATCAATTTGAATAGGGAAGAAGGTTTTTCTTCTCCGTCAATGACGAAAGTCCCGTTGAAAATCTTGTGGCGGCAGTGTTCTGAATTGACTTGAGAGAACCCAAAAACTTCAGAATCGGTTAGTTTTCTGCCTAGTTTTTTTGATAAATTATCTAAGTATTCAACTTCTTCTTTGCTCAAAGCCAAACCTTCTTTTGCATTAAAAGTAGCAATATCTTCAATTTCAAGGATAGGTTCTGGTTGAATATTTATGGTATAAATGTCTTGATTTAATTCAGGATATTTCTGAGAAAGCATCGGGTCAAAATCAGAAAAAGCTTCGGTTACTTTTTGAAATTCTTCAATTCTGATGATGCCTTCGATGGCCATGTTTTGGGTAATTTCAACAGCATTTGTACTCCACGGAGTAATCATTGCGGCACGTGGGCCAACAAAAAAATCCGCTAGGACGGATTTTTCTATTTTATGAGTGTTGCCAAAAAGCCAGTTTAGTTTTGAAATGTCTTGCGTAGAAAGCTCGTTTTGCGTCTGTACTGCAAAAACGGTATTGCTTTCGTTTCCGAAGAAATGAATCATTGTTTTTATTTTAGTTGTTGTTGTGGTGCAAATTTAGTTCAAAAAGTCTAAAGTCAAAAGTCTTGAAGTCAAAAGTTCAAAAACATTGTACTAAAATAAAAAAGACTGCCTTTCGACAGTCTTTCTCGTATTGTTTTCGGTATTATTTTTTTCTTTTCATCATGATTTCCATGCTCTTGAATTCTTTTCCGTCAGGAGACATGTCATACATTTCCATCTTTTGCGTATTGGCATCAATAGCTGTGATTACTTCTCGTATTTTTTTGACTTTTTTGGTCATTGGGTCGGTAACTTCGCCTTCCATTTTTACTGTTTTTGAAGCTTCGTCATAGTTTCCTCTCATGACCATGATTCCCGATCCCATATTATCGATCCAAGTAGAGACATATTGTTTTGCGGCATTATCATACGCAAGAGTACTGCGTCCCTCAAATGGCATTCCCATCATGTTTCCGGTATGAACTGATTCTTGATAAAGTCCGTTCAAGATCATTTTAGTATTGGCTGTTGCCGTGCTTTTTTGCGGCTTGGTATCATCAGGACCCATCCAGAAAGTAAGTTCTTCTTCCCAAGTTCCTGTATCAGCAGCCATTTTTTTGTGCATTTCGCTCGGAGTCATATACTCTTCCCAGGCTTTTTGCATGGCAATAGAATCCATTGGTTCTGATTTCACGACTTCTGCTGGTACAGAATCTTTTTCAACCACTACTTTTTCTTCTACCTTGACTTCCTTCTTACAAGCTGTCAGGCATAAAAGCAATGCTCCTAAATAAATGTAGTTTGTTTTCATAATTGAATTGATTTTGTTTGATTCGTATAAAATTATGAAAAAAATGTATTTAATCGTATTTTAAGGAGGTGTTTTTAAAGATTTCTATTCTTCTTCAAAAGTGATGGATTCGTAAGCTCCAAGGTCAGGGCTTGTCAGATTTCTTGCTGTTCCTTTTATATCTTCTGGAACTTGTGCAGCAACAGTAGAATCTCCAAAACCATTAGCGCTTGATTCTTCACCAATTGCTAATTTGTTATTGCTGATATCCAAGAAATTTGGATTTCCGTTCCTAACAATATTTGTAGCATCATTCACGAAAGAATACAAGTTATTGGTCGTATTGATTGAGGTGCTGAGTTTGATCTGGCATTTTGTAAATACGGTATTGAAATTGTCGCTTCCTTCTTTTTTGTTCAGCAGTAATCCTGATTGGTTGGAACTAAAAATGATACAGTTTTTGAAGCTGGCGTCTAAAGGTTGTATTTCTGGCGTTGCTCCATCAATAAAATTGTCAAGCGCAACGGCATATTTTCTAGAACCTGACCAGTTGTTGTTAAATGTACAGTGCTTGAAATCATATTTTCCGCCATAGCTTCCTATAAAGCTGGAAGAGCCGCCCCAATTGATAACTACGTTTTCGCCTTGTATATGCCCTGTCTGTGCAAGTATTCCGGCATTCGACGAATTATAGATTTGTACGTTTTTCAGTTTCAAATCGGCAACAGGATTGTTGATTCCTGCATTCCCTGAAACTAAAATCCCTACAGTAGCATTTTTGATTGTAAGATTTGTAAATTCATGTCCGGTACTACCGTTGGTCAGCCAGATAGCGAGCCATTGCCCTGGCGAATCAGAAAAACCAGGTTCTAGTCTGTCGCCTTCAAAAATAACCTCGTTTTCGAGCTGGTTGGTAAAGGATCGGCTTCCGTTTATTTTGATGGAACTTCCATTATAAGCGATTAATGCTGAACCAGAGTGGAAATGTACTCTCGCTCCGGCATCTATGGTAAGCGTTTCGTTTGCGGGCACGCCAGCATAGCCATATATGACATAGGGTTTGTCTTTAGTCCAATGCCTTTCAGTATCATCTAAAAAGAAGCCTCGCCCGGTGATAGGATTACCTTCTTCATCAACTCCAATCGGAATTTGTTCGTAATTACCTTCGTTATCGCGTGTCGGATATAAAAATACAGCGTCTTTAACTAACGTGACCAATTCGACTTTCTGCTGTTTTGTCCCAGCGTCGAATAGGATTTGGTCTGTATAAAGGTATTCTGCTTCTGGATTGGCAAAATCATCGTAATCGATAGTTGTTTCTATAAAAATGAACAAGCTGTCTTTAGCCAAAAGCTCAACGTTATTGAAAATTTTCCCTTCAGTCCCTTGCATTCCGTCCACCATCATTCTGTATTTTGAATTCATTCCTTTGGCTAGTTGGATAGTAGGAATGTTGATGTCTTTATCACTTCTATTGTACACTTTCAAAGTATAAGTGCTGGAGCCGATGTTGGTAAAGACGGTATCTAGATATACCGTGTCTTTTGAAAATCCAAGATTGCCATTGCTCGGTTCGAAATCAAAATCTTTTCGACAAGAAGTCAAGGAAATAGCAGCAATTATAAATAGAAAGAAAAATGAATTACGCATTGGTTTGAATTTTGGTAAAAATAGTAAAAATCTGATTTATTGAATAGGTTAATTTGCAAATTTGAACGATGATTGATTTGTAAACTCAAAAATGTTAAAATTAGTATAGTCTTTTTAACTTTTATGATAGAATTCGAACGTTTATGTTCCGTATTAATTTCCGTAATTTTGGAAAAATAAATAAAAACGATGGCTTTCGATAAAAATACAATGCTTGAAAACTGCAAAAAGTGGTGCGAAAATACGCTAATGCAGACTTTAGAAATAGAATTTATTGATGCTGGAGAAGGTTTTTTAAAAGCCCAAATGCCAGTAAATCCAAGAGTCCACCAGCCAATGGGACTCCTTCATGGCGGTGCTTCTGTGGCCTTGGCAGAAAGCGTGGGAAGCGCGGCTTCCTTAATGTTCATCAATCCAGAAACTCACGAAGTGAGAGGAATAGAGATTTCTGCCAACCATGTAAAGAGCAAACGTGCCGGAATGGTGTACGGAACGGCAAAAATCATCCACAAAGGAAGAATGGTGCACCTTTGGGAAATTAAGATTACTGACGAAAACGATATGCTGATCTCACTCTGCAAAATCACCAATATCGTATTGGAAAGAACCAAATAATATGTCTGATTTATACCAACAAGCAAAAAAACATTTCGAAAACAAGCTTCCTTTTGTGCTGTATTCGAAACCGAACGAAACAGTTGCTGTCGGGATTTTCCAGAAGGACGATTCTTTGCATTTTACAACAGATTTTACGGAAATAGGCTTTGTTTTTGCACCCTTTGAAGGAAAAGATTTTGTAGTGCTACCTGAAAAAGAGTCTGAGGTTTATATTGAAAATTATGCACTAACTCCTAATAAAAGCACTGCTAATTCTGTAGCTGAAGCAAATACAAGTGGCAAAGAAAATTTTGAAGAATTGGTACAGAAAGGCATTGATACAATTCGCGAAGGCGATTTCAAAAAAGTCGTCTTATCGCGAAAAGAATCGGTTGTATTGGAACAGATTGATATTTTTCTTCTTTTTCAAAAATTACTTTCTGCCTATCCCGCTGCTTTCAAATATTGTTTTTTTCATCCTAAAATAGGATGGTGGTTGGGCGCTACGCCAGAACAGTTGCTGAAAGTTTCAAACGATCGTATAAAAACTGTTGCCTTGGCAGGAACGCAGGTATATCATGAAGGTGAAATTACATGGGAAAACAAAGAGCAAGAAGAGCAGCAATTCGTTACTGAGTTTATTCTCGACGGACTGAAAAGCTATGTTGCTGAACAAACTATTTCGGAACCATATACTTTCAGGGCGGGAAATATTGTCCATATAAAAACGGATATAGAAGCCCGTCTGCAGAATCAGGAGGATCTAGGTATGATTATAAAAATACTCCATCCGACTCCAGCGGTATGCGGTCTTCCAAAGAAAGAGGCGAAAGAGTTTATCCTAAAGAACGAAGGTTACGACCGGGAATATTATTCAGGATTTTTAGGGGAATTAAACAAGGACTTTGCAAAAGGGCAGGAGCAGAATTCCGATCTATTTGTAAATCTTCGTTGCATGAAGGTGGAAAATAAAACAGCTAATTTATTTATAGGATGCGGCATCACCAAAGACAGCATTCCCGAAAAAGAGTTTTTGGAAACCGTGAACAAATCATTAACTATGAAAAACATACTAGGGTAGCACGTTGCTATTCTTCGTATTTTTACGAATAACAACAAATAAACAACATGAAATTAGATATACTTTTTTTTGGTGCTCATCCAGATGATGTCGAGCTGGGCTGTGGCGCTACCATTGCTAAAGAAGTCTCATTAGGCAAAAATGTGGGGATTGTTGATCTTACAAGAGGCGAGCTTGGAACACGCGGAACTGCGGAAATCCGTGACGAAGAAGCTAAAAATGCGGCTTCGGTTTTAGGTGTCGAGATTCGCGAAAACCTGAGAATGCGCGATGGTTTTTTTACTAACGATGAAGCACATCAGATGGAAGTCATCAAGATGATTCGAAAATACAGGCCAGAAATCGTAATCTGCAACGCAGTAGATGATAGGCATATCGATCATGGCAAAGGCAGCAAGCTCGTTTCTGATTCTTGCTTTTTATCAGGCTTGATTAAGATTGAGACAGAAATTGATGGTATAAACCAAGCGGCTTGGAGGCCGAAACTTGTCTACCATTACATTCAATGGAAAGACCTGAAGCCAGACTTTGTTGTTGATGTCAGCGGATTTATGGATAAGAAAGTTGCCTCTTTGATGGAATACAAATCTCAATTTTACGATCCGAATTCCAATGAGCCAGCAACGCCAATAGCGACAAAGAACTTTAAAGACAGCATACTCTACCGTGCGCAAGACTTAGGAAGGCTGATTAACTCGGAGTATGCAGAAGGATTTACCGTAGAAAGATATTTGGCTGTCAATAGCTTAGGAGATTTGATATAATTTTTTAATTTTTTTGTTTGCAGAAATCAACTTTTGCAGTATATTTGCACTCGTTAAACAAATGGTGGTTGTAGCTCAGCTGGTTAGAGTATCGGTTTGTGGTGCCGAGGGTCGCCGGTTCGAACCCGGTCTGCCACCCATTTTTAAAGCCTTGGAAACTTCCAAGGCTTTTTTTATTCCCTATTCTTTGCTAATTAAAACTTAAAGGAACTGCTTCTGTGGGCTTTATTCTTTAAATTAGTAAGAAAAACATCATGTCACAGCAAATATTCATAGGAAATCCGCTTTCCTTCAAATCAATCAGAGATTATATATTCGATCATAAGATCAACAAAGGTGATTCTATTGTTTTAAATCCGTTGAATTTTAAAAGCCTTATTGAGGAAATAAAGCATTCTGCCGGAGAAACATTTGAAATTCCGATTAATGTCTTTGGCGTATTGCTGCTCCAAGACGATAGCGTCGAACTTGGAAAAATCCAGATTGTAAAGAATGAAAATCTCAATTCGTAATTGTTTTAAGAAAAAATAATGGAGATTTGTTATAAAATTTAATAAAATTGTTATATTTTGGCTTATATATTTCTAAGAATTGCATAGAACCAAATTAGTATAACTTAAAAAAATTAAATTTTATGGGTACATTCTTGATTTCTAAAAGAAAAAACGACGAGTTTCAGTTTGTATTAAAAGCAGGAAACGGAGAAGTTATCTTGAGTAGCGAAGGGTATTCAAGTAAAGCAAATTGCACAAACGGCATCGAATCGGTGAGGAAAAATTCTCAAGACGATTCAAAGTTTGAAAAAAAGGAGGCTTCAAACGGAAAGGCTTACTTCAATCTAAAAGCTACTAACGGACAGATTATTGGCTCGAGCCAGATGTATGCTTCGACTTCCGGACGTGATAACGGAATTGAATCGGTAAAGAAGAATGCTCCCGATGCAGATGTAAAAGAAGATTTATAAAATAAAAAAGCTCCGATTTCGGAGCTTTTTTATTATTTGCCATCCCTGTCAATAACAGGTCTTTCTTTTCGGTTTGCCAATTCCCAAGCTGTCACAAAAACAAGCTGAGCTCTTTTTTGGAGCAGGTCGTATTCGATCTTATCAGGCGTGTCTGTCGACTTATGATAATCAGCATGAACACCGTTGAAATAAAATAGTGACGGAATTCCGTTTTTCGCGAAGTTATAGTGATCCGAACGATAATAGATTCTTTCAGGATCGTTCCTGTCGTTGTATTTATAATCCAGCAATAGCTTAATATAGTCTTGATTTGCTTTTTCTGATATCTTATGAAGGTCGGTACTCAAGCGGTCTGAGCCTATGAGGTACACGTAATTTCCATTATCTTTATGTTTCTCATCTCGACGACCAATCATGTCAATGTTTAAATCAGCAATAGTATTTTTCAAAGGGAATAAAGGATGTTCAGCATAATATCTTGAACCGTGTAAGCCATGTTCCTCTCCAGTTACATGAAGAAAAAGGATAGAGCGTTTCGGACCGTGTCCGTCTTTTTTAGCCTGCATAAAAGCTTTGGCAATCTCTATCAAAGCTACTGTTCCTGAACCGTCATCGTCGGCACCATTATAAACTTCGCCGTTTTTCATTCCAACGTGGTCGTAATGGGCAGAAATAACCAAAATTTCATCTGGCTTTTCAGAGCCTTCAATAAAGGCCCAGATATTCTCTGAATCGTTTAATTTCGGACTGAAGGATTTTGACATAAACTCCGAAGGGACTTTTTGGTAAAAGTCAGTGGCACCTTTTGGGTAAGAAACGCCCATTTTTTCATATTGGTCGATAATATACTTTCCTGCCTTTTTTTGACCAGGCTCACCCGTATTGCGGCCTTCCATTTCATCGCTGGCAATTACATAAAGATTTGTTTTCAAATCTGCCGCCGATATCGAATCTATATATTTTGTAGGTTTTACTGTAGAACAGCTTACTAAAAAAAGCGAGAGCAAAAAGCCGGTTATAAGCGTTTTCTTCATTTTCAAATTTTTATAAATATAATAATTTTATTGGATGTGCCATATGCTATACATAAATAAGGCCAATGAAAATATGGATATCAAAAACATATTTATGAAAAACAAAATGAAGCTCTTTAATCGTGAAATAATTTTTTCTTCGCCAAAAAATCTGCTATGTGCTCTAAAAAAGTAAAAGAAGCAATATCCCAATGAGATAAAATTATAGATGCCTGAAAGGTCGTCTAAAAGAAAGAGATGCAAAATCCATTCGAAAAGCACGCCAATCGTGATCGTTAGTAAAAGAAATGAAAAGTAGTGGAGCGTAAACACACCGCTATCAAAATAATATCGCTTTTTTTTGTCGTGCAAAAGCCAAAGGAAAAAAGCAAAAATCGGCATGTATAAAAATAAGACTTTCGGAAGCGTATGGAAAAAGGACTCTATCACTTTTTTCATAAACTCCTTTTGATTTTTTTCTTGCTTGACTTTCAACAAGTTTTTATACATCCCATATTCAAGGTAGGACAATTTTTCGGTAGGTATATTTTCTAGGGAATCTAGTTCTTTGATGCTTTTTACAAATACATCATCCTTAATTCTGATGCCTCTATTTTCTTTTTTAGCTAGTGTGTCTTTTTTATCGTTTATGTTTATAAATTCTTTTTTTTCTTCGGTGTCGCCAAAAAAGGAAACATCTGGCAATAAAGTGGGAAGCAAAAACGTCACAAAGCTGATAAAAATGTACAGCTTAACAGGAGGTACAAATTTTTTCCTTTTGCCTTCCAGATATTCCTTTGTTAAGTAGCCCGGCTTGAATAAAAGATTCTTTATCGTTTTCCAAAAACTGCCGTCATAATGCGTCAAGTCTTCTACAAAATGGGTAAATAGATAATGAAAAGATTGTCGTGTCTCCGTATTTTCTTGTCCGCAATTGGGACAGTATTTATTTTCGACTACATAGCTACAGTTAAGGCAGGTCTTGTCTTCTCTTAGTTTTTGGTGTCCCATGGTAGGAAGATGTATGTTTTTAATGGATGCTAAAACTATAAAAAATCCAAAACATTTTTACATTTATTTAAGAAAATTCCAAAAAAAAGCAAGGCTTCAACACCAACTGGTACTAAAGCCTTGCACATGAATTACAAGCTACTCTAAATTAACGTGATTGCAATTCGTGTTATTTCAAAATCTATTTGGTTTATTATAGTTGCAACTTGTTTTCGCTATGGAATAAAGTAAAAAGCAACATCCAAATATAATTCGGATTATAAAGTTACGATATAATTCAATTTTGTTATTCTAAAACAATATTAAATTTCTCTTAAATCTTCACTATAGCTATGTTTTAATTAGTAAATTCAATAAAAAATAAACACCCTAAAATGCACGATATTTTTGAATGGGAAAGAGTCCTCATTAACAACCATCCGCTTGAATTTCTTTTCGAAGTAGTTTTCAGGTCTATCGTAATGTTCATCGTCCTGCTGATTACTTTGCGCTTTACCGGAAAAAGAGGCGTGAAACAGCTTTCTATTTTTGAAACCGTCATCATTATCGCTCTAGGCTCAGCCGCAGGAGATCCTATGTTTTATGAAGATGTGGGGCTCATTCCGGCTATCACCGTTTTTATTGTCATTATTTCAATGTATCGTTTTGTAACCATGCTGATCGGGAAATTTCAATGGTTTGAAAATCTGGTTGAAGGAAAAACAGAATGCCTAATCGAAGAGGGAAAATTCTCCATTTCTAGCTTTGAAAGAGAAGGCTTGGCACAAGACGAGTTCTTTTCGGAATTACGCCTGCGTTCTATAGAGCATCTCGGACAAGTGAAAAATGCCTATCTCGAGACTTCCGGTGAAGTCAGCGTTTTTTTCTATGATGATAAGGATGTAAAATACGGATTGCCTATCTTGCCGCAGTTATTCAACCAAAAGAATGTGGCCATACCCAAAGACGGTCTGTTTTCCTGCACGTTCTGTGCCCATACGCAAAAAGTAAAAGCAGGAAAAGCAAGTTGCCAAATCTGCCAAAAAACCGAATGGGTGGAAGCCATCAATACTTTACGTAAAGCATAAATATTAAAAATGATTTCTATAACGAATACCACTAACTACCAAGCAATAAGGGATATTGCTGCAAAAACTTGGCCAATAACTTACGGTCCTATTCTTTCTTCCGAACAAATCGACTATATGTTTGCCATGATGTATGATATCAATGCGCTGGAAAGCCAAGCCACTGCAAAAAAGCATCATTTTATTTTGGCAGAAGAAGACGGAATTCCATTAGGTTTCGCTTCCTATGAACTGAATTATAACGAAGAACCTAAGACCAAAATTCATAAGATCTACATCCTGCCCGAAACCCAGGGCAAAGGAATAGGAAAGAAGCTTATTGATTTCATAGCTGAGAAAGCCATAGCCAATCAAAATACTGCTCTTTCTTTAAACGTAAACCGTCATAACAATGCTTTCCAGTTTTATGTAAAGCTCGGATTCGAAAAAATAGGAGAAGAAGACATTGATATTGGGAATGGCTATTTGATGGAAGACTACATCATGGAAAAAAAAGCTATAGCTATTTAGGGTTTTATTGTGCAAATATTATGATATCAATAACATAGTGCCCATTTTATAAGGCGTAAATTTGAGTATGAACCAGCCAAAATACTCAATGTTATGATAGAACAGATTCACAATTTGCCTGACAATATGGTCGGTTTTCGTTCTAGCGGCGAAGCCACCCAAGACGATTTTAAGCTTGTAAATGTAAAGGTTTCGGAGCTTGTCCAAAAGACAGGCAAGCTGAATTATTTACTTTACTTAGAAAATTCTCCAGCCGATTTTACTTTCGGAGCCTGGATTCAAGATGCTTTGCTCGGAATCAAAAATATAACCAAATGGAACCGGGCCGCCATTATCTCCGATTCGGAAACGGTTGACAAATTCACTTCTTTTTTTAGCAAGATTATGCCAGGTGAATTCAAAGTTTTTCATAAAAACGATTTCGAGCGTGCTATCGACTGGACTTCAGAAAAAATTGACGTAGAAGAATAACCAACTAAATTAAATATTATGGGAGATTTTAAAAACCTAAGCAACGAAGACGCGATTTCAAAACTGAAAAAGCTGGCCGAAGACATACGAGTCTGCATGTTTTGTACCGATTTATCGCACAGTCCATTTTCGACACGCCCGATGAGCGTTCAGGAAGTCGACGAAGCAGGGAATATTTGGTTCCTTAGCGGTGCCGACAGCAATAAGAACTTCGAAATAAAACAAGACGAAAACGTGCAATTGCTTTTTGCAAAAAATTCAAGCTCTGAATACCTGAATATCTATGGAAAAGCTTTTATCTACAAAGACAAATCCACGATCGAAGACAAATGGAACCCGATTGCAAAAGCATGGTTTTCTAAAGGAAAGGACGATCCTAATGTTACCGTAATCCGCATACAGCCAGATTATGTCTATTATTGGGATACCAAAAGCGGTAAGATGGTCGCAATGCTAAAAACCGCAGTAGGAGCTATACTAGGAAAGCCATTAGATGACAGCATAGAAGGAAAACTTTCTGTCTAAGCACAATCCAGACAGCAAGAGTAAAAAGCTTCCAATCGGGAAGCTTTTTATTTTTAATATATTTAGGCTCATCTTCAACGTTTTATTGTAAATTTAGGTATTGTTTGCCCGCCAACACTAATGACAGTCTATGCAAGAAAAAACTACGAACTCTAAATTTTTTCAAAAATTACGCGGCCTGCCTCGTTGGGCAAGGCTTTCACTTAAAATAATGTCAGGAGTCTTTCTCTTTACGATTCTTGCTTATATCGGACTTGCTTTTTATGTTAATATGCATAAAAAAGAAATCTTAGCTTCCATCACCCAAAAAATCAATGAAAATATCAACGGGAAATTTACGGCCGAAAGTATGGAGCCTACTTTCCTGCAAGGATTTCCCCGTGTTTCCTTAAGAATAAAAAACGCCGTTTTAAAAGACAGCCTCTGGGCTTCCCACAAAAATACACTGCTGCAAGCCGAAGATTTTAATATTTCGATCAATGTGCTGGCTTTCCTCCGCGGAACACTGGAAATTAAAAAGATCGACATCAGCGATGCGACGATTCATTTATTCGTTGCAGAAAACGGCTATAGCAATTCGGCAATTTTCAAGTCGAAACAAGAAAATGAAGCTTCTGGCGAAAGCAGTTCTTTTGCCGAAATAAAAGCGTTTGAACTGCACAATGTAACCTTTATTTCAAACAATCTCAAGGGCAAAAAGCTTTTCAATTTCTCGATTGATGATCTCAAAGGCAGGCTTGATTATGATTCTGAGGGATGGAAAGCGGCTATAAAACTAGAGGCTTCGGCGCAAAGCCTTGCTTTTAATACCCAGCACGGCAGTTTTATCAAAGACAAAAAGCTCAACGGAAAACTTGATATCGCGTATAATGAAAAAGCCGAAACCATTGTCTTTGAGCCCAATGATTTAGAAATAGGCGACGATACCTTCAGCATTGGCGGAAAATTCAACATCGGCAAATCCAATTCTGATTTTTCGCTGCATATCAAAGCCGACAAAATTCTTTGGAAAAACGCTTCTAATTTACTTTCAAACAATATCAGCCGACAGCTCAACCGATTCGATTTGGAAAAGCCGATTGATGTGACCTGCAATATCGTAGGCGATTTGAATGCGGCTGGCGATCCGTTATTTTTAGTAAAAGCAGCGATTAAAAACAACCGACTTCACATTCCTGACGGGATTATAGATAAGTGCAGTTTTGATGGAGTTTTCACGAATGAATTTGTCAAAGGCAAAGGATTTGACGACCCGAATTCTGTTGTAAAACTGATGGATTTCAAAGGTGAGTATAAAGAAATTCCTTTTGTGATGGACTCAGCGATAATCAATGATTTTAGCAAGCCGATTGCCTCGGGCGTTTTTAAGTCTAAATTTCCGTTGGAGAAGCTAGGCAATGCTGTTGACAAGGAGCTGCTGGTGTTTTCCAAAGGCAATGCCGATGTAGAATTTCACTTCAAAGCTGATATTGTTGATTTTGAAATTACCAAGCCATTTGTTTCTGGATTGGTCAAGATTGAAGAAGGGGACATACGTTATGTGCCGAGAAATCTGTCCTTCAAAAACACCAACGTCGCCTTGAATTTTACAGAAAAAGATTTGTTTATTAGCAACATAAGACTACAAAGCGGCAGGAGCATTGTGAATATGGAAGGCAGTATTAAAAACTTCCTGAATCTCTATTACACAGAACCTGAAAAGCTGGTGCTCAACTGGAAAGTGACCAGTCCGCAATTGTATATGGGCGAATTTCTCGGGTTTTTAGGAAACCGTAAAACAAGACAGCCTATTCGGAGAACCCAAAAGAGTAATGTAAATGATAAACTGAATTTTCTTTTTGAGAAAAGCAACGTCGCCTTAACGGTTCAAATCGATAAGTTTTATTATAAAAAATTTACGGCGACCAACGCAAAGGCGGCTATCCTGCTGTCGGAATCAGGAATTACGATTCAGAATGCGGTAGTCAACCATGCCGGCGGACAAGTAACCCTTAACGGTTCGATAGAGCAGGGGAAAGCAAAGAATCATTTTTCGATGAAAGCAAATGTGGCGAATGTTGCCATTGAAAAATTCTTCTATGCGTTTAATGATTTTGATATGCAGTCTCTGACGTCGAAAAACCTGAAAGGCTATCTTACAGCCAATTCTTCTATTTCTGGAAATATCTCAAATGACGGCAATTTGGTAACGAATTCTATGAACGGAACGGTCGTATTTACACTTAGAAAAGGTGCCTTGATTGGTTTTGAGCCGATCAAAAGTGCCGGAAAATTTGCGTTTCCTTTTCGGGATTTGGACAATATCACGTTCAGCAATCTTAAAGGCGGCTTTGATATCAAAGGCGAAAAGATAACCATCGAGCCAATGCAGATCAATTCCAGCGTATTGAATATGGATATTGCGGGAGTCTATTCTTTCGGAAAAGGCACAAACATAGCGCTCGATGTGCCGCTTCGAAATCCTAAAAACGACAAAGACATCACCGATAAGGAAAAGTTGGAAGAACGAAGAAATAGAGGCATCGTACTGCACCTTTTGGCTTCTGATGGTGATGACGGAAAAATAAAAATCAGGCTCGTCAGCAAGAAAAAGCGAAATGAGGAGGTGAATTAATTCCTAGAAAGGATAGCCAATAGCCAAGTTAAATACTAAGTTTTCTTTTCTCCAGTCTGGACTTCCAAATTGCACTTTATCCAAGACCCAGCGTTCGCCCTCCGGTAGATAAGGCTTGCGCAAAGGGAAAGCCAAGTCCAATCGCAGTACTAAAAACGACAAATCGAATCGCAGACCCGCACCAGTACCTACTGCAAGCTCATCTAAGAATTTGCTTGAGAATCGCGCTCCGGCCTTATTTTCGTTGTCATTCATCAGCCATATATTTCCGGCATCGACAAAAACAGCACCATGCACGATGCTAAATAGCTTGGCGCGGTATTCGGTATTGAATTCTAGTTTTAAATCTCCTGATTGGTCCGGCAGGAAAGAACTTTCTTCTACATTCGGATTGTAAGTACCAGGTCCTATCGAACGTGCCCTAAAAGCCCTGATACTGTTGGTTCCTCCGATAAAAAACTGCTTGATAAAAGGCAATTCTTTGGAGTTTCCGTACGGAATTCCTACGCCCACGATAATTCGGCTGGCGAGTTGCGAATCTTTTCCGAGTTTTAGATAATGGCGGAATTCGTTTTCTAATTTTACGAACTGGCTAAAAGGCACTCCTAGAATTTGCTTTGGATTGTCTGCATCGCCGCCCATAATCAATCCGGTTGCCGTGGCAGAAAGATCGATGCTTCCTTTGTAGTAAAAAGTATTTGTCCTTCTTCTGCGCATCGTGTTCGTATACGTATAGGAATAGGTCGGACCAAAAATTAGCTGTTTGTCGATGACGCGCTGCAATGACGGATTTCCGGGTGTTTCATCGGTTCCGTCAATCTGTGCTTGGTATTCGGCGGAAACATTTCCGGAACTTACATAGGTGATTTCCGTCAGGTTTAATTGATGTTCTTTTCGGGCATTTTCTTTCCATAAATAGCCAAAAGAACCTTTAAAAGTATTCAGGGTATAGAGACGCTGTCTTTCCTGATGTTCGTAACCGATCAAGGCTCTGGTTTTAGGCACGAAGCCGCTACCGGATTTTAGCTGGAACGGAGCAATAAAACGCGGCCAGACAATACTTGCCTCGCCTCCAAAGCGGAACACATTATAGCCTTTGTTTTGCCCAGAAACTTGAACTTCCATACCGCCAAAGCCTGTAATCGTTAGCAATTCGGCGCCTTTAAACGTATTTCTGTTCAGCCAGTTGACATTTAGTTCGGTTCCGGTATAATTGGCAGAGTTTGTCTTTCCTAGCACTTCTACACGGATGGATTTTTTTGGAAGCGGCGTCAGGTAATAATAAGCATCCAGCGCATTTTCGACAGAATCGGAAACGCGGAATTCGTTTTTTACAAACTTAAAAGTTCCCAGATTGACCAAGCGGTTCAGGGAAAGATTATGGTCTGTACGGTTATATACATCGCCTTTTTTGAAATACAATGTCCTGTCATAGATTCGAGGATTGAATGTCTTGACGGTGTCGATGATGGTAAGGTCTTTATATTTTTCAGCAAAAGACTTGTCGTTGCTGATGCTGTCTGTTGTTATCGAATAGTTTGGATAAATATAGGTTTCGTTGATCGTATAGACTTTTTTAGCACGTTCTGGAGTCTCTTTTTTTACCTTGACAATCAGGTCGACTTCTTGCTTGCCAACCGTACTGTCAACCTGCACTAAGATAAAATCGGGATTGAAGAAATAATAGCCTTTTTCTTTGAGTCGGGTGTCAATACGCTCTCTTTCTTCCTTGATGACCTCTAGGCTGTAGGCATTGCCGACTTTTAAGCGGCTCCTGCGTTGTAGTCGGGCGATATTTTTTGACAGTTCGGAAGAGTCGGAAGGAAACGTAACGCTTTTTATCTTGTACTGTTTCCCCGGACGGACGATATATTCTGCAGTTACTTTTCGGTTACGGCTTCTTCCGGTCGAATCGGACTCGGTTCTTACCTTGAAATACCCATTATTTTCAGCATAATTTTGAAGAATGCTTTCGTTGTATTCTAAATCAACCTTGCTGAACAACACTGGCGGCTCTCCTACCTTATTGCGAAGCCAATAGCGGAATCCTTTGTCTTTTTTAGGCTCTCCTGCAATATTGTAAAAATATAATTTCGGGCGCAGTCCCAAAAAAGTCTTGTTAGGCAGCGGACGCAATAATGGCTCGAGTTCTTTTTCAAGATTTTTTCTTTCTTTTCGGGATAGGAGGGTGTCTTCTACTTTTACTTTCCCGCCTACATACAAAGCATCGCCTTCTGGAAGGTATTTCAAGTTGCTGCAGCCATACAAAAAAAGTAGGGCAAAAAAGAGCGTATATTTTACAGTATTAGTCATTGTCGATTTCTTTTTCTTCTTTTTCTTCGGCTAATTTTTCTTTCTCTTTTTGTTTTTCTCTTAGTTCTTTTTCGCGTTTTCTGGTTTCGCGGATCATTTTCTTTTCTTCTTCGGTCCTGTGGAAAAGCTCACGGAACTTGTTGTAATCCATCGTGATGATAAAGGCAACTCCGGTTTCAACAACTTGTCCTTGCAAGGCGACTTGGTATTGGTTTTTTCGGTAGGCGCGAACCATATACCTGCCGTCTTTTGTCAATTGGTAATCGGCCGAAATATCGCCTGCAATATTGGTCGTTTCTTCATTGGATTGTTGCGGCCCTTCGATGCCGAAACTGCTTCCTACGGTCACTTTAAGGCGGTCATTAAGCAATCGTTTTGATAATCCTACATTAAGATCGGTACGGTCTTCTCTGGTGCCGGTGGTGTAATCTTCTCTGGATTCTAGGTCAAAATCAAGTTCTACGCCTTGTACCAGATCGCTGGCAAGATTGTTTAGCTGTTGGGAAAGGATCTTGCTCACGCTTTGTCGTGCAATAGCTCCAGCATTGGTTCCTCCGGCTTCGCTGGCAAAAGGGTTTTCACCAATAAAACGGCCCAATAGCAGCAAAGCAAATACCTGCTTGTTTAATTCTCCTGGTTCTTGGCGCAGCTGTGCCAATTTTGTTTTGGAAGAAGAAATGATTTCTGTCGCGACGTTGTAATTGCCATCGGGCAATACGATGTCAAAACTAATCTCGGGCTTTAACAGCTCGCCGTTCATTTTTAATAATGTCTGGAACGGAATACGTTGTTTATAGGTGTTTCGGACAGCAGGTGAGGCGTTGCTCAACTGGGCATCTAATAAATCAATAGGCGCGGTTTCTATTTCATATACGGCGGTAATGTTGATATCGGCAGAAGTAGGCTCTCCGGTCCAAAGGATATAACTGCCCGCCTTGATGTCAAATTTTCTCTTGAGAAGGTTGAAGGTCATTTCATAAGCTCCTTCGCTAAATTCATACCTTCCTGTAAGCGTCGTCTTTCCTGATTCGTCGATTCCTCCAGTCAATTGGGCTTCTCCTTTTAGGTTCAGGTAGTCACCGTTTCCTTTGTCGATAATCATTGTCAGTTCGGCTTCTTTTACGATTTCTATGTTTACGGAAACGTCCATTCCCTTAAATTGTGTCTGGGTTATGGCGTCTGTCTGTGCGGTAAATCGCTGGTCGATCTGCACGGCATCTTGATCGATAAATTCTACGATGCCTTCCCGATCGGCAATAGAAGGGTCGGATTGTGGAAGGACGATGGTCAGGTCTGTGTCTTTGTTGATTTTGATTGTTCCGTCAACGACAGGCTTGTTCAGGTCGCCTTTTACGCTCAGTTTGGTATCAATGAACAAATCGCCATAGTAAAGGTCGTTGTCTTTTTCTTTAGAGTTTAGTGCCTTGAAGTTGTCGGCATTGACTGTAAGGTCAAAGCCATAGTCGGTATAATTGGTCGTTAGCACGCGTCCATCCACTACAAGCAGGTTGTCTTCTGAATCGGATATTGAAAAATCATCAAAGTTAATTCCTGAACTGGTGAACGTAATCTTATCGTTTATCGACTTAAATTTAGAAGCGAGCTGTTTTACCTTGAATCCGACTTCGTTGAACTGCAGTTCTCCAATCACGCTCGGCTGTTTGGTACTTCCGGTAATCTTGAAATCGCCAGACAGGAATCCTGTGCTTTCGGCAAGATTGCCCATCGTAAAGCCTTGGATGCTTTTTATGTTGAGCTTTTCGATATCCAGCGTCATGTCAAAAGTACTGTTGTCCGTTCTGTAGGTTCCGTCCAGATTTACTTGGTTGCCGTCGCCGCCCGTAATGGCAACTTGGGCATCTAATACATTGGCTGTCTCGTTGTTGACTTTCACGCTGATATTGCCGATGGTATCTTTTTTAAAGCTGAAATCTTCAATAGTCATATCGGCTGTAAACGTTGCTGTTTTAGAAAGGTTTTTCACAAGCACATTCCCGTTGATTCTTCCTCCGGCGAGCAATGTGTCTTTTTGTATGGCGCTCGTGATGGTTTCGATCTTAAAGTCTTTAAAATCGACATCTAGCGGCGCGTTCGGCGCTTCGGATTGCGACTGGATTTTTATCGAGCTTCCTTCGTTGCTTAATTCAAAATTAGAAGCGTAGATGCCTTTGTCTCCAAATTGGATGATGTTTTCTCTGTCAATGTCCCAAGGCTCGTAGTTTAAGATCAGTCCGTCAGGTTCTAAAGAAACCTGCAACGTTCCGTCGGTAGATTTTAGGCTTCCGGCCACAAGATAGTGGTCTTCGTCTTTTTTATTTCTTACCAGCAAGGTATAGTTGATCTTGTTGTCTCGTACTTCTCCAGAAATGCTGGTGTAGGGCAGGTTGATCTGCGAATTTTTGATATCGTCAATAACCAAGCTGTAAATCAAGGCATTTTCATCGGTCTCGATATCGAGCTGGCCGTTGGTGATGGTATTGGTTCCGTAGATTATTTTCGGAATCTTTCCGTTTACGGTAATGCTGTCGCCTTCGCTGTTGTATCTTCCGGTAATTTCAATAGGCGAAACGCTGGTGAGCTGCGGTATTAATTTTACTAAAATAGGATCGTCTTTAACGCCAATCTTTAGGTCAAACTGCTGTGGCTTGGTTGCTTTTTTAGGAGCTTTCGGATTGGTATCGTAATATTTTGCAATAGAGTTGGCCAGTGCTGTCGGCGCTTGGTCAATCTGGAATTTCCCTGCAAGCTGCGCATTTACGAACTGTGATTTCAGCCTGATGGTGTCGCTCGCAGCCGTTGAAATGGCTTCTACTTTTATCGAATCTAAAGCATAGGTTTCTTTAGCGTCGGCAATCAAGATATTGTGGATGCTGATGGTACCGTTTAAGAATTCTGGATTTGAGCTCGGGATATCGGCATAAACATCGCCTCGAATCTTCATAGGCCCGGCATGCAGGTTCAGCTTTTCTAAATCGGCAATATCGGTATTCAGTTTTAGTTTTACAGACGGGTATTTGTCTTTGAAATTTCCTTCGGCTTTTAAGGCAAAGGTGAGGTTGGCATCATTCATTCCGGCTGTGGCATTAAAGTTGCCGTTTTGGATGGCGCCTTTTAATTTTAGATTGCGATAGGCATAGCGGTTGAATTCGGCTTTGATTAAAGTACCGTCAATTGTGGCATTCGCTGTTTTTGGGTCCAAGCCCGTTCCTTTTACTTTTGCCTTCAGGCTCACTTTTCCTAGAGAATCATTCTTAAGCAGCTTGCCGATATCGAAATTGTCGATCGTGGCATCGGCTTGGTATTTTTCGTGATTTTTTCGTCTCTGGTCAAAAGAGGCTTTTACTTTTGCCTTTCCGAAACTGCTGGCGAGGTTCAGGTCGGTATTGAAATTATTGACGGCTCCTTTGAAAAAGCCGTTCAATGACAGCTGGGCCGGAAGCTGGATCGTTGCCGGAAGGGTTCCTTCGGTAACAAAGGTGTTGATGTCTTTTGAAGAAGTCTTGAATTCTCTGATTTTTAAGTCAAAATATGCTTTTTTGGCATCAGGCAGTCCGGTAATCCTGCCGCTGGCCGCAATGACTGTCGTGCCTATGCCGCTGATTTCGAGGTTCGGAATGACAAGGTCGCTGACTTTTCCGGATACTTCGCTGTTGATGTAGAGTATGGCTTCTGGATTGCTCTTGAACGGATTGGTATTTTCTAGATTCGGCACAAAAAGAAGGATGTCCTTGAAACCGATTCGGCTGTCTTCTAATGAGGCCGAGATACCGAGATCGCCAAGGTTATCAGCAATTGTAGCAAGATTGTCATAGGTAATATTGATTTCGTCTTTGACTAAAGTCTGCGGTGTTTTTAGATAGAGCTTTTTGAGGGAGGCTCTTTTTGAACCGTAGAAAAAATCGGTACGGAACGACTCGATGGCCACGCCGCTTTGGTCGTTCATCGTGAAGGCTTGGATGTTTCCCGAAATGGTATCGGCACTGTAGTAGAATTTCTCGCCTTGGAGTTGTACGTTTTCTAGGTTCAGATGTTTGTAATCGATTCCTTTTTTGGCTCTTGCCGCGTTTTCATCATCAAAGCGGAACGCAATGTTTTTTAAGGAAGTCTGGTCTAATTTTACTTTCCACTTTGGTCCCGAAGCCTTGAGCGAATCGGGCGCTTGAACGGTTATCTTTTTGTCAAGCTTTCCAAACGTGAGTCCGCCCTTGATACCGTCGATTTCAAAGTTTTTTAGGTCGATAAATTGTTTTTTTAGGTCGATTGAATTGAATTCTACTATTAGTTTTTTCAGGTTTAGGCCTGTATTCAGTTTTGTTCCGGCATTGTCGAAGCCGATGTTGATGTTGGTGAGGTTAATTGCTCCTAATTTTAAATTAAGTTCAGGACTGCGGACGGCTTCATCGGCTACTTCAACGGTATTCTGGGCGACTTCTTGAACAATTTCGCCTTGTTTCAGCATTACCGTGAAACCGTCGAGATTGATTTTTGGGACTTCGAAATCCATCTTGTCTAAATCAAATTTGGTAATCTTGGTATCGAAATGCTTGAGATAGGCGGTAAGATCGTTTTTGGAAATCTTGTCGTCGAAACGGACTTTGATTCGGTCGAGATTTATTTTTCGTATGGAGAATTTCATCGGCTCTGAATCTTCTGCTTTGGGTTCTTCGGAAGCAAAGGCCTTGATAATATAATCGAAATTAAAGACTGAGTCTTTGTCTCTTTTTATAGTCGTGGTAATTCCCTGCAGGTCGATCGAATTGACTTCGACTTCGTTGCTCAGCAATTTGAAAAGGCTGATGTCTACTTTTAATTTTTCTCCTGCCAGAAGCGTGTCGCCTTGCTGGCTTTCGAAATAAACGTCTTCTATAATTACTGTTTTGGGAAAACCGATCTCGATGTGTCCGATAGAAACGGGCGTCTTGATTTTTCCTTCGAGATAAGTCACGGCCTTGTCTTTGATAAGATTTTGGAAATAAGGAATCTGGATCAAAATTATAATCAATAAAAGCAAACCTAGGATGGAACCTAGGGTCCAAGCTGTAATTTTAAGCCCTTTCTTTACGTACTTATTCAATGGTGCAGGTTTTATATAAGACTAAATATAGGAATTTAAAAATGGTTTTTTGCTAAATACTTGCTAAAAGTGACAGAAAAAAACTAACAAATTTTGTTTAATGTAATCTAAATGATTTATAGTTTGAAATAGGCTTGTTTTACTTTATTACAAGCGTATTTAAGTTTGAAATATGCCTTTTTAAGTTTACCATAAATAATTTCAATTTTGTAATGATTGTTTTTAATTTTAAAATATCTCGTTTACACTTGAACATAAGTAGTTTCTATGTAAAAATACGCGCGTTCAACGTGAAAATATTGCTTTTCCAGAGGAATATAAGCGATTTCAACTTGAAAATAAGCTCATTCTGTTTAAGAATAAGCGAATTCAGGCTATAAACTTTTCGTTTCTACTTTGGAATAGGCTTTTTCTACTTTCTAGATTTGAGCTAGCAGGGATTTTAAATCGATGCTGTCTTTAAAAAAGTCTTTCCACAAGTCGCCTTTTTTTTCAAGTCGCTTTGGGACGGTCTTGATGGTAAACGCGCCCAGGTCTAGCTTGGCATTCACTTCGTCCCATTCTAGCGGGGTGCTGACAGTGGCTCCGTCTCTCGGGCGAAGCGAGTAGATGCTTGCCATGGTTTTTCCTTTTCCGTTTTGCAGGAAATCTAGATAGACTTTTCCTTTTCTTTTTGACGGACTTCTTTCGAGGCTGACTATATCGGGCAGCTTTTTGAGTACCATCTGGCTGACGAGATGCGAGAAGGTGCGTGTCTGGTTGTAGGTATATTTGGGCAGTATCGGAATAAAGACGTGCAGTCCTTTTCCGCCTGATGTTTTTATGTAGGCGGGCACTTTTAGGGAGTCTAGAATTTCTTTTAAGGTCAAAGCGGTCTTGATGATCTTGTCCATTCCTGCCTCGTTCGGATCGAGGTCAAAAATGATATAGTCGGGATTGTTCAGCGTGCCGATGCGGCTGCTCCAAGGGTTAATTTCGATACAGCCCCAGTTGGCTAAAAAGAGCAGCGTGTCTTTGTCTTGGCAGAGCAGGTAGGTAATTGTTTCGCCTGTTGATTTTGATTTTAGTTTTTTGGTCTTGATCCAATCCGGAACTTGTCCTTCTACGTTTTTTTGGAAAAAGCCGTCTTTTGTGATTCCGTTAGGCGTGCGTTTTAACGATTCTGGACGGTCTTTCAGGTAAGGAAGAATGTAATCAGCAACGGCATCATAATAGGCTATCACATCGCCTTTGGTATATTTTTCTTTGGGCCAGAAAATCTTGTCGAGATTCGAAAATTCGGCCTTGCTGTCTGTCTTTTCCATTGCCTTTTTGTTTGTAGTTTTGTTTTTCGATTCGACAGCACTTTCTGCGGCTATCTTGCTTTCTTTTACGACCTCGCTTGCTTTTTTATCTTTCCGCAAGCCTAGGAATACGGGATGGCGCATGCTGCCCGCGTCGGTCCATTCGGTAAATTTTAATTGGGCAACCAGTTCGGGCCTGACCCAATGCGTGCCTTGCAATCTGGGCGGTATCTTAAAGGGGCTTGTCTTGCGTTCGAGCTTCTCTAGTTTGGTGCGGAGTTCTTTCAGGGTCTTATCGTCGAATCCGGTTCCTACTTTTCCGGAATATATAAAATCGTCTTTGTCAAAATAACCGCAAAGCAGGGCGCCTAGTCCGTTTCGACTTCCTTGCGGGTCGGTAAATCCGCCGATGACCATTTCTTGCTGTTGGGTGGTTTTTATCTTGAGCCAGTCTTTGGTGCGCTGGTCTTGGTGGTATCTTGAGGTGATTTTTTTGGCAATGACTCCTTCGCCTCCTAATTTTTCGATGGCGGCAAAGGTTTCTTTTCCTTGCCCGATGGTGTGCGATGAAAAAATAACGTTGTCTAATTTTGGAAGGATGGCTTTCAGGATTTTTTTGCGCTGTAGCAATTCAAGCTGTCTCAGGTCATAGCCGTTAAAATATAGGATGTCAAAGACGTAAAATTTTAGGGTGCCTTTTTCTCGGTGCTCGTCAAAATGCTGCAGCCACTGGAAATGGCTTTTTCCTTTATTGTCTTCTACGACAACTTCGCCGTCTAAAATGACGTCGTCATTTATTTTTTCTAAGACCGTGACAAGATCGGCGTATTTGGTATTGAAAGAAATTCCGTTTCGGGAAATAAGCTTTACTTTCTTCTTTTGGATTTGCGCAAAAGCACGGTAGCCGTCGAATTTGTTTTCGAAAAGCCAGTCATCGTTGTCAAAAGCTTCATCGGCCAGCGTCGCCAGTTGCGGACGCCAGTCGTCTGGGAAGTTTTTTAGGGTAGTGGCCTCTTGCAGATCTTCGGCAGAAAAAGCTTCTTCATTACGGATTAGGGATTGCCTGGGCTTTTCTTTTTCAGCTTCTTCTTTGTCTTCTTTCTCTTTTTCTTTTTTGGTTTCGGCTTTAGAAAGCTTTTTGCCTTTGTCGGAACTGTACATGGCTCCATTCTTTTCTATTCCTTTAAAATCTAATCCGGAAACGGCAGAGTTTTCATCGAATTTTATTTTTGCACCCGCAAATTCGTCTTTTGACTTCATCAGCAGCCACAGGTTGTCTTTGCCTTTCATTTCGACCAAATGCCAAGCGCCAGACAATTTTTTTCCTTTCAAGATGATTTTGATGGAGCCTTCTGCAAGCTGTTTTTTCATCGTCTTGTTGTCTTGGGCAACGGCTGTTTCTGTGTTTTCGGGGCGGTAGGTTCCGTAGTCCCAGACCATCACGGTCCCGCCGCCATATTCTCCTTTGGGAATGGTTCCTTCAAAATCAAAATAATCCATCGGGTGATCTTCGGTCTGTACGGCCAAGCGCTTGTCTGACGGATTGGCGGAAGGTCCTTTTGGAACGGCCCAGCTCACCAAAACGCCATCTATTTCTAATCGAAAGTCATAATGCAATCGCGAAGCCGCGTGCTTTTGAATGACAAAAGTAAGCTCGCCTTTGGAGGCTTTTTTGATTCCTTTGGGTTCTTTGGTTTTAGAGAAATCTCGTTTCTGGTTGTATTTTTCGAGCGCCATGGTCTTAGTTTTTTATTGCTTCAAGACTTGCTTTGAGTTGTGCCAGTAGATCGTCTGTAGCTTCTTTTTTTGCTTTAGGTTTTTCTGCTGGTTCTTCTTTTTTTGCGGGCTTGCCTTTTTCTTTTGATTTTTTCCTGATGATTTTCAGCAATTCGTCCTTGTAGGTGTCTTTGTATTTTTCGGGCTCGAATTTGTCGGTAAGCTGTTCGATAATGTTCAATGCCATATCGAGTTCTTTTTTGGCAACTTTTACGTCGTCTGGAATTTTTGCTTCGGATGGGCTGCGCAGGTCTTGATCAAAACGAATTTGTATGAGCAGGATGGCGTTGTCTTCGACCTTAAGGATTCCGAGATGCTCGGTATTTCGCAGCACAAATTTTGCAAGGCCGACCTTTCCCGATTTCTTTAGAGCCTCTCGAAGCAGGGTATACGTCTTTTTGGCTTCTTTGGCAGGTTCTACGATATAGGGCTTTTCAAGGTATTGGGCAGGAATTTCTTTTTCGAGCACAAATTCAAAAACATCTATGGTTTGTGTCTTTTCGGGCATGGCTCTGGCAAAGTCTGATTTGTCGAGCACCACATAGTCGCCATTTTCTTTTTTATAGCCTTTGGCAATCTCGTCCCAAGGCACTTCTTTTCCGTCTTTTTTGCAGACGCGGACAAATTCGATGGCGCAATGGTCTTTTTTACGAACCATATCTAGGTCAATCCGATGCGTGACAGCGCCACTGTATAGGCGAACGGGTATATTGATCAGGCCAAAACTGATACCTCCTTTCCAAATTGCTTTCATATGATTTGATTTACAACTACTTAAATTTATTGCTTTTTGGCCAAAAATGATAGGGCTTTAACATCCCTTTCACGTGTAAGAGTAATAAAAAACGGAGACCTTTAGCCTCCGTTTTTGAATTGTATTTAAGATTATTCCGGATTAGTATCCGATCCTGTGCGCTTCTGGTCGCGTTTTGTCTGCTGCGGATCATCGTCAGCATCTTCATCATCCGTCAGCGAATCGTCATCGTCATCATCTTCGTCATCAAAACCATCGTCTAGAAAATCATCATTGTCTTCTTCTTCCTTATCGTCATTATCGAAATTTCGGTCTTGATCAAATGTATTATTACGATCTCTGTTTAGATCAGGATTGTCAATTTCTCGCTTGCCGTTTCCTCTTATTTGTTCTCCATTAAGAGGATGGCTTGGGCTGTTCTGTCCCCAGAGCAGCTCTTCGTTCAGGTCGTTATATTGTGTTCTCATAGCATCATTTTTAGTTATTCTTCAGTTTCGTCTATATCATCGGCCGCATCGAAGTTAATCGTGTTGTAGGCGGCTTCGGTCAAGGTAACATCAGCTTCTTTTTCTTCGTTAAGTGTGATTTCCAGAAGTCGTGCGGCTTCATCTTCACCTAACGTTTTTGCAAAAGCGCAGAGTGTTCCGTAGCTGGCAATTTCATAGTGTTCAATTTTTTGGGAAGCCGCTATGATTCCGGCATCGCGAACAGCGCCTGGTTCTGTTTCTTCTAGAATGCCTTCACCTTCTTTAATTAGGCCTTCCATGGCATCGCATTTTTTGGCTGTGGCTTTTTTGCCGAGCGTATCAAAAACCTCTTCGAGTCGGGCAACTTGTTCTTTGGTAACTTCTAAATGGTCTTCGATGGCAGCCTTTAGGTTTTCGGAAGTCGCGTTTTTCGCCATTTTCGGAAGTGCTTTTGTAAGTGCTTTTTCAGCCCAATAGATGTCCTTAAGTTGTTCCATAAACAATTCTCTTAATCCATCGGCAGCATTTGCTTTTGGTTTCACCGTTTTTGCACTGGAACTCGGGCTTTTTGCTGTCGATTTTGAGGCACTTGGACTGTTTTTAGAATTGCTGGATTTTGCTGTGGTTTTGCTGCTATTTTTTGCGGCAGAAGAATTTGAATTTTTCATAATTGCTTATTTTTTAGTTGATCTATTCTCAAAGTTCCAACTTGAACAAGCATTTTTACTTATACAATTGATTTTAATTTTTATATGTTTGGTTAGATAGCAAGGTGTTACTCATAAATGATTTATAGGATAGCGTCAAATGATGGTACTTATAAATGTTTCTGCATCGTGAGAGCCGTATTTTTCAAGATGGTTTACAAAATGACTGCCTAGTATAGCGCCTTTTTGGAATTGTGTAGCTTGTTTAAAAGTGGTACTGTTGCTGATTCCAAAACCTATAATTTGCGGATTCTTGAGCTTCAGGGAAGCAATCTTTTCAAAATAAGCCAGCTGCTTTTCGTCAAATGCTGTCCTGCTTCCGGTAACGCTCGAACTGCTGACCATATAAATAAAGGCATCGGAAGCTTCATCAATTTGTCTTATCCTATCTTCAGAAGTCTGCGGCGTGATAAGAAAAATAGGCGCGAGATGGTATTTTTCAAAAATAGATTTGTAGTCGGACAGGTAGACTTCTAAGGGAAGATCGGGGATAATCAATCCGTCGATTCCTGTTTCTTGGCATTTCTTGTAAAAGTTTTCTACGCCAAATTGCAGTATCGGATTAAAATAGCCCATGATCAACAGCGGAATGTTGACGGTTTGGCGGATGTTTTGTAATTGCTCGAAAAGTAGCTGCGTTGTCATTCCGTTTTTTAATGCTTTGGTAGAGCTGGCTTGTATCGTCGGTCCGTCGGCTAAAGGATCGCTGAACGGAAGGCCGATCTCAATCATGTCAACGCCTGATTTCTCTAAATTTTCGATAATGACCTTTGTGTCATCTAAATTGGGGAAGCCAGCCGTAAAATAGATAGAAACCAGCTTTTTGTCTTCTCTTAGTTGATCTTGGATGCGTTTCATGTTCTAAAGTTTAAAATAGTTGATATAGGTATTGAGGTCTTTATCGCCACGGCCAGAAAGGTTGATAATTACGATATCTTCGGGACGGAATTTTTTGCATTCCAAAACGGCTAAGGCATGGGCGCTTTCAATCGCAGGAATTATGCCTTCTAATTGTGCCAATTCTATACCGGCTTGCATGGCTTGGTCGTCGGTTATCGAAAGAAATTCGGCGCGCTTGCTTTCAAACAGATGGGCATGCATCGGACCGATTCCGGGGTAATCCAAACCTGCCGAAATAGAGTAGGGTTCTGTGATTTGTCCGTCATCTGTCTGCATCAAAAGCGTCTTGCTTCCGTGAATGATGCCGATTTTTCCGAGTGCCGAAGTCGCGGCGCTTTCTCCTGAATCGATTCCTTTTCCGGCAGCTTCTGCGGCGATAAGCTTTACGTCTTCATTTTCTAAGAAGTGATAAAATGCACCAGCAGCGTTGCTTCCTCCGCCTACGCAGGCAATGACATAGTCGGGGTTTTGGCGGTTTTCTTGCTCCATCAGCTGCAACTGCATTTCTTCGGAAATTATGCTCTGAAAACGGGCCACCATATCAGGATAGGGATGCGGGCCGACAACGGAACCGATAATATAAAAAGTGGCTTCGGGATTGCTGATCCAGTCCCTGATGGCTTCATTTGTGGCGTCTTTTAGGGTTCTCGATCCAGAGCTTACAGGACGGACTTCGGCTCCTAGCATTTTCATTCGGGCAATATTCGGAGCTTGGCGTTCAATATCGACTTCGCCCATATAAACGATGCATTGCAGTCCCATCAAGGCGCAGACCGTTGCTGTCGCAACTCCATGCTGTCCGGCACCAGTTTCTGCAATAATGCGTTGCTTTCCTAATCGTTTTGCTAGCAATATCTGCCCTATGGTATTGTTGATCTTATGGGCTCCGGTGTGGCAGAGATCTTCTCTCTTGAGATAGATTTTTGTGTTGTATTTTTCGGACAGTCTTTTGGCCAAATACAAAGGCGTCGGACGGCCGACATATTGCTTGAGCAATGAGTGAAATTCTTTTTTGAATTCGGGTTCTTGGGAAATCTTGAGGTAGTTTCGGCGCAACTCTTCTACATTTGGGTAGAGCATTTCGGGAATGAATGCACCACCGAAACTGCCGTAATATCCTTTTTCGTCTGAGTTATAATTTGTGTTCATGATTTTCTTTTAGCTGTTGTATAAATTCTTTTAGTCTTAAGGTATCTTTTAATCCGGGACTGGTTTCGAATCGGCTGTTGACATCTATCGCGAAACACTTTTTGGAATAGTCTTTTTGGAAGAATTCGAATAGCTTTTCAATATCTTCTATGCCGATACCGCCGCTCAAAAAATAGTCTTTTTCCAAAGCGTAATTTTCTAAGATGTTCCAATCGAAAGCGGTTCCGTTTCCTCCAAAATGCTGTCCTTTGGTGTCAAATAAAAAATAGGAACAGGAATCTTTGTACTTTTCTAAAATGCTAAAATCAAAATTGTTGCCGAGTGCAAATGCCTTGATTACTTTAACTTCTGAGATGCGTTCTATTGAGGCACAAAATTCACGAGTTTCATTGCCGTGTAGCTGGATAAAATCGAGGCCGTGCTTTTGCACTTTTTCTTTAATTTCAGTAAATGAAGCATTGACAAAGACGCCTGTCTTTTTTATGTCGGGACTGATTTTGGGTATTTCGGCTTCAAAATAACGGGGCGAGTTTTTATAGAAAATAAATCCTATAAAATCAGGTATCAGCAGGCCAACTTCCTGAATGTTTTCAGAAAACTTCATGCCGCAGATTTTTAGCTGTATTTGCTTTGTCATAGGTTGGAATTGATTTCTTTGATAAACTTCTCAAGTGCCAGACCAGGGTTGTCGGTCTTCATAAAGCTTTCGCCGACCAAAAATCCTTCAAAGCCATATTGCTTGAGCTTTTGGATGTCTTCTGGAGTATTGATGCCGCTTTCAGATATCTTGATAAAATCATCCGGAATCGCGGCGGCCAATTCAAAGCTGTTGGTCAGGCTGGTTTCGAAATTGTTAAGATTTCTGTTGTTTACGCCGATCAAGTTAAGGCTGGGCATCATTGCTTTTTCCAGTTCTTCATGGTTGTGAATTTCCAGCAAGACTTCTAGGGAGAGCGATTGGGCAAATTGCGAAAGCTGCCTAATTTCTTCTCGGGTCAATACAGCTGCTATCAGTAGGATGGCATCGGCTCCGTGCGATTTGGCTTCTACAATCTGATAGGTATCGACAATAAATTCTTTTCTCAAAAGAGGTAGGGAAACAGTGGCTCTTGCCAATTGAAGGTCTTCGAGCGAACCGCCAAAATACTTGGCATCGGTCAATACCGAAATTCCAGAAGCACCGCCTTTTTCATATCCTTTTGCGATTTCTTCTACTGAAAAACTATTATTTATTATAGCTTTTGAAGGAGAACGACGCTTATGCTCCGCAATGATTCCTGCGGACTTCTTGATGTGTTCAGACAGCGAGATCGCATGCTTTCCAAATAAATCGGAACATTCTAATTGTTGAATAGAAATGATGCTTTTCTTTAAGGCGACTTCGCGCTTTTTGTCGGCAATTATTTGGTCTAAAATAGTCATGGCTATCGGCTTAAGTGTTGCAGTTTTTTTAATTTTTCTAAGGCTTTTCCGCTTTTGAGGCTCTCTTCGGCTTTATGGTAGGCCTCCGCCAGCGAATTGTTTTCTACAGTGCTGATTGCTACAGCAGCATTGGCGCAGACGACTTGGTTTTGGGCTTCTGTTCCGTTTCCGGAAATAATATCATGGAACAGCTGCGCTGCTGCTTCGACAGTAGCACCTCCTTTTATAGCGTCAGGATTCAGGGCATGCAGGCCGAAATTTTTGGGACCGATAATGGTTTCGGAAGTCTTGCCGATGATTTTTGCATCGCCCGTCAACGAAATTTCGTCGTAGCCTTCTAGGGAATGCAGGATGGTATAGTTTACGTCGGTATTTTGGTATAAATAGGCATACATCCGAGCCAGTTCTAAGCTAAACACGCCGACGATCTGATTTTTAGGAAATGACGGATTTACCATAGGACCTAGCATGTTGAAAAAAGTCTTGACACCCAGCTCCCTGCGGATCGGGCCTACATTTTTCATAGCGGGATGGAAGAGCGGGGCATGAAGGATGGAAATATTTGCTTCTTCAATGCATCGCCTTAAAAAAACAGCATCATTGCTGAATTTTATGCCGAGATTTTCCATCACGTTGCTGGAACCGGAAACCGAGGAAACACCATAATTTCCGTGCTTTGCAACTTTAATTCCGGCACCAGCCGTTACAAAAGAAGCTAGGGTAGAGATGTTGAAGGTGTCTTTTCCGTCGCCGCCTGTGCCGCATAAATCAACTGTATTGTAATCGGAAAAATCAATCGGAATGCAGAGTTCTAATAGTGCTTCTCTAAAACCGGATAATTCGTCTATGGTAATGCATCGCATCATAAATACGGTTAGGAAAGCCGAAATCTGGCTCGGATTGTAGTGTCCCGAAGAAATGGCTACCAGAACAGATTTGGCTTCTTCTTTGGATAGGGTTTCGTGGCTTATGAGCCTGTTGAGTATGATTTTCATTGTTTCTATTTTTAAATTGACATGGACTAATTATTGCTTTTAACTGTCGAGCCAATTTTTTAGGATTGTTTTTCCATGAGGCGTGAGGACGCTTTCGGGATGAAACTGTACGCCTTTTATATCGAATTTCCGATGCCTTAATGACATGATTTGTCCGTTTTCATCAGTAGACGTTATTTCTAATTCATCGGGAAAATTTTCTGCTGAAATGACCCAAGAATGGTAGCGACCGACTTCAAATTCTTCTGGAATTGTATCGAAAAGCGTCTCGTCTTTTACTGAAGTTTTTACTTTAGATGAAATGCCATGAAAAACTTTATCTAAGTTAATTAAGCTCCCACCATAAACTTCTCCAATAGCTTGCTGTCCGAGACAGATTCCCAATATGCTTTTGGTTTCGGCATAGTGGCTGATGACTTGTTTTAGGAGACCCGCTTCGTCTGGAATTCCAAGGCCAGGAGACAGCAAGATTTTATCAAAAGTTTGCAGTTCTTCGATTTCAAATTCGTCATTTCGGAGCACGGTTACTTCTCCTGATAATTCTTCTAGATAATGGACAAGGTTATAGGTAAAACTGTCGTAATTGTCGATGATAACTATTTTCATTTCCTTGATTTTTAGATGTTTTCGGCCAGATCCAATGCTTTAGTCAGCGCTCCCAATTTGTTGTATACTTCCTGCATTTCGCTTTCTTCGTCGGAACTTTCCACGATTCCGGCTCCTGCTTGATAATGGAGCTGATGGTCTTTGCTCAAGAAAGTGCGTATCATGATGGCATGGTTAAAATTGCCTTGGAAATCCATAAATCCGATGGCTCCGCCGTAAAATCCGCGGTTCGTTTTTTCTATTTTATCAATAAGCTGCAGTGCTTTGTGCTTTGGAGCGCCGCTTAAGGTACCGGCTGGAAAAGTGCTGGCTACCAAACTCATGGTACTTGATTTTTCTTTTACTGTTCCGGTTACTTTTGAAACGAGATGGATGACGTGGGAGAAGAATTGTACTTCCTTGTACTTTTCCACTTGAACGCTGTGGCAATTTCGGCTCAAGTCATTTCGGGCAAGATCGACAAGCATGACATGTTCGCTGTTTTCTTTTTTGTCTTCGGAAAGTTTTTTGGCTAGGACGGCATCTTGCTCATCATTTCCGGTTCTTTTGAAAGTTCCCGCAATGGGATGGATTTCGGCCTTGCGGTTTTTGATTATTAATTGTGCTTCAGGGGACGAGCCGAAGATTTTGAAATTGCCATAGTCAAAAAAGAAGAGATAGGGTGAAGGATTGATGTTTCTCAAAGCTCTATAGACATTAAATTCGTCGCCTTTGAAATTTTGCGTAAAGCGTCGTGACAGTACAAGCTGGAATACATCGCCGCGATGGCAATGTTTTTTTGCCAATACTACATTTTCCTTAAACGTATTATCGGTCAGGTTTGAAGAGGGTTTTCCTTGTTTAGAAAAGGAATAGGAAGCAAAATTCTTGGACAACAGCAGCTGTTCGATTTCGGCAATATTGTCCTTACCGTCCAGACTGTGGCAAAAGATATAAGCTTCATTTTTGTAATGATTGATAGCGATGATATTTTGGTAGACAGCATAATAGATGTCTGGGATTTCCTGACTGTCTGGCTTTGGACTGATCGTAATCTTTTCGAAATAACGCACGGCATCGTATCCGATATAGCCGAACAAGCCGCTATTGATGAACTTGAAGTTGTTTTTTTCTTCTTCAAACTGTGAAGCAAATTCTTGGATGGTCTGAGCAACTTCGGTTGTGTTCTCGATTTCTATTTCGTGAGAGCTTCCGTCGGGATAGGTCTTAAGGATCTTATTGCCTGCTATTTTTATAGCCGCAATAGGATTGCAGCAGATATATGAAAAGCTATTGTCACCGCCGTGGTAATCGCTGCTTTCTAATAAAAGGCTGTTCGGGAATTTATCTCTTATCTTTAGATAAACGCTTACTGGCGTTATAGTATCAGCCAGGATTTGCTTGTGTTTTGAGTGTAATTTATACATTTTCATACGTTCAGTTTTGGGAATAAAAAAAGGCTTGTCGTGATGACAAGCCTTAAATATTTGGATTTAAAAAATACAGATAGCAGGATTCGCTCACGAAGTTCGACGTAAGTTATTCCACCACCAAGTATTGTTTAAAATGCAGTTCATGTGAATGATTATTGTGGCAAATGTATAAATGTTTTTTTAATACAGCCTATAATTTGGCTTAAATTTAAAAAAGAACTGCTTCCGTAATGGAAGCAGCTCTAATTTTTTTTGGAATATTATTGTTTGGAAAATACCAGCTCAACACTACCCGCTCTATTATAGGGCACGCCCTCGGCATTCCTGTCAGGATAGGTTGTCAAGACTGTCGTTTGTGTCAACGTACGGCCATTGTTGGATCTCGTAAAATTCAAGGTTACGTCGCTACCGTCCTCTTGTTCATACGTAATAGTAATGACATTGTTTGCGACTGTCCATGTTCCTGTAACATCATTTTCTGCACAAATTGCTACACCAGTATTCGTGTCAATCAAGATATAATCGATTTCATACGTAAACGTATTATCGGAATTAAAATCGATTTTTCTGCCATCATAGCAATTGCTTTCGTCCATTTGATTTGTGGATTCTGTTCCATTTTCGTCAAAATCGGTTGCAGCTCCCGTGTTGAACTCTGTCAAGTTATAGACTCCTTCGATAGCACCTGAATCGTTGTTTGAAGTGTCGTCATCTGAACAAGCTCCGAAGCTGATAGCTAAAATTGCTAGAGCTAAAAATTTTCCTTTTTTCATAACATGTGTTTTTAAGATTGGTTAATTGTAACAGTTTTTACAAATTTGATGATTTTGTATTGTTAATTATTTATACTATTGCTAATAAAATTTATATAATTTTCAATTTATGTTAATAAATGTTAATTATTTAAGAAATTAACCGCTAAAATTTTAAAAATCAGAAGAGTAGGACGATTAAAGAAAATAGTACGTTAAAACTTGGTTAAATGCTGATTGGAAATAAACATAAATTGAATTATTAGCTCTAAATTTATGTGTAAAGAAGTATAAATTATTGAAAATGAAACCACAGGAAATACTTTCTCGCTTATCTAATTTGGAAACGAATATGGGAACAACCGAAAGAGTTGTTTCTGTTTTGTCAGGTTCTGTCTTGCTTTACGATGCTATTACGAAAAAACCTAAAAGCATGCCTGGAGCTCTATTGGCAGGATTTATGATTTTTAGAGGTGCCACGGGATACTGTCCTGGCTACGATACCTTAAAAACTAAAGCAAAAGTCGAAAAGACCCCGATTATCAACATCAAGATCCAGATGACTATTGATAGGCCTGTTTCTCAGGTATATCCGTTTTGGCGCGATTTGGAAAACCTGCCTTTATTTATGGAGCATCTTGAAAGCGTCGTACTCTTAGATGAAGAAACTTCGGAATGGAAAGTAAAGATTCCGGGAAATATAGGGCATCTTACATGGAAAGCCGCGATTATTAAAGATGAAGAAAATAGGGAAATTAGCTGGCGTTCGTTTTCGGATTCTATTATCCACAATATAGGGAAAGTCCAATTTTATGATAATGGAAAATCAGGCACAAAAATGCAAGTCATGATTTCGTATCAGGTTCCGCTTGGAAAAATAGGAGAGACGGCAGCCAAAGTATTGAATCCTATTTTTGAAAATATGATAGAAAATGATATCAAAAGGTTTAAAGACTATATTGAGAACCAGCAACCTCACGATTTGCTTCCAATATCCTTTTAATAAAAATCCCCATCATGAAAATGATGGGGATTGCAAAACAAATAATAAACCTCAAAAAATAAATACAAATCAAGAGTTCTTGAATTGAAATTTTAGATGATTTTTATTATCGGCTATTTAATAGATTTTCCAATTCTTATTAATCCAAAGTTACGATTGCAAAACCTAAAATCGATTATATAATTATCCTTAAGTTTTATATAAAAATTGTAAAAAGATCATAACAAACTTTACTAAATTATTTCAAATGGAACTTCTAAAAATCTGCGTTGCCGCTTTTGTGGCTACACACATCACATTATTATTCAGCCAGTATGTTTCGGAACGGTTCGGCCAAATTTTTAAGGAACCTTTGGTGTTAGGCCTTATCTTGTCAAGGATAGGAAGCAATGTTACTCCTGAGCGCAAGAAAGTTTGGGAACAAGGTTTCCGTTATCTGTCTGGACTTTTTATCGTCTTGTGCTATCATTATATTTGGACGCATACGGATATTGATCCTACTTGGTTTAGTGGCCTTATTTTTGGAATTATCACAGGCCTTGCGGCCGTCGGCTGCTGGTATTTTCTTTTTAAGTTTTCTGTAGTTTCTAAAGTGCGTTTTAAAGAATACTACCTGCCCCTTTTTGCGACTTACATTTTGTTTGCTTTATCGGTTATTGTTATTTATAGGCTGTTTGGCCTTTTCCAATAAAAAAAACACGGCTTTTGGCCGTGTTCTGATTCGTCTTAAATAGGTTGCTTGCTTATTGCGGCATGGCGCTTTCGTCCATATACGCTATTTCCCAAAGATGTCCGTCTAGGTCTTGGAAACCGTGGCCGTACATCCAGCCATGATCCTGCTTGTCATTTGGTGCAGAACCGCCTGCTGCTATTGCTTTCTTCACCATATCGTCTACGGCTTCGCGGCTTTCTGCAGAAAGGCAGATGATGGATTCTGTATATTTAGAAGTATCACAGATTTCTTTTTTGGTGAAATTCAGGAAAAAAGGCTCGGTTACCAACATTACGAAAATAGTGTCGCTGATAATCATGCAGGTCGCATTTTCATCGGTAAACTGCAGGTTAAAAGTATAGCCTAGCTTTGTGAAAAATTCAATGGATTTGTTCAGGTTTTTTACGGGAAGGTTTACAAAAATTTGTGTTGCCATATTTCTCTTTTTTTTATTTATTACTTTTTCTCATACTCATAATTGATCATCCATTGGATGCCAAATTTGTCGGTAAACATGCCATATAAGGCACCCCAGAACATATCGTCTAGCGGCATTTGGATTTTGCCTCCTTCAGAAAGTTTTGCAAACAAGTCTCTCGTCTGCTGTTCAGAATCGGTATTGATTGAAATGGACATACTGGTTCCGTTTTTGACTTGTTCCATCGTTTCCGGAACATCCGTTCCCATAAGCATATTGCCACCAATTGGAAGGGCGATATGCATGATTTTGTTTTTGTCTGTCTCAGGCATTTCTTCGCATCCAGGAGTATCTCCAAATCTCATTATTACTGCGAAGTCGCCGCCAAAAGCTGCCTTGTAGAAATTAAAGGCATCTTCTGTGTTGCCATTAAAATTTAAATACGTGTTAATCGTTGCCATTTTGATTTAATTTAATTGTTCGTAATTGATTGAAATTGTTTTATTCTTCTAATACTGAAAGTATATTTCCTGCGGGATCTTTGAACCAAGCAATCAACGGACCGCCGCCTCTAAAGATTCCCTTTTCATCGGTTGGCGTGCCGTCAATAACATAGTGTTCGAATTGTATGCCTTTTTTAGAAAGCTCTTCTACTGCCTTCTCGATATCAGGCACTGGAAAATTAAGAATCGTAAATGTGGCGGGCTCGTGATTTTCTTTCGGATAGATTAATATCGAAGTGCCGCCCGTTATTTTTAGCGTTACTATTCCTTCCATTTCCGGATCTTCTTCTACTTCCAATCCTAAGATCTCGCCGTAAAATTTTTTGGCTTTTTTACTGTCATCGACAGAGAAACCGGTGAATGCTTTGCTTTTATGTAACATGGCTATTGTTTTAAAGATTTACATATCATCATATCGTAGGGCATCATAGCCTAAAAGTCTTCTCCATAGTGCTATCTGGCCTATGCAGTTTGCTTCGCGGTAGATAACGAAAGTGATTAGTTCGTAATGAGACATTACCATTCCTGGCATCATTTCAAATTTTTCATCTAGCTTTTCATCGGTTACTTTAGACAATAGCTCCTGCAATATTGGACTGATTTTGTTCCAGTCCTGTAAGAATTGCGATAAAGGCGGATATTGTACATTGTCTTGTATGCCTTTGCCATCCTTAAATAAGTTCTCTGCTTGTTGCTTTTCCGTATAGCCTAATAGGTTTGCGACTTCGTAGCGTTGCTGTACCAAGCTTCCTACAAGCCAAGCAATGTGGTTGGCTTTGGTATCTAATCTTTTATGGGCATCTTCATCCGAAATTTTCTCTAAGGCTCTCTCGAAAAAAAGCGTCTGCATGTCGTATAAGACAAGCAAAGAAAACATCCTGCTACTTGTGGGCTTGATTTTCATATTGATATTTTTTAGTATTAAAAATTGAATTAAATTCCTTCTTTTATAAGGTTTGATAAAATTAATTCAAAAAATAAGCATAAAAGGTGTGGGTTAAAGTCATTATGAGGGGGGATTTAAGACAAAATATTTTATATTTGTTCTTCCTAAAAAATTAGCTATGAAACTAGGTATTTTGCTTACACAAGAACACAGGCTTTTGAGCGTTGCAGCGATGCTAGACGTCTTTGAGACCGTCAACAGATTTTATCTGCAAGACAATCTTCAGCCTTATTTTGACATCAGCCTTCTCCATATGGAAGAGGTAGCACAGACGTATTCTGAATATAACTTGCGGCAGCCGGATTCAGATACAGTATATGATATTTTGCTCATTCCTGCATTCAAGCAGGATATTATTCCGAGAGCCGTTACCTTGAACCGACATTGGATTGTCTGGTTGCGAGAGCAGTATGAAAAAGGAGCCTCGATAGCCAGTTTCTGCACGGGCGCTTTTCTTTTGGCTTCTACAGGCTTACTGGATAACAAGCCTGCAACAACCCACATCAATGCAGAATATGCTTTTGCGAATGCCTTTCCGGCGGTTGACCTGAAAGTAGATGCCGTGGTTACCGAAGAAGATAGAGTGTACACAAGCGGAGGCGCTACGAATAGTTTTCACTTGATGATGCGCCTTATCGAAAACTTCTGCAGCAGAAAGATGGCTGTGAAAACCGCAAAGATATTTTCTATCGATCTTGACAGAAACCAGCAGACCTATTTCGGGACTTTTACTCCAGCCGAAGACCATGGCGATGATCTGGTGAAGCAGGCGCAAGATGTCATCAAGAAAAATTTTAGAGAGGCAAATACAATTGAAGAAATTATTACGGATGTTCCAGCCAGTAGGAGAAATTTGGTAAGGCGATTCAAGCAGGTGACAGGCATTACGCCGATTGAATACCTGCAGAAGACCAGAATAGAGGCTGCAAAGCAGATGCTAGAACATTCAAGGCAGAGCGTTATGGAAGTAATGTTTGAGTCGGGCTATAACGATTTGAAATCATTCCGAAGCCTATTCAAGAAAAATGTGGGAATGACTCCGACGGCTTATAGAGAAAAGTTCAACAATCTTGTTGCCTGATTATTTTACGGGAAGGTATACTAAAAATTGTGCCCCAACACCAGGCGTACCTATGGCGCGAATAAACCCGTCGTGCTTTTGAACAATCTTTTTGCATATGGCAAGGCCGATTCCAGTGCCTTCATAGTCGGTTTTGCCATGTAGCCTTTTAAATAGTTCGAAGATTTTTTCTTCGTATTCTTGCTGGAATCCGATTCCGTTGTCTTCAATATTTATTTTCCAGAATTGCTTTCCGGCAAATTCTTCTAAAGAAACTATTTCAGCATTTATCTTTATGACAGGGTCGATGTCTTCTCGGTTGTATTTTATGCCGTTAGAAATTAAATTAGTCAAAAGCTGCTGAAACTGAATCGGAATTACAGGAAGCGTAGGCAATTTGGCTACTTCAATGCGGGCATTCCTTTTCTCAATAATATCGATCATGTTGTTTTTTATCTCGTCAATTACAACATTCAGATCGGTAGGAACTAAATGAATCTCAGAAGCATCCATGCTTGAATAGTTGAGCAATGATTCAATTAAGTTCTGCATACGATTCGCCGCATTCGTGATGCTTTGGAAATAGCCAAGCGAAGACTCGCTGAAATTAGACTTTTCACGAAAGAGGATACGGCTGGCAAACAGCTGTATTTTACGGAGCGGCTCTTGCAAGTCATGAGAAGAAATATAAGCAAAGGAAGCCAGTTCGATATTCTGTCTTTCCAGTTCTTTGTTTTTCATCTCCAAAAGCTTTTCATTCTGGAGGCGCTCAAATTCCATCTCGCTTCTCTTGGCAGCTATTTTCAACAGTGATTCGATATACGATATGTCACTTATCTCGGTTTGGTGTAGCACGGCTATTAGGCCGATTATTTTTCCCGATGAACTGACTAATGGATGGGCAATATAACCTTCGGCATTTAGCTCAGCCAGCGTCCTGCTATCAGGAAAGAGTTTTTGGCTATTGTTAGGATAATGCGTGTTGTTTCCTTTAATGACTTCTTCACAAGGACCGCCTTTTAAGAGGTATTTGAAATTATCTGTAACCTTTCCAAAAGCTATTACAGAAACGCTTTTGATACACTCTTCTCCCGATTCTTCTGTAATGACTTCACCAAGAAGCACATAGTCCATCTTTGTTTTAGCCGCTATTTCAAGCAGCAGTGAGTTGAAAAAATCCTGACCGCTTCCATAGGAGTAAAAGCTTTCCGAAAATTCAGTAAGCAGTTGCTGTTCGAGCTCCTTGTTCTTATTTAAAAGAAGCGTATTGATGGCTTCGATTTCTAGGGCAGCAGTTTTTTCCTGAGTTATATTTTTTGAGGTTACAGCCACAGAATTGCCTACTTTTTCGATAGTGGCATTGAACCATATAGTAGTATTGTTATGCTCAACAGAAATTTCGTAACTATCAGGAATTCCTGTTTCCATACAAGCGGCCATTCTTTTAAAGATGCCGTTTTCAAAGATTCCAGGGTAGACTTCTCTACATGTCTTTCCGATTACTTGTCCTGGCTCAAGTCCGAAGTTTCTGGGTACTTCTGGATTCGTATACGAAATTTTGAAGTCGCCAATCGTGCCGTCTTTTTGATATACGGCTTCATAGCTTGCAATTCCATAGTTTGTAGAATTTAGCACTGATTGGAGAAACGACTGCAGTTGTTCGGCCTCGCTGCTGATATCATTCACGGCCAAAAGCAGGAATGTTTCTTCTGGTAATTCGATCGAATCGATATTTAGCAGTAATTTGCTGTTCTCTGAATTTTTGGCATACCGGAGTTCGTAATTTTGGATAGTTCCTTTTGTTTCCAGAGTTTCTAAAAGAAGCTTGGACAGAGTAGGAATATCAAAAGCGTCATGTCTTATTTCTAGAAAAGACCTTCTCCCGTAACTATCAGGCTCTGACAAGCTGAATTTGTTATTGAACGCAACATTGGAATATACTACTTTTAACGCCTTATCAAGCAAAAGCATAGGCTCGTGTGCCGATGCTATGATTTTTTCGATAGCAGAATAGTTTTTGGATGTCGGCATAGTAATGTCAGAGTTAGAGGGTACAACAAAGTTAAGAAAATCTTAAAGTCAGAGGCAGAAGAATGCAAAAATTTTGCTATTCTTTCAGAATATGTTCCCAAATATTACCTTAAATTTGAGATAATTAAAAGAATAAGGCTATGGCTGTAGAAACGTGCAAATTTTCAGATACGGATATTGTCTGGACCGATATTACAAATCCAACAAAAGAAGAGCTCGAAAAAGTCAGCGAAATATATGATTTGAATCCTTACACTTTGATGGATAGTCTTGATCCAGACCATCTTCCTAAATACGAAGAGCATAACAATACGCACTTTTTTATCGTCAGGATTTTGCAGCATTCTCATGAACACGAGCAGACAATCCGAGAGCTTAGCAGCAAGATTGCCGTTTTTTATAATTCTAATTTTATCATCACGATTCACCGATCTGCCCAGCCGATCATGGAAGAAATACGCAAAACTTGTATGGATACGGGTAAACTAAAAACGACCGGTGGCATGGCAGTAAAGATTATTTGGGAAACTTTGCATTCGTACGAAGTGCCCGCAATACGGCTTTCGGAGAAGATAGATTACTATGAATCGAAAGTATTTCTCAAAAAAAATATTCCTGCCGACATGATTGAAGGGATGTATTACCTGAAAAGAAAAACGGGACTCTGCAAGAAATTGCTGCTGTTGACGAATGAAGTCGTAAATTCGGTGAAAGTAGAAGAGAAGGATCTTCCAGCTTTACAGGATGTCCGAGACTTGCATATCAAGCTGCTTACGCTTTACGGACAGGTGCAGGATGACGCAAATAATCTATTAAATATCTACCTTTCTTTATCTGCCCGAAAAACAAATGACGTGATGAAAATCCTGACTATTTTTTCTGTCTTTTTTATGCCTTTGACTTTTATTGCAGGTATTTATGGGATGAATTTTAAGTTTATGCCTGAGCTTGATGAAAGGCTAGGATACCCGCTTGCGTTATTGGCGATGGTCATTGTTTCGGTAATTATTTTTATCTGGTTCAGGAGAAAAAAGTGGCTGTAACAAAAAAGGCGAAAGTATTACCTTCCGCCTCATAACTAAACTCAAATTTGTTTATGGTATTCCCATAGTTTCATTGTCCTTTCCAGTCTCTGGCTGTGATTCTTTTGGTTTAGGATCAATTGCGCTGTCGCGCTTGTTTTTTAGGCTGTCTCGGAAATCCTTATCGTCATTCAATTTTTGCGTAGGAATCTCAGAAACATGAATATATTTTTCACCGGAAGCTTTGCCGTTGTCAGTCTTCACGGTTTTTTTTTGATTTTCTTTATTATCTTCCATAAAAGTTCTTATTGAAAGAAAATCAAATTTAGCAAGCCAGTGGATTTTTTGTGTTATATGATTCCTTCAAAAGATTATGAAATTGAAATATGCACGGTTATAACTCGTTTTCAATCTCTTGCATAAATTGCTGTAGTGGAAAAGCATCGCCTTGGTTTGTCAACACAATGATCACTGTTTTATCATGAAGGTTTCTCCAAATGCAGGCTCTATAGCCGTTTAATCCACCTGTGTGGCTAACTATTGTATGCCCTTCTTTTTCTTGTATATTCCAGCCGAAACCATAATTCGAAATGCTTCCGTCATTTAATTTTGCCGGCTGACAAGCATTTTCCATTTCTTTTTTACTCATCAGCTTTTGGCCGTAAAGCGCCTCTTCCCAAGCAAACAAATCTTTTGCAGTTGAGAAAATACTTCCATCGCCAGTAGTCAGAATCGAATAATCATCCAGTTTTTTGTCTTTGTTGTAACCGATCGCCCTGTTGGTAATGGTTGGTTTTGTAGTATCATAAACGATAGTTCTTTTTAGATTCAATGGATGAAAGACAGCTTCTTTTAAAAAATCGGCATAGGATTTACCGCTTATTTTTTCAATAATGGATGCTAAAATAATATAGCCTGTATTGCTGTATTCGAATTTATCACCAGGCGAAAAGTTCAGGTTGCTTTTTGTGCCTAGCCATTGCATGACCTGTGTATTGGTAAGATTTTTTACGGGAGCCATTTCTTTTTCATAATCAGGAATTCCTGAAGTATGGTTAAGCAATTGGCGGATGGTAATTTTTTGTGCAAATGGTGGCAGATCGGACATGTATAGCGAAATAGTGTTTTCATACTCTAATTTATGCTGTTCCTTCAATTGCATGATAGTCAGCGCAGTAAACGGTTTAGCAAGCGATGCTATATAAAAAACGGTACTGTCGTTTACTGGCTGTTTTGTTTGTAGGTCCCTATAGCCTAGAACGGTATCGCAAAGAATCTTTCCGTCTCTGGCGACTAAAAGCGTTCCGTTAAAAGCGCCTTTTTTGTAATAGTTGCTTGCTATTTCTTTGATATTGCTTTCGGGAGTGCTAGTGCAGGATGTAAATATAATTACTGCGAATGCCAGAAGGAAGAGGTGTTTCATATTTGTTTATTGTTCCGCTAAAATTAGTTTTTTTAAGATGACAACCTGGCCCAAATGATAGTGTGTGTGCTCAATAATTCCGTGGATATTTCTGTAATAATTGCCATATTTTTCCTCCGTAAAATGTTCCCAAAGTTTTTCTTCTGGCAATTGCTCGATCAAATTTGCAAAGTTTTCTGCATCTGCCCAAGTTTTGTCGAGCAGATTTTCCCAATCTGCTTGCGAAAGGATAGGAGGATGGTTAAAGCTGTATTTGTCTTTGGCTTCTAGCGGATTTTCTTGCAGTACTTTTAAGACAGCACTTACGTAATAATTCATATGATAGACTAGGGCTGCAATCGTATTAAACGAATGGATTTTTGTTGTTGCCTGTTGCCAAGTTATGTCTTTCAGGTTTTCTTTTAGGTTGGAGCAGGTCCAGTTGCCTCCAAAATGAATTTCTCTAAAGTGCTTTGCTATTTGCTGGGTCAGGTTCATGTCTTTTGATCTTACTTTTTGATTTTTGAAATTGTCTTGCCAATTGTCTTTGAAGGCTTGTCCATATCGTTGATTGCAAATTCTGCTGCCGATTTGATCAAATTCTTTACTTTTTCGTTTCTGTAATCAGCAATTGTTTTTATCGGAATGTGACGTATTAGATTTCCAGTTCCTGTCAGTAATTTATCTGGATCTTCGAGTAGGGTTCCTTTGTTGAAGCCTAGATTGAGATGATTTGTATAGATTGGAATCATGCAGAAAGCATCTGATAATTTTTCTGAAATAGAGAAGACAGAAGTCAGTGCATGCGTATGATACAGCAATTCATTGCTTTCAGGATAGAGTTCTAAGATTAATGCTCTTAGGTCCTGAAATAAATGAATTAATTCTGGCTCCTTGCGTTCCAATAGATTTTGAAAATCAGGATGTAGGTTTCGGATGGCTTTCATTTAGTGTCTGAATTTTTAGTTTCCTAATACAGACGAAATTAAGAAAAAGAAAGACAGTAAAGAAAAAATCTATAAAAGTCTGATTTAATAGATCGTAAATTTCTGTTTTTTACAATCCAGGAGTAGTATTTTGCCCATAAAAATTTTATTGCCTGCCATGCCTTCCATTCCGGAAGATTTCATTAGCATACGCTGTAAAAAAGAGGTTCCTTCAATATAAGTTACTTCCGACAAGGTAATGTTAGTATTGCCAATCCGGATTTTTTTACTTGTTTTTGCCGTATAAGTTGTCAGCTTATTACCCCAGGAATTTCCTTCTCCTTTAAGAATAGGCCCGCTATTTCTATATTTTTCCCAGCTTTTTTTGCTCGTAATCAATTCAAATACGCTAGTTCCTGAATCATATATTATTTTGATTTTTTCGTTTTCTATTTCCGCAGGAAACAGTATCCGTCTTTTTTTAAATTCAAAATCGGACCAATTGTATTTCTTGTGCTCGTTTGGAATTGATTCGGAAAAAGAACAGTAGTTATCTTTAAAATCTAAAACAGTTATTCTTTTTTCCAGTAAATCAGTTCCCAAAGTTCCAATTATAATCGGCGAATCCGAATCGTTCCATCGTATTGAATCACCATATTCTAACATTTTGAATCGGCTTGAAGAAACTTCCATATTTCCTAATTCAAAACCTAGCTTTATAGGAGAAAGGCTGTCGGAAAAGTTAAATTTAGGCCCGTATTTTTGTTGGATTGATTTTAAAGGCGCTGTATAAAATAATGTTGTAGGCGAACCCAAATCTAATTGCATATAAAATTTTTCGGGAATGCCTTTTAGGCTTACAGGAAGGAGTAAGGCGGTCATTGAATCTTCCCATACGATAGGAATTCTGCTTGAAGAACCGCGAACAGTCAACGCATTTTTTTCGGGAGTAAATTTTTGATCAAAATAAAAGTGGCCAAATAGGGCGCCCATGACGATAATTGCAACTGCAATAAGGGTAATTTTTTTTAAAAGTTTCATCGGATTTTTTTTTGCAATACTCCGATGAAGAATTTAATTTTTCGCTTAGAAACTACCGCCAATTTTGCGCCATTTTTATGTCATGACTTATAATATATTGTTTTTCAGTGAAATATAAAGTCTTTGGTTTTTGTTCAGTTCTATGCTATTTCTGATGATGATATAGGTATTCGTCAGCAAGGAAACCAATAAGACGACTAAAATGATAGGGATTTTTGTCGAAAGAAGTTTTTGCACAAACGGACTTATGATAAGCAGAAAAGAATTAATAATGGTCCATACTATTTGGAAGCCTATAATCTCACGTCCTATTTTTTTTGTTTCTGCTCCAGAATTTCTGAAGGTCAGAATTGAAGGAAATATAATATTCCCAAAAGGTAAGATTATAAAGGACAAAGCTGTTATGTTGATGAGCTTGGCTTTGTCTAGGCTCCAGTTTTCAGGAGCTTCAGCTTTGGGTATTTCTATAAGATCTTCCGGAGCAATGTCTAAAGATTTTGCCAGATTCTTTAGGGTAAATCCTTTGAGCGGACTACCTGATTCTATTCTTTGTATTGTTCGTAAGGATACTCCTGATTTTTCGGCAAGTTCCGATTGAGTCAGCTGTAATTTTTGTCGATAGATAGAAACCTTGTTTGTCATTCCTTGTCTTGAACTTAATCGATTTTATTTTTCTTTTTAAAAAAGGTTTCCTCAATTGCAGGCAATTCCTTCTTATAATTTTCTACATCCCATTTCATGTCCATTTCTGCCAAATAAGCTTGTAGGCTTGGCAAACCTACTTCGGCTCTTCGCAGGTCTACATTATCGGGATCTTCGAGCGGAGCGACAAAGCTCTCATTAGTCTTCATGTTCCAGCTGATCTGGCTCCCATAAATTTGTTTTTTTCCTTGTTTTAAAGCGACTCTGTCTTCTAAGAGAGCGAGCGAACTTGCTCTGGCATTTCCTTTTTTTACAGCTTCTCTCATCATTGGCAGGTATTTTATCTGTGCAGGAAGCTCCGCATGCTGTATGACCATAAACAGAGTCGTATTGGCTTGGCTGCCGATTTTATCAGAGCCCAGCCAGCCATGTTTATTGATTATAGCTTCGACTTGAATCAGATTCAGTGAATCGGTTATCTTCATATTTTTAAACAATGCTTTTGATTCTTTTGAATCACTTCCGAAACGTGCTATTGTTTCTTCCATCTGGTTTCGATAGCGTTGGTCAAGCTCATCAATATCCAATAACTGCTTGGTAATATCGTTAAAGTTGGCGTCTTGTCCGAAGGCAAGGAATCCCCAAAGTAGTAGTATTAGTTTCATTGAGACTTATGGCTTTGTTTCAGAAATTTCCCATCTGCCTGTGCTTTTGGCGGCATCAATCATTTTTTAAGGTTTTATTTTATGCAGTAATTCTCTTTTGATGTAGACGAAGTTATGAAAAAATGTTTCCAGCACCAAAAAGGTTAGCTATAAGCTGCTTGTAACCTTAGTAACCATTAATGTCTGATAAGTTAAATAAAAAAAAGACCTTGAAAGGCCTAGTTTTTTTGATTGTTGACGATTATTTTCTGACTGAATTTCTGATTATCAGAAGTTACAAGATCGACTATATAAACTCCTTTGCTCAAGCCGCTGGTTGAAAAAGAATACTTTTCACTGGTACCCAGATTGTCTTTTTTGAAAACGCTTTTGCCTGTAATATCAAACAATACGACTGACCTAATATCGGCTAGATTTGGATTTTGTACCGTGAATGTCTGCGATGCATTGTCCTGCGTGATTCCGAAATTATTTTTAATCGTTTCACCGACGCCTAAAGCCGTATTTACAAAAGTAATCTGAAACCTGCTGTTGTAGATTCCAGTAGGAAGTGTCACTTCATAACTACCATTTTTGATATCATGATACGAATCGTCGGCTCCATCGTATAAATAGATCATTTGGGTCGGATCAAAATTTGTTACTTCCGGCACATAAAATTTTATCGAGGCGTTGTT